>CAVRZA010000006.1:0-578068 GCA_963725665.1 uncultured Actinomycetes bacterium | reverse complement strand
AGTTAAAACAACCGGAAATCTTGATTTTGATGTCCTGAAGCTCCTCCGCTGTGGCCAGTCCATTGCTGAAAATGGGGGTGAGGGCCGCGGCCAGGCCTCGAGAATGGGTAATCGCGATCTGGCAGGTGTCGGCGCCCGGGCAGCGGGTGATGTCGGCCACCCGTTCCGCGTTGGCTTCGGCGAGTCCTGCCTTCAGGAGCTCGGCGTAGACCAAAGGGAGGGCCTTCTCTGGAACCCACTGCATGACCATATTCTGGGTGATCGCTGTGCGCAGACGGCCTCCGCAGTATTTTCGGGCGGTCGCCGCGAGCGCGTGCATCTGGGGGACGGTCATATCCCCGAGGAGACAGCGCACCAGAACCGACACATGGCCGACCTGTTTCTGTCGCTTTACATTGGTCAGGGCCCAGCGGGTATATCCGGCGTCCTGGGGTACGGGAATCGAGGCCGGAAGTTCGACGACCGGAGCCGATTCGTCGAAGGCGTTGGGATTGATCGTGAAATTGGGAACCCGGCCGGAACGCGTCAGGATCGCGATTTTGCGTTCCTCGAGTATGGCTTCGCGCATTTTCTCGATGCCCCACTCTTTCAGGACGAACTTCAGGCGCGCCCGGGCCTTGTCTTTGCGGTTCCCGTGGCGGTCAAAAATGCGGATCGTGGCTTCTATGCTGGGGATCAGCAGCTCTTCGGGAGTGAAATCTTCGAGAGCTGTGCGGGAGTTCGGTGTGGCTCCAAGGCCGCCGCCGATGTAGCACTGGAATCCCCGGACCTTTTTCCCGTCAATGTCCCTGAGTTTGGCCACGGCGCCAAAATCATGGATGGGAATGCGGATGTGATCCGTCGGGCAGCCCTCAAAAGCGATTTTGAACTTCCGCGGCATGTTCTGGCAAAGCGGGTTGCGCAGGAAGTAATTGGCCACCGTTTCCGCGTAGGGGCGCACATCAAACGCTTCCTCCGGAGAGGTGCCGGCAAAATGGCAGGCGGTGACGTTGGCGATGCACTTTTGCAGGCTTCCCGGGTGGTCAGACCGCACTCGGCAAAGGCTTTGAGCGCGGCCAGGACGTCGCGGCGATGAATTCGGTGGATCTGGATCGCCTGGCGGGTCGTGACGTGACCGAGCTTGCCCGGGTGTACTTGTTGACGACATCGGCGACGACATCCAGCTCATCCGACGTGAGGTTCCACCAATCTTGATGCGGATCATGTGCTCGTCGGTGGAGTTTCGGATGCCGTAGACTCCGTTTTCCAGGCGGAAGCGGCGGAAATCGTCGGAATCGAGCTGACCACCCTCGAGATTCCGGATGCTCTCCCCAAACAGTCGAATTTCGACCTCGTGCTCAGGAGAGAGGGTCATTTTTGGGGAAAGCGATGGGGTTTGGCGGGCAACCATAAACGGATTATATCAAAAGACCGAGGGGCGTCCGAGTTACGCGGGATCCGCGGTTTTTACCTTGGTTGGAAAATCGTCGCGCAGGGCGCGCCAGATGATGTCGATGACGTCCTGAGGGAATTTCCCTTCATTGACCATCCACTCCATGTAGTCGCGGTGATCTTTGACCATGGTGCGGAAAATTCCCCTTTGTATTTTCCGAAATTGAATGCGGCCTCGCCGTCTTTCCACATGATCTTTCCCCGACTGTCCACGAAGCGTTCATCCTGCTTGTTGCAGAAGCCGTGAAGTCCGGGAACATCCTGCGGCAGATCCTTGTAGTGCTGGATTTGCGCGAGGACGACTTCCATGCTGGCCAGGGCATCGGCCCGGGCGCCATGAGCGCCGACCAGCGTTTTCTTGCAGTAAAACTGGTAGGCGGCCGTGAGATCGCGCCGCTCTTTCTGACGCCGTCAGAAGGAGGTGGTCGCCGCGCTGCTGGCTCCGATGAGGTGAACTTTAGAGACGAGGAGTCACGCGGAGGTTACACCAATCCGCGGGACGCGGCCGCCAGTGCGGCGACTGCGGGACGCTCTGCCTGGCCAAAGCGGAACCCGGGCCACCTACCGGCTGGCTGGTCGGCTTGTGCGGCTTGCCATAAGGAGGGTAGGGATGGGGGCCATGCGACTCATCGCACTCCTTAGGGTGAAGGATGGGGAGCCCTACCTTGCAGACTGGCTATCTGCCGTGTCCACCTTCGCCGACGAGGTCGTCGTCGTGGACAACGGCTCGACCGATGCGACCATGGAGATCCTGTCGAAGCTGCAGTCTGGTGACTCGAATTGCCGAGACGGTCGGTTTCGATGAAGGGCGAGACAAGAACCTTCTGCTGACGCTCGCCAGAGAACGCAAGGCCGACTGGATGGTGTGGCTCGACGTTGATGAGATACCCGAGGCTGCGCTGACGCGTCCTGTGGTCGAGAAGATGATGGCGTCTCGGCTGTGGACGAAGTACTGGTTCAGGCGCTTCCACATGGTGAACGACACAGAATTCGGTGCGTCCCTTCTGGCTGTGGTACTTGGCAGGGCATGACCGCGTCATGTGGCGCGACACTCCGACGGCGCGCTTTGCGATGCTGCCATTCAACAACGGTCTGATCTTGGACGTCAGGGGCCTGGCGCGACCGACACACTTCAGGATTGCGCACTACGGGTCAGCGAAGCCTGACCTGGTGCTGAGGAAGATCGAACTCTATCGTCGTATCGATCCGACGCTCGAAGCACCTACGAGCGCATACGGATGGACGGCGTACGAACGATGAGGTGGCATGAGCGGACTGCGAGGCCGATCCTGCGCACGGCACAGGACTTGACGCTGGACATGCTGACCGTGGCGAGCCGCCTCGGCCGACTGGCACAGCGAGCACGCTTACACCAAGGCGAGTCTTGATGGCGAACCGCGGAACCCTGTGCAGTGCAGCGATGCGGCCAGAAGCAAGCGCCGAGGCAGAAAGCGGGTGAAATGCGTCCGACTTTAGAGATCACGACAGTGGTCGGTTGCCCTCTCGCATGCCGCTGCTGTCCGCAGCGGCTGCTGCACTCGCGCTATCCGCGAGGAGCCGCCCGCGAACTCACCCTTAAGGACTTCAGGTCCGTGATGTCGACCGTCCCCGACGACGTGCGCATCGATTTCTCGGGGATGGCCGAGCCTTGGTCTGCGCGCGAAGCGACCGGGATGTTCCTCCACGTCCTCGAAAAGGGGCACCGTGTTGCCGTATACACGACATTGGTGGGCATGTCGGATGGAGGTGTTGCGTCACTAATCGAACACCTGGACCACTTTACCCGTGAGAACCCGTTTTGCCTGCACCTTCCGGATGCCCAAGACAACATGGAGCGGGTTTCGTCCGTCTCCCGAGTACCACGCTCACGTGGCGGAAGTCCTCTCGTCGATGACTCGCTCATGCGGCGGCGCGGCAATCGCGGAGGGTTGCAGATGATGACCATGAGCCCGAATGGCAGGGTGCATCCGGCAGTTGCGGACCTTTTGCCTCGCCGGTTAGGCCATTTCTTGGCCCAATCCCGGGCAGGTACAGTTGACGAGGATCGCGCTGCTCAGGTTAGGCACCATTATCCGGTCGCATGCCAATCCACGCCCAGCTACGATCACAACGTCGTCTTGCCGAACGGTGATGTGGTTCTATGCTGCATGGACTACGGCCTCAGTCACCCGCTGGGTAACCTATTGTCGCAGCCCTATTCCTCGCTGTTCGACTCAGACGGGATGCGCAGTCTGGTGCAGGCCAACCAACTCGACGGCTTCGATGATGCGACAATCTGCAAGGCGTGCTCCAACGCCATTCGTGCCAAGGATCCTTGGTTGCCTCCTCGACGTCGACCGCGCGTGGCGTCTACATGGATTGGAGCAGTGGAGCGGGTCCGAGCGGCTTGTCCGCGGAATGAATGCGTAGGGACGGCGGACCGCTCATTCGGCGCCTCCCGGTATCTCTCCGGGTGGTTCTGGTGCCAGCCCCGAAGTTCGACCCGGTGCTCATTGGCAAGAGCCGTATTCCCTTCGAAACGATGCCTGGTACCAGGTGCCGAGGACAGATCGCTGAGATGCTCGAGCGCAAGCTCGTCCGAGGGCTCGCAAATTGCGGCAACGGACGACGCGGCCCCTGGAAGCGTGGTGGCAGACGACGTGCCCCCCGACACCATCGCCGTCGGCCGGCCTGCCCGGATGATCGGGTCGGTCAGCCAGCAGGAGGCTTCGGAGCCGTACCTCCGGCCAGAGAGTCCATTCGCCCGATGATCCATGCCGTGACACCCGAGACCTTGGGCCCGTGGCCGGCCTCGCTGAGTCGGGTGCGGATCTCCCGCCACACCACCCCCTCGCGCGCCTTGGTGACGGTGCCGAGCAAGCAGAGAGCTCCGACCGCGACCTGCACGGCGAGCACCGCCGGCGCCGGCCAGCCCAGGCCGGTGAGGCCGGCGTGGAGGCCAAGCAGCGCCAGCCCGGTCACGACGCCGGCGGCCAGACCTAGTGAATAGGCCCGCCGCAGGTCGGCGAGGCTGAGCGTCAGCAGCCGCCTCATCACCAGCAGGTAGGCGACGTGGGTGGTCGAGCTCCGAGAGTGCGAACGCCGTGGCGATGCCGACGATGCCGAAGCGCGCCAGACACCACGAACAGGGCGGCGAGCCATCCGATGCGGCCGACCGTGATGGCGATCTTCACGTTCAGGGTCGCCGTTGCCTCGCAGAGGATGGCGCCGAAGTGGTGAGGAGGGTGAAGGGCACGGCGAGTGCCAGAACGGCCAGCACCGGCACGGCGCGCCAGCCACTGACCGCCCGAGCAGCGTCGACGATGACCTCGTGGGCGGCGGCCGCGACGCCCCACGAGATCGGCATGGCGATGGCGCCGACCACGGTGATGGTCGTCAGGTAGACCGACTTCGAGCCGTTCGCGCTCGGACTGGATGCGGCTGTAGGCCGGCATGAGTACCCGAGAAAGGCTCGTGGTGAGGTAGTACAGCGGCACGTTGGCGAGGTTGGTCGCGCGTGTGTACAGGCCCGTGGCCGCCGAGCCTAAGAAGTGGCCCGCCCACAGGGTGTCGAGGTTGCTGCCGATGAACTCACCGAAGCCGATGAGCGACACGCGGCCCCCGAACGAGTAGATCGACTTCAGGGAGCCCACTGGCAGACCGAAGCCGATGTCGCGGCGGCACAGGACCAGGTAGATCGCGGCCGCCAGCGCGCCCGCGACTAAGTGACGCGGCGACGAGACTCCAGGCGCCGAACCCCAAGAACGGCGAGCATCAGGCCCACCAGGGCGTAGCCGAGCACGAAGGTGCCGATCTCGGTCAGGGCGATGGCGCTGAAAGGCGAAGCGGCGTCGCAGGAGGCCTTGCGTCACGGCCGTGAGGCCGCCGATGACGAAGGTGAGCGACATCACTCGCGTCACGGCGACCACGCCGGGGGTGTCGCGGGAAGAGCAGCGCGGCCAGCGGCGCCAGGGCCACGAACAGCGCCGCAGAAGGCCGCGCCGACGAGCAGCGACGAGGTGAACGCGCTGTGCACGTCGCGCTCGCTGAGCTCGGGCCGCTGCACCACGGCCTGGCCGGCGCCCATCTGCGCGAAGTACTGGCCGAAGCGCAGGAAGACGCCCGCCATGGCCACCAGGCCGAAGGCGCTCGGCGTGAGCAGGCGGGCGAGCACGGCCGTGACGCCGATCTGCAGCACGGCGTTGACGAACGTGGAGGTGTAGCTCCACTTGAGGCCGTGGACGGTCGCGGCGGTGAGGCTCTGCTGATCTCGCTCCGGCTGTCGCCTCGGCCTCCGGTGCGGTCCGGCCCGCGTCGCCCGGGCCGCTCACTCCGGAGCTCGTCGTCAGCCAAGTCCGGTCAGCACATGGGGTCGGTTGGTGCGCTCGAAGTGCGACGACTCTGTCGAGCCCTTCGCGCAGCGGCACGACCGGTTCCCAGCCGAGCAGCATCTTCGCCCTCGTGATGTCGGGCTGCCGCACCTTGGGGTCGTCGATCGGCAGCGCCGAGTAGACGATCTCGCTGCTCGCTGCCGGTGACCTCCATGACCGTCTCAGGCCAGCTCGGTCAGCGTGCATCTCGGCGGGGTTGCCGAGGTTCACCGGCTCGTGCTCGCCGCTGCGTCGCCAGGCGGTAGAGGCCCTCGATGAGGTCGTCGACGTAGCAGAACGACCGCGTCTGCGAGCCGTCGCCGAACACGGTGAGCGGCTTGCCGTCCAGCGCCTGGCGCACGAAGGTCGGCACCGCCCGGCCGTCGTTGGGCCGCATGCGCGGGCCGTAGGTGTTGAAGATGCGCGCGATGCACGTGTCGACGCCCTGCTGGCGGTGGTAGGCCATCGTCATCGCCTCGGCGTAGCGCTTCGACTCGTCGTAGACGCCGCGCGGCCCGATGGGGTTGACGTTGCCCCAGTACGCTCTCGGGCTGCGGGTGCATCAGCGGGTCGCCGTAGACCTCCGAGGTCGAGGCGAGCAGGAAGCGCGCGCGCTTGAACTTGGCCAGGCCGAGGGCGTTGTGCGTGCCGTAGGAGCCGACCTTGAGCGTGTGCAGCGGCAGGCGCAGGTAGTCGATGGGGCTCGCCGGGCTGGCGAGGTGGAAGACGAAGTCGACCGGCTCCGCGACGTCGATGTGCTCGACGCACGTCGACGTTGCGGAACTCGAAGGCGTCGTCGCGCAGGTGCTCGATGTTCTCGCAGCGTGCCGGTGTCGAGGTTGTCGAGGCAGATGACGCGGTGGCCCTTGGCGAGCAGGTACTCGCACAGGTGCGACCCGAGAAAGCCGGCGCCGCCGGTCACCACCGATGTCGTCACGGTCGCTCCTTTCTGCGACGTGCGTCATCAGTAGGCGCCCTGCGACCTGAGGACGGCCGCCCAGCGGTCTTGCCAGAGGATGGAGAGGTCGAGCCAGAGCGACCACGATCTCGATGTACTGGAAGTCGAGGTCGATCATCTCGTCGAAACGAGGTGTCGCTGCGCCCGCTGACCTGCCACAGGCCGGTGATGCCGGGCAGCACGACGTGGCGGCGCTTGTGCCAGGCCTCGCATGCAGCTCGTTGTCGCGCAGCGGCAGCGGCCGCGGCCCGACCAGGCTCATGTCGCCGCTTGCAGCACGTTGATGAGCTGCGGCAGCTCGTCGAGGCTCGGCGCGCAGAAAGCGCCCGACGCGGCGTGACGCGCGGGTCGTCCCTGATCTTGAAGATGGCCCCGTCGGCCTCGTTGCGCGCCTCCAGCTCGGCCTGCAGCTCGGCTGCGTTCTCGTACATGGTGCGGAACTTGAAGCACCTGAAGGTCTTCTGACCGAGACCGACGCGCGTGTCGACGAAGAACACGGGTCCCGGCGACGTGGCCTTGATGAGGACGCCGATGACCAGGAACACGGGCGAGAGCAGCACGAGGAGGAGCGCCGCCGCCAGCCGGTCGGCGATCCGTTTGGCAAACCACGGGAGCGCGCCGGTGAACGACTCGCGCACGACGAAGATGGGCTCCTCGATGCCGGGGACGAGGCAGACGCTGCCCGGCCCGAAGCGCATCTCGAGGTTGGCCAGCTTGAGGTCCAGGTCCCTGCGCCGGCAGAGCTCGATGAGCGCGGGCAGGTGGCGCCGCTCGATCTCGTAGTCGGCCACGATGAGCTGGTCCACGTGCTGCGTGTCGACGATGCGCTCGAGGTCTTCGTACGACCCGAGCGAGCGCAGGCCGGCGGCGTCCTGCCACTCGCGGGGATGCGTCTCCTCACCGACGACGCCGATCAGCCGTGCGCTCGCGCAGTCGCGCGGGGGGCGCAGCGACTCGACCACCTCGCTGCACGCCTCGCAACCGCCGAGCAGCAAGGCGCGCTCCACGTCGACCTGCCCGCCGTAGATGAGCTTGAGCAGGTAGTCGTAGGCGTAGCGGCCGGCGAGCAACAGGAGCAGCCCCAGGGCCCAGACCATCAGCAGGCCCGCGTGCGGGTGCAGGTTGGTCAGCACGCGCACGACGATCGTCGACGAGGACGACGTAGCTGCCCGCCTTGAGGATGTGCACCCAATCGTGCCGCCGGCGCCGCGTGCCGTAGAGGCCGTAGAGGGCGAACACCAACAGAGCCATGGGGATGAACGGGAGCACGTGAAGCATGTCGGGACCCGGCGCGACGCCGAGCGGCAGGAGCGCCTGCAGGAAGAGCATGGCGATGAAGATGCTGCCGGCGTCGATGGTGATGAGGGCCGCGACGCTGAGGGCACGACGAAGGAAATAGCGGGTGACGAGGTGATGGGTCGAGAGGAAGTCAGGCGCCCTGACGTCGTGGTGAAGCACTACTTCCCAGACGGGCAAACCCTAGCTCCTGTCGTGGCTGTCATGTCCCCCCCGCGCGGCCGTGTCAGCTCTTCGTGGAGGTAGTAGCCCGAGCGGTAGTAGCGCGAGCCGGCCTTCTCACGCACCGCCACGATGCCGGCCTTTTGGCAGGGCACGCGGCGCAGGAACTCCCTGGCTTCCTCGAGGAGCGGTTTCGTGATGGTGGCCATGTCGACCAGCAGGGCGCAGGCATCGACGCTGCGCGCCAGCTCGCCGGCATCTCCCACCGGCATGAAGGCGGGCGAGTCGACAAGCACGAAATCGACGTGCGCGCCCTTGATCTCGCGCATCAAGACGTCGAGACGGCGTGAGGCGATCATCTCGCCCGGGTTGGGCGGCTTGGGACCCGCGGTCAGCACGAGCAGGCGGCTGCCCTTCGCGGCCTGCTTGCCGTTGTCGCCGTTGTTCCCCGACACGTAGGTCTCGTAGGGTCTCAGCGCCTCGACCAGAGGCGTCTTGCCGCTGATAACCGTCGAGAGGCCGATGTCGTTGGAGAGCTTGAAGTAGGTGTGCACCTTGGGGCGGCGCAGATCGCCGTCGACCACGACGACCCGGTTGCCGGCCATGGCCAGCGTGAAGGCGAGATTGCAGACGGTGAGGGTCTTGCCGTCGCCCTGGCCGCAGCTCGTTATCAGCAACGACTTGACGTCGCCGTCGACGCCGATGAACTCGAGGTTCGTGCGCAGCACGCGCAGGGCTTCGGCGGTGGCGCTGTCGGGGTCGTGCGCGGCGATGATGGAGCCCTGGCGCAGCGCTCTGGCTGGCCACTTCGGGGATGCGGCCGAGGACGGGCAGGTCGAGCGAGGCGCTCACGTCGTTGACGGTGCGCACGCGCGTGTCGAGCTGCTCCAGCAAGAAGGCGAGGCCGATCGCGGCGAAGAGGCCGACGGCGAAGCCGAGGGCGGCCGATCGCATCGGCCGCGGCGCGACCGGCGTCGGGTCGGGCACCGCCGGGGTGATGACGGTGTAGTTGCCGGTGACGGTGGCGTAGAGGATCTGCAGGTCGTGCAGGCGCTGCTGCATCGAGATGTAGTCGGGCACGTTTGCGGCCCCCGCGCCGTACGCCTTGATCTTCTGGTCGAGCACCGTGATGGCGCGCGTGATCTGCTGCCGTTCCTGCTGCTTGCGCCACTCGATGAAGCCGGCCGCGTAGGCGTTTGCCAGTCGCGCCGACCGGTTGGGATCCTGCGACTGGACCGAGATCTCGACGACGTTGCTGTAGTTCTGGTTCGTGCTGACGGGCGTCGCGGTGATGCTGAAGCTGGCCTCGGGGGGCAGTCCGCCCATCTTCTGGCCGGCGAAGCGCTGCACCTCGGGGCTCTGCAGCGCTTCGCCCACGCTCTGCAGCTCGAGGTTGCGCTCGCCGGGATCGGTGTAGCTGTTGCCGGTGAGGGGGTTCGCCACGTCGATCTGCTTCTCGTACATGAGCTTCGTCGAGGCCACATACTGCTTGGGCTGACGCGCCGAGAATGAGTAGGCGGCGGCCGTTAGGGCCACCACCATGAACACGATCAGCCACTTGCGCCGCCAGACGATGCTGAATGCGTCACGGAGGGTCAGGTTGGGGCTTCCAGATTCCACCCTAGCAGCTCCCCAGGTCCATACGAATGTCGCCATGATAGGCGACACGGATGGTGGTCGCAAATGTGGGCTCAGTTGCGGGCGGGCGCGCGAGCGCCGAGGCGCTCGCGCGCCCGCCCAAGACCACCGCGCGCGAACTTGCCGGCCAGCCTGATCGGCCTCAGCCCGTAGTAGGCCCAGAGCAGCGACTCGGGCAGCCGCACGGCCTCCCAGTCCTCCGGCCGGGGCCAGAAGAGGCGCTTGACGGTCTCTTCGATGGCGTCGCGCCGCCGCTCGCGGATGGCGAACTCCCAGCGCAGCTCCCCCAGGCGCTCGGGCAAGTCCGCGCGGTACGGCTTGTCGGCGAAGTAGTCATCTTCGACGCGTCGCCTCAGCGCGTCGAGCCCCGGCTCCCGCTCGGCCGAGTCGACGAGCCACGCGGGAAAGGCGGCGGCGGTGAACGACTTCGTCAGCGCGATGGTGAGCAGGAACCGCCGCCGCGTGCCGCTGTCGGTCGCCAAGCGCAGCGTCTCCGCCCAATCGAGCTGCGGGTGGGCTTCGACGAGCCGGCCGAAGGCTATCAGCGGCTCTAGTGGAAGCCAGCGGTGCTTCGCTGCGTGGATGGCCAGCATGAGAAGCTGGTCGGGCAGCGACAGAGTCCGCAGGCTCACTTCACCGACGTCGATCGTCTGCGAACGCCGCAGCAGCTCGTCGCAGCCGAGAGGCGACCCCTGCAGCCCGGCTTCCAACTCCCAATGGAGCTCGACGTGAATGTCTCCCTGGTCATCGGCCAGTTCGAACTGATTGCCCCAGCGCGTGAAGTACGCCTCGTTGTCAGGCAGCGGCACCGAGGGGACGAGACCGGCCGTGGTCAAGCGCTCGACGGCTCGGCGAAGCTGCCCTCGTGGCAGCAGCAGGTCCAGATCGACGAAGCTCCTCAGTGAGAGGTCGCCGTAGGCGAGTTCCGACAACACTGGGCCCTTGAACACCAGGCACGGGATCTCGCACTCGTTGAATCGGTGCACCAGGCGCACGAGTGCCGCGAACATGAGGAGGCTTTGCCGTCGAAGGGTCTCCGCGTCGGCTTGCAGCCCGTCGAGCTCCTCCGGCGGAACGCCTGCCTGCACCAGTCGGCGTACGACCAGCGCGGTCAAGCGGTGGCGAAGGCACAGGTCGCTGAAGGCTGCCTCATCTACGGAACGGAGCGCAGTGGCGATGTGTGCCGACTCGGCATCTGCCGGGTCCTTGAGCAGGAGAAGCAGGAGGGCGAGCTCCGGACCGTGTTGCGGCTGACTCGCCGCTCATCGGGCCGGCGCCAGAAGGATCGAGGCGGAGATCAGCGAGCCGCTACTGCCCGCGAAACGGTCGACCGAAGCCTCCCGCGCCGGAGGTCGTCGGCCGATGGGAAGAGAAACACGCCGTTGTCAGCTAGCTGAAGCCAACGTGCTGCGCAGTTGCTCGGACCTGGCGCAGATGCCCGCCGGGGCCGCTGCCGCCCATCTTGCAGGCGAGAAGGACCTTCTCCTCAGGCTTGCCCCGTGCTATGACCGTCAGATTCGGCGTCTTCCAGGCGGTTTCGGCATGCTGGCTCCCCGACGTTGTCGTTGCGCCGTTGTCGGCACGCTTCGCGCATTATCGTAATGGCTCCGCCACTCGTCAATCGGTCTCGCCGTGGCCGAGCACCCCGGCCCGAGCAAGCGCCGACTCGCAGAAGTCATTCGGCACGGCATCGAGCTTACCTGCCTCGAGGAAGGCGTGCGCGGGGCACCACAGGCAGAGGTTCACGAGGTGGCACGAGGCGCAGCGAGCCAGGAAGTCGGGGTCAGAGGAGCGCAGGTTCCGTACGGAGGGGATGAACTCGGACCATGCCTCCTTCAGGCTGCCGGAACGCAGATCGTAGACGCAGTCGGGGTGACCCAGGGCCGAGCACAGGCGCAAGCGGCCGTCGTAGGTGACGGTGAAGGACTCGAGCCCCGCTCCGCACGTGAAGAGGGCGTTGCGATCGGCCGACTCCTGGCGAGTCCTCGATCAGCTCATGGCAGTGCTCCCGCATGTAGCTCAGACGCTCCGGGTCGCGCCGTTCGAGCTCGGCGATCTCGCGCGGGGTCAACCGTTCTCCGCGGATCTCCTCGTTGCGCCGCGGGTCGCCGTCGTAGCGCAGGTGGATGAGTGGGTCGAAGCGGTAGTAGTCCTTGGTGTGCTTGCGGCAGAAGGCGGCCATCTCGTCGAACTCGTGCACGTTGGAGCGCAGCGCCATCGCCTTGAGCCGCACCGGCACGCCGCCGTCGAGGAGCAGGTCGAGGCCGCGCCGGAAGGCTGCGAAGGAGCCCTTGCGGCGCGTGACGCGCTCGTAGGTCGCCTCGGTTGCGCCGTAGACGGTGACCTCGATGTCGCGCGGCGGGTAGCGGCCGAAGAGCTCGACGTGCTCGGGCGTCACGAGGCAGGCGTTGGTGAAGACCGAGACCAGCAGGCCGAGCTTCTTGAGGCCGAGGTAGAGGTCGGCGAAATCGTCGCGCAGCAGGGGCTCGCCGCCCGTGACGAGGCACCACACCGCCCCCAGCTCCGTCGCCTGGCGGGCGATGTCGAGGGTCTCAGAGAGCGTCAGCTCCTTCGCCTCGGCCTCGGCGTCGTTCTCAGGCAGGTTGATGTAGCAGTGGCGGCAGTCGTTGTTGCAGCGGGCCGTCGTCTCGAGCTCGAAGGACGCCGGCTTGCGCCGCTCGGCCAGCTTGGCCCACAGGTCGAGGCGCGGCATCTGCGTCTCGGTCACGTACTTGCTCGGTCGGTCCGCTCGCGCGTTCATGCTCGGTTCGTGCGATCGCTGGTCCATCAGCTCGCGAGGATACGCTCGAGGACGGGGCTGGGTGAAGACGCCTGCAGCTTGAAGCCGTTGCGGCGCAGGAGGTCCTGCTCGTAGCCGGTCAGGACCTCGGGGTCGGCCTTGAGCTCGCGCCCGCCGATGGCTCTGAGGAGAGAGGCCGCCGCGCCGAGCAGGGGCTCTTCGAGCCCCGCGGCGCGGCGGCGCAGGCGGGTGTCGAGGTCGACGAGCCACCACCCGGCCTCGGGGCAGCCCTCCGGCAGGCGCACGACCGTCAGCGAGGCGAGGTGTACCTTGCCGCCGCGGCGGGCGTCGTCGCCTAGGAGGGCGAGCTCGAACCGGTCGGGGCCGGCGCGCCCTCGCGCACGGCCGTCAGGGCCTCGTCGAGTGCGAGCTCGCGGTGCAGGTCGTGCGTCTGGGCGGCGTGCAGGGGCAGGCGCACGACGATGCGCGCGCCGCGCCGCGAGGGCGCGAGTGCGCGCGAGGCGAGCGAGCGGTAGGCCGGCAGCCGCTGGGCGGCCGACAGGCCACGCATGGCGGCGAGGGTGGCCCTGCGCCGGGCGGCGAGATAGCGCGTCCGGGCGCTGCGCCGCCAGGCGGGCTCGTCGGGCGGCCGCGCCGCGAGGCGGCGCGGCCGCCCCCGCCGCTCTATCGCGGCCACGACACCGACGAAGTCGTCTTCGTAGAGGGGCCCATCGTCTGCCCCGGTGTTCGCGTCGCTCCTGGTCACCAGGTGCGCCTTGCCGTCGCCGCCCTTGCTCACGATGCGGTGCGCGAGCAGCGCGCCGTCGCGCCGGAAGACCGCCACTTGACCGACCTTCGCCTCGCGGAGCTCCACGGGGTCGACGCGCACCGCGTCCCCGTCCTTGATGGCCGGCTCCATGCAGGCGCCAGACCCGACCAGGGTCAACGATCCCTTCTTGGCAAGGGCACGAGCGACCACGACGTCGGTGACGAGGATGCTGGTGGACGGCGCTTCGAGGCGCAGCTCCTGCGCGGCAGGTCGGGGCGGACGTTCCCGGCAGCGGACCCGGCTGCGCCAGCTCAGGGGCACGCCGCAGTCGGGACAGAGTGCGGCGGCGGGGTTCTCAGGCCTCGCGGACAACGACCAGGCGCCTCCTCGCGAGCTCACTCACGAGGCCGATGACGTCGGCCTCGATCTCGCCCCCCGGGTCGTCGTAGCGCTCGGCCAGCTCGGCGGCCACGTCGCGCAGCGTGCGCTGCCCATCGAGGCAGTCCCAGATCTTCATGCCGGTGTCGTTGAGCGAGAAGAGCTCGTCGTCCCGGTTGCCGATGTCGCCGACCAACGGGACCAGGATGAGCTCGTCCTCGATGCGGCGCGCCACGACGTCCTGCGAGGCGACGACGACGGCGTCGAGCGTCACTTGAGGTTCCATGTGTCCTCTCGTTTGGGGTTCGAGATGCTCGCCGGGGCGCCCTTCGAGGTCGCCGGCGACGGCCCGTCACTCCGCAAGAGCGAGGCGACCAGGTCGGGTGCCTCGCCGCTCGTGTCGAACTCCAGCTCGTGGCAGGGCACCTCCCGCGCGAGCCGTTCCAGCAGGTCGAGCGTCTGCTCCCACCAGTCGGCGCTGAGAAGCGGCCTCACGACGCACGAGGTCAGGCGGTAGAAGGCGTCGCGCTCCGCGAGCGGGACGAGCCTGTTGCGCTCGGCCTGCTTCAGGAACAGCAGCGCCTTCAGCGGAGCCTCGCTGCCGCTGACCTCGGGGATGTCGCCGTGGCTCCAGGTGCCGTGCAGGCGGAAGCCGTCGGGCCAGCGGCGCACGATGTTGCGGTCGTCGCAGAGCAGCTCCGCCCCGCCGGCCGTGAGCTGGCGCGAGATCGTGGTCTTGCCGGCGTCGGAGTGGCCCACGAAAACGAATCCCTGCCGGTCGAGGATGACCGCACTCGAGTGCAGGTAGCAGGCCTGCCGCGAGGCGAGCGAGCGGGCGAGGACGATCTGGTCGGTGGGCAGCATGCTCAGGGAGTGCCACCCGCCGCGGCGGAAGGCGGTCTCGTCGGGGTGGTAGATGTCGATGTGGGAGTGGTCCTCGTCGGCCACGACGACGCACCAGAGCTGCGCCTCGCCGCTCGGCAGGATGCCCTCGTAGACCCACGAGTCCTCGGCGCGGAACACGGCCCAGGGAGCCTCGCGGTAGACCTCGCGCCGCCGCTCGCAGCGGCGCACGGCTTCGTCGGGCAGCGCGAAGTGATGCCTGATGCGGATCGGCTGGTCGGGCGGGTCCCCGCCGGCCTCGGCGCCGGCCTCCACGTCCGACGGGGGGCCGTCGGCTCGGAAGGCGACGAACTTCGGTTCGAAGGTCGTGTCGCTGAAAGGGATCGGCGACTCGACCTGGACGATCGCGCCGGCGATCCTGTACAAGCGGCGGTAAGGGCCGCCCTCGGCCTCTGTCTCGCCGCGGCCCGCCGCGCTCCGGATCGCCCTGCTCCTTGCCGTCATGCTGTCGTGCGCCTCCGATCGGCTGCCTCGTCGCGATGCCGGAGCATTTTGCCCGGGCATCATCGCACAGTTTGCCGCGCAGAACGATGCTAGGATTCGTGCCACGGCACGCCCCGAACCCGTCCCAGTCGGAGGTCAGCATGCAGAAGTGGGCCTGTACGTTGTGCGACTACATCTACGACCCCGAAGTCGGCGATCCCGACGGCGACATCCCTCCGGGCACGGCCTTCGAGGATCTGCCCGAGGACTGGGAGTGCCCGACCTGCGGCGCCGCTAAGGACATGTTCGAGCCGGTCGAGGAGTGATCGCCGCTAGCGCGTAGTCTCGCTCGCCTCGGCGGCGAGGATGTAGCCGACGACGGCCACCGCGAACCCGGTCGGCACCAGCAGGATGCCGGCCAGTACATCGATGTAGATGCCGAGCCCCGGCTTGAAGAACCCCGCCATCGGGGCGGCGGCGCGGAACGCGACCACAACGACGGCCACGCCGGCGACGGCGATCGTTGCGCCGCAGGGCGCGGCGAGACGCCGCGGCCCCAGAGCCAGCATCAACGCGCCCAGCGCGAAGACCGCGATGCCCAGAATGAGCACGGCGATCCCCCAGTCGGTCTCCAGCGCCCCTCTGATCGCTTCGGGCTTGGTGAGGCTGAGGTTCACCTGGTGCCCGGCGTCGTCGTTGGCCCAAGGTAGGACGACGCCGGCGACGATCACCAGGCCGCCGGCGATCGTGATGAGGCAGTCACCGATCCAGTCGCGCTTGGTGAACCCGTGGCGCCTGCGCCGCCGCGTCGTGTTCGTCGGCTGCTCGCCCGTGGCCCGTTGGACGTCCATGAGGGCAGCATCGGCAGACTCGGGCGTCGGGCTTGAGGGTCTCTGTCGCGCGACCGCATCGGGCGCGCTGTGAGTGCCGGGGCGGTCCCGGGCATGGGGCCTGTCGAGCGCCCAAGATGGGTGGAGGGTAGTATGGGGGCTGCCATGTGATCACCCCGGGGAGGACGCGATGGCCGCGAAGCAGCGACGTGCCGGCAGCCGCAGCGGACGCACACAGGCGGCCGGCGAGAGACCCCTTGTGTTGGTGACGGGGGCGACCGGCTACATCGGCGGCCGGCTCGTGCCGGCGCTGCTCGAGGCCGGTTATCGTGTGCGGTGTCTCGCCCGCGACCCCTCGCGCCTGCGCGGGCGACCGTGGTACGAGCAGGTCGAGGCGGTGCGCGGCGACGTGCTGGTTCCGGGCGGCCTCGACGCCGCCCTGGGCGGCGTCGAGGCCGCCTACTACCTCGTGCACAGCATGATGGGTGGCGGGGGGTACCGCCAGCGCGACGTGGCGGCTGCGGCGCGTTCGCCGGCCGCTGCGAGCCGTGCCGGCGTGCAGCGCCTGGTCTACCTCGGCGGCCTCGGCGACCCCGAGAAGGACATCTCGCAGCACCTGCGCTCACGTCAGGAGACGGGCGACGAGCTGCGTCGCAGCGGCCCGCCCGTCACCGAGTTCCGTGCCGCCATCGTCGTCGGCTCGGGCAGTGTCTCCTTCGAGATGATCCGCTACCTCACCGAGCGCTTGCCGGTGATGGTGTGCCCGGAGTGGGTCTACACCCGCGTGCAGCCGATCGCGGCGCGCGACGTGATCGCCTACCTCGTCGCTGCCCTGGAGGTGCCGGAGAGCGCCGGCGAGATCGTCGAGATCGGCGGCAGCGATGTGCTGACCTACGGCGAGATGATGACCGGCTACGCGGAGGTGCGCGGGCTCAATCGCCATCTGATCGCGGTGCCGGTGCTCACGCCGCGCCTCTCCTCGTACTGGGTGCACCTCGTCACGCCCATCCCGAGCACGATCGCGCGTCCGCTGATCGAGGGGCTGCGCAGCGAGGTCGTCGTGCGCGACGACCTCGCTGCGCAGCTGTTCCCCGACATCCATCCGCTCGACTACCGCGAGGCGGTGCGCCAGGCGCTCGACAGCCTGGAGTCCGGCCGGGTCGCCACGTCCTGGACCGACTCGTTGGCGAGCAGCGAGGGAGACATGGCCCCCGTGTCCCTGGTGACCGAGGAAGGGATGATGATCGAGCGCCGCCAGCGCCGTGTCGCGGCCTCGCCGCACGAGGTCTTCGAGACCTTCTGTCGCGTGGGCGGCGAGTGGCGCTGGCCCTACGCGAACGCCCTCTGGCAGCTCCGCGGTCTGCTCGACATCGCCGTCGGCGGCGTCGGTCTTCGGCGCGGGCGTCGCGACCCGGCGGAGCTCCGCCCTGGGGATGCGCTCGACTTCTGGCGCGTCGAGGCCGTCGAGCCCGACAGGCTGCTGCGGCTTCGCGCCGAGATGAAGCTGCCCGGGCTGGCGTGGCTGCAGTTCGAGGTGTTGCCCGTCGGCCCCCAGGGGGCGGCGGCGCGACCGGCGACAGCCTCCTCACGCAGACCGCCTTCTTCGCCCCCAAGGGCCTCCCCGGCTTCGGCTACTGGTACGGCCTCTACCCAGTTCACGGTCGCATCTTCTCGGGAACCATCGAGGAGCTTGCGCGGCGCGCCGAGGCGCTGGCGCGCGAGCAGCGCGGCCCAGACGCCCGCGCAGGGCAGCCGGTGGGAGTGTAGCAGGCTGCTGAAGAAGGCCGGCTGAGAGGACGACGAAGCACTCAAACAACAGAGTCTCCACTGAACCCGGGGCGGTTCAGTTCGTCGGGTTTTGGACTATCATAGTCGGGTCAGGACCGTCGTGGGATCGAGTCAAAAGGGAGGTAGCCAATGCATCGCATCATCCGTCACCGGCCCTCGCCAGCCATGATCGTGGCCTGCATCGCGCTCGTGCTTTCACTGGCCGGCACGGGCTATGCCGCGATCGTCTTGCCGGCCGGCAGCGTGGGCACCCAGCAACTCAAGACCGGTGCCGTCACGACCGCGAAGGTCAAGACCGGTGCCATCACGAGCGCGAAGGTCAGGACCGGTGCCATCACGAGCGCGAAGGTCAAGAACTACACTCTGACCCTGGCCGACATCAAGGCCTCCGCACTCTCGTCACTAGGCAGGGTCGGATTGGGATCCGGCTCTACTACTATAGGCGCCGGAGCCACCGGCACGGTCGCAACGGTCTCGCTCACCGCGCCAACGACGGGCTTCGTGCTCGTCAATGGCTGGATCGATACGTTCGGCGCCAACGGCGCAGTCGGCGTGCGGGTCTGGGACGACACGGCCGCCACCCATTCGCCCTACAACAACACCGACTCACCTTCGGGCGACGAGTGGGCGATCGGCAACATCGGGGTCTTCCCTGTCACGGCTGGGGCTCGGACCTTCTCCGTACGGCTTGACTGGAACGCGTCCTCGACCCCCGTGGATTGCTGGGCGACGATCACCGCGCAGTTCATCCCCTACGGCGCCACCGGCAGCAAGACTTCCCTCGCCATCACGAAGAACCGGAACCTCGCGCCGCCGCAGCACTGACGGGCGACCTGGTTACGCCCCCTCCCTGACCGAGCGACAGAGGCCCGCCGCCCTTTCGGCGGCGGGCCTCTGTCGTGACGCCGTGCGCGGGAAGCAGGAGGGCATTGGCCCCGCTTGCAGCGGCAATCCGTGAACTGTTAGACGAGTGCAAGTGAGGTGACCGGGCGCACGGTCGGGGCGGCAGCCTCGCCGGGCGACGCCCGTCTACTGTATGAGCGGTTGGTTCGACGACGCGTATCGCGGCACGCCCCCCTGGGACATCGGTCGTCGCCAGCTCGTCGTGGCGCGGCTCGAGCGTGCGGGAGAGATCGGGGACAGCGTGCTCGACATCGGCTGCGGCACGGGCGACAACGCGATCTACCTGGCACGGCACGGCCACGACGTGCTGGGCATAGACAGCGCGCCGCTCGCCATCGAGCGCGCGCAAGAGAAATCACGCGCCAGCCGCTGGCGCACCAAGCCGCAGTTCGCCGTGCACGACGCCCTCCACTTGGCGGCGATCGGCCGCTCGTTCGGCACGGTGATCGACTGCGGCCTCTTCCACAGCCTCTCCGACGAAGAGCGCCGGCCGCTCGTCGCGGGGCTGCAGGCTGTGCTCGAGGTCGACGGCCACTACTTCATGCTCTGCTTCTCCGAGCACGAGCCCGGCGACTGGGGGCCGCGGCGCATCCACGGCTCGGAGATCACGGACACCTTCCGTGAAGAGGACGGCTTCGAGGTCGAGGCCATCGACGAGACGTCCTTCGAGACGCGCAACGGGCGCAGGGGTGCGCGCGCCTACCTCGCCTCGATCAAGCGCGTCAAGGCGCATCGGCCGCGGCGCGAGACCAAGAGGACGCCCGGTTTCGGGTGGCGGGAGCAGGGCGAGGTCAAGATCTAGGGGACCGTCAGAGGGTCAGGGACCGCCGTCGTCCTCAGGGAAGCAGCACGATCTTGCCGAGGTGGCGCCGCTCAATCACCGCGCGATGCGCCGCGCCGGCCTCCGCCAGGGGGAGCTCTTGTGCGACCACGGGGAAGAGTGTGCCGTTGGCGAGCCCCGCGACGACGCCGGCGTGGATGCTGGCGAGCTCCTCGAGCGAGACGTTCGGCATGCGCATGCCGTAGATGTCGGCCTCGCGGTTCATGAGGTCGCGAGGGGTGATCTCGACGGCGCCGCGGCTGCCGACGACGACGACTCGCCCGCGTGGGGCGAGGACGGTGAGGTCGCGGCCGAGGTTCACGTTGGCCAGCAGCTCGATGACGACGTCGACGCCGTAGCCCTGCGTGAGGTCGAGGATCTCGTCGAAGTGCGCCGGGTCGGCATGGTCGAGGGCGCGAGCCGCCCCCTGCTCGAGGACGAGGCGGCGCCCCTCCTCGCTCCCGGCCGTGCCGAAGACGGTCATGCCGCGCGCCGCGGCGAGCTGGACGGCGGCGAGACCGACGCCGCCGCTGGCGCCGTGCACGAGCACTGTCTCGCCGGGCACGGCCTGCGCGCGGTGGAACAGGGCGTGATAGGCCGTGGCGTAGGGCATGCCGAGCGCGGCGCCTTGGGCGAAGCTCGTCGGCGCCGGGAGGCGGTGCACGTGCGCCGTCAGGCAGAGCGCCCTCTCGGCGTAGGTGCCGGTGAGCGAGCCTGAGGTGTAGACGCGGTCACCCGGCTTGAACTGGGTCACGTTCTTGCCCACCTCGGCGACGAGGCCGGCGCTGTCGGAGCCCGGCGTGTAAGGCATCGGCGGGTGCGGCGGATAGGTCCCCCTTCGTATGTATGCCTCGAGCGGGTTTACACCGACGGCCTTGACGTCGACGAGGATCTCGTCGGGGCCGGCGAGCCGGGGGTCGGGCACCTCTTCGAGGCGCAGTACCCCCGGCTCGCCGAACTCACGAACCACGATCGCCTTCATCTGGCCTCCTGGCCGCCCTCGTGCCCCGGCGACGTCCTCGGGCTTCGTCCCCCGAGGCCCGCCGCGTGCGTTCCTACGAGCCGCTTGCCCCGGGGCAGCGGCGGCAGAAGCGACGCCCGAACAGGAGGCAGATGAGGGCGAACGCAGCTCCAAGCGCCCCTCCCAAGGCGGCGGCGCCGGCCGGCCGCAGCAGCACGCGCGAGCCGTCGGCGAACTCGGTCCTGCCTGAGATCAGCAGGCCGACGTTGCCGTGCTCGACGCGCGCCGACTGAGTGAGAAGCAGGGCCGCTCCACCCTGAGTCACGCTGATCGACTTGCCGGCCATCATGGTCATCGCGCCGCCCTGGGTCACGGTCATGTCGCCGGCGCCGATGATCCACTGTCCGTAGCCCCGCTCGATGGTGACGTTCCTGCGTGAGACGGCGGCGACACAGGCGCCCATCGAGATGCGCAGGTCGCCCCAGGCCCCGGCCGCGACTGCGGCGCCCTGCCTGATCTCGGTCGTCCCCGAGTCGAAGACCACCATCCCCGCGCTCTGATGCAGCGTCGCCGTCGTGCTCCTGACGAGCCCCACCACGGAGCGCTCGACGGACACCTGTTCGCCCTTCACACTACTCTCGGCCATCGCGTCTCTCCTTTCGCAGCGCGCCTTCCGTTTGGGCAGGCGGCGAGGTGACCGGTCGTCGGCCCTGTCCGAGTCTGCCCGCTCACGCGGTCGCCTAGGCCTGGGACTCTCTGCTGGACAACAGGGAGTGGGCTCTGAAGCCGAAGTACGCGGCGATCAGCAGCAGCGCCCCCGAGATGAGAACGAGCGAGCAGATCATCTGGATGCCCTCGGGCGCGCTGGTGGGCTCGACCATGTACTCGGGAGCAACGAACAGCGCCGGATCGAGGAGCCCCCAGAGTGACGGCGCCGCGAGCCAGACGCCACAGACTACGAGCAGGATCGACACCAGCCGCGGGTGGCTGTCGATATTGCGCGCCGCGAGCCAGAGGGGCAGGGCGGCGAGGATGAAGATACCCATGCCCCAGCCCGTGACGTCCGCCGTCCCGCCGTGGTACTGAGCGCTCGAGGCATCGAGCCAGAACGCCGACAGAGCGCCTGCCGCGGCGCCGATCTGTCCGAGGATCGAGGCCCTCCTGAGCAGGCTGCGGGCGCGCGGCGGCACGGCCCGCGCCGGGTGGCGAAGCCACGGCGCCAGAAGGCTGGGTCTGTGACTGTCGTCTGCGGGCATCTCGAGATGCTCCGTTCGTAGCTCCCACGGAGGAGCTGCGCCGGGGCAGCCCGCGGGCAGCCCCCGGCGCGCTCATGTGGTCCCCCTACACTCTACTCCTCGGGGAGCGCGCCGTCGTTGTGCCTCTGCAGACCCCTTCGGCGCGCGCCGGCGCGCTGTCAGGCGGCGCGATGGATCGGCGGGGGACTGGCCGGCGAGGGGTCGTGGCCGGGGTCGAGGAGAACGTGGTCGGCGACACTCCCCGTCGCGGGCTCGAGCGACGCTCCGCAGTAGGGGCAATGCGTGAGGAGGGGCCGGTGAACGAAGATCGAGGACGCGCGAAAGTCCTCGTGGCACTCGGAGCAGAAGACCTGACGTGGCATTGCCACCCCCTTGGCTCGCTACGTCAACAATACTCCCTCGGGGGTGGTGTAACCAGTGTCGGCGACGGCTGGATCGGGTGGTCAGTGTGCCGAGACGCGGCGCAACTGGACGGCGTTCGTCGCGCTCTTGAGGGAGTCGTTCGTGGTCTTGCCGGAGTAGCTGATGTAGACGGTGCCGGCGGGCCCGGCGCTGATCGTGGCGTGGAAGTCCTTCACGAGCATTCCCATGAAAGCCTTCACGAGCTGGGTCTTGAGCTGTTCCTGCTGGTCGGCCCCCGCGTACTCGAGACCGAACTCGAGCTTGCCGCGCTTCAAGGCGGCCTTGAGCGGGCCGATGCTCTGGCCCTTGCCGTCGATGGCGGTGACGGTGAGCTTGCCGTCCGCTCGCGAGACGACGAGGCGGCCGCCGTCGGCGACGAGTCCCGCGCTGGTGCCGCTAACGCTGGTCACAGGCGTCCAGGTGCCGACGAACTTCTTTGCGTCGCCGTTGTTGAAGAGAAGGAACCAGAGGGCCAGACCGGCGATCACGACGACTGCTGCCACAATGACCCAGAGAGTCAGTCCACTGAGCCCCGAGGTCTTGGTCCCGGCATTCGCTGAGGGTCCGGTCGTGGTACGGACAGTCGCTGAGGGCTGCGGCTGGTACTGAGGCTCCGCTTGCGCCTGCTCTGAGAAGACGTACGGGTTCGTGGTGTCCGAGGCGGCGATGGCCTGCTGCTCCATTTTCATCGGTGCGCCGCAGCGACCGCACACCCACGCGTCGTCGCGCACCTCGGCGTTGCAGCTCTCGCAGAATGCCATCGGACCTCCCAGCGCCCGCCCCGGACGGGGCTCTCGAAGAGCTTATCGGCGCGATGGAGCCGCGACTGGAGAGCTTCGCTCTTGCCGCCGGCTAGAACGAAAGCCGCTCGAGACGGGCGAAGATGACGTCGTGCCCGCCGGTGTTCCGCGAGGGGTCGAGGGCGAGGTCGATCTCGTCCTCGCTCATGACGGCGCGCGCGGCCTCGTTCTGCTTGAGCAGCGCGCCGAAGTCGAGGTCCTCCTGCCAGGCCCTCATGGCGCTCTCCTGCACCACGCGGTAGGCGTCCTCGCGCAGCATCCCCTTGTCGATGAGCGCCAGGAGCGCGCGCTCGCTGAAGACGAGACGGTGTGAGAGATCGAGGTTGGCGAGCATGCGTTCCGGGCTCACCACGAGCGTGTCGATGAGCTTGGTCGACTTCTGCAGCATGTAGTCGAGCAAGATGCAGGAATCGGGCAGCACGATGCGCTCGGCGCTCGAGTGCGAGATATCGCGCTCGTGCCAGAGGGCGACGTTCTCCATGCCGACGAGCGCGTTGCCGCGCAGCACGCGCGCGCAGCCCGCCATGCGCTCGGAGAGGATGGGGTTGCGCTTGTGCGGCATGGCTGAGGAGCCCTTCTGGCCCTTCTTGAAGGCCTCCTCGGCCTCGCGCACCTCGGTGCGCTGCAGGTGCCGGATCTCGACGGCGAACTTCTCGATCGAGCTGCCGACAAGGGCGAGGGTCGTGAGAAAGGCGGCGTGGCGGTCGCGCTGCACGACCTGGCTCGAGATCGGCTCGGGGGTCAGGCCGATCTCCGCGCAAACGAGCTCTTCGACGCGTGGGTCGATGTTGTTGTAGGCGCCGACGGCGCCGCTGATCTTGCCCACGGCGACGTCGGCCGTCGCCCGCTTGAGGCGTTCGAGGTGGCGTGCCACCTCGAACGCCCAGATGCCGAGCTTCATGCCGAACGTGATGGGTTCGGCGTGCACGCCGTGTGTGCGTCCCACCTGCACCGTGTCGCGGAACTCAAAGGCGCGCCGCTTGAGGACCTCGCCCAGAGCGACGAGGTCGCGCTGCAGCAGCGCGCCGGAGTCGCGCAGCTGCAGCGCGAGCCCGGTGTCGAGCATGTCCGAGGAGGTCATGCCGTAGTGGACGTACTTCGAGGCCGGGCCCACGTACTCGGCGACGTTGGTCAAGAAGGCGATGACGTCGTGGTCGGTCGTCTTCTCGATCTCGGCCACGCGCGCGGGGTCGAAGTCGGCCTTCGCCTCGATCTCGGTCACGGCTTCGGGCGGTACCTTGCCCAGCGTGGACCAGGCGCGCACGGCGGCGATCTCGACGGCGAGCCAGGCGCGCATGCGCGCCTCGTCGGTCCAGAGGGCGCCCATCTCGGGCAGGGTGTAGCGCTCGATCATGGCTGCCTCCCTCCTCCTCGCCGTGTGACGGCGTGCCGCTCCGGCCACGCCGGCCGCGGGCCGCGCGCGTGCGCCCGCGCGCGACCTGTGCTGCACATCGCGGACTCGCCGCGCGCCGCGGACGGCACGCCTTGACCGCGATTCTCTCACAGGAGCGAGCAGACGCGGACCATCGGCGCCTCGCTGCGACGGGTAGAGGGGCGGGATGCGCGGCGTCAGGCGTCGACCAGCGCCGGCACGAGCTCGGCCCGCGTCACGTGGGGCTCGCGCCAGAAGGCCAGGAAGGCCATGGCGAGCGCTGCGCTGAGCGGCCATCAGGAGCCACGAGGGAAGGTAGGAGCCCGAGGCGTCGACGGCGTAGCCGAACAGCGGCGGACCGAAGATGATGCCCACGTTGACGCCGGCCGCCGTCAACCCCGCGACGCGGCCGGCGCCGGCAGGGCCGCCGATCTCGCCGGCGGCCGTGCCGAAGACACCACCCCAGCCGACGGCCCCGAAGCCGAGAGCCGCCACGGCCAGGTAGATCGCCCCACCCCAGGTGGCCGCCGGCGAAGGCCAACACGAGGCAGACGGCCAGCGTCAGGGCGGCCATGGCCAGCAGAGCCGGGCGGCGCAGGCCGTCGAAGAGGCGGTCGCTCACGAAGCCGGCGAGCGGCTTGCCGACGGCGCCCGAGGCCTGGCAGAGGGCGAGCAGCAGGCCGGCGCGTCACGGCGCCGAACAGGTACTGCACCTTCGTGTAGAGCACGAGGTGGGCGAGCGTCGAGTACTCGACGGCGCCGAGGAAGAGGCCGAACAGGCCGAGCAGCCAGACGTCGCGCGAGGCGAGCAGGCGCCGGGTCGAGGGGCGAGGCGGTGTATCCGGCCGCCCTTCCGCGCGGCACGCCGGCGGCCTCCGCCCCGGCTTCCCGGCGCCTGCTGCGCCGACCCCACGCCCGGGCGGGTCGCTGTAGCCGACGATGCAGACCACCGCGACGACGAGGCCCATGAGCGCGATGGCGAGGAAGCCGTACTGCCAGCCGAGGTGACCGGCGATCGTGGGCAGCGTGACCGCTCCGAGGATGCCGCTCACGTTGATGGCCGTCTGGTTCACGCCGATCGCCGTGGCTCGCTCGCGGAGCGGGAACCAGCGCATCACGGCGCTCACGGCGGAGGGGAAGATGCAGCCGGCGCCGATGCTCGACAACGCCAGCAGCACCAGCAGCGACGCGTACGACTGTGGCGAAGAAGAGCAGAGAGACCGAGCCGGCGCGATGAGCGTGCCGCTCACGAGCATGCGCCGCACGCCGACGCGGTCGACGAGCCAGCCGGCGACGATGAGGCTGGGCGCGTAGGTGATCGCCGTGGCGCTGATGAGCATGCCGACCTGGGCGTTGGAGAGGTCGAAGGCGTCCTTGAGGAACGGCGAGAGCGGACCGACGCTGAGACGCGCCGTGTAGACCATGAGGTAGGCGATCCAGACGCACGCCGAGGATGAGGAAGCGGCGGCGGTTGGCATCGCCGCCCGGCGCCGCTTCCTCATCCCACCCGCCGCCGGCGCTCAACCTCGCCTCAGGGCACGACGAACTGGGTGCCGTCGGGCAGCAGGCCGGCGAGCGTGTAGCTCTGCCCGGTCTCTCCCTGGGTGTAGAGGTAGTCGCCGGGCAGTCGCGCCGGGCTTCATGAGGTTGTCCGTCATCGGGTTGACCGGCCAGCCGTCGACGAACTCGCGCAGCGTGCCGCCGGGGCGCACGGCGACGACCGGCGGGTAGCTCCCTCTGTCGATGCGGTAGGCCTCGATGCCGAGCTCGAGGGCCCTGATCCCCTCTTCGATGGTGCGCGCTGCGAAGCCGCTGGGAAACGCGCTCCAGTCGACGTTGGGCGTCGACGGTGTCGGGAGCTTGCGCAGCGTGAGCCGGCGCACGACCTTGCCGTTGCGCGAGACGCGCACCGCGATGCGTTCGCCGTCCTGCTCGAGCTGCAGCCTGGCTTCCCACCGCGATCCCGTCGTGCTGTCCTTGACCACGAGCTCGGCGCCCTCCAACGTCGCCGGTCCTGCCACGTGGCCTCCCATGCGCAAGCCGCCGATGGTGTACTCGCCGTCCTCGGTCTCGATCGACCACACGCGCTGCGCGGGACGGCTTTGGTCGTTGAGCCAGTAGCCTGCGAAGTCGCCGCTGGGGCCGTGCAGGATGGCGATCTCGTTGCGCACCATCACCGTGACGGCGATCGCCGCCGCGACGCCGGCGGCGATCCAGAGGAAGAAGTAGAGGCGGCGACGCGTCATGCTCTTGTCGTCGCGGCCCTCATGTGCGCGTCGCGATGGCCTCGATCTCGACCTTGGCCCCCTTGGGCAGGGCGGCGACCTGGATCGTCGAGCGTGCCGGGAACGGCTCCGAGAAGTAGTCCGCGTAGACCTCGTTCACGGCGGCGAAATCGGCCAGGTCGGTGAGGAAGATGGTCGTCTTGACGACGGCCGAAAGGTCGAGGCTCGCTACGGCGAGCAGGCGTCTGAGGTTGTCGAGCGCCCGCCGCGCCTGGTCGGGGGCGGTGTAGCCGACCATCTGCCCCGCGGCGTCGAGAGCTATCTGACCCGAGACGAAGACGAAGCCGCCGGCCTCGACGGCGGGCGAGTAGGGGCCGACGGGGGCGGCGGCGTCGGGGGCTGTGTAAGTTCTCACTGCGACCTCCTGGGGTCGTGCTGCGGTTGCGAGGATCGTCAGAGGAAGTACTCGAGCACGGGATATGGAGTTCTCACTGTACCGCTTCGACGCGCCTCCGGGCGCGTTGGCGTCACACGTTGAGGATCTTCGCCGCCAGGATGGCGGCGTTGCGCGCTCCGTTGATGGCCACGCAGGCGACGGGCACGCCGGGAGGCATCTGCACGATCGAGAGCAGCGAGTCGAGACCGCCGAGGTCGCTCGTCTTGATCGGCACGCCGATCACCGGCAGGTTCGTGTGGCTGGCGATCACGCCCGGCAGCGCGGCCGCCTTGCCCGCCCCCGCGATGACGACCTTGAAGCCCCTCGCCTGCGCCTGCTTGGCGAACTGGGCGACCTTGTCGGGGTCGCGGTGGGCCGACATCACGTGCAGCTCGTAGGAGATCTTGCGCTCGTCGAGCTCGCGGGCGGCCGCCTCCATGACCTCGCGGTCGGACTCGCTGCCCATGATGATGGCCACCAGCTTGGGTGACATCTCGATGCCCTGCAGCATGGCCTCGACTTCGGACATCGTGCGCTCCACCGCCCCTCCTTCGCTCCCGTGCCGGCGTAGATCGAGCAGGGCAAGAGGGCGCCGCGGGGCCGTCTTGCCGCTAGGTTGTCATCCTACTGCTGTCGTCGCGCTCGCGGTGTCTCAGGCGAGCACGCCGGGCGGGAAGAGCTCCAGCTCGCCCTGCTCCGCCGTGACGGCGCGCTCGGCGATGTCGGGCCGCCACTGCATGCCCGGGAACGAGATCTTCTTCACCCCGTCGTAGGCCAGGTCGCGGGCGGCGGCGAACGACTCGCCGAGCGCGCTCACGGCGAGGACGCGGCCGCCGGCCGTGACGGTGTGACCGTCCTCGAACGCCGTGCCGGCGTGGTAGACGGCCACGCCGTCCATGCCGGCGGCCGCGTCGAGGCCGCTGATGACGTCGCCCTTCGAGCTCGACGCGGGGTAGCCCTTGGAGGCCATGACGACCGAGACGCAGGCGTCGGGCTTCCAGGCGAGCTTCGCTCCGCGAAGCTCGCCCCTCGCCGTGGCCAGGCACGCGCTCGAGCAGGTCGGAGTCGAGGCGCGGCAGGATGGCCTGCGTCTCGGGGTCGCCGAAGCGCACGTTGAACTCGAGGATCTTCGTGCCGGCGTCGGTGACGATGAGGCCGCCGTAGAGCACCCCGCGGTACCAGATGCCGCGCTTGACGAGCGCCGCGAGCACGGGCTGGAAGATCTCCTCGACGATCATGTCGGCGGTGTCGGAGGAGAAGCCCGGTACGGGACAGTAGCTGCCCATGCCGCCGGTGTTTGGTCCCTGGTCGCCGGCGAAGATGCGCTTGTAGTCCTGCGCGGGAGCCATGGGCACGACGGTGGTGCCGTCGCAGAGGGCCAGCAGCGAGACCTCGGGTCCCGCCAGGAACTCCTCGATGAGGATCACCTCGCCGGCCAGGCCGAAGCGACGCGCGACGAGGGCCTCCTCGACTGCCGCCTGGGCCTCGTCGCGCGTCTGCGCCACCGTGACCCCCTTGCCGGCCGCGAGGCCGTCGGCCTTCACCACGAGCGGGTAGGAGGCGCCGGCGAGGTGGTCGAGCGCCGACCGGTGGTCGGTGAAGCGCGCGTAGCCGCCGGTCGGCGCCCCCGCGTCGGCCATGATCTGCTTGGCGAAGAGCTTGCTCCCCTCGAGCTGCGCGGCCGCCCGCGAAGGGCCGAAGACGGCCAGGCCGTTGTCCTCGAAGGCGTCTGCGACGCCGGCGACGAGCGGCGCCTCGGGTCCCACGACCGTCAGGTCGATGCGCTCGCCGCGCGCGAAGGCGAGCAGCGCTTCGATGTCCTCTCCCCCGATCGGCACGCACTCCGCCTCCTGCGCGATGCCGGCGTTGCCCGGCGCGCAGTAGAGCTGGGTGGCCAGGTTCGACGAGGCGAAGGCGTGGAC
Source organism: uncultured Actinomycetes bacterium (assembly GCA_963725665.1). Classification (GTDB taxonomy): domain Bacteria; phylum Actinomycetota; class Thermoleophilia; order UBA2241; family UBA2241; genus CAVRZA01. The sequence continues at coordinate 549,306 of CAVRZA010000006.1, read as the reverse complement.
GAGCGCGTGCTCACGCCCTCCACCACCGACGACGAGCACCTTCATGGGGCCTCCTCGGGCAGCGGTCAGTGTGCGCAGTCGAAGAAGGAGCTCCGCGACTAGCGGCAGTCTACCGATGCGCCCGCGGCGACGGCAACGACACGGAGGCGACCCGGGGGCGCCGCGTCGCTCGAGACGGCGGCGCCGCGTCGCTTGCGACGGCGGCGCCCCGCTGTCGTCACTGTCCGGCGGCCTCGCGGTCGGCGGCTGCGAGCACCTCGTCGAGAGCCGGCGCGCCGATCGTCCGGCAGCGGCTCCGGATGGTGGTGCTCGAGGATCGCAGGCGACCCGCTCGCGGGCCACCGCGAGCGGGTCGCGGTACTCCCCATCGGGACCGGTCTCGTGCTGCAGGCCCGGCACCACGGTGTCGCGCAGGTGGCGTCGCGTGTGCTTGGTCCCCAGGTAGTGACCGCCGGGTCCGACCTGCGTCACGGTGTCGAGGGCCAGCGTCTCGTCGTCGATCGGCAGGCGCTGCAGCGCGTAGCGGGTGCGGTGATAGAGGTCGGCGTCGAGCAGCAGGCTGTCGAGGGCGAGAACGGTGGAGCCGTCGAGGAGGCCGATGCCGGCGATCATGTCGGCGCCGGCGAGGGCCACCAGGTACAGGTCGAGCCCGCTCTCGGCGGCCGCCTGCCACGTCCCCGGCTCGCGAGAGCCGGTGCCGAAGGCGCCCACTTGTGACGGCACGCCCCAGTGATGGGCGATCTCGACGACCGCCTGGCGTCCGTAACGGTTGAGCGGCTTGGGCACGTAGGCTCCCGTGCGCGGGTCGCAGGTGGCCGGCAGGATGGAGTGGAAGACCGGCGCGCCGGGCGCCGCGAGCTGCACGAGGACGGTCGCGCTCACGACCTCGGCGTCGGCGACGGCGAGCAGGCCGGCCATCGTCGCCGGTGCCGTCGTACCCATGGTAGGCATCGACGTGAAGCCGACGGGGATGCCGGCGGCGGCGAACTCCAGGGCCGCCTCGATCGCCTCGCGGTCCTGCATGAGGGGGGAGACCGTGCACACCATGGCCGAGAGCGGCGGCCGCGCGCGCCGCGCCGTCTCGCCGCCGGCCACGATCGTGGCCATCTCGACGGCGCGCCGCGCGGCCGCCGCCCCGTGCACGAACCCTTGCACGTGCTTGACGCTGTTGCTCCACATGGCGTCGATCTCGTGCAGCGGGGCGGTGGCGCCGTGGTCCTGGGCCGAGACCATCGGCCACAGAAAGGAGACGGCCGACAGGTGGTCGCAGACGCGGGCCGCGGCCGCCACGTCGTCCTTGGTCGAGGGCCTGGTGGTCGTGCTGCCGATGTCGAGGACGAGGTGCCCGCAGCCGTCGTTGGTGAGGTAGCTGACACCCTTCGCGAAGCGCAGGTCGCAGGCCGGGTCGCGCGCTCCCAGCGTGTAGAAGCGCGGCGCCGTCGCCATCGCGCGCAGCACCAGGTCGGGCGGGAACCTGACGACCTGCGTGCGCGTCGTCGACGCGCGCCCCGTGGCCGCTCAGCAGCTCCAGGGCGCGGGGAGAGGGGAACGTGACGCCGACGTGCTCGAGCACGTGCAGCGTCGCCTCGCGAAGCCGGTCGAGCTCGTCGTCGTTCTGGAACCTGACGGGGCGTGCGACCTTCAGTGGCTCGATGGCCGGCCGGCCGCCCTGCTGCGCCGGCGCCGGCCGGCCGGCTGGCTCCAGCGTGCTCATCGCGTCCACCCCTCCCGCTGCTCTTAGAGGACGGCCAGGAGCGGCTCGACCGCCTGGGGGTCGAGATCGGTCACCTGCCAGGGGCACCCGAGCCGCGTCATCTCGGCGAGGAACGTCGTGCGGGTCGAGCCGCTCGGGCGCGAGCACGCCGCGCTCGGAGATCGCTCCCTGTGCCAGCAGCGTGGCCGCCGCCGCGGCGGGCACCCCGGTCTGGTAACCGGTGCCCTGCGCGCCCATGCGCGCGAAGGCGTCGCCGTGCGAGGTCACGTTGTACGCGAAGCGGACGATGCGGCGGCCGCCCTTCGTCCCGATGGCCAAGGTGCCGACGCACACCTCGCCGCTGATGTGTCCCTTGAGGTCGACCGGCCGCGGCAGGCGCGAGAGCACGAACTCGCGCGGCGAGAACGTGGCCCCCTTGAACTCGATCGGCTGCGGGCTGTCGAGGCCCAGCTTGCGCAGGTTGCGCAGCAGCTCCACGAAGCCGGGGTCGAGGGCGATGAAGAAGTCGGCGTGCCGCAGCCCCTTGTCGCCCAGGTGCAGCGCCATGAGCTGCGACTCCTCGTGGTCGACGTTCCACACGCGCAGGCGTCCCGCCGACGGGAAAGTCGAACTCGAACGTGCGCGTCAGGGGCTCGTGCCGCACCAGGCGCCCGTCGGTGAAGCTCTGCGGCGGCAGCAGGCACTCCTCGATCATCGTGTCGGGCGAGAAGCCGCAGGCCACGTCGTAGCCCTCGACGGCGCCGTTGTCGCCGTCGAGCACCGTCAGCGACTCGACGGTGTCGAGCTCGTCGTAGAGGTAGCGGGCGAAGACGTCGCTCGCCCCGGGGTCGATGCCGAAGAACACCAGCGCCGCCAGCCCCTTGTCGCGGAAGCGTGCGTCGAGGGCGAGCTCCTCGTCGACGTCCGCCGTGCCGACGACGTCGCGCGGTCCGCCGGCCGCCATGTCGAGGTAGTGGGTGCCTGTCTCGAGGCACGCCTCCATGACCGCGAGGTTGAAGCGCGGGATCAACGCGTTGATGACCAGGTCGACGTCGGCCAGAGCGCGCGCCAGCGCGTCGCCGTCGTTCGCGTCGAGGACCAGCGGCGAGGCCTTGGGGCCGATGAGCCCGCCCACCTCGGCGCAACGCGTCTCGTCGAGGTCGGCCAGCACGACTGCGTCGACCGCCGGCTCGGCGGCGACGATCCTGGCCGTCACCTCCCCCACCGAACCGACTCCAAGCTGCAGGACTCTCATGCTCCCACGACCCTTCCACACTCGTCGCTCAAGGCCCGTGGCCTCGTCGTCTGGGCCCGGGCTCCATCTGCGGCTGCGGCTTTGCGTCGAGTAGTCCTGCTGGCTCCTCGGCGCGTGGCGCGGCCGCAGCCACAACCTACACCTTGGCTCGCGCGGGCGCGACGGGGCCGAGGCCCCGTCGCGCCCTCGCAGACCCTCTGCGGGATCGGTTTCTTCGGCCTTCTCCCGGCGCGTGCTACTCGAGCGAGAGGCTGCCGTGGACGGCCTTGCCGCCGAACAACGTGAGGAGCACTGAGCTTCCGCCGATCTCATCGGGCGGGACCGTGAGGATGTCCCGGTCGAGCACGATCATGTCGGCCGCCTTGCCCACTTCGATCGAGCCCGTCTCATGCTCGAGGAAGTGAGCGTAGGCGCCCTCGATGGTGAAGCTGTCGATCATCTGCTCGACGGAGACCGCTTCGTCGGGCCAGAGCACGTCGCCCGGCTCGGCCTCGCCGGGGTACCAGCGCAGCACACCGATCTGGATGCCTACGAGCGGAGCGGGTGGTGCCGTGACCGGGAAGTCGCTCGCCGAGGCCACGTGTGCCCCTGCCTCGAAGAAGCTGCGCATGGGGTACTCGTGGTCCGCCCGGTCCGCACCGAGGTAGGGCACTTGCAGGTCGTAGAAGTAGTCGTCCCTGAGGAACCAGTAGGGGTTGGGGATGGCGACGGCCCCGAGATCGGCGAAGCGTCGGAAGTCGGCCTGGCGGACGAGCTGCACGTGGGTCACGCCGGGGCGTCCGCGCGTCATCCCGGCCGCCTGTGCGGCGGCGATGGCGTCGAGCGCCATCGCCGCCGCCGCATCGCCGATGACGTGGTAGTGGAGCTGAAAGCCCTCACGCGCGGCGGCGATCGACGCCTCGGTCAGGGCCTCGGCCGACCACTCGGGGAACCCCCGGTCGCCCGGGGCGTCGGCGTAGGGTTCGTCGAGGTAGGCCGTGTGACCCTCGACGACGCCGTCGGCGAACAGCTTGACGGTCTCAGTCTTGAACAGCGACCCTGAGTGCTTGGCGCGCTCGGCCACCGCGGCGCGCAGCTGTTCGCCGAGCGGCAGGTCCGATTGCAGCCAGAGGCCGGCACGGTAGCGCACGGTGAGCTCGCCCTCGGTCTGCAGCCTCTCGAAGGCCTCGAGCACGGGGTCGCCGGGGACGCTCATGGCGTTGAAGACCGTCGTGATGCCTAGCAGCCCAGCGACATCCTCTTGGAAGCAGCGCAGGCCGGCCGCGCACTGATCCACGGTGTAGGGCGGGAAGACGCGTTGCACGAGCTGCATCGCCCCTTCGCGGAGGGTGCCCGTCGGCTCGCCCGACGCTATGTCGCGCTCGATCACGCCGTTGCGCGGATCAGGCGTCTCCGCCGTGACTCCGGCGAGCCGCAAAGCGGCCGTGTTGGCCCACAGCGAGTGTCCGTCCTCGGAGCGCATCATCGCCGGCCGGTCACCAACGGCCTCGTCCAGGTCCACGGCGCGGGGCCCCGTCCCCGGAGCGATCACGTTGCTCCAGCCCCAGCCGCGGATGCCCGAGAGCTCTGGGTGCTCCGTGGCGAACGCGCGCACCGCTTGCTTGTAGCGGTCGATCGCGTCCAGCCCCTTGAGGCCGACACCGTACACGTACTCGACCATCTCCGAAGGATGGGCGTGGCTATCGATGAAGCCGGGGAGCATGAGGCGTCCGCCGAGGTCGACGACGCGGGTGCGCGAGCCGACGTAGCGTAGGGCCTCCTCGTCGCGCCCCACGAAGGCGATCCGGCCGGCCGCCAAGGCGACCGCCTGCGCCCTGGGGCGCCCGGCGCTCGCCGTGTAGACGGACCCGTTGCGAAAGACGATGTCGGCCGGGCGCGTCGCGCCGGCTTCGCCCGGCGCCGCGCCCACTAGACTTCCTCGGCCTTGGTGCGCCGCCTTCTGAGCAGCCACACGGCGACGGCGGCCACGACGGCGACGGCCACGACGGCGCCGACGATCACTGGAAGGTTGGCACCGCCGCTCGTTGCGGCCGTCTGCGGCTGCAGGTTCAGGTAGGAGTCGTTGTTGCCAGCGGTGTAGAAGGCCGGTCCGCGTCCGTTCATCACCCGCGTCCAGCCCGTCCACCTGCTCGTGTTGTAGGCCTCGAGGTAGTCGGGGTAGCTGAGCAGCATCCATGGCGTCTGCTGATACATGATCTGCTGCATGTGCCAGATGATCGCCTTGCGCTGCTGGAGATCGAGGGTCGCCGCCTGGTCGTTGCAGAGCCTGTCGTAGAGGGTATTCGACCAGCAGGGCTCGTTGGCGTAGCCGATCTGCGAGGTCGTCTCGGCGGCCAGCGTCTGGCCGGGATCCGAGTAGCCCGCCCAGTCGTCGATGTACATGTCGAAGTCGGGCGCGTAGGCGTTGCCCTTGAAGTTCCACAGATGGGCCTGCTGGGTGCCGCGCTCGAGCACCGAGAACGTGATCCTGAGGCCGAGCTGCTGGAACCAGCCGGTGATCAGCCTGCCCTCTGCCTGGGCCTCGGGGCTGTCGGTCATGGCCCATAGCCGCAGGCTGATCGGCTTACCCTTGAAAAGGCGAGCGCCGTTCGCGCCCCGCGTGTAGCCGGCCTGGTCGAGCAGCTGGTTGGCTTTGGCGAGATCGAAGGTGTAGGCCTGGTCGGCCGGCGGCTGCCAATGGTAGTCGGGGTTGCTCCACATGCCGGACGGCAGAATGGTGGTACCGGGGATGCCGTAGCCCTGGAAGGCGACCTTGCAGAGCTGTGGCCTGTCGACGGCGTAGTTCAGGGCGTGACGAAACCGCCAATCGCGCAGCACGGGGTTGCCCAGCGAGCTGGGCTGGTCGTAGGCGTTGAAGTTGAGATAGTCCCAGTTGTAGTAGATGTAGTTGAGGGCCGCGATGCCCTCCGTCGCCTTGAGCCCCGCGAACTGCGCCGTCGGGATACCCCAGGCGGCGTCGATCGTTCCCGACTTGAGATCGTCGACCATGGCGTTGGCGTTCTGGTAAGTCACGAAGAGGACTTCATCGATCGTCGGTCGCTTGCCCCACCAGTTGGGGTTCCTGGCCATCTTCAGGTACTTGCCGCGCACGAACTCGACCGTCTGGAAGGGGCCGCTGCCGACGATCGGTAGCTTGTTGGCGTACGTGCTCTGAGCCTTGTCGGGGGGGACGCTTTCCCAGATGTGCTTGGGCAGGATGGGCAGAAAGATGTGCTCCATGTCGGCCTTGGGATGCGAACAGACGATCTGCACCGTGGTCGGGTCGACGGCCTTTGCCTCCTTGATGCCAAGAGTAGTGATGGCCATCAGCGCCATGTGGTTCTTGACGACGTAGTTGTAGGTGAAGGCGACGTCGTCGGCGGTCAACGGAGTCCCGTCTTGCCATTTCAGATCGGGGCGTAGGTGGACTGTCCAGACCTTGCCGTCGGGTGAGATGCCGCCGTTCTGCTGGGTCGGGAACTCCCTCGCCACGTCGAGCGTCGGCTGTTCGTTCGCCCCGAAACCGAAGAGGAAGTCGTAGTTCATCCCCCAGATCTCGTACGACGAGTTGGCCCAGCCGATGAACGGGTTCAGGTTGTCGGGCTCGGTCAACCAGCCGACCTTGAGCACGATCTTCCCGCTGGTCGGGCTGGGGCTCGAACTGGCGGCCAGTGCACCTCCTAACCCCCACATGAGGCCTGCGACGAGCAGGATCGCGACCACGAGTAAGAGGAGTCGCGACCTGAAGATCAGACGAACCGTCATGCTTTTCCCCCTTCGATGGCTCTGCGAGGGAGACTAGAAGGTCTCCCCTTCGCGTTCGTGTGCCGCCTTGGGCTCGGACGTGGGATCGGCACGGTATCGCCCCCGCCTGCACGGAGAGCGGGGAACGGACCGTGCCATCACTCGTCTCTTAGACGGCGGGTCCGCTCACCTTCTGTCGTAGCGCTGCCTCCTGGTTGCCGCTGCCTTCTGACCCCCGTCGCAATGCCGGCCGCTGTGCCGGAGAATCGTAGAATCGGTGAGGCTCATGAAGCTGCGGACGGCGGACGTGCGCCCGGCGGCTGACCACCCATCGCGGCTCGAGCGTCACGAGCTCGATCTCGTACGCCAGCAGGCCGCGGCCCTGGTCGAGCGCGACGTCGATGCGTGCCAGGATGCGCTCGAGCGCCGCGTGGCGCTCGACGATGCGCTCGCGGTGGTGCGCGAGCAGGGTACGCAGCTGCTCGTCGCCACCGCGCGTGACCAGCTCCTTGACTTCGCTCAGGGGCAGGTCGAGGTCGCGCAGCAGGCGCACGAGGATGCCGGTGAGCCCGGCGAAGCGGCGGATCGGGATGAGGTCGTCTTCCCCTCTGTCCACAGGCACCGTGCCGAGGTCGTCGCGGGCGAGTGCCTCAGTCTACAACGCCGTGAGGCGGCGGTCGTCAATGAACGAGCGCCGGGGCGGTCGTTCGACCGCCCCCGCCGCCCCGCCCGGGTGGTGCCCGGCGTGTGTTCCAGCGCTGCCGGCCTCAGGAGCCCGGGGGCCGGTAGTCGACCTGCTTGCGGGTCGCCTCGTCTATCTCCTCGGGGGTCAGCAGCACCGTCGTCGTGACGCGCACGGCTCCCGAGCTCGAGATGGTCAGCGCGGCCGCCGCCGCCGTCGTGTTGTCGGGGAGCTCGGCGATGACGATGACGTCGTCCTCTCCGAACGCGTAGTAGAAACCCTCGAGTGTGCCGCCGGCCTTCTTCACCAGCTGCTCGACCGCCTGACGCCGGTTGCTGCCTCCCACTTTCAGGAGGCCCTTGGTCCCCTCCGCCGTGTATCCGGCGCGCCACATGTACCTCGCCACAGCCTCTCCTTTGGGTAGTTGCCGAGAGTAGCCACCTTCCCTGACCGCAATCGGGGAAACCGTTGGCCCGGTCTTCCGACCGTGGGCGGTCTGCCGGCGGCGCGGGCTGCGACGGCCCGCCCGAGGGATGACCGTCCCCACCTGAGAAACGAGCGCGGCGACGCTCGTTTTGGTTAGGGACAGGCGACACGGGGAAGCCTGCGCCGCAAGACAAGAGCGCCGCGGGTGGCCTTCGCAGCCCTCGCGGTTCGCCTTTTCAGTAGAAGCGTGCCGGGCGCGGCGGCTGCCGCCGCAGAGAGCTGAAGAGCAGAGGGTGCCGACGTTTCCGGCCGAGGCAAGGAGAGTGCGTTGGCTACCCCCGCGACATCCGCACCTGCCGGCCGCGAGGCCGCATATCCTGAGAACGCCCGGTCGGCTTGGGACCGGCGCAAGTGGTACATCCTGGCGGCCATCTGCGTCGCCCAGTTCATGGTCGTGCTCGACATCGCCGTGGTGAACGTCGCCCTGCCGTCGATCCGCACCGATCTGAACTTCACCAACCAGAGCCTGCAGTGGGTCCTGACGGCCTACGCCATCATGTTCGGCGGCTTCCTGCTGCTCGGTGGCCGCCTCGCTGACAGGCTCGGCCGGCGTCTGGTCTTCATGACCGGCCTTGCCGTCTTCACTGGTGCTTCGCTCATGTGCGGCTTCGCCTGGTCGGAGGGGTCGTTGATCGCGTTCCGGGCCCTCCAGGGCTTGGGCGGCGCCCTGCTGTCGCCGGCAGCGCTGTCGATCCTTGCGACGACGTTCACCGAGGGCCGCGAGCGCAACCTCGCGCTGGGCATCTGGGGCGGCATCGCCGGGAGTGGCGCCGCCGCGGGGACCCTGCTCGGCGGGGTGCTGACCAGCGCCTTCGGTTGGCAGTGGATCTTCTACGTCAACGTGCCGATCGGCGCCGCGCTGATCGGCCTCACGCCGTTCCTCCTCACGCGTGAACCGGCCGGCAACCCCATCGGACGCCGCGGTTTCGACGTCTGGGGAGCCGTCACCGTCACCGGCGGCCTGATGGTGCTCGTCTACGCGCTCACGCGAGCGACGCAGATCGGCTGGTCCGCCACGGAGACCGTCTTCTTGCTGGCCCTCTCGGGGGTGCTGCTCGTGACCTTCGTCGTCATCGAGCTCCGGACGAGCAATCCGGTTCTGCCGCTGAGAGTGCTGCGGCTGCCGGTGCCGCGCACCGCGAACCTCGTCGGACTGCTGGTCGGCGGGGCGCTCTTCTCGCAGTTCTTCCTGCTCACGCTGTACATGCAGCAGGTGCTGGGCTACTCCGCCATGAGGACCGGCGTCGCCTACGTGGCCAGCACCGTGACCCTGGTCGTCGTGGCCGTCGTGGCGCAGGCCCTGGTGACCCGGCTCGGCCCGCGGATCGTGCTGACGGCCGGCTTGCTGCTGGTGAGTCTCGCGATCGTCTTCTACGCTCGTCTGCCGGTGGGCGGCAGCTACGTGAGCGACATCCTGCCGGGCTTCCTCATCGGCGGCGTCGGCCTCGGTCTCACCTTCGTGCCGATCCAGATCTCCTCATTGACCGGGGTCAGGCCCGGTGAGGCGGGCGCCGCATCGGGCATGATCAACACGAGCCAGCAGATCGGCGGCGCCGTCGGCCTGGCTGCGATCACGACGATCGCGACCACCGCAACCTCCAACTACCTGACAAGTCACGCCCCTTCGGCGGCGACGGGAGCTGCCGCGCTCGTGCACGGCTTCCACATCGCCTTCATCGTGCTCCTCGCCATCACGCTGACGGGCGTCGTCCTGACGATCACCATGCTCAGGGGCTCCGAGGTCACGGCGAGCGGAGTCGTCGAGGAACCGGGTCAAGGCGTGGCCGGTGCGACCGCTGCGCGGGCCGTCGGCGGCGCTGGCTTCGAGGGCGAGTCGTTCGAGGGCGAGCAGGAGCGGCCGGCGGCCTAGGTCGACTCGACGTACGGCAGCCCACTCAGGGTCGTGGACCCGTGTCCCGGGTCGTATCATGGAATGGTAGCCTGGACACGCAAACATCGCCCTTGTGAGGGGAGGATCGGCTTCCTACTATGGATGAGATGGAACGTGAGTTCTCGGCTGTGGTCGCCCAAGAGGACGGATGGTACGTCGCTCAGTGCCTCGAGGTCGACGTGGCGAGCCAGGGTCGCACCGAAGAGGAGGCGCTCGCGAACCTCCGGGAGGCCCTCGAGCTTCACTTTCTCGAGCCTACCGCCGCCGCACCATCGCCTGTGAGGAAGCTGCGCGTCAAGATCCGTGCCGCTTAGGCCACTTTCGTTCGACTAGGTCAGGCGGAGGCTCGGCAGGGCGGGCTTCAACGTCGTAAGCGTTCGGGGCAGTCACGTGAAGTTCGCCAAGAGCGATGCAACGGGACCGCGCACCGTCGTCGTGCCCAGGCATCGCGAGGTAGCTGTGGGCACGCTGCGCAGCATCATCCGCCAGGCAGGACTTACCGTCGACGAGTTCGAGAGGCTGTAGGGCACGGATCGACGCGAGTCTCGCCCGTCTGCGTGCCGCGGTCGCTACACCGCGCCGCCGCGCCCGATCGAGCGCGGCAGGATGATCGTCTCTTCGCGGCCCGGCCCGACGGCGATGAACTTGACCCGGGTCTTGGTGAACGTGGCGATGAACTGGATGTAGTCGCGCGCCGTCTCGGGCAGGTCGGCCCAGCTCTCGCAGTCGCGGATGTCCGCGCTCCAGCCGGGCAGTTCCTCGAACACGGGACGGGCGTGGTGGAAGTCGGTCTGACGCAGCGGGAACTCGTCGAGCACCTTGCGCCCGGCCTTGTAGCGCGTGCAGACCTTGATCGTCTCGAGGCCGGAGAGCACGTCGAGCTTGGTGATGGCCAGGTGCGTGATGCCGCTCACGCGCACCGCGTAGCGCAGAGCGAGCAGGTCGAGCCAGCCGCAGCGCCGCTTGCGCCCCGTGGTCGTGCCGAACTCCTGGCCAACATCGCACATCGCCGCGCCGATCTCGTCGAAGAGCTCGGTGGGGAAGGGGCCCTCTCCGACGCGAGTGGTGTACGCCTTGGCGACGCCGACGACATGGTCGATGCGCGTGGGGCCGACGCCGGCGCCGGTGCAGGCCCCACCCGCGATGGGGTTCGAGCTGGTGACGAAGGGATAGGTGCCGAAGTCGACGTCGAGCAGCGTGCCCTGGGCTCCCTCCAGCAAGACCTCGCGGCCGTCGTCGAGGGCCCTGTTCACAAGCAGCGAGACGTCGGCGACGTAGGGTTCGAGCCGTTCGCGGAAGCCGAGGTACTCGTCGGCCACCTGGTCGGGGTCGAGCACGCCGACGTCGTAGAGCTGCAACAGCCGGTTCTTGTCCTCGAGGGCGACACGGATCTTGCGCCGCAGGATCTTCTCGTCGAAGAGGTCCTGCACGCGGATGCCGACGCGGGCGAACTTGTCGATGTAGCAGGGGCCGATGCCGCGGCCGGTGGTGCCGATCTTGAACTTACCGAGCTGCTTCTCGAAGCCGCCATCGAGCAGGATGTGGTAAGGCATGATGAGGTGCGCGTTGGCCGATACGCGCAGGTTGTCGGCGCTGATGCCCCGCGAGCGCAGCGCCTCGATCTCGCCGAAGAGGATGTGCGGGTCGATCACGACGCCGTTGCCGATGGCGCAGGTCTTGGCCGGGTAGAGGATGCCCGAGGGGATGAGGTGGAGCTTGAACTCCTCACCGTCGCGCACGATGGTGTGACCCGCGTTGTTGCCGCCCTGGAAGCGGCAGATGAGGTCCGAGTGCTCGGCCAGGATGTCGGTGATCTTGCCCTTGCCCTCGTCGCCCCACTGGGCGCCTATCACGACCGTCGCCGGCATCAGGAGTCCTTCACAACTGCTTGCGCCACGTCTTCCCTCTTCCCGTTCAGGATCGACCTGGCGGCGACGACGCCCGACGCCGCCGCCTGCACGAGGCCGCGCGTGATCCCGGCGCCGTCGCCCACCGCGTAGAGGTTGGCTATCGCGGTCTGCAACCCTGCATCGAGCCGTGGCCGCGCCGAGTAGAACTTGACCTCGACGCCGTAGAGCAGCGTGTCGCGGGCGTTGACGCCCGGCACAAGGGCGTCCATCGCCGCGAGCATGTCGAGGATGTCGCGCAGGTAGCGGTAGGGCAGGACGAACGAGAGGTCGCCCGGGGTCGCCCCTATCAGCGTCGGCTGCGCCGTGCCGCGTGCGATGCGCGTGGGGGTCGAGCGCTTGCCGACCTGCAGGTCGCCGAGGCGCTGCACGAGGATGTCCTCGCCCAGCAGGTTAGCCAGGCGGGCGATCGACTTGCCGTAGGCGATGGGGTCGTCGAAGGGCTCGGTGAAGCGCGTCGAGACGAGCAGCGCGAAGTTGGTGTAGTCGGTCCTCTCGTCGGAGTAGCTGTGACCGTTGACCGTGACCACGTCGCCGTAGTTCTCGAGCGAGACGACACCGTGTGGGTTCATGCAGAAGGTGCGCACCTGGTCGTCGAAGTGCTTCGAGTAGTACACGAGCTTGCTCTCGTAGAGCACACTCGTGAGCGGCTCCATGACGATCGCCGGGACCTCGACGCGCACGCCGATGTCGACGTTGTTCGTCTCGACGGTGATGCCAAGACGTCGGCACTCCGCGACCAGCCACCCGGCGCCCTCGCGGCCCGGCGCCACGATCACCGCGCCGGCCTCGTAGACCGTGCCGTCACTGAGCTGCACCCCGGTGGCGCGCCCGTCGTGGGTGAGGACGCGCGCCACGGCCGTCTGGGTGAGCACCGAGACGCTCGGCTCGATCTCGTCGCGCATGCGGCGCAGAATGTCGGCGGCGTGGTCGGTGCCCATGTGGCGCACGGGCGAGGCGACGAGCGTCAACCCGTGCCTCGTCGCCTCGCGGGCGATCTCGTCGACCTTGCGCGACGGCCGGCCGTGGACCTTCTCGGGGGCGCCGTAGCGCACCCACAGCCGGTCGACGTCGTGCACGAGGCTTTCGAGCTCGGCCTCGGGCAGGAACTCGTGCAGCCAGCCGCCGACCTTCGTCGAGAGGGTCAGCTTGCCGTCGGAGAACGCCCCCGCGCCGCCCCAGCCGGAGGTCACGTCGCAGGTCTTGCAGTTGCTGCAGGTGCCAGTCTCGCGCGCCGGGCAGCGGCGGCGGTCGATGTCGGGGCCCTTCTCGATGAGGAGCACCCGCGAGCCGTTGCCATGCACGAGTTCGAGTGCGGCGAAGATGCCGGCGGGGCCGGCCCCGACGATGATCACGTCATAGGGCGCGCGCGTGACGTCCATACGGTGGCGGGGGGAGGTTCCGGACGGGAAGAAGGTTCCCACGCGGGATTATCGTCGTTTCGCCGCCACAACTCAACTGCGGACCGTTCTAGCAAGGTAGCAGGGTGGCGACCGAGCGCAGGATGGTAGCATTGTGGACCCGAGTACAAGCCCCGCACGCGGCGACACAGGGAAGGGTCAATGAAAACGACCGAGCAGACCTTCGCGGCCCCCGACGGTCTTCAGCTCTTCTATCGCGCCTGGCTGCCGGATGGTGAGCCCAAAGAGGCGGTCGCTCTGATCCCGGGGTATGGCGACCACAGCGCCCGGCTCGCTTCGGTCGGCGAGCATCTCGCGACGCACGGCTTCGCTGTCTATGCCTACGATCTGCGCGGCAACGGGCGCTCCCACGGGACACGCGGTCACGTCGATGTCTTTGACGACTACGTAGCGGACACGGCGGTCTTCTTCGACCTCGTCAAGGAGAACGCTCCGCGCCAGCGAGTCACTCTTTTCGGACACAGCTTCGGCGGCCTCGTCGCGCTGACCTACGTCGAGCAGGATCCAAAGGGACCCGTCGGACTGATCCTCTCCTCGCCGTTCCTCAAGCTGCGCATCCAGGTGCCGGAGTGGCGCGCACGGTTCGTGCACCTGGCCGCGAAGCTCACGCCCACTTCTCCTATCCGCAACCCCGTCAAGGGAGAGATGCTGTCGCGCGATCCCGACGTGGCGGCAGCCTACGAGGATGACCCGCTCGTGGGCAACTTGGCGACGGTCGGCTGGGCTGAGGAGACGCTCAAGGCGCAGGCGCGCGCAAGACGCCGCGCCGAGACCCTTTCGGGCCCTCTGCTCGTCGTCTACTCGCCCGACGACCCCGTCGCCGACCCTGCCGCCATCGAGTCGTTCGTCCAGAAGGTGACCATTCAAGACAAGACGGTGCTGCGCTACGACGGTTACCTGCACGAGACGTACAACGACCTGGGCAAAGAGGTCGTCCTGGCCGCTATCGAGGCCTGGCTGGCCAAGCGAGCCGCGCGCAGGCAGCTGATCTGACATGGCCGGCGTCGACACTGTCGGCTGACCAGCCTTCCCGGGTGCGCCGCGCGGCCTTCATCGCTCTCGTCGTCCTCAGCGCGATCGTCGTCGTGGTGGGCGTGTGGTCATTCAGGCGCGACGAGTACCCATTCCAATTCACGCAAGATCAGGTCGTCGCGGCGCGGGTCGAGAGTCTCGAGGGTCCCGTCGTGGTCGGCACCCTGGCCAGCCCCGCCCCCGAGCTGGCCGCCTGGGTTCGGCTCGATGGAACGAGACACGAGCGACGTACCGCCGGATGCCGTCACGCGCCTGGTCGTCGATCTGAACGGCGGGCGGCGGTTGCAGCTCGACGTCGGGCCGGACGTCAGCCTGGGCAGCTGGGTCGCCGGGCCTCAAGCGGATCAGCCGCCGATCCGTCTCGACACCGAGACCGACCTGTACTGGTATCTGCGCGGCGTCCTCGACGCGATGCCGGGGGGCTGACGGCCGAAGGACGCTCGGAGACCCTCGCTGATGCGATCGCGCGTACAGCGCGCGGGCCCTGGGAGGCACTGGCTCCGCGCGGCCCGCCGGTCCCCGACGGCTCAACGGCGCGAGCGTAGAGGGCGCGCGGCCGATGGGGTAGGCTTCTCCTCGCGGCAGTGTGGTACTAAGGACCGGATGGCCGCCACCAGAAGCGCTGCGGTCACGACGGTAAGAGCCTTCATGGGGAGGAGTCATGATCAAGGGATTCCGCGACTTCATCTTGCGCGGGAACGTGGTCGATCTGGCCGTCGCGGTGGTCATCGGCGCCGCCTTCGGGGCGCTGATCACGGCGTTCGTGGCCGACATCATCACGCCGCTCATCGCCGCCATCTTCGGCCAGCCAGATTTCTCGCAGCTCACCTTCACCATCAACGGCAGCACGTTCCGCTACGGCTCGTTCATCAACGCCATCATCTCGTTCCTGCTCATAGCGGCGGCCATATACTTCGTCGTCGTCGTGCCGATGAACAAGCTCGCCGAGCGCCGCGCGCGCGGTCAGGCGCCGGCCGATGCGACCACCAAGCAGTGCCCGGAGTGCCTGAGCGAGATCCCCATCGAGGCGAAGCGCTGCGCGTTCTGCACGTCTGAGCTCACGCCTTCTGGCGGCGCCTGAGTCCTGCCGGAGCGTGGCGGTCTGGCAGATCACCGAGGCGCAGGGCCGCGTGGTGGAAGTCGTGGGTCTGCCGTCACGTCGGCGGCCGGGGCGTGCGTCGGGTCGAGTTGTCGGCGAGCCCGACGGCCGTGAGCACGCGCTGGGACGACGCCTACCGCGACGGCGGCAGACCCTGGGGCGATCGCCCCAGCGAGCTTGCCGCCGTCGCGGTCGAGCGCTTGCTGGCGACGGCCGGTCCCGGCCTCTCCATCCTCGACATCGGTTGTGGCTACGGTCGCGACAGCCGCTATCTCTCGCGCGAGCTGCACGCGCCGGTCCTAGGCGCCGATCCTTCGGCCGAGGGGATCGCGGCCGCTCGTACCTCTGCGCGCGGGGCCGTTGAGGCCGGCGCGGGGACGTACGGCAGCGGCGGCGACGGCCGGGGCGGCGGAGTCGAAGCCGGCCGTCGAGTTCCGCCGCGCCGGCTTCGACGAGATCGAACGTGAGGTGCGACAGGGGTCGCGCGCGGCATTCGACGTCGTCTTCGCCGCGAACCTCTATCAGCTTCTCGGGCCGCAGGAGCGGGCGGGCTTCAGGAGGGCGCTCGGCGCCCTCCTGAAGCCCGCCGGCCTTCTCTTCCTGAGCACGCTCTCGACGAACGACCCTCAGCACTATGGCGAGGGAGAGCCGGTGCCCGGCGAGCGGGACTCCTTTGCACGCCCGGTCTACCTCCACTTCTGCCGCGAACAGGAGCTGCGCGAGGACTTCTCCTTCCTGTCCGTCGAGGAACTGAGCGAGCGCGAGTACGACGAGCCGCACGCCGACGGGTCCGCTCACCACCACGCGAGCTGGTTCCTGGTCGCCCGGCGGCCTTAGGCGGAGCCGCTCGCACGGCCGTCTCGAGCGGACGGGTTTGTAGCCGCTCACTCGCGTCCGCTCGCCATGCGTCGCTCCCAGCGGCCCGTGGTAGTCTTGCGGCCATGTCGCTGCTCCGTCTCGACGTCGACCCCGGACAGATCGTCCTCCACACCGAGCGCACCGTCTGTTCGACGACGCAGGAGCTCGTGGAGAGCGTCGCCTTCGCGCGCGTCGTCGAGCTCTACGTCGATCACCTTCGTGCGCACAACCCGACGGTGCTCGAGGCCCTCGGCGTAGAGGGCAGCGACGCGCGCCAGCGCGCCCGGCTGATCGACTGGCTGCGCCTGCTGGCCAATAACCCGCTGGAGCGCCTCGCCAACGCCTCCCCGGAGGGCGAGGCGCTCCTGGCGCGCCGGCGGGCGCTGCACGAGCTCATCGAGGGGCTCTACGACTTCTGGCGCGGCTTCGACCGCTTCATGATCTCGCACTCTGAGGCCGGCCCCGACGCGCACGACCGGCGTCCCTACCGGACCTTCAACACCACGGTCGAGATCTTGGGTGGCCTTGTGCGCGACCTCTATCGCGACCTCGCCGAGAACGTGACCGGCGACCACCCGCGCGTGTACCGCCAGGTCGCCGCCGGCGCCGAGGTCGGCGTGATCGCCGTGCGCCGGGAGTGGCGTGCGCGCGAGCCCTACCACGGGCGTCTAGAGGGCATCCCCTTCGTGCGCCACGTGCTCATGTATCCGCCGCTGTTGCTGGACCCGCCGATGAACACGCGCACGGGCCGGTTCTTGGAGGTGCGCGAGGATCCACTGGCCGGAGTGGAGCTCGACCGCAGCCGGTGGGTCTGCTATCCGGCGGTCGTCGGTCCGCTGGTCGTGTTCGTCTTCGTGCACCAGCTCTTTCTCGAGCCTCGGCCTGTCGCTGGCCAATCTCTTCGAGATCGCCTCGGACGACCAGATAGCGGCCGGCCCCGATGCCATCTACGTCTTCGGGGCGCCGCCCGAGACGCTGGCGCGCTTCGGCGATATGCCCACGGTCTTCTTCGACGACGCGGCCACCGGGCTGCTCGTCGCCGCCGCGCCTCTCGAGGAGCGCTTCGGCTACTTCGGCTATCTCAAGAAGATGGTCCTCACGCTGCACAACCTGGCGATCATGCGCCGTGGGCGCATGCCCTTCCACGGCGCCTTCGTGCACGTCGCCCTGCGCGACGGGTCGGCGGCCAATGTGCTGCTCATCGGCGACACCGGAGCCGGCAAGTCGGAGTCGCTCGAGGCCCTGCGCCTGCTGGGTGAGGAGAAGGTCGCCGAGCTGCGTGTGATCGCCGACGACATGGGCTCGCTCAAGGTCGAGCCGGGTCGGGGCCTGCTCGGGTACGGCAGCGAGATCGGCGCCTTCGTGCGCCTCGACGACCTGCAGCGGGGCTACGCGTTCGGCCAGGTCGATCGCGCCATCATCATGAGCCCGCAGAAGGTGAACGCGCGCGTCGTGCTGCCGGTGACCACGCTCGAGGAGGTGCTGCACGGGTATCCCGTCGACCTGCTCCTGTATGCGAACAACCACGAGGAGGTCGACGCCGGCCACCCCATCGTCGAGCGCTTCGGCGACGCGGACGCGGCCTTGCGGGTGTTCCGCGAGGGCGTGGCGATGTCGAAGGGCACGACCACCTCGACCGGCCTCGTGCGCAACTACTTCGCCAACATCTTCGGGCCCGCACAGCGGGTCGAGCAACACGACGAGATCGCCACGAAGACGTTCGCAGCCGCCTTTGACGCCGGCGTCTTCGTCGGCCAGCTACGCACCCGCCTCGGCGTTCCCGGGCGCGAGAGCAGCGGGCCGCGCGAGGCGGCCGAGGCGCTGCTGGCGGTGATCCAGCTCAGGGGAGCAAAGAGCGATTCGACGAGCGGCTGACCGAGAAGGGGCGGGGAAGAGACGGGCCAGACTAAGGGAGCGAGAGGCAGATGAGCGCGACGGAAGGAGAGGGAAGTCGATGAGCGCGATGCTCGAGTCGAACGAGAGCGACCTCACGCTGGTCAACCGCGGCAAGGTGCGCGACGTCTACCGCCTTGCCGAAGGTGACCTGCTCATCGTGGCCACCGACCGCATCTCGGCCTTCGACTACGTGCTCCCGACGCCGATCCCCGGCAAGGGCGAGGTCCTCACCCAGCTCTCGAACTTCTGGTTCGACAAGACGGCCGGCATCATCGCCAACCATCTCGTCGACCGCGACCCCTTCGCCCGCGACGCCGCGAAGGAGCACCTGCGGGGGCGCTCCATCGTTGTGAAGAGCGCCCGCCCGCTGCCGGTCGAGGCCATCGTCCGTGGCTACCTCGCCGGCTCAGGGCTCAAGGAGTACCGCGCCCAGGGGACGGTGTGCGGCATCGCGCTGCCTGGGGGGCTGGTCGAGTCGAGCAAGCTGCCCGAACCGATCTACACGCCGTCGACCAAGGCCGAGGCCGGCACCCACGACGAGAACATCCCCTTCGAGAAGACGATCGATTTGCTCGGCCCGGAACTGGCGGCCAAGGTGTGCGACGCTTCGCTGGCGCTCTACTCCTTCGCCGCCGACTACGCGCGCCAGCGGGGCATCATCATTGCCGACACCAAGTTCGAGTTCGGCCTGCTCGACGGGGAGCTCATCCTCATCGACGAGGCGCTCACCCCCGACTCGTCGCGCTTCTGGCCGGCCGACACCTACGAGCCGGGCAAGCCGCAGCCGAGCTACGACAAGCAGTTCGTGCGCGACTACCTCGAGAGCTATCGGCTGGGACAAGCAGCCGCCGGTGCCCGAATTGCCGCCCGAGATCGTGGCGAAGACGGCCGAGAAGTACCGGGAGGCGCTGCGCCGGGTGACGGCGTAGGCAGGCGCGTCTCAGGAGGGCTTCGCCAGACGGCGTCGCGACAGCGATGACCGCGCTCTGCGCCTGCGGACGGCGTTCGGTCAGGCCCTGACGCCGTAGCGCTCGGCGAAGGCGGCTGCGCTCGTCCGCTCGGCTGCGCCGAGGAGCGAGCGTAGCCGCCTTCGCAGGTCCTCATCGAGCCGCAGGGGCACTCCATCGACCGACGACACGAGCACGATGCCACGCACGCTGCTCGTGAGCAGCACGCTGTCGTTGGGCGTCAGCTCGCTGATGCGGATGTGCCGCTCGGCCACAGCCATGCCGTCGGCCTCGGCGAGCTCCATGATCTTGCCCCTGATGACACCGGGGAGGATCGAGCCATCGAGGGGCGGCGTCGTGAGGACACCGCCGCGGTGCACGAAGCAGTTCGCCGTGGTGGCTTCGAGGATGCGGCCGTCGTCGTCGACGAAGATCGCGTCGTCGGCGCCGGCCGCCTCGGCTGCCCGTTTGGCGACCAGCGAGGGCACGAAGCTGTTCGATTTGAACGCCGCCGCCGCGCGCGCGATGCGGTAGGAGATCGCGGTGAGCGGGCGCTCCGGAAAGACGCGCACATCGGTCTGCACGAGCAGCGTCGGCTCGCCCCAGGGCGGTCCCGCCGTGACGAGCAGCCGGCACGCCCCATCGCGGACGTCGTTGCCGGCGGCCACCGCGAGGATCTGTCGCGCGAGGTCGTCGCGGGTGAACGGGCACGGGATGTGCAGCGCGGCGAGACCCTTCTCGAGGCGCCCGGAATGTTCGTCGAAGAAGGCGCAGGCCCGATCGGCGATCTTGATCGTCTCGTACAGCCCGACGCCGTGGGTGAGGCCCTGATCGAGGGCCGAGACCGTCGCCTCGCGTTCGTCGAGGAGCGCTCCGTTTAACATCACGTGGCTCATGGACACCTCGCTGGTCTCGCGGACCTATCGCCGGGCAGGAGCGGCGTCAGCCTTCGTAGCGCCGCTCTTCCTCAGTGCTCAGATGGCGGAAGCGCGTGTAGTCGCTGACGAAGCCGAGGCGCACCGTGCCCGTGGGTCCGTTGCGGTGCTTGGCGATGATGACCTCGACCGTGCCGCGCTTGGTCTCGTCCTTGGGGTCGGAGTGGATGAACATGACGAGGTCGGCGTCTTGTTCGATTGCGCCCGAGTTGTGCGAAACAAGATCGTTCGCGAGGAACGAGTGGGTCTGCGGCACGCGGGCGTCGTAGACATCGACCGTCCCTGCTGGCTTTGACGAGACGATGCGGTCCCAGCGGACATCCGATGAGGCAAGGTCGCTCAGGTAGTCGCAGGGAACCGCCGCAGCGACGCGGGCCATTCGCGACCGCGACAGACCAGCCCGATATAGCTTGCTTCCGCAGTAGGCCATCCCCAGCCGTCGCGCCAACTCCCTCGTCGTTACGCCCTCTGCTCGCATCGCTCCACGTACGTGATTCCAAGCTTCTGGCGGTATGACATCGGCGTTCGGATTGCCCACGCCGCGTAGTGCCCGGCTCGCCTGCTTGGCCTGCTCTCCTCGTACTCCGTGCACGCCCACGGCGGCAAGAAACGTCAGTTGGTCACCACGGCCAGAGACGTCGACCGTCCATATCCGCCGGTTTCCTTCACTGCTCACGGACCGCAGGCGGGCGCCGATTCCCAGCCGCAGAAGGAGCGTGGCCAGGTCGCGAGCGAGATCCTCGCTTGTCGTGGCGTAGTAGATCCTTACGCGGCCTGACGAAGCCGTTGTCACAGACCCATCCGTTGCCCACAGGTGGCGCAAGAAAAGTCGAGCCTGCGAGTCCGACAGTCGATGGACAAACGGTGGCAGACGCTTCTCGTGAGCGCGCTTGCCGTACAGCCCGTGCGCGCGCAGCCAGTCGTACAGTGGGCTCGTGAGGCCTCTTCCCGCCGGGCCCTTCATCGGGAAGTGCACATAGGTCACGCCACGGCCTTGTGTGCGCGATGTCGAGACGCCCATGCGATCAGCGGCCTTCTCCACAGCTGCCAGGCACGCCTCATCAGATGAGCAGTAGTAGACGGGGCTGCGACTCGTGCAGCCATCGCCGAGAAGGTGTGCGAGAAGGACGAGCTCGTGGTCTTCTCGCGTCTGGGGGCTGAAGGCTTCGGGAATCGAGCGGGCCGCCGCGAGGCAGTCCCCCGCACGCAAGGACGACACCGACCGCCAGCCGTTCACGGTGAGGAAGGGATGGTTCTCAGTGGCCGAGATCTCTCTTCCGGAGGCGAGAACGAGGCGTTGAATGCTGCGTCTACCGGTCTGCCAAGCCTCTGTCATGACCCCCTGGCGCAGATGCAGGTGGGAATCGAGCGACCAGACCGCGACATCCTTCTCTCCTGCCAAGTCGCGGAACGGCACGCGGTCACCCGTGCCACTGATGGTGACGAGTGTATCGCCGGCGAGACACTCTCTCAGGTCGCTGAGCTGCGGCCGCTTGTCCTGGCGCACCTCGGGCGAGCGGTTGAGCTGCGAGACGGCGATGACGGGGATCTCGAGCTCGCGCGCCAGCTGCTTGAGCGAGCGGGAGATGGCGGCCACCTCTTGCTGGCGGTTCTCGGCCCGCCCGTCGCCCATCATCAGCTGCAGGTAGTCGACGATAACGAGCCCGAGCGGCTTCTTGGCCGCGAGACGCCGCGCCTTGGCGCGCAGCTCGAACATGTTGAGCCCGGCCGAATCGTCGATGAAGATGTCGGCCTTCTCGAGCTCGCCCACCACCTGGATGAGCTTCGCGTAGTCGTCGCCCGACAGCGCGCCCGTGCGCACCTTGTGGGAGCTCACGCGCGCCGCCGAGCAGATCATGCGCTCACCGAGCTCCTGCGAGCTCATCTCGAGGCTGAAGACGGCCACCGGCGCCTTGCCCTCGACGGCCACGTTGTGGGCGATGTTGAGGGCCAGCGACGTTTTGCCCATGCTGGGACGGGCGGCGAGCACGACGAGGTTCGACGGCTGGAAGCCGCCCGTAAGCCGGTCGATGCCGGGGAAGCCGCAGGCGAGTCCGCTGACGCTGGCGTCCTTCTGCAGCAGCTCGATGCGCTCGAAGTTGCGCTTGAGGATGTCGCGGATGTGCGCGAACTCGCTCGTGCGCCGCTGCTGCGAGATGGCGAAGACCTTCTGCTCGCACTTGTCGAGCAGGCTGGTCGACTCGTCGGGGTGCTGGTAACCGAGCTCGGCGATCTCCTGGCCCACCTGGATGAGCGCCCGCAGCACGCTCGTCTCGCGCACGATCTCGGCGTACTGGCGGGCGTTGGCCGCTGCGGGGACGATCTCGACGAGCGTGTGCACGGTGGCCTTGCCGCCGACCTTCTCGAGGATGCCCTCATGCTCGAGCTCGGCGCTCAGCGTGACCGCATCGACCTCGTCGCCGCGCGCGTAGAGGGCGAGGATGCAGCGGTAGATGGCCCGGTGCGAGTCGCGGTAGAAGTCGTCGGGGCTGAGGATCTCGGTGACGGCGACGATGGCGTTGGGGCTGATCACCATCGCCCCTAGCACAGACTCCTCGGCCTCGAGGTTGTGCGGGGGGACGTGGCCGAGGACCTGCTCGATGTTGCGTACCGCCAAGACTCCTCCGCGTAGTGATAGAAGGCAGAGTCTACGGACTCGAGGGCCGGGTTTCTATAGGCCAGAATGGCACACTCGGCGGACGCATCTTGGGCGGCGACCGGCGGCCGCCCCGCGTACACTGTGGCCGGTGATCACAGTGGTCGCCGACGACCGTGCCGGCGGCCAGGTGACTGTCCTACTCGGGCACCACCATCGTCTTGACGGCGACGACCACGCCCTCCGCCAGCTCGACGTCGATCATGTAGGTGCCGAGGCTCTTGATAGGCTCGTCGAGGCGCACCTTGCGCTTGTCGACGCGCAGCTTGCGCGCTTCCCAGATGGCGTCGGCGACGTCGGCCGCGGTGATCGAGCCGTAGAGGCGCTCGCCCTCGCCCGCGTGCGCGGGGATCGTGAGCACCGTCCTGTTGAGGGTGGAGGCGATGTCGGACGCTTGCTCGACGAGGCGCCGCTCGTGGTACTGGCGTTCGTCCTCGCGGCGCCTGAACTCGGCGATCTTGCCCGGCGTCGCGACCTCGGCCAAGCCCTTCGGCAGCAGGAAGTTGCGCGCGTAGCCCTTGCTCACGTTGGCCAGCGTGCCCTTCTCTCCCAGGGTCTCCACGTCTTGCAGCAGGATCACTTCCATGACGTCTCCTAACGGGTGGCGTGGGGCAGGAGCGCCATCTCGCGGGCGCGCTTGATGGCGCTGCCGACCTGAACCTGGTGGCGGCGGCAGGCGCCGGTGACGCGCCCCGAACGGATCTTGCCCTTGTCGCTCATGAAACGTCGCAGGAGGCCGTGGTCCTTCCAGTCGACGTCTTCGATCTTCTCCTTGCAGAAGAAGCAGTGGCGCCGCCGCGACCCCGCACTTGGCGGCTTCGTCCCATCGCGGCCGCGCAACCTCTGGCGTGCCATTCGCTGTCCTCTCATCGCGCGGCGGTCACAGGTCCGGACCGCCGCGCGATCGACTCACATACCTTGTGCGGACGCCTCGGTGCGGGCCCGCAGCGCTCTGTCTCAGAACGGGATGTCGTCTTCGTCGGCGGCGTCGGTCTGGTCGACCGGGAAGTCGTCGGTGAAGCCGACGCCCGGGCCGCCTTGTGCGCGGCCGCCCGCGGCGGCCGCGCCCTCGCGCGGCCCGATGAACTGCACGTTGTCGGCCACGACCGAGACGGCGGAGCGCTTCTGGCCCTCCTGCGACTCCCACTCGCGGTAGCGCAACTTGCCCTCGACGGCGACCTGCCGGCCTTTACTCAGCCACTGACTGCAGCGCTCGCCCTGCGCTCCGAAGACGTCGACGTCGAAGTAGTTGGGCCGGTCTCCCCACTCGCCCGTGGCGGGGTCCTTGACGCGGTCGTTGACGGCGATGCGCATGGTGCACACGCTCGTGCTGCCGGCTGCCCTCAACTCGGGATCTCGCGTGAGGTTGCCGACGAGGATGACGCGGTTGATCGATCCGGCCATGCTGCTCTCCCTTCGGACTAGCTCTGACTTCTTGCGTCGAGCCGCACCGTCATGAAGCGCAGGACGTCGTCGGTGATGCCCAGCACGCGCTCGACCTCGCTGAGGGCCGCGGGCGTGGCGTTGAAGGTGACGAGGCTGTAGATGCCTTCGGTCTGGCCCTTGATCTCGTAGGCCAGCTTGCGCTTGCCCCACTCGTCGGCGCCGGCCACTTTGCCCTTGGCCTTCTCGATGGTAGCGCGCACTCGGTCGACGATCTCGGCCTTGCGATCGTCCTCCGCGCCGGGGTCGATGATGAGCATGAGCTCATACTTGTTCAGAAGACTCACCTCCTGCGGTCTCAGGCGGCCCCAGCCTCTCTGCTGGAGCAGGGGTGATGCCGCCGTAAAGGCGGCAAAGCCGCCGGACGGCGGCAAACCCCGGCACTATACCAGTCCGGTGCGACGCACTCAAGGATAGGACCGTGGGCCCTGGCGGACTAGGCCGCGGCGGTCGATGCGAGTGGACATTGGCCGGCCTCGCGCGTGGACGACAGACGGCTGAGGCCTGCGGTTGGTCTGGGGCCTGCGAACGGGCCGAGGCCTCCGCCCGGCCCGAGGTCTACGCGCGAGCTTAGGCTTCCGCGACGAGCTGGGCGGAGGCCTCGGCCGTCTCCTCGCGGAGCAGGAGCTCGCCCTCGTTGTCGAGCCCCGCGACGCTCCAGACCGCGGCGAGACGCGGACACCCGTGCTCGTCGCTGCACATGTGGGCGAAGACCGGTTTGGTCTGGGCGAGCAGGCGGCGCGCCGGCTCGCGTTCGAGCTCCGGCTCGAGATGCGCCAGCAGGAGCTCGACCGCCTCGCGCACCGAATCCGCGCGCAGGGTCGCCATGCCGCCGACCTTCGCATTGCGATAGAGCAGGTCGAAGAAGTGCAGGATCTCGTCGCCGTGGAGCTCGCCCACGACCAGCCTGCTGGGCTGCATCTTCTCCGTCTTGGCGAACAGGGCGGCGATGTCGGTGTCGTCGTCCATCGTGAGGCGAACGCAGAACGAGCGCTGCTTCAAGGCCGGCAAGTGGGCGTCGCGCTCGACCGAGACGAAGCGCTCGTCGACCGAGATGAGCTCGAACAGCGCGTTTAGGAGGGTCGACTTCCCCGTTGCCCGATCGCCGAAGACGATGAGCGTCCGTCGCTCGGCCACGCAGCGGGCGAGCAGCTTGGCCTGGGAGGTGGTGAGGGTATGGCCCTCGATGAGCCCGCGCAGCGTGGTCGAGATGACGCCCGGCGTGCCGACCTCTCCGGCGTACATGGTCGATGTGTGCGAGAACAGGGTCGCCTTGGTGACGAAGTGCTCGACGTAGGCGCTCACCTGAGCCTTGAGGAGCGCGCGCAGCACCTCCAGGTGCTCGCGGGGCCCATCGGCGAGCCGCTTGCGCTGGATGCCGTTGACGGCGTCGTCGACTTTGGCCAGGAGGATCTTCTCAAGCTGCCTGAGGGCGTCGCTGTCGGATCCGTTGCTCTTCGGGTCGGCCTTCGCCGGCGCCACGACGTGTTCTTCTTCGCTCATCTGTCCAAGGGACACTCCGTCATCCCCGCGACCGCCCGCGACCCCCTGGTGCAGGGCGGCTTCGCCCGCTTCGGTCGTCCCCCTCTCTATCGGCACACGCAGGGAAGAGAATGAGACTGCGCACCGCCGGCCCGGGCTACAATGGGACGATGGGCGAGAACGCGGCGATCACGGTGCGGCTGTTCGGGGGCCTCGACGAACGGGTCGGGCGAAGTGTCGCCCAGGCGGCGGCGTCGGCGGCGTCGGTGGGCGACCTCGTCGCCGGCCTCGAGCTGCCGCCGGCCGCGGTCGGGCTGATCCTGGTAAACGGGCTGCACGGCACGCTCTCGTCGCCGCTGAAGGCCGGCGACGAGGTCGCCCTCTTCCCACACATCGGCGGCGGATGAGCCTGGCCGAGACCGCCGCCTGACGGTCACGCCGAGACGGCCAAGCGCGACGCGGGTGTTGCGCCAACTTGTAGCAGGCGCGGCCGACGGCTGCTACACTTGGGCGCCATGGTCGCCGGCAATATCCCCAGACTGATAGAGGTCCTGAAGGCGCGTTCCGGTGAGGAGAAGCGACTTCCGTGCCCCGAGGCGTTCAAGATCGCCAACGACCTCGAGGTCTCGCTGGCCGAAGTCGGCAAGAGCTGCAACGAGCTCGGCATCAAGATCATCGCCTGCCAGCTCGGCTGCTTCTGATCCTCTAGCTCGAGCGTCCCGTCCGTAGCCGTTCGTGGCTGCCGGCGGCTGCGTCTTCCGCCGCCGCCGGCGCTACGCGCGACCTTCCTGCGCTAGCGAGTCGTCCCGTCCGGCGGCGGGTCGCAAGTTTGCCCTGCGACCGCGATGTTAACGCCCCCGGGCGCCGTGGGTATGTGTGCATGGACGAGCTGCGCTGGTCGCGACGCCCCGCACCCGTTTCCCGAGGGTGCTTTCTGAGCTCCGCGAGGGTACGTCCGTCGATGTGACCGGCGCCGCCCCGAGCATCCGAGCAATCGTCTCCGGGCAGGAGGGCTGAGAAAGTGGCTACTGTCAAAGAAGAAGTACGGACATACCAGATGTTCATCGCCGGCGAGTGGGTCGACTCCTCGAGCGGCGAGACAAGCGAGGTAGTCGACCCGTCGACTGAAGAGGTCGTAGCGCGGGTACCGAAGGCCACGGTAGACGACGCCGAGCGCGCCATACAGGCGGCGCGCAAGGCCTTCGATGAGGGGCCGTGGGGCAAGACGACGGCAGAGGACCGCGCCAGATACCTGCGCCGTGTCGCCAACGCGATCCGCGAACACGCCGAGGAATGGGCGCGCCTCGAGAGCCGCCAGATGGGCAAGCTCTACGAGGACTCGCTCCTCGACATGAACGACTGCGCGCACACCTTCGACTACTACGCCGGCCTCGCCGTCGAGCAGCATGGCCAGACGCTCGAGGTGCCGGGCGAGAGCCTCAGCATGGTGGTGCGTGAGCCGGTAGGCGTAACGGTAGGCATAACTCCCTGGAACTACCCCATCCTCATGGCCGCCTGGAAGCTGGCGCCCTCGCTGGCCGCCGGCAACGTGATGATCCTCAAACCGGCCACGGTGTCGCCGATCACGACGCTCGAGCTGGCGAGAGCTTTCGAAGACATCGGTCTGCCCGAGGGCGTCTTCCAGGTCGTGACCGGCTCCGGCGGCGAGGTCGGCGACTACCTCGCCAGATCGCCGCAGGTCGACATGGTGGCCTTCACCGGCAGCGTCGAGGTCGGCAAGCACATCATGAAGCAGGGCGCCGAGACCGTGAAGAAGGTCGGCCTCGAGCTCGGCGGCAAGAGCCCCAACGTCGTCTTCGAGGACGCCGATTTCGAGGCGGCCATCGACGGCGTGCTGATCGGCATCTTCGCCGGCACCGGTGAGGTGTGCTCGGCGGGTTCGCGGGCCATCGTGCAGCGTTCCATCTACGACAGGTTCGTCGGCGAGCTGGTGTCGCGGGCGATGGCCATCAAGGTGGGCCCGGCGCTCGAGTCAGACAGCGAGATGGGTCCGCTGGTCTCCAGGCAGCAGTTGGGCACGGTCGAGAAGTACGTGCAGATCGGCCTCGGCGAGGGCGCCAAGCTCGCCACCGGCGGTCATCGCATCGGCGAGAAGGGCTACTTCTTCGAGCCGACGATCTTCGTCGACGTCGACAACAAGATGAGGATCGCCCAGGAGGAGATCTTCGGGCCCGTGCTGGTGGTGATCCCGTTCGAGACCGAGGAAGAGGCCGTGCGGATCGCCAACGACACGATCTACGGTCTCGCCGGCGCGGTGTGGACGAAGGACGTCACGCGCGCCATGCGCGTGATAAAGAAGCTGCGCGCCGGCATCACCTGGGTCAACACGTACCATCCAACCTACAGCGAGGCCCCGTGGGGCGGCTACAAGCAGAGCGGCATCGGCCGCGAGCTGGGCACCTACGGCCTCGACGAGTACAGCGAGCTCAAGCAGATCAACATCGACTTGACCGACCAGCCGCTGGGCGTCTACCAGCGCGGCAAGGAGAAGGTCGAGGGCGATCACAAGCCCGTGACCGAGTTCCGTGCTTTTGAGCTCGATATCCACGACGAGGGCAAGGTCGACGAGTGGGTCAAGTTCTGCAAGAACTGCAGGTAGTCTGACGCGGCACGGGCGAGGCGGAGCGGCGCGGGCGCCGCTCCGCCTCGCCGACGCACGACGGGGGCCGGGGGACAGAAGGAGGACGATCAGTGGACGTGGTGACGACCAACAAGGAGCTCCTGCTCCTCGACGTGAAGCTCAAGCCGCCCCTCGGGAGCGGCGAGCCGCTCGTGGTCAACAGCCCCTGGGACGGCAGCGAGGTGGCGCGCATCGCCACCTGCACCCTCGACGAGGCCGACTTGGTGCTCGACCGGGCGCGCGCCGCTCTCGGCACCTGGCGCTGGACTCCGGCCTGGCGACGCGCGCAGATCCTCGAGAAGACCTCGCACCTGATCGAGGACAACGCGGAGAAGATCGCGCACATCATCGCTCTCGAAGGGGGCAAGCCGCTCAAGGACGCGCGCGTCGAGGCCAGGCGCGGCGCGTCGACCTTCCGCTGGGCGAGCGAGGAGGCCAAGCGCACGGGCGGCGAGATCGTGCAGATGGACGCCGACGCCTCGGGTGAGAACCGTTTCGGGTGGACGATCCGTGAGCCGCGCGGCGTCGTCCTTGCCATCTCGCCGTTCAACTTCCCCCTCAACCTGGTGGCTCATAAGGTCGCGCCGGCGCTGGCGGCCGCGAACGTCGTCGTGCTCAAGCCGGCCTCGACGACGCCGCTCACGGCGCTCTTCCTCTCGGAGCTCCTCGAGGAGGCCGGGTTGCCCGACGACGTGCTGCAGGTGGTCGTCGGTCCGGGCAGCACGCTGGGCACGAAGCTGGTGAAGGACGAGCGCGTCAACATGGTGAGCTTCACCGGCAGCCCGCCTGTGGGACGCCAGATCGCCGGCGACGCCGGCATGAAGATGGTGACCCTCGAGCTCGGCAACAACTCGGCGACGATCGTCGACGAGGACGCGAACCTCGACCTGGCCGTGCAGCGCATCGTGGCTGGCGGCTTCTCCAACTCCGGCCAGACCTGCATCTCGGTGCAGCGGGTCGTGGTCCATGAGCGCGTCTACGACGAGTTCATGGACGAGCTTGTGCCGGCGGTCGCGGCGCTCAAGGTCGGCGACCCGCTCGATGATACGACCGACGTCGCCGCGCTCATCAGCGCGTCCGAGGCCGAGCGCGTGCAGGCGTGGGTCCGGGAGGCGCTCGATCAGGGCGCGACGCTCGCCACCGGAGGCGTCGATGCCGACGGTCGTCTGCGGCCCACAGTGCTGACGGACGTCGAGCCCGAGATGAAGGTCTGCGCGCGCGAGGTGTTCGGCCCGGTCATCTCCATCATGAAGGCGCGCGACCTCTACGAGGCCATCGAGATCTCCAACGACAGCGAGATGGGTCTGCAGGCGGGGATCTTCACCAACGACATCAACAAGGCCCTCTACGCCGCCAAGCACCTCGAGGTGGGCGGCGTGATGATCAACGAGGTGCCCACCTTCCGCGTGGACCACATGCCGTACGGCGGCATCAAGGGGTCGGGGATGGGACGCGAGGGCGTCAAGTATGCCATCCACGAGATGACCGAGCTGAAGATGGTCGCCATCCGCGAGATGGAATGGGAGACGGGCCACTCGCCGCTCGACGCACCCCGTCGCGACGGGATGGGGCCGTGAGCACGCTCCTGGCCGGCGCTCCGCCAGACTGACAGCCTGGGTACGCGTCCAGCCGCAGGCGGGGCGGGGAAGGCCGTGAAGGCCTTCCCCGCCCCGCCTGCCGGTTGACTGGTCCTCTCGTCGTGCGCTAACGTTTGAGCCCTCTCCGAGCGCTTGAGTCCTAAGGGTCCGAGGGCCTATGGAGCTTGCGCCGGCAGGGTACAGCGCGAAAGCGCCGTGTCTCCCAGCGTGGAAAGGAGAGGCAGATGGTCCGCTCGTATCACGCCCGCTGTGCTGGTCTCCTGCCCCCCATTCTCCCGTGGCCGAGCGTCTCGGATGAGGACCGTAACCGTCCGTTGGAGGAGCCATGGTTCACCGCAAGAGACTGATCGTCGCGAGCCTGCTCGTGGTCGCCGTCGCCGTCCTGGCGATCGGCGCCGCCACAGGCTTCGCAACACAGCAGGGCCAGGTGCTGCAGGCGCCGACCTACAGCAAGCTGATCCTCGAGACAACGACCAGCGTCAATGACTCCGGTCTGCTCGACTACCTGCTGCCCCTCTGGGAGGCCCGCTACCCGGGCATCGACGTGCAGATCATCTCGGTGGGCTCGGGTCAGGCCCTTGCCGCCGCGGCAGCTGGCAACTGCGACGTCATCATCGTGCACGCGCCGCCCGACGAGAAGGCCCTCTTGGCCTCGGGCGACCTGACGATGCGCCTGCCCATCGCCTACAACTACTTCACGGTCGTCGGCCCGTGGAACACGACCCTCAAGCGCGACCCGGCGGGCGTTTCGGCCACGCATTCCGCCGTCGCAGCCTTCAAGAAGATCGCAGCGTGGGGCGCCAAGACGGGCAAAGTGGCCTTCGTCTCCCGCGGCGACAATTCCGGCACGAACAAGAAGGAGTTGGCGATCTGGCAGGCGGCCGGCATCACGATCGACCCCGCGAATCCTCCCGCCTGGTACATCATGACCGGGCAGGGCATGCTGCAGACGCTGGAAGTGACAGCGAACGCCAACAAGGGCAACGGTGCGTACACGCTCACCGATATGTCCACCTGGATCAAGAACAGGTACGGCGGGCCCGGTGTCGATCCGCTCGCCCCGCCTCTTCGCAGGCTTCTGACGAGCACCGCCGATCTGAAGAACCAGTACTCGATCGACCTCGTCAATCAGGCCCAGCACAACGACGTGAACAGCACCGGGGCGGAGTTCCTCGCCGAGTGGCTCGCAAGCTCCAACGGACAGAAGGCAATCGCCGCCTACAAGGTGAAGAACGTGCAGTTGTTCTTCCCGAACTCCTATGTCGTGAGCCAGACGGTGGTCCCGCCCGCGACACCCGCTCCGTGAGCTGAGATCACAACGAGCCTGCGGAGCGGGAAGCGGGCTCGTACGGCGTGACCGGGCGGCGGGCGCTCTTCAGGTGAAGGGCGCCCGCCGCCCCCATCTTGGGTGGCGCGACGTCCTTTGGGCCCTGGAGCGATGGAAAGGAGACGCCAAGTGGACCTGATCTTCCAGGGTCTCTACCAGGCCCTGCGCCTGCTGGTCGGGGGTGACCGGGAAGTCCTCGAGATCGCACTGCGCTCCCTCGAAGTGTCGTTCAGCGCTCTCGCCTTCGCGCTCGTCTTCGGCGTACCTCTCGGTGCCATCCTTGCTCTGAGGCACTTCCCCGGCCGGCGTCTCCTGGTGGCCGTTGTCAACACCGGGATGGGCGTCCCGCCCGTCGTCGTCGGCCTCGTGGTGGCGCTCTTCCTGTGGCGCAGCGGACCCCTCGGTGACCTCGCCCTCATGTACACCGTGCAGGCGATGATCATCGCGCAGGTCCTCATCGCCCTCCCGATCGTCGCCGGCTTGTCGCTGGCCGCGCTGCAGCAGCTCGACCAGGGGTTCAGGCTGCAGATCATGGCCCTGGGTGCCGGGCGCTGGCGTACCTTCCTGCTCCTCCTGCGTGAGATCCGCGTGGCGCTGATGGCCGCGGTCATGGCGGCCTTCGGCGGCGTGATCTCAGAGGTCGGTGCGGTGATGATCGTTGGGGGGAACATCAAGGGGCAGACACAGGTGCTCACTACGGGCATCGTCCAGTATGTAGGAATGGGAGAGTTCGCCACTGCCATCGCCCTGGCCGTCGTGCTGCTGCTCCTGAGCTTCTCGACCAACTACGCGATGACCATCGTCCAGCAGCGGGGAGCGCGGTTCGCCTGATGACCGACGGACCCATCATCGAGGCCCACGACCTCGCCGTCGTCCGCGACGGCAAGGAGCTGGTGCGCGTCGAGCGTTTCACGCTCGAGCGGGGCGAGGTGCACGTGCTGCTGGGCCCGAACGGCGCCGGCAAGACCACGCTGCTGCGTGCGCTCAACGGCCTCGAGCCGGCGCAGGGGCTGTTGCACTTCGAGGGCCAGGAAGTACGCAGCGGCGGCGATCGCCTGCGGCTACGCCGCCGCACGGCTGCGGTCTTCCAGCACGCCTACCTCCTGTCGACGACGGTACGCGGCAACGTCGAGAGCGCGCTGCGGCTGCGCGGCGTGCGCGGCAAGGACCTTCATCGCCGCGCAGCCGCAGCCCTGGAGCTCCTGGGCATCGGCCACCTCTCCGATCGGCGCAGGACTGGGCTGTCGGGCGGCGAGGCGCAACGCGTGAGCATCGCGCGCGCCCTGTCGGTCGAGCCGGCCGCGCTCTTCCTCGACGAGCCGATGGCTTCGCTCGATCCGCCGATGCGACGCGCGCTCCTCGCCGACCTGCAGCGGATCTTCGCCAGCCTCTCGATGGCCGTCCTCTGGGTGACGCACGACACCGAAGAGGCCCTCACGGTCGCCGACCGCGTCACCTTCCTCGCCGAAGGGCGCGTGCTGCAGGAGGGCAGCCGCGCCCAGGTCTTCGACAGCCCGGCCTCGTCGGCGGTCGCCGACTATCTCGGCATCGACGTGTGGCTGGAAGGCGTGATCGAGAACGGGCTGGCGGGGGCTTCCCGATTCGTGCTTCCTGGGGGTGCCAGTCTCACCTGTTCCCAGGCCGAGCCGGGACCGGCCTTCGCCTGCATCCATCCTGAGGACGTCATCCTCTTCGTGGAGCGTCCTCCCGACTTGGGAACGAGCCTGCGCAACATCGTCGAGGCTGAGGTGAGGAGTATCCGGCCGGCCGGACGGTCCATGCTGGTCACCCTGGGGTGGGAGGGTGGGCGGATGGATGCTCTCGTGACCCGGGCCGCCTGCGAGGATCTGGGGGTGGGCCAGGGACAGGAGCTGTATGCGGCGGTCAAGGCGACCGCGATCCAGGTGGTGTCGCGCGGACACGGTGAGGGCAGGCGGCCATGAGGCGGCTCGCGGTGTTGCTCGCCACCCTCACGGCGCTCGCGTCGTTCCTCCTGCTGGCTACGCCGCCGTTCGCCGCGGCGGACGAACTGAGCGGTCCGTTCTTGATCGTCACGCCGGAGGCGGACGGCCTTACGCTCGACGCAGGCACGGGGCAGCAGGTCCTCGCCTTCGCTCCGGCCAAGCCCCCCTCGGACCTCCCGTACACAGCGGACGCGTTCACGGAGGTCCTGAGCATGGACCCCGGCCTGCGCGAACAGCAGTTCACCGCCCTCCAGTGGAGCTACCAGAGTGACTCGCTGGACCGCGGAGCCTGGAACCTGTTCATCTCCTACAGCCTCGATGGCGGCGACCACTGGTTCAACGCGGGGTCCGGGCAGACACCCAGCGGCCAGGCTGGGGTCCAGCTGCAGGCGATTGACCTGGTCGCGCACGGCCGGGGCATCACGCTCAGGCTGCGCTTCACGCTCAACCAGCCGGCACCGGCGGCCTCGCCACCGCTGCTGGTGACGCTGTCGTCGCCGCTCCTCATCTCCGACATCCGGGTGTGGCACAGGGACTACGTCCCTCCCGAGAAGCCCAGCCCAAAGCCCACGCGGAAGCCAAAGCCGACGCACAGCGCCGCGGAGAATCCCCCCTCGGGCGAGAGCGGGCTGGGCAACGATGGAGGTGGCTCCGGTGCTGGGAGTGGGAGCGGGTCCGGATCAGGCGGCGGGAACGGCAGCGGCGACGGGTCGGCCAACAATCAGGGCGGCGGGGCTGTGGGCGCCTCGACGACATCGCCCGTCAAGGCTCCCGCCGCCGCGGGCGAGCCCGGTACATGGGTCAGTGGGTTTCCCATCGCGTCGCTCTCCCCTGTGGACGCGGGGCAGGCGTCGGGCGCCGGAGGAGCCGGCCAAGAGGTCGCCGCTTCCTCCGCGGGCTCTCGCGACGACCTCTACCTGGTGTTCGCCCTGATCGTCGTCGCCGCGCTGGCGGCTCCGGGTCCGATTATGGCCCGGCGGTTGCATAGGTTCGCGTCCTTTGACCACTCCTCGAGGCCTGAAGGCGGGGCGGTCGTCCTGCTCAAGCACTCCTCCATCCCGCGTCGCGGCTGAGGTGGGGTACGAGTTCTCGACTAAGGACTACTCCGCGCGTATCTTCTTGGCGCTCGTGACAGTGATGGACGGCACGCCGCCGTCGTCGACGATCCTGCCCTGCACACGGACGAGGCGATCGGCGAAGAAAGCGGCGGGAGGCTCTGGAAAGGCCTTCTTCAACGAGTTGGGGATGACGACCACAAAGCGACCAGGATCCGCGGCTCCGAAGCCCATGATGAGGAGGGTCTTGCCGGCACGGTGACGGGTGGCGACGATCGGTCCCTCGACCGTGATCACCTGGCCCACCCTACTTGACGCCTCGCTCCAGCTGATTACCGCGTTCGGCTCATCGGGCCCGAGCTGCGTGTCGACGGCCGCCGGCTTCTCGGCAGAGCTCGAACCGGCGCTACAACCTGTCGCCAGCAACGCCAGGGCGACGAGAAGGAGGACGGTGAGCACACGAGTCTTCACGACCGGCATCTTACCGCAGGCCGGTGTCCTGCCGCCGTTCGGCTGACGCGAGGACCGCGTTTGGGGTGGCCCGGCGGGGGCCATACCCGAGGGTAGGTACGATGTTCCGCGAAGGTCCGGAAGGAGGGAATCATGCCCATCAGCGCGCGCAACCAGCTGCAGGGGACGGTCAAGAGTGTCACTCTCGGTGCGGTGATGGCCGAAGTCGTCATCGACGTCGGCGGGCAGGAGGTCGTGTCCGCCATCACGCGGCACTCGGTGGAAAGCCTCGCCATCAAGGAGGGCGACTCGGTCACAGCCGTCATCAAGGCGACCGAGGTCATGGTCATGAAGTGAGCCGCTGACGCCGCGGCGCCGGCGCGGTACACTATGGGGGCGGGTCGACCCCGCATCTTGCCTGCTATGGACCGCGTTCCTCTGCACTCCGGTCTACGACGCGCGCGACTCGCGCGTCGACTACCTGCGTCTGTCGGTCACCGACCGCTGCAATCTGCGCTGCACGTACTGCATGCCGCCGGAGGGCGTGCCCGCGCGGGACCACAGCGAGATCCTTTCCTACGAGGAGCTCGAGGCGGTGGCTCGTGCGGCCGTCGAGGTGGGGATCAGCAAGGTGCGTATCACCGGCGGGGAGCCGCTCGTGCGGCGGGGAGTGGTCGATCTCGTGCGCATGCTGGCCGCGCTCGAAGGCGTCGCGGATCTCTCACTCACGACGAACGGTCTGCTCCTGCCGCGCTTCGCCGCTGAACTCGCCGCGGCCGGACTACGGCGGGTGAACGTCAGTATCGACAGCCTCGACCCGCTACGGTTCGCGGAGGTCACCCGCGGCGCGCGCCTCGACCAGGCGCTCGACGGTCTCGACGCCGCCTTCGCGGCCGGGTTCTCGCCGGTCAAGGTCAACGCGGTGCTCCTGGCCGGCGTCGAGAGAGAGGTCGACGACTTCGCCGAGCTCACGCGCGAGCGGGAGGTGCACGTGCGCTTCATCGAGCACATGCCGCTCGACCGCCGCCTTTCTCTCGAGGGTGAGTTCGTGCCTTCGCCTCAGATCCTCGAGGTCCTGCGCAGAAGCTACGAGCTCGAGGCCGTCGACGGCGTGTACGGCCACGGTCCGGCGCGCTACTTCCGCATCCCCGGCTATCTGGGCACGATCGGCTTCATCGCCGGCGTCTCGGAACACTTCTGCGGCACCTGCAACCGGCTGCGCGTCACGGCCGATGGGCGCCTCAAGAACTGCCTCTTCTCGGGGTATGAGGTCGACGTGCGGCCGCTCATCGGGCGGCCCGCGGAACTGCGGGCCGCCATCGCGGCCGCCATCCGTGACAAGAGCTACGACCGCCACGCCGAGGCGCTGGTCAACGCGCGCGCCATGTCGGAGATCGGGGGGTAGGACGCGGTGGATGGACGCTCGCGGTCGTGGGTCGAGAAGGAGCCGTCGTGAGCGAGCTCTCGCACCTCGACGCGCGCGGCCGAGCGCGCATGGTCGACGTCAGCGACAAGCCGGCCGGCGAGCGTCGCGCTGTGGCGGCCGCGGTCGTGCGCATGGCGCCCGAGACCCTGGCGATCATCCTCGACGAGGCGGTGCCCAAGGGGGACGTCGTCGCCGCCGCGCGACTGGCCGGCATCATGGCCGCCAAGAAGACGCACGAGCTGATCCCCCTGTGTCATCCGTTGTCGCTGAGCTTCGTCGGCGTCGAGATCGAGGCCGACGAGATGCTGCCCGGCTTGCGCGTGACGAGCGAAGTCAGGCTCGTGGGCAAGACTGGGGCGGAGATGGAGGCGCTCACGGCCGCCGCGGTCGCGTGTCTCACCGTCTACGACATGTGCAAGGCGGTCGATCGCGGCATGGAGATCGGCCCGGTCGTCCTGCTCGAGAAGAGCGGCGGCAAGAGCGGCACCTGGAAGCGGGAGAGCCCATGAGCGGCTGCGTGGTGTCGGTCAACGTGGCCGACGCGAAGGGCGTGCGCAAGGCGCCGGTCG
Source organism: uncultured Actinomycetes bacterium (assembly GCA_963725665.1). GTDB lineage: Bacteria > Actinomycetota > Thermoleophilia > UBA2241 > UBA2241 > CAVRZA01. The sequence goes on along the minus strand of CAVRZA010000006.1, from coordinate 512,870 downwards.
ACGAGATCGTCCTGGTGGCCGACCACGGCGTCGAGGGCGACGGGCACGCCGGTCCTTGGCACCGCCAGGTGAGCCTCCTGGCGCAGGAGAGCATCGACACGATGCGCGCGAAGGGGCTCGAGGTGGGCCCCGGCGACTTCGCCGAGAACGTGACGACCGAGGGCGTCGCGGTCGCGACTCTGCCGGTAGGCTCGCGGCTGCGGCTGGGCGAAGCCCGCGTCGAGGTCACCCAGATAGGCAAGGTGTGCCACGACCGCTGCGCCATCTTCTACCTGGCCGGCGACTGCGTCATGCCGCGCGAGGGCATCTTCGCGCGCGTGCTCGAGGGGGGGCGGCTGCGGGCCGGCGACGAGGTCGTCGTCGAGGAGCTCGGCAGCGGCCCGCAGCCGCCGCACGGTCAGTCACTCGACGAGGTCGAGGTGTGAGCGACAGTCACCCGGACCGCCGTCACGACCACCATGACGGCGACGAGTCGGCGACGGCGCCGCCCATCGTCGCCGCCGTGGTCACGGTCTCCGACTCGGGATTCGCCGGTACGAGGCAGGACACGAGCGGCGACGTGCTCGAGGAGCTCCTGCGCGAGCTCGGCGCCGTGTCGGTCGAGCGCAGCCTGGTGCCCGACGACGTCGAAATGATCACTGCTTGTCTGCGCGACCTCGCCGACGGCACTGCGGTGAACCTGGTGCTTACGACCGGCGGCACCGGGTTCACCTCGCGCGACGTGACCCCGGAGGCGACGCGGGCGGTCATCGAGCGCGAGGCGCCCGGCATCGTCGAGGCCATGCGCTTCGTCTCGCTGCAGAAGACACCGCGGGCGATGCTCTCGCGCGGCGTGAGCGGGCTGCGCGGCCGCACGCTCATCATAAATATGCCCGGCAGCCCGCGTGCCTGTCGCGAGCAGTTCGAGGTCATCCGCGAGGCGCTGCCGCACGGCATCGAGAAGCTGCTCGACAGCGGCGGCGACTGCGCCGGACCCGACGAGCCGCCGCTCCACTGACCCCGTGACCGGCGAGAGCGGTCGCGAGGGTGGGCCTCACGACGCGGACGAGACTTCCCACGACACGCCCACCGAGGCGTCTCCGCTCTTCGCGATCCCGCCAATCGACGCCGCCCTGATCGAGGAGCGCTTCGCCACCGAGGCGGAGGTGCGCGCGCGCCTCGCCGCGCGGCCGGAGCCGCACGAGGTCGCTGAGGACCCGAGAGAGGTCGTCGGGGCCGTGGTGGTCACCTTCGGTGATGAGGCGCACGCCGCGGCGATGCTGCGGGAGCTCGTTCCGGCCGTGGCCCGCGTTGTCGTCGTCGACCTCAGCTCCGAGGACGACACCGAGGGCGCCATCCGGCGCGGCTTCCCGCAGCTCGAGCTCGTCGTGCTGCCCACCGAGTCCGGGTTCGGCGCCGGTCTCAACGAAGGGGTGCGCCGTCTCGAGCAGGACTACGTGCTCAGCCTGCACGGCGATACGCGTCTGCGGCCCGGCGCCCTGCAGCGCCTCCTCGATCTGGTCTCGGTCGGGCGCCGGCCACCCGTGGCGGCCGGCGCCCGGCTCGCCGGCCTCGACGGCACGGTCGAGAGGGCTGCCGGCTACGCGCCGACGCTGCGTGGCGTGGCGGTGAGCGGCCTCACGTCGGCGTTCCCGGCACTGGAGCCTGCACGCTTCAAGAGCCCCTGGCGCTTCGCCCCGACGGGGCGCGCCGAGGTCGACTGGGTTGAGCTCACGGCGGCGATGCTGCGCCGCGACGCCTTCGAGGCGGTCGGGGGGATGGACGAGTCGTACTTCCTCGCCTACGGCTCGATCGACCTCTGTCTTCGCCTGCGCGCCGCCGGCCACAAGGTCGTGGCCGACGGCGGCGCGCGCGCCCTGCACCTCGACCATGTCGTGGAGTCGGCGGGTTCGCGGCGGGCCGCGCGCAGGCGCTTCGGGGCCACCTACGGGCCCCTGCGCGCGGCCCGCCGCCTGCTGCGCGTCTGAGAACGGCCCACGGTGCGCCGTCGCCCGTGGGGCGCCGCGCGCCGGCGACGGCCATCCTCCGGGCCAATCCCCCGCCGCCGGCCGGTGGCTCCTCCTACTGAGCGGCCGCGCGCCGCCGTCGCGCGCGCACGAGCAACCAGGCCAGGCCCGCCAGGATGCCGACGCCGATGACGGCGGAGAGAACGTAGAAGACGATCGCTCCCGCCCCGCCGACCCCCGGCAGGGCGTAATCGGGCAAGACACCCTTCCACATGCCCCCAAAGCGGCCGAAGCCCTCCGGAACGTAGCCGATGCGCGTGCGCAGCTCCTCGCCGCCCCACTCGCCCCAGGCCGTGCCAGTAGCTATCAGCCCCAGCGGCACGGCCACGATCAGCGCGATCACGACCGCGCCCAGCCAGCGATACGAGAGATGCTGGGCCGCCGTGACACGGAAGAGATCGGGGCTGGTGCGGCGCAAGAAGGCGAAGACGGCGACGGTGAAGGCCGCCTCGATGGGGCCCACCAGCACGGCGTGCGACACGAGCATGGCGGGGAGGGCGATGTGCAACCCGTACGGCGCGTACTGGGCGACACCGTCGGCCGAGTGCAGGGAAGGCTGGATGCCGAGCTCGACGCCGACGAGGGTCGCCGCCGCGAGGATGCCGACGTAGGCGCCGACGGCGGCCGCGACCAGGCGGCGCCTCGACTGCAGGTCGGAGCTTCCGGCGACGAGCTGGTAGACGCCGTAGCCCACGAGCGGCATCACGACCGCCATGTTGAGACAGTTGATGCCGATGGCGAGGATGCCGCCGTCGGCGAAGAGAAGCGCCTGGATGACCAGCGCCGCCGTGACGGCCAGCACCGCGACCCAGGGTCCGGCGATCACGGCGATCAGCACCGCTCCGACGGCGTGCGCCGTCGTGCCTCCGAACACGGGGACGTTGAGCATCATGACGAGGAAGCTGAAGGCGGCGCTGGCGGCCAGCACGGGGACCGCCTTCGGCTCCGAGAGCAGGGCCTTGGTGCGCTTGTTCGCGACGTACCAGGCAGGGAGGCAGGCCGCCCAGCCAAAGGCGAGGGTCTCCGGCCCCAGGTACCCGTCAGGTATGTGCATCGGCCGGCACCCCCCTGAGCGCCGTCTGACTCTGGCACCTGCTGCACAAGCCGAACACGGTCGTCCGTGAGCCTGTTGCCTGGAACCCCTGCTCGTCGCGGAGGGATCCGTACAGCGGGTCGAGCAGCTCATCGGCGAAGTGGCCGACGGCGCCGCACGACTCGCAGACGAAATGGTGGTGGACCGGTTCGGGCGCGACCTCGAAGTAGGTCCGGCTCGTCCCGAGTCGCGTCTCGCTGACCAAGTCGAGGCCGACGAGCAGCTCGAGCGTGCGGTAGACGGTGGACAGGTTGACCTCGGGGAGCTTCTCGTGGACCTCCGCGGCGATCTCCTCGGCGGTCATGTGACGGCCGTGGCTGCGCACGACCTCCCAGATCAGCGTGCGCTGCGGGGTGAGGCGGTAGCCTTCTCTGCGTAGTGTCTCGCGTGCGTGGTGCACGCCGCGACGCTAGCGCACCTGCAAATCGTTTGCAAGAACCCCGTCGGCACACGCCGCGACGGTTGGGCGCACGGATCACCGTTGCTCGTCGCGCTCCCGTCGCGCGGGGTTTCCACGCTGACAGGATTGGAATACTCCGCTTTCTCTGCTACCCTTTGGCGCAGTCGATGTCCTCTCTCGCGCCCCCGCGTCAAACCAACGTCTCGCGCGCACGGCGGAGCACGCCGAAGGCGTTCACACGACGGGCGCGGGAGTGCAGTGGTCCCTCGAGCCCATGGGAGTGATCCGGTGAACAAGAAAGCCCGCCGGCGTCTGATCATCGCCACAGTCGTGATCGTCGTCGCCTTCACCGTCGGTGTCGTGCTGCTCGTCAGCAAGCAGGGCGCCTACTACCGTCAGGTGTCCGACCTCACCGTGCAGAGCCTCGACGGCAAGAACGTCAAGGTCGGCGGCAAGGTCGTCGAGGGCTCGATCGTGCACGACGGGAACGGCTATCACTTCACCATCGTCGACCTCACCGGCAAGCAGTCGACCGTCAAGGTGAACTACAGCGGGCAGATGCCCGAGACCTTCGGTCCCAACGTCGATGTGGTGGTCACCGGCCCGTTCGCCGCCGCCACGACGGCCATCGACGCGGAGCAGCTGCAGACCAAGTGCCCGACGAAGTACCAGGCGCAGGCGAGCGCTCAGCCCTCGCAGGGCACTCAGTAGGAGAGCCCGCGTGATCCTTCTCGGCCGGTACGCTCTCGTGCTGGCGGCGGTCCTGTCGCTGGCCAGCGTCCTCTTCCTCGCGCTGGGCGTGAAGCAGCGCAGCAGGGAGCTCATCCGAAACGGCTACTTCGCTGTCTACGGTCTCTTCCTCGCGGTCGTCGTCGCCAGCGCCGTGCTCCTCACGGCGTTCCTCAACAACGACTTCGGCTTCCAATACGTGCTCGACAACTCCGACTCGACCCTCTCGGCTTTCTACCGCGTAGCCGGCTTCTGGGCTGGCCAACAGGGCTCGTTCCTCCTCTGGCTGTTCTTCCTCGCCGTCATCACGGTCGTCATCGCCTTCCGAGACATCGAGCGCGCCGAGCCGGTGACCGCCGGCGCCGTGCTGGTGCTGGCCGCGGTCTGCGCCTTCTTCGCCGGACTCATGGTCTTCGAGAAGGGCTCAAACCCGTTCGTGGCCAACCCCGATCCCAGTGCGACGCCGCTCGGCCTGAACCCGCTGCTCCTGCACCCGGCGATGGTGCTGCACCCGCCGACGCTCTTTCTCGGCTACGCTGGGCTGACCGTGCCTTTCGCCTTTGCCATCGGCACCATGCTCCTTGGCCGCGGCGACAGCCTCTGGGTGCGCCTCGGCCAGAAGTGGACGGTCATGGCGTGGCTCTTCTTGTCGATCGGCATCGGCCTTGGCGCCTGGTGGGCCTACGTCGTGCTCGGTTGGGGCGGCTACTGGGGCTGGGACCCGGTCGAGAACTCGTCCCTCATCCCGTGGCTCACCGCCACGGCGCTGTTGCACTCGCTGAACCTCTACGTGAAGCGCGGCATCTTCAGGCGCTGGACGGTCGCCCTCGCGACGGTGACGTTCATCCTCACCATCGTGGCGACCTGGGTGACGCGCTCGGGAGCCATTTCGTCGCAGCACGCCTTCCAGAGGTCGCCGCTGCTCTCGGCCATCCTCCTGAGCTTCATGGCGGTGGTGGCCGCGGTCACGACCTACCTGCTCGCGACCCGTTGGCACGACTTCGATTCCGACGAGCACATCGAGGCCGTCGCTTCGAAGGACTTCATGTACTACTTCACCAACGTCAGCCTCACCGTGTTCGCCGCCGCGATCCTGTTCGCCACCGTGATCGTGCCGCTGGCCATGAAGCAGACGGTGGGGTCGACGTCCTACGAGGTCTTCGCGCGGCCGCTGGGCATCCTCTTCTTGCTCGCGATCGCGATCTGCCCTCTCATGGCGTGGGGGCGGACCGAGGGGCGGACGCTCGTCCGCAACCTGCTTTGGCCCGCGGTGGCGGCCGCCGTCGCGGCGGCGCTCCTCCTGCTCGGCGGCTGGGGGTCGGAGCCGATGGGCCTGGTCGGCCTCGTAGTCGTCGTCTTCGCCCTTGCCGCCATCGTCCAGTTCGTCTTGCTGCGCTCGAGCAAGTCGCGGGGCACCAGCGCGCTCGCCCGCTTGTGGAACTTCCTGCGCTTCAGCCGGACGCGTAGCGCGATGATCGTCAGCCATGTCGGGATGGCCCTGATCATGGCCGGCCTCATCGGCTCCAACATCTACAAGACCGAGAACAACGTCTCGATGCCCGCCAAGGTCGGCGCCAGCGCGACGGCCGGTCCCTACACCTTGACGTTCAAAGGCTATAAAGACAGCACCGGCGTGCAGCAATCGCAGATGTCGACGGCCACCTTCTCGGTCTCCAAGAACGGTGAGAAGCTGGGTGAGGTGCAACCGCGCATCGAGTTCTTCCCCACGACCCAGCAGACGGCGGCGCGCGCCGTGATCCTGGGCGGCGCGTGGAGAGACCTGTTCATCGCGCCCAACGAGTTCAGCCAGCAGCGCGCCGACGTCAAAGTCGACACGTTCCCCCTGATCCGGTTCTTGTGGATCGGCACGATCCTGCTCGTGGGCGGCGCGGCGGTCTCGCTCTGGCCGGCCCGCCGCGCGCAGGAAGCGCTGGTCGACGAGAAGAGAACTGTCCCGCTGCGACGCGGCAAGGCGGTCACCTCCGAGGAGTAGCCTTGTGGCCGAGGTCGATGTCGCCCACGCCGAGATAGAGGTCGAGGGCCTGAACAAGACGTTCGGGCGGCGCGACGTGCTGCGCGACGTGGGCTTCAGCGTCGAGCGCGGCGGCTTCCTCTCGATCATGGGTCCCAACGGCGCCGGCAAGACGACCATCTTGCGCGTGCTGGCGACGCTGCTCACCCCGACCTCGGGCAGCGTGCGCATCGCCGGTCTCGATCCCCTCGACGACCCCACGCCCGTGCGCCGGGTGATCGGCCTGATCTCGCACAGCCCGCTGCTCTACCTCGACCTGACCGCCTACGAGAACCTGCGCTTCTACGCCGACATGTACGGGGTGCCCGAGCGCGAGCGCCGCATCGGCGAGCTGCTGGAGCGCGTCGAGCTCTCGCACCGCCGCTACGACCAGGTGCGCACCTTCTCGAAGGGCATGCTGCAGCGCCTGGCCATCGCGCGGGCGCTCCTGCACCGGCCGCGGGTCCTGCTCCTCGACGAGCCGTACTCGGGCCTCGATCCGCACGCGGTCGACATCCTCGACGGCCTGCTCGACGAGATCCGCGCCGAGCACACCTTCGTCATGGTGTCGCACTCGATCCCCAAGACGCTGCAGCTCTCTACGCAGGTCGTGATCATGGACGCCGGGCGCATCGTCTACCGGCAGGCCGGGCGCGTCGACGAGGGTGATTTCGTGGCCGTCTACCGCGAGCACGTCAACGAGGGGGTGGCGCTCTAGTGGAAGCGGGAGCTGTCGGAGTCGGCGCCGTCGAGCTGCCGCCCGCCCGCATCTCGGCGGGGCGGCAGCTCTACACCATCGTCAAGAAGGACGTCATCAGCGAGCTGCGCACCAAGGAGATGCTACTCTCGATGTTCCTCTTTGCGGTGCTGGCGATGGTCGTCTTCCACTTCGCCTTCAGCGTGCGCGAGAACACGGACCTGACCTACTTCACCGGCGGCATGTTGTGGGTGACGTTCATCTTCGGCGCCCTTCTAGGTCTGAACCGCAGCTTCGTGCACGAGAAGGACGAGGGCTGCCTCGACGGGCTGTTGCTGTGCCCGGTCGACCGCGTGACCATCTTCCTCGCCAAGATGACGGGCAACCTGATCTTCCTGCTCGTCATCCAGGCCCTGGCGGTGCCCATCTTCACGTTGTTCTTCGTGAAGACGAGCTACGCCGCCGACCTGCCGGCCTTCTTCGCCGTGCTGCTCCTGGCCGACATTGGTGTGTGCGCCGTGGGCACGCTGATGGCCACGATCGCGATGAACACCAAGGCCCGCGACCTGCTGCTGCCGATCGTGTTCCTGCCGCTCATCATCCCCGTGCTCATCGCCGCCACCGCGGCGACGACGGGCATCTTCGCCCAGACGGCGAGCCTCGGCTCGCTCGGTGCTAAGCTTGGCTTTCTCGCCGCCTACGACGCGATTTTCGTCCTGGCGGCCTACGGGACCTACGACTTCGCGATAGGAGAGTGACTGTGGAGAGCTCCCAGTCGATCGCCGCCCCCGTCTCCTCTGCCGCCCAGGGTTCGACGCTGCAACGGCTGGTGTCGGCCCCGGCGCTGCTCGCGTACGCTGCCGTGCTGCTCGCGGCGGGCGCCATCCTCGGCTTCTGGTATGCGCCCACCGACGCCTCGACGATGGGCTTCAGCCAGAAGATCTTCTACTTCCACGTGCCGGTCGCCGAGACGGCTCTGCTGGCCTTCGGCGTCGCTTTCGTGGCCGGCATCCTTTATCTGCGCTCGCGCGACGCCAAGTACGACCGGCTGGGCGTGGCCGCGATCCGTCTCGGCCTGCTCTTCAGCCTGCTCGTCATGGCCACGGGGATGATCTGGGGCAAGGCCGCCTGGGGCGCCTGGTGGGCCTGGGAACCCAGGCTCACGACGTTCCTCATCGCCTGCCTGCTCTACGCCGCCTACTTCGTCTTGCGCTCCTCGGTCGACGAGGAAGAGCGCCGGGCGACGTACTCGGCGCTGTTCGCCATCATCGCCTTCATCGACGTGCCCATCACGTTCGTGGCGACGCGACTCATGCCGGCCGGCCTGCATCCTGTGGTGTTCACCGACAGGGGCGCGCAGATGGACCATCGCGACCTGATCGCCTTCATGGTCGCGATGGTCGGCATGACGCTCTTCTTCGTCGGTCTGCTGCGCGCCGAGCTCGCGGCCGCCCGGCTCAGGGAGGAGCTCGATCATCTCAAGAACCGACTGGGGAGATAACCCATGCCACTCGAAGAAGCGGTCAAGTACGTGGCGGCCGCCTACGCCATCATCTGGGTGGCGGTGGCCGTGTATGTGGTGTTCGTCGCTCGCCGTGTCACCATGCTCGAGCGCGAGGTGCGGCTGATGAACGAGGTGCTCGACAGGCGGGAGGGCTCGGCCCGCTAGACGGCAGGAACTGGAGACGGGGAGCGAGCGGGTGGAACACGTCTCGGTGGTCTTGTTCTGGGTGGCGTTCCTGCTCTACGGAGCGGCGTTCGTCCTCTTCGTCTACCACCTGGTCTCGAAACGGCCGGTGTTCAACCGCTGGGGTCTCTTCGTCGTGCTCGCGGCGTGGATCGCCCAGACGGTCGCGCTCGTCTTGCGCGGCGTCTCGGCCGGGCACGTGCCGGTCTTCGGCGCCTACGAGTCGCTCTCGCTCATCGCCTGGTTCATCGCCCTCGTCTACCTCATCCTCGAGCTGCGCACTAGCGTGCGCGCCATCGGCCTCTACGCCATGCCCGCGGTGGTGATCCTGCTGGGCGTGGCCTGGGCGAACTACAGCGCGCCGGCCGGGCTGCTGCCGGTGCTCAAGAGTGACCTCGTGGCCCTGCACGTGGCCGTCATCTTCACCTCGCTCGCGGCCTTCAACCTGGCCGCCGGCGCGGCCGTCCTCTACCTCATCGAGGACTGGCAGCTCAAACGCCACGGCTTCAACGCCGTTCTGGGGCGCCTGCCATCGCTCGAGACGCTCGACAGGCTCACCTTCCACGCCATCCTTTTCGGGCTGCCGTTCCTCTCGATGGGCATCATCGCCGGCATCATCCGGGCGCAGAAGTGGGGCGTGCACGACTGGTACCTCGACCCTCTGGTGTGGCTGGCCATCGTCGCCTGGGCTGTGTACGCCGGGTTCCTCTACGCGCGTGTCAGTGCCGGCTGGCGCGGACGACGCACGGCGTATCTGGCCCTCGCCGGCCTCGTGTGCCTGCTGCTGATCCGCTTTGCCGCCGTGCCGTTCCTGTCGAGCTTCCACACGTACGGGAGCTAACGTGGGTGTCGCGTCAGGCAAGAGGGCGAGCGTGAGGGCGGGCGTCCCTATGGATTCCGCGATGGCCGGGGCGCGGATCATGCCCGCGCGGAGGGTCCTATGCAGGTGATCTGCGTCGGTGTCTCGCACAAGACCTCGCCGGTCGAGCTGCGCGAGCGCCTGGCGCTCGACGAGGGCCAGTGTGTGCACGTCGCCTCGGGTTTCTTGCGCGACGACTCGATCGGCGAGGCGGTCGCCCTCTCGACGTGCAACCGCACCGAGCTCTACCTCTACGCCGAGGACACGAGCGCGGCGCGCAGCGCCGCGCTCGTACGGCTCGCCGGATGCGCCGGCGCCGGCGCGGCCGAGCTCGAGCCTTATGCCTATGTCCACACCGGCCCAGGCGCCATCGCTCACCTCTTCCGCGTGGCGTCGAGCCTCGACTCGATGGTCGTCGGCGAGGCGCAGATCCTGGCGCAGATCAAGGCGGCCCATCAGGTCGCCGGCGACTCGGGCTGCTCGAGCGTCGTGCTCAACAAGGTCTTCCGCCACGCCGTCGAGGTGGGCAAGCGCGTGCGCACCGAGACGACCATCGGCGAGCGGCCGGTGTCGATCAGCTCCGCGGCCGTGGAGCTGGCGCTGCAGGTCTTCGGCAAGCTCGAGAACCACGTCGTCCTGATCCTCGGGGCGGGCGAGATGAGCGAGCTCACGGCGACTCATCTCAAGGCGCAGGGGATCCGCAAGATCTTCGTCACCAACCGCACCCTCTCCGCCGGGCAGGAGCTCGCCGAGCGCTACGGCGGCTCGGCCGTCGAGTGGGATCGTCTCGAGGAGCACCTCGCCATCGCCGACATCGTCATCTCGTCGACGGCCGCGCCCCTCTACGTCGTCCACAAGGCGCAGGTCGAGCGCGCCATGCGCGTGCGCCGGCATCGACCGTTGTTCCTGATCGACATCGCCGTGCCGCGCGACTGCGAGCCCGAGATCAACAAGATCGATGGGGCTTACCTGTACGACATCGACGACCTGCAGGAGATCGTCGACCGCAACCGGGGCGCCCGGGAGCGTGAGGCCGAGGAGGCCGAGGGCATCGTCGAGGAGGAGGTCGCCAGGGTCGAGGCGTGGCTCGCCGGTCTCGAGGTCGTGCCGACCATCAACCTCCTGCGCAGCGAGGTCGAGAAGATGCGTCAGGCCGAGTTCGAGCGCATCGCGCGCCGCATGGGCGATGTCGACGAGGAGACCCTGCGCAAGGTCGAGATGCTCTCGACCTGTCTCGTGAACAAGATCCTCCATCAGCCTACGGTGCGCCTGAAGGAGCTCGCCGCGACCGACCGCGACGCCACGCTCTACATCGAGGCGTTGCGCCATCTGTTCGGCCTCGAGGAGCTGCAGGAAGACGCGCCGGCAGAGGGCGAGAGCACGCCCGCATCCGCCGGCCCGCTCCGGGCTGAGGACGAGGTCGGCGCTGCCGACGAGCCGACCGCCGACGAGCCGACCGACGACGAGCCGACCGACGACGAGTCGAGCGCGGGCGAGTCGGGCGGCGACGAGTCGAGCGGCCATGAGTCGCACGGCGACGAGTTGGCCGGTTCGCGCGCGGCACGCGGGCGTTCCCAAGGGGCCGCGTGAGAGGGGCCGCGTGAGCTCTTCCCGTCGTCTCGTCATCGGATCCCGCGGCAGCCGGCTCGCCCTGATCCAGGCGCAGTGGGTGCGCGACCGGATGCGCGAGGCCCATCCCGAGCTCGAGGTCACCATCGAGGAGATCTCCACCAAGGGCGACAGGATCCTCGATGCGCCGCTGGCCAAGATCGGCGACAAGGGCCTCTTCACGAAGGAGCTCGAGAGCGCACTCCTCGAGGGCCGCATCGACGTCGCGGTGCACTCGGCGAAGGACATGCCCACGGTGCTCCCCGACGGGCTTGGATTGGGCGCCTTCACCGAGCGCGAGGACGTGCGCGACGCCTTCGTCGGCGCAGGAGGGAGCGGCGGCGCAGGCTCAACGGCCGACCTGCCGCCGCAGGCGCGCGTCGGCTCGTCGAGCCTGCGCCGCCGCTCGCAGCTCCTTGCGCTGCGCCCCGACCTCGAGCTGACCGATATCCGCGGCAACGTCGAGACGCGTCTGCGCAAGATCGGTGAGCAGGGGCTCGCCGGCACGGTGCTCGCGCTGGCCGGGCTGCGTCGCTTGGGGCGGCCCGAGATCGTGTCCTTCGTCTTCGGCTTCGACGAGATGCTCCCGGCGGTCGGTCAGGGGGCCTTGGCGATCGAGATGCGCGCGCGCGACGAGCGCGTGGGCGCGCTCGTCGCGCCCCTCGATCATCGCCCGACCGCCCTTGCGGTGCGCGCCGAGCGCGCGCTGATGCACCGGCTCGAGGGGGGTTGTCAGGTGCCGATCGGCGCGCACGGCGAGCTCGCCGACGGCGAGCTGCACCTGCGCGCCTTCGTCGGGTCGCTCGACGGTCGGCTGTGTGTGCGCGACGCTGCAAGCGGCGCCCTGGAGGACCCGGAGAAGTTGGGAGGCGAGCTGGCGTCACGTCTGCTCGAGCGCGGCGCCGACCGCATCCTCGAGGCCGTGCGCGGCGTCGACGCGGGCCCCCCCGTGCAGGTCACGTGAGCGGGGGGCAGGACGAGCAGCCTCTCAGCGGCCTGACGGTCGTCGTCACGCGCGCCGAAGCGCAGGCGGCCGCGCTGGCGCGGCCGCTCGAGGCGCTCGGCGCGCGCGTGCTGCTCGCGCCCGTGATCCGTATCGCGCCCACACCGCTGAACGACGAGATCCGCGCTGTGATGGCCCGGCTCGCGGAGTACGACCTCGCCGTGTTTACCAGCGTGAACGCCGCGAGCGACTTCCTCGACCGGGTGGCGGAGTGCGGCGTCGACGCCGCGCGGATGCGGCGCGCGACCGTCGTCGCCATCGGGCCGAAGACGGCCGCGTCGCTCGTCACCCGCGGCCTACCGCCCGACATCGTCCCGGTGGAAGCAGTAGCCGAGAGCGCCGTCGAGGCGCTCGCTGCCGCCGGCACGCGCCTCGACGGCGCTCGTGTGCTGTTCCCACGGGCGCGCGAAGCTCGCGAGGTCATCCCCGACGCACTTCGCGCCGCCGGAGCGACCGTCGACGTTGTGACCGTCTACGAGACCGTCGGCGTTGAGGCGCTCGCCGTCCCTGTCTCAGAGGTCGAGGTCGCCGACTTCATCACGTTCACTGCGAGCTCGACCGCGGAGCACTTCGTCCGTCTCATGGGCCGGGACGGGCTGGCGCAGCGTCTCGCCGGCGTGCGCCTGTGCTCGATCGGACCCGTCACGAGCGAGACGCTGCGCCGTCACGGCCTGACTGTGGCCGTCGAGGCCGACCCGCACACCGTCGAGGGGCTGGTTGCCGGAGTACTCGTCGCCGCTCGTCGTTCGTCGTGACAGGGCACGGGCGCGGGAGGCCTGCGGCCTCCCGCGCCCGCGCCCGATCGCGCCTTGGCGCTACTCTGCCGTCGCGGTCAGCGCACGATCAGCTTGTTGTGGCCGATCTTCGACTGCTTGTTGCCGGCGGCGTCCTTGGCGAGGACGAAGAAGCGGTACGTGCCGCGGGCGAGCTTGCAGCGCAGCTTGAGCTTGACGAGGGCGTTGGTGCGCACGTGGGTGTAGCTCTTGCGCAGGGCGACGCGCCCGTTGAGCTTCTTGACGACGATCTGGGCCGATCCATACAGGGCGCAGGGCTTCGCGTCCACGATCCTGCAGCGCAGCTTCGCGTAGCCATTGCGGATCACGCTCGCCCGGTACGGCGCCCTTGTGGAGGGCTTGCGTGTGTCGATGCGCACCACGAAGCTCTTCGTCGCCTCGACGTTGCCGGCGTTGTCGACCGAGTGGTACCTGACCGTGTGGGCGCCGTCCATGGTGTGGTCTGACGGAGCCTGGAGGGTGACCGAGGTGCCGTTGATCTCGGGCCCGCCGTCGATGCTGTAGAGGGTCGATGCGACACCCGAGTCCGCGTCGGTCGGCTGCAGCGTCACCGTGAGCGTGGTACGCCGCCAGCCGGCGGGCACTGCGCCTCTCGCCGTGACGGGCGCCGTCGTCTCGATGTTGACGTAGCCGGTCAGCGGGACGGACGTTTCGCCGATCCCGTTCGTCGTGTAGCAGACGACCGTGTGATGGCCCACGCCGGACACCGTGAAGGAGGTGCCGTCGGCGACCGTCTGCCAGTCGCCCCCATCGAGCTTGTAAGAGACGCTCAGCGGCGCGGGGCCCCCGCCGGCGGTGATGGTCACGGGGGCGTCACTGTTGCGCCAGCCGGAGTCGGCGTCCGGCGCCAGGCCGGTGGCCTCCGCGTAGAAGGTGGCAATGTTCACCCATCCGGTCCGGGTGGCCTCGACGTTGCCGGCCCTGTCGACCGACCAGTAGGTCACCGGGTGCTGCGCAACGCCCGAGACGGTGAAAGCGCCGGCGTAGGTGCGCTGGCCGCCGCCGTCGACGGTGTAGTAGACGGCGGCCACGCCGGAGCCGGCGCCGTCGTCGGCCGAGAGCGTCACCTGCCGGTCCGTCGTCGACCAGCTGGTGAGTTGGTCGGGGGCGAGGCCGCTGGTCGCGCAGGTCGCCGGTGTGGTGTCAATGCGCACGGTGCAGCTGCCGGTCGCGCTGGCGTTGCCGACGTTGTCGAGAGCGCGGTACTCGTAGGCGTGGGCGCCGTCGTTGCCGCCACCGGCCGGTGCCGGCACGGTGAAGGCATCGCCGGCTGTCGCGACCCACGTGGTCGAGCCCCGCTGGCGGTACTGCGTGCCGGCGAGACCGCTGCCGCCGAGATCGGCGGGGTTCAGCTGCACGGTCACGGCGCTGTTGTGCCAGAGCGCGTCGGCGTCGTCGCCGACGGTCGGCGCCGCCATGTCGATGTTGACCCAGCCGGTGTGCGCAATCTCGGCGTTAGAGGCAACGTCGACCGACCAGTAGGTCACCGGGTGCCGACCGGTGCCCGAGACGGCGAACGCGCCGCTGTAGGTCTGCTGCGGACCGCCGTCGACCGTGTAGTAGGTGGCGGCCACGCCGGAGCCCTTGCCGTCGCTCGCCGCCAGGGTCACGGACTGGCTCGCGTTCCTCCACCCCGAGTGGTCGTCCGCCTGCAGTCCGGTCGCCGTCGTCGTCGGGGGTGCTGTATCGGGTAGACACGTCAGGATCGTGCCTCCGTAGCCAGTCGCCCAGAGGGCGCCCGACGACCGCGAGAGGCTCCGCAGTGTCTGGGTCGTCCCGGAGGTCTCGCCCGTCCAGACAGAGCCGGCGTTCGTCGTGTGCCGTATCGTGCCCCCGGAACCGACCGCCCAGCCGTCGTCGGCAGTGACGAAGGTGATGGCGTAGAGGGTCTGACGAGTCCCCGAGCTCTGTGTACTCCACGAAGCGCCGCCGTTCGTGGTGTGCCGGATCGTGCCGCTGGAGCCGACCAGCCAGCCGCTGTTGACGTCGCTGAAGGTGACGTCGTACAGGGTCTGCCGGCCGCCCACGCTCTGCGAGCTCCAGGTGGTGCCGCCGTTGGTGGTCCGCCGGACGGTCCCTCTGCCGCCGACCGCCCAACCGTTGTTGGCGTCGACGAACGCCACCGCGTAGAGCGTCTGCGTGGTGCCCGACGTCTGCGCCGCCCAGGTGGTGCCGCCGTTGGTGGTCCGCCGGATGGTCCCTCTGCCGCCGACCGCCCAACCGTTGTTGGCGTCGACGAACGCCACCGCGTAGAGCGTCTGCGTGGTGCCCGACGTCTGCGCCGTCCAGGTGGTGCCGCCGTTGGTGGTCCGCATGATGGTCCCTCTGCCGCCGACCGCCCAACCCTTGGTGGCGTCGACGAACGCCACCGCGTAGAGGGCCTGTGTGGTGCCCGACGTCTGCGCCGTCCAGGTGGTGCCGCCGTTGGTGGTGTGGCGGATCGTGCCGCCGGCCCCTACCGCCCAGCCCGTCTTCGAGTTGACGAACGCGGCGTCGTACAAGGATTGCGCGGTGCCGGAGCTCTGAGGGGTCCACGTCTCGAACGTGGCCGCCCCCGCCACTCCAAGAGGCACCAGGAGGGCGAGGCAGAAGGCGCCCAAGAGGCTCAGCGCAAGCAGCCTGACGATTCTCAGCGGTCTTGTTCTCATGGCTTTTCTGGTCTCCTCGGGTCGTCCTAGCGTTCTCAAAGGTTCGTCTTTCATGGTTTCACTACCTGTCTCGCCCGCCTGTCTCATGCGTGCTCTCGCTAGTAGGCTGCCCGTCCACGCTCGTCTTCCTCTGAGACAAACGTCTACGGCCGCGGCTCCCGGGCCGTCCTTGGGGAGTAAGATGGCAGGCGTCATGCGTGCGGTCTGCTTCCTCAGCGACTACGGGTACGCCGACGACTTTGCCGGCACGTGCCGCGGCGTCATCAAGCGCCTGGCGCCCGACGTGCACGTCATCGACATCAGCCACGGCATCGCGCGTCACGACGTGTTGGGGGGCGCCTTCGTGCTGCGCAACACGCTCCCCTACATGCCCGACGGGGCGGTCCACCTGGCGGTGGTCGACCCGATGGTCGGCTGGCAGCGCCGCGCCATCGCCCTGAGGTCGGCGAGCGATCGGGTGTTCGTCGGCCCCGACAACGGCCTGCTCACGCTGGCGGCGGCGGCCGACGGCGGGGTGGTCGAGGCGCGCGAGCTGACCAACGAGGAGCTTTGGCTGACGCCGCTCTCGGCGACCTTCCACGGTCGCGACGTCTTGGCACCGGTGGCCGCCCACGTCGCGGCCGGCCTGCCCTTCGAGGAGGCCGGCCGCGAGATCGAACCTGCCTCGCTCGTGACACTCGAGCTACCGCCGCCCAAGCGCACGCGCCACGGGTTGCGCGCGCAGGCCGTGCTCATCGACCGCTTCGGCAATATCGCGCTGAACCTCGACCTGGAGGAGCTCCAGCGCGCCAAGCTGGGGGAGCGGATCGAGGTCGTGTGCGCAGGCGAGCGCTACCTGGCGCAGGTAGCGCGCACGTTCGCGTCAGTGCGGCCCAGCGACATCGTGCTGCTCATCGACAGCTACGGCCAGGCGGCGCTGGCCGTCAACACCGGGTCGGCTCGCGACGTGCTCTCGCTTTCACCCGGCGACATGGTCGAGCTGCGGCGTCTCGAAGAGCCGGGAGAAGCGAGCTAGGCCGGCTCGGGCCTTCTCGCCCTCTTGCTGCGGCGACCGGCCGGAGACCCGGCCCCACGTGCCCCCGTGGCGACGGCTCGCCTTGCAATGCCCCCCGTCGCGCTGTAGACTACCCGCTCGCGTGCCGCCGTCGGCGCGCGCTTTTTCGCTTATGAAGACCTACGTCGCAAAACCACACGAGATCGAGAAGAAGTGGTACGTGGTCGACGCGTCGGGCAAGACGCTGGGCCGCCTCTCCACCGTGGTCGCCGACACCTTGCGCGGCAAGCGTAAGCCCATCTACACGCCCAACATCGACACCGGCGACTTCGTCGTCGTCGTCAACGCCGAGAAGATCGTCGTGACCGGCAAGAAGGCCGAGCAGAAGATCTACTGGCGCCATTCCGGGTATCCGGGCGGCATCAAGGGCGAGAGCTACGAGAGGCTGTTGGCGCGCAGACCCGCCGAGATCGTGCGCAAGGCGGTCAAGGGTATGCTTCCCCACAACAAGCTTGGCGCGGCTCAGCTGCGTAAGCTCAAGGTCTACGCCGGGCCTGAGCACCCGCACGAGGCGCAGCATCCCGAGATCCTCGAGGTCAAGGAGTAACGTGGCAGCAGTCACCTATGCAGCGACCGGCAAGCGCAAGACGAGCGTCGCGCGCGTCATCCTCACCCCCGGTGTCGGGCGGATGCTCGTGAACGGCAAGGAGCTCGACGACTACTTCGGGCGCAAGGTTCTGCAGACCGTCGCCGTGATGCCCTTCGAGACGACCCGCACGCAGGCCAAGTTCGACGTCAAGGTGAACGTGTACGGGGGTGGTCCGGCCGGTCAGGCCGGCGCCATCCGGCACGGCATCGCGCGCGCCCTCGTGGAGGCCGACGAGAACCTGCGGCTGCCCCTCAAGCGGGCCGGCTTCCTCACGCGCGACCCGCGCGAGGTCGAGCGCAAGAAGGCCGGCCTCAAGGGCGCGCGCAAGCGGCCGCAGTTCAGCAAGCGCTGACCGTCGGTCACGGCGGTGTGCCGTGGCTCGCAGCTCTCATCGGTAGACTGATGGTCCGCTGACATGAGAAGCAGGCGTCGCAAGTTCGCAGACGGATTTCGCGACCACACGCCGCTGGCGCTTGCTGCGGCCCTGCTTGCGGTCGTGGGCATCCTCACCGGTCTCCAGCTTTTCGTCGCGCGGCAGGCCTTCGTCGTCATCCCCGAGGCGCGCATGCTGCGCATCCCCAACGACGACTACGTGCACGTCTCGTTCCGCGTCGCCCACTTGAAGAAGCACCCGCCCTCACTGCCGGTCGTCTACCTGTTCGGCGGCTCGGCCACGATGGAGCTGATGCGCAGCGAAGGCGCGCTCTCCGACGCGGTCACCGCGGCAGCCGGCACTCCGGTCGAGGTGGTCGATCTCGCCGCCCACGACCAGAGCCCGGGGCAGACGCTGGCGATCCTCGACAATCTCCCCGCAGGCCGCAGCCTTCTTGCGGTCGGCGTCTCACCGAACCGCCTGACGGCGTCCCCGCAGACCGACGCCCGCCAGCTCGAGGGCAGACCGCTGGCGCTGACGAGCCCACATCTGGCCGGGGTACTCGCCGGCCGTGTCGAGGTGAGCCGGCGTCTCCCCGGGCTCCTGCCCGGCATCCTCGACTTCGCCGTCAGCTATGTCCGTTCACGCGCTTCGCTGAGCTCACCCTGGCTGACCAGCGTCGCCCGCGCCGACCACTACTACGCGGACGACCAGATCGCCGACATGGGCGCCAGGATCGCCGGTAGCCGGGAGGAGCTCGCGCGCGAGAGACAGCTCTACGCCCGGTACGCGACCTACAACCTCGCCGTCCTGGCGGAGATCGTCCGTCTCGGTCGCGAACGGGGATTCACCGTCGCGCTCTTCGAGCAGCCGCTGGCGCCCGAGGCCAGCGGGTCCGCCTGGCAGGCGTTCCTGGCGCGCTACCGGGCGAGCATCCGCGAGCTGGCAAGCCGCGAAGGCGTCGCATACATCGACGTCCAGCCCCAGGCGCGTCTGCAGGCCGACGACTTCGCCGACTTCTTTCACCTGCGGGGACCCGGGCGCGACAAGTGGACGGCGGTCTTCGCCCGGAGCCTGGCGAGGGCCTTGGCGCCGGGCCAGGCTACCGGCTGACGGCGGTCTCGGGGGCGTTCGGCAGGCGGGTTTGCCTGCTCCCGGCGAGCCGCGTAGCATAGTCATCCGCCGCGCGACGCAAGCGACGCGGTCGGCGCGCGGGAACGGCCGAGCGAGGCAGGTTGCGAAAGCAATGACGACCCTTTTCGGGACCGATGGCATCCGGGGAGTCGCGGGCGATCGTCTGAGCCCGGAGCTCGCCATGCAGGTGGGGAGGGCGGCGGCCGTCGTCCTGGCCGAGCGCCACGGCGAACACCCGCTCTTCCTGGTGGGGCGCGACACGCGTCTCTCGGGGCCGATGCTCGAAGCCGCCCTCGTCGCCGGCATAACCAGCGCCGGCGGGCGCGCCGAGATGGCCGGGATCATGCCGACGCCGGGGCTCGCCGCGCTTGTCCTCAAGCGCGGCGCCGACGCCGGCGTCGTCATCTCGGCCTCGCACAACCCCTTCGACGACAACGGCATCAAGTTCTTCAGCGACGAGGGTCTCAAGCTCTCCGACGAGGAGGAGGCGGAGATAGAGACGCGCGTGGCGAGCGGGCACCTCTCCGTGCGCTCCGGCACTGGCATCGGCAGCGCGGAGACGATCGAGGGCGCCCTCGAGAGCTACGTCTGGGACGTCGTGCGCCGCATCCCGCTGGACCTCTCCGGTCTGCGCATCGCCGTCGACTGCGCCAACGGCGCCATGTACCGCGCCGCGCCGCTGGGCCTTTCGGAGTCCGGCGCCGACGTAGTCGTGCTCTGCGCCGACCCCGACGGACGCAACATCAACGCCGGCTGCGGGTCGACGCACATCCAGGGGCTGCAGGAGGCGGTGCGCCGCGGCGGTCTCGATCTGGGGCTGGCCTACGACGGCGACGGCGACCGCATGCTCGCGGTCGATTCGACCGGCGAGCTCGTCGACGGCGACTTCATCATCGCCATCCTCGCGACCCATCTCAAGAACAGCGGACGGCTGCGGCGCGACACCGTGGTGACGACGGTGATGACCAACCTGGGGTTCCGGCGCGCGATGGAGCGCGAGGGTATCGACGTCGTCACGACGGCCGTCGGCGACCGCTACGTCATCGCCGAGATGCTGCGCGGCGACTACGTCCTGGGCGGCGAACAGTCGGGGCACGTCATCAACCGTGAGGTCTCGACGACCGGCGACGGCCTCGCCACGAGCCTCCTGCTGCTGCAGGCGCTGAGCGAGATGGGCGCGCCTCTGCACGAGGCGGCGAAGATCATGCAGCGCCTGCCGCAGAAGCTTCTCAACGTGCCAGTGCGCGACAGGAGCCGGCTGGAGGAGGCGACCGCCGTCTGGGAGGCGGTCGCTCGCGAGAGCGACCGCCTCGGCGACGGCGGTCGCATCCTGGTGCGTCCCTCGGGTACCGAACCGCTCGTGCGCATCATGGTCGAGGCGCCGACGATGGACGAGTGTGACGCCGTCTGCAAGCGCCTGGCCGGCGTGATCGCCAACGACCTCGGGTAGAATCAGCGCCGTCACGGTGTCGATGACGAACGGGCCGGGAGGAGGCGAGTGCCAGGGGGGAGTCCGGAGCTAGATCCAAACGCGCGCGATCGGGTCGAACGCTAGCAAGCGCCAGACCCGCTCCGGTCCGCAGCCGCCGGGGGTGGCAGTCCATCCTCGAGCGAGCCGCAACCGGCAGGCGGGTGACGAGGGGGAGGTTCATCGAAGTCTTCGGCGGGTGCCTCCCGGCCCGGCACGGTCGTCATCGAGTCGACAAACCCCGGCGGTGACGCCGGGAACAAAGCGGCTCGAACGTGCCCCTGATACGCGCGCCCTGCACGAAAGCGAGGAAGCATGTGTGGCATCGTCGGCTACGCGGGGCGCAGACCCGGCAAACCCATCATCCTGCAAGGACTCAGGCGGCTCGAGTATCGGGGCTACGACTCGGCGGGGCTCGCCTTGATGGAGGACGACGGCCCGGCGACCGTTAGGGCGCTGGGCAACCTCGACTGCCTGATAGCCGCCGCCGGAGACGGTCCCAGCCCGGCCTGCGTCGGCCTGGGACACACGCGCTGGGCGACGCACGGCAAGCCGTCCGAGGACAACGCCCACCCCCACGACGACTGCACGGGGCGCGTCTCCATCGTCCTCAACGGCATCATCGAGAACTACAAGGAGCTGCGCGCGGAGCTCACCGCCGCCGGCCACGGCTTCACCTCCGAGACCGACGCGGAGGTCGTGGCGCACCTGATCGAGGACCACATCGCCGACGGCCTGACTGCGGCCGTGTGCGCGACGGTGCGCCGTCTCGATGGCCACTTCGCCTTCTGCGCCGTGTCGGCCGGCGAGCCCGACATCATCGTCGGCACGCGTCACGAGGCGCCGCTCGTGGTGGGCGTGGGCGACGGTGAGATGTTCATCGCCTCGGCCATCCCGGCATTCCTCTCTGAGACGCGGCGCATCGTCGTGGTCGAGGACGGCGACGTGGTGACAGTGGGCGCCGACGGCGCGAGCTTCACCGACCTCGAGGGCGTCGCGCTCGAGCGCGAGGTGAGCGCGGTCACCTGGGACGCCGACGCCGCCGAGAAGGGCGGCTACGAGACCTTCATGCTCAAGGAGATCTACGAGCAGCCGCAGGCGCTGGCCGACACGCTGGCCGGGCGTCTGACGCGCGGCGGCGAGGTCGACCTCTCCGAGATGGGGCTGGGCGACGATGAACTGCGCCGCTTGCGGCGCATCTTCATCGTCGCCTGCGGCACCTCCTACCACGCCGGCCTGATCGCCTCCTACGCGATCGAGGAGCTCGCCCGTGTGCCGGTGCAGATCGACGTCGCCAGCGAGTTCCGCTACCGCGACCCGGTGCTCGACGCCGAGACGCTGGTGATCGGCATCAGCCAATCGGGCGAGACGGCCGACACCCTCGCCGCCATGCGGCTCGCGCGTGAGGCCGGCTCGCCCGTGCTGGCGCTCACCAACATCATGGGCAGCCAGGCGACGCGCGAGGCCGACGCGGTGCTCTTCACGCGCGCCGGCCTCGAGATCGGCGTCGCGGCGACCAAGACGCACGTCGCTCAGGTCGCCGTTCTCCTCCTCTTCACGCTCGACCTGGCCCGCGCGCGCGGCTCGGTTACCGAGGAGGAGCGGCTGCGCATCGGACGCGGGCTGTACGAGGCGCCGCTGCTCGTCCAGCGGCTGCTCGATGCGCAGGGGGAAGACGGGCACGACGGCGTGCGGCGCGTCGCCGAGCGCTACCACGGCGAGCGCTTCTTCCTCTACCTGGGACGCAACATGGGCTTCGGCGTCTGCCTCGAAGGCGCGCTCAAGCTCAAGGAGATCAGCTACATCCCCACCGAGGCCTACGCCGCCGGCGAGATGAAGCACGGCCCCATCGCCCTGCTCGAGGACGGGTCGCCCGTGGTCGTCGTGGCGACCGACAGCCACGTCTTCCCCAAGCTGGTCTCGAACATCGAGGAGGTGCGGGCGCGCGGCGCCGACGTGATCGCCGTCGCCAGCGAAGGCAACAACGAGATCGTGGAGCTCTCGGAGGACGTGCTCTGGGTACCGGCCAGCGACCCGCGGCTGGCGCCCATCCTGGCCGTGGTGCCGCTGCAGCTCCTGGCCTATCACATCGCCCGCATCAAGGGACTCAACGTCGACCAGCCGCGCAACCTGGCCAAGACGGTGACGGTGGAGTGAGAGACGCGGGGTGCGAGGGGTAACGTGGAACGGGATGGCTAGCGGGGCCGACATCGCGGGAACGGCGCGCGATGGCTAGCGCGGTCGGTATCGAGGGCGTGGGCATCGATGCGCTCGAGGTCGTCCGCATGCGGCGCTTCCTCGAGCGCCTGCCGGCCGCCCGCGAGCGCCTCTTCACCGCGCAGGAGCGCGAGTACTGCGCCCGCTTCGTGAACCCGTACCCGCGCTTCGCCGCCCGCTTCGCGGCCAAAGAAGCTGTCGGAAAGGCGTTGGGCATCGGTATCATCGGCTTCGGCTGGCGCGAGATCGAGGTGCTCTCGGGCGGCAAGCCCAGGGTCGCGCTGCACGGACGTGTCGCGCGCATCGCCGGCGAGCTCGGCGTCACGCGCGTCGAGCTCTCGCTCAGCCACACCGACGAGCAGGCGTACGCCGTGGCGGCCGCCATCAAGGAGGACAGCTGACATGCTCCAGTCTCTGCTTGTGGGGCTCTACACCGCCGAGCAGATGCGTGCCGTCGACACGGCGGCGATCGAGAGTTTGGGGATACCCGGCGGGCACCTCATGGAACGCGCCGGCGCGGCGGTCGCGCGCGAGGTCGTGCGCCGCTTCGCGCCCGAACGAGCCGTGATCTACGCCGGCAAGGGCAACAACGGCGGCGACGGCTTCGTCGTCGCGCGCGAGCTCGTCGGCGCCGGCGTCGACGTTAGCGTGTATGCGGTCGGAGGGCGCAAGGGCTACAAGGGCGACGCCAAGCTGAATCTCGACATCGCCGAGCGCCTGGGGCTCGAGATCGTCGACGGCGTGGAGGTGCCCGACGGGGCCGACGTGGTCGTCGACGCCGTTTTCGGCACCGGGTTCTCGGGCGCCGCCGAGGGAGCGGCGGCCGAGGCCATCGAGGTCATCAACGACTCCATCGCCGACGTGGTCGCCATCGACATCCCCTCGGGCGTCGATGCCAGCTCGGGCGAGGTCGCCGGGCCGGCCGTGTTGGCCGACGTCACCGTCGCTTTGCACGCGCCGAAGATAGGCCACTTCGTCACGCCAGGCGCAGACTGCGCCGGTCACGTCGTCGTGGTGCCGATAGGCATCCCGCCGACCTGCGACGAGGAGACCGATGTCTGGGTCCTCACGCTCGAGGGACTCGAACCGCTGCTGCGGCCCAAGGGGCCGAGCGACCACAAGCGCTCCGTGGGGCGCGTCCTGGTGATCGGCGGCAGCGCGGGCATGACGGGGGCGGCGGCGCTGGCCGCCATGGGCGCCCTGCGCTCGGGCGCCGGCCTGGTGCACTGCGCGCTGCCCGCCGACCTGGCCGGCGAGAAGCCCTTCATCGAGGTCATCAACCGGCCGGCGCCCGGCAAGGGTCGTCTGGGCGCGGCCAGCGCCGCCGCCCTCAAGGCCGAGATGCGGGAGATGCAGGCGACGGCCTTAGGGCCCGGCATGGGCCGGGCCGACGAGACCGTCGCCCTCGTGCGCGAGCTCATCAAGGAGCCGGCGCCGCTGCTGATCGACGCCGACGGCCTGTGGGCGCTCTCCGGCGAGCTGAACCTGCTGCACGGGCGTTCGGCACCGACGGTGCTCACGCCGCACGAGGGCGAGCTGGCGCGCCTGCTGGGCACGTCGGCCCAGGAGGTCGCCGCGCGGCGGCTCGCGCATGCGCGCGAGGCCGCCGCGCGCAGCAACGCCGTCGTCCTGCTGAAGGGCTCGCACAGCATCGTCGCCGAGCCGGGCGGCAAGGCGTACGTCATCCCCACCGGCAACCCAGGTCTGGCGACGCCGGGAACGGGCGATGTGCTGACCGGCGTCATCGCCGGTCAGCTCGCCAAGGGTCTGCCGCCCGCCGACGCGGCCTGCCTCGGCGGCTACCTGCACGGCCTCGCCGCCGACATCGCGGCGAGCGAGGTCGGCACCGACGGCATGGTCGCCGGCGACTTGCTCGACACCCTTCCCCTCGCCGTCGAGGCGGTGCGCTCCGCCGGTCTCGAAGAAGAGGATGATGACCAGACGTGGGAGCACGAGGACGAAAGCGGGGACATGCATGGACACTGAGGGACGTGACCTCGACGCGGCCGCGGAGGCGGCCGGCGGGGCTACCGAGGAGGCGGCCGGCGAGCCGAAGACTGAGACGGCCGTGGCCGACATCATGGAGCGCGATGTGATCAGCGTGCATCCCGAGACCGGCGTGCAGGAGCTCGCCGAACTGATGCACAGCCGGCACATCGGTGGGGCGCCGGTGGTCGATGGCGACGGCCGGCTCGTGGGCATCGTCACCGACGGTGACCTCATCGCGGAGGAGGCCGACATCCACGCGCCGGCGCAGATCGACATCTTCGGCGCGATCGTCTACCTGGGCAGCTTCCACAAGTACGAGGAGCGGCTGCGCAAGGCGGTCGGGGCGACGGTGGGCGATGTCATGACGACGAAGGTCCACACGGTGCATCCCGACGACGGCGTGCGCAAGGCCGCGACGCTGATGCGCGACCACAAGATCAACCGCGTCCCCGTGGTCGACGAAGACGGCAAGCTCGTCGGTCTGGTCACGCGCACCGACATCGTCCACAGCCTGGGGCTCTAGGAGGACGGCGTGCTCGCGGGCAGGGAACGGGCCCTCGCGACCATCGACCTCGGGGCCATCCGACACAACGTCAACCGTCTCGCCTCTCTTCTGCCCCGCGGCGCCGCCTTCTGCGCCGTGGTCAAGGCCAACGGCTACGGGCACGGCGCCGTGCCCGTGGCAGAAGCGGCGCTGTCGGCCGGCGCGTCGATCCTCGGTGTCGCGACGGCGACCGAGGTCGAGGAGCTGCGCGCGGCCGGCTTCACGGCCCCCGTTATCGTCTTCGGACCGCTCACGGGCGCCGAGCTTGCCCGAGTGGTGCGGGCGCGGGCCGACGTGGTCGTCTGGTCGCGGCGCTTCGTCGTCGAGGCCTTGCGCCTCGGCGCGCGCACGCACGTCAAGTTCAACTCGGGCATGGGGCGCCTGGGAGTCCACGAGGAGGAGTGCGAGGCGCTGGCGGAGGAGATCACGAGCGTGGGAGGCGCGCTGATCGGCCTCATGACCCACTTCGCCACCGCCGATGAGCTCGAGGGCGGCTTCTTCGTCTATCAGCTCGATCGCTTCCTGACGCTGGCCGGGCACATGAAGGCCGCGTACCCCGCGCTGGTCGCTCACGCCGCCAACAGCGCCGCGACGCTGCGCGACCCGCGCGCACGGTGCGACCTGGTGCGCTGCGGCATCGCCGTCTACGGTCTCTCGCCCTGGAACGAGGACCCGGTCACCGACGAACTGCGCCCCGCCATGCGTCTGAGCTCCTACCTTGCCGGCGTGCGCGAGATCGCTCCCGGGGACTCGGTCGGCTACGGCCGCACCTTCATCGCCGAGGACCACACGCGCGTGGGCATCGTCCCCATCGGTTACGCCGACGGCATCGCGCGCGCCCTCTCAAACCGGGGCTGGGTGCTCGTCGCCGGCCGGCGCTGTCGCATCAGGGGCACGATCAGCATGGACCAGCTGACGATAGAGCTGCCCGACGGGGTCGGGCATCCTGGCGACGCGGTGACGTTCATCGGGGAGTCGGGCAAGGAACGCATCCTCGCCGAGGACGTGGCCCACCTTCTGGGGACGATCAACTACGAGATCGCCTGCGACGTGAGCTCCCGCGTGGTACGCCGCTACGTCGGCGGCCGCGCCGGCTCGTAGCGGCCGTGGACGAGGGCGGCGGCGAGCAGGGAGCCCGGCTCTCGCCGGACGCCCTGCTCGCCGCCGCGCACCGTCTGCTCGGTGAGCTCGTCGCCCGCGCGCCCGCCGCGCGCGGGAGCCGCCCCGCCGTCTGGGTCGTGGGCGGGGCTCTGCGTGACGAGCTCCTGGGACTGCCGATACGCGACATCGACCTCGTCGTTCGCGGGCCCGTCGATCGTCTCGCCGCCCGGCTGGCCGATGAGCTGGGCGGGGCTGTCTACCCCGTCTCGGAACGCTTCGCCACCTATCGCGTCGTGCTCCCGGGGTGGCACGTGGACCTCGCGCCACTGCGCGGTCCCGCTCTCGAGGACGACCTACGCGGGCGCGACTTCACCGTCGACGCCATGGCGCGCGGCGCCGAGGGGGCTGTCGAAGAGACGGCGGAGGGGGCGGCCGAAGGGGCCGCCGAAGAGACGGCCGAAGGACGGGAGCGCCTGATCGACCCCCTCGGCGGCACGCGCGATCTCGCCGAGCGTCGGCTGCGCCCGTGCGCGCCCGATGCGTTCGCCAACGACCCGGTGCGTGTGATCCGCCTCGCCCGTCTGCGTCACGGTCTCGGTCTCGAGCCGGCCGCCGATGCGGAACAGCAAGCGCGCGAGGCTGTTCCCGCGCTCGCGCACGTGAGCGGCGAACGCCTCGAGCAGGAGCTGACGGTTTTGCTCGACCTGCCTGGAGGGGCAGCGGGAGACGCCGTGCGCGAGCTCGACCGGCTGGGCGCGCTGGCCGTGGTGCTGCCGGAGGTGGCGGCGACGCGCGGCGTGACGCAGAACCCCTACCACCACCACGACGTCTTCGAGCACACGCTCGAGTCGCTGACCTACGTGGCCGGCATCGTGACGCAGCTCGGCGGGCCGGCGCCGCTCGCGAGCCCCACGGAGCTGGGGCTGGCCGGCGCCGGCCCGTTCGCGCCCCTCGCCTGGGCCGTGCTCCTGCACGACATCGGCAAGCCGGCGGCGCGCGACGTCGATCCGCAGTCGGGCCTGGTGCGCTTCTGGTACCACGACGAGATCGGCGCCCGCCTGGTCGGCGACGTCGCGCGCCGCCTGCGCTTCTCGAAGCGCTTCGAGCAGTACCTCAAGGTGCTGGTGCGCCAGCACCTGCGCCTCGGCTTCCTCGCGCGCGAGCAGCCCCTGACCCGACGTGCCCTGGTGCGCTTCAGGCGCGCCGTCGAGCCCTACGTCTTCGAGGCTCTCGTCGTCTCGCTCGCCGACCGCATGGCGACGCGTGGCGAGGAGACCTCGCTCAAGTCAATCGCGCGTCACTTCCGCCTCGCGCGCGACGTCTGGGAGGGCCTGCCGCCGCCCACGCCGCGGCTGCTGACCGGCGACGACGTGATGCGTCTGCTGGGTGTGGCTCCGGGCCCGCTCGTCGGGCAGGCGCTGGCCGCTCTGCAGGAAGAGGTGGATGCCGGCGAAGTGATCTCGCGCGAGGAGGCTGAGCGTTACCTCGCTGCCTGGTGGGAACAGCAGATGTGAAGGACCGTCCGGTGGGGAGAGATGCCTGAGCTGCCCGAGGTCGAGACCGTCCGCCGCCGCCTGGAGCCGGCGTTGGCGGGCAAGAGGATAGCGGCGCTCACGGTCGCCGACGCGACCGTGAGCGCCCAGCTCGCCGCCGATCTGCGCCATCTGGCGCTGGGACGCAGCGTCGCCGCCCTGCGCAGGCGCGGCAAGTACCTCATCGTCGACCTCGATGAGGGCATCCTGGTCGTGCACCTGCGCATGACGGGGCAGCTCCTTCTCGAGCGCCCGCCGACACCGCGTCTACCGCGCTTCTCGATCGAGTTCGACGACGGCAGCTTCCTGCACTTCTTCGACGTGCGCCGCTTCGGGCGCCTGTGGGCGCTCCGCGACGAGGCCGAGCTCGAGCAGTTCTTTGCCGAGCTCGGCGTCGAGCCGTTGAGCCCCGGCTTCAGCACAGCCAGACTGCGCGCCCTGCTCCTGGGGCGGCGCGCGCCGCTCAAGGCGTTCCTGCTCGACCAGCGGCGCATCGCCGGCGTGGGCAACATCTACGCCGACGAGGCGCTGTTCCGCGCCGGGCTGCACCCCTTGCGTCCTGCCGGGTCTGTCGGCGCGCGCGGTGCCGGGCGCCTGCGCGACGCGCTCGTCGAGACGCTCGAGCTTGGAATCGCCCAAGCCGGCGCGTCGGTCGACAGCTTCGTCGACCCCGAGGGAGTGCCGGGGAGCTTCCAGGAGATGCTCAACGTCTACCAGCGCACCGGGGAGCCCTGCCGGCGCTGCGGCACGCCCATCGAGCGCGTGGTCGTGGGCGGCCGCGGGACCCACTTCTGCCCGCGCTGCCAGCCGAAGCGCCGCATGGGGCGGCACGTGTCTGGAGTGAAGGCGCGCAAGGCGTGAGCGCCACGCACAGCCCGAGTGGGTGTGCATCGCCACTGCAGCCTTCCGCGGCGACGTCATGCCGGCCGTCGCGCCGCGCGAGCGGTGTCGCGTGAACCATCGCGCGGCGTGAACCTCCTCTACGTCGTCGCCGCGTGGGTGCCGCGCCGGGAGACGATCACGGTCGGCGCGCTCGGCCCCATCACCTTCGCGCGCGGCTGGTACGCCTACGTGGGGAGCGCGCGACGCGGGCGGGACGCCCGCGTCGCGCGCCACATGCGCCCTGACAAGCCCCTGCGCTGGCACGCCGACTACCTATTCTCGCGTCACACGGCGACGCGCTCGTGGCTCATCGACACCGAGCTGACCGAGTGTGAGCTGGCCGCCCTTCTCAGGGAGGCCGTGCGGGGAGTCGAGGACCAGAAGCGCCCGGCGACGCGGGCATCGGGGGGCAGCGGATCGGCGCCGGCTTTCGCCGAACCCGAGAACGCCCCCTTCGGCGCGAGCGACTGCGGATGCGCGGGTCACCTCGTCGTGGTCGCGACGGCGGCGGACCTGAGCCGCATGGTGCAGGTTCTGGCACACCCGAGGGTCAATACAGCGCGGCCGCACAGGCAGGCTGTATGAAGGCAGTCGCGATGCTCAGATGGGTCGGCATTTGAGATGGATGACCGTCAGTGAGAAGCAGCCTGCTACCGCCGGGGCCGTTCGCGCCGCCGTGCCAAGAGGATGCCCGAGGCGACCGCAACAACAAAGAGAACGCCCAGAGCAATCAGAAGAGGCGCGAGCCTGCCCATTCCGAGGACACGTGCGAGCCGCAGTGCGACCAGTGCGAGGAAGATGACCAGGGCGGCCCACAGAAGCCACCACAGAAGCCGTCCGACACCTGTCATGCCCACGCTCCAAGGTCGCGTCGAATCCGAGGGTAGCACACGAGGATGGTCGTGAACCTAGGCTCTGGGGTGTCCATCTCCCAGATCATGTGGGCAGCCATCACCACGGCCGCCACTGGCGTTAACCACGCGTGGTGGAGCAGCAGCAACACGAGAGCGACGACGGACTGTGCCGGTCCCTTTCTGTCGTTCTCAGTCGCCCGAAGCTGCCCCCGCTGCCTGGCGGGTTCTTGGCAGCAGGCTCGGTCCTCTTCTGACGGAACCGCCCGCTACTTCACCGTCAGGTAGTTCAAGCCGATCGAGGTCGCCGCGTTGCCCGCGAGATCCTTCGCCCAGACCTCGAAGCGGTACTTCTTCTTGGCGAGGTTGCAGAGATAGCTCGTCGTGAGCAGCTTGCCCGTGACGTGCTTGCCCAGCGACAGGGTCCTCATTGGTGTGCCGCCGAGCGTCTTGATCTTGATCGTCACAGTGGCCTTCGGGCTCAGGGCGTCGTTCACGCGGTACTGCAGCTTCGCGATTCCCCCCTTGAGAACGCTCGCGGCGTAGGGCGCCTTGGTGACCGGCGGCGTCATGTCGAGCTTGACCGTCTCCCACAGGACCGGAGACGTCGTGTCGGTCGAGTCCGAGAACCTGATCCCCAGCTTCTTCGGGCCGTCGCCGGCGGTGAGAAGGATGCCGTAGGTGGGGCCGAACGTGCGCCAGTCGTAGACGACGTCGCCCTCGTTGAACACCAGCATCTCGCTCACCGGCGGGTTCACGTCCGTCGTCACGTCGAGCATGTGGACCAGGAGGTTCCTCGTCTTCGTCCACCCTGAGCCGTCGCCGACCCGCACGTAGATGCTCCACGGGGTCACCGTCGCACCGTAGACATCGCTGTTGCCCGCGCGCGCGTCCTCCCAGACCACGGTGTTGTAGGAGAGCGAGGGCAGCACCTGGTCGCCCTTCGCGACGACGATCGGGAACTCGGTCTCCCTGCTCATGTCCCTGGCCCAGATGTCGGCGCCGTAGCTCAGACTCGCTTGCGTGTCGCGCATGTCCTGCCAGACCGCAAGCTCCTGGGCCACTTGTGGGTGTGTCTGTGCCGCGTAGGCGGCGCAGATGGGCTCCGCGAGAGGCGTCACAGTCGGGGTGAGCCCCGAACCCAAGGTCGCGCCGTAGATGTCCCACTCCTTGTTGCGGAAGTCCTGCCACACGACGGTGGTGCCGTCGGTCGAGGGCCAGGTCTGCAGCCTATCCGCGGTGCAGACGGCGAAGGACGGCCCCGCGGTCCAGTTCGTAGCGTCGACGGCGGTGAGCCTGGCGCCGTAGATGTCCCAGGTGCCGTTGCGGTCGTCCTGCCAGACCACCGTGTTGCCGTACACGATGGGACGCGTCTGTGAGCCCTCCCCGACGTAGACGGGGAAGACGTCCTTGATGGCGTCGGTGGCCGGATCGACGACGGCGCCGTAGATGTCCCAGGTGCCGTTGCGGTCGTCCTGCCAGACGACGTACCCGTCGGAGGTCGAGGGCTCGACCTGCTCTCCCGAGCCGAAGTAGACGGGGAACTCGTGTCCGCTGAGCACGCTGTAGGCCCAGATGTCGCCGTCGCCGTAGCGCGAGTCCCACCACACGGCGAGGCCGGCGGAGTACGAGGGGTGGTGACGGCCGCCGGTTGTGTTCGTGGAGAGCGTGAGGAGTGGGCCCGAGGGCGGCAGGTAGCGCTGCTGGATGACCGTGGGGCCGCTGGCGTCGTCGACCCACAGGACGACTGAGCCGCTGACCGCCGGCTCCCCCTGGTTCCCGGGACCGGTGATGACCGTGAACGGCTCGACGTAGGTACCGGCCAGCGCCGCAGCCGGCAGCGCGACGAGCGCGAACGCCAGAGCGGCGATGCCGACGAGGATCAGACGAACTCTCATGGCGAAGCCCCCTCGCTCGGGTACTGGTGAAGCTTGTCCTCTAACGTTCCGAGCCCGGCTCGTTTCTCCTGCCCGAGGCTCCGATGCGCAAGTGACCCTCCAACGGCGTGACCTCGATAACGGTGACCCTGAGCGTGCAGGCCGATCCGACGACCGGCTACCAGCCGTTCACGCGCTGGGGCATGGCCAACTTCGGTACGGCCGGCGTATACAACACGACGGTGACGCTCACGACCGCCGGCCCCAAGCAGCAGGTAAACCTGCAGATGCGGCTGCGCGGCTCGACGCGCGGTGTGACCTACGTCCCTCGCGTGCTGGTGACGGTCACCTACACCGGTGTGACCGTGACCTACTACCAGTACGGCGTGCCGGTCTCGGTGACGGTCCAATGAGCGCAGATGTGAAGGATACCGGGCCGGATGACGCGCGCTGCTCGCTGCCGGCGATCTCTGGTGGTGGCCAGCTCTCGGCTGAGAGGCCTGTGCGGCGACGAAGGCTGTTCGTCAAGCACTTCGTCGTCGTTATCGTCGCGCTGTCGCTCCTTGTAGCGGGCGTCGCCCTGGCGTCGACGGCGGCCGGCGAGTTGAGCCTGACGAATCCGCTGCGCCTGTTCCAGGCGGCCAAGCCGAGGATCAGCAACAGCACGGGCGGTCACGCGATCCTCAAGGCCTCAAGGCTCATGCCCGGACAGGTCGCACGGGGCGCCACACGCATCCGCAACCGGGGACACGTAGAGGGAGTCCTCTACCTGAGGCTGAGGAATCTGCGCAGCACCCCCACGGATCAGCCGCGGCTTTCGGACAAGTTGTGGCTGCGTATCTGGTGGAAGAGGGCGAACGGGACGACCCACCGCGTGTGGGCCGGACCGCTGACAAGGTTCCACCGGGTGCGCGCCTGCGTGCTCAAGCCCGGGCAGTCGCGCGTGTTCCGCTTCAGCGTGCGGTTCTACGGCGATTGGCAGCGCCCCGCGCGTAGCGACAGCTCCGTCATGGGCCACCGCACGCGCTTCGGGCTCGTCTGGAAGATCGTCCCGCGGCGCTAGTTAGCGCGCCTTCTCCCACTTCTGCAGGTAGGCGACCTCGCTGAGGGTCTTGCCGCCCTCGATCTCGGCGCGCAGGCGGTTCTCCTTCTCGAGCACGTCCATGGCGCGGTTGGCGAGCTCTACGGCCTGCGCCTTGGGGAGGACCATGACGCCGTCGTCGTCGCCCACTATCCAGTCGCCCGGCTCGATCGTCTGTCCGGCGATGTGAAGTGGGACGTTGGTCTCGCCGAAGCCCTTGGGTTCGCCGGCGTCGGCGCTCACGAGGCTCGAGAAGGCGGGGAACCTGAGCCGGGCGATCTCGGGCGTGTCGCGGATGGCGCCCCAGACGACGAGTCCGGCGAGCCCTTTCACGATGGCGCTGTGCGTGGCTAGCTCGCCCCAGATGGCGGGATAGGAGTTGAAGGCGTCGATGACCAGGACGTCGCCGGGCCGGCAGAGGTCGATGGCCTCGACCGGCTTGGCCCAGTCGCCGGGGTAGGTGCGTACGGTGACGGCCGGGCCGCACAGGCGAGCGCCGGGGAACAGCGGTCGCACGCCGTGCAGGCTGGGCTGGCGGTGCCAGGCGTCGGAGATGTTGGCCGTCGAGAC
Source organism: uncultured Actinomycetes bacterium (assembly GCA_963725665.1). Classification (GTDB taxonomy): domain Bacteria; phylum Actinomycetota; class Thermoleophilia; order UBA2241; family UBA2241; genus CAVRZA01. Next base: position 480,073 of record CAVRZA010000006.1, on the reverse strand, counting down.
CTGCTCGAGCACCGAGCGGATGTCGTCGGCGCCGGCGCGCTTGTAGAGGGTGGTCTCGAGAGAGACACCCTCGTCCAAAGCGCGCCGGATCTCGGCGGCGGCGGCCGTCGCATCGGTGGACTTGGTGATGGCGCCTCCGACGACGACAATGCTCGCGCCGGCCGCGACGGCCGCCGCCGCCGTCTCCGAGTTGATCCCGCCGGCGACGCTCACCGGGATCGTCACCGACTCGGCGACCCGGCGCAGGGTCTCGAACGGCGCCTCGCCGCGCATCTGCTGGTCGATGGCCGTGTGGATGCCGACGTAGTCGGCGCCGAGCTCCTCGGCCCGTCGCGCGCGCGTGACGGGGTCGGCCACCTCGATCATGTCGACGATCAGCTCGCAGCCGTAGTTGCGCGCGGCCTCGGCGCACTCCTTGACGGTGGAGTCGCTGGCGGCGCCAAGTACGCCGACCACGCCGGCGCCGGCCTTGGCCGCGTACTCGAGCTCGATGCGGCCGGCGTCCATGGTCTTCATGTCGGCCACGATCACCTTGTCGGGGAACGCCGCCTTGAGCTCGCGTACCGCCTGCAGGCCCTCTGCCTTGATCAACGGCGTGCCGGCTTCGACCCAGTCGGCGCCGCCGGCGACGGCCTCGCGGGCGATGAGGAGCGCCCGCGGCAGGTCGACGAAGTCGAGCGCGACCTGGAGGTGGACCCTATGGCGGGGCATTCCCGAGGTCACAGCGCTGGACGCGTCGGGGGCGCCGCCGGCGCCGGTCGCCGCTGCCATTCTCAGACTCCCATCACCTGCACGACGAGGCTGCGCGACCGCGGCCGGGCGTCGAAGTCGCAGAAGACGATGTTCTGGTAGCGGCCGAGGGTGACGCGGCCGTCGACGAACGGGATGGTGAGCGACGGGCCGAGCAGGCCGGCGCGCACATGGGAGTGTCCGTTGCCGTCGCCGAGGTTGTCGTTGTGCGCGTAGTGCTTGCCGGGCGGTACGATGTCGTCGAGGAGCTGCTGCAGGTCGTGCACGACGCCTGGTTCGAACTCGAGCGTGGTCAGGGCGCCGGTCGCGCCCGGCACGAAGACGGTCACCGTGCCGTCGAGGAGACCTGTGTCGCGCACCGCCTGCTCGACCTCGTCGGTGATCTTGATGATGTCGGCGTCACCGCCGCTCTCGAACTTGATCGAACCGGTCACCACGCAGACGAGGCCCTCGCGTACCTTCTGCTCGTTGAGCATGCGCCGGTTCATGAACACCCTGGCCACTGTTCTCACCCTTCCTGTGCCGCACGCCGCTCCTCGGGGGGGAACGTGCTCGCGTCGTTCTCGTTGTGCCGTGTGGACGATGCCCCGCGCTGGGTTCGGGCGCGCCATTCACGCAGCGTGGGAGCGGCGCCGCCGGTCTCGATCCTCTCCCGTATGGGGAGGTTGTCGATCAGCCTGGTCGTGCCGAGCCGGGCTGCCGCGATGATGAGGCTGCGCTCGCCGAGGCTCGACTCCGGGACGAAGGTGTCGGGGTCGACGACGGCGACGTAGTCGGGCGCGAGGCGCACGCCCTCGTCGCCGTCGTCGGCTCCCTCGTTCAGCGCCGCGAGGACGGCGTTCACGATGTCGTCGGGCGCCGCTCCGGGGCGCGCGGCGGCGGCGCGCCCGGTGCGAAGAGCGGTGTAGAGGCGCGCCGCCGCCGCGCGGCCGCGCTCGCCGAGGTAGGCGTTGCGCGAGCTCAGCGCGAGGCCGTCGGCCGCGCGCGCCGTCTCGACGCCGACGACCTCGACCCCGAGGTCGAGGTCGCGGGCGAGGCGCCTGATCAAGGCGAGCTGCTGCGCGTCCTTGCGCCCGAAGAAGGCGGCCTCGGGGCGCACGATGGCGAACAGCTTCGTGACCACCGTCGCCACGCCGTCGAAGTGCCCCGGCCGGGTCGCGCCTTCGAAGGTCTCGCTCAGCGGACCGGTGACGTGCACGCTGGTCGCGGACCCCTCCGTGTACATCTCGTCAGCGGTCGGCGCAAAGACGAGGTCGACGCCCTCGTCGCCGGCGAGCGCCAGGTCGCGCGCCTCGTCTCGTGGGTAGCGCGCGTAGTCCTCTTCGGCGCCGAACTGCGTGGGGTTCACGAAGAGCGACATCACCACCGTGCCGGAGGGTCCGGCGAAGCGTCGCGCCTCGCGCAGCAGGGCGAGGTGCCCCTCGTGCAACGCCCCCATGGTCGGTACCAGCGCCACGGGATGCCGCAGTGCGGCCAGAGCCGCACGTGTCTCGGCGATCGTCCGCGTCACCAGCATGGTCTTAGCGAACCCCCGGCGCGAGGATCTCCTTGAGCGTCCTCACGGTGTCGTCGTCGAGCCGCGGCGCGGCCAGGACCAGCGCCTGCAGCGACAGGGCGCGGTAGGCCTCGCGCAGACGCGGGGGGTACTGTCGGAGCAGCTCGAGGTGCGCGCGGACGGTGCTCACGTCGCCGCGCGCCACGGGGCCGGTGAGCGCCCGCTCGGGACCCAGCGCCAGCAGGTTGGCGGATGTCGTGCGCACGAGCGGCGCCAAGACGCGCAGGCCCTCGACGTCGTCGGCCGCCACCGTGCCGCTAGTCTTGGCCGCCGCGCCGATGGCCTCGTTCATGAGCTCGACCGCCTCGCTCTCGAGGGCGACCAGCAGGTTGCTGGCGACCGCCGCGGCCAGGTGGTACAGGGGCTTGCGCTCGTCGCCGAGGGCGAACGGCAGGCCGCCCAGACGCTCGACCAGCGCGCTGCCCAGCACCAGGTCGGTCTCGTCGCGTGCGGTGACGGCGAACGGGACGCCGGCGAAGACGTCGTCGGCGGCCCCGGCGGCGAGGGTCTGCAGGGGGTGCAGGCTCACGACGCGCGCTCCGGCGGCCCGCAACGGGTCGAGGACCGCCAGGCCGGCGAGGCCGCTCGAGTGCACGGCCAGCTTGCCGACAACCGCGGGACCCAGCCGCCGCGCGAGCTCCGCCGCGACGGCGGCGATGGCGTCGTCGGGTACGGCGAGCCAGAGGACGTCCGCGCCACGTGCGGCTTCGACGGGCGGCAGGCGCGGCGGTGTCGACGAGGCGTCGACGCCGCCGCGCACACCGAACGCGCCGACGGATAGGCCGACGGCGTCGAGGGCGCGCGCCAAGGCCGACCCCAGACGTCCGGGGCCGACCACGCAGAATCGCAGTGCGTCGAGATCGGTCAAGCCGTTGGCTCTCCTGGCTGCGGTCCGTCGTGGGAGGCGGTACCGCGCCGGCCGACAGGCTCAGTGCCTATCGCGGTGCCTCCCGTCTCCGGCCCTCTCGGGCTAGGAGCGGGAGCAGTCCACCATGGAGGGTACACGACGCCTCGTGGGGCGGTCAATCGCCGTCCTGTCCTGCTCACGGGGCCACCGTGGTACACTGCAACCATGCCCATCTACGAGTTCATCTGTGACCGCTGCGAGGTCTCTTTCGAGGAGCTCGTGCGCAACGGCGAGGTCGTCTCGTGCCCGCACTGCTCCTCCAGCGACGTCCGTCGCCTGCTGTCGCGGTTCGCCGTCCACTCCAGCTCGCCGGGCTTCTCCGGCGTGGCTTCAGCGTCCTCAGGCAAGAGCTGCACATCCTGTTCGAGCTCCTCCTGTGCCACCTGCCACTGAGCCCAGCGACGACCTGAGCGAGCGTCTCGACGCCCTCCGCCGCGAGGTGGAGCAGTCGCCTTGCTGCCAGCTCTTCGGCTCCCGCACACGCCTCGTGTTCGGCGAGGGCGATCCCGCCGCCGATCTCATGTTCGTGGGCGAGGCGCCGGGGTACCACGAGGACCAGCAGGGGCGCCCGTTCGTCGGCGCCGCCGGCAAGTTGCTCGAGGAGCTCCTGGGGTCGATCGGGCTCAAGCGCGAGCAGGTGTACATCGCCAACGTGCTGAAGTGCCGGCCGCCCAACAACCGCGACCCGCTGCCGGCAGAGATCGCCGCCTGCGAGCCCTACCTGTGGAAGCAGATCGAGCTCATCGCGCCGCGCGTGGTCTGCTCCCTGGGCAACCACGCCACCAAGCTTCTCTCGGGCAAACCCCTCGGCATCACCAAGGTCCACGGCCGGCCCCAGGCCGTGCCCTTCGGACGCCGCATGGTGCACCTCTACCCGATCTTCCACCCCGCGGCGGCCCTCTACACGCCGGCCATGCTGACGACGCTCAGGGAGGACTTTCGTCGCCTCCCGGAGGTGCTCGCACTGCCCCTCCCCGAAGCTGAGGAGGAGGCGGGGCAGGACACGCTCGCGCCGGCAAACGACGCCCCCCAGTCGCCGGGGACTGCCGCCGAGACGCCGGCGGCGGCCGCAGGCCCAGCGGAGCAACTCGGCCTCTTCTGAATGGTCGCGGCCGACCTCCCCTCGGCGGCGGTCACGGCGCGCTTCGCGCGAGCGCTCGCCGGCACGCTGCGGGCACCGATGCTGATCACCCTCACCGGCGAGCTCGGCACGGGCAAGACGACGGTCGTGCGTCACGCGCTGCGCGCGCTCGGCGTGCGCGAAGCGGTGGCGAGCCCCTCGTTCACGCTCGCCCAGAGCTACCGGGGGAGGGGACTTCTGACGCTGCACCATCTCGACCTGTACCGGCTCGCGCCGGGTGACGATGTGGCCCTGTTCGCCTGGGAGGACTATCTCGGCGGCGACGCCGTCGTCTTCGTGGAGTGGTCCGAGGTCGGCGAGAACGAGCTGCCGCCGGCCGACGTGGCCCTGCGGCTGTCCCACGTCAGCCGCGCCGCGCGGCGCGTCGAGGTCACGGGCGCACCCCAGCTCGAGCGAGCGCTGCTCGCGGCTCTGGGTGCGGCCGGGCGTGCCGGCGCGCCGCGCTGAGGGCTTGTCATGACGCCGCGCGAGGGGGTCGCGGGGACGCCGCGGCGAGACCTGGTGCTGGCCCTCGAGACGGCCACGCTGGCCTGCTCGGTCGCCGTCGCGGACGGGGACGGCCGCCTGCTCGCCGAGATCTCATCAGAGGTCGGTCCGGCACACACCCGGCGGCTCCTGCCCGACGCTCACCGGGCGCTGGTCATGTGCGATGCCGGCATCGGCGACGTGACGACCTTGCTCGTGAGCCTCGGACCGGGGAGCTTCACCGGCCTGCGCATCGGCATCGCAACGGCGCGCGCCCTCGCTCAGGCCGACCCGCGTCTGAGTCTCGTCGGTGTGCCCACGCTTGCGGCGCTCGCGCAGGCGCTCGCCGACGGCGACGCCGGCGCGAGCGCCGGCACGCTCGTGCCGCTCATCGACGGCCGCCGCGGCGAGGTCTTCGCGGCGCGCTACGAGCGGCGCGGCGACGGCCTCGCCGAGGGCGAGCCGCGCCTCGCCGTCGTGCGCGCCGCCGACCTCGCCGCGTTCCTGGCGCCGTGGCCGGGGGCGCTCGTGGGCGGCGACGGCGCGCGCCTCTACGCCGACGAGCTACCGCCGCGCGCGCGCCGCGCGCGCGCCGTCGCCGCCCCCACCGCGGCCATGCTGGTGCGCGCCTGGCAGGCGCGGGCCCCCGGGAACGTCACAGGCATCGGCCGCGCGCTGCCGATCTACGGACGCCGACCAGATGCGAAGCGTTGGACTCCATCGCGGGCAAGGGTGGGACGGTGAGCGGGCGCGTCATTCGCGAGATGACCCTCGAGGACCTGGAGGGCGTGGTCGCCATCGAGCGCAGCGTGTTCAGCCTGCCGTGGTCGCCCAAGGTGTTCAGCGCGGAGGTCGTGCGCGAATCGGCGATCTGCCTGGTGTGCGAGGTCGACGACGAGCTCGTGGGCTACCTGATCGCCGACTCCTTCGTCGACGTCTGGCACCTCATGAACGTCTCCGTCGTGCCGGAGCGTCGCCGCCAGAGCCTTGCCTCCGGCCTCCTCGAGAAGTACTTCGAGATCACCGAGGCCAAGCCGCACCGTGGGCACACGCTCGAGGTGCGCGTCTCGAACGAGGCCGCCATCGAGCTCTATCGCAGTTTCGGTTTCGTGGCTACGGGCTTCCGCCGGGGCTACTACTCCGACAACCGCGAGGACGCCCTCATCATGTGGAAGGACTGGGAGGGCAGGACGGCGTGAGTCGTGGACCCGTTGCGGGCGCCGACGGCCTCCCCGGCGGTGAGACCCTCGCGACCGTCCCGCCGCCGCACGGCCGCCTGCTCTGCGTCGAGACCTCATGCGACGACACGAGCGCTGCCGTGGTCGAGGGCGGCGACATCCGCTCGTCGATCGTCTCGTCGCAGGACGTGCTGCACGCGGTCTTCGGCGGCATCGTGCCCGAGATCGCCTCGCGCCATCACGTCGAGCTGCTCGACGCTGTGGTCGCCGAAGCCCTCGACGCCGGCTCGACGAGTTGGGAGGAGCTCGACGGCATCGCCGTGACGACGCGTCCCGGCCTCATCGGCGCGCTGCTGGTCGGTCTGTCGGCGGCGAAGGCCTACGCCTACGCGCGCCGGCTGCCCCTGGTCCCCGTCAACCACCTCGAGGGGCACCTGGCCGCCGCCTATGTCGCCGGCGCGCGGGCGCCGTTCGTGTGCCTCATCGCCAGCGGCGGCCACACCCTCGTCGTGGTCGTCGATGAAGGCGTGCGCTTTCGCGTCGCGGGGCGCACGCTCGACGACGCCGCCGGCGAAGCCTTCGACAAGGGCGCGCGTCTGCTCGGGCTCGGCTACCCGGGTGGTGCTGAGCTCGACCGTCTCGCGCGGGACGGCGACCCAACCTACGTGCGCTTCCCGCGCGCCGTGCCACGCGGCGCCGATCTCAGCTTCAGCGGTCTCAAGACGGCGTTGCTCTACGACCTGCGAGAGCGTCCGCCCGCGGAGGTCGATGCGCACCGGGCCGACATCGCGGCGAGCTACCAAGCGGCTATCGCCCGGCAGCTCGTCGAGAAGACGGTGCGCTGCGCGCAGGCCGAGGGGGCGCGGCGCGTCGCCCTCGCCGGCGGCGTGGCCGCCAACGAGGGCCTGCGCCGCGCCCTCGCCGCGGCCTGCGCGCAGCACGACCTCGAGCTCTTCCTCCCACCGCGCTCGCTGTGCACCGACAACGCCGCCATGATCGGCATCGCCGCCGCGTACCTGCCGGCGATCCCGTGGCCGGCGTACCTGCCGCTCGACGCCCAGGCGTCGAGCGGCCTGCCTGCCGGCCACCGTCGCCGCTAGCCGACGGTTTGTGCCCATCGCCAGCCTGTAACATAGCGACTACGATGACCAAACCAGTGAAGTCGGCCTTCCCCGAGGCGCGCGCCACCGGACCCCACGAGCAGACGGCCGCCGAGCTGCTCGTCCGCTGTCTCGAGAACGAAGGCGTCGAGTACGTCTACGGCATCCCCGGCGAGGAGACGCTCGACGTCAACGAGGCGATCGAGCACAGCGAGAGCGTCCATTTCATCCCCGTGCGCCACGAGGAGAGCGCCGCCTTCATGGCCGACGCCTACGGCCGCTACACGGGGCGGCCCGGTGTGTGTCTCTCGACCCTCGGACCGGGGGCGACCAACCTCACCACGGGGATCGCCGACGCCTACCTCGACCGCGCCCCCATGGTCGCCCTCACGGGGCAGGTCGGGGTGCAGCAGATGCACAAGGAGACGCACCAGTACATCGACGTCGTCGACATGCTGCGGCCGATCACGAAGTGGAACGCGAGCGTAGGCGACCCGCGGGTCGTGCCCGAGACGGTGCGCAAGGCGTTCGCCGTGGCCGCCGCCGAGAAGCCGGGCGCGACGCACCTCGAGCTGCCCGAGGACGTCATGGCACGCCCGGCCGCCGGCTCTCCGCTGCCGCGTGTGGGCGTCGCGCCGACTGAGCCTGCGTACGAGTCGCTCGACTGCGCGGCGCGCCTGCTGCAGGCGGCGCGGCGTCCGGTGATGCTGGTGGGCAACGGCGTCGTGCGCACGCGCTCGGCGCCCGAGCTGCGGCGTTTCTGCGAGCAGACGGGTCTGCACGTGATCACCACTTTCATGGGCAAGGGCGTGGTCGACGCGCGTGACGATCACTACCTGTTCACCGCCGGCCTACGGGGCCAGGACTACCCGCAAGGGCTGATGGGCAAGGTCGACCTCGTGGTGACCGTAGGCTACGACCTCGTCGAGTGGTCGCCCGAGGCCTGGAACCCCGACGGCAAGCTGCGTATCGTGTGCATCGACACCGCCGCGGCGGACATCGACGCTCACTTCGTGCCCCAGGTGGAGCTCATTGGCGACATCGGCGGCATCCTCACGCAGCTCGGCGAGATGCTCTCGGTAAGTCCGCCGGCCGCCTACGAGATGCCGCCCTATCGCGAGGCCCTGGCGTCGGTGCTCGACGTGGGTGGCGACGATGACCGTCCCATCAAGCCGCAGCGCGTGCTGCACGATCTGCGCGCGGTCATGGGGCCGAGCGACCTTCTCGTCTCCGACGTGGGTGCGCACAAGCTCTGGATCGCGCGGCTCTGGCAGGCCCACGAGCCGAACACCGTGTGGATCTCGAACGGCTTCGCGGCGATGGGGTTCGCCCTTCCTGCAGCCGTCTCCGCGGCTCTGGCCGCGCGGGGCCGGCACAAGGTCGTGACGGTGATGGGCGACGGCGGTTTCCTTATGAGCGCGCACGAGCTCGAGACGGCCGTCAGGCTGCGCGTCCCGTTGGTCTGCATGATCTGGACCGACGGCTCATACGGGCTCATCGAGATGCACCAGGAGCGTCGCTTTGGCCACGTCACGGGAACCAGGTTCGGCAACCCCGACTTCGCCAGCCTCGCGCGCTCGTTCGGCGCCGAGGGGATGCGGGTCGAGAAGGCGTCCGAGCTTGCGCCCGCGCTACAACGGGCGCTGCAGGTCGACGGGCCTGTGGTCGTCGACGTCTCCATCGACTACAGCGAGAACAGGAAGCTGGGTATCGATCTCTGGCGCCTCGCGCCGCGGTTCGTGACCGGGCAGGTCTGAAGACCGCCGCCGGCTTCGAGCAGGATCGTCACCGGGCCGTTGAGAAGACCGCCCTAGGCTTCGAACAGGATCGTCACGGGGCCGTTGTTGACCAGCGAGACACGCATGTGCGCGCCGAAGACGCCCGTGGCGACACGGACGCCTTCGGCGCGCAGCTCGTCCACATAGGCCAGGTAGAGCTCTTCGCCCTGCTCGGGAGGGGCGGCGTCGGTGAAGCTCGGCCGGTTGCCGCGTCGGGTGTCGGCGTAGAGGGTGAACTGCGAGACGACGAGCACCTCGCCGCCCACGTCGGCCAGGCTGAGGTTCATGAGGCCGCCCTCATCGTCGAAGACCCGCAGCCTGGCCGTCTTGGCGGCGAGCCTTCTCGCCGTCTCGCGCGTGTCGGCGGGAGCGACCCCGACGAGCGCCAAAAGGCCCGCGCCGATGGCGCCGACGACTTCGCGGTCGACGCTCACCGCCGCCTCCTCCACGCGCTGCACGAGCACGCGCACCTGCTCCTCCCTCGTTTGGCCGGTACTGAGCACGCCGGCGCTGTGCCAGCGACCGTCGGGTCCCGCGACCGACCGCCGGCGTCGAGTGTCGACCGTCGGCGCCGAGGCCCCGATTCTACAGGAGGTCCCCGCAGTCTCGCCGCGCGCACGTGTGCCCGAATGGTCCCCGGTGTACGCGCGTTCGTCGCGCGATTCGGCACTCGTACGCGAGGCCTGCCGAAAGGCCCGCTCAGTAGGCATCGCCTTGTCGCAGTCGGGCATCCGATGGGATGGTCCGGTCGGACGCCGGACACGTCGTCGCGACGTTTGACAGGGACCCGGAGGGGGCCATACCATAGCAACCCGCAAGAAGTTGGCACTCTTGCATTGAGAGTGCCAGAATCATCAATAAGACAGCAGTGAAGGAGGGATGTGAAGTGAAACTGAAGCCGCTCGAGGATCGCGTCGTCGTCAAAGCCCTCGAAGAAGAGGATAAGACGGCCAGCGGCATCGTGCTTCCCGACACCGCCAAGGAGAAGCCGATGAAGGGCAAGGTGCTCGCCGTCGGGGAGGGGAAGTACGAAGAGGGCAAGCGCGTACCCGTCGACGTCAAGGTAGGCGACGTCGTCATCTACGGCAAGTACTCCGGGACCGAGTACAAGACGCCCGATGGCGACGAAGTCCTGATCCTGCGTGCCAGCGAGATCCTGGCCATCGTCCAGAAGTAAGAGAGGAGGGTGAACCTAGTGCCAGCCAAAGAACTGAAGTATGACGAGGATGCCCGGCGTGCTCTCGAGCGTGGCGTGAACGCTCTTGCCGACGCAGTGAAGATCACGCTCGGCCCCAAGGGCCGCTACGTCGTGCTCGACAAGAAGTTCGGCGCGCCGACCATCACCAACGACGGCGTGACCATCGCCCGCGAGATCGAGCTCGAGGATGCCTTCGAGAACCAGGGCGCCCAGCTCGTGCGCGAGGTCGCGACGAAGACCAACGACATCGCCGGCGACGGCACCACGACGGCGACCTTGCTCGCCCAGGCCATCGTACGCGAGGGCCTGCGCAACGTGGCCGCCGGCGCCAACCCGATGGCCATCAAGCGCGGCATCGAGAAGGCCGTCGACGAGGCCGTCGCGTCCATCAAGGCGCAGTCGCAGGAGATCACCGACAAGGAGAGCATCGCCCGCGTCGCCACCATCTCGGCGCGCGACCGTGCCGTCGGCGACGTCATCGCCGACGCTATCGAGAAGGTCGGCAAGGACGGCGTGGTGAACGTCGAGGAGTCGAACACTTTCGGCCTCGACCTCGAGTTCACCGAGGGCATGCAGTTCGACAAGGGCTACTTGAGCCCCTACATGATCACCGACCCCGAGCGCATGGAGGCCGTGCTCGAGGATCCCTACATCCTGGTCGCCAACCAGAAGATCGGTGCCGTGCAGGACCTGCTCCCCGTGCTCGAGAAGGTCATCCAGCAGGGCAAGCAGCTCCTTATCGTCTCCGAGGACGTCGAGGGTGAAGCTCTCGCGACCCTGGTGGTCAACAAGCTGCGCGGCACGTTCACCAGCGTCGCCGTCAAGGCCCCCGGCTTCGGCGACCGCCGCAAGCGCATGCTCGAGGACATCGCCATCCTCACCGGCGGCGAGGTCATCACCGAGGAGATGGGCCTCAAGCTCGACAACACGCAGTTGTCGCAGCTCGGCCGCGCCCGCAAGATCGTCGTGACCAAGGACAACACGACGATCATCGACGGCGCCGGCGACAGCGACCAGATCAAGGGCCGCATCAAGCAGCTCAAGGCCGAGATCGAGGACACCGACTCCGACTTCGACCGCGAGAAGCTCCAGGAGCGTCTCGCCAAGCTGGCCGGCGGCGTGGCCGTCATCAAGGTCGGCGCGGCCACCGAGGTCGAGATGAAGGAGACCAAGCACCGTGTCGAGGACGCGCTGAACGCCACGCGCGCGGCCCTCGAGGAGGGCATCGTGCCCGGCGGCGGTGTGGTGCTGGTCAACGCCGTCGCCGCCATCAAGGTCGAGGCCGACGACCCCGACGAGAAGACCGGCAAGGCAATCATCGTCCGCGCGCTCGAGGAGCCGCTGCGTCAGATCGCCACGAACGCCGGCCTCGAGGGCTCGGTCGTGGTGGAGAAGGTCCGCGGCCTCAAGAAGGGCGAGGGCCTCAACGCTGAGACCGGCGAGTACGAGAACATGGTGAAGGCCGGCATCATCGACCCCGCCATGGTCACCCGGTCGGCGCTGCAGAACGCCGCCTCGATCGCCAAGAACATCCTGACCACCGAGTGCGTGGTCACTGACAAGCCGGAGCCTGCGGGCCAGGGTGGCGGTATGCCCGGCGGCGGTATGCCCGGCGGCATGATGTGAGCCTTCGCCTGACGGCGAGTGCCTCGCTGCCTTGCCTTACGGCGGGTAGTGTTCGCCTGACGGCGAGTGCCTCGCTGCCTTGCCTAGCGGCGTAGTCATCCGGCTGTAGCCGGAACACGAGGTGGCCCGGCAGGTAGCCGGATCACAACGACATACGAATAGCGAAATCCCTTTCGCGTGTGCGACGGGGCCGGCGGCTCGAGAGAGCCGCCGGCCCCGTCGCCGCTTTCACACCTGAACAGGCGTCGTAGTCGATCAGTCTGCTCCTCGATCGATTGCCGGCGCGACGCTCGTCCGAGGCCGCCACACGGCACTCGCGAAAGTCAAGAATCCGGCCTCACACGACGATAGTTGACGATGAGGGAATGAGTGTGGATCGAGAACTAACCCCATCGTCGCCCGCGCCCGCGCGCGCTCGACTCGCCCTCCCTGTATCGGTAGCGCTCCTCGTGGCTTTCTTCGCGTCGGCGGCGATGCTCCTGGTCGACGCGCTCGCGCGGCTCGATCCGGTGCTGGGAGGAGCCTGCTTCGCCCTGGGGGGCGCTTTCATCTTCGTCGCCCTCCGTTACCATCCCTACAGCACGGTCTACGAGGCGCGCGCGGCACGCCATCTCGAAACGAGCGCCCTCGCCTTGGCGGCCTTCGGTCTCGCCTCGACGCTCGATCTCGACCAGCTGCTCGGCATGATCGCCCAGCAGCTCTGCGAAGCCGTCGGCGTGTCGCGTTGCACCATCTACCTCGAGCAGGGGGAGCGGCTGAGGGTGGCCGCGACGACAGCCGGCAACGACGGCGGCGAGCGCTGTTTGGCCGGCGCGCCGCTGGTGCGCTCGGCATTCGCGGGCGCGTTGCGCGACCCCGTCGTCCTGACCCCCGCTCATCCGGGCGCCGACGCCGAGGCCATGGCCCAAGTCGACGCCCGCTGCGTGCTTGCGTTGCCCCTGCCTTCGCAGGCCGGCTCGCTCGGGGTCGCCTGTCTCGACGAGCCGGGGAGGGACGAATCGTTCTCGCAGCGACGCATCACGACGGGTCTGACGGTCGCGAGCTTCGCGGCTCTCACGGCGAACAACGCGTCGTTGTATCGCAAGCAGGCCGAGCTCGCCGAGCAGCTCCGCGAGCGCTCGAGTCAGCTCGAGGCGTTGCTGCAGTTGGGCAACGAGCTGCGCGCCACCTACGAGCTCGGCGAGCTGCTCGACCGCTGCGGCCGCGCCGTGCAGGAGACGCTGCCGTATCGGGAGGTGGCGATCTACCTCTACGACGAGGCCAGCGAGTCCTACATCACCCGCGTTGCCCTGGGGGGCAGCCCGGAGGTCAACCAGGTCCTCCTCGACCAGCCCATACCCAAGGACATCATCGACGGCTTCCTGCGCGATGAGTTTCGCCTGGGCAACGCGTACTTCCGCCGGGAACAGCTGGCACCTGGGAGCCCGCAGGAGAAGTACTACTTCCCCTGCACAGACCTTGGGGACCGTCCGCGGCACGAGTGGCAGTCCGACGACACGCTGCTCGTTCCCCTACGTTCGCGCGACAACCGGCTGCTGGGCCTCCTCGACCTCTACGACCCCGCCGACCGTCGGCCGCCGACCCTCGACATGGTCCACGTGGTGGAGATCTTCGCCAACCAGGCGGCGATCGCCATCGAGAACGCGTTGCAGTATCGCGAGATCGAGGTCCAGGGTCGACGCCTGGGACGCCAGCTCAAGTCGCAGCGCGATCTGTTGGCCACGAGCGAGTCGGTGCTATCGACCCTCGACGAGCGGGGCATCCTCGACACGATCGCCGACACCCTGGCCAGCCTCGTCGAGTACGACGCCTTCTCGATAGCCAAGGTCGACCAGCAGGCGGGGGAGCTCGTGAGCGTCTTCGCCCGCGACGAGTGGCAGGAGGAGGTGCTGGCCTTCCGCATCAAGCTCGGCGAGGGGCTGAGCGGCTGGGTGGCCGTCCACAACCAGGCCGTGCTCTGCAATGACGTGCTCACCGACCCGCGCATCGTCCAGGTGCCGAACACCCCCGTCGAACCGCAGGCGTCGATCGTGGTGCCGCTCGCCATCCGCGACAAGGTCATGGGCGTGATGTGCCTGGACAGGCTGGGCGAGAAGACCTTCGACGAGGAGGAGCTGGAGCTGACGAAGCTCTTCGCGAACCTGGCCGCGATCGCCATGGAGAACGCGGCGCTCTACGAGAAGAGTCGGCAGCGCGCGGTGACGGACAGCCTCACCGGGCTCTTCAACCACGGTCATTTGCAGGAGCTCATCCAGCGCGAGATCAAGCGTGCGGAACGCTACCCGAAGAAGCTCGCGCTGCTGATGCTTGACCTCGACCACTTCAAGGAGATCAACGACCGCTTCGGCCACCAGCGCGGCGACAAGGTGCTCAAGAGGGTGGCGTCGATCCTTGTCTCGTGCTGCCGCGACACGGACTACGTGGCGCGCTACGGGGGCGACGAGTTCGTCGTGCTGATGCCGGAGACCTCGAGCGAGGACGCCCGTCGACTCGCCGAGCGGGTGCGCAGCCGCGTGAGCACCGTGAAGGTGGCATCGGGGGAGAGTTACGCCATCACGGCATCGTGCGGCATCGCCGACTTCCCCGCCTGCGGGGCCGACGCCACCGTGGTCGTCTCGGCGGCCGACACCGCGCTGCTCTGGGCAAAACGGCACGGCCGCGATCGCTCGTTCTACTACCGCGACATCAGGGACATGGTGCTCTCGGTGCCGCTCCATGACGAGGGCTTCAAGCGCACGGGGATCGACGTCCTGGCCGCGGCGGTCGACGCCAAGACCTCGTTCCGCGAAGGTCACAGCGAGAGCGTGGCCGCCATGACGCAGTGTCTTGCGCGCGAGATCGGCCTCTCCTTCGAAGAGGTCGAGCAGCTCGCGGTCGCCGCCCGCCTGCACGACGTGGGCAAGATCGGCGTGCCGGCGGAGATCCTCGAGAAGCAGGGCGAGCTGACCGAGGCAGAGTGGCAAGAGATCAGGCGTCACCCAAGGATGAGCGTCGACATCCTCGCCAACGCCGGCGCGCCGCGTGAGCTGTGGCCCATCGTGCTCTACCATCACGAGCGCTGGGACGGTGCGGGTTACCCCGATGGCTTGAAAGCGGAGGAGATCCCGCTGCCGGCGCGTCTTCTCGCCGTTTGCGACGCCTTCCAGGCCATGGTCTCGAGTCGTCCCTACAGAGGATCACGCACGGTGAAAGAGGTGTGCGCGGAGCTTCGCCTCCAAGCGGGGCGCCAATTCGATCCCCAGGTCGTGGAGGTGTTCCTGACCCGCTGCGTCTCGGTCGATGGTGCGGCCGGCGCTGAGGGTGCGGTCGGGATCGGCGCGGACGGCGCGGTCGCGCGCGGGGCCGGACGCGGCCGGCGCGACGACGCCGCCAAACGGGACGTCGGAGACGTCTCCGGCGGCGCCCAGGTCGAGCCGACCTCCTGAAGAGGCGCCGACGGCGGGGCGGCCGGTGGCCCGGCCGCCCCGCCGTCGGCGCCCTGTCGCCCGCCAGCCGCCTCACCACTAGCCCGTCCTTGCGGCCTCATCCACAGTCGATAGAATGAGCCTCTCTCTGACTCGCCCTCTCTCGGGCTGGTCCCGCACGTCGTACGTGGAGGTCCTGGAAGATGCTGCTCGTGGGTGAATCGATCAACGGTACACGTAAGCAGGTGGGCGAGGCCATCTCGGCGCGCGACGCCGAGTTCATCAAGGGCCTCGCGCGAGAGCAGGACGAGGCGGGCGCCGCGGTCCTCGACG
Organism: uncultured Actinomycetes bacterium; assembly: GCA_963725665.1. GTDB lineage: Bacteria > Actinomycetota > Thermoleophilia > UBA2241 > UBA2241 > CAVRZA01. Next base: position 464,638 of record CAVRZA010000006.1, on the reverse strand, counting down.
TCAACGCCGGCGTGGCCGGCGGCGACGAGGTGGCCGACATGCGCTGGCTCATCGAGACGGTGCGCAGCGTCTCGCAGCGGCGCCTCATGGTCGACTCGGCCAGCCCCGAGGCCTTAAGGGCCGGCGTCGAGGCGGCCCTCGCCGGCGGTGGCCAGGTGCCCTTCATCAACTCCATCAGCGGCGAGCAGAAGCGTATCGACGCCGCCCTGCCCATGATAAAGGCCCACGGCTGCTCCGTGGTGGGCCTCTGCCTCTCCGACGAGGGCGTGCCCGCGACGGCCGCCGAGCGCTTCGCCGTGGCGGCCAAGATGCACGAGCTGGTGACCGCCGCCGGCCTGCCCGCCGCCGAGCTCTGGGTCGATCCCTTGGTGCTCACCGTCTCGGCCGACTCCAGCGCCGGCGTGATCACCATGGAGACCCTAAGGATGGTCAAGGAGCGCCTCCCCGTGCGCACCATCGGCGGCCTCTCCAACGTCAGCTTCGGCCTGCCCAACCGCCCCCTGCTCAACCGCACCTTCGTCGCCATGTGCATGGGCCTGGGCATCGACGGCGCCGTGCTCGACGTGCGCAACAAGGAGATGCTGGCCACCATCAAGGCCGCCGAGGCGCTGCGCGGCGAGGACCCCTACTGCGGCAACTACCTCAAGGCTCATCGCGCCGGCCTGCTGGAATAGCCGACGCAGAAGGCTGGAGGAACCGATGACCGCAGGTCGGAAATGCCGATGACCGAAGGCAGAGCCCGGTCGCGGGAGCTGGGCATCACTATCGGCCCGGTGCCCACAGGGCCGCTTAACGCCATCACCGACGTGCCCGGCGTCCTTGTCGGGCACTGCACGGTCTCGTGGGGCGGGCCCGAGCTGCCCTCCGGCAGCGGGCCCGCCCGCACGGGCGTCACCGCCATACTCCCGCACGCAGGCAACCTCTTCCGCGAGAAGGTCGTCGCCGGTGTCTTCACGGCGAATGGAGTGGGCGAGGTCGTGGGTAGCACGGCCATCCGCGAGTGGGGCGTCATCGAGACGCCGGTCATGCTCACGAACTCGCAGGCGGTCGGCCAGGTCTACGACGCCACCGTGCGCTGGGTGATGGCGCGCGACGAGTTGGCCGGCATCGACGACGCGGTCATGCCCGTCGTCGGCGAGTGCGACGACGGCTCGCTCAACGACGCGCGCGGCATGCACGTGAACGCGGAGCACGTCTTCGCGGCGCTCGACGGGGCGAGCGGGGGGCCGGTGGCCGAGGGCTCCGTCGGAGCCGGCACGGGCATGACCGCCTTCGACTTCAAGGCCGGCATCGGCACCTCCTCCCGCGTGGTCTCGATATACGACGGGCAGTACACTCTGGGAGCCCTCGTCCTGAGCAATTTCGGTCTGCGTCACCGCCTCGTCATCGACGGCGCCCCGGTCGGCCGCGAGATCGGCGACCTGATGCCGGTCGAGAACCGTCCCGGATCGTGCATCGTCGTTATCGCGACTGATGCACCGCTGAGCGCCAGGCAGTGCGAGCGCCTCGCGCTGCGAGGCGCTCTCGGCCTGGCGCAGGTCGGGTCATACGCGGCGGACGGCAGCGGCGAGATCATGCTCGCCTTCAGCACGGCGGCCCGAGTGCCACGCACCACCGAGTCGCCGATCACCCTCGACATCATCGGCGACGACCGCATCAGCGCGCTGTTCGAGGCCGCCGTCGACGCGACCGCCGAGGCGGTGGTCAACTCCCTGTTCATGGCGACGACCATGGAGGGCGCGGGAGGCAACGTCTTCCACGCCCTCCCGCTCGAGAGGCTGCCGGCGATCATGGAGCGGTACGGCCGCCCGATGACGCTGCCCGAAGGTGTCTTCTAAGACGGGTGTGAAGCCGAGCGGATTCTATGTCGGAGGGTCGTCCAAGCGGCGCAGAGACTCCTGTTGCGCTGGCCGTAGCGGGCTTGTCCGGGGCAACGCCAACCGTTATAAATGGGCGTAGAGTCAGGCTGGAGTCCGGGTCCGACAGATGTTCGTGCGGGAATCATGGTCGGGGAGCCTGTGGGTGGAGTGACGAGAGGGCCGGAGCGTGAGGTCGCGCGTCCGGCGGTCAAGCCCACCACGCCGACGCATTCGGCGGTCAAGCCGATGAAGTGCGCGCCCCCGGCGGAAACGAGCCAGAGCCGGGGGCGTATGCGTCTGTGACGGGAGGTTGAGGAGAGGTCGCCGGCGACGGGGCCGCGGGGGCTTCGGACCGGGACACCGTCGACACCTCCCTCGATCGGCAAACAGGGGAGGAGCCATGGGTATGCCGAGTGCCAAACGGGGCTGGGGACGGAATCGTGTCGCGCTGATCGTGGCGGTCGCCCTGCTGGCGGCGGGTCTCATCTGGGGCTTGACCGGCGCCCTTGCCGAGTCGGCCTCGCCGGCGGCCAGCAAGGTGACACTGCGCGTCGGCTGGACCCAACGCCCCGATAACCTGAACCCCTTCGTCGGCCTGAACTCCCAATGCTGGGCCGTCTGGCACCTGAACTACGACCTGCTGTTCGGCTTCAAGGCGAGCGACGTGACCCCCACGCCCGAGCTTGCCGCGGAGATCCCCACGGTGGAAAACGGCGGCATCTCGACCGACGGCAAGACGGTGACGGTGAAGCTGCGGCAGGGGGTGAAGTGGCAGGACGGGGTGCCCTTCACCGCCAAGGACGTCGCCTTCACTTGGAACTACGTCATCGACAATCAGCTCGGTCAGTACACGCCGTACACCGAGCTGGTGAAGAGGGTCGAGGTCGTCGACGACTACACGGCTCGCTTCATCCTCTCCAAGCCCAAGGCCGCCTTCCTGAGCATGTACATCTTCGTACTACCGGAGCACATCTGGGGCAAGGTCGCGCCGGACACGGTCATGAAGTACGTCAACAAGCTGCCGATCGTCGGCACCGGGCCGTTCCAGACCGTCAGAGCCGACGCGGGTCTTCAGACGATCACCATGGACGCCAACCCGAACTACTGGCGTGGCCGTCCGAAGATCGACGAGGTCATCTTCACCGCCTACGAGAACCCGGACAGCATGGTCAACGACCTCATCGCCGGAGGGCTGCAGGCAGCCGCAGAACCTCCCGCGGCGCAGTTCGCGCGGCTGCAGAACACTTCTGGGATCACCGCCAACGCCTACGAGACGAAGGGCTTCGACGAGCTGGGTTTCAACTGCTACACGGGCAAGACCTCGCTCGGCAACCCAGTGCTGAAGGACTGGCGGTTCCGTCAGGCCCTGAACTACGCCATCGACCACCAGGCGATCGTCGACAGAGCGTACCTCGGTCTCGCCATACCGGCGACGACGATCATCCAGTCGGGCTTCTTCTCGAAGGAGCTCGACTGGCACTGGGAGCCGCCCGCCGACCAGAAGTACACCTTCGACCTCGAGAAGGCCAAGGCGGCTCTCGACGCGGCGGGCTACAAGGACGTGAACGGCGACGGCATCCGCGACTACAAGGGCAAGCCGATCGTTCTCCGTCTCTTCGCGCTCAGCAGCAATGAGGCTCAGCAGCGCTGCGGGCGCTTCATCACCGGCTGGCTCCAGTCCATCGGCCTGAAGATCAAGTACCAGGTCCTGGACTACTCCGCCATGAACGCCAAGGCTTACGCCACCAACAAGGCCGGCGAGTTCGCCCCCGACTGGGACATGTTCCTCTGGTCCTGGGGCGGCGACCTCGACCCCACCTACATCCTCTCTGTGTTCCTCACCAGCCAGATCAACAACGCGAGCGACAGCGCCTGGTCCAACCCGACCTACGACGCCCTGTTCGCCAAACAAGCGAGCCAGATCGACCAGCAGCAGCGCAAGCAGACCATCTGGGAGATGCAGAAGATCCTCTACGAGCAGAGCCCCTACATCGTGCTGGTCTACCCGGCCACGCTTGAGGCCTACAACAGCGGGGGCTGGACCGGGTGGGTGCGTTCGCCCTCCGTCAAGGGCGGCGCGGTCATGACGTACGACAACATCGACAGCTACCTGTTCGTCCAGCCGGCGAGCGCGGCGGCGACGAGTGGCGGCGGCGGGACTAGCACGGGCCTCATCGTCGGCGGTCGTGGTTGCCGTCATCGTGGTCATTGTGATCGTCGTCTGGCTGCTACGCCGTCGACGCGGCGGCGGGCCGGTCGAGGAAGCCTAAGCAAAGGAGGAGGGAGGCGGCTGCGGCGGGCGGGTGACCCGCCCGCCACAGCCGCCTCACACGACCGACAGTGGACAAACGGCGCTACTTCACACGCAGGATTCTCAACGCGCTGCTGACGATCATCCTGGTCGCCTCGTTCAACTTCGTCCTCTTCAACATCCTGCCCGGCGATCCCGCCCGACTCCTGTTGCCCAAGGGGCGCTTCCAGGCGGACATGATCCCCAAGCAGCGGCATGCCTTCCACTTGGACGAGCCGCTGTGGAAGCAGTTCGCCTACTACTGGGTCGACACGCCGCAGCTCAGGTTCGGCTACTCGTGGAAGGAGAAGCGCCCCGTCACCCAGGTGGTCGGTGAGCGCATCTGGCCCACGGTGTTGCTCGTGGGTGTGGGCACTCTGTTCGCGACCCTCATAGGCTTCTTCACCGGCGTGATCGCCGGCTGGCGACGAAACTCGACCTACGACCTTGTGTCGACCAACACCGGCATGGTGCTGTACTCCATGCCCAGCTTCTGGGTGGCGATGCTTGCCATACAGTTCTTCGCCGTGACCTTAGGCTGGTTCCCCGTGGGCAAGATGGAGGCCCCCGGGGTCGTCTACCCGAGCTGGCTTGCCCACAGCTCGAGCGTCCTCTGGCACCTGATCCTTCCCGTTGTGATCTTCGGCATCACCTACGCCGGCGAGTACCACCTCATCATGCGCAGCTCGCTGACGGGAGTCATGAAGGAGGACTTCGTCCTGACGGCGCGCGCCAAAGGCCTCTCCGACGATGCGGTGCTCTGGCGTCACACGGTGCCCAACGCGCTCTTGCCCTCCGTCACCCTCATCATGATGAACTTCGGCTTCGTGCTCTCGGGCGCCATCCTCATCGAGACCGTGTTCGACTGGCCGGGCCTCGGCCTGCTCTCGTGGGAGGCCCTCACCTGGCGTGACTTCCCGGTACTGCGCGCCGTGTTTCTGCTCGGCGCCATCGCGGTGATCATCTTCAACCTCATCGCCGACATCATGTACTACTACCTCGACCCGCGGGTGAAGGCGTGATCCCCGCCCGGCTGCGACGCTGGATCCTCATCTGGACGCCGCTCGTATGGCTCGTCCTCGAGCTCTGCACCTATCCCAAGGACATCATCGTCAAGCCCGACAAGTTCTTCTGGCAACCCGGCTTCGGTACGCTGATCAAGGGGCTTCTTCGACCCGCAGGTCGCCAACTACCCGGCCTGGGCGATCCTGCCCTTCGGCGTCATCGTGACCGCCGTCGGGGCGGTCGGCCTCGTGCGCGCGCGCAAGGGTCGCGGCTATCCTCTGGCGATCACCGCGACGGGGGCCGTGTTCCTGCTCTGGGGGCTCGTCGCCGCCGGTCTGCCGGGCTCCTTCTCGCTGTCCGGCCGCACCGACGGCTGGGGCTGGCTGTGGCAGACCGCCGTCGTTATCGGCGTCGCCGCGTGCGTCTGGATGTGGGGCGCGACGAACCCCGAGCGCGCCGAGCTCACGGTGTGGAACTGGCGTCAGGTCTGGCGGCTCTACCGCGGCAACTGGCAGGGCATGGCGGGCCTCTACATCCTGCTCGTCGTCGCTGCGCTGGCGCTGCTCGCGCCCTTCCTGGCTGCTCACTACTTCCTCAACCCGACCGAGGCGGTCGGGCCTGCCTTCAGCGGCCCGGCGAGGGAGTACTACCGCTGGTTCGGCGCCACCGAGCTCGGCCAGTCGGTGATCGCCGAGTTCATCTGGAGCGCGCGCATCTCCCTCGTCGTCGGCCTCCTGGCAACGGTCATCTCGACCATCCTCGGGGCGGGCATCGGTATCGGGGCCGGCTACTACGGCGGTTGGCGCGGCGAGGTCGGCATGCGGTTCACCGACGTGTTCCTCGTCATCCCGTGGCTGCCGCTGGCGATGGTGCTCGCCGCTGCCTGGGGCACGAACTACATGATCATCATGCTCATCATCGGCATCACGAGCTGGCCGGGCACCGCGCGCGTGGTGAGAAGCCAGGTGCTGGCGGTGAAGGAGCTGCCCTTCATCGAGCGCGGTCGGGCCATCGGCTCCAGCAGCTGGCACATCATGAACAAGCACATCCTGCCCAACGTCTTCCCGCTCATCTTCGCCAACACGATCCTCGTGGTGGCCATCGCCATCCTCTCGGAGACGACCCTCTCCTTCCTCGGCCTCGGCGACCCGCTGCGCTTCAGCTGGGGCACCATGCTCCACTACGTGTGGGCCTCGGGCGGCTCGACCCTGCCCAGCACGCGCATGTACGTGCTCGCGCCCGGTCTCGCCATCGTGCTCATCGTGGTCGCCTTCACGTTCATGGGGACGGCCTTCGACGAGGTCCTCGATCCCAAGCTGAGAAAGCGTGAGGAGAGCGGCGGCGACGGCGCGCCGACCCTGAAGGAGCTTGGGGAGATCGACAAGGACAGGATCCCGGGCCCCGGCGAGCGCATGCTCGCCCCGACACCGGGCGGAGGCGGGGGCGGCATGATCACCGGCGCTCCCGGCGGGAAGGTGCAGGACGAGGAGCTGTTCTCATGAGTGCTGAGGCCAAGGTCGGGCCCGCGCCGGCGGCGGCGCCGCAGCGCATCGAGCACGAGGGCCTTCTCGACGTGCGCGACCTGCGCGCCTACTTCAAGCTCGCCGCCGGCGACGTCAAGGCCGTCGACGGCGTCTCCTTCATGCTGAGAGAAGGCGAGAGCCTCGGCTTGGCCGGCGAGTCCGGCTGCGGCAAGACGACCGCCGCCCTCGCCATACTGAAGCTGCTGCCCGAGAACGGGCGCATCGTCTCGGGCGAGGTCCTCTTCGACGGCAAGAACCTCGCCAAGCGCACCGAGTACGGCATGAGCAAGATCCGCTGGAAGGAGATCTCGATCATCTTCCAGGGGGCCATGAACGCCCTCAACCCGGTGCAGCAGGTGGGCAGGCAGATCGCCGAGCCGATCATGCTGCATGAGGGCGTGAGCGAGGCCAAGGCGACGGCGCGTACGCGGGAGCTCTTCGAGCTCGTGGGCATCAACCCCGCGCGCATCAACGAGTACCCGCACGAGATGAGCGGCGGCATGCGCCAGCGCTCGATGATCGCCATGGCCCTCGCCTGCAACCCCAAGCTCGTCATCGGCGACGAGCCGACCACCGCGCTCGATGTGATGGTGCAGGCGCAGATCCTCGATCTCATCGAGAACCTGCGCAAGGAGCTGGACCTGGCCTTCATCCTCATCAGCCATGACCTCTCGGTGATGGCCGAGACCTGCGACAAGGGCGTCATCATGTACGCCGGCAAGGTGGTCGAGTCGGGTTCCACCGAGCAGATCTTCAGGAACCCCCTGCACCCCTACACGAAGCAGCTCATCCACGCCTTCCCCAACATCCACGAGTCCCGCGAGATGGTGACCTCGATCGCCGGCGACCCGCCCAACCTGCTCACCCCGCCGCCGGGCTGCCGCTTCGAGCCGCGCTGCAACGTGCGCGGCGAGGAGTGCTGGGGGCACGAGCCTGCCAGGGCGGAGCCAGAGCCGGGCCACTTCGTCCGCTGCATAAGGGTGAGCTAGATGGCAGACAAGGCGACGACCGCACAGCGTCCGCCCGACGCGCAAGATCAAAGGGCCGTCGGCGGCACGGTCAACCGCGCCGACCTGCTGACGGCCGAGGTCACGGACGGCAAGCTCTTCGACGTGCGCGACCTCGAGGTGTACTTCCGGGTGCGCGAGAGCTTCTTCAGGTCGATGATCTCGACCGAGAAGAAGTGGGTGCGCGCGGTCGACAAGATCAGCTTCACCGTGAGCCCGGGCGAGATCCTCGCCCTCGTGGGCGAGTCGGGCTGCGGCAAGACGACGACCGGCCGTACGATCCTCTCCCTGGAACCGGCCACGGGCGGCGAGATCCTCTACAAGGGTCTGCCGCTGCGCCGCTTCAGCCAGGGTGCATTGCGCGAGTACCGCAAGAAGGCGCAGATCATCTTCCAGGACCCCTACAACTCCATCAATCCCAAGCAGACCATCTTCGACATCGTCGCCGAGCCGCTGGTCGTCAACGCGCTCACTGCGAGCGAGCGCGAGAAGGAGGAGCGCGTCGTCAAGGCGCTCGACGACGCCGGCCTGCGCCCGCCGCGCGACTACCTCTACCGCTACCCGCACGAGCTCTCGGGCGGTCAGCGGCAGCGCGTCTGTATTGCCGGCGCCATCGTGCTCGAGCCCGACATGATCGTCGCCGACGAGCCGGTGGCGAGCCTCGACGTGTCGATCCGCAACGACATCCTCAAGCTGATGGTCGAGCACAAAGAGAAGCTCGGCGTGACCTACCTCTTCATCACGCACGATCTCTCGCTGGCCTGGGTCATCTCAGACCGCATCGCCGTCATGTACCTGGGACGCATCGTCGAGATCGGTGAGACCGACGAGGTCGTCAGCAACCCGCAACACCCGTACACCAAAGCGCTCATCTCGGTGATCCCGGTGCCCGACCCGACGGCGAAGAGGGAGCACACCATCCTCACCGGCGAGACGCCCAACCCGGCCAACATCCCCTCGGGCTGCCGCTTCCACCCGCGCTGTCCGGTGCGCATGGATATCTGCCCGGAGAAGGACCCGAAGGACGTGCACCTGGGCGGCACGCACTACGCCGCCTGTCTGCGGCTGGGGTAGAGGCGGCGCGGCTCGACGTTCCGTCGAGCCGCGCCCGAGAAAGCACCGGTGCGTCGCGGTGGGGACCGCGGCGCATGAGCCACGAGCAAGCGAACACGGGGGTCGAGGAGCCATGAAACGGATCGCACTGCTGTCACTCATCGCGGCCGCCGTCGCGGCGGCGCTTGCTGCGCTGCCCGCCGCGGCGGCGGCCGCGTCGCCCTCGCCGACGCCGTCGCTGTACGTCGGGTCGTCTGTGTCGGCGTCGCCGGGTGCGACCGGGGAGCTGACGCTGAAGATCGGCGTGCCCGAGGACATCGACGGCATGAACCCCTTCGGCTCGTGGAGCTCCATCACGTGGGAGTCCTTCCGCCTCAACTATGACTTCCTCACCTGGTACGACGACGACTACAAGCCCGCCCCCGATTTGGCTGAGAGCTGGACGACGAGCGCCGACGGCAAGGCATGGACCTTCAAGATCCGCTCCGGGGTGAAGTGGCAGGACGGCGAGCCGCTCACGGCGCGCGACGTCGCCTTCACGTACAACCTCATCCTCGACAACGACCTTAGACGCGTACACGAGCTACCTGGTCGGCGTGAAGAACGTCACGGCCCCGGACGACACGACGCTCGTCATCGAGTCCAGCAAGCCCAATGCAGGGATGCTGGCGCTCTACATCCCCATCCTGCCGGAGCACGTCTGGAGCAAGGTGCCCAAGGACAAGCTCGACTCGTGGGCCAACGTGCCGACGATCGGCAGCGGCCCCTTCCAGGTGGTCGAGGCGAAGAAGAGCAAGTTCGTCGCGGCTGGTCGCCAACAAGCAGTACTTCGGCGGCGCTCCGACCCTCGACGCCATTCTCTACAGCGTCTATCAGAACCCCGACTCGATGGTGCAGGACTACAAGGCGGGCAACCTCGACGCCGCCTACTCCGTCCCCGCTGCGCAGCTGCGGAGCGCTCAAGGTAGCCAACGGCTGGGAGACGGTCAACGCTCCCTACATCGGCTTCTACGAGCTCGGGTTCAACTGCTGGCAGTCGTCGAAGTCGAAGGGCAACCCGTTGCTCCTCGACTATCGCATCCGTCTCGCCTGCTCGTGGGCGATCGACAGACAGAAGATCGTCGACGCCGCCATGTCGGGCCTTGCCAAGCCGGGAACCACCGTGATCTCGCCGATCTCGCCCTACTACTGGGAGCCTCCGGCCGACCAGCTCATCTCCTACAACCCCGACAAGGCCAAGCAGATCCTCCACGAGGCCGGCTACACGGATCGGGACGGCGACGGGGTGCGCGAGGACGCCAAGGGCAACAAGCTCGACTTCCGCCTCACGCCGCTGACCGACTACCCGGAAGAGGTCACAACGGCGAAGCTGGTCAGCGTGTGGCTGAAGGACGTCGGCATCAAGACGCGCCTCCGACCCGTTGAGGAGGGTGCCTTCTACGACCTCAACTACGCGGGCGACTTCGACATGTACCTCTGGAGCTGGGGCGGCGACATCGACCCGGGCTTCATGCTGTCGGTATTTACCACCGATCAGATACAGAGCTGGAGCGACTGCTTCTACTCGAACCCCGCCTACGACAAGCTCTACGAGCAGCAGGCGACGGCGGTCGATCCCGCCAACCCTAGCGACACCTCGCAGCGCAAGGCCATCATCGACCAGATGCAGCAGTTCCTCTACAAGGAGTCGCCCTACCTGGTGCTCTGGTACAACGTGAACCTCGAGGCCTACCGAGCGGACAAGTGGACGGGTTGGCATCTCGTACCGCCCAAGAACGGCGGGCCGATCTGGAACCTCATGCGCACGACCTACATCGATCTCAAGCCGGCGACGGCTGCGGTTGAAGAGCAGGGCGGCGGCTCGTCGGTATGGGTATGGATCGTGCCCGTCGCTGTGGCCGCCGTCGTGGTCGGTGTGGTCGTGTGGCTGCTGCGCCGCCGCCGTTCGTCTGCGGAAGAGCTGTAGCGCCGTGGGGGTGAGCACCCCCGAGCTCTGGTCCGAGGAGGCTCTAGAGGCGATCCACCAGGCGTCGCTGCGTCTGCTGGAGCGGGTCGGCGTGCGCGTCGACTCGCAGCGGGCGCGCGCGGCGCTGAGCTCGGCGGGCTGCACGCCGGGGCCGCAGGACAGGCTTCTGGTGCCCGCGGCCCTCGTCGAGGCGGCCCTGGCGGCCTGCCCGCCGCGCTACACGATGGCCGCGCGCGCCCGCGAACACTCGCTGCCCGTAGACGGAGAGCCGGGGCCAACGTACGTGCACAACCTGGGCGGCGCCCGTGAGGTCGTCGACCCGCTCACGGGCACGGGGCATCGCGCCACGCTGCGCGACCAGGTCGAGCTCTCGCGCGTCATGCACCACTTGAAGAACCAGCACACGCTGACCTCGCTCGTGCAACCCGGCGACGTGCCCGACCCCCTCGAGCCGTTGTACTCCTATCTCACGGTCGCCCACGAGACCGACAAGTACATCGGCGGGCCGGGCATCTCGTTCCCATTCCAGGCTAGCTACCTGCGCGAGATGGCTCTGGTGCTCACGGGGGCCGACGGCTCGGACGGTAGCTATCCGCTCGACCTCGCCTTCTCGCCGGTGAGCCCGCTGGTCCTCGGCGGCGATGTGGCCGACGCGCTGATCGAGTCGGCCGGAACGCGCCAGGTGGTGGTCGAGATCCTGCCCTGCCCGGCCGCCGGCACGACGGCGCCGGCCGCCCTCTCGGCGGCCATCGCGCAGCAGAACGCCGAGGTGCTCGCCGGTGTCGTGCTGGTGCAGACCGTCGCTCCAGATACTCCGGTCTACTACGGTCCGCGCCTCTCCGCCGTCGACCCGCGCACGGGCCGCGTCGCCTCGGGCACGCCCGAGACCGGCCTCACCTCGGTCGCGGCGGTGCTTCTTGCGCGTCGCTACGGGCTCGCCTGCGACTGCTACGGCCCCTCCAGCGACAGCAAGGTGGCCGACGCGCAGTTCGGCTGGGAGCACGCCTTCAACGCCTTCCTCGGCCTGCTCGCCCGCCCGCGCTTCTTGTCGGGCATCGGCGAGATCCAGGCCGGCGTGGCCACGGCGCTCGAGGTCCTCGTGCTCGACGACGAGATCCTCAACGACGCCTTCTACGCCTTGAGGAGCCACCCGTGCGACGAATCCGCTCTCGACCTCGAGGCAATGGTCGACGGCATCCTCTCAGGGAGCGGCTTTCTGGGCACCAAGCACACGCGGCGCTACATGCGCAGCGAGCTGTGCGTGCCGGCGATCAGCTTCAGGGGTGGCCTCGAGGAGTGGACGGCCTCGCGGCGGCGCAGCGTCGTCGACGCGGCTCGCGCGCGCGTCGACGAGTTGCTCGCGTGCGAGCCCGTCGGCCTGCCCGACGACGTGGGCAAGGAGCTCTGCCGCCTGATCGACGCCGCGGCGCGCGAGGTCGGCCTCGGCGAGTGGCCCGACCCGCGCGCAGTCCTTGAGGGAGTGCCGATCTGACCATGGACGATCGCGCGGGCAGGGGCATCCCGTTCGTCTACGTCCAGGCTGGGGGCTCCTACCGCGAGCTGGGACGCGCCGTCGGAGAGGCGGCGCGCGCGCAGGTCGAGGCGTCGGTGGCCTTCTTCCGTGACGACTTCGAAGTCATGAGCGGCGGCCTGCCGTTCGCCGAGGCCGAACGGCAGGCCGCCGTCTACGGGGAGTACGCGCGCCGCCATCTGCCGCAGTACGTCGAGGAGCTCGAGGGGCTGGCCGAAGGCTCTGACCAGCCATTCGCCCAGCTGCTCGTACTCAACTGCGGCGAGGAGTTCACGGCCGGCGAGCCGGTGGTCGGTGCGGCTCCCCTGCTTGCCGCGACAGCGGGTGCGGCGGCTGCTGATGCCCGCGGCGGCCGCGGCACGGGCGACCACTGCACGGCAGTGGCCGCCGTGAGCCGCGGCCGCCGCGTCGTCGGCCACAACATGGACTGGTATGTGATCGATGCCCCCAATAACGTCCTCTTCGACCTCACGGTGCCCGACGGCACGCGCCTGCTGGGCATCGCCGGCGCCCCGTATCTCCTCATGCTGGCCATGAGCTCGCACGGTATCGCCAATGTGAGCAACTCGGTGCACTCCACCGACAACCGCGTCGGCGTGCCCAACGTCTTCGTCCGCCGCTGGGCGATCGAAGCGCCCTCGCTCGAGGAGGCGACGGCCAGGGCTGCGCTTGAGACCAGGGCACGGGGTACGAACCACTTCTTCGCGGATCTGGCCGGCCGCCTGTGGGACGTCGAAGCGTCGGCGACCGCGACGGCGCTTGCCGACCGCACGGCTGCCGGTTACATGGCGCACACGAACCACTACGCGGCGCCCGAGATGCAGCCCTTCGAAGGGTCCCAACACCAGGAGTCGCGCACCAGGCTCGCCACGGCCGAGCGGCTGCTGGCTGAAGGTGTCGCGCGCGACGACGACCCCGTCGAGCTCGTCGCGCGCGTGCTGCGCTGCCACGAGCCGTCGCCTGACGAGTGCATCTGCGGCCATCCCGATGAGACGTCGCCGCCGGGCGAGCGCGTCATGACCGTGGGCAGTATGATCTGCGACCTCGACGAACGCCGGCTCTACGCCTGCGCTGGGCCACCCTGCGAGAACGCCTACCAGGTCTTCTCCATGTAGCGGGCGCGCGGCGGAGAACCCGGCGACGGAGAGGACGTGCAGCGCAGCGGGGGCTGTGCCTGTCGATTCGCAAGGTGAGATCAGGAGGCGACATGTGACCGCCAGAGTCGAGAAGTACGTCTACCGCGAGATGACCTGGCCCGAGATCCGCGCGGTGGCCCACGAGGACCGGGTGGTCGTCGTGCCCATCGCCACGATCGAGGACCACGGTCCGCACCTGCCCGTCGACTGCGACGTGCGCATCGTCGAAGCCATCTGCGAGGGCGCCTGCGCGAAGGTGCCCGACCAGGTCGTGCTCCTGCCCGCGGTCACGCACGGCTACTCGCCGCACCACCGCGACTTCCCGGGCTCCATCAACATCCGCTGGCACGTCTTCGTCGAACACCTGCTCGACATCACGCAAAGCCTGGTCGGGCACGGCTTCCGGCGCTTCATCCTCGCCAACGGGCACGGCTCCAACGGGCCGCTCGTCAACATGGCCGCGCGCCTGACGATCATCGAGCACCCGGAGACCATCGCCTGCGACTACTTCTACCTTGTCACCGCTCAAGGACAGGAGGCCGTCCGCAAGGTGCGCGAGTCCGAGTTCCCCGGCGGCATGGCGCATGCTTGCGAGCTCGAGACGTCGATCTACCTCGCTCTCGCTCCCGAGCTGGTACAGATGGACAAGGCCGAGAAGGACATAAGCTTCCCGCCTTCGGACTACTTCTACATGGACTGGGTCGACGGTCCAGGCTCCATGATGGAGTACTGGTCTACGCTGTCGCGTACGGGCACGATGGGCGATCCCACGTTGGCGAGCGTCGAGAAGGGCCGCGCCCTCCTGGATGCGGCAGTCGCCGAGCTGGTCGGGGTCATCGCTGAGATGAAGCGGCGTCAGATCAGGCGGCGCGTCGACCACCACTAGAGGACGGTGGTCGGCGCGCCGCCGCGCCCGCGTGAGGTCCGCGCCGGCGCCGTCCGACGGCGCGTCTTGCGCCGCGCGGGCCTCTCGCGCCGCCTATGTCTATCTTGCCATTTGGACATGTAGTACAGTTCGGGAGGACCTCGCCGTCCATCGGTGGGACGCTGCCGATGTCCGCTCGCGATTCGAGAAAGGGTAGGGAGAGCATGCCGCTGGACCCCGAGACCTACGACATCGAGATCGAGCACGTCACCAAGAGGTTCGGCGACTTCACCGCCGTCAAGGACATGAACCTGCAGATCCGCAAGGGCGAGTTCTTCTCCATGCTCGGCCCTTCCGGTTGCGGCAAGACCACCACGCTGCGTATGGTCGCCGGCTTCGAGCAGCCCACCGAGGGCGAGATCTACGTCGCCAACGCGCCGGTCGCCGGCGTGCCGCCCTACAGGCGGCCGGTCAACACCGTCTTCCAGAACTACGCCCTCTTTCCGCACCTCAACGTGTGGGAGAACGTCGCCTTCGGCCTCAAGCGGCAGAAGGTGCCCGAGCCCGAGCTCAAGCAGCGGGTGCAAGAGGCGCTCGAGATGGTCGAGATGGATCAGATGATCCAGCGGAGGCCGAGCCAGCTCTCAGGCGGCCAGCAGCAGCGCGTGGCGCTCGCGCGCGCCCTCGTTAACCGCCCCACCGTGTTACTCCTCGATGAGCCCCTCGGGGCCCTCGACGCCAAGCTACGCAAGGCGATGCAGCTGGAGCTCAAGAAGCTGCAGAGCGACGTCGGCATCACCTTCATCTACGTGACCCACGACCAGGAAGAGGCGCTCACCATGAGCGACCGGCTCGTGGTCATGAGCCAGGGTCTCTGTGAGCAGGTCGGGCGGCCGATCGACATCTACGAGAACCCCGAGTCGGCCTTCGTGGCCAACTTCATCGGTGTCTCGAACATCTACCTCTCGGACGTCGTCTCCGTGACGGACGGGCTGGCGGAGTGCCGCACTGACCAGGGCCTCGGGATCAAGGTCATGACGGGACGGCACGACGTCCTGGCGGGCCAGAAGGTGGGCGTCGTCATCCGGCCGGAGAAGCTGTTCATCACGCCGGTCGACGACGTGCACGAGATGGAGGATCGCCAGAACATCTACGACGGGACGATCAAGGCGGTGGTCTACATCGGCTCGATCACGCAGTTCATCGTCGATGTAGAGGGCAAGCACCTGGCGCAGGTGCTGCAGCAGAACCTGCTCCACACCGAGCGCCGCGAGTGGCAGCAGGGGCAGAAGGTCAAGGTTGGCTGCTGGGGCGACAGTGGCTCGCTCATCACCGACGTCGAGAAGGGCATGGCCGAGAAGGACCTCATGGGCGAGGTGGTCAAGCGCCTCTAGCGCCGGGCGACGAAGGCAAAGGCGAACGTAGGGCGTGAAGCGATGATCACGGTCGAGGACATCCTCGATATCCCCGGTCTGAATCTGAAGCTCCTGGCGGGGGGCAAGTCCGTGAGCAACCCCGTGCGCTGGGTGCACATCGCCGAGGTGCGCGACCCGGCGAAGTGGCTCAAGGGCGGCGAGCTTCTCCTCTCCACCGGCATGGGGATCGGCCACTCGGCGGAGGACCAGGCGACGTTCCTGTCAAGCGTCATCGACGCCAACCTCGCCGGCTTGGGCTTCGGCACTGGGTTCAGCTACAAGAAGGTGCCCCAGGCCATGATCGACATGGCCGAAGAGCAAGACTTCCCCATCTTCGAGGTGCCCTACAGCGTGCCGTTCATCGCCATCACGGAGGCGGTCTCCTCGAAGATCGTCAACGAGCAGTACGCGCTCCTCCAGCGCAGCCTTGCGGTGCACGAGAAGCTGACCAAGATCGTGCTCGAGGAGCGGGGCCTCGACAGCATCATCACGACGCTCTCGACACTGGTGGGCTGCTCCGCCGTGCTCTTCGACTTCCACGGCCTCGTCCTTTGTGAGGCCTCCTACCGCAGGCAGCTCACCAGCGAGATGATCGCCGGCCTGTGGCACCAGATCTCGGAGCGGCGCGCCAACCGCCAGAACTTCTCCATCGGGCTCGATGGCAACCCGACCACCGTGCAGGTCTACCCGATCGTGGCTTCGCACCGCATCGGCGCCTTCCTCGCCGTGGTGAAGGACACGGGGGAGTTCTCCGACTACGACCGCATCATCCTGCACCACGTCGTCACGGTGACCGCTCTCGAATTGGTGAAGAAGAAGGCCGTCGCCGAGACCGAGAAGCGCCTCGCCGGCGACTTCTTCGACGAGCTCATCGCCAGCGACCTCTACGAGGAGGAGATCGCCCGCCGCCTATCTTTCTTCGGCCTCGACCCCGAGGGCCAGCACATGATCGCGCTGGTCGATATCGATGAGTTCAAGGCCTTCACGAGCGGCGACGGCGAACGTGAGGAGACGGTCATCCAGGACGTCAAGGAGCGCCTGCACTGGGCGGTCGATGAGTTCCTCGCGCGCCGAGATGTACTCTTCATCTCGGCCTCGCGCAGCGACTCGGTGGTCGTGCTCGTGCAGCTCGGTGGCGTGCGCGCGACCGATGTCATCGGTCTGGCCGCCGACCTGCAGCGCGCCGTCGAGGCGATGCTGCCCGAGATCACCGTCTCCATCGGTCTCGGCCGGCCGCACAAATCGCTCGTCGACCTGCGACAGAGCTACTACGAGGCTCTCTACGCCATCAGGATCCGCAAGCTCAAGGGCAACCGGGCCGTCATCGCCAGCTTCGACGACCTGGGCTCCTACGGGCTGCTCCTGGGCCTGCAGGACACGCTCTCGCTCGAGGTCTTCTACGACAGCGTGCTCGGCAAGCTGCATGAGTACGACGAGCAGAGCTCGAGCGACCTGGTCAAGAGCCTCGCCTGCTTCCTCGAGGCGAACGGACACTGGGGTGAGGCCTCCGAGCGCCTCTACGTCCACCGTCACACCCTGCGCTACCGCATGAAGCGCGTCGAGGAGATCACGGGTCGCGACCTGAGCAGTTCGCAGGACCGCATGGAGTTCTGGCTCGCCCTCAAGGCCAAGGAGCTCATCGACCAGTCGGGCAAGAAGCAGAAGGTCGCCGCCAAAGACTAGAGGAGCGTGGACGGCCGCACGAAGTCTTTCGTAGCGTCGTCCTCGGCAAGCCACCGGATGGCCGTCCCCGACTGCGAGGCCGGCGGACCTTCCTGGGACTACCTGAGCAAGAAGCCGCCGTCGACGATCAGGTTCTGCCCGGTGACGTAGTCGTTCTCGAGGCAGAACCTCACCGCGGTGGCGATCTCTTCAGGCCGCTGCAGCCTGCCGATCACCGTGCGCCCGGCCGCCCGCTGGCTCGCCTCGCGGCGCCTGTCGTCGGCTAGGTCGAGCGGTCCGGGGGCGACGCCGCAGACGCGCACGCCGTCGCGGCCCCAGGCCTTGGCCAGCGCCTTCACGAGGGCGATCTGGGCGGCCTTCGCGGCGCTGTGCGCCGCGAAGGCCGCCCACGGAGCCTCACCGCCGACGTCCGTGATCGCCACGATGACGCCGCGTGAAGGCGGGAAGGCCGGATCGGCGCCGGCGCCGGCGCCCGCGGGAGCGTCCTGCTCGCCCGCGGTGTGGGACGGCTGCCCGCGCATGAACGCCTCGTAGGCCGCCTGGGCGGTGAAGAGAAACCCCTTGGCGATGGTGTCGAGCGAGGCGGCCCAAGCGGCCTCGTCGAGCTCCTCGGGGCGGCGCGGGACGAAGGGGCCGCTGGCCGCGTAAACGAGGGCGTCGAGGCCGCCGAGCTCGGTCGCGGCGCGCGCGACGAGCCGGCGGGCGTCGTCCGCGTCTGTGAGATCGACCTGCAGGGCGGCGCAGCGGCGTCCTAGGGCGCGCACGCCGGCGCAGGTCTCGTTTGCCCGGCCGGCCGAGCTATGGTACGAGACGGCCACGTCGGCGCCGTGCTCGGCGAAGTCGAGCGCGAGCGCGGCGCCCAAGCCGCGCGCGCCACCGGCGAGGAGACAGCGCATGCCGTTGACGTTCACGCCTGTGTCGTTCCCCGGGAAGCGGCGAACGACGCGTGCACGTCGCCGGCGACGCGCGCGATCGTCTTCTCCGCAGCCGACTGGGCCGCGTAGCTCAGGCCTTTGCAGAACACGACGAGGACGAAAGGCGGCCCGGCGGGCGGGTAGACGATGGCTACGTCGTTGACGGTGCCGGCCACGCTGCCGGTCTTGTTGGCGATCTTGAGGCCGGGGGGCAGCCCGGCCGGGATGCGCGTGGTCCACTCCTGCCGGCTGAGCACCTCGACCATCAGCGCACACGAAGACTCCGACGCGCAGCGGCCCTCGGCTACCATCGCCAGGAGCTCGGCGATCTCGCGCGGCGTCCCCTGGTTGTCGAGCGCCTGGTCGAAGACGAAGGCGTCGTCGTAGTCTGTCTCGTCGCTCCAGCCGTAGCGCTCCACCCAGCGACGCAGGAAGTCGGCGCCGGTGAGATCGGCATTGAGCTCCTCGAGGCGCTCCAGGGCGGTCCAGCGCCCGCTGTCGTCGAGCTCGCGCCATCTCGCCACGATGTCGGCCGCGCCCATCCCCTCCCAGTCGCCGTTGCGCACGATCTCGAGGAGGAAGTACTCCCGGTTCGGCATGCTGCAGTCGATGCTGTCGAGACCGAGCTCACGCATGGCGCTGTTGATCGCCCGCCGCCCGAGGCGGCGCCACAGCATGTCGGTCGCCGTGTTGTCGCTCAGCGTGATGGTGAGGCACAGCAGGTCGCGCAGCGTCGGCGCGAGCCCCGGGTCGCAGTGCACGAGGGTGCTTCCGGGGCTCTTGATCCGCTCGGTCAGCTGGAGGCGTTCGTCGAGCGTCACCGTGCCGGCGTCGACGGCGCGCAGCAGGGCGACCATGAGCGGCACTTTGAAGACGCTGGCCATGGGAAAGGGCTCGTCGGGCCGGTAGAGGACCTGGGCGCCCGATGCGAGGTCGCGTGCGGCTACGCCGACGCGCCCTCCGAGCTCCCTCTCCAGCCGCTCGATGGCCAGCTCGTGGTCTTCCCGACCCGTCATGCCGGTCCCTTTCGTCGTGGCGCCGTACCGTCCTGGCCCAGGTGCCGCCTTGGCCCCGGTACCGTCTCCGCTCGGGCGCCGTCTTCGTGCCGCCGCGGTCTCCGCGGTCTTCCCGTCGCGGACCCGGCGCTGATAGTACAACCATAGCGTCATGGCGTACCGAGGCGCGGGGCCACTGCCTGGCCCGTGCTCTAGCCGCGGCGGAACGACGGGGTGTTCGAGGACTTCCGTTTGACGAGTACGAGCCGAGGAGCTTGTGCTAAGATGCACGCGGCTCAAGAGAGAACAGAATCTCTCGGGAAAGCACAGAAGCGCACTCGTTGAAAGGGCCGTGGGGAAGTCGCCAAGGAGGCAGCCATGATCGTCGGAGTACCCAAGGAGATCAAGAACGAGGAGTACCGCGTCGCCGCGACGCCTATCGGCGTGAAGGAGCTCGTGCGCGCCGGCCACACGGTGATCGTCGAGAAGGGCGCCGGTGTCGGCGCCGGCTTCGAGGACAAGGCCTACAAGGCCGCGGGTGCCGAGCTCGCCGCCGTCGACGATGTGTGGGCCCGCGGCGACATGATCTACAAGGTGAAGGAGCCCCTGCCGAGCGAGTACGGCAAGTTCAAGCCGGGCCAGATCCTCTACACCTACCTGCACCTTGCGGCGGCCTATGCCAAGGACCTCACCAAAGCGATGATGAAGGCCGATATCCGGGCGATCGCTTTCGAGACGGTCGAGACCGAGGCCGGCGGCCATCCCCTCCTCTTCCCGATGAGCGAGGTCGCCGGCAAGCTGGCCATCCAGGCCGGCGCGACGCACCTGCAGAAGAACCACGGGGGCGAGGGCGTGCTCCTCGGCGGTGTGACCGGCGTCCCGCCGGCCAAGGTCGTCATCATCGGCGGCGGCACCGTCGGCACCAACGCCGCCAAGGTGTCCGTGGGCATGGGCGCCCGCACGGTCGTGCTCGACGCCTGGGCGCCGCGCCTGACCTACCTCGACGATGTCTTCGGCGGTCGCATCGAGACCGTGCTCAGCAACGAAGCCGTCATCGAGGAGGAGATCGCCGATGCCGACATCGTCGTCGGCGCGGTGCTCCTGCCGCACGGCGCGCAGGCCCCACATCTCGTCAAGCGCAGCATGCTCAAGCACATGAAGCCCGGTTCGGTCCTGGTCGACGTGGCCATCGACCAGGGTGGCTGCTTCGAGACCTCGAAGCCGACGTCGCACAGCGAGCCCACCTACGTGGTCGACGGCGTCATCCACTACTGTGTCGCCAACATGCCCGGCGCGCTGGCCCGCACCTCCGCGATGGCGCTCGCCGGCGCCACGCTGCCCTACGGTGTGAAGATCGCCAGCAAGGGCTTCGAGAAGGCGGTCAAGGAAGATCCCGCGCTCGCCCTCGGCGTCAACGTGTACCGCGGCAAGCTGACGATCAAGTCCGTCGCCGACGCGCACAAGCTCACCTACACGCCGCTCGAGAAGGCGATGAAGGCGTAAGTCGCCTCGCGGCTGCGCACCACAAGACACTCGATCGGGCGGGGCTGTGGTCCATCCGGACCACAGCCCCGCCCCCGTTTTCGACCAAATTGCGGTTGCCAAGCCGCGGCGGCGCAGTTCACAGTGTCTGAGGAGGACGTTCGCGAGCGGCCGGTCGGTCGGTCTTGCGTCGAGGAGACAGCGAAAGGAAGCGGAATGGGTGACCTTCTGAGGATCGATCTCACCACGCGCACCACGAGCGAGGAGACGATACCGCCGGAGCTGATCCGCGAGTATGTCGGCGCCAAGGGGCTCGGGACCCACTACCTGCTGAACGAGGTCGGGCCCGAGGTCGACCCGCTGAGCCCACAGAACAAGCTCTTCTTCGCCGTCGGCCCTATGGGCGGCAGCAAGATGATGGGCAGCAACCGGTATGCGGTCTACTTCGCCTCACCTCTGACCGGTGGCTACGGTGAGGCGTACTCGGGAGGCAACCTGACGCCGCAGTTCGCCGCGACGGGCTACAAGATGGTCGTCGTCGAGGGAGCCGCCGACTCGCCGGTGTTCCTGGAGGTCTCCGAGGAGGGGGCGCAGATCCACCCTGCCGACGACGTGTGGGGGCTCGACGCCTACGAGGCCGAGGAGAGCCTGCTGGCTAAGGTCAACGTACCCAAGGCCAAGGTGTGTGCCATCGGGCCCGCCGGCGAGAACCTGGTGCGCTTCGCCTGCGTCAACAACGAGAAGTGGCACCACCTCGGGCGGGGCGGTCCCGGCACGGTCATGGGCTCGAAGAAGGTCAAGGGCATCGTCTGGCACGGCACGCAGAAGCCCTCTGTCGCCAGACCCGAAGCCTTCGACGCCCTCTGCAAGGACATGGTCGCGCGGGGCAAGGACGACGCCGGGGTGGCCGCCTACAAGCGCGGCGGGACCGTGAACATGGTGCGCCTGCTGAACGGGGCCGACACCTTCCCTACGCGGTATTGGCAGAAGGCCAGCGCCGAGTACTTCGAGGAGCTTACGGTCGAGCACATGCTCGAGACAACGTACGTCAAGAACCAGGTGTGCCCGCCGTGCATGCTGCAGTGCGTGAAGCGCAACATCGTCAAAGAAGGGCCCCTGGCCGGTCTCGAGATCGACGGGCCAGAGTACGAGACAATCTACGCCTTCGGCGGTCTGTGCGAGATCAGCGACTGGACGCAGATCATGCGCATGAACGATATCTGCGACCGGCTGGGCATGGACACGATGAGCGGCGGCAACCTCGCGGCGCTGGCCATCGAGGCGTGTCAGCGTGGCAAGCTCGATCTGGGGCTGGAGTACGGCGACGCCGACGGCGTGGCCGAGTTCCTCGAGATGATGGCGCGCCGCGAAGGTGTGGGCGACCTGTTCGCCGACGGCATCCTGAGAGTGGAGAAGGAGCTCGGCCTCGAGGGCGTCGCCGTGCACGTCAAGGGCATGGAGCCGGCCGGCTACGACGCGCGCAAGCTGAAGGGGATGGGCCTCACCTTCGTCACGGCCTCTCGCGGCGCCTGCCACCTGCGCAGCACGTTCTACAAGGCCGAGCTGGCCGGCCTCTCCGACCCCGCCGAGCCCGAGGGCAAGGCGGCGATGCTCGTCGACTGGGAGGACCGGCTCTGCGTCATGGACACCCTGATCTACTGCCGCTTCTACCGCGACCTCGTGCAGTGGCCCTACATCACCGACGTCGTCAACGCCGCCGTCGACACCGACTACTCGGTCGAGGGGCTGCGTGCAGTGATGGGACGGATCATCGCCGAGACGCATCGTTTCAACGAGCTGCGCGGGTTCGGGGCCGACCAGGAGCGTTTGCCGGCCTGGATCACCGAGCGGCCAGTGGCCGCGCACGACGGCAGCGAGCTGCGGGTCTCGCACGAGCAGATGGAGCGGCTGCGGCGCGACTACTACGCGGAGCGCGGCTGGGACTTCGAGAACTCGGCGGCGCGGGTCTAGCTGCCGGGCGAGGTCTGGCGACGAGGAGCGCGTCGGCGGCGGGCTCCCGGGGGAGCCCGCCGCCGACGCGCTCCTCGTCGCCTCAGGTCACTTGCGCACGAAGCCGCGCACGCTCAGCCAGGGCTGCGACGCTTTCTGAAGCGTCGCAGCGAGGATGGAAAGCGCGGCCATGTTCTTCTGCAGTCTCGCCACGGTCCCGTCGAGTTCCTGCGCCCTGACGGCCAGCGCATCGGCGCGCTCGGCCGCCTTCTCGGCCCGCTCGGCAAGCTCGACGGCCGGCGTGAGGACCGTCTTCTGTATGGTCTGGAGGGACACCAGCAGACGCCAGCCGGCACGGCCGACCATGCCCATGGCCGCGCCGACCACGACCGCGAACCCTATGAGGATCAGCAGCAGGATGAAGCCGGTGAGCTCGGGCGCGTTCTGGGCGGCGTTCTGCAGCATGCTCGTAGTCTACCTTGGCCGCCGCGAGGGGCAAACGCCTCGCGAGGGCAGGTTCGTGCTGCACGCGTGGCGCGAGCGAGCCTGGAAGTGGCCAGGGCTGAGTCTAGGGCAGCGTCAGGGGGTAGCGACGGGCGGCCGTCATGCCCCGCCCCGCGAGGAGGCTGACCTTGACGACGTCGCCGGTGTGCGGCGCCTCGATGAAGAGGCCGTTGCCGACGTACATGCCGACGTGGTGGATCCCCCCTGGCACGGGGCTGCCGAAGAAGACGAGGTCGGCGGGCTGGAGCTGGTCGGGGGGCACGGGCACGCCCATCGTGGCTTGACTGGCGGCGTAGTGCGGCAGCACGACGCCGAAGCGGGCGAACACGTACATGACGAGCCCGGAGCAGTCGAACCCGCCGGGGCCTGCCCCGCCCCAGACGTAGGGGACGCCGAGATGGCGCATGCAGGAGCGCACGGCGGCGATCTGTGCCGGGGTGCCGTGGACGCTGCGCAGGTCGACGCCGGCAAGGCGCGCCAGGCGGGCGGCCTCGGCAGCCTCGAGGCGCGCCTGTCGAGCGAGGATGGCCGTGATCTTGCCGTCGAGGCCGTCGAGGATCTCCTGCCGCGCCGCGAGCTTCTGCTCGATCAGGGCGCGGTCGGCGTCGACCTCCGCCTTGACCTCGAGGGCTTGCTCGCGGCGGTCGGCTATCGTCGCTTCGATGGCCTGCACCTCGGCGGCGAGCTGCTCGAGTCGCTGGTGTTCGAGACGGTCCTGCTCGCGGATGAGGCGGAAGAAGACGACCTGGGTCTCGGCGTCTGAGAAGCCGCCCGCGTTGAGCAACACCTCGAGCCACCCGTACTCGCCCATCTTGTACATCTCGGCCATGCGCCGGCTGAGGAGCTCCTGCTGCCGCTGCAGGGCCGCCTGCGTGCTCGAGAGCTGCAGGCGAGACTGGGTGAGCTCGGCGTCGATGGCGTCGAGGCGCACGCGCGCGGCGTTGTAGCGTTCGGTGAGCACCTCGAGGTCATCGTCGAGGCGGCGGATCTGAGCGCGGACCTTGGCGGCCGCGCGAGTGAGCTCGGGCAGGCTCGTCGGCGACCTGCCGATGACCAGCACCTTCACGGCTGGCGCAGCGGCCGCCGGCGTCGGCGATGAAAGGAGGGCGGCGGCCGCGATCAAGCACAACGCGGCCGCCGCCACGGCGACAGCGCCGACTCTTCTGGCCACGGCTCCGCCTTTGTCGTGTCTTGAGAGCATGCTCCTCGTGGACCTGTATCGGCCCGGCGGCCCTTGCCTTTACCGAGAACGACCGGCTCTTGGGGGTGGCTCCCTTGTATCGAGTCGCGCAGGGTGCGGGGGCGTCGTCCGCGCGCCCGCGTGGGAGAGGTTATGCACAGTCGCGCGCGGCCTGTACTCACGGTCACGCCGGCGGCGTGCTCACGGTCGCGCACGCCGGCGTGCTCACCGTCACGCCGGAGCGGTGCTTACGGTCGGACGGCGCCCCAGCCCGAACGACAGTACGCCGATGAGGCGTGCGTGGAGTCCCACCGGGGTGCGTTCGGGGGTGGCGATTGCGCCGACGGGGGGTGACGATCGCGGGGCTCCATTGCCTCAGCGGGGCCCCCTCGCGTCGCATGAGAAGGCACTCCACGCCCTGATCCGCTGCTTCACGAGAGAGCCACTCGAGCTGGGGCTTTACAGTCGGGGCGCGCAAGTTGTAACATGCTTTTCCCTTACGACGCGGGGTGGAGCAGTCCGGTAGCTCGTCGGGCTCATAACCCGAAGGTCGCAGGTTCGAATCCTGCCCCCGCTACCAAAGCCTTCCGGGGCGCCCGTTCGGGCGCCCTTTTCTTTTTCTAGCTGGTAATCACCACTTTCCGCTTGGTGAGTGGTGCGCCCGCAACTCCCGCAGAAGGGGGAGTGGTGCGCCCTCATGCTTGCGCAGAACAGCCAAAGTCCTCGGAAAGTCCTCGCTTCTCCGTGGGCCGACTATGTGACCGACGGCTTGACGCATGGGAAGTGCGAAGAGGCGCGGGAGGGGCGGCTATCTTCTGTAACCGGTGCCTCGGCAGCGTAGCCGCCGTGCCTCCCAAGATGACCAGTAACCGGTTCAGGGACATCGCCCACACGCACAGAACGTCCGGTCTGGCGCCACATTAGAAGGCGCTCCGGTCAACCTGCAAGGTGGACGATGAGTTGGCACGGGCGAGGTCGGTCACCGAAATGTTAACCCTGCGGAGATAGGGTTTATCCCGGGCCTATCCGGGCAAGAGACCCCCTATCGGCGGGGTTTCCCGTCTCGAAGAGATCGTTGACCCTGCCGCGACGGCAGTGTCGGCGTCCAGAGGTGAGGACATGAACACTTCACCACAGACACGGCTCGTGCGTCTTGCGGGCCTGCTCCTGTTGTCGCTGCTCGTCGTCGCGCTGGCCGTCCAGGCCGCGCAGGCTGCGCCACCGACGAGTTCGCCTCGCGGCGAGCCCGGGTGGGCCTGGGGCTTCTCCTACTCCAACGCCGGGTCGTCCGCGCCCCGCGTGGCGGCCGCGCAGCTGCCCGGGTGGGCCTGGGGCTCCTACTACTCCAACGCCGGGTCGTCCGCGCCCCGCGTGGCGGCCGCGCAGCTGCCCGGGTGGGCCTGGGGCTCCTACTACTCCAACGCCGGGTCGTCCGCGCCCCGCGTGGCGGCCGCGCAGCTGCCCGGGTGGGCCTGGGGCTCCTACTACTCCAACGCCGGGTCGTCCGCGCCCCGCGTGGCGACCGCGCAGGGTTCTGCCTCGTCCGGCATCTCTTCAACGACCACCTGGATCGTTGCCGGCTCGGCCGCGGCCGCGCTCATCATCGTCATCGCCGCGTGGGCACTGGCTCGCCGCCGCCGGCAGCCCGGCGAGCACGTGTCGGCGAGCTACTGCGCGCAGCATCCCGAAGACCCGCTGTGCAGCGCTGCGTGAACAAGAACAGAGACGGCCGCCGCACGTAAGCGGTGGTCAAGACCGGGCGCCAGGAGGCCCGCCACCCGTGAGGGCAGCGGGCCTCTTCGATGGCTCCTGTGGGCTGTTTGCGGGTGCTGTCGCCCGCCCGCCTCTGCCTCAAGCCGCGTCCAGCATCGTCGCGACCAGCTCTGCTGCGCTCTCACTCCCGGTTGCTGCCCCGGGGCGGCTCATAACCCGAAGGTCGCAGGTTCGAATCCTGCCCCCGCTACCAAAGCCTTCCGGGGCGCCCGTTCGGGCGCCCTTCTTGTTTTTCGTACGTCCGTTGAATACTTTCATCGGTGCCCGGGTAGTACTGGAGGCTGATCACCATCCTTTCCTTTGGGGGTTCACCATGTCGTCATTGGGCAAACGCGCAGCAGCTGAGTTCTTCGGCACCTTCTGGCTCGTCTTCGGCGGCGTCGGCAGCGCCGTCCTTGCCGCCAAGTTCCTCGGCAGCGCGACACTCGGGAACATCGGCATCGGCTTCATGGGCGTGGCGCTCGCCTTCGGCCTCACGGTCGTCACCATGGCCTACGCCGTCGGCCCCATCTCCGGGGCCCACCTCAACCCGGCCGTCTCCATCGGCCTCTGGGCGGGCGGACGCTTCCCAGCTCGCGAGCTACTCGGCTACATCGTGGCGCAAGTGGCCGGCGCCATCGCCGCCGCCGCCGTCCTCTATGGCATCGCCTCGGGGGCCAAGGGCTTCAGCCTGGCGGACGGCTTCGGCTCCAACGGCTACGGCGCCCACTCGCCGGGCGGCTACTCGCTGGCGGCGGTCATCCTCGCCGAGATCGTGCTCACGCTCTTCTTTCTGTTCGTCATCCACGGCGCCACCGACAAGCGCGCCCCCGCGGCGCTGGCTCCTCTCGCCATCGGCCTCACGCTGACGCTCATCCACCTGATCTCCATCCCCGTCGACAACACCAGCGTCAACCCGGCGCGCAGCCTGGCGCCGGCGCTCTTCGTCGGGGGCTGGGCGCTCTCGCAGCTCTGGGTCTTCATCGTCTTCCCGATCGTCGGCGGCGTGGTCGGTGGTCTCGTGTATCGGGTCCTCTTCGAGCGTCCGGCGGGCGAGGCCGGCGAGACGGCGGAGCAGGCGCAGGTGGAGGCGGCGACCTCCTAGGGCGCGACTCTCGCGGACAGCAGTCGACCTACAGTCGGAGGAGGCATGGCAACGGTCGTGCTTGTGAACACGGCCCCGTACGGGACCGAGGGTCCCTACAACGCGCTGCGCCTGGTGCAGGCATTGGCACTGCAGGGCGAGGAGGTCGACCTCTTCTTCATGGGCGACGGCGTGCACACGGGGCGCGCCGGGCAGGAGCCGCTGACGGCCCACGCCTCGGTCGAGGCGATGGTGCAAGGGGTGCTCGAGCGGTCGGTGACCGTGACCTTGTGCGGGACTTGCTGCAAGGCACGTGGCGTGGCTGAGGACGAGCTCATCGACGGAGTCAGGATCGGCACGATCACCGAGCTCGCCGACCTCGTGCGCGCGGCCGACCGGGTGGTGTCGTTCTAAGCCCGGACCTCAGAGCGACCCGGGGCGGCGTATACTGCTCGGGGAAGCCCGCCTTCCGGTCTCGGGTGTCGAGTCCGCACAGGATCTCGACACGACGCGAACGGTGACCCGCCAGTGACTCGTCCGTCGACGTCGCCGACCTCTATCGAACGCCGCGTCGCCGCCTTCGTCAGCGAGGCGGGGCTCTTGCGACCCGGCGAGAAGGCGCTGCTGCTGCTCTCTGGGGGAGCCGACTCCATGGCGCTCCTCGCGCTCCTCCCCGGCGTGTCGCGGCGTCTCGGGCTGGGACTCCGTCTGCGGGCGCTGCACGTCGACTACGCGACGCGTGGCGAGGACTCGGAGCGCGACCGGCGCATCGTGGAAGAGGCCTGTGAGGTCGCGCGCGTGCCGCTCGACGTCGTGCGTCTGGAGCGCAAGCTGGCGGGCCCCGATTTCCAGCGCCGCGCGCGGGAGCTCCGCTATCGCGCGGCGCGCGACGTGTGCATGCGCGAGGGGTTCGTCGCGATCGTCACCGCGCACAACCGCGACGACCAGGCCGAGACGGTCCTCTACCGGTTGACGAAGTACGCGGCGCCCAGTTCGCTCGTTGGCATGCGGCCGCGCGAGGGGGACCTCGCGCGGCCGCTCCTCTGCCTCACGGCGGCCGAGATCAGGCAGTACTGCGCGAGGGGGGGCATCGTCTACGGTGACGACGTCAGCAACGCGACCACGGTCTACGCGCGCAACCTGCTGCGCCACGAGGTGCTTCCCGTGCTGGCGCGCATCAACCCCTCCGTCGTCGACACGCTCGCCGAGGGCGCCGATGTCGCCGCCGCGGAGCGGGTCGTGCTGCGGGCGGCGCTCGACGAGGCGTGGGGGCGGGTGGCCGTGGGCGAGGGCGGCGACGTCCTCGACGTCGCCGCCCTCGCCCAAGAGCCGCCCGCCCTGCGCGCGCTGTGCCTGCGCCGCCTGCTGCAGGGCATCTACGGCGAGGAGGCGCTCGTCGAGCGTCGCCTTCTCGTCGCCCTCGGCGACCTCGTCAAGGCGACCACTGGCTCGCGCAAGCTGAGCTTGCCGGGGGGGTACGAGGCGGTGCGCGAGTACGGGCGCCTGCGCGTGGCGCGACGGCGCCTGCCCCACGTCTGCGAGCCCGTGCTCCTGCGCGTCGGGTCGGCGGCCACCTTCTGCGAGCGGCGCTTCAGTGCGAGGCTGATGGCAGAGGCGCCGCCCGTCGCGGCCGTGGCCGCGAGCGGCGGCGAGGCTCTCTTCACGCTCACCGTCTCCTGTCGAATCGCTTCTGCTGCGGCACCCGCGGCGCGGCGACGCGTTCCAGCCGTTCGGCATGAGTGCTAGAGTGTCGCTTTCGCGGTTCCTTGCCGCGGCCAAGGTCCCGGCGGGCTTCCGCGAGCGCGCCGTCGTCGTCGAGATCGACGGCGCGCTCGCCTGGGTGTCGCCCTCCGTCGGCGCGACTGGCAGGATCGCGGAGGAGTTCCGGGTCGGCCCGCAGACCCGTCTCGTGCTCCGTCTGACGGAGGACACGGCGGGCGGCTGACCGGCGACGGCGAGACCAGACCGACTGCGGAAGAGGCGCCCGCCCGTTACTTCGTCGGGGCGGGCCGAGCGTGACCAGCTCCGCGCGAGCGGCGGGGCACAGCAGGGAGGCTTTTGGCGTGGACGAGGCGATCGGCAGCGTTCTTGTGAGCAGGGAGGAGCTGCAGGCCAAGGTCGCCGAGCTCGGCGCCCGCATCTCCGCCGACTACGTCGGCAAGGAGCTCCTGCTCGTCGGCGTGCTCAAGGGCGCCGTCTTCTTCATGGCCGACCTGGCGAGGCACATCGCGGTGCCGGTGGCGCTCGACTTCATGGCCGTCTCGAGCTACGGCTCCTCGACCGACTCCTCGGGCGTGGTGCGCATCCTCAAGGACCTCGACACGACGATCGAGGGACGCCACGTGATCATCGTTGAGGACATCATCGACTCGGGCCTCACCCTCAGCTACCTGATGAAGAACCTGCGCTCGCGCCGCCCGGCATCGCTTGAGGTTTGTGCCCTGCTCACCAAGCCGTCACGACGGCGGGTGGACATCGGCTGCCGCTACGTCGGCTTCGAGATCCCCAACCTGTTCGTGGTCGGCTACGGGCTCGATTTCGCCGAGCGCTACCGCACGCTCGACTACGTGGCATCCCTGCGCGAAGAGGCGATCGCGCAGCTCGCGGAGGCCGAGGACACCCTGCTCTGACGACGACCCGCCACGGTCGGACGGGCAGAGGCTTGAGGCCGCGTCTGCGACCGGCCGAGCGACCGGTTCGGCGGGCGACGCCGCTTGTCGGTCGCGACCCGGCCAGGCAGGCTTCATCGTCGGTTCGTCGTACGTATATGCGGCGCACCGTATCCCCCGGCGGCCACGCGCGGTTCTTTGAGACTCCCCGGGGGGTATGCTACTGTCGAGTCTAGCCGCGACCGACGCGAGGCTGTCGCGGGCGGCACGCGAGGAGAGAAGCAAGTGAGTCGATTCATCCGCAGCGCGTTCTTCCCCATCCTTATCGTCATCATCCTGGCGATCATCGTGCAGGTGGTGATCAGGGGCAACAATCCGTCGGCGACCGCCTACACCTACCAGGGCGGCGGCAACTCGTTCGTCAGCCAGCTCGACCAGGGCAAGGTGCAGTCCGTGGTCATCAACACCAAGGACCAGACGGTCCAGGTGACGACCACCAACGGGCAGAAATACTCGGTCAACTACCCCGACACGACGCAGCTCACGCAGCTCCTGGCGAAGTACCCGACCGTGACCGTGGTCTCCAAGAGTCCCAGCTCCCCGTGGTGGACGAGCGCGCTCACGTTCATCCTGCCGTTCGTGCTCATCATCGGGTTCTGGATCTTCATCATGAACCAGATGCAGGGCGGCGGCTCGCGGGTGATGAGCTTCGGCAAGAGCCGCGCCAAACGCGTCAGCGTCGACTCGCCGAAAGTCACCTTCAAGGACGTCGCCGGGCGTCGATGAGGCGGTCGAGGAGCTGCAGGAGATCAAAGAGTTCCTCGAGAACCCGAAGAAGTTCCAGCAGCTCGGGGCGCGCATCCCCAAGGGCGTGTTGCTCTACGGCCCGCCGGGCACCGGCAAGACGCTGCTCGCCCGCGCCGTCGCCGGAGAGGCGGGGGTGCCCTTCTTTTCCATCTCCGGCTCCGACTTCGTCGAGATGTTCGTCGGCGTCGGCGCCTCACGCGTGCGCGACCTCTTCGAACAGGCCAAGCAGAACAGCCCTTGCATCATCTTCATGGACGAGATCGACGCCGTCGGCCGTCACCGCGGCGCCGGCCTCGGCGGCGGCCACGACGAGCGCGAGCAGACCCTGAACCAGCTGCTGGTCGAGATGGACGGCTTCGAGATGAAGGACAACATCATCCTCATCGCGGCCACCAACCGGCCCGACATCCTCGACCCGGCGCTGCTGCGCCCGGGCCGTTTCGACCGCCAGATCGTCGTCGACCGTCCCGACCGCGAGGGCCGGCGGATGATCCTCGCCGTGCACTCTCGCGGCAAGCCGATCGCCAAGAGCATCGACTTCGACACCTTGGCCGCCCAGACGCCGGGCTTCACCGGCGCCGACCTGGCCAACCTCGTCAACGAGGCGGCTCTGCTGGCGGCCCGGCACGGCAAGAAGCAGATCGACATGCTCGAGCTCGAAGAGGGCATCATGCGCGTGCTCGCCGGGCCCGAGAAGAAGAGCCGCCTGCTCTCCGAGAAGGAGAAGGCCATCACCGCCTACCACGAGATGGGGCACGCTCTGGTCGGGCACCTGCTGCCCAACACCGACCCCGTGCACAAGGTCTCGATCGTGAGCCGCGGTCAGGCGCTTGGCGTGACCATCTCGCTGCCGCAGGAGGACAAGTTCCTGACCACCAAGGCCGAGCTCAACGACAGCATGGCGATGACGCTCGGCGGCCGCGCCGCCGAAGAGGTCGTCTTCGGCGAGATCACCACCGGCGCGGCCAACGACCTCGAGCGGGCCACCAGCATGGCCAAGCAGATGGTCATGCGCTGGGGCATGAGCGAGAAGCTCGGCCCGCGCGTGCTGGGCCACAACCAGGCGCAGCCTTTCCTGGGGCGCGAGTTCAGCCAGGAGCCCGACTACTCCGAAGAGGTGGCGCGCGAGATCGACAGCGAGATCCGCCGCATCATCGAAGACGCACACAAGCGGGCGAGGGACATCCTCACCGAGCACCGCGAGCAGCTCGACCGCGTGGCGAAGATCCTCATCGACCGCGAGACGCTGGAGCGGCGCGAGTTCGAGGCTCTGCTCGACAACGTGCCCGAGGACGAGGTCTTCCGCGAGAAGGACGAGAAGGCGCGCCGCGGGCAGCAGGAAGAGAAGCCCGAGCGGGCGCCGCGGCGGCCGAAGGTGACCGCTCCGGCGCCGGTCAACCCCGTCAACCCCGAGTTGACCTAGGGTCTTCGCAGGCCTTCCGGGCGCATCCGTGGACAAGGCGAAGATCGAGGAGGGGGTACGCCTCATCCTCGATGGCATCGGCGAGGATCGAGCGCGCCCCGGGCTCATCGACACGCCCCGGCGGGTCGCCGACATGTACGAGGAGATCTTCTTCGGCCTCACCGCCGACCCACGAGAGCTCCTCGTCTCGATGCCCGGCGACCACCACCGCGAGGTGGTGCTCATCAAGGACATCGCCTTCTACTCGGTCTGCGAGCACCACCTGCTGCCCTTCATCGGCAAAGCCCACGTCGCCTACATCCCCAGCGCGGCGGGCCGCATCACTGGCCTCTCCAAGCTGGCCCGGCTGGTACGCACCGTGGCGGCGCGCCCGCAGCTTCAGGAGCGCATTACGTCGCAGGTGGCCGACGCCCTCGAGGAGTCCCTCGAGCCGCTCGGCGCCCTGGTGCTGATCGAGGCTGAGCACCTCTGCATGACGATGCGCGGCGTGCGCAGTCCGGGGTCGAGAACGGTCACGAGCGCCGTGCGCGGGCTCATCCAGTCGAACCCGGCGACGCGCGCCGAGGTGCTCTCACTTATCAACGCCGAGCGTTAGCCTGGAGGGGCCGGTGAGGTTCCCCGCGACGAACCTGCCCGTGCCGCTGCCGTGCGTCATGGGGATCGTCAACGTCACCCCCGACTCGTTCTCCGACGGCGGCCTCTTCTATGAGGCGAGCGCCGCCGTCGACCACGCTCGGTGCCTGGTGCGCGAAGGGGCGGCCATCGTCGACGTCGGCGGCGAATCGACACGTCCCGGCGCGTCGCCACTGGCGCTTGACGAGGAGCTGCGTCGCGTCGTCCCCGTCGTCGAGGCGCTGCACGAGCTGTTCGCCTCGGCATCGGGCGTGGGCGGGGCCCCGACGTCGTCGGGCCCCGCCCACGCCCCCGTCGTCTCCATCGACACCTTCAAGGCCGAGGTCGCGCGTCGCGCGCTCGCGGCGGGCGCCGCGCTCGTCAACGACGTGAGCGCGCTGCGCGCCGACGCCGGCCTCGTGGAGGTCGTGGCCGAGGCGGGCTGCCCGGTCGTCCTCATGCACATGCTGGGCGAGCCGCGCACGATGCAGGAGGACCCCCGCTACGACGATGTCGTCGACGACGTATGCGCGTTCCTCGAGGAGCGTCTCGTCTTCGCCGTCGGCGCCGGTGTGCGTGAGGAGCAGGTCCTGCTCGACCCCGGGATCGGCTTCGGCAAGACGCTCGAGCACAACCTCCTGCTGCTCCGTCACCTCGACCTTCTGGCGGGCATCGGACGGCCGCTCGTGCTGGGGACCTCGCGCAAGCGTTTCCTCGGCGCGCTGCTCGACGGAGCGCCGATCGGCGAACGGGTGACCGGCACGGTGGCGACGACCGTCTGGGGGCTCACGCAGGGCGTGGCCGTGTTCCGAGTCCACGACGTGCGCCCCACCGTGGAGGCTTTGCGGGTGACCGGGGCCATCGTCGAGGCCGGATGGACGCAGGAGGCGCCGGCCTAGTGGCCGGCAGCGGCGTGTCGTGAGGTTGCCGAGCTCAAGGAGGAGGCTGTGGCCCGCCATGTGACGATAGGACTCGACGGCGTGGAGCTGCGCGGGCACTGCGGGGTCACACCCGAGGAGAGGGCCGTCGGGCAGCGCATCGTCGTCGACGTGCGTCTAGTCCCCCGCGACGATCCCGGTCTCGAGACCGACGACCTCGCCGACACGGTCAACTACTCGACCGTGACGGAAACGGTGAGGGCGGCCGTGGAGGGGCGCGAGTACAACCTCATCGAGCGGCTCGCGACGGTGATCGCTGAGGAGCTCTTCGCGGCGCACCACCTCTCGGAGGTCAGCGTGCGCGTGCGCAAGCCTTCGCCACCGGTAAGCATCCCGGTCGCAGCCGCGTGGGCCGAGGTCGTGCGCCGGGCGTAGGCTCACTCTCCGTCTGGACGGGCGGACCGCGACGACGGATGCTAGAGGGCCATGGACGACACGCGCACAGAGCAGCAGTCCCAGCGCTCGCTGGAGGTCCGCCGCGACGGCACGGTCAGGAGGGCCTTCCTTTCTCTCGGCGCCAACCTCGGCGACCGGGCGGCGAGCCTGCGCGCTGCGCGCGAGGCGCTCGCCGCGCTCCCCGTCACGCGACTGCTCGCCGCTTCGCTCGTCTACGAGACGGCTCCCCAGGACCTGGAGGACCAACCGGCCTTTCTGAACCAGGTCGTCTGCGTGGAGACCGGCCTCGAGCCGCCGGAGCTCCTGCGCCACTGCCAGGCCGTCGAGCAGCAGGCCGGACGCGTGCGTGAGGTTCGCTTCGGCCCGCGCACGCTCGATATCGATATACTGATGGTCGAGGGCGTCGAGAGCGACGACCCCCGGCTCACGTTGCCCCACCCGCGCCTGTGGCGCCGGGCGTTCGTGCTTGTGCCGCTGGCCGATCTCTGGACCCTGGCCCGCGACGTGACTACCGTGGACGTTCCCGCGCTGGCGGCGGAGCTGCGACGCGAGCAGTCGGTGGAGCCCTACCGCGAGGGCTAGAAGGAGCGAAGGTGGCAGACCGGTTCTTCGAAGAGCAGGCGGAGCTGAGGCGGCTGGCGGCGGAGCGCGATGCGGTCATCCTCGCGCACAACTACCAGCGACTCGAGGTCCAGGAGGCCGCCGACTTCGTCGGCGACTCGCTCGAGCTGGCGCGCCGGGCGGCCGCCACGGACGCCTCGGTCATCCTCTTCTGCGGGGTGCACTTCATGGCCGAGACGGCGCACATCCTGGCGCCGCAGAAGACGGTCCTGATGCCCGACCCCCGAGCCGGCTGTCCCATGGCCGACATGGTCACCGCCGAGGGCCTACGGGCTCTGAAGGAGCAGCACCCGGGCGCTCCCGTGGTCGCCTACGTCAACACCTCGGCGGCCGTGAAGGCGGAGACTGACGTGTGCTGCACCTCGTCCAACTGCGTCGAGGTCGTCTCCCGCTTCGCGCGCGACCGGGAGCTCATCTTCGTGCCCGACAAGAACCTGGGCGACTACGTCCGACGCCAGAGCGGGCACGAGCACATGGTCATCTGGGACGGTTACTGCCACGTGCACAACGACATCCACCCCGAGGACATCGTCGCGGCCCGGAAGCAGCACCCCGACGCCGTGGTCATGGCTCATCCGGAGTGCCCTCACGAGGTGCTCGAGCTCGCCGACGTGGTGGCCAGCACGTCGGGGATGCTGCGCCGTCCCGAGACCGACCCGGCGCGGAGCTTCATCGTCGCCACCGAGATCGGCCTCGTGGACCGCATGAAGAAGCTCTATCCGGAGCGCACCTTCGTCGTGGCCTCGCGACGCGCCTACTGCCCGAACATGAAGCTCACCACGCTTGACAAGGCGATCGCGGCGCTGGACGAGGGCGTGAACGAGATCACCGTGCCGGCGCGGATCCGCGAGCGGGCCCTGCTCGCCGTCGAGCGCATGGTGGAGGTCCGGTAGGGTCATGCCTCGCCCCTATCTCGCCAGCGTCACCGAGCAGCCGCTTGCGCGCCGGCAGTTCGACGTGCTCGTCCTGGGCGGCGGCATAGCCGGCCTGGCGGCCGCCATCGCCGCCGCCCGGCGCTGGCACGTCGGCCTGCTGACCAAGTCGACGCTCGACGACACCACCACCTTCCTGGCCCAGGGTGGCATCGCCGCGGCTCTGGGACCGGCCGACTCGCCCGAGCTGCACTTCCAGGACACGGTCAACGCCGGTGCCGGCCTCTGCGACGAAGAAGCCGTGCGCGTGCTGGTCAACGAGGGCCCCGACCGCGTGCGCGAGCTGATGGAGATCTGCCCGCGCTTCGACCGCAAGGACGGCGAGATCGTCCTCGGGCGTGAGGGAGCGCACT
Source organism: uncultured Actinomycetes bacterium (assembly GCA_963725665.1). GTDB lineage: Bacteria > Actinomycetota > Thermoleophilia > UBA2241 > UBA2241 > CAVRZA01. The sequence continues at coordinate 428,753 of CAVRZA010000006.1, read as the reverse complement.
CGGTGTCGCGCATCGTGCACGCCGGCGGCGACGCCACAGGACGAGTCGTGGCCAGCGCCCTCAGCGAGGCGGCCCAGATGGGCAGCCGCGTGGAGCTCTACGAGAACGAGTTCGTGGTCGACCTGCTCACCGTCGACGGACGCTGCGTGGGCGCCCTCTCCATGGATCTTGCCGATGGCGAGATGACGCTCAATCTGGCGATGGTGACGGTGCTGGCCGCGGGCGGTGCCGGGCAGGTCTACGCGCGCACCACCAACCCGACAGTGGCCACCGGGGACGGCATGGCCATGGCCTACCGGGCTGGCGCCGTGCTGCGAGACCTGGAGTTTGTGCAGTTCCACCCGACGGGTCTCGCCGTCGGCGGCTCTCCGGCGCTGCTCATCACCGAGGCCCTGCGCGGTGAGGGGGCCTACCTGCGCAACACGGCTGGGGAGCGGTTCATGCTGCGGCGCGACCCCAAGGCCGAGCTGGCGGCGCGCGACGTGGTCGTGCGCGCCATGGTGGAGGAGATGCGCAGCTCGGGCTCCGGGCACGTGCTCCTCGACGCGACGCACCTCGATCCGGCGATGCTCGTCGAGCGATTCCCCAAGGTCAGCTCGGGTCTCGCCGAGCACGGCCTTCACCTGGCGCGTGACCGCATCCCCGTGACGCCCGTGGCGCACTACTTCATCGGCGGCGTCGCGACCGACGTCTGGGGGCGCACGACGATCCCCGGTCTGTATGCCAGCGGTGAGGTTGCCAACAACGGGGTGCACGGCGCCAACCGTCTGGCCTCGAACTCGCTCCTCGAGGGGCTGGTCTTCTCGGATCGCGTCGTGCGCGACCTCGACCGCTACATCGGCCGGCTGGGAGAAGACGTGCGCCGCCTGCGCTTCGAGCTCCCCCAGGCGGCGCCTCGTCGTGGCGACGCGAGCAACGTGGCGGAGGTGCGGGCGCGCCTGAACGCTGTGATGTCGACGAAGGTCGGCGTTGTGCGCAACGAGGAGGGTCTCATGGACGCCCTCACGGAGCTGCGCGGGCTGTACTCCGACCTCCGGCTGTCGGACGCGGGGGTGGCCGAGTTCGAGCTCCTCAACCTGATGACGCTCGCCACCCAGATAGCCGAGACCGCGCTGCTGCGGCAGGAGACGCGCGGCGTGCACCTGCGCGACGACTTCCCGGAGCGGGACGACTGGAACTGGAGGCGTCACGTCAACCTCCGCCTGCCCGAGTTCCGCCCGCGGGACGCGCGCACGGTCGATGAGGCGCTAGGGCAGAACGACACGGGGGACCGCTAGGTGGGCTGCGCGTGGGCGGCGGATCCGAGGGAGCACTAGGTGGACGACGCGCGGCTGGCCGCCGAGCGCGCACTCGCGGAGGACCTCGCCGGCTACGGTGACCTCACGGGGGGCGCCTTCGACGGGCCCGGCAGGGCCCGCGTCGAGGCGCGCGAAGAAGGCGTTCTCAGCGGCAGCGAGCCGTTCGCCGCCGCGGCCCGCCTCGTGGACCCCGAGCTCGCGGTCACGTTCGTGGTGCGCGACGGCGGGCGCTTCGCCCCCGGCGCCACGCTCTGTGCGCTCCAGGGCCGGTCCGCGAGCATCCTGGCCCTCGAGCGCACCGGGCTCAACTTCCTCGCCCGCCTCTCGGGCGTGGCCGCGCAGACGGCGCGCTTCGTCGCCGAGACCGAAGGCACGGGCGCGCGCATCGCCGGCACGCGCAAGACGACGCCGGGCCTGCGCGCCCTCGAGCGCGCCGCCATGGCGCATGGGGGCGCGGCACCGCACCGCTTCGGGCTCTTCGACGCGGCCATGATCAAGGACAACCACGTCGCGGCGGCCGGGGGCGTGCGCGAGGCCGTCGCGCGGGTGCGCGCCGGCCTCGCGCACGCCCACGGGCTGATCGTCGAGGTCGACACGCTCCAGCAGCTCGACGAGGCGCTCTCGTGCGGGGTCCCCGCCGTGCTGCTCGACAACATGGACCTTGAGACCGTGCGCGCGGCGGTCGCCCGGGTCGCCGGCCGCGCCGTGGTCGAGGTCTCCGGCGGGGTACGGCTCGAGAACGTGCGCGCGCTGGCCGACGCCGGCGCCGACATCATCAGTGTCGGCGCGCTGACCACGCACGCGCCGTGGATCGACCTGCACATGGTCGTCGAGGCGGTGTGCTAGTGCTTCTCGCGGTCGACGTCGGCAACACGCAGACGGCCATCGGCCTCCTCGACGGCCGCGAGGTCATCGACCACTGGCGCATCGCTACGGTGCGTCATCGCACGGGCGACGAGCTCGCCGGGCTCCTCGTCGGCTTCTTCTCGCTGCGTGACGCGAGACCGGCCGATCTGGTGGACGAGGTCGGCATCGCCTCAGTCGTACCGCGTCTCACGACGCAGTGGGCCGAGATGTGCCGCAAGCGCCTCGGCGTCGAAGCCTTCGTCGTCGGTCCCGGCATGCGCACCGGCATGCGCATCCTGCTCAAGAACCCGGCTGAGGTGGGCGCCGACCGCATCGTCAACGCGGTGGCGGGGGCCGAGTTCTACGGTCGCCCGCTGATCGTGGTCGACTTCGGCACCTCGACCAACTTCGACGTGGTGAACGCTGAGGGCGACTACGCCGGGGGCGTCATCGCTCCCGGCGTGGAGGTGTCGATGGAGGCGCTCACGACGCGGGCCGCGAAGCTGATCAAGGTCGATATCGCGGAGCCCGAGCGCCGCATCGGCCGCGACACGGTCGAGGCGATGCAGGTCGGCGCCGTGTACGGCTTCGCCGGACAGGTCGACGGGATCGTCGCCGCCGTGCGCGATGAGCTCGGCGAGGCCGCGCCCGTCGTAGCGACGGGCGGCCTCGCCGAGCTCATCGCGCGCCACACGACGACGATCTCGGCCGTCGACCCCTTCCTCACCCTGAAGGGCATCGAGATCCTCCTCCGGCGCCAGCGCCCGGCGCACGAGCGCGAGAGCTAGCCGCCCCCCGCGTCTGCCGTGACGGGCGGCCTCGCGACCCCTTTCGCCATCGGCGCGCTGCGCCTCGACCGCCGCCTCGCTATGGCGCCCATGGCCGGTATCACCACACGGCCGTTCCGGCGCAGCGTCCGGCGCTGGGGCGCCGGCCTCGTCTTCACCGAGATGATCTCGTCGCACGGCATCGCCTACGGCAACCCGCACACGCGCCGGTATCTCGAGATCGGCGACGACGAGCACCCCATCGGCTTCCAGATCTTCGGCGCCGACCCGGGGCTGATGGCCGAGGCGGCCGCCGTCTGCGTGGCCGCCGGCGCCGACCTCGTCGACCTCAACTTCGCCTGTCCGGTGCGCAAGGTGATGAAGACGGGAGCCGGCGCCGCTCTCCTGCGCGAGCCGGACCTGGCGGAGCGCGTCGTGGCTGCCGCCGCGGCCGTTCTGCCACCGCGCGTGCCGCTGACGGTGAAGCTGCGCTCCGGCCTGACCGGCGGCGACCAGGCGGGGGTCGACTTGGCGCCCCGCCTGGTCGCCGCCGGCGTGGCTGCCGTCTGCCTCCACCCGCGCTCGGCGAGCCAGCTCTACCGCGGTAAGGCCGACCACGCGCTTACGCTGGCGCTGGCGCGGCGCCTGCCTGTGCCGGTCATCGCCTCGGGCGATGTCACGGACGGGGCGGTGTGCGCGGGCCTCCTCGACGGCGGCTGCGCCGCCGTCATGCTGGCCCGCGCCGCCCTCGGTCGCCCGTGGCTCTTCCGCGAAATCCTCACCGGCGGAGAGCGGCCCCCCCTTGAAGAGCAGCTCAAGGAAGTCGATCGCTTCGTCGATGAGGCGGCGCGGGAGCGCGGGGAGCGTGCCGTGGGCTATCTGCGCCGGTTCTGGCCGCGCTTCCGGCGCAGCGGGACGATTGACGGCCGCCTCGTACGGGAACTCATGCAGGCACGGAGTCTCGACGAGGTTCGGGACCTGCTGCGGCGAACCTAGGTGGGGCAGCGGTGACGGCACGGGGATCGATGTCCACCGTTCGCCTCTTTGCATGAGGTGTCCCGACTGCCTATAATGGCTAGCTTTCAGCCACAGGGCCGCTGCGGCAGCGGTGAACAAAGGAGCTGAGTTGCTGGACAGAGAGATCATCCTCACCCCCGAGGGTTATCGGAGGCTCAAGGAGGAGATCGACTACCTCTCGACCAAGAAGCGTGAGGAGGTCGCCGAGCGCATCAAAGAGTCGCGCTACTTCGGCGACATCAGCGAGAACTCCGAGTACGACGACGCCAAGAACGAGCAGGCGATGCTGGAACAGCGCATCTTCGCCCTCGAGGAGAGACTGCGCAGCGCCATCGTGATCGACGCCAAGGACGTGAAGACCGATACCGTCGGCGTGGGCACCAAGGTCACGCTGCAGGACATGGACCGCGGCGCGGTCCTCGAGTACTCGATCGTCGGGTCGGCCGAGGCCGACCCATCGAAACACAAGCTCTCCAACGAGTCTCCCGTGGGTCGCGCCATCATCGGCCAGGTCCCCGGCGACGAGGTCACGGTGACGGTGCCGCAGGGCGCGATGCACCTCAAGATCCTCACGATAGAACGGGCCGACTAGGCCGGCAGTCTCTCGCGTGCACTCTGACGAGCAGCCGGGGAGCCTCCTCGAAGAACGGCGGCGCAAGCTCGACGAGTTGCGCCGGCGCTGCGCCGTACCGTTCCCGACCAAGTACGATCGGCGCGAAGAGATAGCGGGCCTGCGTGAGAGTTACGAGCGGCTCGCCGACGGCGAGGAAGACGCGGCCGTCCACCGCGTAGCCGGCCGCGTCATGGCCAAGCGCCTGCACGGCGGGCTCTCATTCCTGGTGGTGAAGGACGGCAGCGGCGAGCTGCAGCTGCTCGCCTCCGCCGACTCGCTCGGCGACGCCTACGAGGCGGTGCGCGATCTCGACCTGGGCGACATCATCGGCGCCGAGGGCACGATGCTGCGCACGCGCCGCGGAGAGCTCTCGCTGCGCGTGAGCTCGGTCGAGCTCCTCACCAAGTCGGTGCGTCCGTTGCCGGAGAAGTTCCACGGCCTGCACGACGTCGAGCTCCGCTACCGTAAGCGCTACCTCGACACGATCGTCAACGACGAGTCGCGCGAGGTCTTCATGAAGCGCGCGCGGATCATCTCGGCCATCCGCGAGTTCCTCGACGAGCGTGGCTTCGTCGAGGTCGAGACTCCGATCCTGCAGCCGCTCTACGGTGGCGCCATGGCGCGGCCGTTCGTGACGCACCACAACGAGCTGCATCGCGACCTGTACCTGCGCATCGCCGTCGAGCTCTATCTCAAGCGACTCATCATCGGCGGCATCGACAAGGTCTATGAGATCGGCAAGGACTTCCGCAACGAAGGCGTGAGTTTCAAGCACAACCCCGAGTTCACCATGCTCGAGACCTACGAGGCCTACGTCGACTACAACCATGTGATGGACATGGTGGAAGAGCTGCTGGTGACAGCCGCCCGGGTCGTCGGAGACCTCAAAGTCACGTTCCGCGACCACGAGATCGACCTCACCCCTCCGTGGCCGCGCAAGACGATGCGTGAGGCCATCCGCGAGAAGACCGGCATCGACATCGGCGCCGACGACGTGCGCGAAGTGGCCGGCTTGCAGGCCGCCATCAAGGCGAAAGGCCTCGACGAGAGGGTCCCCCTGGCGCCGACGTGGGGGCTGCAGGTCGACGAGCTCTTCTCGGAGACGGTCGAACCGGACCTGATCCAGCCGGTGTTCATCACCGAGCATCCGATCGAGACGAGCCCCTTCGCGAAGAAGACGCCCCACGATCCGCGCTTCGTCGAGCGCTTCGAGGGCTTCATCGCCGGGATGGAGACCAGCAACGCGTTCTCCGAGCTCAACGACCCCGACGACCAGCGGGAGCGCTTCCTGCAGCACATGGACGACCTTGCGGCCGGCGACGAGACGGCCCATCGTCTCGACGAGGACTTCCTCGAGGCGATGGAGCACGGCATGCCGCCCACGGGCGGCATGGGCATGGGGATCGACCGCGTCGTCATGATCCTCACCGGCGCCGCTTCGATCCGCGACGTCATCCTCTTTCCGCAGCTGCGCGGCTAGGCGGCCGGCCTACAGAGCCGTTTCACCCTCGCCCGTGGTATAGTCGCTCTATCCTGGAACCCCGTCGCGCGCGTGTGGCGCGGCGCTCTTCAGGGAACACTCGGCGGCGAGCCGCTCTCGCGTCGCTTCCTGCGCTTCCCGCCAGACCACTTCGGAACGAAGGTCGGCGACGTCTCCTACGTCACCCGGGAGCGTCGGAGGCCGGGTCGTGAGCGTCGGGGATTCCGGGTACTATAGAAAGTGGCTCCGCGGGCCGATAGGCGGGCTGGCGGAGGGTCGAGCGGGCGTTGCCCTTTCTCGGATCGGGGAGCGGCGAGACCACAGAGCGACCGCGTTCGCTTGAGGAGGAGAGATGTTCGAGCGTTTCACCGAACGCGCGAGACAGGTCGTCGTGCTGGCCCAAGAAGAGGCCAGGGCGCTGAAGCACAACTACATCGGCACGGAGCACCTCCTGCTGGGGCTGCTGCGCGAAGAAGAAGGGGTCGCCGCGCGCGTTCTCGAGTCGCTCGAGATCTCGGTCGAAGAGGTGCGCGCCGCGGTGGTGCGTATCGTCGGCTCCGGCGAGGAGACGCCGACGGGGCAGATCCCCTTCACCCCGCGAGCCAAGAAGGTCCTCGAGCTGGCGCTGCGCGAGGCGCTCTCGCTGGGGCACAACTACATCGGCACCGAGCACATCCTGCTGGGGCTCATCCGAGAGGACGAGGGCGTCGCGGCGCGCATCCTGCTCGACCTCGACGCCGAGCCCGACAAGATCCGCAACGAGGTCATGCGCACGCTCTCCGGCCCCGCGCGCCGCGCGCAGGGCGGAGGCAGTGGCGAGGGCAAGCGTTCGCCCAAGATGCTCGACCAGTTCGGACGCAACCTCACCAAGCTCGCCGAAGAAGGCAAGCTCGACCCCTGCATCGGGCGCCTCACCGAGATCGAACGCGTGATGCAGATCCTCTCGCGGCGCACCAAGAACAACCCCGTGCTGATCGGCGAGCCCGGCGTCGGCAAGACGGCCGTCGTCGAGGGCTTCGCGCAGCGCATCGCCAACAACGAGGTGCCCGAGCTGCTCAAGGGCAAGCAGGTCTTCACCCTCGACCTGGCGGCCCTCGTCGCCGGCTCCAAGTACCGCGGCGAGTTCGAGGAACGGCTCAAGAAGGTCATGAAGGAGATCCGCGAGCAGGGCGACATCATCCTGTTCATCGACGAGCTGCACAACCTGGTCGGCGCCGGCGCCGCCGAGGGAGCCATCGACGCCGCCTCCATCCTCAAGCCGGCCCTGGCGCGCGGCGAGCTGCAGACGATCGGCGCGACGACGCTCGACGAGTACCGCAAGTACCTCGAGCGCGACGCCGCTCTCGAACGCCGTTTCCAGCAGATCAAGGTGGCCGAGCCCAGTGTCGAGGAGACCGAGAACATCCTCAGAGGTCTGCGAGACCGCTACGAGGCCCACCACCGCATCCGCATCACCGACGACGCGCTGCACTCGGCGGCCGAGCTCTCGAGTCGCTACATCGCCGACCGCTTCCTGCCCGACAAGGCGATCGACGTCATCGACGAGGCCGCGAGCCGCATGCGCATCCGCACGATGACCGCTCCGCCGAGCTACCGCGAGCTCGAAGACGAGATCAACTCGGTGCGTAAGGAGAAGGAGGCGGCCATCGAAGCGCAGGAGTTCGAGAAGGCCGCCAACCTGCGCGACAGGGAGCGCAAGCTCTCTCACAAGAAGCTCGAGCTCGAGGAACAGTGGAAGAGCGATGAGGGCCTGCGCGCCAGCATCGGCGAAGACGAGGTCGCCGAGATCGTGAGCATGTGGACCGGCATCCCGGTGTTCAAGATCACCGAGGCCGAGTCCAAGAAGCTGCTGCGCATGGAGGACGAGCTGCACCACCGCCTGATCGGCCAGGACGTGGCCGTCAGGGCCGTCTCGCGGGCCATCCGGCGCGCACGGTCGGGCCTCAAGGACCCCAAGCGTCCCGCCGGCTCGTTCATCTTCCTAGGCCCCTCCGGTGTGGGCAAGACCGAGCTCGCGCGCACGCTGGCCGAGTTCCTCTTCGGCGACGAGGAGGCGCTGATCCAGCTCGACATGAGCGAGTACATGGAGAAGCACACGGTCTCGCGGCTCATCGGCTCGCCGCCGGGCTACGTGGGCCACGAGGAGGGCGGCCAGCTCACCGAGGCCGTGCGCCGCAAGCCCTACAGCGTGCTCCTGCTCGACGAGATCGAGAAGGCGCACCCCGACGTGTTCAACATCCTGCTGCAGATCCTCGAGGACGGACGCCTGACCGACGCCCAGGGGCGCACGGTCGACTTCCGCAACGTGATCGTCATCATGACGTCGAACATCGGCGCCGACATGATCAGCAAGAACACGCCCCTCGGTTTCTCGCAGAGCGACAACGCCGGCATCACCTACGAAGACATGAAGAACAAGGTGACCGGCGAGCTCAAGCGCATGTTCCGCCCCGAGTTCCTCAACCGGCTCGACGAGGTCATCGTCTTCCACAAGCTGAGCCGCGACGAGATCCGCCAGATCGTCGACCTCATGGTGGCGCGCGTGAACCGCCAGATCGGCGAACGAGGCGTGACCATCGAGCTGACCGAGGGCGGGCGCGACCTGCTGGTCGAACAGGGCTTCGACCCCGTCTTCGGGGCGCGGCCGCTGCGCCGCGCCATCCAGCGCTACATCGAGGACAAGCTCGCCGACGCCATGCTGGCGAACCAGTTCCCGGCGGGCACCATGGTGCTCGTCGACCGCGAGGGCGACGACACGCTGCTCACCGTCAACGGTGAGCGGGTGGCCGGGCCGGTCGAGCTCCCCGAGGTCGACTTCACGGCCGCCGGGCCGTCGCCGGTGGCGAGCGGCGCGGCCGGAGGCAGCGAGCCGCTCGCCGAGGTCCCGGGGGAGAGCGGCTGACGGTCGAGTGACTGCGTCGCCGGCTCCGTGCTCAGCCCTTTGGGCGCCCGTTGCGCCGGGCCACGTCGGGCAGGGGGATGTGACGGCGTGAACAAGCGCCAGACCGTCTTCGTCTGCGCGCAATGCGGGCGCAGCGAGCCCAAGTGGCTGGGCCATTGTCCCGACTGCGGCGCCTGGAACAGCTTCGCCGAAGAGATCGTCAAGGCCCCGGCCCGGGCCGCCAAGGGCGGCCGCGGCCGGGGCCTTGGTGCGCCCGCAGGTCGCGGCGACGGGCCGGGCGGCGGCGCCGCCCGCCCCGTCGCCCTCTCCGAGGTCGCCTCGTCCACGGTCGGCCGGTTCTCGTCGGGCATCGCCGAGCTAGACCTCGTTCTCGGGGGCGGGATCGTGCCGGGCTCGCTGGTGCTCGTCGGCGGCGAGCCGGGCATCGGCAAGAGCACCTTGCTGCTGCAGGTGGCCGATGCGGTCTCGGCCGCCCGTCCGGTGCTGATCGTGTGCGGCGAAGAGTCGGCGGCCCAGGTGCGCATGCGCGCCGAGCGCATCTGCCGGGGCAGCCTCGACCGCATCGGCGTCCTGGCCGAGACCGAGCTCGAGTCGGTGATCGCCGCCGTCGACGAGGAGCGCCCGGCGGTCGTCGTCGTCGACTCCGTGCAGACTCTCTACGCCGGCGAGCTCTCGTCGGCGCCCGGCAGCGTGAGCCAGGTGCGCGAGGCCGCCGGGCGCTTCCTGCGCCTGGCGAAAGACAGCGGGGTGGCGGTGTTCCTCGTCGGCCACGTCACCAAGGACGGCGCCATCGCCGGGCCGCGCGTGCTCGAGCACATGGTCGACACGGTGCTGCAGTTCGAGGGCGACCGCGACCGCTTCTTCCGCGTGCTGCGCGCGGCCAAGAACCGCTTCGGCTCGACCAACGAGCTGGGGGTGTTCGAGATGACCGAGGGCGGCCTGCTCGGCGTCGAGGACCCCTCGCGCCTCTTCCTCTCGGAACAGGCTCCCGCAGCCGGCTCCTGCGTGCACGTCGCGGTCGAGGGCACGCGCTGCTTCCTTGTCGAGGTCCAGGCTCTGGTCAGCAGGAGCGAGCTCGCCATGCCGCGTCGTGTGGCGACCGGGTTCGACCGCAACCGGCTCGCGATGATACTCGCCGTACTAACGAGACACGCCAACCTCGCTTTGGCGTCCTCCGACATATTTGTTAACATAGCAGGCGGCATGCGCATCGAGGAGCCCGCGGCCGACTTGGCTGTCGCCTTGGCGATAGCCTCAGCCGAACGTGGTGTGCCGCTCCCAGGTACAGCGTCGTTCGGCGAGATCAGTCTCACCGGAGAGTTGCGCTCGTCGAGTCAGCCTGAGCGGCGCTGCGCTGAGGCTAGAAGGGTCGGTCTCGGTGCCATCCTCATGCCCCGTTCCGATGCCCGGCGCGTCGGCGGGCATGTCCCCGATGCCGTCGGCCTCGCCGATGTGAGAGCAGCGGTAGGCAGGGTCGGCGGACCGGCCGCGCGCAAGCGCGATGTCTCACGAGGCGCGGACGCAAGGGAGGACTGAGAGGTTGTACGAGGTCGGCGACAAAGTGGTCTATCCCCACCACGGCGCGGGGAAGATCATGCAGATCGAGCGCAAAGAGGTCCTTGGTCAGCTTCGCGAGTACCTGACCATCCAGATCCTGCACAACGACATGAAGGTCATGGTGCCGGTCGAGAACGCCGACCGCGCCGGCATCCGCAAGGTCGTCGATCCGCGGGTCGTCGATGACGTGCTTGAGGTGCTCCGCGGTCGACCCACCAAGATGCCCAAGAACTGGAGCCGCCGCTACAAGCACAACCGCGACAAGCTCAAGACGGGCGACATCTTCGAGGTCGCCGAGGTCGTGCGCAACCTCTCCGTGCGCCACGCCGACAAGGGTCTCTCGACCGGTGAGAAGCAGATGTTCTCGAAGGCCAAGAAGATCCTCGCCAGCGAGCTCATGTACGCCCGCAACCTCTCCGAAGACGATGCCAACCTGTTCCTCGATGGGATCCTCGGCGAGGTGAACGGCGGCCGGGTGCCGCCGACGGTGCCCGTCGAACCCCAGGTGGCTTCGGTATCCTAGACGCCCTCCGCCACTAGGCGACGCCGAAGGGGACCTCCTTGTTCGTCGTAGCCGTCCGTCTCGTCTTCTCAGTCCTCGGTGCCGTCGCCGCTTACCAGTTCACGACGTTGCGGCGCGGCCAGATCGTGCCGTCGATCCCCGAGCGCTACAACATCGTTGCGGTCATCGTCCTGGTGCTCGTGGGTGGCCTAGTCGGCTTCATCGCGGGCGGCTTTCTGGGGAGGGGAGCTCAGCGCCTCCTGCACCACTTCGAGCAGTCCCTCTCCAAGGTCCCCGGTTCGCAGATCGTCGTCGGCACCGCCGGCCTGATCGTCGGCCTCGGCATCGCGGCCCTCTTCAGCCTGGCACTCAAAGACCTCCCCTACGTGGGCAACTACCTTCTGGTGCCGCTCTTCCTCATCGTGGGCTACATCACCGCCTACCTGGCGGCGCGCAAGCACGTCGACATCCTGCGCCTGATCGGCATCAACCCGCCGCCGCACGGGAGCGACGGCTCCTCGTCGTCGCGCAAGGTCCTCGACTCCAGCGCGATCATCGACGGGCGCGTGGCCGACATCGTCAAGGCCCACTTCCTCGACGGCGAGCTGCTCATCCCGCGCTTCGTCGTCCACGAGATCCAACGCGTGGCCGACTCGGGCGATCCCGAGAAGCGCATCCGGGGGCGCCGGGGACTCGACGTGGTCAAGGAGCTGAAAGGCCTGTCGCGCCACGTGCGCGTGATCGACAACGACTACGATGATCTGTCCGCTGTCGACGCCAAGCTCGTACGCCTGGCCCTCGAGCTGCACGCCGACATCCTGACCACCGACTACAACCTCAACAAAGTGGCCGACATCCAGGGAGTCGGCGTGCTCAACGTCAACGAGCTCGCGAACGCCGTGAAGACAGTCGTGCTGCCCGGGGAGGAGATCGAGGTCAAGGTCCTGCGAGAGGGGCGCGAGCACGAGCAGGGCGTGGGCTACCTCGACGACGGCACGATGATCGTGGTCGAGGGGGCGAGACCGCTCATCGGGAGCACGGTCAAAGCCGAGGTGACGAGCGTTCTGCAAAGCCCCTCGGGGAAGATGATCTTCACCAGACTGGTGCGATGAGGACGCCGGGCCGCCCGGTGACCCGAAGGGAGTGATGTCGCCATGAGCGATGGACGCGAGGGGTCGGTCTGGGCGGTGGTCGCCGCGGCCGGCGAGAGCCGGCGCATGGGCCTGCCCGAGGGCGAGTCGAAGCAGTTCTTGCTCCTCGGGGGCGAGCCCGTGCTCTGCCACTCGGTGCGCCGCCTGCTCGCGGTTCCGGCGGTGGCCGGGGTCGTCGTCGTCCTGCACCCCTCGCACACCGTTCGCTTCGCCAACGAGCTCCTCTTCCTCGAGGAAGGTAAGCCGATCCTAATCGCCGAGGGCGGGCGCGACCGCTGCGACTCGATTCGCGCCGGGCTTCTCGAGGTGCCGGCTGAGACCGAGTTCATCGCCGTGCACGACGGCGCGCGTCCCCTGTTCAGCAAGCGCGTGTTCGAGGACTGCTTGTCGGCGCTCGCCGGTCTCGACGGCCTCGACGGCGCCATCCCCGCCTACCCCGTGGCCGACACCTTGAAGCGGGCCGACGCCGAGGGCGGCGTCATCGAGACCGTCGACCGCGCGGGCTTGTGGGCCGTGCAGACGCCGCAACTCTTCCGCGCCGACGCGCTGCGCGCCGCCTACGCTCGCCCCGACGTCTCGGGGGCGACCGACGACGCCGCTCTGCTTGAGCGTGGAGGGCGGCGCGTGGTCGTCGTGCCCTCGACGCCGGGCAACGTCAAGATAACCACGCCCGGCGATCTGCCGCTGGCCGGCGCCGTGCTGTCCTGGGAGGTCGAGGCCGACGTCTGACCGCGGAGACGCAAGAGTAGGGGTCGGTTACGACGCCCACCGTTTCGGCGCTGGACGGCGGCTCGTGCTGGGAGGCGTCGAGATCGGCTACCCGCTGGGGCTCGTCGGGCACTCCGACGCCGACGTCGTGACCCACGCCGTAATCGACGCCGTGCTGGGCGCCGCCGGTCTGGCCGACATCGGCGTGCTCTTCCCCGACAGCGACCCGGCATACGGGGACGCTGCCAGCGTCGACTTGCTTGCCGGCGTCATGAGGCAAGTGCGTGAGTGGGGCTGGCGCGTGGGCAACGTCGACGTCGTGGCCGTTCTCGAGGAGCCGCGTCTCGCCGAGCACCGTCAGCGCATGCGCGAGCGTCTCGCTGAGGCTCTGGAGACCGGTGTCGAGAACGTCTGGGTCAAGGCCAAGACGACCGAAGGCATGGGCTTCGAGGGCCGTCGCGAGGGCATCTCGGCGACGGCCGTCTGTCTGCTCACGCCTAAGTGAGACCGCGCGTCGCGCGCCGGCGGATGCCGTTCGCGCGTCGCTCCTCGACCCGTCAGACCTGGGTCGCGCTGCGCTCGCCCGGCTCCGGCACTTCGGCTGCCGGCGGCACCGCCGCGGGGGGCTCCGGAGCGGCCGGAACTGATCCCGAGACAGCCTGGGTCGTGGCGACGGGCGCAAGCGCCTGCTGCTCGGATGGAGCCGGCTGCGGCACGGGCTGAGCCGGAGCGCTCGTCTGCGCTTGGTTCAGCCGCGCCGGCGTGGCTTCGATCTGTTCCTGCTGCTCGTCTTCGTCCTCGCCTTTGATGCCTCTCTTGAAGTGGTGCACGCTCTGGCCTATCGACTTGCCGAGGTGGGGAAGGCGCTTGGGGCCGAAGATGACCAGCAGGATGACGAGGACGATGATGATCTCTGGCCAACCGATGCTTGGCATGCCTGCTCTCTTCGATCGCTTTCGGGAAGGGGCCGGGCCCCGGCAGTCTCTCCCCGCCCGACCGGCCGCCGCACGAGAAGTGGCTGCTCGCACCACTCTACGGCCTGCACTGGAGACAATCAAGGCGGAGCCGCCCGGCCCGTCGGGGCAGTCGTGCCCGGGCGTCACCGCCCGCAACAGGCGAGCAGGACACTCGTGTCGCGGTGGGTGTTGCGGGGAGGGACGGGTGGCGTCCGGCGCAGTCAGTAGCGGCGCAGCTCGGCGAGGCGCTCGGCGAGGAAGCGCGCCAGGCGCGCTTCCTCGCCGAGCGCGAACCGCTGCTCGTGCTGCAGGTCGGCGTCCGTCATCAGGGCGATCGCCTCGCTGGGGGCGCAGAGGGGCACGTCGTGTCCGGCCGCGCGACGGAAGATCTCGACCTTGTGGGGGGACGAGTCCTTGTAACCCTCGGCCACAACGATGTCGAAGCCGGCGAAGAAGCGGCGGGCGATCTCCTGGAGCGAGACCTCTTGCTCGACGTTGCCGACGTAGGCCAGCTTCTCTGGGGAGGAGACGACGTACGCGTCCGCCCCGGCGCGTCCGTGACGCCAGGAGTCCTTGCCGGGGACGTCGATGTCGAAGCCGTGCACGTCGTGCTTGACGGCGCCCACGTGCAGCCCGAGACGCTTGAGCTCGGGGATGAGGCTCTCGATCAGAGTGGTCTTGCCGCTGTCGCTCTTGCCCACGACGGCGACGAGCGCCGGCTGATTCCAGTGGGCAGCACGCTCGTCGCCCGTCGGCACCGCTTTCATGCCCACGGTCTGAGGCGTGTCGAGAGCGGCGTGGGCCGCGGCCTCCGCCAGGCGCTGCCTGGCCCGCTCGTACTCCTCCGGCGTGTTGACGTTCCAAAAGGGCTCGACCGTGGGGAAGGGCACGGTGACCGTGCGCACGTCGGGGAAGATGTCGAGGACGCGGTGACGTCCGCGCGCGAGGAGCCTGCGCATGGCCGGCAGACAGCGCGGACTGTACACCGCGTGCAGCGGCTCGAGCTTGTCGTCGACGATGGGCACCACGATGTCGGCACCGCGATACGCGTCGAGGACTTCCGTCACGGCGCCCTCGTCGGGAAAGGCGATGTCGGCCGCGAGCACGAAGATGGGCGTCTCGAAGCGCTCTAGGGCGGTCGCGATGCCGGCCAGCGGCGAGCTCTCGTAGCGGTCGACGATCACCTCGGTGAGACTGCCCATCGGGAGCTCCACTCCCTGGCCCTCCCGCAGCGACACGGCGACGGTCGGGAAGAGATTCTGCAAGAAGCCGAGGTTGCGCTCGAGCAGGGTGCGGTCGCCGAGGCGCAGGCCGCGCTTGTCGCTGCCCATCCGCCTGGCCACACCCCCCGCGAGCAGGACGCCGACGGTCACCGGATCGCGTTCGCTCATGCCTCGCAACGTCATCGTGGCGGTAGTGTACCCCGAAGCCGTGGTCCGTCTGGCCGCTGTGCTATCCTCACGGCCCAAGGAGGACCAGTCCGCGAGATGCCGCGCATTCTCCACACCGCCGATATCCACCTCGGTAAGAGCTTCGCTCGCTTCGGTGACGCGCAGAGCAGGCTTGCCGACGAGCTACGCCGGGTCATTCCGCGTCTCGGGCAGGTCGCCGTCGAAGCGGGCGCCGATGCGCTCGTCATCGCCGGCGACCTCTTCGACTCCAACGATGTCGGTCGTGCCGTCCGCGACGGGGCGTTCTCCGCGCTGCGCGAGCTGGCGCCGCTGCCGATCGTCATCATCCCCGGCACGCACGACTGCCTCGACGGCGGCAGCGTGTATCGCCGGCCGGAGTGGCGCGAGTTGGCGCACGTGCACCTCTTCAGCGACCCCGAGCCATCCACGATCGTCGTGGGCGATGTGGCCTTTCACGCGCGAGTCAACACGACCAACCGCAACCCGGTGAGCCCCCTGGTGGGGCTGCGGCCGGGCGACGCGCGCTTCAATGTCGCCCTGGCGCATGGGTCCTACCAAGACGCCATGGAGGTCGACGAAAGCGACTATCCCATCACCGGCGACGACATCCGCGCTACGGCGATGGACTACGTGGCGCTTGGTCACTGGCACACCTGGTTCGAGGTGCCGGGGCCGGTGCGGGCCCTGTACTGCGGTGCTCCGCAGCCGTTCGACTTCCGCGGCTCCGGTGCCGCGGCGCTCGTCGATCTGTCCTCCGGTGCGATCGAGGCGAGGGCGGTCGCGTCGGTCCGCTTCGCAGAGGTTGCGGCCCATGTCGTGCCCGGCATGTCCGCCGACGACGCCCTTGCCGAGCTTCGCCGCGAACCGGGCGACGGTCTCTCCGTCGACGTCGTGCGCGTGATATACACCGGCACCACCGACGACCCGCGCCTGGCCGCAACCCTGAGCGAACGCATCGGCGACGCGCGCTCAGAGGCGCTGTTCACCGAGATCGACGACGCGCGCCTGCGTCTGCGCGTCAGCGGGGTCGAGGCGCCCGTGGGCAGCATCGCCGGCGAGTTCGTGCGCCTGCTGCGAGAGCGCTTTCCACGGCTCGACCAAGATCTCCTCGACGAAGCGATCGCCGAAGGCCTTTCCCGTCTCGCTGGGGACCGGCCGTGAGCACACGTCTCGCCGGTCTGTCGCTGCAGCGGTTCCGCAACCTGCCCGAGTTCTCCATCGAGCTTGACGACGGCCTCGTGCTCGTCAGGGGCCCGAACGAGGCCGGCAAGAGCTCGCTCGTCGAAGCGGTGTTCTTCGCTCTGTTCCGCGATGCCGGCAGCACCGCCAGAGAGATCGCGCAGGCCATCACCTGGGGGCTCTCCTCGCGCCCTGTGGTCGAGCTCATGCTCGAGGTCGACGGCGATGAGTACCTTCTCCGGCGCGACTACGCGGCCAAGAAGAACCTGTTGCGCAATGCGACCACGGGCGACGAGTGGCACGACAAGAAGACGATCGCAGCCAAGGTGGCCGGGCTTCTCGGGCTCGAGACCGAGTCGCTTGGTGCGCAGCACCGTCTGCGTGCAGGCCGACGAGCTGCAGAAGGTGGGCGAGGCGGGCGACGACCTGCGCGTTCTTCTCGAGCAGAAGATATCGGGTGTCGGTGACGTCGACCTCGGCGCTATCGACGAGCGGCTCGACAAAGAGATCCGCGAGATCAGGCCACCGAAGCAAGCGTACCGTCGGCCTGTGGAAGGCGGACGACGACGTCCTGAAAGCGCGTGCGAAACGCGACGAGATCCAGCGCGCGCTCGACGGCCAGGCCAAGACGCGCGCCGACTTTTACGCCGGCCAGCGCGAGCTGCCGGTCCTTCAGGCCGAGCTCAACGACAAGTCTCGCGCCCTCGAGCGCGCGGCCGCACACGCCGCCGCGAAAGACCGCCACGAAGCAGCCGATGCCGCCCTCGAGCGCGTCGTCGACAGGCTCGAGGCGCAGCGGGCGGCCGAGCTGCAACTCGTCACCGCCTCCAACGAGCTCGACCGTCTGCGCCCGTTGTTGCAGGCAGCCGAGCGCGAGGGCGAGATCGAGGCGAAGGCCGCGGCCGACCGCGAGCTGCTCGCCGGCCGTCTGGCACAGGCCGAGACAGACGGGGCGCGCCTCGAGAAGATCGTCGCCGAGGCGCGCCGGTGCGAGCGCGAGCGCGGCGAGGCCACGGAGGCGCTCGGTTCCCTTGGCGCCGTCCCCGACCGGGGCGAGGTGCAGAGGCTAATCAACGCGCAGACGACCATCGAGACTGTCGCAGGTCTGGCCGCTGCACAACAGGCGACTGTAGAGGTGAGGGCGAAGAGCGACCTCGAGTTGCGCATGGACGGTCGGCGGCTCGACCTGACGTCGGGCGAGCGCGCGGCGGCCGAGGTGCTGGGCGAGCTGGCGCTGACCATAGACGATCTCGCCGAAGTGCGCGTCAGCGTCGGAGCCGACGGGCTCAGGACCAGAGTGAGCGAGTCCGAAGCTATGCGGGTCGAGCTCGAGCGGCGGCTCTTCGAGCTGTCGGCGACCGATCTCGGCGAGCTCCAGCGGCGCATCGAACGAGCCGACGGACTGTCCAGCGCCCTACAGAGAGCCGCCGACAGGCTAGCCGCCATCGTGGGCGAAGACACCATCGACGACCTGACCACGGAACTGGCCAAGGCACGCGCAGATGCAGAGCGCTTTCGGTCAGAGCTTGCCGCCGAGCCGGCGGCGGGCGAGGGCGCCGTCGCTCGCCGCGACAGGCTACGGCAGGAGGTCGACGAGCAGGCGAAGCGACTCAATCTGGCGAAGGGCAGGCTCACCGACCTACCATCCGAGGATGATCTGAAGAAGGAAAAGCGCATGGCCGCCAAAGAGGCGTACAAGGCCGAGCAGGGCCTCGAAGACCAGAGACCCTACGCCATCCCGGCCGCCGAGCTGGTGCGTCTCAAGGCCGACGTCGACGAGCTCAAAGGGCGCGAGAACGGCTTGCGGATCGACCTTCGGGTCTGGGAGCGCGAGCTCGACGGCGCCTACGAGGCGGCCGATCTCGAGGCGGCACAAGAGGCGCTCGGCGCGGCGGAGGCGCGCGCCGCGCGCCTCCGCCGCCGCGTCGAGGTGCTCGAGCTGGTCCGCGAGGTGCTGGCCGAGGCGCGCCTCACTGTAGGAGGCAACGTCGCCGGGCTGGTGGCGCGCCGCACCGGCGAGATGCTCTCCGTAGTCACCGACGGCCGTTACGACGAGGTGCGCGTCGATCCAGAGACCCTGTCGATCGAGGTTCACCGCGCGAGCGGCGAAGGGCCCGAGTGGATAGCCGCCGCCGCCCCGCAGCTCTCGAGCGGCACACTCGACCAGGTCTACCTCGCGGCGAGGGTGGCCCTCTCCGAGGCGTTGATCCATGAGCGGCGCCCGTTCTGGCTCCTCGACGATCCGCTGGGCCACGCCGACTCTGGCCGTCGCGCCAAGGCCCTGGCACTGCTGAAGGAAGTCGCGAGCGACCGGCAGGTCATCCTCTTCACGTGTCACGACTATGGGACCGACGTGGCTCACCAGGTTGTCGAGCTCGGTGAGGTCAGAGTCAGCTCGCCGGCGTGATGCGACTGTGAACGTGTGTCTGTGACCACGGGCAGCCGAACGGCAACAGGGGAGTCGAGATGGTGATCGGTCTCACGAGCCAGCCCAGCGTCGTCTGCGTCGTCGGCAGCCCGCGCGCCGCCGGCAACACGTCATGCCTCGTCGACGCCGCGATCGACGAGTTCGAGCGACGCGGCGCGCGCTGCGAGAAGCTCATGCTGGCCGACTACCGCATCCTGCCCTGCGAGGGTCACGATGACTGTGCCCGCCTTGCCGATTGTCCGCTCGAAGACGACATGCCGCTGCTCTTGCGCAAGGTCTACGAAGCCGACCTCCTGCTCCTCGCCTCGCCGTCCTACTACGAGGACGTCACGGGCCAGATGAAGGTCTTCATCGACCGCAACTGCCACAACTACAACCATGGGGTGTGGCTCAAGGCGCGTGTTGTCGGCCTTGTCGCCGTCGCCGAGAGCACTGGTCTGGGCAAGGTCATCGACACACTGCGGCGCTACGTGGCCTTCAGCAGCGACGGCCGGCTCAAGCCGCTGGTGGCGTGCGGGCTGGCTTCCAGGATCGGCGATGCGGCGAAGAACGACAAGCTCATCGCTGATGTGCGTCGCCTGGCGGCTGGGATGATGGAGTCCGCGGGGTAGAATCGCCCGCCTCGCGACTCGCCTCCCCAGCGTCCTCGCGCACACAACGCAGCACCCCGCGCTCGGTCACCAGCACGTCGACACTCAAATCGTGGCCCTCCTCGGGCACGTCGTCGACGAGCTGCAGATCGAAGGCGACCGCCACGCGCGGCGTCCCCGGGCGCAGCCTCGGCAAGAAGGTGTCGTAGAAACCGCCTCCGTAGCCCATGCGGTCGCCGGAGCGGTCGAAGGCACTGCCGGGCACCACGATCAGGTCGATCGCCTCCGGTGACGCTTGGGGCAGGCCGGAACGCGGCTCGCGGATACCGTACGAGCCGCTCTCGAGGTCGGCCGCGGGATCGGTCACCCAGAAGGCCTCCATGTGGCGCCTGCCGACGATGCGCGGCAGAGCGACACGCTTGCCCTGCTCGAGGCACCAGCGCACGAGCGGCGCGGTGTCTACCTCGCTTCCGAACGAGACGAAGCACATGACGCTGGTCGCCGTCTTCAGCTCTGGCAACGTCATGAGGTGGTCGAAGACGCGAGCGCTGTGGGTGCGCCGCGCGGCTGCCGGGAGGCGATCGCGACGTGCCAGGACGTGCTCGCGCAGGGCGCGCTTGTGGTGGGCGACGTGTACGTGCGGATGCTCGGCATGCGCTGGCGGAGCGTGTTCGTGCTCGTGGACACCGGGACGCCGGCGCTCCCCCGCTCCGTGTTCGCGCTCGGGGCCGCCGTGAGGGTGTCGCGGATGATGTCCCGGTGTCTCATTCATGCTACGTACGTCGGCTTTCCAGGCAACGCTTCCCCTCGTTCCCGGGCTGCCGCCCGTTCAAGCCCTTCCCGACATGCACTATAGTAATCCTAGACTCTGCCCTTCGGGGCCAGAGGCAGCGGGCCGCCTCGGGAGAGTATCGCAGTCGCCTAGGGCACCCTTCATTGAGGGGGGAGGGGCACCATAGCATCGTCCCGCGCGTATGAGGAGCTATCACTGGCGGGTCTGTTCGCGCGCAACCTGCGCAACCTGCTGGCGCTGACGCGTCCCGACGAAGAGCTTTCCCTCCCCACGTCCGAGCAGATCCTGGCCGCCTCCAATGGCGAGGAGCGCGCGTCGCTGCCGCTCTTCCGGCTCCTGCAGTTCGCCTTGCTGCCGCGCGTGCTGGGTGCGAGCACGCGTTCCGTGCTGTACCTTGCGGCGAAGGACTTCAGCCGCGACCTCAAGCTGGGCTCGATTCAGGCGCTCAAGGACTGGTTCCGCGGGATGGACCTCGGCGAGGTCGAGGTCGAGCTCGACGAGGAGAAAGTCCTGGTCAAGCTCTCACATTGCCTCACGTGCCATCGCCTGCCGGCCGTCGGCGCCCCGCTGTGCACGCTCGAGCACGGTCTCATCGATGGCATGCTCGAGCGCATCACCGGGCGCGAGGTGATCAGCAAGGAGACTCTCTGCTGCGGTCTCGGCGACACCGTCTGCCAGTTCGAGGCTTACTCCTCAGACGGAGAGAGCTACCTGTTCCTCGAGGACGGGTCCCGGGGGGACGACCAGCGCCGCCTGCTCGCGACCCTAGCCGAGCAATCGGATGTGGCGGTCGAGAACCTGCGGCTGATGCAGGAGCGGCGGGCCCTGGAGACGCGCGATCCGCTGACCGGCCTCCTCAACTACCGTCACTTGCGGGAGCACGCCGCCCTCGAGCTCGTCCGTGCCGAGCGGTACGGACGTCACGTCACCTTCGTGATGCTCGATGTCGACGGTTTCGCACTGGTCAACGAGACGGCGGGCAGGCAGGCCGGCGACGAGGTGCTGCGGCAGTGGGCGAGCGCGCTGAACGCGCGCGTGCGCCGCTGCGACCTCGTCTGTCGCTACGGCGCCGACGAGTTCCTCCTTGCGTTGCCCGAGACTGCCGAGCAGGAAGCCGGGACCGCGCTGCAGAGGCTGCTGGCGTCGGTGAGCGGGATGTCCTTTGAGGCGACGGGGCGGAGGTTCACGCTGACGGCGTGTGCCGGCGTCGCGTCGTATCCGGAAGACGGACCGACGGTCGAGGAACTGGTCGGCAAGGCGACGACGTCGATGTACGTCGCCAAAGGCGAAGGCGTCGGTCACGTCGTCTTCTACGCGCCCGGCGTCTGACCGGCCCAGGATCCTCCCCGCGCCTGCCGAGGGGCCTACGCTGTCTTCCCAAGCCTCTCTGCTGCCGCCGGTCCGCTCGCGGCCTCGTAAGTGCGAGTGCATTCGCCGCAGCGGAACACGTCCGCGAGCGTCACCAGGCGCTCGCGCGGGATAAGCCCGCCGCACTCCACGCAGATGCCCTCGCCGGCAGCCGTCTCCGGCGCTACCTGATCGTCGTCCACCTGCAGCCTCCGCTTGCTCTCATCGATACTCTCCCCCCTCCGTGGACGAAGTGAACGCGGCGCCGGGAGATGTGGTACGTGGAGGGGAGGGGTGATAGCGTGGTGACATGGCGCCGCGCATCCATATCCTTGCGGTCGGCGCCTTGGACGGCCACTTCGCGCCGGCCTTCGAGCACTACCGCCGACTGCTCCGCGGCCTCGCCACGCTCGAGGTGCGAGAGGTGAAGGCGGTGCCGCTGCGCGGGCGCAGCGAGAGCGAGGTCCTGCGCGATGAAGGGCGCCGGCTGCTGGCTCTGCTGCCGGCATCAGGGCGGACGGTGGCGCTCGACGGCGCCGGGCGGACGCCGGACTCGTTCGGCTTCGCTGACGAGCTGCGGCGGCGTCTGGAGGAGGGACCCGTCACCTTCGTCATCGGAGGTTCGCTGGGCCTCGACGAGACGGTGCTGACGGCCGTCGACGAGCTGCTCTCACTCTCGGCGCTGACGCTGCCCCATCAGCTTGCCCGCGTCGTCTTGGCCGAGCAACTCTTCCGCGGCTTGAAGATCACGCGGGGGGAGACCTACCATCACTAAGAGGCCGGCTTCCTTCGACCGGCGGAGCGATGTGGAGACGTTGTCATGAACGAGGCTGACCACCCTGATTGCGGGCTGTTCGACTTCGCCGGACTGGCCCGCTCGCTCGAGCGTGTCGTCGACGAGATGAGCGCGAGTGGCGTCCTGCCGGTCCTCGACCGGCAAGGCATCGAGCTCACCGTGCCGCCGCGGCCCGAGTTCGGCGACGTCTCCTCCAATGTGGCCCTTGTCTTGGCGGGCAGGAGCGGCCGCCGGCCCCGCGACCTCGCTGACGAGATCGGCCGTCGCTGGCTCGTCGGCGACGGGGCGGCGGTGGGCGAGCGCTACGAGGTCGCGGGGCCGGGCTTCCTCAACCTCTTCCTCGGCCCAGCCTGGTATCGTGGCGCGCTGCAGCACATGCTCGACGCCGGCGAGGTATACGGGAACGGCGTCCTTGATGCGGGCGAGCGCCGCCGGGTCAATGTCGAGTTCGTGAGCGTCAATCCGACCGGCCCCCTGCACGTCGGTCACGCGCGCTACGCCGCCTACGGGGACGCGCTCTGCCGCATCTTCGCCTTCGCCGGCCACGATGTGACGCGCGAGTTCTACGTGAACGACTACGGCACGCAGATGGTGCGTTTTGGGCAGTCGCTTGCGGCTCGCTACGGTCAGACTCTCGGCATCGCCGTCGATCTGCCGGCCGAGGGCTATCTGGGCGAGTACCTGGCCGACATCGCACGCGAGCTCGTCGACGAGCTCGGAGAGCGGTACAAGGACGTCGTGAGCGCGGCGGCGCCGCACGCCGAAGCGATCCCCGAGGGCGTCGTGACCGAGATCGGCTTATGGGGGCGCGACAGGGTCCTGGCCTTGTTCCGCGCCTCACTCGGGCGTCTGGGTGTGCCCTTCGACGTCTGGAAGAGCGAGACGACGCTCTACGAGGGCGGCGAAGAGCAACACCGCGGGTTCCGCGGCGAGGTTGGCAGGGCGCTGCGGCAGATGGACGGGGAGGGGCTGCTCTACGATGAAGAAGGCGCCGTTTGGCTGCGCACGACCGAGTACGGCGACGACAAGGACCGGGTCCTTGTCCGGCAGAGCGGCGCGCCGACCTACTTCCTCTCCGACATCGCTTACCACCGCGACAAGCTCGACCGCGGCTTCGAGCACCTGATCGACATCTGGGGCGCCGACCACCACGGCTACGTGCCACGTATGAAAGCGGCCTTCACGGCGCTGCCGCCGCACGATCCCGACACGCTGGAGCTCATCATCGGTCAGCTCGTGAACCTCACCGAGAGCGGCGAGGCTCGGCGCATGAGCAAGCGCAGAGGGGACATCGTCACCGTCGACGACCTTCTCGACGCGATCGGTGTCGACGCGGCGCGCTTCTTCCTGGTCGGACGCAGTCACGACTCGACGCTCGAGCTTGACCTCGACTTGGCGGTCGAGCAGTCGAGTAAGAACCCGGTGTACTACGTGCAGTACGCGCACGCGCGCATCTGCAGCATCCTCAAGAACCTGGAGGCGCGTGGCGCGGGCGCCGCGGCGCCCGCGCCACGCGCCCGCCTCCGCGAGCTCGACCTCGGGCCGTGTGAGCGCGCGCTCGTACGCGCGCTGGCGCGCTTTCCGTTGGTGGTACGCGAGGCCACGCTGCGCCGCGCGCCGCATCGCCTGCACGCCTATCTCGGCGAGCTGGCGGCGGAGTTCCACGTCTTCTATCGCCACTGCCGCGTGCTGGCCGACGAGGAGGATGTGGCCGCCTACCGCGTCGGGCTGTGCAGGGCGACGCAGGCGACGCTCGCCAGCGGTCTGAGGCTGCTGGGCGTGAGCGCGCCGGAGAGCATGTGAAGGGGCGCGCGCCGAGGGCGCTGTGGGGCCCGAGAGCGGAGGAGTGAGAGCGGCTTCAGCGAGTGCGTCGACTTGGTGAGGATCTCGACGCTTGTGCGACGCTCAGGCTTGGCTGCCGGCACGCGCCACTCGTTGAGACGCGACCTCTGCAGTGGCTGAAGAACAAGAGGGGCGGCCTGGGGCCGCCCCTCGTCGTCGGCTATGCGCCGAGACGCTCCTCGGCGTACTTCTTGAGCTCTTCGGTCTGCTGCGGTGTCAGCACCGTCTTGAGGCCGAGGAGATACGACACGGCGATGTTCGGCTGCCCGCGCAACAGGCGCTGTACGACGCTGTCGAGGATGGTCTGGGCTACCTCGGCACCGGGGATCGCCGGAGTGTAGACGTAAGCGATGTTGGTCTTGTCCTGGGACAGCAAGTTCTTCTTCACCAGGTTGTTCATCACCGTCATGACGGTGGTGTAGGCGATCGGGCGCTGCTGCCGGAGCGCCTCGTACACGTCGCGCACCGTCGCCCGGTCCTTCTCCCAGATGATGGCCAGGATGTCGGCCTCGAGCGACCCGATGCCAGTGAACGGGGTGCCCTTCGTGCTTCTCAGCCACTTCGGCTTTGCCTGCTGCATGATCGCATCACCTTCTCCCCGATGAGACGCCGCCCTTGCGGCGCGAAGAGTGGTACGTATTATGCTCCTAGCATCTACCTTGCTTATGGCCTGCATCCCGCATGTTGAAACATGCAGCAAACGTTCGCCGTGTGTCCGTTTCTCCTGCAAAGAGGGCGGAAGTCGAGAATCTTCGTGTGGATCTCATGGTCCTTCACAAGCTTCACAATGCTTCCCCCGCCGGCGGTCGGCACCTGTCGCATGAGCCCGTGGTAGCGCAGCGCGATCGGGGGCGCCGCCGTTTGCTAGAATCCTGAGCGCGTTCCGCGCCTGCTGGCGCACGCGTCGCAACGAGCATGAGGAGGAGTTCTGTGGCCGTCGATGTGGACTTCCTGCGCGATCTTTCCACCGCCCCCGGGGTCAGCGGCTACGAGGAGCCGGTGCAGAGGATCGTCCGCGACCGTCTGAGCCGGATCACCACCCCCGAGGTCGACGCCTTCGGCGACGTCCTCGGGGAGGTGAACGTGGGCGCCGTGCCACAGGTGGTGGTGACTGGTCACGCCGACCAG
This sequence comes from uncultured Actinomycetes bacterium, assembly GCA_963725665.1. Lineage (GTDB taxonomy): Bacteria > Actinomycetota > Thermoleophilia > UBA2241 > UBA2241 > CAVRZA01. Next base: position 403,441 of record CAVRZA010000006.1, on the reverse strand, counting down.
ATCGGGTTCGCCGTGACCCACGCCGACGATCAGGGCTTCGTCTACTTCCGCACCGTGGGGGGCTGGGATCCCACCATCACCCAAGGTCGCGAGTACGTTATCCAGACCGCGGCGGGCCCCGTGGCTGCCGTGAGCGGCAAGCGGCCGACTCACCTCATCCCAACCGAAGAACGGCGCAACGCCCCCGACCTCAAGGACCAGTGGCTCGACATCGGCGCCGCGAACCGCCAGGAGGCTGAGGGGCGCGTCTCACCCGGCGACCCGGTCAGCGTGCGCCCGAGCTTCGTCGAGCTGACACCCGACACTTTCAGTGGCCCGGCGCTCGACGACCGCGTCGGGGTGTACGTCGCCGTGCGCGCGCTAGAGCACTACGCGGAGAGTCCCGGGCGGAGCGGTCTGCTGGCCCTCTCCACGGTGGGCGAGGAGACGGTCTGCCTCGGTGCTCGCGGCCAGGCGCTGCGGCTGCGACCTCAGTGCACGATCGTCGTGGACGGCGAATTCGCCTCCGATCAGCCGGAGATGGACGCCAAGAAGGGCGGCGGCCTCTGCGAGTTGGGCAAGGGGCCGGTCATCCTGCGCGGTAGCTGCTCCAACAAGAGGCTCTTCGCTCTGGCGTGCGAGGTCGCCGAGACGGAGGGCATCCCTCTCCAGGTGAAGGCCTCCCCCGCCCCTACACACACCGACACCGACGAGCTCCAGGTCTGGCCCGACGTCGCCAACCTGAACTTGGGCGTCCCCATGCGCTACATGCACTCGCCGTTCGAGGTCGTGCGCGGGAAGGACGCGGAGTTGACGGCTCAGCTGGTCGCCGCCCTTGCGCGGCGGATCGGCGAGGTCTACGAACCCGGCTACTTCGTGACGCTGGAGGAGAGGCCGTCGTGAGGGTCTTCATCAGCATCGACCTCGAGGGGATCAGCGGCATCTACTCGGAGGAGCAGACCGAGCTCGGCGATCCCGCTTACGCGCGCGACGTCGGCCTCATGCGCGCCGACCTCGACGCCGCCCTGGCGGGCTGCGTTGCGGCCGGCGCCGATGAAGTCGTCGTCTGCGACGCGCACGACCGCATGGCCAACCTGAGCTTCAGAGAGCTGCCCTCGGGGGTCACGCTCATCAGCGGCACGCCCACGCCACTCAGCATGATGACCGGTATCGACGCCTCTTTCGATGCGGCGCTCTTCATCGGCTACCACGCCAGGGCCGGCACCGCCGCGGCCGTCATCGACCACACCTACGCCGGCTTCGTGTTCAGGGTCCGTCTCGACGAGCACCTCGAGGTCGGGGAGGTGGGCATCAACGGGGGCGTTGCCGGCTCGTTCGCCGTGCCGGTCGTGTTCGTCTGCGGTGACGACAAGGTCGCGCGCGAGGCGGCGGAGCTCGTGCCCGGGATCGAGACCGCGGCGGTGAAGGTGGGCGTGGCGCGCACGGCGGCGCGACTGCTGGCGCCCGACGAGGCTCACCGCCGGATTCGCGAGGGCGTCGAGCGGGCGCTGAGCGCTGAGCGCAGGCCCGAGCCGCTGCGTTTCGACGGCATGCCGATGCGGGTCGTCTTCATGAAGACCGAGTACTGCGACTACGCCTCGCGCTGCCCAGCCGTGACACGCATCGACGCGCGCACCGTCGACATCGAGGCACCCGACTATCTTACGGTGTACCGGACGTTCCTGACCGTGGTCGACCTGGCCACAGGTGCCGCGAGCGGGTGAAGTGAGACCGGCTTCGGCGGAGGCCCGCAGCCTGCCGTATCGACCGGGTAGTGTAAGATAGGCGACCGGATGCGGATGTAGCGTAGCTGGTAACGCGTCAGCTTCCCAAGCTGAAGACCGCGGGTTCGAGTCCCGTCATCCGCTCCAGCCCCCCCACTCCTCAGTCTTCCCTCGGCCACCCGACGGCTCAGGGCAGAAGCGCCGCCCACTGGAAGCGCTTGAGGACCGCCGTGCCCAGGGCGCTGATGATGACGAGGGGAAGCCCCGAGACGGGGTCGGCATTTCCGCCGCGCTGGTGATGGTGCACTGGATGCAGGGGCGTCAGCAGCGGCACGAGGACCGGCTCGGTCGATGTCTGTGCCAGCTCGCGGCTGCGCAGCTTCCAGTAATCCGCGCCGTCGGGGTTGCCGCCCTGCGGCTGCTCCTGCTGGGACACGTTGGCCTTCAGCAGCGCCTGGGCCCGCCACGCCTCCAAGTAGGGGAAGGCGTTGACTGCCGGGCCGCCCGCGGGGTGGATCTCGAAATGAAGGTGCGGCGGTGTCGTCGCGGCGTCGCCGGTGTTGCCGACGTAGCCGATGATGTCGCCGGCACGCACCGGCATGCCCTCCTGGACGCCCGGGGCGTATCCCGAGAGGTGAGCGTAGTAGAAGTAGTCGCCGCGTTCGTTGGTGACGTGCAGCGAGATGCCGCCGAGACCGTAGTCGCTCAACGTGTCGACGGTGCCGTCTTGCACGGCGACGAGCGGCGTGCCTTTGGCGGCGAAGATGTCGATCCCCTGGTGCAGGTGACCGATGCGCGGAGCGAGCCAGTCGTTTGAGTAGGTGTAGGCGCCGAGCACCGGGAAGACGGCGCCGGGGAACCTCGTCGCCGCGTCGGCGAGGATCACCGGCGCCGGCATCGGGAGGGGGGTGAAGGCGGCCGCGGGCGAGGCCGAGGCGCCGGCCGAGCTCCTCGTGGGGTGCGGCGTGGGTCGCGGCCGCGACGATGAGCTTGGGGAGGGCCTCGGCGACTTCGATGGGCTGGGCGATGCCGAGGGTGTGGGCGAGGGAACGAGGCTGCGCCACGTGTCCTGGTCGGCGCGGGCCGAGGCGTGACCGACGACGATCACGGCGCCGGCCGGAAGTCCGGCGGCCGGCGCCGAAAGGCTCAGCCGCAAGCCTACGACGTCGGCGCTCGCCGACGCGCCGGAGCCGTCGCTCGAGCGGCCGAGGATCGAGAGGCTACCCACACCGTCGATGGTCACCGTGCCTTGGCTGGAGTCCACGGCCTCGCCGTTCACGATGAGGCCGCTGACCGAGCTGCCGGCGGTCGATCCGACTACGCCGTCGCCCCACGCCTTGGCCTGCGCCACGAGGTGGATGCCGCTGGCCTGCACAACGCCGTCGAGGAGGCTCACTCCGTCGAGAGACACCTCAGCCTGCGAGGCGAGCACGCCGTCGCTGATGGCGGAGCTGGCGCTCGCCTGCCCGGAGGCGTAGGCGAGGTCGCCGCTGCTCCGCGACGACGTCACCGGGCCGGCGCCGCCGTCGGGAGGCGCCACGCTGACGGCTCCCTCGGCCGAGCCGCTGAAGGCGACGTAGGCATCGGCGCCGGATGAGACGGACGAGGCGACGGCGGCGAAAGTGAGAGCACATAGAAGCAGGGTCGCAACGACGCCGGCCGCAAAGGCCGCGCGTCTCACACCGGTCCGCGTGTGCTCGGGGTCCATGAGCATCTCAGTATAGCAGCCGTCTCCAGACGTGCCCGATGGCAGAGAGCTTCTTATTGGGGACACGGACGAGTTGCGGCGGGGGTTCGCCAACAGGCGGTCGGCGGTGAGACCGTCCGTCGCGGCTGGTTGGGCCAAAACGATATCGATAGATACGTCTCACGTAATTCATATAGGTTGCCTTACGCATTCTAGTAGGCTAACCTACACGAAGGTCGCGTGAAGGAGTTCACATGCCCCAGCTCAGCCAGAGCACGGAAGAGTACCTCGAGGCCATCTACAAGCTGTCGCGCGAGTCGACGGCCACGATCGGCCGTCTTGCCGCCGCGCTAGGGATCTCCGCCCCGTCGGCCTCGCAGATGGTGGCTCGTCTCCAGCAGGCGGGGCTGGTCGCCCGTGACGCTGCCGGCGGGGTGCTCTTGACGCCCGACGGCCTGGCCGCGGCGGCCCGACTCGTCCGTCGTCACCGGCTGAGCGAACGCTTCTTGTCCGACTACCTCGATCTTCCCTGGGACCAGGTCCACGATGAGGCGTGCAAGTTCGAGCACGTCCTCAGCGCCGAGGTCGAAGAGCGCCTCGCCGCTCAGCTCGGCAACCCGCGCACCTGCCCCCACGGGCACGTCATCCCCGACGAAGACGGGACCGTGCCCGAGACGGCCGTTCGCCGCCTCACCGAGCTCCCCCCCGGCCAATCCGCCCTGATCTCGTGCATAGCCGACGAGCGCCCCGACCTCCTGCGTTATCTGGCCTCGCTCGGCCTGCTGCCGGAGACCACGGTGCTGGTCGAGGGTCAGGCGCCCTTTGGGGGTCCCCTCCTGGTGCGTGTGGGCGAGACGCAGTATGCGCTCGGGCGCGAGGTGAGCGACACTATCTTCGTCGAGGCGTAGAGCCAGCGATGGCCAGGAGCTGCTGCGCCCTTCCCACTGCTGAGGGCACCGCGAGGGACTCCCTCGTCGTCTGTCTGGCCGGTAACCCCAATGTAGGCAAGTCCAGCCTCTTCAACCAGCTGACCGGCGCGACCGTCGAGACCGCGAACTACGCCGGCATGACGGTCGGCGCGACGGCCCAGGAGGCTCTCTGGGGGGGCCGGTCGATGAGGATCGTCGATCTCCCCGGGACCTACGACATGGGCGCCGGGGGAGTACGTGGAGACGACCAGAGGTCGACCTGCCGTCACCTGCTGGTCGATCACCCGGACGTGGTCGCGGTAGTGGTCGACGCCACGAACGTGGCCCGCAACCTGTACATCGTCCTGCAGCTGCTCGACCTCGGTTTTCCGGTCGTCGTCGCCCTGAACCTGATGGACGTGGCCCGGCGCCGGACGCTGGAGATCGACGTCGAGACGCTGGCGAGGGTGCTCGAGGTACCAGTCGTCCCCACTGTGGGATCGACCGGGGAGGGAGTGTCGGAGCTGAAGGCGAGACTGCTCGAGGTCGCCCAGCGGCCCGCCGACACGCCGCGGAGAGGCCGCCGCTACTCCGAAGAGATCGAGGAGGAAGTGACCCTGGTCGAGCAGCGGTTCGCGGGGCCGGCGGGTGAGCCGCCGCCCTTCGGGCTCTCTCCGCGTGCCGTGGCTTTCGCCCTCCTGGAGCACATCGACGAAGTCTCTTGCGCCGTCGAGCCGGTGCCCGAAGGACCCGAGAGCAACGGGTGGTCGTTGCGCGTGACGCGCGAGCGGCACGACGCCGCTCGCGCGCTCGCGCGCAGCGTGGTCTCACAGACGGAGACGGCGCGTCGAGACAGGCTCTGGCGATTCGCGACCTCGCCGCTGACGGGCCTTCCCCTGCTGGGCGCTGTGCTTGCCGCGGTGTTCGTCGTCCTGTTCGTCGTTGGCGATCTCCTCTCGACGTGGCTGACCGCCCTCTGGCAAGCCGCGCCGGGACCGGCCATAGAGGCCGCGGTGTACGGTCTTCTGGGCCACAACGTCGTCTCAAGCAGCATCCTGTGGGGACTGAACGGGGGCATCCTGGCGGCGCTCGCCGTGGGCATCCCGTACATCCTCACCTTCTACTTCATCCTCGCCCTGCTCGAGGACTCCGGGTACATGAATGCTGCCGCCTTCCTCACCGATCGTGTGATGCACCGCTTCGGCCTGCACGGGCAGGCCGTCATCCCGCTGGTCGCCGGTGCGGGATGCAACGTCCCGGCGATCCTGGGCACGCGAGCGCTGCCCACGATGCGCGAGCGCGTGATCGCATCGACGCTTGTCACCTTGACGCCGTGCAGTGCGCGCACAGCGGTGATCATGGGCGCCGTCGCGCTTCTCGTGGGTTGGCAGTGGGCGCTGTTTGTCTACGCGGTGCTGTTCCTCATCGGCGTCGCGACCGGGGTGCTGCTCAACCGATTCCTGCCCGGCAAGCCGAGCGCGCTCATCATGGAGGTCTTTCCGCTGCGCCGGCCCTCACTGCGCGTGGTGTCGCGTAAGACATGGAACCGGTTTCGCGAGTTCGTGTGGACGGCGGCCCCTATCATCGTGCTGGGGAGCATGGCGCTCGGAGCGCTCTACGAGACCGGCCTCATCTTCCGTGCCAGCCCCGTTCTCGAGCCGGTCGTCGGCTGGTGGCTGGGACTGCCCCTCGTCGCCGGCATCGCTCTCATCTTCGCCGTGCTGCGCAAGGAGCTTGCCCTGCAACTTCTGGTCGTGTTCGCCGTCGCCGCCTACGGCACCGCCGCCAGCGATCTGCGCCAGTTCATGACGGCCGACCAGATCGTGACCTTCGCCCTCGTGAGTGCGATCTACATACCCTGTGTCGCCACGGTCGCTATGCTGGCGCGCGAGCTCGGGCGGCGCAACGCAGCGCTCATCAGCCTGGGGACCGTCGCGCTCGCTCTGCTGGTGGGTGGCGCCGTCAATCACGCGTTGATCGGGATCGGTTAGTCCGCCAGGGTGCCGGACCGGAAGGCGGGCACCGGCAGCGCGCCGGCGCCGCCGTGGCTGCCCTGGGCGGTCGTGTCGCCAACGCGGCGACGGCTCTTCGTTTACAGGTCCTTCGAGGGCAACGATACTGGGCTTGCCGACGGCTTCGCGGGGGGTGGTAGCATGCTGGTCAGGGAGTTCATGAAGACCATGGCGAGCCGGACACGCGATGCTCTCCGCCGTGAGGCGGAGCGGCTGCTAGAGGCAGCGGGGGCTACACACGAGCCCGTCTCGTTGCGCGATGTCGTCAGCGCCCTCAACCTCTCCTTGGTCGAGGCCGACCGCGAGCCGTTCTCGTGTGAGGCCGCCCTGGCGCCGCTCGGCGACGGCTTCGCCGTCAGCGTGAGGAGCGACGTCGGCGAGCGTCGTCGCCGTTTCTCGATCGCGCACGAGATCGGCCACTTCGTGCTTCACCCAGGTGCAGGCTCGCTACGAGCGCGGCGGGGCTGTCAACGAGGCCATGCGCGCCCGGGAGCGCGAGGCCGACGCGTTCGCCGCCGAGCTGCTCATGCCCGAACACCTCGTGCGGCACGCCGTACTCGAAGACGGCGCCGACGCGCGCCGTCTCGCCGACCGTTTCGAGGTCAGTGTGGCGGCGATGTCGCTGCGACTGCGGCGCCTGGGCCTCGCGGAGCGACAGAGCGAGCTGCTGCCGCCGTCACGCGAAGCCTTCTAGTCGGCCGCTCTCAGGATCCAATCGATAGAGGCCTCGTGCACGAGGGGATCGTGCTGCGCCCCGCCGTGGCCGCCGGACGGTAGCGCCAGCAGTCGCTTCGGTTGAGCAAGCACCGCGAGCAGGCGCTGGCTGTGCGCGAAAGGAACGAGATCGTCATCGCGGCAGTGCACGAGGAGGACGTTGCCCATGCCGGCCACGCGCCGTGCCAGTTCGTTCTCTCCGTAGAAGGCGCGCATGCGCCGACTGTCGTAGCGGCCATAGGCATCGGCGTCGGGATCACCGCGGGCGACCATGTCGTCGAGCTCATCGAGGCCGCCGAGCATGGCCTCCTCGCTCGCCGGACAGATGGCAACCACCGCTGAGAAGAGACCCGGTGAGCCGGCGGCGGCATGCAGGGCGAGGTAGCCGCCCATGCTCGAGCCGCGCGCCGCCACCCAGAGGGCTCCGCTCTCGTCGATCAGGCGGCGGGCGCAGGCGACGACGTCGCGGTCCATGGCATCGTCGGCTGCGCCCGCGCTCTCTCCGTGTCCCCTGAAGTCGAAGGCCAGGGCTGCCAGGCCGCGGCTCGCCGCGTAGGCGGCGAAGTCGGTGTGGTTCTCCTTGCGGCTCCCGGCGCCGTGACAGACGAGGACGGCGCCGGCCACGGGACCCTGCGCAGCAAAGAGCAACCCGGCCAGGGCGAGGCCGTCGCTCTCGATCGTGAGCCGCTGCGGCGGCGCTTCGCGGCTGCTTCCGGAGACCTCTGCGCCCGGCGTGCTCAGTGCTGCGGCTCCTTCGACGGCGGGGTGAGGGTCGGCCGGTCGGCGTCGAGTCACGTCGTCGTCCCTCCGTCGACGACCAAGTTGGCGCCGACGACGTACGAGGAGTCGTCGCTGGCCAGGAACAGGATGGCCCCGGCGATCTCAGCGGGTGTCCCGACGCGACCGACGAGCGTGTCGTCGACGATCTCGCGCCGTTCGCGCCCAGGGTCTCGCGAGGCCGCGATGGTGCTCTCGAGGAGCGGTGTGGCGACGGGTCCTGGGCAGACGCAGTTGACGCGGAAACCGTCGCGCGTGTGGTCGATGGCGAGGGCTCGAGTGAGCTGGAGCACGCCGCCCTTCGAGGCACAGTACGCGGCCATCTCCGAGGCCCCGACGATGGCCAGCTCCGATCCGACGTTGACGATCGTGCAGCCGCCGAGCTTGCCGAGGCAGCGAACGGCTTCGCGGCAGCAGAGGAAGGTGCCGGTGAGGTTGACGTCGATCACGCGCCGCCACTCCGCAAGCGACGTCTCGGCCGCCGTCTTCGTGAGCTCGATGCCGGCGCAGTTCACGAGCACGTCGATGCGCCCATGCGCCTCGATGACGTCCTCGAAGAGGGCCGCCACCGAGCTCTCGTCGGCGACGTCGACCTCGGCTTCCACGGCGGCGAAGCCCGACATGCGCAGGGCGGCGGCCGCCTCGGCGGCCGCCGCCCTGCGCATGTCGGCCAGCACCACGACGGCACCCTTCTGCGCGAAGCGCTGCGCCGTCGCCAGGCCGATTCCCGAGGCGGCGCCGGTCACGATGCACACCTTGTTCTGCAGCCGCATGCGTCTCACGCTCCCTCGTGTCCTCGCCCGCCAGCGTCCACTGTCCGACAGGGCGACGATTCTCGCGCCGCCGGCGCGCATCCGCTCCTGCCCATCGCCAACTAGACGCGGAGCCGCGGTCTCGCCCGCAGGCGGGGCTCGCCCGGCCTGGTGCCGGCATGGTCTAATACTACGACCCTTCCCGCCGCCCGGAGGTCTTCGTTTTGCGCGACGTGAACGTCGGTCGCAAGTCGCTGGCCGATTACCAGAGCATCGTCCCTCGCGACCTCTATCGCGAGATTCGGGAGCTTGCCGCACCGCTCGAGGGCAAGCGCGTGCTGCACGTGAACGCCACCTCGTTCGGCGGCGGCGTGGCCGAGATCCTCTACGCACTCGTGCCGCTCATGTGCGACGTCGGCCTGAGCGCCGAGTGGCAGGTCATGACGGCTGCGAACGAGTTCTTCAACGTCACCAAGGGCTACCACAACGGGCTACAGGGGGCGGCCTTCGAGGTGACCCCGGAGGTGCGCGACCTCTTCGAGGAGACGTGCCGCGCCAACGCGCAGGCGCTCTCGCGCCGCTACGACTTCGTCGTAATCCACGACCCGCAGCCGCTGGCCGTGCGCCGTTTCGCCGCGTCCGACATCGCGCCGCACTGGATCTGGCGCTGCCACATCGACACCTCGACGCCCGACCCCAAGCTCTACGACTACCTGCTGGGGTTCATCCGCGAGTACGAGCGCGCCATCTACACGATGCTCTCCTACGCTCCGCACGACATCGGCATCCCGCTCGTGCAGGTACCCCCGGCGATCGATCCCCTGGCGCCCAAGAACATGGTGCTCTCAAGTGAGGACGCGCGCTACATCACGCATCAGTTCGGCATCGACGAAGAGCGGCCGCTCCTGTTGCAGGTCTCGCGCTTCGACCCGTGGAAGGACCCGCTGGGAGTCATCGACGCCTACCGCGCCGTGAAGCGCGTGCGGCCCGAGGTGCAGCTCGCGCTCGTGGGCTCCATGGCGAGCGACGACCCCGAGGGGTGGACCTATCTCGAGCGGGTGCACGAGTACGCCGGCGGCGACCCCGACATCTTCATCCTCTCGAACCTCGACAACGTGGGCGGTGTCGAGATCAACGCCTTCCAGTGTCAGGCGGCCGTCGTCGTGCAGAAGTCGACGCGCGAGGGCTTCGGGCTCACTGTGAGCGAGGCGCTGTGGAAGGCGCGGCCCACGGTGGCCGGGGCGGTCGGCGGCATCCCATTGCAGATCGAGGACGGCGTGACCGGGTATCTCGTCAGCTCGAGCGCGGAGTGTGCGCAACGGTGCCTCGAGATCCTCGAAGACCCGGCGGGATCGCGCCGCCTCGCGCTGGCGGGTAAGGAGCACGTGCGCCGCGAGTTCCTCACGCCCAGACTGTTGCGCGACTACTTGCGCCTCTTCACTGAGCTCGCGCAGGGCGCGGGCTCGCAGGACACAGGATAGAAGGCGGCCGCGGCGGGGCGGGCTCTCTCGCCCGCCCCGCCGCGGCCGCCCGACGAGGAGGAGGTGGACGATGACGGCGAGCGAGAAGCGCGGGGACGCGCCGCGTCGGCTCATCGTGGCCGCCAACCGCGGGCCCGTGTCGTTCCACGACGACCCCTCCGGCCAGCCCATCGTCACCCGGGGCGCCGGCGGCCTCGTCACGGTCCTCACGGCGATGCTGCGCAAGCGCCCTGGGCTCTGGGTGGCCACTGCCCAGAGCGAGGAGGAGGCTCGGCTCGCGGCGTGCGGCAAGGCGGTCGACGTGACGCTCGAGGGCGACACCTACCGCGTGCGCTACGTGGCCCCCGATCCGGACACCTACTTCCGCTACTACAACATCGTCGCCAACCCCATCCTGTGGTTCATCCAGCACTACCTCTGGGACCTGGGCTGGCATCCCGACATCCGCGAGAACGAGCTGCTCGCCTGGCGCGAGGGTTACGTCCCCGTCAACCGCATGGTCGCCGAGGCCATGCTCGACGAGATCGACGGCGCGGGCGAGCGCCATATCGGCGTCGTTCACGACTACCATCTCTACCTGGCTTCGTCGACGGTACGCCGTGGCGCACCCGGGGTGTTCCTGCAGCAGTTCGTGCACATCCCCTGGGCGCAGTCGGACTACTGGCGCATACTCCCTCGTGAGATGCGCGAATCGGTCTTCGACGGTCTCCTCGCCAACGACATCGTCGCCTTCCACACGAGTCACTACGTCGACAACTTCCTGCGCTGCTGCGCCGAGCTGCTCGACCTCGAGGTCGACCTGCGCCGGCGCGCCGTCCTTCTACACGACCGCGAGGTCTGGGTACGCGCGTACCCCGTGTCGATCGACCCCGAGACGCTCGAGGTGCCGGCAGAGGACCGGCGCGTGCTGTCGGAGGAGCGCGAGCTCCAGTCGCGTCGGCGCGACTATCTGCTCGTGCGCGTCGATCGTCTCGACCTGTCGAAGAACATCATCCGCGGCTTTCTCGCCTTCGACCGCTTCCTCGATCTGCACCCCGAGTTCAAGGAGCGCATCACGTTCCTCGCCCTGCTGCAGCCCTCGCGTGAGGACGTCGAGGAGTACGTGGAGTACCGGGCGCGTGTACTGCGCGCGGTCGAGCAGGTCAACACGAAGCAGGGGACGACCGACTGGATGCCCATCGACCTGCGCATCCAGGACAACTTTCCTGCCACGCTGGCCGCGTACCGCAACTACGACGCGCTCATGGTCAACGCCATCTTCGACGGCATGAACCTGGTAGCCAAGGAAGGCGCCATCGTGAACCGCCGCCACGGCGTCCTCATCCTCTCCGAGAACACCGGAGCGTTCGAGGAGCTCTCCGCGTTCTGCGTCCCGGTGAACCCGTTCGACATAGAGGAGCAGGCGCAGGCGATCCACCGGGCGCTGACGATGCCGACACGCGATCGCAAAGCGATGGCCGAGCAGATCCGCGCCGTCGTGGCGTGCAACAGCGTCGACAAGTGGATCGCGGCGCAGTTCGCCGACATCGAGGCGAAGCTCGCGGCGCAGGGTGGGAGCGCCTAGGCGCGAGCGAGCACGAGGCCGTACAAGGCCTCGTAGGCGGCCGTCATGCGGGCCACGCTGAACCTCTCCTCGACCACCCGGCGGCAGGTGCGGGGGTCGATCTCGTCCAGGCGGTCTACGGCGGCGACCATGCCGTCGACGTCGTCGCAGATGAAGCCCGTCACACCGTCATCGATCACCTCGGGCACGGAGCCGTTGCGCAAGGCGATCACCGGCGTGCCCGCGGCCATCGCTTCGGTCATCACGAGGCCGAAGGGCTCGGGCCACAGGATGGGGAAGATGAACCCGTGCGCGCGGGCGAAGATCTCCCGCTTGCGCTCGTCGGAGACCTCGCCCAGGTAGACGATCCGTTCGCCGTCGACCTCGGGCTCGATGCGCTCGTGGAAGTAGTCGGCGTACCAGTCCTGCACGACGCCGGCCATCACCAGGCGCCGGCCCGCGCGCCGCGCCACCTCGATCGCGAGGTGAAAGCCCTTGTCCTCGCAGATGCGTCCGAAGGCGAGCAGGTAGTCGTCCTTCTCGGCGGAGAAGGGCCAGCCGTCGATCGGCATGGCGTTGTAGGCGGTGCCGGCCCAGTCCATCCCCGCCGGGCCGAGAGTGCGCTGGAAGTCGCTGATCGACACGTAGGGCACCGCCTCGCGGAACTGTTCGTAGAAGCCGAACGCCACGGGGTCGAAGGCGCAGTGCACGGTGTGGACGATCGGGGTCGCCACGTAGCGGCTGAAGGCGACGACGAGGAAGCCGGAGTGGTCGTGGATGAGGTCGAAGTAGCCGGCACCCTCGATCTCGGCGAGGGAGAACGCCACGTGCCGCGCGTCGAACGGCGTCTGCCCCATGACCTGCGGCATCTGTGCGGGGAACAGTGCGCGCAGCCGCGCCGGCGTCTGTGAGTCGCCGGTGGCGAACAGCGTGACGTCGTGGCCGGCGGCGACGAGGCCGTCGCACAGGTGCTTGACCACCCACTCGGTGCCGCCGTAGCCCTCGGGGGGGACGCTGATCCACGGCGGGGCTATCTGGGCGATCTTCATCGCCGGGATTCTACCGGAGCCGGCGGGTGTGGCGTAAACGCGCCGCGCCTCGGGGTCGCCCACGACGCCGCTCGCGCTTGGCAGCGCGCGCGGCGCGAGGGTAGAGTGCGGGCACGATGGCGCGCACGCTCTATCTCGACTGCAGCAGCGGCATCAGCGGCGACATGCTGATCGCGGCGCTGCTCGCCCTCGCCGGAGACGAGGGCGAGCAGCGCCTGCTCCAGTCGCTGCCCGCCGTCGGCATCGACCCCTCGCTGGTGCACTGGCGTCCCGCGCGGCGCGGCGGTTTCGAGGCGCGCGAGTTCGTCGTAGCGCCCGAGCCGGGTTTCGCGACCTTCGACGGCCTGCGCGAGGCCGTGCTCGAGTCGGCGCTGCCCGGCGATGTGCGCGCCGACGTCGTGGCTCTGGCGGAGCGCATGGAGGCTGCCGAGCGCGAGGTGCATGGTTCGGACGCCGGCGCCACCGTGCGGCCACTGCGCGCCGAGCCGGCGAACGGCGATGTGCCTGCGGCGTCGCGCGAGCCCGCGCCGGTGCGGGAGCACCTGCACGAGCTGGCTGGGCTCGACACCGCCGTCGACCTGGTGGTCGCCGCGTCGCTCCTGCGTCTGTTGTCGCCGGAGAGGATCGTGGCGTCGCCGCCCCTGCTCGGCGGCGGCACGGTCGCCACCGCTCACGGCGAGCTGACCGTGCCGCCGCCGGCCGTGCTCGCGTTGCTGCGCGGCCTGCCCACGGCGGGGGGAGCGCCCGACGACGGCGAGCTCACGACGCCGACCGGCGCCGCCTTGCTGGCCTACTTCGCCGACGAGTTCGGGCCGCTGCCGGCCGGTGTCATCGTCGACGTCGGCGTGGGCGCCGGTCAGCGTGAGCTCGCCCGGCGCCCCAACGTGCTGCGCGCCATCCTCGTCGAGACGGCCGGCGAGGCCTCCGGCGCCGCCGGCCCAGGTGAGGCTCCGCGCGACAGCGCCGAGCTCCTCGAGACGAACATCGACGACGCCAGCCCGGAGGTCGTCGCGCACGCCGCGGAGGAGCTGCGCCGACGCGGCGCGCTCGACGTGTGGATGACGCCGGCGCTGATGAAGAAGGGTCGTGCCGGCGTGGTCCTTCACGTCCTCTGCCGCCCCGAGGCGAGCGCCGAGCTCGCGGCGGCGGTGTTCGCCGAGACGACCACGTTCGGCTTGCGCGTGGGCAGCGTGGGTCGGGTCTACCTCGAGGATCGCTGGGCGACCGAGACCGTGCACGGGCGCGAGGTGCGCGTGCGCCTCGGCTTCCTGCGCGGCCGCCTGGTCACCGCCTCCGCCGAGTACGAGGACTGCGTCGCCGCGGCGGCCGCCGCCGGCGTGCCGATGACCGAGGTGCTGGCGGCGGCCCAGGATCAGGCTCGCCGCCGCTTCGCCGGCGCCTGATGGCGTGGCTCCGCTGAGGCCGCAGCAGCCGCCGTCGCAGCGCCGCGCGAACGCTAGCCCGGTGTGGCTTGCCCAGCGATTTCGCGCACCTGTAGAATCGTTCACAAAGTGGGCCGGCTTCGCACTGGATCTCCAGTCTGCCCACTGCCAGCCTGAACGCGTGAGAATGGACAGATAGGAGGGCGCGTGTCACCCGTTACTCGACTATCCCCTGTACCGTCCGACATAGAGATCGCCCAGGCGACCGAGCTTGAGCCGATCCATGAGATTGCCGCGAAGGTTGGCATCCTGGAAGACGAGCTCGAGTACTACGGTCGCTACAAGGCCAAGATCGACTATATGGCCGTCCTCGAGCGCCTGGCCGACAGGCCGGACGGCAAGATCATCAACGTGACGGCTATCACGCCGACGCCGCTCGGCGAGGGTAAGACGGTCACCTCGATCGGTCTGGTCGAGTCGATGAACGCCCTCGGGGTGAACACGATGCTCGCCATTCGCGAGCCGTCGCTCGGTCCGGTGTTCGGCATCAAGGGCGGCGCCGCCGGCGGCGGGTACTCCCAGGTCGTCCCGATGGAGGACCTGAACCTCCACTTCACCGGCGACATCCACGCCGTCGGCGCGGCCAACAACCTGCTCGCCGCCATGGTCGAGACGCATCTCATGCACGGCAACGCGCTCAACATCGACCCGCTCACGATCTCGTGGCGGCGGGTGGTCGACCTGAACGACCGTGCCCTGCGCCACATCGTCGTCGGCTTGGGCGGCAAGCTCAACGGCCTCCCGCGCGAGACCGGCTACGACATCACGGTGGCCAGCGAGGTCATGGCCATCCTCGGTCTCGCCACCTCGCTCCGGGATCTGCGCGAGCGCCTCGGGCGCATCACCTTCGGCTACAGCACCGACGGCAAGCCGCTCACCGCCGAAGACATCAAGGCTGCCGGCTCGATGGCCGTCCTCCTCAAGGATGCGCTCAAGCCCAACCTCATGCAGACGCTCGAGGGCAACCCCTGCCTCGTCCACGCCGGCCCGTTCGCCAACATCGCCCAGGGCAACAACTCGATCATCGCCGACAAGGTCGGCATGAAGCTGGCCGACTACCTCGTCACCGAGAGCGGCTTCGGCGCCGACCTCGGCTCCGAGAAGTTCATGGACATCATCTGCCGCTACGGCGGCTTCGCGCCCAGTTGCGTGGTCATCACCTGCACCATGCGGGCCCTCAAGATGCACGGCGGCCTGCCGGTCGACCCGGAGCTGCTCAAGGCCGAGAACAACGCCGCCCTCGAGAAGGGCTGCGAGAACCTCGCCAAGCAGGTCGAGAACATGAAGCTCTTCGGCATCCCCGTCGTGGTCACCCTCAATCGCTTCGCCTTTGATCGCGACAGCGAGGTCGAGATCGTGCGCAAGGCGGCGGTGGCGGCCGGCGCTGAAGACGCCGTGCCGATCAACGTGCACGCGCTCGGCGGCGACGGCGGCCAGGAGGCGGCCCGAGTCGTCCAGGCGGCCGCCGACAAGGGCGGCGACTTCAAGTTCCTCTACCCGCTCGAGGTCTCCATCAAGGAGAAGATCGAGACGATCGCCACGAAGGTCTACGGTGCCGACGGTGTCGACTACCTGCCCGAAGCCGAGGCCAAGATCAAGCTCTTCACCGACCAGGGCCTCGACAAGCTACCGCTCTGCATGGCCAAGACACACCTCTCGCTGTCGCATGATCCGGCCGTCAAGGGGCGCCCGCGGGGCTACAGGATCCCGATCCGCGACATCCGTCCAGCCACCGGCGCCGGCTACCTCTACCCGCTGCTCGGTGAGATGCGTACGATGCCCGGTCTGCCCAAGCGGCCGGCGGCCGTCGACGTCGACATCGACGTCGAGACCGGCCGCATCGTCGGCTTGTTCTAGAGGGATTCAGAGGGATTGAGGAGCGACGCGGGGCGCCGGCCGCCGTGGGGCGCCGGCGCCCCCGTGGAACCGCCGCCGCGGCGCCGCTCCGGCAGGCCACGCCTGACGGGAGCGGCCGGCCCATGAAGACCGTTCGGGCCGGCGCCGATGCGCGGCGGGCACGCCCTGGCGACGACAGGAGGTGCTTGCAGCGTGAGTGCGGAGAACGCCACCTACTACCCCGGTGTGCCGCTGCGCGGCTACATGGATGCCGCCGCGTCGAGCGCGCCGGCGCCCGGCGGGGGCAGCGTCTCGGCGACGGTCGGCGCGCTCGGCGCGGCCCTCGTCTCGATGGTCTGCAACCTGACCCTGGGCAAAGAGAAGTTCGCCGGCCTGGAGGGCCAGGTGAAGGAGCTCGTGGAGCAGGCCGAGCAGGTGCGCCGTGAGCTCACCCTGCTGCTGCAGAACGACACCACGGCGTACAACGGGGTCATCGCCGCCTACCGCCTGCCGAAGGAGACCGATGATGAGAAGGCGGCGCGGCACGCGGCTGTGCAGGAGGGTCTCATCCACGCCGCCGACGTGCCCCTGGACATCTGCCGGGCGGCCGTACGCGTCTGTCGCCTGGCCAAGACGGCCGCCGAGATCGGCAATCCTGCCGCCGTGACCGATGCTGGGTGCGCGGTGTTGTTCGGCGAGGCGGCGGCGCAGGGCGCCGCGCTGAACGTCGAGATCAACCTGGGCTCGATCGAGGACGAGGCCTACAAGCGCGCCACCGCCGACGAGGTCGTTAAGATCCTCGCCGAGACGGCCGGGCTGCGCGCGGAAGTGTTGAAGACAACGCGCGAGAAGTTGTGAGCGCGAGGCCCGTCCGGCGGCGGAGCGGGGCGTGGGAGACGTGAGCCGGGGTCGCTCGCAGCGGCCAGAAGGAGGAAGCGCATGACAGCCCAGATCATCGACGGCAAGGCCATCGCCGAGCAGATCCGTGAGGAGATCAAGGCCGAGGTCGCGCGGCTCAGCCGGTTAGGGATCACCCCCGGCGTGGCCACCATCCTCGTGGGCGACGACGGCGGGGCGCAGTTCTACCGCGGCCAGATCGAGAAGAACACCGGCACTGTGGGTCTGGCGTACTTCGACCACAGCCTGCCGGCTGACACGCCCGAGCAGGCGGTTCTCGACCTCATCGCCCGCCTGAACGCCGACGCCTCGGTGCACGGCATCCTGGCCCTCATGCCCATGGCCGAGGGCATCGATCAGGCCAAGGTGTTCAACGCCATCGATCCCATCAAGGACCTCGACTGCGTGAACCCGGCCAACATCGGTCACGTCCTGCTCGGCGATTTCCTCTTCGCGCCGGCGACTCCGTCGGCCTGTCTGGAGATCCTCGACCGTGAGGGCATCGAGCTAGAGGGCCTCGACGTCACCATCGTCAACCACTCCAACATCGTCGGCAAACCGGCCGCTCTGCTCTGCCTGAACCGCAACGCGTCCGTGCACGTTGTGCACATCTTCTCGAAGGACGTGCCGTCGGCCTGCCGCGAGGCCGACGTCCTCATCTGCGCGGCCCCGGTACAGAACCTCATCAAGGGCGACATGGTGAAGGACGGCGCCATCGTCGTCGACGTGACCACCATCCGCGTCGAGGGCAAGCAGGTCGGCAGCCTCGACTTCGACGCAGTGGCGGCGCGTGCCTCGAAGGTGACGCCGGTGCCCGGTGGCGTCGGCCCGGTCACCAACGTCATGCTGCTGAAGAACGCCCTCGCGGCGTGCGTCGCGCAGACGGGGGCAGTGCCGACGTGACGGGAGCGCGCCCACAAGACGGGGCCGCGGTCGTTGATGGTGAGCGTGACGGGACCGCGAAGGTGACGCAGACCGTGCGGGTATGATCGGTGCCTCTGAGCAGCCGATTCACAACGCGTTGCGGCCGGTGTATCCTGAAAGCACTTTCGTGAACGTGAGAACACCCCAAACAGTCGGCGGCCAGCGCGACGGTTGTGCTCGGCGGCCGGAGGCCAGCGTCGAGGGTCCTAGCGGCGCCGTCGCTGCCGATCGTTCGCCAGGTGAAGGAACTGCATGCCCCGTCGCCCCGTGACAATCAGGCGCGAGGTCGAGGGCGGCGGCCCAGGGGCCGCCGCCCTCGACCTCGCGCCCGTCGCCGACATCGTCGCTCAGGCCGCC
This sequence comes from uncultured Actinomycetes bacterium, assembly GCA_963725665.1. Classification (GTDB taxonomy): domain Bacteria; phylum Actinomycetota; class Thermoleophilia; order UBA2241; family UBA2241; genus CAVRZA01. Next base: position 385,359 of record CAVRZA010000006.1, on the reverse strand, counting down.
GACCCGGCTGCCGAGCTCATCTCGATCCTCCAGCGTCTACAGCGAGTCTATGGCTATCTTCCAGAGTCGGTGGTCGCCGAGCTGGCGCGCCTCACGGGGGTGCCCGCGTCGCGCATCTACGGCGTGGCCACCTTCTACAACGAGTTCAGGCTGGCGCCCATTGGCAAGCATCTGATCCACGTCTGTCACGGCACCGCCTGCCACGTGGCCGGTGCGACGCTCATCACCCAGGCCCTCGCGGACGAGCTTGGCGTGTGTGACGGGGCGACGACGGCCGACATGGCCTTCACGCTGGGGTCGGTCGCTTGCATGGGCGCCTGCTCGCAGGCGCCGGTGATGCGCATCGGCGGGACGTCGCACGGCAACCTCTCACCCGACAAGACGCGCGGCGTCATCCGCGCCCTCATGGCCGACGAGGCGGGTGCCGGAGACGGCGGGGCTGCTGAGGGTCGGGATGAGGGTGCCCGAGCGCCGGCCCCGGCGGGCGACGCGGCTGACAGCGAGAACGGCGGGGGGGAGTCATGACGGCGCGGGACGGCGGGGCTGGCAACGGCGGCGCGGCGGGCGTGGACCGCGGCCGGCCCGCGGGATCCGAAGTGGTGGAGGCCGCCAAAGTCCGGATTACCTCCGAGAACGGCCGGCGGCGGGTGCTCGTCTGCGCCGGTACGGCCTGCGTCTTCGCCGGCTCGCTCGAGGTGTCCGAGGCGTTCAAGAGCGAGCTCGCCGCCGCCGGCCTGACCGACATCGGGGTGTCGATCATTGGCTGTCACGGCCTGTGCTCGGCCAGCCCGGTCACGGTCGTCTCACCCGACGACACCCTCTACCCCAACCTCAAGCCGAAGCAGGTGAAGCTGGTCGTCGAGCAGCATCTGCGCGACGGGCGGGCCGTCGAGAAGCTGCTGCCGAAGGATCCGGCCACCGGTGAACGAGTGGCCGACTACCACGAGCTCGGCTTCTACCGTCAGCAGACGCGCATCGCGCTGCGCAACGTAGGCCGGATCGATCCCGAGGACATCGAGGCGTGCCTGGCGCGCGGCGGCTACGACGCCGCGCGCGACGTGCTTTCGTCGCGGACGCCTGAGGAGGTCATCGACGAGATCGTCAAGTCCGGACTGCGCGGCCGCGGCGGCGCGGGGTTCTCGACGGGCATGAAGTGGAAGTTCGCCCACAACTCGCAGGACGATGTGAAGTATCTCATCTGCAACGCCGACGAGGGCGACCCCGGGGCGTTCATGGACTGCTCGATCATGGAGGGCGACCCCCACTCGGTCATCGAAGGGATGATCATCGGCAGCTACGCCATCGGTGCTCACCACGGGTACGTCTACATCAGGGCCGAATACCCCATCGCCGTGCGGCGCTTGCGCAAGGCCATGGCCGACGCCGAGGAGCGGGGTCTTCTGGGCTCCGACATCATGGGCACCGGCTGGGACTTCCATCTCAAGGTCAAGGAGGGCGCGGGCGCCTTTGTGTGCGGCGAGGAGACGGCGATGATCGCCTCGATCGAGGGGCGGCGCGGCATGCCGCGCACGCGGCCTCCCTATCCTGCCGTCTCGGGCCTCTTCGGCAAGCCGACCAACATCAACAACGTCGAGACGTGGGCCAACGTTCCCTGGATCATGGCCAACGGCGGCGCTGCCTACGCGGTGCACGGCTCGGAGACGAGCAAGGGCACCAAGGCGTTCTCGCTGGCCGGCAAGATCGTCAACGGCGGTCTGGTGGAAGTGCCGATGGGGTCTACTCTGCGCCACATCATCTTCGACGTCGGCGGCGGGGTGAAAGGTGGGCGCGAATTCAAGGCTGTACAGCTCGGCGGACCCTCAGGCGGCTGTCTGCCGGCGTCGCACCTCGACACGCCCATCGACTACGAGTCGCTTGCCGCCACGGGCGCCATCCTCGGCTCCGGCGGCATGGTCGTCGTCGACGACCGCACATGCATGGTCGATCTGGCGCGGTACTTCCTCGAGTTCACGCAGAAGGAGTCGTGTGGCAAGTGTGTTCCGTGCCGCATCGGTACGAAGCGCATGCTCGAGACGCTCGAGCGCATCTGCGCCGGTGAGGGCCAGGCGGGCGACATCGAGCGGCTCGAACGACTCGCTGGCGTGGTCAAGCGCAGCAGCCTCTGCGCGCTCGGCGGCACAGCGCCCAATCCCGTGCTAACGACGCTGCGCTTCTTCCGCGAAGAGTACACCGCGCACGTCGAAGAGGGACGCTGTCCGGCCGGCAGCTGCAGCGCCCTGATCAGCTACTACATCGACGCCGACGCCTGCACCGGCTGCGCGCTGTGTGCCAAGAAGTGCCCTGTGCAATGCATCGCCGGCGAGAGGAAGCAGACGCACGTCATCGACACGAGCCTCTGTATCAAGTGCGACACCTGTCGCCAGGTGTGCACCTTCGACGCCGTGGGCGTGCACTCGCCGGCAGCGACGACGCCCGCACCGGCCCGCCGCTAGAGCTGTCTTCGGGCACGTGCTGGCGCCCACGAGGGCTCTCGTGCTCGCACACTGATGCCAGGCGCAGGGGCTAGCGCCGTCGCGTCGCTCGTTCCTGCCGAATCCAACACGGAATCCGCTTTCCCTTGACAGTTTCGGACTACGGATGTGTGATTCGCCAGAACGGCTGTTCAAGGGGGGACGGTGGCGCTGCGCCTGGATGAGATCGATCGCCAGATCGTTGCCCTGCTGCTGCGAGACGGGCGTATGTCCTCAGCGGAGATCACGCGCCGCATCGGGCACCTCTCCGAGCGGTCGGTGCGCTACAGGATCGACCGTCTCGTGCGCAGCGGCGTGATCCTGGTGAGCGCGGTTGTGCAACCGCAGGCTCTGGGCTATGCGGTGATCGGCGATGTCATGCTCGAGGTCGCCCCGGGACAACTCCGCGAGGTGGCCGAGAAGCTCGTGAAGTTCGAGAACGTGAGCTACGTCGCCGGTTCCGTGGGCGACGGCGACTTGAGCATCCAGATCTACGCGCACAGCAACGAGGAGCTGCTGCGCTTCGTCGACGAGGTGATCGGCAAGGTGCCGGGGGTCACGCGGACGCGTACCGTCATGGTCCCCTGGAAGCTCAAGGACGTCTACCAGTGGAATCTTCCCGCTGGTCTTGACGCAAAGGAAGGCGCGAAGCAGGGAGGCGGTATGGAGTAAGTGGTCCGGGGAGTCTCTGACGTCGTCGCGCCTCAGTGGCGCCGTCGTCAAGGAAAGGGGGCACTGACTTGCCTGAAGAGTTTGCCTACGCGCGCAAGGCCAGCGGACTCGTACGCGGCCTCTCGATGATGGACGCGTTCGCCGTAGGCTTCATGAACCAGGGGCTCACACCCAGCATCTGGGTGACCATCAGCCTCGGGCTCGGCGTGTTCCTCGGCGGCAACCTGATCATCGCCGCCATCATCTCGGCCGTGCTGGCCGGCATCGGCTTCCCGCTTGTCTGGGGTATCCTGGGCGGCAGCATGCCGCGGTCGGGCGGCGAGTACATCTACAACTCCCGTGTCATCCACCCGGTATTCGGCATCGCGCAGAGCTTCGGCGACGCCGCGATCTGGCTCATCTGGCTGTACGTATTGGCGCCGCTGGCCGTCGACCCGGGCCTGGTGATCACGTTCCAGTACCTCGGGTGGACAGGTGCGGCCGACTGGCTGGTCAGCTCCAGTTGGGTCACCTTCTTCATCGCCAGCATCTTCAACGTCATCGGGTTCCTCTTCGTCGTGTTCGGTATCAAGATCTTCGCCCTTACGCAGAAGATCGTCATGGTCTTCGGCATCGGCGGCTGTGTGATCATCGGGCTCGTCCTCACGTTCACGTCCAAGGCGACCTTCATCGGCAAGTGGGACGCAGCGGCCGCCGCTAGCGGTTCGCCGAAGTACGTGGATTTCATCAAGCAGGTCGGCGACGCGGCCGGCCAGGCCATGCCGACGACGTGGAGCTGGGGCGCCACCTTCGGCGTGATGGTCGCCATGTCGTGGCTCTTCGCCTACGCCTACTCGATCTCGTTCATCGCCGGCGAGGTGAAGCGCCCCGACAAGACCATCATCTGGGCCAATCTGTTCTCGATCCTCGTGCCGTTCGTGTTCATGTTCTGGATCGCGATCGTGCTTCAGAAGACCGTCGGCTACACGTTCATGAACGCCTCGGCCTGGAACGACAACAACGGCCCCATCGACGCCTTCAAGATGCCCCTCGGCAGCAACTTCGTCGACCTTGCGGTCTACTGCATCGGCACTGCCAGTGCGTGGACGAAGTTCCTCGCCTTCATGATGGGCGCTTCGTACGTCGCCTTCACCCTGTGGTGGCTGGCCCTCTCGTACCTCGCCTTCCCGCGCATCCTCTTCGCGTGGGGCATGGACCGCATGGGCCCGAAGTGGTTCACGGACATCAACCCGCGTTTCGCCTCACCGGTGAAGAACCACATCCTCTGCCTGGTGCTCGGCGAGGCGCTGCTGGTTGTCTACTACGCGTGGCTGACCAACCAGATGCAGAACATCGTCGTGACCGGCATGCAGATCACCTCGGTGTTCATCCCGACGGCCATCGCGGCCCTGCTCTTCCCCTACATGAAACGCTGCAAGGGCGTCTGGGACACCTCGCCGTACAACAAGTGGAACTTCCTCGGACTGCCGGTGGTGGTCTGGGGCGCGCTGGTGGACCTCGTCTACCTCGTGATCCTGCTGTACTACTTCATCGTCAACAACGCGGCGACGGCGACGTTTACGACGCCTTCCATCATCCTGTTCGTCGGCGTCTGGGTGCTGGGCGTCGCCTGGTACTACATCTGGAAACAGCGCAGCAAGTCCGTGGGTGTCGACGTTTCGGTCACCTACGGCGAGCTGCCGCCGGAGTGATCGACTGAGTCGCTTTCCTGATAGCTGGATGGTGGTATTGTGTGGGGCGGCGGCCTTCTGGCCGCCGCCCCACACACGCGTCGAGGGAGTGAGTGCATGATCAAGCTCTTCTACGTCACCGACATCCACGGCTCGATGGTCTGCTTCCGTAAGTTCCTCAACGCGCTGCCCATCTACGGAATCGACGTGGCCATCCTCAACGGCGACCTGCTCGGCAAGGTGCTCGTACCGCTGGTCGAGAAGCCGGGCGGGAGCTGGGAGACCACCCTGATGGGCAACCATCTCGACATCGAGTCCGAGGAGGAGCTGGCGAAGACCAAGAAGATCGTCGAGAACGCCGGCTACTACTGGGTGCACCAGACGCGCGAGGAGTTCGATGACTATCGCTCCGACCCCGCCAAGATCGACAAACTGTTCCACCACCTCGCCTACCAGCGCATCCAGCAGTGGCTCGATCTGGCCGACGAGCGCCTCGCCGGCACCAATCACGTGATGTACATCTGCCCGGGGAACGACGACTACTGGGAGGTCGACGACATGATCTCCTGCATGAAGCTCATCAGGCCCTGCGACAACATCATCGTCGACATCGACGGTCACGAGATGGTCTCGTGCTCGTGGAGCAACCCCACACCCTGGGACACGCCGCGCGAGACGAGCGAGGACAAGCTCGCCGCGCATCTCGAGGAGATATGCGCGCCCATCAAGGACAACGAGAAGGCGATCTACAACTTTCACGTGCCGCCGCACGGCTTCTCGCTCGATCTCTGCCCCAAGCTCGACGAGAACCTCACCATGGCGGCGGAGGAGAAGATCCATGCCGGCAGCCTCGGCGCGAAGCGGATGATCGAGCAGCACCAGCCGCTCCTCGGCCTGCACGGGCACATCCACGAGTCACGCGGGGCGCAGAAGATCGGCCGTACGCTCATCATCAACCCTGGCAGCGAATACTCCGAGGGCATCCTGAAGGGCGTCATCGTCGTGCTCGACAAGAAGAAGGTCAAGGACTATGTTTTCACCTCCGGATGATGCCGTCCGGCGTTCAGAGAGGCGAGGCGTCCGCCCGATCCCGCGGGCAACAAGGGGGCGATAGATAGCATGGCGAAGCCGTTCATCCTGCCGAAGGACATCCCGCTCGAGGAGTATCCGAAGCCCGAGGTGTTCCTGGCCGAGGGCAAGCGCATCGTCGACGAGGCACGCAAGCAGGGCCTCATCATGAGGGTCATGGGCCCTCTGGCGCTGCACTACTACTTCCCGGAGCAGGTCGACCTGTACGCGAGGCTGGAGCGCCTCGGCGACCGCTACTTCACCGATATCGACTACGCCGCCTACGGCAAGCAGCGCAAGCAGATGATGGACTTCATGAAGCGCATGGGCTACGAGGTAGACCTGCAGACCATCATGGTCTCGGGCAAGACGCGGCATATCTACTACGCCGGCCCCGTGCCGATGATCGATGTGTTCTTCGACAGCCTCAACTACTGCCATGAGGTCAAGTACGACGGTCGGCTCGAGTACGACGACTGCTGCGTCAGCCTGGCCGACATCCTCCTGCAGAAGCTGCAGATCTGGGAGATCAACGACAAGGACCTCAAGGACATCGAGTACCTGTTCATCACCGCGCAGGTCGGCGACGACGACGCCAAGAAGATCAACCAGAGCTACGTCGCCAAGCGCTTCGCCGACGACTGGGGTTTCTGGTACACGGCGACGACGAACCTGGGCCGCGTGAAGGACCACGTCGACGACGTGGCCGCCGTGAGCGACGAGCAGAAGGCCAGGGTCAAGCAGGTGGCCGATCAGTTCCTGGCGCGCATCGAGGCCGAGCCGAAGACCAAGGGCTGGGAGAAGCGGGCCAAGAAGGGCACCGAGAAGATCTGGTACAACCAGGGCTTCTCCGACTGGTGATCGCTCGTCGGCGGCCGTAGCGGCCGTCGCCAGAGAAAGTGACGGGGGTGGCAGGCGCCCTTGAGGGGCGCTTGCCACCCCCGTCGTCGTCAGCGGCCGTTGCGGCTCACTCCGCGCGCCGTCGTGAGACGCCCGGCGCGCAGACGCACCGGCGACCTCTATGCGTTTCGACGCATACGCGACCTTCGCCTTGAGCGGGCTGCGCATGACGAGCGCATAAACAGACACCGCGAGCCACGGTCATCCTCCACCCATCGAATTCCTACTACCTGTATTTACACGGTCGCTGGGATTGGTGTACTGTCGTTTCCTCTATGAGCGCTGTGAGGTGCGCTCAGGGCCATTCGTGGCCCGTGTATCAAGCAGGAGGGGCGAGGCGTGGCGCAGGGGACCGTCAAGTGGTTCAGCAATGAAAAGGGCTATGGCTTCATCGAGAGGGAGGACGGCGAGGATCTGTTTGTACATTTCTCCGAGATCACGATGGACGGGTACAAGACCCTGACCCAGGGTCAGCGGGTCGAGTTCGAGATCGCCCAGAGCGACAAGGGGTTGCAGGCTTCGCACGTCACGCCGGTCTAGGCAGCAGGCCTGAAGCTCGACGCCGACGGCCCCGGCACCGCATGGTGCCGGGGCCGTTTTGTTGCGCGACGGCCAGCGTAGGTAGAAGACGGTGCACGCTTATCAGCCGTCACATCGAACGCGGCCGACCGCTCAGCTTCTCACCGGCGAGGCGGGCCGACCCCCTCGGTCTGAGGGCGTCGCGCTGTGGTAGGATAGCGGCCCGTTTTGCCCGCACACGGAGGCGGATCGCAACGTCATGATCAGCGAAGACGACGTGCGCCACGTCGCACGCCTGGCGCGGCTCTACCTGTCGCCCGACGAGGTGGCGCGCATGACCGGCGAGCTGGCCAAGATCCTCGACCACATCGACAAGATGCGCGAGCTCGAGCTGGGCGAGGTCGCGCCCACGGCGCACGTGCTCGAGGTCGTCAATGTGTACCGCGCCGACAAGACGCGGCCGAGCTGGCGGCCGTCGGAGGTGCTCAAGAACGCCCCGGCGGTGAGCGACGATTGCTTCCGCGTCCCCAAGATGGGCTAAACGACGGCAGGCGGTGACGTGAGCATGCCCGACCTCGATCCCCTGCGGCTGACCGCCCGCGAAGCGAAGCGCCTGCTCGTCGAGGGCGATGTCTCGGCGGCCGAGCTGATGAAGGTGTACCTCGGCCAGATCGAGCGCGTCGAAGACAGGGTCAGGGCTTTCATCCTCGTGACGGCCGACAACGCCGCGCGCTACGCCACTGAGATCGACCGCGAGGCCGGCGCCGGCCGCGGCGCCCTCGCCGGTCTGCCGACGGCCATCAAGGACAACATGGTGACCGAGGGCGTGGTCACGACGGCGGCCTCCCGGATCCTCGCCAACTACCAGCCCATCTACACGGCGACGGCCGTGCGCAGGCTGTGGGGCGACCACGTGGTGACGTTGGGCAAGACGAACCTCGACGAGTTCGCCATGGGCTCCTCGACCGAGAACTCCGGCTTCTTTGCCACGCACAACCCCTGGGACCTGGCGACAGTGCCCGGCGGCTCCTCGGGCGGCTCCGCCGCCGCCGTCGCCGCCGGCGAGGCGCTCTGGGCCATCGGCTCCGACACCGGAGGGTCGATCCGCCAGCCGGCCTCGCTCTGCGGCGTCGTCGGCATGAAGCCCACCTACGGCGCCGTGTCGCGCTACGGACTGATCGCCTTCGCCAGCTCGCTCGACCAGATCGGGCCCCTGACGCGCAGCGTCTACGACTGCGCGCTGCTGCTGCGGCACATCGTCGGCCGCGACCCCTGTGACTCGACGAGCGTCGAGCTGCCCACGCAGATCGAGCTGCCGGCCGCCACGCGCCTCGACGGTCTGCGCTTCGGCGTGCCGCGCGAGTACCTGGCCGCCGGGGTCGAACCCGGCGTGCGGGAGCGCTTCGACGAGACCGTGGCGCTCATCGAGGAGCTCGGCGGAGCCTGCGAGGAGATGAGCCTGCCGCACACCGAGTACGGCCTACCCGCCTACTACATCATCGCGCCGGCCGAGGCGAGCGCCAACCTGGCGCGCTTCGACGGTGTGCGCTACGGCTATCGCTCGCCGCAGGCCGGCGACCTCATCGAGATGTACGAGCACACGCGCGGCGAGGGCTTCGGCGCCGAGGTGAAGCGGCGCATCATGATCGGCACCTACGCCCTCTCGTCCGGCTACTACGAGGCCTACTACGGCACGGCGCAGAAGGTGCGCACGCTCGTCCGCCGCGACTTCGCGCAGGCGTTCGAGCGTTTCGACCTGATCGTGGCGCCGACCTCGCCCACTGTCGCCTTCCGCATCGGCGCGCGCACGGCCGACCCGCTCTCGATGTACATGAGCGACATCTGCACCCTCCCGGTGAACCTCGCCGGCTTGCCGGCGATCTCGATCCCCTGCGGCCTTTCGGAGGGGCTCCCGGTGGGCTTCCAGATCATCGGCCCGGCGTTCTCGGAGAACCTCATCCTCGATGCGGCGCACGCCCTCGAGCAGGCCATCGGGTTCGCCGAACTGCCCACGTTCCGTGACTCGAGCGACGGCGCGCGCGCACCGGCGGGTCCCCGGCGCCTGCGCCCGAAGGGCTAGCGATGACTGCGTGGGAACCGGTCATCGGACTCGAGGTGCACGTCGAGCTCGACACGCAGACGAAGATGTTCTGCGCCTGTGCGGTGACCAAGGGCGAGCCGCCGAACACGCACACATGCCCGGTGTGTCTCGCACATCCCGGCGCTCTGCCGGTCGTCAATCGGCGGGCCGTCGAGTACGCCACGCGCATCGCCCTGGCGCTCGACTGCACCGTGCAGCCGCGCAACGTGTTCCACCGCAAGAACTACTTCTATCCCGACCTTCCCAAGGCGTACCAGATCTCGCAGTACGATGAGCCGCTCGCGGTGAACGGCAGGTTCGAGTACTGGCTGGGCGAAGAGACACTCTCGTGCCGCATCCACCGCGTGCACCTCGAGGAGGACGCGGCCAAGCTGCTGCACGCGGGCGGTGAGACGGGGCGTATCGCAGGCAGCGACTACTCGATGGTCGACTTCAACCGTGGCGGGACGCCCCTCGTCGAGATCGTCACCGAGCCCGACATCCCCTCGCCCCAGGCAGCCGGGGAGTTCCTCAAGCAGATGCGCAACCTGATCGTCGAGCTGGGCGTCTCGGAGTGCAACATGGAGGAGGGCCAGGTGCGCTGGGACGCCAACATCAGCGTCCGGCCGGCGGGCAGCGCCGAGCTGGGCACGCGCACCGAGCTCAAGAACATGAACAGCTTCCGCTTCTTGCAGCAGGCCCTCGAGGCCGAGCTCCCGCGCCAGGTCGAGATCCTCGAGGCGGGCGGCGCGATCGACCAGGAGACGCTGCATTTCGACCCTGAGACCGGGACCACCACGCCGCTGCGCTCCAAGGAAGAGGCGCACGACTACCGCTACTTCCCCGAGCCCGACCTGGTGCCGCTCGTGATCGACTCAACCTGGGTCGAGGAGCTGCGCGCCAGCCAGCCCGAGCTGCCGGCGGCGCGCGTCGAGCGCTTCATCGGCCACTACGGGCTGCCTCGCTACGACGCGTTCGTCCTCGGCAGCTCGGGCGCCCTGGCGCGCTTCTACGAGGAGGCCGCCGCGAGCGGCGTCGACACGAAGCTGCTGGCGAACTGGACCATGGGCGAGTACCTGGGGCACCTCAACGCCGCCGGGCTCGAGGTCGGCAAGGGCCACGTCACCCCTGGACGCCTGGCGCAGCTCGTCGGCCTGATCGGCGACGGTACCGTCTCGAGCTCGGGAGCCAAGGACGTCTTCAGGCTGATGGTCGAGGAACGCGCCGAGCCTGCGGTCGTTGTCGTGAAGCACGGGCTCGCCCAGGTCTCGGACGTCGGAGAGATCGAGAGCGTCGTCGCGCAGGTGATCGCCGACAACCCCAAGCAGGTCGAGCAGTTCAGGGCCGGCAAGGAGCAGGTGGCCGGCTTCTTCGTCGGCCAGGTCATGAGGGCGACGCAGGGGCGCGCCAACCCGAAGCTCGTCAACGAGCTCGTGCGCAAGGCGCTGGCGCAGGTGTAGACGCCGGTGCGGCGGTCCGCGCGCGGCTGGCGCGCGGCCGGGCCTCTCACGCGCCGGCCGCGGCGCCGCCTAGACGACCAGCACCAAGCCGCTCCAGCTGAACTTCTCCTTGGAGCCCATCTTCAGCCTGCGCCCGGTGTTGTGGTAGGTGCTGAAGACGTCGATGCCGGCGGCCTCCATCGAGGGGCGCGCCTCGTAGGGGCGCTTGCAGAGGCCGGTGGTGTCGCAGTAGCTGACCGGGTCGTCAGGGTCGTAGCACAGGTAGCAGGTGGAGGCCACGTAGCCGACGGCGAAGAAGTAGCCCAGGTTGTGCGCCTTGCGCTCCATCTCCATGACGATGTTGTGCAGCCTGAACCAGAGCGGCCGCTGCACCGTGCGATCGAACTCGATACCGCGCTCGTCGTACTGCAGGCGACACAGAGGCTGATCGCCCTGGATGAGCTCCCAGTACTCGTCGCTCAGCGCCGTCGAGACCTCGGTGAGGATGCCGTACTTGTACTTGGCGACCACCTTGGCCGTCTCCTCGGCCGTGGGGGAGTAGGGCGGGTCCATGAGGCACTGCCCGTAGCACTCGCAGGGCGGTATCCTGCACTTCAGTGTGACGCGCTCATCGACCGCCACGTGGCGGGCCTCGATCAGATCGGCGAAGTCCGCACCCTTGGCGACAGCCCCGGCGCAGATCTCGTGCATATCCCTCTTGAAGCCGTCTCTGTCCTCGCTCGCGATCGCCCACGTGTGCCTGGGGTAGGTCGCCTCGTACCTCGTCATTTCGTCACCCCTTGCGAAGGTCGACCATCCGTGAGCGCTGTCGCGACGGCACCGCCTACCTTGCGGCGCTGCCGTGGAGCAGACCAGAGCGCTTCGACCCTGTCAAGGAGAGTGAGGCCGACGCACGAGGATAGAGGGCTCTCCCCAAAGCCGCTGTCCGTCGTGCTGGCGAGGCGGCTGTACGCCACCGCGCGGGCGAGGCGATTCAGGGCCGCGTGAGCGGGGGAGAATCGCCTCTGAGCAGGTGTCTTCTTTGACGGCGGCGGGTGCGCGCGCTTGCGCGGCCGTTTCGCCGTGTGGAACAATGCCGTCACGGTTCGGCCGGCGCCGGACCCCATCGCGATGTCGGTTGCCTCCCGCCCCGGCCGCCGCGGGCGCGACCGCTCGCGGTCCAGACGTAAGAAGGGTGAGTGATACCGTGTCCGCAAGCGACCTCTCCACGTTCGTCATCGAAGAGGGACCGCCGCAGCAGGGCCCGGCGATCCTGGTCGATGACACCACGCTGCGCGACGGCGAGCAGACCGCCGGCGTCGTGTTCTCCAATCACGAGAAGAAGCGTATCGCGAGACTTCTCGACGAGGTCGGCATCCACCAGATCGAGGTCGGCATCCCCGCGATGGGGGGCGACGAGAAGGGGACGATCAAAGAGATCGTCGACATGGGGCTGCACACCTCGATCCTCGCTTGGAACCGCGCCGTCGTGGCCGACATCGACCACTCGCTCGACTGCGGCGTCGACTGCGGTGGCGATCTCGATGTCGGCGAGCGACATCCACATCGAGCACAAGTTGAAGAAGTCACGCTCCTGGGTCCTCGAGCAGATCAAGAGCTGTGTCGACTACGCCAAGTCGAAGGGTCTGTACGTCTCGGTCAACGGCGAGGACGCCTCGCGCGCCGATCTCGACTTCCTGGTGCGCTTCGGCAAGGCGGCCAAGGAGGTCGGCGCCGACCGCCTGCGTTTCTGCGACACGCTCGGGATCCTCGATCCCTTCGACACCTACAACGTGATCAGCTTCTTGAGGAAGCAGGTGGGCATCGACATCGAGATGCACACGCACGACGACTTCGGCATGGCGACGGCCAACACGCTCGCCGGCATCAAGGCCGGCGCCACCTGGGTCAACACGACCGTGAACGGCCTGGGCGAGCGCGCGGGCAACGCGGCGCTCGAGGAGGTCGTCATGGCGCTCAAGTACATCGGCAAGGTCGACGTCGGCTTGCACACGACCCGCTTCCGCGAGCTCTCCGAGTACGTGGCCGCCGCCTCCGCGCGCACCATCCCGGCCTGGAAGTCGATCGTGGGCACCAACGTCTTCGCCCATGAGTCGGGCATCCACGCCGACGGCGTCATCAAGAACCCGCTCAACTACGAGGCCTTCGCACCCGAGGACGTGGGCCTCGAGCGGCAGATCGTCATCGGCAAGCACTCGGGGTCGCGCGCCGTCTACCGCAAGTTCCAGGAGTTCGGGCTCGAGCTCACGGCGGAGGAGTGCAACGAGATCCTCGCCCTCGTGCGCACGACGGCCGTCGAGCTCAAGCGGGCGCTCTTCGACAAGGAGCTCATGTACATCTACACGGACTGGCTGGCGCACAAGGGCGACATGGTCCCCGTCGGCACGCGCGGGGTGCAGGCGCGGTGACGGCCGAGACCCTGGCCGAGAAGATCATCGGCGCCCATGCCGGCCAGCCCGTGCGGCCTGGACAGATCGTGGTCGCCGACGTCGACCTCGCGATCGCCCAGGACGGCACGGGCCCGCTCACCATCCAGCAGATCCGCGAGCTCGACTGGGGCGCGCTCAAGGTCCCGCAGTCGGTCTTCTTCATCGACCACGCCGCCCCCTCGCCGCGCGCCGAGCTCTCCAACGCCCAGCGGACCATCCGCGACTTCTGCGCCGAGACGGGCGCGACGCTGTCGGACATCGAGCAGGGCATCTCCCACCAGCGCGTCGCGGAGAGCTACGCGCGGCCCGGCGACGTCGTGATCGGCGCCGACTCTCACACCTGCACGGCCGGCGCGCTGGGCGCGTTCGCCACGGGCATGGGCTCGACAGACGTCGCCGTCGGCATGGCCAGCGGCAAGACCTGGCTGCGCGTGCCCGAGACGGTGCGCATCGAGGTCACCGACCCCGTCGCCGACGGTGATGGGGCCTGGGGGCCGTTCGCGACCGGCGTCATGGCCAAGGACCTGATGCTGACGATCATCGGCACGATCGGCGCCGACGGGGCGACCTACGAGGCGCTCGAGTTCGGCGGCGAGGCGATAGAGCGGCTACCGATGCACGGGCGCCTCACGCTTGCCAACATGTCGGTAGAGTCCGGCGCCAAGGCCGGCATGATGGCCAGCGACGAGGTGACGCGCGCGTTCCTGGCGGGGCGCGGGCGCGAGGCTGAATGGCGTCCGCTCGCGCCCGGCCCCGGGGCGGCCTACGAGCGCGTGCTGAGCTTCGCGGCGCGCAGCGTCGTGCCGACGATGTCAGCGCCGCACACCGTCGACAACGCCCACTCGGCCGCCGAGCTTGCCGGCGCGAAGATCGACCAGGTGTTCATCGGCACCTGCACCAACGGTCGCCTCGAGGACCTGCGCGCGGCGGCGGCCGTCTTGCGCGGCCGCCGCCGCGCGCCCCACGTGCGCCTCATCATCACGCCGGCCTCGCAAGCCGTGCAGCGCGCCGCCATCGTCGAGGGGCTGGTCGAGGTCTTCATCGACGCCGGCGCCGTCTTCACTACTCCCGGCTGCGGCCCCTGCGTCGGTGTGCACGCCGGCGTGCCGGCCGACGGCGAGGTCTGCGTCACTACACAGAACCGCAACTTCCTGGGGCGGATGGGCAACCCCCAGTCCACGATCTACATCGCCTCGCCGGTCACCGCCGCGGCCTGCGCCGTGGCCGGTGCCATCGTCGACCCGAGGGAGCTCCTCTGATGGCCAAGACCTACTCCTCCGCGCCCCCGCTCGTCATCGACCCCGCCAAACGCTATACGGCGCGGCTAGTCACCCCGATCGGCGACATCGTCGCGGAGCTCTACGCCGAGAAGGCGCCGCGGACCGTCAACAACTTCGTCTTCCTCGCCCGCGAAGGCTACTACGACGGTGTGACCTTCCACCGTGTCATCAAGGGCTTCATGGCGCAGGGCGGCGACCCTACGGGCACCGGCCGCGGCGGTCCCGGCTACACCTTCGCCGACGAGTTCGACCCGTCACTGCGCCACGACGGCCCCGGCGTGCTCTCGATGGCCAACGCCGGCCCCGGCACCAACGGCTCGCAGTTCTTCATCACCCACGCACCGACGCCGCACCTGGACGACCGCCACACCGTCTTCGGCAGGGTGGTCGAGGGCTTCGACGTCGTCCTCGCCATCCCCGAACGCGACCCGACGACGGCGCGCGAGCCGGGTCTCGCCGTCACCCGCATCGAGATCGAGGAGAGCTGACGGTGTCCGTGGACGCCGAAGCTCCCGCCGTCGAGGCCGTTCTGCGCGGCCGTGCCTGGCTGTTCGGCGACGACATCTCGACCGACCACATCGCCCCGGGGCGGTTGTTCCACCTGCGCACCGACCTGCCCGAGCTCGCCAAGCACGTCATGGAGGACGCCGACCCCGAGTTCGCGCAGAAGCTGTCGCCGGGCGACTTCATCGTCGCCGGGCGCAACTTCGGCCTCGGCTCGAGCCGCGAGCACGCCCCGCGGATCATCAAGCTGGCCGGCGTCGGCGCGGTGCTGGCGCAGTCGTTCGCGCGCATCTTCTTCCGCAACGCGATCAACGTCGGTCTGCCGGTGCTCCAGTGCGACACGTCCGGCGTGAGCCTGGGCGACCAGCTCGAGGTCGACCTGGCCGCTGGCGAGGTGCGCGACCTGACGACGGGGAGCGTCGTCTCGTTCGTCCCCCTGCCGGCGGTGATGGTCACGATCTTGAGCGACGGCGGCCTCGTCGAGCATCTCAAGAAGCACGGCGGGTTCGCTCTGCCCGAGGGCTGATGTCGTCGCCGGGCCCACCGGCCGTCACTGCGCTCGGCCGCAGATGATCCTCTCCGACAGGAGCCTGCGTGAACGCCTTGCCGCGGGGTCGATCGGCATCGACCCTCTCGACGAGGCCGCCATCCAGCCGGCGAGCGTCGACCTGCGTCTGGCGAGGACGTTCCGCGTTTTCACGCGCCACCGGCACACGCACGTCGACCTCGCGCGGGACCAGACCGACCTGACCGAGCTGGTCGAGGTCGAAGAAGGCGGCCGCTTCGCGCTGCATCCCGGGGAGTTCGTGCTGGGGAGCACCCTGGAGCGCGTGCGCGTGCCCGCCGACCTCGTGGGGCGGCTCGAGGGCAAGAGCAGCCTGGGGCGTGTCGGCCTGATCATCCACTCGACCGCCGGCTACGTCGATCCCGGCTTCGAGGGCCAGATCACCCTCGAGCTCTCCAACGTCGCCACGGTGCCCATCCTGCTCTACCCGGGCATGCGCGTGGCGCAGATCTCGTTCCTTACCATGACGACGCCGGCGGAGCGGCCCTACGCGTCCCCAGGGCTCGAGAGCAAGTACCAGGGGCAAGTGGGGCCGACCGAGTCGCGACTGCGACTCGGTCGGCACGACGAGGGCGACTAGAGTCGCCGTTCGCCACGCGCGCTGCGCGCCTCTGAGCGCGTCGCTCTGCGCGCCCGTCGAACGACCGGGCTCTGCGGTGTAAGGTTGGAGTGCGTCGCCGAGGTCGTCGTCTCCGAGATGAACCGCCGTCACGGCGCGCGTACGTCACGAGAGAAGGAGCGCCATGACCCACCGCGTGACCCTGATCCCCGGCGACGGCACCGGCCCCGAGCTGGTCGATGCCCTCGTCACGGTGATCGAGGCCACCGGCGTGCCCATCGAATGGGAGCGCCGGCAGGCCGGCCTCGACGTCATGGAGGAGTACGGCACGCCGCTCCCCGAGCCCGTCCTCGAGTCGGTGAGGCGCAACAAGGTCGCCATCAAGGGACCCATCACCACCCCGGTCGGCTCCGGCTTTCGCAGCGTCAACGTCGCGTTGCGTAAGGAGCTCGACCTCTACGCCTGCCTGCGCCCCGCGCGCTCCATCAAGGGAGTGAGGAGCCGCTACGAGGGCATCGACCTGGTGGTGGTGCGCGAGAACACCGAGGACCTCTACGCCGGTATCGAGCATATGGTGGGCGCCGACGCCGCCGAGAGCATCAAGATCATCACCCGCGCGGCGAGCGAGCGCATCGTGCGCTTCGCCTTCGACTACGCGCGCCGCCAGGGCCGCCACAAGGTGACGGCGGTGCACAAGGCCAACATCATGAAGCTCAGCGACGGGCTCTTCTTGCGTGTGGCGCGCGACGTCGCCGAGGAGTATCCCGACATCGAGTTCGAGGACCGCATCGTCGACAACATGTGCATGCAGCTCGTGCAGAAGCCCGAGCTCTACGACGTGCTCGTGCTGCCCAATCTCTACGGCGACATCGTCAGCGACCTCTGTGCCGGGCTCGTCGGCGGCCTCGGCGTCGCGCCCGGGGCGAACATCGGCGCCGAGGCCGCCGTCTTCGAGCCCGTCCACGGCAGCGCGCCCAAGTACACGGGCCAGAACAAGGTGAACCCCACCGCCCTGCTGCTCTCGGGCGTGCTCATGCTGCAGCACCTCGGCGAGGCCGAGGCGGCCGAACGCGTGTACGCCGCCGTGGCGGCGGTGATCGGCGAAGGCCGCGACGTCACGTACGACCTGGGCGGATCGGCCGGCACGCGTGAGATGGCGCGGGCGATCGCGGCGCGCGTCTAGGACGCGACATCATCTGGGAGGCGAGCATGGACTCGAGTCAGGAACGGCACATCAACATCCACGCCACGCCTGAGATGATGGCCGGCGTGTACGCCAACTTCGCCAACGTCAGCCACTCCGACTACGAGTTCTCGATCACCTTCATGAGGCTCGACCACGAGAACGAGGAGACACCGGAGCTCAACGGGGTGGTCGTGACGCGGGTGAACATGTCGCCGCGCTTCATGAAGGAGCTGCTCGACGCCATCGGCGACAACTACAGCAAGTGGCTGGCGCGCGAGAACATCAAGAACCTCCCCGAGGCGCCGGAGCCGAGGCAGGAGCCAACGGAGGAGTGAGCGCGCGCCCATCACCCCCGGCGAGAGGTCGGCGAGGCGTGGCGACGATCGCGCGCATCGAGGCGATGGCCATCAGGCCCGACTTCAGCTTGCGCTGGACGGAGCGCGCGGGCCGCTGCTTTCTGAGCACGACGTTCGTCAGGGTGACCGACAGCGACGGCTGCGAGGGTGTCGGCGGCTTCGACTCCTACACGCCCGCAGACGTGGATCTTTCGGTCGTCGAATCGGTACGGTCGCTGGCGCCCGCGCTGCTGGGCCGCAGCGTGGACTCGCGCAAGCAGTTCCTCGAGGAGATGCGCATCGGGGTCGTGTTCCCCTTCTCGCCGGGGCCTCTGGCCGTGCTCGACGTGGCGCTCTGGGATCTGGCCGCGCGACGGGCCGGTCTGCCCCTGTACCGGTTCCTCGGCGGCACGCGGGGGTCGATTCGCGCCTACGCGTCGCTCACGACGATGGATGCGGAGGAGGAGTACCTGGACGTCGCCGCCCGTGCGCGCGCCGAGGGCATCTCGGCGTTGAAGGTGCACGCCTGGGGCGACCCTCGGCGAGACGTCGCGCTGCTGCGGCGGCTACGCGCCCAAGACCTCGACCTCACGCTCATGCACGACGCGGAGGGGGTTTACGACCGGCGCGAGGCGCTGATCGTCGCGCGCGCTTGTGAGGAGCTCGACTGCCGCTGGTTCGAGGCGCCGCTGCCGGACTTCGACCTCGCCGGCTACCGCGAGCTCCTGGCGCGCGTCGCAGTACCCATCCTGCCGGCGGGGTACGCCATGTGGGACGTGCGCCAGTTCGCCGAGGCCCTGCGCGACCCGCCCTGGAGCGCTGCGCGAGCGGAGGTCGGCTGCACGCTGGGGATCACCTGGGTCGTTGAGCTCATGCGGTTGGCCGCGGCGTTCGGCATGGACCTCGAGCTGGTGAGCTACGGGCACACGTCGAGCCAGCTCGCGGCGCTGCACGTCATGCTGGCCTTCGACAACGTGAGCTATTTCGAGCTGCCGTATCCGGTCGAGCCCTGGGAGTACGCCGTCTCCGCGCCCGTCCGTCCCGACGAAGCGGGGCTCGTGCGCGCGCCGGAGGCGCCGGGCCTGGGTCTCGAGCTCGACTGGGAGAAGGCTGCGGTCATTGGTCGCCGGCGAGATCGGCTGCGTGTGAGGTCGGTGACGAAGGAGGCGCGCGATGGGCGGTGAGACCGAGGTACTCGTCATCGGCGGTGGCATCGTTGGGACCTCCTGCGCGTACTACCTCGCGCAGGCGGGCCGTGCGGTGACGCTCATCGAGCGCGAGGACTCGATCTGCCCTGTCGACGCGAGTTCCTACGGCAACGCGGGCCTGATCACGCCCAGCGACGTCCGTCCGGTCCCGGTGCCGGGCGTCCTCGGCCGAGGGCTCGCGTGGCTCCTCGACGAAGCGAGCCCGCTCTACATCAAGCCGCGCCTCGACCGCTGGTCTCGCCCGCTGGCTCCTCATGTTCTCGGCGGCCGCGCGCGAGGCGCCGATGAGGAGGAGCATGCCGACGCTCCGCGCTCTCGGCCTCGAGGGCATCGCCGCCTACGACGAGCTCGACGCCCTGGGCGAGCTCGACGCCGGCTACCGGCACACCGGCATCCTGAGCCTCTACCTCGCCGAGGAGTCGTTCCACTCGGCGGCCGCTGACAGCGAGTCGATGAGGACGGCGTTCGGCGTCGAGACGGAGATCGTCGACGCCGCGCGCGTGCGTGAGCGCGTGCCGGCAGCATTGCCGGGCGTCGCCGGCGGTACCTTCGCGCCCGACGACGCGTGCGTCGACCCGTGCGCGCTCACGCGGCAGCTCGCGCGGTTGGCGGAGAAGCGCGGGGCCACCGTGCTCACGGCGACCGAGGCCGTCGGCTTCGACTGCCTCGGTCGCCGCGTAGTCGCGGTGGCCACCACGCGCGGACGCATCGCCGCGCAGACCGTGGTGCTCGCCGCCGGCGTCTGGTCGACGGAGCTCGCGAGGCGGCTGGGTCTCGACCTGCCGGTGGTGCCGGCCAAGGGCTACAGCATCACGATCCGCCGCCCGGAGGGTGTCCCGGCGGACCACGCGCTGTACCTGCCCGAGGGGCACGCCTGCGTGACGCCGTTCGGCGACGAGCTGCGGCTGGCCGGCACGCTCGAGCTCTCGGGGATGAACACGCGCATCCTGCCCAAACGCCTCGACGGCATCCAGGATGGCGTGGCGCGCTTCCTTTCCGGCGTAGGCAGGGCCGAGCGCCGCGCGATCTGGCGCGGGCTGCGGCCGATGACGCCCGATGGACTGCCCGTCATCGGCCGCAGCCCGCGCCACGACAACCTCATCCTGGCGACGGGCCACTGCATGAGCGGCGTGATGTACGGGCCCGGCACCGGACGGCTGGTAGCCCAGGTCGTCGCTGACGAGGCTCCAGCCATCGACCTGCAGCCGTTGCGCGTCGACCGCTTCCCGAGCCTGGTGCGCCTGCCCGGGCTGGTGCGCAAAGCCTGACGGCGGGTGAACGGAGAGACGCAACCTCGGCCTGTACATGTAAGGGCGCGTCCTCCTGTCACGCGCGCGACACGCGTCCGCCGTGCGAGCTCTCGGCGTGTCTATTCGATGGCTCGGGGCGCGCTGTCACTATGCTGCAGCGACTGCACGAAGCTCGTCACGAGTCGCTGCAGCACGAGGAACGCTTTGTCGAGGTCGAATCCCTCCGGATCTAGGCAGGCCTGCAGGGCGAAGCCGTCGACCGCCGCAACGACGAGGGCGCCTGCGTACATGAGTTCCTCGCTGTCGGGCGAATCGACGCCGAACATGCGCACATCGAGGCGCCTGTACCAGTCGTAGACTGCGGCGAAGTCACCGCGCAGCCGGTCGTCACGCAGGATGTGGGGCAGAAGCTCCCAGAAGGCGCGCATCGAGTCCCGATCCTCGGCCATCGCTTGCAGCCCCTTCATCTGCGCGCGGACTCGCTCCTCACCGGGCGGGTGTTGCTCGGCCGCGGCCACCGTGGCCATACATTCGTCCCGTGGGTAGACAGAGTCGGCCACCGCTGCGAGAAGTCCTGACTTGTTGCCGTAGTAATAGGCGACCGAGGCCTTGTACTCTCCGGCCTCGCGCGCGACGGCATCGATCGTGAGATCGGCAAAGCCGCGTTCGGAGAGGATCCTCTTGGCCGCCGCGCAGAGTCGTGCGGCGGTCGGTGGGAGAGTCGCGGCGAGGTCCTCGATCGGTGGGCTCAGGCTTTCCATGACGGCACCCAGCTTCTCCCACGTCGTACTTGATTCGGCATGTCTACGGTATATCATGCGCCCGTATAGTTCGACTGGTCGAACTACAATCTGCGGACGACCAATCGAAACAGGGGGCTGGGGCAAGCTCGATGGTTCGTGGCCGGCTGGAGCGCACTCCCTTCTTTCTCGAACCACGTCCTTGCCGCCGTCGCAATGTCGTTCCAAGGGGGAAACAGCATGAGTACCTCGTCTGAGAAGGGCATGACCCGCCGTGAAGTGGTAATGACGGGCGGGGCCGCGGTGGCAGGTCTCGTGGTCGGTGGCGCGGCCGGCTACGGGCTGGCGCCCAAGGAGAGCGGCACGACCACGACTGCCGCCAACACCGCACCTGTGAAGCTGGGAGCGGCATACCCGCTGACCGGCGCGTACGCTGGCGACGGGACGCAGATGAAGCTTGGCATCGAGATGGGCATCGCGCAGGTGAACGCGCTCGGCGGGCTCATGGGCCGCAAGCTCACGGTCGAGTACGGCGACATCGAAGACCTCTCGACCGACAAGGTGGTGAACGCGGTGGAGCGTGTGCTGAGCGGCAACCCCGCCGCGCTCTTCATGGGCTACACGACCACCGCGAGCGCCGAGTACCCAGCCATAGTCCAGGCCGGCATCCCTGCCTTTCACAACAACACCCTGACCGACAACGCGAACTGGGTCGCCCAGGATCTCGCGAAACGAGGCAGCATCTTCCAGATCTGCCCGACGGAGTTGCCGTACGGCCCGAGCTTCGCCAGCCTCCTCAAGAGCCTGCAGGCGACGAAGAAGTGGACACCGAGCAAGAAGACGGCGGCCATCATCACCAGCCTCGACGCGTACTCGGTCAACATCTCGAACCAGTTCAAGGCTGCCGTGGAGAAGGACGGCTGGCAGGTCCCGATCTTCGAGAAGGTGAACGCGCCACTCTCGGAGTGGGGACCGGTGCTGTCCAAGATCCGCGCCAACCCCCCGGGTGTCGTCTTTCACGCTGACTACATCGTCGGTGACCTGGCCTCGTTTACGAAGCAGTTCCGCGCCGACCCGACGCCGTCACTGCTCTACGAGCAGTACGGCCCGTCAGTGCCCGAGTACCTGAAGTTGACCGGTGACGCTGCAAACGGGGTCATCTGGTCGACCGTCATCGGCATCCTCCCCGATGCGATCGGTAAGAAGTATCAGGCCGACTTCACCGCCAAGTTCAAGCAGGCGCCGGGGCTCAGTCTCGCCGGTGCACAGCGCGACGCAGTCTTTCTCTGGTGGTCGGCGGCCAGCCGGGCAGGCGGGCCCGACGACCACGCCAAGGTCATCGAGATGCTCAAGGCCTATCAGTTCCGCGGCGTGTGCGGCTCGTACAACTTCGCCCCAACCGACCTGACAGCGATCTCGTACCCTGGCACCGGTGATCCCAACGTCTACACCCTCGATGCGGGTCTAGGCTTGCCGAACCTCACCTTCCAGATACAGAACCAGGAGCAGGTGCTGATCTACCCGGAGCCGTACACGCAAGGGACGTTCCAGCTTCCGCCTTGGATCAAGTAGTCCCTCGCTCGCGATGGCAGCGATTCTGGAGGTCGAGCACTTGTCGAAGCACTTCGGTGCGCTGGCGGCGGTTGACGATCTGAGCTTCTCGGTGTCGCAGGGGGAGATTCTCGGCATCGCTGGTCCCAACGGAGCCGGCAAGACCGCCCTGTTCGATGTCATCACGGGGCAGTCGCGGGCCACGGCAGGCGTGATCAGCTTCGACGGTCAGCAGATACAGAGTCTGTCCGCCAACGTGATCTGTCAGCTCGGCATAGCTCGCACGTTTCAGATTGCCGCGATCCTGCCTTCACAGACCGTGCTGGGCACCGTCCTGGCGGGACTGCACTTTGGCAAGAGCCGACACTGGTTTGCCCGCCTTGGCTTCTCGTCCGACGAGGTGGCCCAGGCCCGAGTTCTGGCCGAAGAGCTCGAGCTGGGGGACAAGCTGGGGACGCAGACGAACCTCCTCTCGGTCTACGAGCGCAAACGACTCATGATCGCGGCGGCGCTGGCGACGAACCCGCGCATCCTGATGCTCGACGAGGTGGTCGCGGGACTGACAGAGACCGAGGGTTTGCAGCTCGTCGAGCACGTGGAGAACGTGAAATCGACAGGTGTCGCGATCGTGCTCGTCGAGCACGTGATGAGCGTCCTCATGCGCGTCTCTGACCGGGTCATGATCATGCATCAGGGCAGCAAGATCTTCGAGGGGAGTCCCGAGGACGCGGTCGCCGATCCCGAGGTGATCCGTCTCTATCTCGGATCGTCGGGTGTTGCCGCGGGGGTCGGCCCGGGAGGTGCCGATGCTTAATGTGGCAAACGTTTCCTCTGGCTACGGGCGGGCGCGGGTGCTGTTCGACGTGAGCCTTGACGTGCCCGAGGGCAAGCTCGTCGTTCTGACCGGACCCAACGGACATGGCAAGACTACGCTGCTGCGCGTCCTCAGCGGACTTGTACCGCCCTGGGAAGGCTCGATCACGTTCCTGGATGAGTCGGTCGGTGGCGCCTCGCCGGCCGCCATCGTCGCGAAGGGCCTTGTGCACATCCCTCAGGGCGACCTGCTCTTCCAGGACTTGACGGTCGAGCAGAACCTCCTCATGGGTGCTTTCGTCAAGGTTGCCTGGGACCGGCGGGGGGAGGGCCTCGAGAGGGTGTTCAACCTGTTTCCCAAACTGAAAGAGCGTCGTCGGCAACAGGCACGTACGCTCTCCGGCGGCGAGCGACGCATGTGTGCGATCGGGCGCGGGCTGATGGGGCAGGCTCGTCTGCTTATGGTAGACGAGCCTGCCCTCGGACTCGCGCCCGTCCTCGTCCAGGAGGTCTACGCCACGCTGGCCCGCATCGCGCGCAGCGAGGCCACCGTCCTCCTCGCCGAGGAGAACTTCGAGAACATCCAGCACATCGCCGACTACGTTTACCTCATGGAGAACGGCCGTATCGTGCACGAGGGTACTGTCGCGGTCCTTCTGAGCGACGAGCGGCTCCGGTCGGTGTATCTGGGAGCCTAGGAGGTCGCCGGTGGCAGTCCTGCTTCAAGCCCTGATCAGCGGGGTCGTCATCGGGGCCATCTACGCCATCATGACGGTAGGCCTGACGCTGGTGTACGGATCGCTGCGCACGCTCAACATGGCACAGGGGTCCTACGTCATGGTCGGCGGGTACGTCGCCTTCGTGCTGTTCAATCAGTTCGGGTGGAGCCCCTGGATCGGTCTCCTCTTCGCGATCATCGTCGCCGGCGCCTTCGGGGTGGCCACCGAGATCACCTCGGTGCGCCCCCTCGTAGGACGCAAGGACATCGACTTCGAGATGACGGCGTACATCTCGACCTTGGCCGTCACCATCATCCTCTCGGCGGCCGCTCTCCTCATCTTCGGTCCCCAGTCGAAGGGCATCCCACCGCTGGTGAGTGGCGGCATAGCCGCCGGCGGGGTCACCCTCACCTGGCAATCGGTCATGATCCTTCTGATCGCCTTCGTGAGCCTGGGCGCCCTGAGCTGGTTCCTGAACAACACTCGCCACGGACTGTCTGTGAGAGCGGTCGCCCAGGAGCTCGACGCCGCGCGACTGGCCGGAGTCCAGACGACGCGCGTCTACATGCTCACGATGGCGCTCGCGGGCAGCCTCGCCGGCATCGCCGGCGTTCTGCTCGCGCCGCTCTACTTCATCAATCCGGTCTCCGGTGATCTGCCCCTGCTTAAGGGCCTCATCGTCGCCATCCTGGCGGGACTGGGAAGCATTCGCGGGACCATCTACGCAGCGTTCCTTATGGGGCTCGTCGAGTCGATCTCGTCCACTTACATCGGGACCGGCTGGTCGCTCACGATCATGTTCATCATCATCATCGTCGTGCTCATCATCCGGCCGAACGGTCTGTTCGGCCTGCCGCAGGAGGAGCGGTTGTGAGCGCTGCGGCGCCGGCGGGGGTGGAGAGGAAGGCGGGGGCCCTCCTCGGTCGAGCTCGCACCGGGCAGCTGCTCGGTTGGCACCGCGCACCGATCGTCCCCATCGTCGTGGCCGTCCTGCTCATCGCCGGCATCCCCTTGGTCACGTCGAGCTCATACGTCATCGACCTGCTCATCCTGATCCTCATCTACTCGATCCTGAACCAGGCCTGGAACCTCACCCTGGGCATGACGGGGGCATGGAACTTCGGCCAGCTGGCGCTGTTCGCCATCGGAGGCTACGGCGCAGGCATCAGCGAAGCACGGCTCGGCGTCTCCCCTTGGATCGCGATGCTGATCGGAGCACTCCTGGCCTCGCTGGCGAACGTCGGACTCTGCATCCCGTCAATGCGCCTGCGGGGCATCTACGTCGCGCTGCTGACCTTCTCCTTTGCTGAGGTCGTCAGGCTCACGATTATCAACGACAGCTCCGGCTTGACGGGAGGCGTCTTCGGTCTGACCAACATAACGGGGCCGTTCGACAGCCTGTCGGTGCAGACAGAGCAGCGCGCCTTCTACTGGCTTGCGCTCATCGTCTGCTTCCTGACGGCGCTCATCATCCAGAGGATCATGAACTCGCCCTACGGTGTCGCCTTCCAGGGCCTGCGTGATTCGAGCCGCTACGCTCTCAGCCTGGGCATCAGCATGCGCGTCTACTACGTGGCGGCCACGACGCTGTCCGCGTTCTTGTCGGGGATCGCCGGCGCTCTCTACGCGTTCCACTACACGACGATTTCACCTAGCGTGATGGGCCTTACGCCGCTGTCGCTGCTGGTGCTGATGATTCTCGTGGGCGGTATGGGCACCGTCAGTGGTCCCATTGTCGGGACCTTCTTCGTCATGATCCTCACCGAGTTCCTGCGTGGCACCGGCCAGTGGCGGCTGCTGATTCTGGGCGTGGTCCTGCTGGCGATCCTTGTGTCGCAGCCGACCGGGCTCGTGAAGCTGGTCGGCAGGCTGAGCGAAGGTCTCCGGGTGTGGATGAACGAACCGGAGCGGGCCGCAGCCGCGGCCGTCGCCGAGGATCCGGCTGTCCAGGGCGAAGGCTCTACGGTCGCGGCGGCAGACGAGGAGGGGGGCAGTCGTGACGAGTGAGTCGACATTTGTCTTCTCGTTCGACTTCGACGCCGAGGAGGTCTGGATCGGCGAGAACCCCGATAACGCGTCGCGTCCCGGCGTCCTGTCGCAGGGCACCTACGGCGCCAAGGTGGGTCTGGAGCTGATCCTCTCCCTACTGAACGAGAAGGGACTCCCGGCGACGTTCTTCGTCCCCGGCCGGGTGGCCGAACGTTACCCGGATCAGGTGCGTCGCGTCCTCGAGGAGGGCCACGAGGTGGGCGTGCACGGCTACACCCATCGCTCGCCGACCGATCTGTCGCGCGAGGAGGAGGAAGCAGAGCTGGGCAGAGCGCTCGCTGTGTTGCGCGACCTAGGGGCAGAGCCCGAGGGCTACCGCTCGCCCTCCTGGGACTTCAGCGAGAACACTCTGTCGCTTCTCGCGGCGGCGGGCCTCACCTACTCGTCGAACATGATGGACGACATCCGGCCTTACCGACACCCGTCCGCTGACATCATCGAGCTGCCTGTGCAGTGGATCCTCGACGACGCGCCCCAGTTCTGGTTCGACGATGTGGCCAGCTGGACCAAGAAGATCTCGACTCCGTCTGAGGTGCGCGAGATCTGGGAGCAGGAGTTCCTCGGTATCCACGAACTCGGCGGGCTGACCGTTCTCACGATGCACCCGCAGATCATCGGACGTCCCGGCCGCTTGCGCATGCTCGATGACTTCATCGACTTCGTGTTGGGCACGCCGGGCGTCGATGTGGCGCGCGCGCGCGACGTCGCGTCGCGCGCGCGCCGAATGCTCGCCGCCGAGGGCTGAGGGTTGGCCGAGCACTACCCGCGCGTGCGCGTCACGGGAGCGCCGCACGAGCGCGGCCTGCAGTACGGCACGCAGGCCGCGGCGCGCGTGCGGCGCTCCATTGAGGCCTACCACGGCGTGTTCGAACGCTGGGCCGGGCTCGAGTGGGCATCGGCCCGCCGACTGGCCAGCGGCTACGTCGCCAGCATCGCTGCCCTCGACGAGCGCTACCTCGACGAGATGAGAGGCATAGCCCGGGGCGCCGGGCTCGAGTTCGAGGACATCCTGGCCCTCAACCTGCGCACGGAGGTGATGTTCGCGGCCAAGGCGCGCGCAGCGCGCGAGCTGCGGCGCTCGCCGCCCGAGTGCACGACGCTCGCCGTGCTGCCCTCGGCGACGGCGCAGGGACGCATCCTCATCGCCCAGAACTGGGACTGGCTCGCTCACACACGCGAGACGGTCGTGGTTCTGGAGGTCGATCAGGATGACGGGCCCCGCTTCGTCACCATCGTCGAGGCCGGTCTCCTTGCGAAGTTCGGCCTCAACTCGGCGGGCCTCGGCATTCTCACCAACGCCCTCGTATGTGACGGCGACAAGGGCGAGCCTGGGATCCCGTATCATGTCGTCCTGAGGTCGCTCCACGACGCCACGAGCATCACTGACGCCCTGAGTCGCCTGCAGGTCGCGTCGAGGTCCTCCTCGGCCAACTACATCCTGGCTCACGAGGATGGGCTCGCGGTAGACGCAGAGGGCATGCCGGGTGACTTCTCCCGCCTGCTTGTCGACGGACCCCAGGACGGGCTGATCGCACACACCAACCATTTCCTCTCGGCGCGCTTCGACGCCATCGACGTAGGCCGCTGGCTCATGCCCGACGGCGTGTTTCGCCTGCAATCCGTGTGCGAGTTCCTCAAACCGCGCCTGGGAACGGTGCGTCCCGAGACGCTCCAGGAGGCCCTCTCGCTGCACGATGGACACCCGCTGGGAGTCTGCACGCACGTGCAGGAGGACCACGATCCGGTGGAGTGGGAGGCCACGATCGCCTCCGCCGTCTTCGACCTCCACCGACGCCGCATCTGGCTCGCCGATGGTAACCCGTGCACGACGGGATACCGGCCGATCGACTATTCAGCCTTCCTCACGTCTCAGCCTGACGTTTCGAGCGAACGGGGAGGAAGGGCCAGCTGATGTGGAAGCTGGGCGTCGATGTCGGGGGGACCTTCACCGACCTCTGCCTCCTGAACGCTGAGACCGGCGAGGTCTGGATCGAG
Source organism: uncultured Actinomycetes bacterium (assembly GCA_963725665.1). Lineage (GTDB taxonomy): Bacteria > Actinomycetota > Thermoleophilia > UBA2241 > UBA2241 > CAVRZA01. The sequence continues at coordinate 357,336 of CAVRZA010000006.1, read as the reverse complement.
AAGACGCCGTCGACGCCGGACGACCAGTCGGTGGCCTTCGTCGACGGCGTCCTACGCGTTTGCGCGGCGGCCGGGCTGCCAACCGGGTCCATCGGCTTTCTGGTGCACGGGACGACAGTCGCGACCAACGCGCTGCTCGAGCACAAAGGAGCCAAGGTAGCACTACTCACGACCGAGGGCTGCCGCGACGTACTCGAGATCGGAACGCAGCAAAGGCCGCTGCTCTATAGCCTCACGCAGTCCAAAGCGCCGCCGCTCGTCCCCCGCCGCTTGCGCCGGGAGGTGCCCGAGCGCGTCGCCTGGGACGGCTCAGTGGTGCGCGCGCTCGACGAAGGCGCTGCCCGGGCAACGCTCGAGGAGCTCCGCGACGACGGCATCGAGTCGCTGGCGATCTGTCTCCTGTTCTCTTTCATGAACACGGCGCACGAGGAACGTCTCGCCGCCCTCGCGGCCGCAATCATGCCGAGGGTGATGGTGTCGGTCTCCTCCGCAGTGAGCCCCGAGTATCGCGAGTACTGGCGCATGAGCACCACGGCCGTGAACGCCTACGTCATGCCGCCTGTGTTCGGCTATATCGATCGGCTGGAGAAGCGCCTCAAAGGACAGAAAGTCGCGGCGGGGCTGCATGTGATGCAGTCGTCGGGCGGGCTGATGACAGCGTCCACGACGAAGGAACGTCCCGTGAACACCATCCTGTCGGGCCCGGTCGGCGGTGTCGTCGGCGGCAGCTTCTTCGGCGATGCAGCAGGCTACGGCAACCTTGTCACCTTCGATATGGGTGGTACCAGCTGCGACGTCGCCACGATCGTTGGTGGGGAAGCGGGACGCACCCACATGAAGGATCTGGGCGGTTACCCGCTGCGCACCCCCATGGTCGATATCGAGACGATCGGCGCTGGCGGCGGCAGCATCGCCAACGTCGACCAAGCGGGTGGTCTGAAGGTGGGTCCCGCGAGTGCCGGCGCCGACCCGGGCCCTGCCTGCTACGGCAGGGGTGGGACTCAGGCCACCGTCTCCGACGCCAACCTCGTCGTCGGTGTTCTCGCGGAGTCGACCGTACTGGGGCGTGATCTGCGCCTCGATGCCGCGGCCGCTCGCGACGCGGTGCGTCGAGCGGTCGCCGAACCCCTCGGCCTCTCGATTGAAGAGGCTGCCGCGGGCATGATCGAGATCGCTAACAGTAACATGCGCGGCGCGATCCGAGTGACCACGGTCGAGAAGGGTCTCGATCCTCGTGACTTCACGCTCATCGCGTTCGGCGGTGCCGGACCGATGCACGCCTGCGCGGTCGCTCGCGAGACCAGCATCCGGCGGGTCGTCATACCGCCACACCCCGGTATCACGTCGGCCGTCGGTCTCCTCATGACCGACATCCACCACCCCATGCTTGCACCATACATAGTGCCCACCGAAGACGCGGATCTGGTGCGAGTCGAGGCCATCTTCGCGGCCCTGCGGGAGGAGGCGCGACGGAAGCTGCAGCTCGACGGCATCGCGGAGAACAAGCTCTCGTTCTGGCGCTTCGCCGACATGCGCTACTGCGGGCAGGCGTATGAGCTGACGATCCCGTGCGAGGAGGATCTCGCCGGCGACGAAGACGCTCTGCAACGGCTGATCGCCTCATTCCATGTGCATCACGAGCGCGTATTCGGACATCATGCCGACGACGAGCCGACCCAGTTCGTGAACCTGCGTGTCGAGGGCGTCGGCGAGGTGCCCCGCGGCGTGTGGCGCGAGCAGGTGACCGGCCGGCAGACCGCACGGCACGAGCGTCCCGTGTATGTGAAGGGGAGCGGCTACATGACCGCCTGCGTCCTCGACCGAGGTGCGCTGGAACGGGACCGCCGCTATGAGGGTCCTGTCGTCGTCGAGCAGCTCGACACAACGACCTGGATCCCGCCCGGCGACGTTGCCCACGCCGACGAGAGCGGCAACCTCATCGTGGAGGTCCAGAGTGAGTAGCGGAGCCGACACGCACGCGCGCGTCGTGCGCGGACGGGTGAGCGAGGACGCGATCACGCGCGAGGTCGTGGCGAGCGCCCTGATCTCAGTGGCCAAGGAGATGAGCAAGGCCCTGCGCCGGAGTGCCTACTCCGCCATCATCTACGACATGCTCGACTTCTCGTGCGCCCTGTTCGGTGCGCGAGGTGAGTTGATAAGTCAGGACGAGAACCTGCCCGCCCAGCTCGGTGTCATGTCGTCGGCGATCGTGTGGATGCTGCGCAAGTTCCCTCCTGAGTCGATCGCGCCGGGCGACATCTTCATCATGAACCACCCTTATCTCGGTGCTACGCACACGCTCGACCTCATCATCGTGACGCCGGTCTTCGTCGGTGGGCGCCTCATGGCGTTCGCCGGAACGAACGCACACCACATGGACGTCGGCGGCAAGTCGGTGGCGACGGAGGCCGCCGACAACAAGGAGATCTACCAGGAAGGGCTGATCCTCCCGATCGTGAAGCTCTACGAGGCCGGAGTGCCGAACGAGGCCGTCCTCGACATCATGGCGGCCAACGTCCGCATCCCCAAGGAGACGCTCGGCGACGTGCGCGCGCAGATCGCCGCCTGCCGCACGGCCGAGCGACGCTGGGCGGACCTGTGCACGCGGTACGGGGCGGAGGAGATGGGCGCCTACGTGGAGGCGCTCTGGGACTACACCGAGCGGCGCGTGGTCCAGGAGATCGGCGGCATGCGTCCTGGCGTCTACGAGGCCGAGGGGTTCATGGACCCTGACTTCTACGGGACCGAGCCGCTGCGGCTGCGGGTGAAGGTCACCGTCACCGACGACCGGTTCCACGCCGACTTCGCCGGAACTGAAGGGCAGGTCAAGGGCAGCCTCAACTGCCCACTCGCATCGACGGTAGCCGCCGTGTGGTACGCGATCCGCTGCTACATCGATCCCGAGATCCCCCAGAACGAGGGGTTCTACCGTGCCATCACCACCTCGGTACCGGAGGGCTCGCTGCTGAACCCCCTGTCGCCGGCGGCCGTGAGTGTGCGCCACCTCACCGCACAGAAGGTGGCCGATCTGGTGATACTGGCGCTGCGGGGAGCCAAGCCGACCAGGGCGGCTGCCGGCACCTCGATTGCCTTCCCGACGTTCAACCTCGGCGGCATCGACCACCGGACCGGCGAGCGATACCTGTGCGCCGACATCGTGGGCGGCGGCATGGGCGCGCATCGGTCCGGGGACGGCATCTCGGGCGTCGACACACACATGGGCAACTGCGCGATGATGTCGGCGGAGGCAATGGAGGTCGAGTTCCCCTTGCGGGTGCTCAGCACGGAGCTCGTAACCGACTCTGGTGGCGCCGGCACGTACCGCGGGGGGCTTGCCATCGAGCGCCGCTACGAGCTGCTCGCCCCCGATGCGCTCATGGGTGGACACTACGCCGACCAGACCCTCGAGAAGACGCGCCCCTGGGGTCTCGAGGGAGGATCGCGGGGACGGCCGGCGGCGGTGTTCCTCAATCCCGGCCGTCCCGGCGAGCGGCACATGCGCGGCAAAGAAGTGGACTACGAGGTCGTGCAGGGTGACGTCCTCGTCTTGCGCTCGTCGGGAGGGGGAGGCTGGGGCCCTCCTGGGACTCGCGATCGAGCTGCCCTCGCCAGAGACGTGCGCGACGGCTACGTGACGGCGGCGGGGGCGCTGAGGGACTACGGCGTGGACATCGGCGAGGAGCCCGACGGTAGGTAGCGGAGCGCGTACCCAGAATCGCGTCCGGCGGGACGTTGGACTGCCGTGTGGCCCGTCGTCACTGGCCGGCGACGGCCGAGAATCACGAGCACGAGCATGGGAGGGACGATGAAGGTTGCCATCCTCGGAGCAGGCGCGCAGGGCTACGTGCTCATGTGGCACTTCGCGCGGCGCGATGACGTGAGCGAGGTCGTGCTCGGCGACTACGACGAGCAACGCGCCAGGGAGGTGTCGGCTCGGTGGGGCGCCGGCAAGACGACGGCGGCGAAGGTCGACGCCAGCGACCCCGACGCCGTCGCGCGCTTCGCCGTCGGCGCCGACATCATTGTGAACGCCGTGCTCCCCGAGTGGGTCGTCCCCGTGATGCACGGAGCGTTGGCCGTGGGCGCGCACTACATCGACATGGCGACACGCACGCCGGGGGGCACCGTCGACGACGGCTATGAAGCGCAGATGGCGCTCGACGAGCGCTTCAAGGAGCGCGGGTCGCACGGCGCTGATCACCACCGGCATGACCCCCGGCGTCACCAACACGCTGGCGGCCATCCTCTACGAGGAGGCGGAGCGCTGCGAGGCGATCCACGTGCGCGCGACCTCGAACTTCAGCTCGGCCAAGCCCATCCAGGTCTGGTCGCAGGAGACCTGGTACATCGACTGCCAGACACCGCCGCTCTACTTCGAGGGCGGCGCCTTCGACCGCGCCGAGCCCTTCGGGGGACGTGAGTACTACGACTTCCCGGCCCCGTACGGCAGGCGACCGGTGACGCACCACGAGCACGAGGAGGTCTCGACGCTGCCGCGCTGGTTGCCGAAGCTGGGGGACAAAGGGTTGCGCTGCGTCGACTTCAAGATGGGCGGCAGCGACGCCGGCCTCGACACGCTGCAGGCGGTCATAGGATCCGGCATGGCGAGCCCCGAGCCGCGGCGGGTGAAGGGCATGACGGTGCGTCCTATCGACGTGCTCGTCAGCAACCTGCCACCGAGCCCGGCGCCCGAAGAGATCGCCGGCATGGCGAGCGAGGGCGAGATCGTCGACGAGGGCGTGTACATCGTCGACCTTCATGCCGATGCCCAAGGGCCCGCCACCGACACGTTCTTCGTCTACCCACCGAACATCCAGGAGCTCACTCAGTGGGTGCCGGGCGCTACAAGGATCTCGTACGGCACTTCCGTGCCGGCCGCGGTGTACGCCGACTTCATTCTCGACGGCACGATCGCCTCCCGGGGCGTCCTCCCGCCCGAGGGGCTGCCGCGCGAGGTGCGCCTGGCGTACATCGAGGAGCTCAAGCGCCGCGGCTTGAGATTCGCCCGACGCACGATGCGCTGGGTGTGATCTGCAGAAGCGGGCGGGTCGGCTCTACGACTGGTACTATCAGATGAACCTCGAGTGGCTTGGGCTCGCCGACCGCGTGACCCCCGAGAACCGGGAGGAGTTCGTCGCCCTCGCCTGGTGCCCGTCGTCGACGGGCTCGCCGTGCAGGCGGCAGTCCGCCCGCGGAGCTTCGATCTGGCCAAGGCCATGCGAGTCGTCGGCTTCTTCCTCGAGCGCTCGCTCGAGGAGTTCGTGACCGCGGCCGCCGCGGGGAGAGAGGCGGCCGAGAGCGCACAGGGGAGGTGAGCACAGGAGGAGCTCATCACGGCGATGACGGGGCGAGGGGTGACCGTCGACGGAGGCTGCCCCGAAGGACCCGAGACCGGGCCGGCTGGGACCGAGTCCTGCCGGCAGATCACACTGGGGGAAGAAAGGGGCCACGATGAACGACCTCGAAGGGCTCGTCGCGGAGCTGCGAGACGGGCGCCTGAGCCGGCGCCAGTTCATGGAGCGGGCACTGGCGCTGGGGCTCTCGGCGTCGGTGATCGGCACCGTGCTGGCCGCATGCGGTAGCACGAGCGGCACCACGACCACCGCGTCGGCGTCGGCTTCGCCGGCCGCCTTGGACACGACGACGCCCGACAAGATCTATTTCTTCAACTGGGCCGACTACATCGATCCCGCCCTCAAGAAGAAGTTCAAGCAGGAGACGGGCATCACGGTCGTCGACTCGTTCTTCGACTCGAACGACGACCTGTTCGGCAAGCTCAAGGCGGGGCAGGGAGGCTACGACCTCATCTGTCCGGGCGGCTACCTCGTCTCGATCTTCCGCAAGTCGGACATGCTGCAACCGCTCCACATGGAGCACATCCCGAGCTTCTCGCAGATCCTCACCCCGCTGCAGAAGCCGGTCTTCGACGACCCCTCCCAGCAGGACGGTCTCAAGTACTCGGTGCCCTACATGTACGGCACCGCCGGCATCGGCGTGCGCACCGACGTCATCAGCACGCCGGTCACGAGTTGGGACACCATGTGGGACCCGGCGAACAAGGGCAAGATCACGATGCTGAACGCCGAGCGGACCTGCATCGGGCAGACCCTCCTGTACCTCGGCTACTCGCTCAACACCACCGACCCGAAGCAGGTCGACGAGGCGACGGCGAAGCTGATCGAGCAGAAGCCGCTGGTGCTCAAGTACGAGGCCTCGGGCCTGCCGCGTACCATGGCGTCGGGCGTCCCGCTTGTGAACTGCTACGACGGCGACGCCGCCATCGCCAAGCGCGACATCGGGGCCAAGAAGCTCGACTACGTGCTGCCCAGCGAGGGCGCCTACTTCTGGGTCGACAACCTGGCCATACCCAAGAGCGCGGCCAGCCCCTACGGGGCGCACCTCTTCATCGAGTTCCTGACCAAAGCCGAGAACTCGGCCCAGAACAGCACCTGGATCGGCTACCAGACGCCCAACGAGCAGGCATTTGCCTTGATTGACGACCCGATCGTGCGTTCGTTGCGACCGACCGACGCGCAGTGGGCTCAGGGCGAGATCGCCATGGACCTGGGCGAGTTCGAAACGTACTACGTGCAGGCGTGGGCGAAGGTGAAGAGCGCCTGACGCCATCGCCGCTGCCGTCACGGCGGTCGTGAGGGCGCGGGGCGGGGCGAGCCCGACAGGCCCGCCCCGCCCCGCGCCCGCGAGGCCCGGCATCGCCGCGCCTGGCGAGCCCTCCGCGACCAGCGGAGGGGCGGGCGGGCCACCGCCGTCGCGGGCGCAGAACATCCTGCGTAGCTCCTATTTCCGTCGTGTTGCCTGCTCACCGGCCACTTAGCTAGAATGGCGACACCTACCAACCAGCGCTCCCACACCGTCTCGACGACGACGTGGGGCGAACGGAGCCAGGGCGAAGGACGAGGAGGGCATCTTGGATTTCTACACCGGCAACGTGCTCAGGATCGATCTGAGCGCGGGTACCTCCAAGGTCGAGCCGCTCAACATGGAGTGGGCGGAGCGCTACATCGGCGGCAAGGGGCTCCTTATCCGCTACCTGTGGGACGAGGTCAAGCCCGGCATCGACCCGCTGGCGCCGGAGAACCCGATGCTCTTCGTGACCGGCCCGCTAGCGGGGACCAACGTCAGCACGGCCTCGCGCCTGGTCATCGGTGCCAAGAGCCCCGTGACCGGGATGCTGAACGACAGCTACGTGGGCGGCTCCTTCGCGCCCGAGATGAAGTTCGCCGGCTACGACATGATCGTCGTCATCGGTCGCGCACCCGAGCCGACGGTCGTCTGCATCAAGGACGACGTGGTGGAGCTCAGGCCGGCCGCCAAGTACTGGGGCATGAAGACCTCCGAGATCGAGGCTGCGCTGCGTGCCGACTTCGACGCCGGCGCCAAGGTCGCCTCGATCGGGCCTGCCGGCGAGAACGGCGTGCCGTGGGCCTGCGTCTCCACCGACCAGTACCACAAAGCGGGACGCGGCGGTCACGGCTGGCTCATGGGGAGCAAGAACCTCAAAGCCATCGCCGTCCGCGGCACGGGCACCGTCTCGGTGGGAGACGCCAAGGCCTTCCTCGCCGACATGCGTCGCATGCACGCCGAGTACGTGCTGACCGACGACAACCTATGGGCCAACGAGGAGGGCACGCCCGTCCTCTCCCAGCTCATGAGCGATGCCGGCTGCATCCCCACCCGTAACTGGACGGCGGGCTCGTTCGAGGAGATGGAGAACATCAACTCGGACGCCTTCCAGAAGATCAAGACCAGGAACAGGGCCTGCTACCAGTGCGCTATCGCCTGTCGCCAGTGGCACGAGGTCGATGACGTAAAGGGCGAGGGCCCGGAGTACGAGACGATCGCCCTCTGCGGCGCGAACTGCGGCGTGGGCGATATCGCCGCACTCATGAAGTTCAACGCCGAGTGCGACGAGTACGCGCTCGACACCATGTCGTGCGGCGACGTCGTCGCTCTGGCGATGGACCTTACGGAGCGCGGCGTCAAAGACTTCGGTCTGCGCTTCGGCGAGATCGAGAGCTACGTCAAGGCGCCGGAGCAGATCGCCACGCGCACGGGTATCGGCGCCGAGCTGGCGCTCGGCGCCCGCGGTCTCGCGACGAAGTACGGACACCCCGAGCTGGCCATGGAGGCCAAGAACCTCGAGCTGCCCGGCTACGACCCGCGTGGCGCCTTCGGTATGAGCCTGTCGTACGCGACCTCCGATCGCGGCGGCTGTCACATGCGCACCTACCCCATCGCCGACGAGGTGCTGAGCGGCAACCTGCCGCCCGATTCGCTGGAGAAGAAGCCCGAGATGTGCATCAACGGCCACGTCGACGACGGCTACATCGGCCAGAACTTCAGCTCGGTCAAGTTCAGCGGGATCTGGTGCGACTTCTGGGCCATCAACCCGGATCAGGCGGGGCAGGTCCTCAAGCATGTTTGGCCGCGCGAGTTCAAGGAGGAGGAGCTCCTGAAGATCGGCGAGCGCATCTGGAACCTCGGCCGCCTCTTCAACCTGCGCGAGGGCGTCGAGGCCGACACGGTGCCGGCGAAGCTGCTTGACCAGCCGTTCGCCGACGGCCCGTCAGCCGGCAAGGCCCAGACCAGCGCCGGCTTCAGTGAGGCCCTGCAGGAGTACTACAGCCTGCGCGGGTGGGACGAGAAGGGCGTGCCGAGCGAGGCCAAGCTGGCCGCGCTCGGCGTCGACGTCCGCCTCTAGGCCCGGCTCGCGAGGGAAAGGGAGAACCATGCCGCATGTGTTGATCTCGAAGAAGAAGTGCACCGGCTGCCACATGTGCGAGCTCGCCTGCTCGGCCTGGCACGAGGGTGTCTATCAGCCGTCGCTGGCCCGCCTCAACGTGATCGTCAATCCGACGACGGGCGTGATCAAGGGCCAGACCTGCGTGCAGACGGCCTGCCATAAGTGCCAGGACGTCTGCCCGCACGAGGCCATCTTCACCAGGGGCGGCGTGCTCTACGTCGACGAGGCCAAGTGCAACGCCTGCGCCGACATCGCCGAGGGGCCGCAGTGCGTGCCCGTCTGTCCCTGGGACGTCATGCATATCCACCCGCAGAGCAACAAGGCCTTCAAGTGCGACCTCTGCGACGGCGATCCGCAGTGCGTCGCCTTCTGCCAGAACCCGCACGTGCTGGCCGTCACGCAGAAGGCCGACAAGGCCGACGAGGCGGTGACCGTCTGACATGGCGAAGGCGCTGCTCAAGCTGCCCATCGGGCTCACCTATCCCGAGGGGCAGAAGGAACTGGAGTGCGAGGGCGCGACGGTGCGCGAGGCCCTCGATGACCTCATCCGCCGTGAGCCCCGGCTCGGCCCGCGCATCTTCAAGGACGACAAGATGTGGGTCGGCGTCTTCCTCAACGGCAAGAACATCCGCGCCCTGCAGGGGCTCGACACGCCGCTGAACGACGGCGACAAGCTGAACATCGTGCCGCCGATCTCCGGAGGCTGATCGGCGGCACGTGACCCTCAGTGGCGCTGCCGGGGGGCGGGGGGCGGGTGGGCGCCGTGAGCGGCGCCCACCCGCCCCCCGCAGGTTGCGGTACGTGACGGACCGCGCTAGCGGCGCGCAGGCCGACGCCCGACTCTGCTACCATCCATCGGGAGGGCACACCTCGCCATGCTCCGACGCGCAAAGACATCCGACGCCATGACCTTCGCGGACGCGGTCGAGGGTCGGCGCAGCGTGCGTCGCTTCACGAGCGATCCGGTTCCTCGTGAGGACGTGCGCCGGATGATATCGCTCGCTACGCGAGCGGCCAACGCCGGCAACAAGCAGGTGTGGCGTTTCATCGCCGTCGACGACCGCGACCTCCTGCACCGCATGGGTGAGACCGTGGCCGCCAAGCTCGACGAGATCGCCGCCTGGCCCTCGCTCCGCGGCGAGGCTGCCAAGACGCACGGCATGAGGGGCTACTCCACGTTCTTCGCCGAGGCGCCGATGACCGTCGTCGTGCTCGGCCTGCCGTACATCTCCCGCGGCGATGAGCTGCTGCTGAAGGCCGGCTACACGGCTGAGGAGCGCGACCGGCTGCGCGCGCGGCCGGACCTGCAGAGCATCGGCGCGGCCGTGCAGCTCCTCTGCACGGCCGCGCACACGATGGGCTACGGCACCTGCTGGATGACGGCGCCCGTCATCGCCGCGCCGGAGCTCGAGCAGCTCCTCGGCGTCGAGCCGCCCGCCCAGATCGTGGCTCTAGTGCCGCTCGGGCGTCCCGCCGGTCCGCTCCGCCGCAGCAAGCGTCTGCCCATCGACGACGTGCTCGAGTTCAGGTAAAGTGGCCGGACGATGACCCGGTCGGCCTCCCCCGAGATCGTTCACATCCTCGAGCGCGCTCGTTGCGGCCAGGATCTCGCACCTCGCGAGCTCGAGCGTCTGCTGGGCATCGATTCGCGTGAGGATGCCGAGGCGGTGTTCTCGGCCGCGCGCGCGGCGCGTGAGGAGAACTTCGGCCACCGCGTCTTCCTCTACGGCTTCGTCTACTTCTCGACGTACTGCCGCAACTGGTGCACGTTCTGCTTCTACCGCCGCGACAACACCGAGAGCCCGCGCTACCGCAAGTCGGTCGCTGAGGTGGTCGCCGTATGCCGCGATCTGGCGGACTCGGGTGTGCACCTCCTCGACCTCACCATGGGCGAGGATCCCCTGATCCACGATGCGCGCGATTTCAGCGCTCTCGTCGACCTCGTGGCGACGGTGAGGCGCGAGGTCGGCCTGCCGGTCATGGTCTCTCCGGGCGTCGTCCCCGACGACGTCCTCGCCCAGCTGGCGGCCGTCGGCGCCGATTGGTACGCATGCTACCAGGAGACGCACACGCGCGACCTCTACGCGCGCCTTCGGCTACGGCAGGATTACGACGAGCGCGCCGCCGCGCGCAGCGCGGCGGCGCGCTCGGGCCTCCTCGTCGAAGACGGCATCCTCATCGGCGTCGGTGAGACCTTCGCCGACCGCGCCAACTCGATCCTCGAGATGCGCCGCCAGCCGCTCGCCCAGGTGCGGGTCATGAGCTTCGTGCCCCAGCCGGGCACGCCGCTCGCGGGGCTCACGAGCGTCGGTGTGCTCGAGGAGCAGCTCGTGATCGCATGCATGCGCCTCGTGATGCCCGAACGCCTTATCCCGGCCTCGCTCGACGTCGAGGGCATCGCCGGCCTCGAGGCGCGCCTCGAGGCCGGCGCCAGCGTCGTCACCTCGCTCGTGCCGCCCTCGTCGGGCCTGTGCGGCGTCTCGCAGTCGGAGCTCGACATCGACGCCGGTCTGCGTAGCGTCGCCGGCGTCACCGAGCACCTGCCGGCTCTAGGGCTCGAGGCCGCCGACGCCGCCGAGTACGGCGAGTGGGTGGACGCCACCAAAGCGCGCCAGATGGCCTCGATCGCGGTCTGAGGCGGCCGCGAAAGGCAGGTCCATGCGTCTCGGAGTAGTCGGTGGCAAGCTTCAGGGCACGGAGGCCTGCTACCTCGGCCTGAAGGCCGGCTTTGAGACCGTCCTGATCGACCGTCGCGAGGGACGTCCCGCCACCGGCCTCGCCACCGAGAGCCACCTCCTCGACGTCACGCGTGACGAGGCGCTGGCGCGTGAGCTCCTGGCTTCCTGCGACGCCGTCTTGCCGGCCTGTGAGGACGACGCGGCGCTCGAGAGGCTGGCGCGGCTCGCTCCAGACCTCGGCGTACCGCTGCTTTTCGATCTGTCGGCGTATCGCGTGACCTCGTCGAAGGCGGCCTCCAACGACCTCATGCGCGAGCTAGGTGTGCCGGCCCCTTTGCCCTGGCCGGTGTGCGGCCTGCCGGCGGTGGTCAAGCCGAGCGCCGCCAGCGGCAGCGAGGGAGTGCGCGTGGCGGCAAGTGAGCGCGAGCTCGAGGAGGCCCGGCTCGACCTCGAGCGGGCCGGCCACGAGGTCGTCGTCGAGGAGTTCGTGGCCGGCCCCTCGCTCTCCATCGAGGTGCTGGCGCTCGAGGGCAGGTCGGTGCCGTGTCTGGTCACGGGTCTCGAGTTCGACGACGCCTTCGACTGCAAGCGTGTCACGGCTCCGGTTGCCGGGGACGCGTTCTACGCGGACGTCGTCGAGGAGGCGCTGGCGTCGCTCGCCGACAGCGGCGAACGGCTTGCGGCGAAGCTGCGGCTGAGCGGCATCATGGACGTCGAGGTGATGATCGCCGGACGTGAGGCGAAGGTCATCGAGATCGACGCCCGGCTTCCCAGCCAGACGCCGGCCGCGGTGCTGCACGCTTACGACGTCAATCTCCTCGAACTGCTGGTCGCGGCCTTCGCGACCGGCGCCGTACCGGAACCGAACCGGCGCGTACTGCGCGGGGTCGTCTACGAGCACGTGCGCGCCCGCGAAGACGCGCTGCAGGTGGTGGGGGAGCACGTCATGGGTTCCGCGCCGCCTTTGCAGCTTGTCAAAGGCTTCTTCGGCGCCGACGAGGCGATGACGGACTTCGACGGGGGCGAGCGGGAGTGGGTGGCGACCCTGATCGTGCGCGGCGGCGATGTCGCAGAGGCGCGCCGCCGCACCCACGACGTCGAGGCGCGCATCGCGGAGGAGTGCGGGTTGCGGCTGCTTCCTGAGGTCAACCCCCATGGGGTTCGGTCAGCGACTGTGGCGAGCGGTGGACAGCCATGACCCGCAGGGGATCGTCCACGGCTCGAGCAGGGACCGCGAAAGGAGCGGGGGGCGTCGGATGACGAGGTTGACGGAGGACGACGTGCGCTGGCTGCCCGACGGCGTCGCTGGGCTCGATGAGCGGCTCGCGCGTGCCACCGGGCTCGGTCTGGCGGCCATCGCCGCGCACGCGCTGGATCTGCGGTCGGACGAGGCCGACGAACGCCTCAGGGATGCCCCGGTGGTCGCTCTGCCGATCTCCGCTGGCCAGGGCTTCATCTCAGGGTTCTCTGAGTCGGTGGCCAGCATCTGCCGACACGTGGGCTGCGATGCCTGGGTGACCGCGCATCCGGACATTTCCGGCCTCGCCGAGGCCGCCGAGGCTGGCGCCCGGCTTGTGTTCGCGGCCGACGAGGAGCGCTTCATCGCACTCAATATCACGACCGGCGTGTGCTCCGACAACGGTGAGGCGACGGGGCGCGCCTTCCTCGCCGCGCTCGACGCCGCAGCGGGGGGCCTGCGAGGCAAGGAGGTTCTGATTCTCGGCCTCGGTCCGGTCGGCAGCACCGCGGCGGCGAGGGCGGTGGCGCTTGGCGCCACCGCCCTCGCCGCCGACCCCGACCGCGCGCGGCTCGCGCGAGTGTCGCGGGAGCTCGGTCTGCAACCCGTAGAACTCGCCGAGGGTCTCGCCCGCAGTCACCTGGTCCTCGACGCCGCCCCCGTGGGCGACCTCATCCCCGCAGAGTGGGTGACTCCGGACAGCATCGTATCGGCCCCCGGGATCCCGCCGGCGGCGGGTCTGGAAACGGCCGCCGCTCTCGGCGAGCGCCACATACACGAGCCGCTCGCCCTGGGCGTTGTGACCATGGCACTCGAGGGGTTGCGGTAGCAGAGGGGCGCCATGGCGGCCGTCACTGCTTTGAGGCGTACAATGGAGCACCGCGGGGGGTCGATCGGAAAGATCAGCATGGACTCTAAATCCATGTAGGCGGGTGTAACTCCCGCACTCCCCGCCACTTTCTTACTCCGCGGATAGACAGCCGCCCTCCTACCTTTGTCAGGTCGCCTGCTCGACGAACTCAAGACACCACTCGTCCGGCGCTGTCTTCGGCCAACCCTCGTAGCTCTTCATCTTCAGGCCGACGCCGATTGCCTCGGTGCCGCTGTCCCGTAGCCCCGGTGGGCGTGAGGCTCCGCATCCAGCTCCCCATCGTGCCGCCGCCCGACGATGCCAACCGCGACCTAGAGGAATAGCCCCATGACCATCGAACGACGACCCAGTGGAATAGCCTCATGACCATCTTCGCCCTCCCGTTCTTCGGCGTCCTCGCCTTCGCTGCGGGCGGCGCGCTCGGCTTCATCGCGCGAGGGAGGTGACATGGACGAACAGCGTGAACTGGACCGACGCGAACTCGACACCTCGGGCGTCATCTCCGACGCCAAGTGGGCCGAGGTCGCTACTCAGGAAAGAGACTGACCCCGCGTGGCTCCGGCGGCAGCTCTAGGGGGACCCGTGCGTGGCGCTGTCCCTGTGGGCGTCTGTGGTCTTCTCCGGCTGGCTCGACTGGTTTCTCGGCTCTCCTGTGTACCGGCATCGCTGCCGTGGTCGCGCTCGATAGGAAGCGGCGAAGATAGCCACCACCATCGGCCCGCCTCCGGCTCCAGCAGGCGACCGCCACGACGGCACGGGTGAGCGCAGGGGCCAGGGCGCGGGCGGGTAGGGGGCCAATCCGGTCATGACCCACCGTCTGCTAAGCTGACCAAGACGACGGACATAGGAGGCGGAATCATAGGACCCCTCATCATTCTGGTCGCCCTCGTGGTCATGCTTGGCATAGGCCTGCTGGTCCTAAGGGCGCAGAATCGCAGGTGACTGCCAGTCACGACGACGCCGCCTCCAACTGCATAGACGCCCCGCCGCGACAACACAGGTGAGCGTCCAGTCGTCTGACGACCTCCCGCTGACGAGCAAGGCCGCCCGGCCGAGCCTCCCGCCGCCCCTAAGGGACTCGACGGGGCATAGCCGCTTGCCCTGATGAAGCGCCGCTGCCCGTTGCGGAGGGACGGACTGGCCGCGCGTAGCGCGTCTAGGTGTTTGACGAGGTGTTTGACAGTAGGCTCAGCGCAGGCCGGTTTGCCTCCCCTAATCTGCGCTTCTAGGCTCGAAAAGACCCGCTCACCGTATCTCTTATGAGTTTAGGAGGATTCTGGATCACGTAGGCGGGTGTAACTCCCGCACTGCCCGCCACCTCTTCACTGCGCGCGCGGCGACGTCGTGCCCATCGCTGCATAAGCGGTCTGCGTCATGTGGCGACGAGGGACGGCGCTTGGGGCCATGAGGCGCCAACGTTCCGCGGGCCGGGGAACCTCGCGTCGCCCCTGCCGGCCTCCTGTAGTATTGCGTCAGTGCTCGCGGGTCCGACGACCGCAGGCTACCGACGGGGGTACCGTGCCACGCAACGCAGTGCTCGTCATCGCGCTTGTGCTTCTCATCGGGCTGGGGCCGCTGCTGACGCTCGAACTGTTCGTGCACAACCTGCGCGTCGGCCGCACACGCCGAGGTTCCATCGTGGCTGCGCTGGTCATCCTCATGGCCTCGCTCGCGTTCGTGCTGTGGGCGTTCCTCGCTCACCCGGATGAGGCGGTGCGGACCCTCTGGACGCCGGCGATCTACATCGTCGTCGGCGCCGCCGACGCGGTGGCGCTGGTGCTTCTTGCGCTCGCTGCGGGCCGGCGCGGACGGCCGCACTCTTCATCGGCGTGGATCACAGGCGTGGCGCTGCTGATGACGCTGGCCGCGGGCGTCGGGAACGCGGTCGTCTTCTACCTGTGGGGACCGTTCGGATTCGGCTGATCCGCGGCTCGGCGAAGCTGTCGGCCTGCCCGATCCCGGGCATCAACGCGCTGCCGCGGCCTTCAGCAGGATCTTCATATCGTTGACGTTGGTGCCGGTGGGGCCGGTGAGGACGAGATCGGCGAGGCGGGCGAGCGCGTCTTTCGAGGTGTGCGCGGCCAGGGCCGCGCCGATATCGACGCCGCGCTCGCCCGCCTCGCGCACGGTGAGGTCGTCGACCAGGCCCCCCGCCGCGTCGGTCGCGCCGTCGATACCATCCGAGTCGGTGAAGAGCGCGCAGGCCCGTTGTGTGCGAGCGGCCTGGTGGGCCAGGTGGCGCTGACCACTCTCCACTGGCTGCGCCGAGTACCAGAGCCGCGGCTGCAGGCGATCACGAGAAGTGCAGTGAGCCGCTCATGAAGAGTGCAGAGCTCCCTTGGACCACAGCAGCGCCGCCTCTCTCCTTGTCGATTTGATCTTGAAGCCGCCCCATGCGGAAGCTCTTGCCCTTGGTGTTCACCGCGGTGGCGTGGTGCAAGAGGCAGTTCAGGATGGCGGCGGCCACCACCCGATCGGCGAGGACGGCTCCCCTGTCGGAGAAGCCAAGCCAGGCGTTTGCGCCACAGGGTGGGTACGCTGCGCGGGGGGCACGAGATCTAGTCGCGGCACTAGAACTTCACGATGCTGACTACATCTGCCAGGGAGCAGTCAGGAATTGAGTCAGCAGCACGCATGAGGAAGTTGAGCTTCTCGATCCGCTCTCCCGACCGTGGCGCGCCGTTCTTCTGAAATGCAACCTGGAGTCCGACCGATAGGTCCATGACCACGTCATCGACAACACCGCCCGAGCGCCCAGAGGGGACTGCGACGAGGTTGTGTGCGACCCCGTATTCATAGGTCTCCAAGGCCTCCGAGATCGTCCCGATCTGATTGGGCTTGAAGACAAATCCCTCGATCGCCCCCATGGCTGTCGCCTTCCGAAGACGCGCCAGGTTCGTAGCGATGAGGTCGTCTCCAAGAATGATGGTGCGGGGAATCTGCCTCACGGCACGTGGATAGCCGTCCCAGTCGTTCTCGTCCAGGAGGTCCTCCACGAACACCAAGTTGAACGTCTCGGTCAGGTCCTTGACGTAGGAAATCAGCTCGTCAGTGCCAACCCGCCCCCCCTTGAGGTAGTAGGTCGCGGTCGCGCTGTCGTACATCTCACTCGAGGCGCAGTCGAGGGCGAAGGCCATCTTGTCCGCGTACCCGCAGCGATCGATCGCCTCCTGCATCAACGAAAGGACGACTTCAGGATCCTCAGACGGCGCAACGTAGCCATAGGAGCGCGCCACCTTCGGAGACGATCCGAGGTGCTCCTCTAGAACGCCAGACATCACGTCGAAGAGATCGACCGCCATCTCCACCGCTTCAAAGATGGACTCTGCCTTGTAGGGCATGACGATGAACTCATTGAACGGTTGTACGAAGTCGCGGTATCGTCCCCCGTTCACCATGTTGAAACTTGGTACTGGAACCGTCTTGAGACGCTCCCGCCCGAGATATTGATAGAGGGGCAGACCGGCGGCGGCAGCAGCAGCCCTGAGGCAGGCGATCGAGGTCGAGTAGATGGCGTTACCGCCCAGGTTGCTCTTGTTCTCTGTCCCATCGAGGGCGATCATCAGGTCGTCGAGGGCGCGTTGGTCGTCGACCGGCATCCCGATCAGGGCCGGCGCGATTACGTGCCGGACGTTCTCTACCGCCCGGTGAACGCTGAGCCCGTTGTACACGTCAGGATCGTTATCCCGCAGCACGAAGGCCTCGTGCATCCCCACGGACTGGCCGGTAGGCGCTGCGCCTCTGCCGACGAATCCTCCTTCCGTCACGACCTCGACCTCGACCATTGGCCGGCACATGCAGTCGATAAGCTGCCGTGCCCGCAGAGATTCGATCTTCATGTGGGACCCTGCTCCTCCCTGGAGCGGCCTGGCCTTGAAGCCTGCCTGTGGCTAGTTCTCAAGAGTCGGGACGTAGAGAATGTTGAAATCGCAGAGATTCGTTCCCGTGTTGCCAGTGATCACGGTGTCGCCGATAGCCTCCAATGCTTCGTAGCAGAAGTGACCCCGCAACGCGGCATGCAGGCTTACACCATTCTTCATGGCCGCCTCGTAGCTGCTTGAGTCAGTGAGCCCGCCGGCCACGGTTGTGGTCCCGTCAGTTCCCTCCGAGTCCACCGACAACATGCACACCCCGGGAGCCTTCGTGGCGCTGATCGCGAAGCTCGCGGTGAGCTCTTGCGATGGTCCCCCGTGCCCTTCAACAGCGGAGTTCTCCAGGATCCTCGTCGTCGTCTCCCCGCTGCTGAGGATAACGCACGGTGCGGGGAAGGGGTTTCCGTAGGCCTGTACCTCACGGGCAAGCGAGGCGAAGAGGGTGCCGGCATCCTTGCCTTCACCCTCGAGGAAGGAAGTCAGGATGTAGGCAGGGATCCCCATCTCCTCCGCCACCTCTCTTGCGTAGATGCACGAATCGGGCACGGTGTTAAGCAGATAATAGGTGTTGTCCGGGAATGCCTTGGGCGTCTCGCAAGCCTCACCTGCCTCCATGAGGTACCGGACTACGTTGGGGGGCAGCCGATCAGCCAAGTCATAGTCGGCGATGACGCGCCGGGCCTCAGCAATGGTAGTCCTATCGGGACCGATCGGCGTGCTTGCGTAGTTCCGGCACGGGATTCCGATGTCGCCCGTCGGCGGGTTCCCGACAGCGTCGGAGATACCAAAGCCGATCAGCTCAGCACCGGAAGCTTGGATTCTCTTAGCCAGCATGCCGCCGTTCGTCTGCGATATGTGGCGTCGAATCGCGTTGATCTCATAGATGCCGGCCCCGGACTTCAGCAGAACATCTGTTGCGTCTATCTCGTCCTGTGTTGAGATTCCCTGGACCGGACAGCTCATCAGAGCTGAGCTCCCCCCGCTGATCACTGCAATGAATAGGTCCTCGGGCCCCGCTTGGTCCGCGAGTTCCAGGATCTTCAGAGAGGCCTCGTAGCCCGTCCGGTTGGGCAGTGGGTGCCCACCCACGTAGACGTCTGTGTGCCTGAAGACGTCTGCCTCCTCCGCGACCTTGACGATCACGATCCCCTTGCTGAGATTGTCGCCGAGGATCTCGTCGAGCGCGGCAGCCATCGCGTTGCATGCCTTTCCGGCGCCGACGAGGTACACATGCCTCTTTTTCGAGAGGTCCCAAGTCCGTGTCCCGATGTGCAGGGAAGACCCGTCTAGGTGCGCGATGCTCCCTATCCTGCTGTATGCGTCCAGCCGTCGCAGCGTCTTGTCGGCAATCTCCAGCACCACCCTCCTGGAATGTGTCTCTCCGTGCGAGATCAGTGCTTCGAAGTTGCGTATCTTCAGCATCCCCTACCACACTCCCATTTCCGGCCGACAAGCTCCTTCGCCGCGTTGGCATCGGCATCCACATGCGGCCGTTTCGCGGGGCGCTGCGCCTTGCTCGAGCCGATGATGCACCCGACCGCTCTGGTCCCCAAGGGTGGAAGAGACGACCTCGAACGGACGGCCATGACGCCTGTCTCTCCAGCCGCAGCTATGAAGACTGTCCCCCACCTCGAACCACTAGACGGACGCCTACGTCGATGCTGGGAGAATAGAACCTTCTAGTCCCCGACCCGTCAGAGTCCAGCCGGGATGGCCGACGCAGATGCTTCTTCGCGGTAGGGCTCATCCCAAAGCACAAGCCACTGGCCGAGTCCTTGCTTGAGGGCAGACTGGTAGAGTTCAAATCCCCAGGCAATGTCGAAGACGGCCATTCCACAGGCAACAAAGACGATACGTTCCTCGTCGCTCTGACGACGACTCTTATTGCCAAGGATGACATTTCCCAGGTCAGTGGAGTCAGCCAGAGACGGCATCTTCCCGTCGTCGATCAACTTGTAGAGCGGTCCGCCAATGACGCCGTCGTAGTACTTGAGTTTGTCGGGGGCGGCAAGTGCTTCCAGAACGTAGGCCTTCTGTAGGTGGATGTTGTCGTAGACGATGGTGCTGTTGATCCAGAAGGAGTCCTCCGCCTTCATCGGGCCAGTGAGTAGCACGGTTGCCCCACTCTTGAACCATGCGTCCTGCACGTAGAGCGTCTTCAGCCGCGATGCCGCGACGGTCACGACATCGGCGTCCCCGAGGGCATCCTCAAGGGAGGTAGAAACGACACTGTCTATCCCGAACTTCGTCCTTGACCAATCCGCGAAGGCCTGGGCAGTCGCCTCGGTGAGGTCGTGGCAGATAGCTTTCTTGAGGCTTGGCATCTGCGAGAGAACGGCCCGGAAGCATGCCTTGTTGATCGGGCCGCATCCGATCACAGCGCAGATCTCGGAGTCCTGGCGCGCGAGAAAGCGGGAGGCTACAGCGGGGATGGCGCCTGTTCGAGCAGAACTCAGGAGGTTCGCTGACATGAGACACAGGGGCTCGCCGGTGTCCTTGTCGTTTAGCATCACGGTCAGAACCGAGCGCGGCAGACCTCGCGAAGTGTTGGCGGGGTTGGAGCCATACCACTTGTTGCCGCAGACGTCGTACTTCCCGCCCAGGTACGCCGGCATCGCAACGAAGCGGCGGTCGGGTCCCGCCAAGGGCATGCTGGGGAACGGCGACTCCTTGGGGAAGTCGATGCCCAGGCCGTGGCTATTGTGGTTAGGGCCACCCATCAGGTAGTCGCCGGTGGCGAGGAGCCTAAAGACATCCTCACAGACGTCGATGCACTGCGCTGCATTGAGCACTCCGGCCTCGATCATGTCCGGCTCAGATAGGTAGAGAAATCTACTTCGCTTCTCCATCGCCATCGCTCTCCTATCTCGCGCTCTTGTGTCCGTGCTCGCGCTGCTCACCGGCCATGTTGGCGGTCTCGTCCGTAATACCCGACTGCCAAGTCACACGCTCCATGCTATCTTGTCGACAATTATCTGTCGACAATCAGCAACGCAGCAGCGCTCTGCCTGCCAGTCACCACCCACTCGTCCTAGCCGCCGTAGGCGGGGCCGCCGTGGCGCAGCTCGACGGCCTCGCGGCGGCCCGTCGAGCGCCCCGCGGGCACATCGGCGCGGCCGAGCACGTCGCCGACCCAGACGTCGACCTGCACTGTCGGATAGCCGCGGCAGTCGAGGATCCTGCGCGCCTCACGTTCTTGATGCTCGCGTCCACCGTGTGCGCTCCCATCGGTCGTCGTGTCGTTCGTTTGCGGGACCGTCGCCCCAGCCGTGCCTGGCGGGATCGCTTCACGTGTGCTCCCCGCGCCGAGCCGTCTTGCCGGGGCTCCGCGCCCGGCGCTGCCGGTCCTGCCTACTCTGACATATCCCGCTGGACTTCAGCGCCCGTCTGCGGAGGCAGCGAAGCGCGCTGCGGGCGCGGGAAGAGGAGGACGTGGGGGCGGGCGCGGCGGCTGCGGAGCAGCCGCCGCGCCCGCCCCAGCCCATCCTGCACATTGCGCGCCGGCTCGAGGAAGAGGCGCCGCAGGTCCTCGTCCTCCACGCCCGGACAGCAGGCCACGACGCTCGGGCAGCGCTGCAGGAACCGGGCGACGAAGTAGCTGTGGTCCCTCTCGACCGTGTAGTCATCGTCCAGTCGTCGCAGCACGTCCTCGGGGCCCGCGGCGCCGGCGAAGGGCACGAGCCAGTCCTGCCCCCCGGTGCCGTCGCCGCAGGCGCTGACCGCCAGGACCGTCGTTTGCGGCCCGACGAGCGGCTCGACTGCGACGAGCGCCTTAACGGTCTGGTACAGGTTCGTGTCCAGGGGACGTCCGGGGCCGGTCACCACGAGATCGGGCGCCTCGCGGGCATCCGTGACGTCGGCCGGGAGGCCGGCCTCGGCGTAGGAGCGGATGAAGCCGGCGAGCTCGGTCTGGACGGCGACGGGATCTCCGGCCGCCACAGCGAGTGGTCGCAGACCGCGGTCGATGACCACGTTGACGGCGAACTCGAGGTGTGCCAGACGCGCCGCGTCGACCATCTCGACATGGATGGGGTTACCGTCGAGGACGCCCGGCCGGGCGAGCCGATGACGCAGCATGGCCAGCGAGTGGTTGCGCAGGATCGCCTCGTAGCCCGCGACCGCGGGCAGGATGGCCTTGGGGCCGCCGGTGAACCCGGCGAACTCGTGCTGCTCGACCTGGCCCAGGGCGATGCGCAGGTCGGCCTCCCAGACCCACCTGTTGAGAAGCAGCTCGTTGCCGCTACCCGTCGCGCCGACGTGCACCAGGTCGGTCGCTCTTGAGTCGTGGTTGACGACACGCAGCCGCGCCGCCCACTCGCCCAGGAGCTCTTCTCGCTCGCCGGGATGCATGGGCCGGTGCGCACCGACGCCGATCACCACCGTGACGTCCTTCTCGCGCACACCGGCGACGGCGAGCTCGGCCATGATTGTGGGAAAGAGGCCGCGGTTGGGGACCGCGCGCGTGGCGTCGCTGGTGATGATGGCAACGCTGGCCGCGCCGCGCGCCAGATCCGCGAGGCGCGGCGTGCCGCGCGGAGCGGCCAGCGCGGCGCGCAACGCTTGCTCGAGGTCGATGTGCGCCGGCTCGACGAGGTCGAGCCGGCGCACATCGCAGCCGTCGAGCAGCGGCGAGGCCGCGACCAAGTCAAGCGCTGCGTCAAGATCGAGCAAGTGGTCGTTGCCGTTCACTGACCTCCCCCCGCCTCGATCGCCTCCGGTGAGGTCATGCATCTGAGGGTCGCACCCCGCGGTTGTCTGTGGCTCACTCGCCGTCCTCCACAGCCGGCGCGACCCTGTCCTCGAAGTAGACCGCATTTGCGGCCGGTCTCATGCAGTGGGCCATCGTCATCGCCTGGTTGTAGCCGCCGACGTTGATGATGGCGACGATGTCGCCCTCATCGACCTCAGGGAAGGGGTAGTCCTCGGCGAACAGGTCATCGCCCTCATTGATGTGCCCGGAGACCACTACCGTCTGGGTCCTGGGCGTGTCCGCGGCTCGGCAAAGGGCGACCTCAAAGGGCACGTCATAGATGAAGCGGTCGTTCATAACGTTCCAGCCCACATCGAGCCCGACAAAGGGCACCCCGAGGCGATCCTCAACGGTGACGACCTCGGCCAGGAGGATGGCGCTCTCCTTGCAGAGGAAATCACCCGGCTCGACCCCGACGACGACGTCCAACGGACCCAGGTGAGCGGCCAGGATACCGGCGTAGGCGTCGAGGTCGAGCGGCCTCTCCCCAGGAAGCTGTGGCACACCGAGGCCTCCGCCCGTGTTGACCTCCGTGATGGGGCAGCCGGCGTCGAGGAGGTCTCGCACCATCAACGTGGCGCGGCCGACGGCCTCGGCAAAAGCCGGTAGGCCGTCGTCGAGGAAGCCGTCGCCCACGTGAAAATGGACGGTGTCTATGGTGAGATGGTATCGGCGAGCCAGGGCGAGTGCCTCGTCGAGTTGCTCCCCGTAGAGACCGAATTTCGTCGGTCTCGTTCCGCTGTAGAGTGAGCTCTCCTCGCCTCCCCAGGCGGCGCCCCCTCTAGGGTTGACGCGTATCCCGATGGCCCGGCCGGGCGCGCGACGGCCGACTCGGGCGAGCTGACTGATGAGGTCGACATTCAGGTGGATAGGGTGCGCGAGAATCACATCTAAGTCGCGCTCCGACACATTGGTGCCCGTGTAGCTGATCTCCTCGGGCAACCATCCATGGGAGAGCGCGTGCAGGGCCTCGCCGGGCGAGCAGACGTCGAGCCCCACGCTCTCGGGGCTGCCCGACCCGCCGAGGCGTCGCACGTACGCCAGGACCTCCGGCTCTCGCTGTGCCTTCATCGCCAGCCTCGTCCGGTAGCGCAGTCCAGCATCGTCCAGGGCTCCCTGCAAGGCGCGCACCTGCTCCTCGATGCGGGTCAGGTCGTATGCGTAGAGTGGTGTGCCGTGCTCCCTCGCGAGCTGCTCGGCGTCGCGGCCGGCCAGGGTGAGCCGACCGTGGTCGATCTCCATGCCCGGCCGCACCCAGAACAGCCGAGCGCTGTCTGCTGCGGTCACCATGCAGCAGCTCCCCCTGCCGGCGGCTGGCTCGTCCGCATCACGCGTCGCCTCACTGGCATCGCTCTACGCCTGGCTGCCGCGGGAGACGGCAGAACTGCTATCCCTGCGGTCGGTCTCCGCCGCCTCACTTGGGGGCCGCCTCGCTTGCCTCGGCGGCTGGCGCCATGTCGGCTGCATCCGATTCGCCTCCGACGGAGACGATGTAGCTGTGCTCGGCCGCCCAACGAACGGTCACCGGATCGCCTATCTGCGGCAGGGTCACCAGATCGTCGTTGAGCTCGTGCACCGTGACCCGCTCGCCGGTCTTCAGATCGACGAGCAGCTGCGTCATGGAACCGAGGTACACCACCTCGGCGATCGCGCCGCTCACCCGCGACACTCGCTCGTCGTCGGGTGTGGCGCGGTCCCAGATGCGCATCTTCTCAGGTCGGACCGAGATACTCAGACGACTCGGTGCGCCCCCTGGGTCGAGAGCGACGACGCGCTGGCCCTCGCCGACGCGCATCACCAGGAGCCCGTCTTCGACGACATCGGTGTGCATGTCGATCACGTTCGACGTGCCGATGAAGCCGGCGACGAAGGCGTTCAGCGGCCGCTCGTACAGCTCTCGCGGCGTTGCGACCTGCTGGATGACCCCATCCCTCATGACAGCTATGCGATCCGACATCGTGAGCGCCTCTTCCTGGTCGTGCGTCACGTAGACGAAGGTGGTTCCCGTGCGCGCGTGGAGCGACTTCAGCTCGAGCTGCATCTCCTTGCGCAGCTTCAGGTCGAGCGAGCCGAGGGGTTCGTCCAGGAGCAAGGCGGCGGGCCGATTGACCAGGGCACGGGCCAAGGCGACGCGCTGCTGCTGCCCGCCCGAGAGCTGCGCCGGCCGTCGGGCCTCGAGACCCTCGAGGCGCACGATGCGGATCGCGTCGGCGACTCGTACGCCGATCTCAGCCTTGGGGACCTTCTTGATCTTCAGGCCGAAAGCGACGTTCTCCGAAACCGTCATGTGAGGGAAGAGGCCGTACGCCTGGAAGACCATGTTGACGTGGCGCTTCGCGGGCGGCACATAGGTGACGTCGGACCCCTCGAGATAGACGCGTCCCGCTGTCGGGTCCTCGAAGCCGGCGATCATGCGCAGCATCGTGGTCTTGCCGCAACCGCTGGGGCCGAGCATCGAGAAGAACTCGCCGCCCGGGATGTGCAGCGTCGCATCATCAACGGCCTTGAGCTGGCCGAAGACCTTGGTCACGCGGTCGATGAAGATCTCGCCCTTGCGATCCAGAGAGGCCTCCATCACGCACTCCCTTGCCTGTCGACCAAGCCTCGTCTCATGAACTGGTCCCTTCGTTCCGTCTCTCGGACCTCAATCGAGTTGGTTCAGCTTGGAGAGGAAGTAGGCCACCACTGCGACTCCGGCCACTGCGGCGAGCAGCAGCAGACTCAGGGCGGCGCCCATCCCCCAGTCTCCGGTGGCGATCATCAGATCGGCCACCGAGTTGCCTAGCATGTAGGAGGACGCCCCTCCGACCAGGGCCGGGGTGGCGAAGTCGGTGAACAGCGGGATGTATACGAGGATGATGGCGACGAAGATGCCCGGCGCGGCGAGGGGGATCAGTATGCGTCGCCAGCGTGTCGTCCACCTTGCGCCCAAGTCAATGGCCGCTTCGAAGAGGCTCGGGTCGATGGCCTTCATCGCCGCGTAGATGGGCAGCACGGTGTAGGTGACCCAGCTCGTCGTGAGCACAGTGATCACCGAGAACTTGGTGAAGAGCAGCCAGTCGAGGGGATGGTCTATCGCGCCGATGCTCTGCAGCACGTGGTTGATCATGCCCTCGCGTCCGAGGATCATGCGCCAGGCGTAGATCCGGATGATTGGGTTGAGCTCGTCGGCGAGCACGAGGAGGAGCAGGTAAATGAGCTCGAAGCGTCCTGCCTTGAAGGCGATCCAGTACGCGAGCGGAAACCCGACAAGGAGCTGCACGGCCATGGCGATGGTGGCCATCTCGACCGTGTCCTTGGCGACGTCCCAGTAGATGGGGTCGGTGAGCACGTTGACGTAGTTGCTCATCGTCCAGCCGCTCTCGAAACCGAACAGAGACGCGTAGCGGAAGCTGATGACGATCATGATGACCAGCGGCGCCACGAAGAATGCGAGCAGTATGCCGATGGGACCGAAGAGGAACGCAAACGGGCGCAGTCTGCGTGCCGCCTGTCGCCTCAAGGGGCGGCCACGTTGCTCGACGACGACGTCGGCCATCAGCGCCACGCTCCCGCTAGGGTGTCGGCTTTCTCGCGCGCAGTACGCGCGTTGGAGCGCCACGTCATCGCTCGATAGGCGAAGTACACGACGATCACCTCGGTCACGGCGACGAGACTGGCGATCGCGTTCACGACCGGTAGGTTCGAGGCGTGGCGCAGCGTCGAGTACACCCACACGGGGAAGAGCTCGTCGAAGCCGCCGACGAAGTAGCTGATCTCGAAGTTGTTGAACGACCACATGAACGCCAGGATCGCCGAAGCGGCGAGCGCCGGCACGAGATGCGGCAGGATCACATGTCGCAGCACCTGCAGTTGCGATGCGCCGAGATCGACGGCGGCTTCCTCCTGTGTGCGGTCGAAGCGCGCCAGCCGGGCCGAGACGATGACTGTGACCAGCGGAAAGGTAACGACCGTCTGCACGGCGATTACCGTTCGCCACGACAGACCGACGTTGAGTTTGCTGAAGAAGATCACGGCGCTGACGCCGACAATCAGCCACGGCACGACCAGCGGCGCGGCCATCAACATCGCCGCTGGCCCGCGGCCCCAGAACCGCATCCTTGTGATACAGAAGGCGCCCAGCGTCCCGAGCGCCAGGCTGAGGGGGGCTACGACACATGCCACCATGAACGAGTTGCGCAACGCCGCCTGGAGGTTGGTGTTACCGAGGGCTTCGTGGTACCAGCGCGTCGTGAAGCCCGCCCAGGGAAGCGAGAGCACGATGGAGTCGTTGAAGGAGAAGACGGCGAGCACGGTGATCGGGCCGTAGAGGGCAAGAAGGATGATCAGCGCGATCGTCGCGCCGCCGACGTGAGGGGCTGCCCGCTTGAGCCGCAGGCTCAGGGGCAGCCGTACTTCCTCGGCGGTGGCACTGGCGTAGGGAACGATGGTGCCGGCCTCCGCCGGCATCCCAGTCTCGGTCGAGACCGCCATCTAGCTCCTCTTGACCTCCTGCCAGAGCCGCACCCACTTGCTGTAGCCCTTCACGGGAGGTGCAGCCGGGAGCGCGTTCCCCATGTTGGCGGGCCGCTCGAGATTGGCGTCCCGCTTCACCTGCGGCGTAACGACGTCGAGCGTCTTGGCGTTGGTGACCATGTAGTTCCAGGTCTTGGCCTCGTAGGCCTCGGCCTTCGTGGAGAGGTAGTAGTTGATGAGGGCGTAGGCGGCGTCGACGTTCTTGCACCACGTGGTGATGCCGTAGCCGCACGTCCAGAGGATCTGACCCTCGCTGGCGAGCGTGAACTTCACCGGCTCGCCAGCTCGCTTCGCGTCTTGGGCGTTGCTCGGATACCCCATGGCGAAGGTGATCTCGTGCGTCCTGAAGAGGTTCGCGAGCTCGGAGTCGTTCTGGAAGAAGGTGCGGAACTGGCCGCTTTTCTTCGCGTCGACGTACAGGTTCTTGACTGCCTCGAGCTGCTCGTCCGTGAGGTTCAGCGGATCACTGAAGCCCAGCGCCAGCGCTCCTACCTGGATAGCGGTCACGGGGTAGTCGATCATGGCCACCTGGCCCTTGTACTTCGGGTCGAACAGGTCCTTGAACGACGTCGGCGCCGGCGTGATCGCCTTGGTGTTGTAGACCATGCCCGTCACGCCGGCGTCGACGGGCACCATCCAGACCTTGCCCTCCATCTCCACGCCGTGCAGCTTCTGGAAGACGGGAAACATGTTGTTCCACTCCTTGACGCGCGAGACGTCGATAGGCTGGATGAAGCCGAGACGCATGGCGAGCTCCGCGTCCTCTTCGACACATAGGTTGATCACATCGGGATGGAACCCGGCGCGCATCTTGGCGATCGCGGCGTCGCCGCTGTCGTAGGCGGTAGCGCGGAGATTGAGGTTCGGATACATCTTCTTGAACGGCCCGATGTAGCCCGGCGTGAAGCCGTCCTCGTAGGCGAAGAGTTCGAGGTCGCCGGCGATCTCCGCGGGGGTCGTGGCCGCTGTCGTGGCGGCAGTGGGCGCAGCCGACTCGCCGCCGCCACCACCACCGCAAGCGGCGCCGAGCACCACCAGACACAGGATGGCCAGAGAAGGCAGAATACGTGCGGACCTGCGTGCCATCATGATCCCCCCTTTTCACCCGATGCCCATGGCGCATCTCCCGCCATGCTACGTAACCAAGTGTCGACAGTCAACCGTCAGTCGACCCTGCAAGAAGCCTGGAGCGGGTCCCGCGGAAGCGGCCCTGAGACGGCGATCGAGAAGCATTCGTAACGCTGTCCGGTTGCCGGTCCCCGGCGCTCGAGCCGCGCCCGGCGGCTCCCTCAGTTGCATCAGCCACGGCCCTTCTTCTTGGCCTGTGCCCAGGCAACGATCCACATGTCGTACCGTTCAGGTCGGAGCACGGGACGGACGGTCCTTAGCAGACCCTCGATGTTGACCGTTCCCAGCGGTGCGGGCGGGACGAGGAGTTCCACATCGCTCCTCACCGGGATCGCCAGAGCATCCCTCGCGGCCTGCTTCTGGACGGGGCGCGAGAGAGCGCAGTCGAGGAAGGCGTAGGCGGCCGCTGCGTTGGGAGCGTGCGCCGCGAGGGCGAAACCGCGGAGGGAGGCGAGCATACCCTCCGAGGGTTGCACGAAGCGCACTGCGAGCCCCTCGCGTTGGAGCCGGGTCGCCTGAGCAAGGTCACACGGGCTGGCGAGCAGAGCTCCGGACCTGAACAGACGGGCGAGCTCTGTCGGTCGCGACCAGAATCGCCTGAAGTTGTCCTCGTTGTCGCCGTAGAGTGCCTTGACGTTCAGGAGCTGATCGTCTGAGAGCGAAGAAGACACGTCGTAGCCCAGCGCGAGCGCCCCTATGTCAATGCCCAGAACGGCGCGGTCGGGCATGGCTGCCTTGCCGTTCAGCCGGGGCGAGAAGAGGTCCGCGAGTGAGTCGACGTCCGGACCCCGCCCGGCGGCAAGGGCGATGCCGACGAGATTCACCCCAGTGGGAACAGCGTACGTGCGTCCACCGCTCAGGAAGGCGGGGAAGCGTCTTGCTGAGGGAACTATCGACCCCCACTCGGTCAACCGCTCGGCATCAATGGCTTGCACGAGTCGGAGCGAGACGAGGAGCGGCAGCGTGTCCTCCGACGAGACGGCGACGACGTCGGCCGCGAGACCGCCTTCGAGTCGCGGCGCGATCTGGTCGCCGTCGCAGGTGACTATCCTGAGCGTCACCTTCGGATAGGCGCGCCGGAACGCGCGCATCAGCGACGCGTCGACGCTTCCCCGGGGAGCGATCACCGTGATGGCGCCGGCGATGACCCTGTCGTTGGCTGCGGTCGCAGTCTCGCGTGTCGTGTCGGTGCAGCCCGAGGCCATGAGGACGAGCAGGACGGCGGTGAGGCCAGTCACAAGCTCTGCGAGAGAGCGCCCCGGACGCTTGCGGTCATCCACCTGCACCCCCCTTTGCAGCTCCTCGGGCGACCGTGCTAGGACGGGCCAGTTAGGCGGGACTGTTCTCGGGCATAGCTTCGATGTAGGCCGCCACGAGGTCTGATGCCTCGCGGATGTGCTTCTGGAGGTGCGTGACCGCCAGATCGGCATCGCCTTCGCCGATGGCATCCAGGATGGGCCTGTGTTCACGCGCCATGGCCTCAAGTGAAGGGTACAGCTGGTCGTCGATGTGGATCAGCGCGAGCATGGTCGGAAAGTCGCGCGTGTAAGCCGCGTGCAGGCGCGCATTGCTGCTGAGCCGGCAGATCGCCTCGTGCAGAGTGAGGTCGGCCCGAGAGACGGCTCGCACGTCCCCGTTGCCCGCCGCCTTCTCCAGCTGATCGAGGAGCTTGCGCAGCTCGCGCAGCCCTGATTCCCGGCCGCGGTCGACGAGCAGGCGAACGGCCATGGTCTCCAAAGCCTCGCGGAGCTCGAAGATGTCACGCACGTCGGTGCCCGAGAGCCGCACGACGAAGGTCCCGCGATTGGGTTCTTCTTTCACCAGGCCCTCGGCGCGCAAGAGCTTGAAGGCCTCGCGCAACGGCCCCCGACTGATGCCGAGCTCCTGAGCGATGCGCGCCTCGACCAGACGCTCGCCCTGCTTGAACCCCCCGGTAAGGATCTCCTCACGCACGCGGTCGGCTGCGTCTTCGGCCAGCGATCTTCTTGTCTGCAGGGGCTTCATGATGTTGACAGTCTACCACAGACCGGGCCACCGTTTGCGCAATGCAGAGGGCGGGGTGGGAGAAGACGCGAGATGCGTAGCGGGGGGCCGAGCCGTCGCTTCTGGGTGCAGGGAGGCCCGTCGCTCTGATGGGAGGCCGGCCTCGCCCTGGTTCGGAGTACGAGGATACGGTAATCGTCCACACGGCTGCCATCTTTATGCGTCATGCCTCCCTTCTCCGCGGGTTCCGCCACGAATATCGTTGCATCACCGCGTTGACAGGACCGTCGCCCTCGGCTAGCGTGGCCGCGCGAAGGGTGTGCCGCCGCCGCTCCGCGGAGCGCCGGCGGCACACCGGACTCAGGCGACGTGCCAGCGGGGGGAGATGGAGCCGACTCTGAGCGTACAGCCACCAGCGGGCTACGACGCGATAGTCGTGGGCGGGGGCCATAACGGTATGGTGTCGGCGTTCTACCTCGCCCGTTCGGGTCTGCGGGTGCTGATCCTCGAGCGCCGTCCGTTCGTCGGTGGCATGGCCGTCACCGAGGAGTTCGCGCCCGGCTACCGGGCGTCGACGGGGGCCTATGTGCTCGCCATGCTACGCGAGGCGATCTGGCGCGACATGCGCTTGGCCGAGCGCGGGCTTCGGGTGGATCCCACCGGCCCGAGCCTCAATCTGTTCGCCGGCGGCGAGCACCTCTACCTGCACGAGGACCCGGCCGACATGCGGCGCGAGATCGCGCCCCTGTCTTGCAAAGACGCACGCGCCTACCAGCGCTTCTCTGACGAGCTGGAGGAACTTGCCGGCTGGTTCGGTCCGTTGTTCAGTGTGACGCCCTTCGACCCTCGCATTCGCGGCTGGGCCGACCTCGAGCGGCTCGCACGCGTCGGGCTGCCGGCCATCCGTCACCGCAAGCAGCTCCTCGGCGCCGCTCACCTCTTCGCCGCCTCTTGTGCCCAGTACCTCGACGAGCGTTTCGAGAGCGACGTCATCAAGGGCGCGCTGTCGTGGTTCGCCATCAACGACAGCGTCTCCGGGCCCTCGACGCCTGGCACCGCATACGTGCTGCTGCACGAGTTCGCCTCCTCCGAGGCCGGAGGAGGCGTGCGCAAGTGGGGGTTCGTGCGCGGCGGGATCGGGACGCTCACTGCCCTGATGGCCGATGCGGTTTGCGAGGCCGGCGCCGAGATCCGCACGGGGGCGACGGTCGAGCGCATTCTCGTTGAGTGCGGACGCGTCGTCGGTGTCGTGCTCGAGGGCGGTGATGAGGTGCGGGCGCCCGTCGTGGTGTCGAACGCCGACCCCAAGCGCACGATGCTCGCCATGGTCGACGAGCGGGAGCTCCCGGAGGACTACGTCAACGCCCTGCGCGCCTTCATCTGTGAGGGCACGAGCATTAAGGTGAACCTGGCCGTCGGTGAGCTGCCGCGTGCGGCCTGGGACGAGCTCAACGAGGTCCCGGGCGACGTGCAGCCGTACCACCGCTGCATCGTCGAGTGCAACTCGACCGTGACCGAGATGGACCTGAACCAGGCCCAGGCGCGTGCCGGCATCCCCGCCATCGAGAACCCGCACGTGGAGTTGTGCTGCCCGACCGTGTTCGATCCCTCACTGGCGCCGCCGGGCAAGCACATCGTCACGATCGACATGAATTCGCAGCCCTACACGCTGCGCGACGGCTCGAGCTGGGACGACATCAAGGACGAGGTCGCCGACCGCGCCATCGCCCAGATCGCCCGCTACTTCCCCAACCTTCCCGGCGCCATCGAGCACCGACAGGTACTCTCGCCGCTCGACATGGAAAGGCTGTGGAACGTGACCGGCGGGCACGCGCTGCACGGCGACATGGGCGACCATCAGCTCTTCTTCCTGCGTCCCGTACGCGGCTACGCCGACTACCGCACGCCGATCTCCGGACTGTACCTTTGCGGAGCCGGCACGCACCCCGGAGGCGGCATCAGCGGCGCCAACGGCACGAACTGCGTGCGTGAGGTCCTGCGTGACAGGCGCCGGCGCAGGACCTCGCTCTGACGGGTGGGGTCGGGGCCGGCCGGCCTGGGCTCGGACGGTCGCTCCGGCGCGTGCGTGACATAACGCCCCGCAGGCGCACGCTTGAGGGATGCTGATCGATGCGTCGTGTGCGATGAAGATCACTTGCGTCGAGACAGACACGCTACGCATGAGGATGCGGCGGGAGACCTCGGCGTGGCGCTGGAGCCAGCTCGTCCTGGTTCGCGTGGAGACCGATGAGGGCGTCGTAGGCCTCGGGGAGGCGTGTCCGGGTTACGCCTACACCGGCGAAACGGCGGCGACCGTCACGGCCGTCATCGCCTCCCACCTCGCTCCCGCTCTGATCGGGCGAGATCCCTTAGCCATCGAGGCCGTCGCCCGTCGATGGGAGGAGACCGGAGTCGGGAACGAGGCCGCGCGCGGTGCTCTCGAGATGGCCCTGTGGGACGTCAAGGGAAAGGCTCTCGGGCGGCCCTTGTACGAGCTCCTGGGCGGTCTCTACGGGAGGGTGATCCACGAAGCCTGCCCACTCGACCGCGACGAGCCGGCGGAGGCTCTTGCCTCCCGAGCCGCCGCGCTTCGGCGCGCTGGGATTCGGGTCTTCAAGCTCTACCTGTGCCCAGGCGATGAGCGCGAGCTCCGCGACGAGCGGCTGGAGCTCGTGGCCGTGCTGCGCGACGCTGTCGGCGCCGGCGCCGAGATACGCGTCGATGCCAATCAGGGATGGAGAACCGTCCATCGCGCCGTGGCGGGCATCAAGAGACTGGAGCGTCATGGGGTGGCGTTCGTAGAGGAACCGCTGCGCGCCGGGGACCTGGAGGGCGCCCGGAGAGTACGGACGCGTGTGGAAGTCCCTCTGTGCCTCGACGAGAGCGTGCGCGGTCCACGTGAGGCGCTCGCCGCAGTGCGTGCCGAAGCCTGCGACCTGATCAGCGTGAAGCTGATGAAGACTGGCGGCATCCTCGGCGCTCTCAAGGTGAACGCGATCGCCGAGGCGGCCGGAGTGGGAGTCCACGTCGGCAACATGGGTCACGCCACCGTCGGCACAGCGCCTGTCGTCCACCTGCACGCCGCCCTGGCCAACGCGATATCGAGCGACACAGACCCGCCGTGGAGGGGAGGGGACTTCGCGCGCGATCTTGCCACGGGCCTCGAGACAGAGACGATCGACGGCGTGTCGCTACTGCGCATCCCCGAGAAGCCGGGGTTGGGGGTGGAGCTCGACGAGGACGCCGTCGCCGAGCAGCAGGTCTCGCGGACGAGGATCGCGGCGCCCGGTTGACGCGTGCCAGCGTCGGCCGAAGCCGCGGCCCTCGCAGGCCGCCGGTCCCCGGCGGTCGCCGTACTTAGCTGCGCCGGCGCTCGAGCACGGCCGTCGGCCAGTCGATGGTGTGACTCGCCGTGACCACCTCGACGCACAGCGCCAGGAGCGCGATACGCACGGCTACGTCGACCCACGAGATCGCCGCGCCGCCCTCGAGGCCGAAACAGCCGCAGCGGATGTCGAGGCCGCGCACGAGGGCGCTGACCAAGGCGAACGTGAAGACTGCGAGCAGGCACCCTGCGAGCAGCCCGGCGCCGGGCGCAAGGACACCGAGCAGGAGGCAGGCGCCCACTGCGACCTCGATCCAGGGGAGGGCGACGGCCACCGTGTTCACGAGGCCATCAGGCACGAGGCGGTAGTTGTCTATCGCGTCGGCGAAGGCGCGCGGGTCGAGCACCTTGTCGTAGGCGGCGTATATGAAGAGCGCGCCGAGGATGAGCCTCGCCACCAGGGGAACGTGCCTGCTGCCGAGAAGCCGTTTCACGGCTCGCCGCCCGTCGCCATGGGGTAGTCTGCCTGGCGCCACGCGGGCAGACCGTCGAGGAACACCCCGACGTGGCGCCACCCCTGGCTGCGCAGCCAGGTCGCGAGCTCGGAGGCCTGCCCGCACGCAGGACCATCACAATAGACGATGAGGCGGCGGGTGCGGGGCACCGCTCCGGCCAACCGCGGGCGGAGACGCTCGCGTTGCAGGAAGGGCACGCTGAGTGCCCCGCCGATGTGCTTCTCGGCGAACGCTTCGGCGGAGCGGGCGTCGACGAATTGGGCGGCGTCGTCGAGGAAGGCTGCCCGCGCCTCGCCGAGTGTGACGACGCCGATCGGCTCCGTTCGCTCGGCACGGAGAGGCAGCCCGCTCGACGACGCCGCGTTTGTCAGCAGGCCGAGCGCCACCGAGGCGGCGACGATGGCGAGGGCCGACCCGATCGTCGCGAGCAGGCTGGCCCTCACGCCGACCTTCCTAGTAGCGCTTGAAGTCCTCCCAGGCGCGGACCCAGTTGGGGTACCCCTGCGCCGGCGGCGCGGCGGGCAGGGCGTTCCCCAGGTCGTATGCCTGATCCAGGCGCGCCTTCTTGCGCACCTCGTCGCTCACTACCTTGAGGGTCTCCTCGTTGGTCACCATGTAGTTCCACTGCTTGGCCTCGAAGGCTTCCGCTTGGGGGCTTAGGTAGTAGTTCAGCAGCGCGTGGGCGGCGTCGAGATTCCGACAGGTCGACGTGATCCCGTAGCCGCACGTCCACAAGAGCTGCCCCTCCCCGGCCAGCGTGTACTCGACGGGATACCCGTCGCGCTGTTGAGCGTTCTCCTCGACGCACATGTTCACCACGTCGGCCTTGAAGCCGGCGCGCAGCTTTGCCATCGCGGCGTACAGACTCCGGCACTTGTCCATCGACGCCTCCTGACGGTCCTCGATGCTGTTCGGTGCGTACGCTACGGCCGCTTCGGTCGACAGTCAACCGTCGGCAGCGACTCTATCCTCGGTCTGCAAGAAGTCCGTTGACCCTGCTCGCCAAAGGCCATAGTCTGTAAACTGTCGACTATCGACATGGAATGCGACAGACCGTGACTCAAGACCGACTTTCCGTTCTCGAGATAAGCTCGCACGCCGTGGGAGGGCTCGTCCAGGGGTCAAGCACGGCCTGGGAAGACGGCCGTCTGACGGTGAGCGAAGCCTCGCTCGAGCCGCTCTGGTTGGGCCTGCCCGGGATCCTCGAGGTGCGTCTGAGCGTCGTTCGACCAGGAGACCCAGTCCGTCTGCTCAACGTGCTCGATGCAGTGGAGCCTGCGCTCAAGACCGCGGAGCCAGAGGCCACGTTTCCCGGCGCTCTGGGAACGTTGAAGCCCGTCGGCATCGGACCGACTCGGCGTCTCTCGGGGGTGGCGGTGCTCGCAACGGCCGATTTGCGGGCAAGTCACGATGTCACAGCCCTCGACGTCGTTCCCGACGGAGACTCTATCGTCGACATGGGCGGCCCGGGGGCGGCCTTCTCGCACTGGTCGGCGACGCAGAACGTCGTCCTCTCGTTCCGCTGTGATCCGACAGTGCAGCTAGCAGACGTCGACCGCTCCTTGCGACGGGTGACGCTTGCGTTCGCGCGAGCCCTGGCGGCGGAGGTGCCGGCGGAGGTGGTTCCCGGCGATGTCGAGGTGCTGCACTGGGGTGACGTGTCGGGCGAGATGCCCCGGGTGTGCGTGATCCTTCAGGTCGCGGCCGAGGGCCCCCTGGTGGACACCTACTTCTATGGAGCTTCGCTCAAGGGCGCTGTCGCGACTGTGCTAGATCCCCGGGAGGTCCTCGATGGGGCGCTGACGGCCGGCCAGTACGATTGGGCAGGCGTACGCAACCCAACGCACTTCTACCAGCGCAGCGATCTCCTTCTGAGGCTTCTGCGGGCGCACGGATCCTATGTCGATCTTCGCGGAGTGGTGCTCACGCTGGCCTACCTGCCCTCGGCCTTCGAGAAGGAACGTATGGCCATGATGGCGGCCAAGCTGGGCCAGCAGCTGGGCGCCGAAGGGGCGATCCTCACGACGTTCTCGTCGGGCAATTCGCACACCGATACGATGCTGACCTGCCGCGCCTGTGAGCGTCTCGGAATCCGCACGGTCATGCTGGTAGCCGAGACCAACGCCGGTCTCACCGACCACGTACCTGAGGCCGACGCCATCGTGAGCGTGGGCAACGAGGAGGAACTGGTAGCCGAATGGGAGCCCGTCGAGGTCATCGGGGGAGATGTCATGCTCGACGCGCAGCCGGCACGCGAACCCCGGCCGCTGCCACTGGTGAGCTATCTGGGCTCACTGTCTCAGACGGGCGACATGCGCGTGCGCGCGGCTCCGGCGTAAGGTCGCATCGTGAGAGTCGTTCACTACCTCAACCAGTTCTTCGCCGGCTTCGGCGGTGAGGACTCTGCCGGTATGGCGCCGTTGCGACTCGAGGGTGCCGTTGGGCCAGGCCGGGCGCTCGGCCTTGAGGTGGCGGCCACGCTTGCCTGCGGCGACGATTACTTCGGCGAGCACGAAGAGACGGCCCTGGCGACGCTGCTGCGCCACCTCGAGGCCGAGCGCCCCGACGTGCTCGTCTGCGGACCCTCGTTCGGCTCCGGGCGCTACGGCTACGCCTGCGGCGTCTTGGCCCGTGAGGCGGCGCGTCGCGGCATCCCTGCGGTCTGCGGCATGGAGCCGGAGAGCCCGGGAGTACTCGCCGCCGAGGGCGCCGCGTACGTCGTGCCGACCGGGTCGCGCGTGGCAGCCATGCGCGACACACTGCCCAAGATGGCGTCACTGGCTCGCCGCCTCGGAACCCGCGAACCGGTCGGCGGACCGGCCGAGGAGGGCTACCTGCCGCGCGGGCTGCGCCGCAACGAGCTCTGCGAGCTGCCCGGCGCAGCCCGCGCCGTCGAGATGCTCCTGGCGAAGCTCGAGGGGAAGACATACACGGAGGTCGAAGCACCGCGAGACCTCGTGCCGCCGCCGGCCCCTGTGGCCGATCTGAGCACTGCTATGCTGGCGCTGGTGAGCGAGGCCGGGTGCGTCCCGCAGGGCAATCCGGACCATCTCGAGTCGAACCGCGCGCACAAGTGGCTGCGCTACTCGCTGAGGGACGTCGACTCTCTGCGCGCGGGCGAGTTCGAGTCGGTGCACGGCGGTTACGATGTCGGCGTCGCGAACGCCGATCCCAACCGGCTCGTGCCGCTTGATGTTGTGCGGGTGCTGGAGCGCGAGGGTCGCATCGGACGGCTGCACGACGTCTTCTACACGACGACCGGCAACTCGACGCCGGTGGCCACGGCGGCCAAGTTCGGGCAGGAGATCGCCCAGGAGCTGCACGAGGCGCACATCAACGCTGTGCTGCTCACAGGAACCTGAGGAACGGGGACGCGTTGCGGGGCAACGCTGGCCAAAGAGCTGGAACGAGCCGGGATACCGACAGTGATCATCACGGCCCTGCCGACGATAGCCGTCATGGTCGGCGCCAACCGCATCGTGCGCGGCGTGGCCATCACCAATCCCGTGGGTGATCCGGAGCAGAACCGGGCCGACGAGGTGGCGCTGCGCCGCCGCCTGGTCGAGCGCGCCCTTACGATGCTCGAGACGGCGGTGGACCCGCGAACTGTGTGGGGGGAGTCATGATGCGTGCGCACGTCCTCGGAATGGTGGAAGGGCCGACGTGAAACGGCGGGCGGGCATCCAGGCGGCGACGTTCGTGCTTCAGCACGTCCCCGATTTGGTGCGTTACGGGTCGAAGCCGGCCCGCGAAGCGGAGCGCTTTGCGAAGGTAAGCAGCCTTTTGCGCAGCTTCCCCGAGGCGGTCGCCTACCCCCCGAATCAAGTCTTCATCGGCAATTGTCGCCCCGAGGCGCTCTGGGACACGGCGCGCCCCTGGTGGCGGCACGACGACGGGAGCAGCGCGGGGGGACCGTTCGGCGAGATCATGGACGAGCGGCGATTCTACGAGCTCATGGCGGCGGTCGATCTCTTCGAGCTCGTTCGCCTGGGCGAGGAGCCGGACGAGGCCAATGGCGATCTGCCCCTGTACGCCGACGGGCGTGTCGTGGGCGCCTTCGCACGAGGCCACGAGGAGGACCAGGCGCTGAGCGCCCATGTGCTGTTGGAGAACCTCGCCTGCAAAGCCGGCGGTGTGCACGCCCTGCGCTTCCTCCTCTCCGCCAACGATATCGATCCCGCTTCGATCCAGTACGCCATCGGGGCTGGAGAGGAAGCCGTGGGCGATCGCTACAACCGGGGCGGGGGTGCGATGGCCAAGGCCATCGCCGAGACGTGCGGTCTCGTGAACGCCAACGGCAGCGATGTGAAGGCCTTTTGCACGAGTCCCGTGCACGCCATCGTCATGGCCGGGGCACTCGTGGAATCGGGCGTCTACGATCGTGTCGTGGTCGTGGCCGGTGGGTCGCTGGCCAAGCTCGGCATGAAGTTCAAGGGCAGCGAAGACCACGGTGTCCCCGTGCTCGAAGACGAGCTGGCGGGGATGGCCGTCCTCGTCGGCGCCGCCGAAGCGGGTGCCCCCGTCGTCCGGCTCGACTCCGTGGGTCAGCATCGCACGGGGTGCGACTCCTCCCAGCAGTCGCTCCTGCGCGAGGTCGTGCTGCGGCCGCTAGAACGGCTGGGCAAGCGTGTCGACGCGATCGACGTCTACTCGACCGAGCTGCACAATCCCGAGATCACCGAGCCGGCCGGAGGGTACGACGTGCCCCTGCGCAACTACCGCCTGCTCGGCGCGCTTGCGGTGATGGACGGGCAGCTTGAGCGGAGTCGAGATCGACGAGTTCTGCCGACGTCGTGGCCTTCCCGGGTTTTCACCCACGCAGGGACACATCGCCTCGGCCGTGCCGTGGCTTCCGCACGCCTTGGTGCGATTTGAGAACGGGGAGCTCCGCTCGACGATGCTGATGGCTAAGGGGAGCCTGTTCCTGGGCCGCATGACGCAGATGTGGGACGCTGTATCCGTGATCGTGGAGGTGTGAATGGCAACCGAGGCAACCGTCGACACCTACCGGGGGCTCGTCGCCGACGGCGTCGTGCTGGTGGACTTCTGGGGCCCGCGCTGTGCGCCGTGTCTGGCGCTCATGCCGGCCGTCGAGCAGCTCGAGGAACGGCTCGCGGGCCGTATCAGGCTCGTCAAGGTCAACGCGAACGAGAACCGGCAGATCTGCCGCGACCTGAAGGTCTTCGGCCTGCCGACTTTTGTGCTCTATCGTGACGGTGAGGAAGTGAAGCGCCTGACCGGCAGTCCGACTGCCGTCGAGATCGAGCGCAGCCGTCACCGAGCTCGTGGAGGGAGGTGACTAGATGGAACTCAAGGCAAGAAGGTGATCGCCCTGGGCGAACGGGACAGCGTCTCGGGCGAGGCGATCGCCGACTGCTTGCGCACGGCCGGTGCCGACGTCGTGATGATCGAGACGGAGTGCTTCGTCTGAACGGCGGCCGGCGCGATGGACCCCGAGAACCAGGGCCGCATCAAGAGCACGGTCGAGCGGCACGGCGGCGACGATCTCGTCGTCGTGCTCGGAGCGGCCGACTCGACGGGATCGAGATGGTGACCGAGACAGTGACCGAGGGCGATCCCGCCTACGTGGGTCCATTGGCAGGAGTCCAGTTGGGACTCCCAGTCGTGCACATCTTCGAGAACGACGTTCGCGCACAGGTCGACCCGGCCGTCTACGAGGAGCAGGTCGGCCTCGTCGAGATGGCGGTCGACAGCGACGCGGTCAAGAAGGCCATGAAGCGGCTGCGCGGCGAGGCCTGACGGCCTCGCGCAAACCCGACCGAGAAAGGCAGGCGAGCGCTATGCCGCAGCCGTTCACCCTCCTCGCCGAGGACCTCGACCACCCCGAGGGTGTTGCCTGGAGCCCGGTCGCCGGGTGCCTCTACGCGGGCGGTGAGGCGGGCCAGATCTACGCTGTCGCACTCGATGGAGAGGTCGAGCAGGTGGGCGACACCGGCGGCGAGCTCCTGGGTGTGACGCTCGACGGCTTGGGGCGCGTGTACGCCTGCGACTGCGGGCGTTGCGAGGTCGTGCGCGTCGACCCTCGGACGGGAACGGTGGAGGCGTACTCCGCGGGCGCGCCGGGACAGGCGATGATCGAGCCCAACTACGCGGCCTTCGATGCCGGCGGCAACCTGTACGTGACCGATTCCGGCGAGACGCAGGAAGACAACGGCTGCATTCTGCGCGTCGCTCCCGGCGGCGAGACGGTGGTGTGGTCGCGCGACCTGCCGCGCTACCCCAACGGCTGCTGCCTGAGCGCCGATGGCCGGGCGCTCCTCGTGGCTGAGTCGTACCTGCCGGGCGTGTCGCGCATCCCTATCCTTCCGGACGGCTCGGCCGGCCGGCCAGAGCTCGTCGTGGAGCTGCCGGGCACCGTCCCCGACGGTCTTGCGCTCGACGACGAGGGCAACCTCTACGTCGCCTGCTACCGACCCGACCGCATCTATCGCGTGTCGCCGGACGGACGGGCTGAGATCCTCGCCGACGATCCCCAGGGCATCGCTCTGAACGCCCCCACGAATATGGCGTTCGCCGGGCCCGACCTGCGGCTGCATGGTGGTTGCCAACGTCGGCGAAGTGCACCTGCTCGTCGGCGACGTCGGCGTCGCAGGTCTGCCGCTTCACTATCCTGAGGTGGGCTGAGAACGCGGCGGCGACGCACGAGTCGGACGACGTAGCGCGACGAGACTGGTCGCTGGCGACGGTAAGGAGGCTGAGCATGCGGCGATTCGAAGACAAGAACGTCATCGTTACCGGGGCTTCGAGCGGCATCGGCTGGGCCATCGCTCACGCCTTCGTCGACGAGGGCGCGCAGGTGTATGCAGTCGCTCGCCGGGGCGAGCGACTAGACCGTATGCGCACCTCGTCCTCCGCCCCGGAGAGAGTCCGGGTGGCGGTCGTCGATGTCGGCGTCCCCGAGCAGGCCCGGCAGATGGTCCGCGACGCGGTCGCCGCCATGGGCCGCGTGCACGCTCTCGTCAACAACGCCGCCATCATGCCCTACGGGCCGGTGTTGGAGATCACCGAGCAGACTTGGCGCGACACCTACGCGGTGAACCTCGACGGGCCCTTCTACGCGAGCCAGGTAGCGGCGCGTCACATGGCCGAGAGCGGCGGCGGCATCATCATCAACATCGCCTCCGCCAACGCGTTCCGCGTCGAGTCTCCGGCCGCCAACTACAACTCGTCCA
Organism: uncultured Actinomycetes bacterium; assembly: GCA_963725665.1. Classification (GTDB taxonomy): domain Bacteria; phylum Actinomycetota; class Thermoleophilia; order UBA2241; family UBA2241; genus CAVRZA01. Next base: position 316,505 of record CAVRZA010000006.1, on the reverse strand, counting down.
AGGCGGCCCTCGTGATGATGACTCGCTGCTTCGCCCACGAGCTAGGCCATCTAGGCGTGCGCGCGAACTGCGTCGCGCCGGGACAGACCTGGACGCCCGAGGCGGAGGAGGAGCTCACGAGCGAGGAGTACCACCGCGAATTCGTCGAGTACTGCAGCCGGGTGCCCCTTCGTCGGCCCGCCCGCCCCGAGGAACAGGCGAGCGTGGTGCTCTTCCTGGCCTCGGATGAGGCGTCCTACATCAACGGCGAGACGATCCTTGTCGACGGCGGCGAGCTCACCGGCGAGTGGTTCGACCCGGCCGACAACCCGCCGGTTCCGGAGCCGTAGTACGTTGATGGGCTCCGTCCGCGCCGATGGGTCGCAGCGCTCGTGAGCCGGCCGCCGCATCGGCTTCCTGTCGCCGGCACCTGGTTCTCCGCGGTAGCGGTCGGCGACGGCGTCACGCTCATCACCGAACCGCACGTCGACGAGTTCCTGCGCGCCAACATCTGGCACGTGCGCGGGCGTGACGCCGATCTCCTGGTCGATACCGGCAACGGCATCGCGCCGCTGCGGCCCACGATCGAAGACCTCGCCGGCGGGCGCGGCAGACCGGTGATCGCTGTCGCCACCCACACCCACTCCGACCACATGGGCGGCGCGCACGAGTTCGAGGACCGGCTGGTCCACCGGGCGGAAGCATCCGAGCTCGCGCTGGCGAGTGACGACGCTGCGCTGGTCAGGTCGGCCTTCGGCGAGGAGTTCCTGCGCGGCATGGAGGAGGCCGGCTACAGGCTTCCGGAGGTACTCTTGAGCGCTCTCCCCACGGTGTCGTTCGAGCCGGCGTCGTACAAGATCACGCCGGCTCCGCCGACGCGACTCCTGGACGAAGGAGACGCGATCGACCTCGGTGACCGCTGGTTCGTCGTCCTTCACTTCCCCGGTCACTCGCCGGGGAGCATCGGCCTCTGGGAGGAGCAGACGGGCAGACTGTTCTCGGGGGATGCCGTCTACCAGGGTCCGCTCCTCGACGATCTCCCCGGGTCGGACGCGGAGGCCTACGTGACGACCATGGAGCGCCTTCGCGACCTGCCAGTGCGGGCGGTGCACCCGGGGCACTACGCGAGCTTCGGCCGCGCCCGGCTCGTGCGCATGGTCGACGATTACCTGTCACGGCGACGGGGAGGAGGCGGTTGACCGGTCCCTGAGTACCCAGCAAACGCAGCCCTACGAGGAGGCCAGCCCATGGACGTCTCGAAGCGAGTCACGCCAGCGCGTGTGTTGCCACTTCCTCTTGCCTTCTGTGTGGGTCTCCTCGCCGCCCTCGCTCTGACGAGCTGCGGCGGCACGACCTCGACGCCTTCGCCATCGACCTCACCCTCTGCCGCTCCGACGGGTCCCCTCGGAGGTACCGTCGGTGTGTTCGCCTACGAAGACGCGCTCATCCCCCAGATCCTCGGGCCCTTCCAGAAGGCCAACCCCGACCTGACGGTGCGCAAGGCCGCCTTCAGCACCAACGACGAGGCTGTTGCCAAGCTGCGCGCCGGCTTCAAGGCCGACGTGCTGCACGTCTGCGTCGAGGAGACGCCGCGCATGGTGAGGCTTGGCCTGCTGCAACCCATCGACACGAGCCGCATCGCCGAATGGGGCAAGGTGATACCGAGTGTTCGCGAGCTCGGCGGGGTGGTCATCGACGGCAAGGTCTACATGGTGCCGACGACGGGCGGGACGGGGGGTGTGCTCTACAACCCTGAGGTGATCCCGGGCGGCGTGACCTCGTGGAAGGCTCTGTTCGAGGACCCCGCGCTCAAAGGCAAGATAACGATCGAGGACACGCCGGCGACGGGCATCCCCATCGCCGCTCTCGCCCTCGGATACAAGGACCCGTTCCACCTGACCGACGCCGACCTGCAGAAGGTGCAGGACTACCTCATCGCCCACAAGAGCCAGCTCCGCACCTTCTTCAGCGGCGACGCCAACTTCGTCAACCTTTACAAGACGGGCGAGATCGTGGCGGGGTTCGCCTGGCACGACTACGGTGTCACCCTCGCCCGCGAGGGTCTGCCGGCCAAGTACGTCATTCCGGAGGAGGGAGCCCTCGCCTGGATCTGCGGTTTCGGTGTCAGCTCCGAGAGCGCCAACCTCGACAACGCGTACGGTCTGATCAACTACTACAACTCGGCGCCGCCGGAAGCTTGGTACGCGAAGAACTACACGTACTGGGTGTTCAACACCGACGCACCCGCCTTGCTCTCGCCGAAGCTCGTCAAGAGCATCGGCCTCGACAAGCCCGAGCAGTTGCAGCAGGCGATCCCGCTCGTGATCCCCGACAACTACGACGAGTGGCTGCGTGTCTGGCAGGCGTTCAAGAAGGGCTAGAACGACAGAGTCCCCGACGTGGGTCATGCTGTAGACCGGACCCTCGGCGGCGGGTGGCTCAGGAGCCACCCGCGACGAGGGTCCGGTCCTTCAGATGACGGTCTCGCCGCCGTCGACGGTGACAACCGAGCCCGTCATGTACGAAGCCCGCTCGCTCGCCAGGAAGGCGATGACCTCGGCGACCTCATCGGGCTGCCCTAGACGGCGGAGCGGGATGCGCTCGAGCCAGCTTGCGACCACTTCGGGGTCGTCCGCCTCGACGGCCGTCATGTCGGTCTCGATCCAGCCTGGGGCGACCGCGTTCACCCTGATGCCGTACGGCGCCAGCTCGAGGGCGAGGGCCTTCGCGAACATGTGCACGGCGGCCTTGGTCGCATCGTACGTGGGAGAGGGGGCGGTGACATCGGCGATGATGCCGCTCGACGAACCGACGATGACGATGGCGCCTCCGGTGCCCTTCATCGTCCTCGCCGCGCCCTGGGATGTCAGGTAGACGCCGCGCACGTTGGTCCGCATGTTCTCGTCGAAGACCGCCGGCGGCAGGTCGAAGATCGTGAACTCTTCGTCCGTCTCGATTCCGGCGTTGCAGACGCAAACGTCGAGGCCTCCAAAGAGGTCCAGGACTTCCGAGAAGAGTCGCTCGACGTCCTGCTCGGAACCGACGTCGCAACGGACGCCGGCTACAGGCCCGCCCTGTGTCTCGAGCTCCGCCGTGGCCGTTGTCAGGCGCCTTTCATCACGGCCGCAGATGACTACTCCCGCGCCCTCTCGGGCGAAGAGTGCGGCGGTCGCATACCCAATGCCCCGCGTGCCGCCCGTGATCAGCGCCACCTTGTCCGTGAACCTTGCCATCGACCGACTCCTCATGCCAGTTGACTGTTGACTGACGACATCATACCCGAGAGCATTCAGGAGGCGCCGGATGTGAGGTGATTCGGCCCCCGAGCCGGTCTCGACCGAGGAGCGAAGGATGCGCCCCATCGATCTGCGAAGCGACACCAAGACCCTGCCCAGCCAAGAGATGCGGAGGGCCATGTTCGAAGCTGAGGTCGGCGACGACGAGTCGGGTGAGGACCCGACCGTCAACCGGCTGCAGGAGTACTCCGCGGACCTGTTCGGCAAGGAGGCCGCCGTCTTCTTTCCTACCGGCACGATGGCAAACCACGTGGGCCTTCGCGCTCTGACGAACCCCAGCGAGGTCATCTTCCTGCACGCCCGCTCGTACATAGAGCTGTACTCCATGGGAGCCTCGGCCGCCCTCTGCGGCCTCCAGGCTCACTGCTTCGACTCGCCTGACGGCACGCTCGATCCGGTGGAGATGGAGCCCTGGGTGCAGACCGACGAGGACGAGACCGACGCCGTTACGCGCGCCGTGGTGCTGGAGAACACCCACAACGCGTGCGGGGGGTTGGTCTACCCGCTGGAAAGGATGCGCCAAGTGCGCGCCTTCTGCGACAGTCACGGGATGAGGCTCCACCTCGACGGCGCGCGCATCTTCAACGCGTCGGTCGCCACCGGGACGCCGGTAGCGGAGATCGCCGCTCTCTGCGACACGGTGAGCTTCTGCCTCTCGAAAGGGCTGGGGGCGCCGGTCGGTTCGCTACTCGTCGGCGACTCGACAGTCCTGCGGCGCGCGCTGCGGTATCGAGCGCAGTTCGGCGGGGCGATGCGCCAGGCGGGCATCGTTGCCGCAGCCGGGCTTTTCGCTCTCGAACACAACATCGACCGGCTTGCCGACGACCACCGGCGCGCGCGCCGTCTCGCTACGCTGCTGGCTCGCATCGATGGCCTGGCGGTGGAGCCGGAGCGGGTGCAGACGAACATGGTGTTGGCCGACACCACACCGTCTGGCCGTTCCGCCGAAGAGATCACCGAGCGACTTGCCGAACGCGGCGTGCTCGGCGACCCGAACCCGTACGGCATTAGGTTCGTCACCCATCTGCACATCGATGATGACGCCGTCGAGGAAGCGGCTGCCGCGCTCGCCGCCGTCATGACGCGGCCTATGGCCTAGGGTGGGACCTCGAGAGGGGTCGGCGGGCCTGTCCCGGCTGATGATCCTGTGGCGCCGAGCTGCTCAAAACGATTGTCGACAGTCTATCGTTGACGACGACGTGGCGCGGAGATAGGGTGACGGTCGGGCGGGGCCGTCGCGAGCGGCGCGCCGCTCGCGACGGCCCCGCCCGACCAACCCTACTCGGGAGGTAGCCATGGGCCGATCCCGCACAACCCTGCCGATCACGGTGTTCCTACTGATCTTCACGACACTCCTCGCAGCGCCGCCGCCGACCCTGGCATCGTCGAGGCCGAGCCTCGACCGTGCGGTCGACATCCTGTTGCAGCGAGGCTTCCCACAGCGGGTAGAGCGCTATATCTGCAGTCTGGGCGACAGCCCGCTCGGCTTTCGTACCGGCGGCAGCAGGGCCGATTTCCAGTGCTCGCTCTATCTGGCCTCACAGATGCAGCTCGCCGGGCTCAGGAACGTGCACCTGGAGCCCATCACCATGGATGCCTGGGAGTTTCGGGGCGCCAGCGTCAAGGTCGGCACCCGCCTCATGCAGGCCTCCTCGTTCACCTGCATCGCCGGTACGCCGAAGGGCGGCATCACCGGCGAGGTCGTCTACGCGGGGCGCGGCACGGCGGCGGAGTTCGACGCCCTGGGCGACGTCTCGGGCAAGATCGTGCTCATGGATTTCACCGACGACCACTCACCCGGCAGCCAGGACTGCTGGAGCAACTGTCCCTCGCACGAGGCGACGATCCGCGGCGCCAAGGCGCTGATCTTCACGACGTCAATCGACAACACGGCGTTCTTCGAGGACCCGAACACCCTTGGCAGCAATGACGGCGAGCACGATCCCTCTTGGGCGCCGCTCGTCTACATCGGGCGCGCTAAGGGCGACTGGCTGAAGGCGAAGATCGCCGCGGGGCCGACGACTGCCACCGTGAAGCTGAACGCCACGCTCACGTTGGGGACCGAGGGCGGCACCGGCTACAACGTCATTGGTGTCATCCCCGGCCGTGTGAAGAACGGCGAGAAGATCCTCTTCGTCGCTCACCACGACGCCTTCTTCCAGGGCGCCGTCGACAACACGACAGCCGACGTCGCGCAGCTCGTCATCGCCAGGGCGATGAAGATGGCGGGCTACGTGCCGCGGCGCACGATCGTCTTCCTCTCGACCACGGGCGAGGAGGGAGGCCAGGTAGACACCTGGTACGACTGGTGCTACGGGGCCTGGTACTCGGCGACGAAAGTCCATGCGAGCTGGCCGGGCAAGGTCGCCGGCGTGCTCAACGTGGAAGGCGCCGGCAGCCCCGACGGGCAGATGTACTTCGGCGTCAGCTCCGAAGTCCTGCCGCTCATGCAGAAGATCATCGAGAACAACCCCAGCTTGGTCGGCCCGGACGGGCCCACCGACGTCTTCGACAACGTCGACTGCGGCAGCGACCATTGGCCCTTCAACGCCGCCGGTATCCCCGCTGTGTCGCTCTGGGCGTCTGCCGACTCGTGGTACCCGTGGAACTACCACACGCCCAACGACAGTGTCACCAAGGTCGATTGGCGGTACTTCGCCTCCTGCGTGAAGATGCTGCAGAAGGTGGGCGTCGCGCTCGACAGGCGGCTGCTGCCGTACAACTTGACGGCGCGCGCCGTGCAGATCGAGAGCACCGTCAACCCCGCCGAGCTGGAAGCGGCGGGCGCATCGTCGGCCGCCGCGACACGCCTGGCCGGCGCCGTGCAGGCGTTCAAGGATGCAGCGGCCGCGTACGACGCCCGGGCGGCGAGCATCTCACCTGGGGCGCGAGCCGACGCGAGCCGCCTGCTGATGAAGGTGGCCAAGGCGATCAACCGCAACTTCACCGCCCTCGACTGGGGCGACAACACTGTCTATCCGCACCAGCAGGTACTCTGGGACCTGCAGGCCGTGAACAGCGCGCTGGCGGCGTTGCAGGCGCCGTCGCCCGACACCGCAGCGGCGCTCGAGACGCTGGCCGGCATCGGCTTCACCTGGTACGGGCTCACCTTCAGCCCCGTGGTGTACTACCACGAGCTGAACCGCCACGACCCCGACTACTGGGCGATCAACTGGGCCGGGCAGGGACACCTGCCGCAGCCGATCGACGTGCTGCCCGAGTACCGGGCGATCGAGGCCGGCGATCTGAGCCAGGCGATCGACGACCTGCAAGAAGAGCGCGATCGGCAGGCGAGCGAGCTCGACGTGCGGCTCAACGCGATGGCCGCGGTCCTCGAACTCCTGCCGGAGCAGATCGGGGCGATGCACTAGCAGGCAGCACCGCTTACGGTGAGTGACGAGAGCCGCGGCGGGGCGCCGCAGGCGCCCCGCCGCGGCTCGGTCCATTTTGATCCCGGGCTATCATGGGCGGGGTCTGGCCTTCGCCGTGAGCCGCCCGCGAGGCGTCCGGCGAGGCGCATCGCGGGGTGGCCTAGCCGGTGCGCCGCCGCTCGCCGCCGACGTAGCGGTCGAGCAGTCCCGGTTCCCGCGGGGGGGCCTTCGACACTTCGTCGACGGCATCGGCCACCTGCAGACACGACCAGCGGAAGAGCTCCGCCGGCATGTTGATCGCCGGCTGCATCCGGTAGACCCATTTGCCCCACTGGGTGATGCCGAGGACGCCGCGTCGCACCAGGGCCTGGTGCACGGCGCTGTGGAAGGCCGGCGCGGGCCTGATGCTCTCCTTGTCTGTCACGAACTCCACGCCGACCCACGCGCCGATGGCGCGCACGTCGCCCACCTGCTCGAACCGCTCGACGAGCGGCTCGAGCGTCTCGCGAGCGATCTGCTCGAGCCGTTGGGCGTTCTCCAAGGCCTGATCGCGAACGATCGCGTCGATGCTCGCCAAGGCCCCGGCGCAGGCTGCCGGCGTCCACGCGAAGGTGCCACCCGGCTGCACGTCGGTCTCGCTCATGACCTCTTCGGTGCCCAGCACGGCGGCGATCGGCTGACCTCCGCCGGCGATGGCCTTGCCCATGAGGACGACGTCAGGCTCGAGGCCCCAGATCTCGGCGGCGAACATGGTCCCACAGCGCCCCAGACAGGTCTGCACCTCGTCGAGGACCAGCTTCCATCCGAAGCGTCGACAGAGGCCCGTCAGCCGGTCCCAGAATGCCTGAGAGGGGATGAGGATGCCTCCCTCGCCGAGCACTGGCTCGATGAGGACGCCGGCGATCTGCTCAGGGTCAACCTGGTGGACGAGGAGCCATTCCTCGATGAAATCCACGTACATCGTGTCGTCATAGGGTCCGGGCCCACGATGGAAGGGAGCGCGGAACCGGTTGGGGTACGGAGTGAACACGAAGCCCGATACGTATTGCGCGTTGTTGCTGCTCACCTCGGAGAGGTCGGTGCTGGCGGCCGCCGTCAGATAGGTCGACTCTCCGTGATACTGACCGTGGAAGCCGAGAATCATGGGGCGGCCTGTCGCTTCGCGGGCGAGCTTCACGCCGGCCTCGACGGCCTCCGTACCGCTGATGCTCGGCCCGACGCGCGCGATCCCGGGCGGCGCGATGTCGAGCAGGCGTTCGGCGAGCGCCAGCGGCGGCTCGCTCATCACGTAGTCGGTGATCTCCATACCGTAGCGCTGCATGGCTTCTGCCGTGGCAGTGAGGACGACCTCAGGCTTGGCCCCAAGCGGAGTGGAGCCCCAAGCCGAGACGTGGTCCGCGTACGTGTTGCCGTCGACGTCCTCGATGATCCAGTCAGACTTGCGCGCCATGACGAAAGGGACGTCGACGCCCTCGCGCAAGGGGCCGCAGAAGACCCTGTCCTTCACGGCCAGCAGCTCTCGGCTCCTGGGACCGGGCAGCTTGGTCCGGACACGCGGGGTGAGAGTGCGGGGTTGGGGAGCAGCATCAGTCGTCATGGGGAGGACTCCTCGTAGCCGTTGGTCCGGCCGCGGCGCCGCCGATCGTGCGCCGCCTGGGCCTCGCTAAGTCGACAGTCGACAATCTATCAGGAGCGCTGCGAGTGGGCAACGTCTCCGTGCCCGAGTCCTCGGTCGGACCCTCGACAGACACCCAGTTGACAGTCTACAATCGGCACTCGAGATGGCAGCGAAGCCTGAGCGGGGTACGCGCGTCGTCTCGTGGGGGAGGAGGTGAGGGGTTCCGCGCTACCGATCGGTGAAGCTCGGGGACTGCACATCCCCAATGAGGGGCTTCTCATCCGTCATGCATCCCGCGAGAAAGGGGCACCATGTTCTCGTCACGAAAGACCGTCGTTGCCGTGGCGGTGATCGTTGCCGTCGGCCTGGCCGTCGTGGCCGGCGCCGTTCTTGTCAAAGGCGGGACCGCCGGCGCCGCCCCCCTTCCGGGGCAGTGGGTAGCCGGCGACATGCACAACCACACCTGGCTGAGCGATGGCGAAGAGACCGAGGCCGCCGTTTTGGAGCACGCCCTCTCGCAGTTCGGCCTCGACTGGATCGGGACGGCAGACCACGGCGCGCCGTCCACGTTCGATCCGCTGGGCAAGCGCCTGCGCGGGCATGAACGTCGATTGGGATCCCGTGAAGGTGTCGATGGACGTCTGGCTGAGCCTCAAGGATCTGGAGTGGCCGCTCCTTGAGCAGCTCAGGCCGAGCTACCCCGGCAAGATCATCATCGAGGGCGTCGAGTGGGGCGTCCCCGTGACGAAGGGTGAGGAGGACGCTGAGGCCAAGACGGCGATCATCGAGGACATGCCGATCTCGCTCAGCGACTTCATCTACAAGTTCGACTTCCAGAGCCCGACATCTCACGCGCGGTACTCGGCGTGACCAAGCAGAACCAAGGCCCGACGGGGTACGTCGCGGGTGCGACCTTTCTCAAAGACACCTACCCCGACAGCGCCTACAGCGTCATCAGCCACCCCTCGCGTGACCTGCGCTGGCCGGTCGCAGCGATCCGCACCTTCAACAACGCGGCGCCCACGGTCTGCTTCGGCATGGCCGGCGTCCCCGGCTCCCAGAAGGAGCCGTTCCGCGGCGGCTACGACTCGTTCTTCGACAAGAACGGGCGCGCGCTCGACGAGGACAGCCCTGCCGAGATGAAGAAGGTGAGCTGGGCGGTCACCAACACGGCGCGCACCTACGGCGGGGCGGACCTCTACACAGCCAAGATCGGCGGCGTGTGGGATGCGCTGCTCGGCGAAGGCCGCCACTTCTGGATCTTCGCCGACTCCGACTTCCACAACCCCGAAGAGGAGTTCTGGCCCGGCGAGTACAACCAGGACCACACCTGGGTGGCCGAGTTCACCCAGCAGGGCATCGTCGATGGCCTGCGCGCCGGCAAGTCCTTCTCGGCCATGGGTGGACTCATCAACGAGCTCGACTTCACCGCCGCGTCGGGGAGTGAGCCGGCCGAGATGGGCGGCACGCTCGCCGTCAGCTCGGGTTCGACCGTGACGATCACCATCCGTTTCAAGAGCCCGGCGACCAACTACCACGGTGACTGTGCCGGTCGTCGATCACGTCGACCTCATCGCCGGCAACGTGACGGGCCTGATCGACCCGTCGAGCCCCGAGTTCAAGAGCAACAAGACCAACCCGTCGACGCACGTGGTGCAACGCTTCACGTCCGCCGACTGGACCGTCGACGGCGAGGGCTTCAACGTCATCACCACGACCGCCGACAATGTGACCAGCGACATGTACTTCCGTCTGCGTGGCACGAACCTCGGCCTGGACGTCAAGAACCAGACCACCGCCGCCGGCAACCCGCGCCTCGACATGAGGATGGGCACGAACACCGCCGCCAAGGCGTGGGCCGACCTGTGGTTCTACTCGAACCCGATCTTCGTCGACGTGCAGTAGGGTTGTGACCCCAAGCATCCACGGGTGACGACGTGAGCGGGGGCGGCCCATATGGGCCGTCCCCGCCTCGCTTCTTCTTCTTGGACTCGTAGCCGGCGACGAAGCGCCTCGGCCCACGTGGGCGGGGTTAGTTGATCTCCGTCTCGAAGCTGCGCGTCACGCGCAAGCCGCGGTCGCCCAGCTCCTTGATGAAGGCGTCGCGTACCGGCCGCTCCAGGACCTCCGGCACGACGCATCCCTTCTGCGTGATCATGTCCTTCACGAGGAACTCCGAGTAGACGGCCGCGGGTGTCGATGTGCCGTACGACACCGACGTCGCGCCGGGGATGCGCTCGGTGATCCACTGGATGGTCGGCGTGAAGACGCTGTAGTTCCACTTTGCCGGCTTGCCGTCCTTTTGGCCCCAGGCGTCGACCAGGATGATTCCGTAGTCCTTGATCTCGCCAGCCTCGACGAGCCGCCTCATCTCTTCAGGAGAGGGATTGGGCTTCAGCGTGGCGCAATAGACATCGATCGGCCTCACCTCGACACCGTTGACCACGACGGGCTCTTTGCTGGCCATCCCGCTGGCCACGAACGCCTCGTCGGCATTGAGTGCGGCCTCGTCGAAACCGAGCTTGAAGGTGACGTTCCTCAGCCCCTTGTCGCCGAAGTGCTTGGGCAGGAAGCGCGGTATCGTCGACAGTTCCTCGTGGTCGTGGGCGACGACGCAACCACGCCCGAACGGCTCGGGGAACTGGTAGAACTCGCGCAGCCCGAACGGCTCTGCCCGCACGTAGTTGCCGTCCTGAAACGTGAGGGGCGGCGTGGCGCAGTCGGTGTAGTAGGTCCACACCGACCACATCTGCAGCGCCACGGGGCTCTCGAGCACGGCGTAGTCCCTGATGTGGATGTCGGTGCAGACGTCGAGGTCCTCATAGCAGTTGCCGGCGAAGGTGCTCGAGACACCGGGGTCCATGCCCGTGCACGTCAACATCGTAAGGCCGGCCCTCCTGAAGTCCTCGTCGAGCTCCATCTGCATGAGGGTCGCCTCGTCGATGGTCTTATCGACGAGGGTACCGGTCGCCATGTCCTGGTAGTCGACACCGACTGCCAGACAGGCTTCTAGGATCGCCATGTTGAACTCGGGGATGGTCGCGTTCATAACGAGCTTGGCACCCGCGGCGGCCTTCTTCACCGCCTCGACGCTCGACGCGTCGAGTGCGACTGCCCTCGTCTTGCCGCCGCCGACCTGATCGGCGACCGCCCGGGCGCGCGCCTCGTCGATGTCGCCGAGCACGATCTCGCTGATCTCCGGACACCGCGCCAGGTTCCACGTGACTACGTGGCCTTGGGCTCCCGCTCCAACTACGAGTACCTTCATGGTCGTCCTTTCGGGGGTCTCTTCCTTCGTGCTCCTGGATCTGCGTCTGCGGTCGACCGTCAGACGGCTGCCGCGTCGGCCTTGTCGGCCTTCTGCGTGACGGCCAGCACGTGTGGGTTCTGGCAGAAGGCGACGCACTGCGGATCGCCGTCGCAGAGGTCGCACTTGAAGGCCTTGTTGCTCTGCGGGTGGATATGCATCACGTCCCAGGGACAGACGGGCACGCACTGCGGCCCCTCGGCGATGTCGGCGCAGGCGTTGCACTTGGCCTCGTCGACGTAGAGCACGCCGCCCCTGGTGAAGATGGCCTCGTGCGGGCAGACGTCCTGGCACTTATGACAGGCCGTCTGCACGCAGGTCTGGCCCTTGATCACGCCCGTCGTCGGATTGACGATCACGTTGAGGCGGGCCAGCGACGGCTGATAGACACCCTCGTGCCAGGCCGAGCAGGCGAGCTCGCACATGTGGCAGCCGGTGCACTTCTTCTTCGAGATCAACACATGCGGCATTGGTTCTCCCTTTCCCTCGCGAGCCGGGCCTAGAGGCGGACGTCGACGCCGAGCGCGGCCAGCTTGGCCTCGCCCGGCACGCCCTTCTCGTCCCACCCGCGCAGGCTGTAGTACTCCTGCAGGGCAGCTGCGAATGCCTCGCGTCCGATCACGCGTCCGGCGGCCGCGCCCGAGGGGTGAGGCTCACTCAAGATGCGCTCCGGCAGGTCGTCGTCGTCCACCCCTTCGCGCAGGTTGAAGAGACGGCCCAGGTTCCAGATGCGCTCGCCGGTGCGCATGAGCTCGTCCTCGCTCACCTCGCGCTCCCAGACGTGCTTCATGAGTTGCGAGATCTGATTGACGTCGATGGCCCAGAAGTCACACCAGATGCCGCTGAACTTGAGGGCGAAGAAGTCCTGTCCCCCGGTGCCGGAGCGGATGATCCAGTCTGCCTTCCCCTCGAGTGTGTCGGCGGGCAGCGTGCCGGCGACGATCTCCTGGCCCACCGGGAAAGATCGCATGTGACAGCCGCCCCGGTCGGAGGTGGCGTATGTCACGCTCATGCCGAAGGCGCCTCGCGGATCGTAGCCCGGCAACTCCAGGTCCTTGACCTCCATCGCCAGCTCCGGATGGCCGTACTTCGTCGCGAGGGCCCGTTCGCCGAGGGAGAGGTCGACACCGATACCCGTGCGCTTCGCTATTAGGGGCACCGCCTTCACATAGCCGTCGACCTCGCCGAAGCGCAGGCTGAAGTCGTGGATGCCCTTCTCGGTCATCTCCATGGCCAAGGCGATGCACGCCCCGGTCGAGATCGTGTCGAGCCCGTACTCGTCGCAGTCGGCGTTGAACTTCATCAGGGCCCCGATGTCATCGATGCCGCAGTTCGCACCGCCTAGCGCGATGGTCTCGTACTCGGGGCCCTCACCACGCGCGCCCGGCACGGCGTGAAAGTTGCGACACGCGATGGCGCACTGGTAGCAGGCGCGCTTTTTGACGCGGATCTTCTGGAACGACTCAGAGTTGAGCTTCGTAGCGCCCTCGAACGATCCCGTCGAGTAGTGGCGGGTGGGGAGAGCGCCGCCGCCATTGATGATGTCGACGAGGATCGGGGTGCCTTCCTCGTGGGCCCACAAGTTGTCGTCGGTGAGGATGTACTCCTTGTGGATGCGCCGGATGTCTTCCAGGAAGGCACGCGCGTTGCCCACGGTGACCCTGCCCGTGCCTCGGATCGCGATCGCCTTCAGGTTCTTGGCCCCCATCACTGCGCCCGGCCCGGCCCGGCCAGCCTTGTGGTACTGGTCGGTCGAGATGCACGAATAGGTGATCAGGTTCTCGCCCGCCGGTCCGATCGACAGCACCTTCGCGTCCGCGTCGAAGTCGCGCCGCACCGCTTCCTCGATCTCGGATGTCTTCATGCCCCAGTACTGTCCTGCCGTCTGAAACTCCACCACGTCGTCGCGAACGGTGACGAGGATGGGTTCTGGTGCCTTTCCCGTGACGACGATCATGTCGTAGCCGGCAAACTTCATCTCAGGGGCAAAGGAGCCGCCGACGTAGCTGTCGTTGAAGAGGCCGGTCTTCGGACTCTTACAGCCCACTACGAGTCGTGACGACGTGGTCACGTTCGTCCCGGCGAAGGGGCCGGTCACAAGGTAGAGAGGGTTCTCGGGCGACCAGGGGTCGAGCCCCGGCTCGACCTCGTCCCACATGTAGCGGAGCAGGAGGCCCTTGCCGCCGATATAGAGCCGCGCGTACTCCATCTTGAGCGGCTCCACCCTGCTGATGCCTGCGCTGAGATCGATCCTGAGCACGTTGCCTGTGTAGAAGTGCACCCCACCCTCCTCCATGATCCAGGCACTCGCGAAGCTCGCCAGTCTGCTGTCCTCACCGCTTACGGACGCGGTTCGGTGTGCCACGGTCGCGCTTCTCGCGGGAGCGCAAATGACATCCGCCCCTCGGCCTGAACTCTGTTCCGAAGCAGCGGGAGTGTCAACAGCAGAACGACACGATATTCGTGTATGGTGGCCAGGCAAGACATCACTATTCGTGTCGCTCGCCAGGATAGGGCGACGATAAGGATGGGTCTTGAATGACCAGTGGTCTAACGCTTCTGCCGCCGTCCTCGCATCAGGACACGGCGGCAGGTGGCCATTCGTAGGTGTCCTTCACGACTCTGAGATGGAGGAAGACGTCGACGCGCGCGACGCCGGACAGGCCGCGTACCTTGTTGACCAGGACCTCGAACAGCTCCTCACGGTCGCGGAAGATGACCCCGACGATAAGGTCGAACGAGCCGGCGCAGATGGCGACGAAGTCGACCTCAGGGAAGGCTGCGATCTCCTCCGCGAGCCGTGTGGGTGAGGCGTCGATCACCGCTATTCCCAGCTCGGCTTTCTGCAGGCCGAGATCCAGGGGGTTGCTGGCGGCCACGATCTGGATCACCTTGCGCTGCACCAGCCGGGCAACACGCTGGCGGATGCTGGCCTCAGAAAGGCCCAGATCGGCGGCGATGGTCGTATAGGGCCGTCTGCCATCCTCTTGAAGATGCATGATGATGCGTCGGTCGGTGTCGTCGAGCGGCGCGCGAGCCATCCGTCCTCCTTCCTGACGTAGACGAGAGTACGGTATTCGTGCTCCAACGCCAAGAATGAGGCCGTTCTCGTGACGATCTGCCGCGCCAACTGCGAGAAGTGGGTCGGTCGCAACTCCGCCTAGTGCCCGAAGCGACAAGCAGGGCGGGCACCTGCCTGCGCGCTGTCACACCTCGTCCGCGGGTGCCCCCGCGCCGGTCTCTGTTGTGTAGTATGTTCGGGGCGGCGAGCGAGCCTGGCGAAGGGACCTGTGAGGGGGAGTGGGGGATATGGCTGATTCGACCGAGCCCGCGAACGTCTGCAGTGGGAAGGACCTCACGGGGCTGATCGACGAGGTCAAGCACGGGCGCATCAGCCAGGCATACGTTCATCGAGCGAGCCCTGGTCATGGGCCTTTCGGTCACGGGGGTGGCTGCAGTGCTCTCCGCCTGCGGGTCCTCGTCGACGTCGAGCACGCCCACGTCGCCGTCGGCGATGGACACCACGGTGCCGACCAAGCTCAACTTCTTCAACTGGTCCGACTATCTGGCTCCCGCGACCGTGAAGAACTTCAAGAAGGAGACGGGCATCACGCTGGTCGAGACCTACTTCGACGACAACGAGGCGCTGCTCTCCAAGCTCAAGGCGGGTGCGGTGGGCTACGACCTCATCTGCCCGTCTGACTACATGGTTCACATCATGATCAAGACAGGCCTCCTTGAGCCCTTGAACATGAGCTACATCCCCAACTTCTCGAACGTGGAAGCCAAGCTGCAGGACCCGGTGTACGACAACAAGACGGAAAACGGCGGCCTCAAGTACAGCGTGCCCTACCAGTGGGGCACGACCGGCATCGGCGTGCGCCTCGACAAGGTGAAGCAGCCTGTGACCGACTGGACGATCATGTGGGACCCGGCCTGGAAGGGCCAGATCAACATGGACAACGAGATGCGCGAGACGATGGGTGCCGGGCTGGCTGTCCTCGGCTACTCATTGAACTCGACCGACACGGCGCAGCTCGATGCGGCGACCAAGAAGCTGATCAAGCAGAAGCCCCTGGTGAACGCCTACGACACCAACAGCATGAAGCGCTACATGACACAGGGCGTCGCGCTGGTGCACGCCTTCAACGCCGACACGCTCATCGTGCAGGACCAGATCGGCTTCGACAAGCTGGCCTTCGTCATGCCGAAGCCCCGCTACACCATCTGGATCGACAACCTCTGCATCCCGAAGGGGGCGAACAGCCCCTACGGCGCCCACCTGTTGATGAACTTCCTTTTCGAGCCGAAGAATGCTGCCGACCTGGTTGACTACGTGTGGTATCTCTCACCCGTGCCCAAGGCCTACGAGCACGTGAAGAGCAAGATCCTGATCAAGGCCTACCCGACCGGGGCTCAGCTCTCGTACGGCGAGGTCGTGAACGACGTCGGTGCGTTCATGGACTACTACACGCAGTGCTGGACGAAGGTGAAGAGCGCCTGAGGGGGCGAGCGCCGGGTCCAGGGCGGGTGAGCGAAGGCCCCGGGAGCGTCGCTCCCGGGGCCCTCGCGCGTTGCCGCGGGCGTTCCTCGTCTTACTTGAACGCCAGCGGGATCCTCACCACGTTCATGGCCGAACCGTCCTTCATCGAGACCTCGTAGACGATCAGCTTGCCAGTCGGCGTGGTGGGGGCGAAGAGCACGGGCGTCGAGAAGGTGCCCCTGGTGCCGGTCCCCGAGGTCGCCTGGACCATGCCCTTGGCGAGGATCTTGCCGTTGGCGTCGACGAGCTTCATCTGGAAGACCGCCTCGAACACGTTGGCCGTCCCGCTGAGGCGCATGGGACTCGAGACCGTGTCACCGACGGCCGGGTTCTCGACGAGGATCGCCGGGGTCTGCTCCTCGTAGTCGGCGCGCGTCTGCGGGTGGTCGAGGGCGATCCCCTCGGCGCTGAAGACGGTCACCTTCTCGCCGTCGAGCTTGAAGTTGACTCCCTTCACAGACGGGAACTGGGTGAGCGTGTAGACGACCTCAGCCAGCCGCGTGAACATCGACAAGCTGCCGCCGCCGCTGGCGAAGGTGCTCGACAGATCGACGGTGGCGATGCCGTTCTTGACGACGAGTCCCAGGAACTCGGTCCCGGCGGGGATCGTCGTTCCCAGGCCGGCCGACTTCTCGGCGGCGTTCGGTCCCGCGACGAGCAGCTTCATCGCCGCGCTGCCGGTGGCCAGCGTGTGCGGGATCGTGCGGTGCGCCACTCCCACATACTCGCCGCGCAGGAAGTAGAGCGCCACCGTCAGCGTCCTAGTGGACGAGGGGGAGGGGGATTGCGTGGCGGTCGTGGTCGGGCTGGTCGTCTGCGGCGGCTCGCTCGTCGCCGGGGCGCTCGTCGTCTCGGCGCCGCTCGGCGTGGCGCCTGGCGATGAGCCGCCGCAGCCGGCGACCAGCCCGACCGCCATGATCATCGCCGCGGTCACGATCAACCAGTGGACTCTCTTCATCGTCGACCTCCAATCCGCCCGCTCACCAGTTCGCGGGGTCCCGGGTAGCTCCTCTTCGGCCGGCGATCGCCGCGATGTGAGGTGATGGCCGGATCCGATCTCGCAGCCGTTTGACCGCCGAACCGGTCCCTGCCTTCCGCTCGTGCCGCCTGCTAGAATCAAGCGTGATCACGCACTACCAGCCGGCGGACGACAGGCGATGCCCACAGACCCCGACAAGCGCGTCTACTACCGAAAGCAAGTCCCCCTGTTCAGGCTCGTCGCGAAGATGAAGCTCTGGCCCTCGCGCCGTGGGGTACTGCACGGCGTGCGCGAGTTCGAGGTGCACGGCTCCTACGCTCACGTCACGACGCACTGCAACAAGCGCATGGTCATCCACGACTCTAAGAACAGCCGTGCCGCACGCTGGCTGCGCAACAAGTGGTTCTTCGCCGCCTGCCCCCAGTGCAGCATCCCCGAGTGGAAGCAGCGCAAGTACGCCGCCACCCGCTTCAACCGCGGGTACGGCTCACACCTGCTCGACCGCGACGACTCCAGCGCCTAGCGTTCGCGGAGACTGCTAGAGCAGCCGCCAAGCCTCGGGTCGCAGGGCGGCCGCTTCGGGGGTCGCCAGGGCGGCGTCGAGGGCGGCGAGCATGGCCCGCTTGTCGTCGGGGAGCCGGCCACCGACGGGCAGGTAGTTCGAGGCGTGGTTCGAGCGGAAGAGGCAGTCGCTGACCTCGGTGGACGCGACGATCTCGCGTAGCTCGCGCAGCATGCCGAGCACGTCGGGGGCGGCGAACTCGCCGCTTGCGACTCGGGAGGCCATGCCCGTGCCGCGCACGACCATGAGGGTGAGCACGCCGATGAACTCGGGGTCGATGGCCGAGAGCGCCTCGCCGGTGGCGCGTGCGTGGATCAGTGAGCGCTCGGCGCCGGCGAGCCCGAGGATGGCGGTGATGGATAACCCTATGCCCGCCTCCGTCGCTCTGCGACAGCCCTCTATCTGTTCGGCCACAGTCACGCCCTTGTGGATCGCCCGCAGGGTCTCGTCGTCTCCCGACTCCAGACCCAGGTAGACGAGCTGCAGCCCAGCCTCGCGCAGTGAGCGCAGCTCCCCGACGCTCTTGCGCAGGAGGTTCCGGGCGTTGGCGTAGGAGCTTACGCGCTCGAGCCGCGGCAGCTCGGCATGCAGCAGCTCGAGGATCTCGTGCAGGCGGCGCGGCGAGAGCGCGACGGCATCGCCGTCGGCGAGGAAGACGCGCCGCGTCCTCTCCTTGACCCCAGGTGTCAGACCGCGGACGTCTGCGGCGATCTCGGCGAAGGGCCGGATGCCGAAGGGCTTGTCGAGGTAGGTGGCGCAGAAGTCGCAGGTCGCGTTGGAGCAACCGTAGGTGACCTGCACGATGAGGCTTGATGCTTCGCTGGGGGGGCGGATGACGGAGCCGACGTAGCGCATGGCTCGGAGACTCTACCACAGGCTCGAGTCGGGCTCCGACCGCTGTCGTTCTTGGGGCGAGCCGTTCGGTATACTAGGCGGGATCTTCCAGCAGCAGATCCTGCCTGGTCGTCCGGTGGGAGGATCGTCGCCGGCGACGCGTCACAGGCGCGTCCGGCCGGCCCTGCGGTAGGGGGACCGAGGTCGACGTCGAGAAGGAGTCGAAGGATGACGAAGGACGAGATGGTCCGCGAGGCGATCGATGCGATCGTCAACGCCGATGCCGACAAGGCGGCTCAGGTGGCGAAGGACGCCATCGCCGCCGGTATGGCGCCCGCCGAGGTCATGAACGACGGCTTCATCGCCGGCATCAGCGAGGTCGGCGAGATGTTCGAGAGCGGCGAGATGTTCCTTCCCGAGCTCATGCTCTCCGCCCAGGCCATGGACGCGGCCACACGCATCTGCAACGAGGCTCTCGGGAGCGCTTCGGGTGCGGCCAAGGGCAGGGTCGTGATCGGCACCGTGCAGGGCGACGTGCACGACATCGGCAAGGCGATCGTCATCGCCTACCTCAAGGCGCACGGCTACGAGGTCTTCGACGTCGGTCGCGACGCATCGATCGACACCTTCATCGGCAAGGCCGAGGAGACCGGCGCAAACGTGATCGGCATGAGCGCGCTTCTCACCACCACCATGGAGGAACAGAAGAAGCTCATCAAGGTCCTGCTCGAGCGCGGCTTGCGCGACAAGTACAAGGTCGTCGTCGGTGGAGCCCCGGCAACGCAGCGGTGGGCGGACCAGATCGGCGCCGACGCCTACGCCGAGGACGCCAACGACGGCGTCAAGAAGATTACGGAGCTCGTCGGCGCGTAGGGAAGCTTCGTCGAGACAGGCGAGCGGGCGGCCCGCCGCAGGCGGGCCGCCCGCTCGCGCTACAGGTTGAGGCGCACGCCGTCGAGGTAGCTCAGGCTGCGCCCTACGCGCTCGATCGTGGTCTCGTCCTCGCGCGCGAGGAGCAAGCGCTCGAGACCGAAGCCGAGTCCGACCCAGGGATCGACGATGCCCCACGCCTCGTCGAGTGGGTGCGGCCCCATCGCCGCCGAGCAGACCTCGAGCCGGGCCGACCCGGCGAGCACGTCGAGGGTGTCGCCGTAGACCTCCGACTCCTTCTCGACGAGGTCGTAGTCGCCGACGGCCGCCGCCTGCATCACGGCGTGGGCCAGCTCGCGGATGCGCTCCTGACGGCGCGCGAGCGGCGTGCCTAGCTCGGCCAGGTTCATCATCGTGAACTCGTTCAGATGCGTGCTGCCCTTCGTGTCCATGCGGAAGCAAGAGCCGATCTCAAAGATCCCGAACGGCAGCGGCCACACGCGCGCGAGGCGGCGCCAGAGTGTGTAGAGGTTGGGCGCCAGCATGGGCCTCAAGCAGCGCTCGCCCTCGAGCCAGAAGACCTGCTCGGCGAGAGGATGCCCGGCGCCGATGCCCATGCGCCGCAGGGCGTCGCGCGTGATGATCGCCGGTGTGACCACCTGCACGAAGCCGAGTTCGCGCACGCGCGCGGCGAGCGTCTCTGCGAGCTCCGACAGGGCGGGGCGCCGGCGCCCCGCCTCGCGCAGCGCGGCGAGCCGCCGGCGCCCCGCCCGCGTGAGCTCGTTCTCGAGCGCTTTGAAGGCGGCGTCGCGGTCGGGCGGGCCGGCGAAGCGCAGCGAAAGCTGCGCTTCGCCGGCCCCCAGCTCGCGCAGCCGCTGCGCCTGCGTGACGGTGAAGCCGACGCCGCGTCCCTGCTCTTCGGTCTGGTCGTTCACAGCGACGGAGGCTCAGGCGCGGCCTACGTAGCCCTCGAGGCCGGCCAGGAGCGCGACCGCCAGGCGCTCGATGCCGTCTGGGCGCTTAGCGGCCGCCTCCTCCTCGCGGTTGGTGAGGAAGAGCGGCTCTACGAGCACCGCGATCGCCTGCGGCTCGCGCAGCATGGCGTAGTTGCGTCCGAAGCTGCCCAGGAAGCGCACGCCGGCCTCCGAGAGACGGTCGCCCAGGTAGTCGGCCAGGCGCTCACCCTTCTCCGAATAGTAGTGGTTGCGCTGGAAGAAGTAACAGGCGGCGCCGGCCGCCTCGGGAGCGACGTTCGCGTTCGCGTGCAGGGAGATGAAGTACTCCGCTCCAACCGCGTCGGCCTTCTCGGGGCGGTCGTACATCGGCACCCACTCGTCCGTGGTGCGAGTCAGCACTACCCGGCAGCCCTCGGCCCGCAGGAGCTCTGTCAGTCTCAGGGCGAGCGCGAGTGTGATGTCCTTCTCCCTGAGCCCTGAGGGCGAGACCGCCCCCTCGTCCCGCCCGCCGTGTCCCGCATCGAGCACCACGAGCTTGCCGGCCAAGACGCCCCGGGGGACGTAGCCCTCATCGCGGTCGGGGATCTTCTTGCCCTCACGGCCCCTCTCGCCCTTGCGCAGCACGTCCAGGGTGCGCAACGTGTTCTCACCAACGGAACCGTCGGGCGGCAGCCCGGCGTTGCGCTGGAACTCGATGACCGCGTGCTCGACCTCGTCGTCGAAGATACCGCGCTCGGGACCGGCGTTGAAGCCGAGCAGGTTGAGCTTGACCTGCAACGCCAGCACGTCATCGCCGCGGAAGTTGGGCACGCGCAGGTACAGCAGCCGTTCGCCCAAGCCGTAGCCCGCTTCGACGAGCTCTCTCCAGGTGTTCGCTCCCAGCACGCCGTCGACCAGGAGCAGCCGCTGCTGCTGGAAGGCCTTCAGAGCGGCCACCGTCTTGGGCCCGAGATAGCCGTCGGCTCCCTCGCCCCCGAGCTCGAAGCCGAGCCCGTGCAGGCGGGTCTGCACGTCGGCGACCTCTTTGCCGCGATCTCCCAGCTTGAGCGTGCGCATGAAGACCAGCTTCCCTCGGGCGTGCTCGCAGGCCGTCAGTATAAGCCCGCTTCGCCTGAAGGTGAGCGGTCTTGTTACGTCGCCTTACGGGGGGTAATAGCAGCGCCGGTGAGACGGTCGGAGGTGGACTCTCAGCGGCAGGCTCCGGTGCGGTCGGCCGTCACGCTCGCGCACGCGACGGCGGCCGTGGCGGTGTCACTGTCGCGGGCGGGATCCCCGTGCGGCTAGATGCCGCCGGCGTGTCGCAGCCCAGCTATGACAACGACGATGATCGCCGCACCGACGACGAAGCGGTAGACGGCGAAGGGCCGGAAGTCGTGGCTGCGCAGGTAGGCGAGCATGAACCACACGGCGGCGAAGCCCGAGATGGCGGCGCTCACCATGCCCCAGAAGAAGGGCTGCGCCGTACCGGCTGGCAGGCCGTCGCGCGCCACCTCGAGCGCCTTGTAGAGGGCGGCGCCGCCGATCACGGGGATCGACATGAGGAACGAGTAACGCGCCGAGGACTCGCGGTCGACCGACAGGGCACGGGCGGTGATCATGGTGATGCCCGACCGCGAGACACCGGGGGCCAGGGCGACGGCCTGAGCGACGCCGATCAGCAGCGCATCGAGCCAGCGCAACCCGTCGAGG
This sequence comes from uncultured Actinomycetes bacterium, assembly GCA_963725665.1. Classification (GTDB taxonomy): domain Bacteria; phylum Actinomycetota; class Thermoleophilia; order UBA2241; family UBA2241; genus CAVRZA01. The sequence continues at coordinate 294,501 of CAVRZA010000006.1, read as the reverse complement.
TGACGAGTCTGCGCGGCGCGCATGTCGACCAGCCACATGACGACTCCGAAGCCGATGATGAGGAAGGCGATGAGCAGCGGCTTGCCCAGCCGTTCCTCGATGAACCCCTCGAAGGCCACGCCGACGAGGCCCGCCGGGATGGTGCTGAGGAGGAGAAGCCAGGCGAGCCTCTCCTCGGCCGTCTCTGCGCGACGCCTGGCGAGGCTGCGGAAGAAGGCGGCCAGAAGGCGCAGTACGTCGCGCCAGAAGAAGGCGAGTACGGCGATGAAGGTGCCCAGGTGGAGGGCCACGTCGAAGGTCTTGTTGAGGTCGGGGTGGTCGAGGAAGAACGTCCACCCGAAGGCCCAGGGGACGACGATCAGATGGCCGGAGCTCGAGATGGGCACGAACTCCGTGACGCCCTGCACGATGCCCAGGATGATCGCCTGGAGGACCGTCATCGTGGTTCGCTACCGGTCGCGGCCTGCGGCCGGTGAGCGGGGCGAGTGGATGTGTCGATCATCAGCACTCTCGGTCTCGCGTGACGGCTCGGAGCCGCCGCGCCGATCACGCAGTCTATCAGGGCCTTTAGTGTTTTCGCACTAGGAGAACGATGTTTACACCGCGCCAGCCCCTGTTCTATGATCGTCGCAGGGAGGTACTGTGGAGCGCGAGCATCAGTTGTCGGTCGTTCTCGCCGACGAGACCCGCTATAGGATCTACCGCTCGATCGCGGAGCAGCCGCACGACGTCGTCACAGTCGCCGAGGTGGCGCAGCAGTTCGGCCTGCATCCCAACGTGGCGCGCATGCACTTGGGCAAGCTCGAACAGGCCGGATTGCTGGCGACGGGTCTGCGCAAGACGAAGGGCGGCGGCCGGCCGGCTCGCCTCTACAGGCTGAGTGGCCAGGTCTCGTCCTTCGACGTGCCTCCGCGGCGGTACGACCTCCTCTCCAGCCTCGCGCTGACGGCGCTCGCGCAGCGAGGCTCGGACGACGACGTGCTGGGCATCTGCCGCGACGCCGGACGCGCCGAAGGTCGCCGTTATGTCGCGGAGCAGGGCAAGCCGAAAGGCTCCGGCAAGAAGAGCTCAGCCGACCTCGTGCGCAGGGTGGCCGAGCAGCAGGGTCTTCTGCCCGAGGTCCGCTGGGATGGCGACGAGCTCGACGTGCGGGTGCGCAACTGCGTCTTCAAGGAGATCGCGGCGCTGCGTCCCGACTTGGTGTGCCCGATGCATCACGCCTTCTTCGAGGGCCTGGTCGACGCGGTCGTCGGCCGGGTGCGTGACGTGCACGTCGTCGACGATGCCTCGATCAGCCGCGGCGCATCCGCCTGTCGTCTGAGCTTCACCGTCGGCTGACCTTCTGCGGCCGCCGATCACGGCCAACGGCGGGCGACCCGAGACCCCCCGAGGCAGGTGATACAGTTGCCTGCGGGCTGCCCTGCGCCTCCGCCGACGACCTTTGCTCCCGTCTGTGTGGCCGGCGTGGGGGCGCGCCCGGCGGACTAGCTGGACGGTGAGCATGGGCGTCGATGAGGTAGACATAGGACTCCTGCGGGCGACCGTCGCGCGGGCGCTGAGACGGGGCGGCGACTTCGCCGAGGTGTTCGTCGAGGACCGCACAAGCCTGGGCCTGCGGCTCGAGGACGGCAAGGTCGAGGACGCCTCGGGGGGTCACGAGTTCGGCGCCGCCGTGCGTCTCAACAGCGGCGAGCGTACCTACTACGCGCATACCGACGAGGTGAACGAGCAGAACCTGCTGGCCGCCGCCGACTCCGTCGCCGCCGCCATGCGTGACGGAGGCGGGGTGACGGCCGGTATCGCGCCGCTCGGCGACGTGCGGCGCGACACCGGCCGGCACCCTCTGAAGGTGCCCCCCGAGACCGTCACCATCAAGACCAAGAGCGAGCTGCTGCGCGCTGGTGACGAAGGCGCGCGCGCCCAGGGCGACGAGGTGACCCAGGTCATCGTCGGGTACAGTGAAGGTCGCCAGGTCATTCTCATAGCGAACTCGGAGGGCGAGCTGGTGCGCGACGACCGCACGCGGCTGCGCCTCGTCGCCACCGTCGTGGCTCGCCGTGACGGTATCATCCAGACCGGGTACGAGAGCCTCGGCAAGAGCATGGGCTTCGAGCTCGTCGACGAGCGCATCGCGCAGGAGATCGGCCGGCGGGCCGCCGAGAAGGCGCTGGTCATGCTCGCCGCCGAGCCGTCGCCTGCCGGCCCGATGCCGGTCGTCATGGCGAACGGCTTCGGTGGCACGCTCTTCCACGAGGCCTGCGGGCACGGCCTCGAGGCCGACGCTATAGCCAAAGGGGCGAGCATCTATTCCGGCCGCCTCGGCGACGTCGTCGCCGCCCCGATCGTGAGCGCCTACGACGACGGCAGCATCACCAACGAGTGGGGCTCGGGCGCTTTCGACGACGAAGGGGTGCCGACGCAGAGGACGCTCCTTATCGAGGAGGGCCGCCTGCGCCAGTATCTCTACGACAGGCTGCGCGCGCGCCAAGCCGGAGCAGCCTCGACGGGCAACGGCCGTCGCCAGTCGTTCCGCCACGTCCCCATCCCGCGCATGACGACGACCTTCATCGCCGAGGGCTCCTCCAGCGAGCAGGAGATCATCGCCGAGACCGAGCGCGGCTTCTACGCGAAGAGCCTCGCCGGCGGCCAGGTCGAGCCGGCAAGCGGCAACTTCGTCTTCGGCGTGGCCGAGGGGTACCTGATCGAGAACGGCGTCGTGACGAAGCCGCTGCGGGGCGCGACCCTTGTCGGCAACGGCATCGAGGTGCTGCAGAACATCGACATGATCGCCGGCGACGACTTCTTGGTGAAATCGGGCATGTGCGGCAAGGACGGCCAGTCGGTGCCCGTAGGCACGGGGCAGCCCACGCTGCGGATCAAGCGCATGACGGTGGGGGGCACGGGCTGATGTTCGACGTCGTCGATGAGGTCCTGCGCAAGGCGGCGCGACGTGGCGCGCAGGGCGCCGAGGCGTTCGCCGAACGCGCCACGACGCGCCGCATCAAGGTGTTCAAGCAGGAGGTGGAGGAGCTCACGGCGGCGAGCCGCAAGGGCGTCGGCCTGCGCGTCTTCCAGGAGGGGAAGGTCGGGCACGCTTACTCTTCGGACACGTCGCCGCGCGCCCTGGAGGAGCTGGTCGAGCGTGCCGTCGGCAACGCCTCCGTCACTGACAGCGACCCTTTCGCACGCCTGCCCGAGCCCCAAGAGGCGCCGCCCGCCGTCTCGGTGCACGACCCACGGCTCGAGGGGCGCAGCGAGGACGAGAAGATCGACCTTGCGCTGCGCGTCGAGAAGGCGGCCCTCGACTTCGACCCGCGCGTGAAGCTCGTCGAGGACACCGTCTACGCCGACGGCGAGGCCGAGATATTTCTCGCCAGCTCGAGCGGCGTGCACGGGAGCTACCGCGAAAACGACGCCTATGTGTTCGCCTACGTCCTCGCGGAGCAGGACGGGCAGGTCGAAACCGGCCTCTCCTTCTCGGTCGGCCGCGACCTGGCCCAGCTCGATGCGCAAGGGTGCGGTCGTGAAGCGGCGCAGCGTGCCGTCGACCTGCTCGGCGCGCGCAAGTGCCCTTCGATGAAAGCGACCGTGGTGCTCGACCCGTTCGTGGCCGCGTCGTTCCTGGGCGTGCTCAGCTCCGCGCTGACCGCCGAGGCCGTGCAGAAGGGAAGGTCGCTGTTCGCCTCCCTGGAGGGGGAGCGCGTCGCGGGCGAGGCCTTCGGCCTCGTCGACGACGCGCTCCGCCCCGACGGTCTCGCCAGCGCCCCGTTCGACGGCGAGGGCACGCCGAGCCAGCGCACGCCGCTGATCGAGAACGGCGTGCTCCAAGGATTCCTCTACGACACCTACACGGGCAACAAGGCCGGCCGTCCCTCGACCGGCAACGGCGTGCGGGGATCCTACGCCTCGCTACCCGCCGTGCGCCCCACCAACCTGGTCGTCGCCGGCCCGACGACGCCGGTCGCGGACATCGTGGCCGGCATCGAACGCGGCGTGCTCGTCACCAACGCCGTCGGTGTGCACTCGGGAGCGAACCCCATCTCGGGGGAGTTCTCGGTGGGCATCAACGGCCGGCTGATCGAGGACGGCCGGCTGGCCGGCGGCGTGCGCGAGGTGACGCTCGCCGGTGACCTGCTGGGGATGCTCAGGGGGATCGTGGCGCTTGGGGACGACGCCCGCTGGATCCCGAGCGGGAGCATCCTCACGCCCTCGGTCGTCATGGAGGGCCTGGCGATCGGCGGCGCCTGAAGGCGCCGCCGATCGCACGACCTTTCGTCCGCTCCGGCGGCATCCTGCCCGTGGTAGGCTGTAGGCGCGAGCCCATCGGGTGACGCAAGGAGCAAGGGCGGGCGCGCCGCCGGCGGCGTGAGGGGACCTGTGCACTGCCTCCCCGGCAGTCCGCTGCTTTCGACACGACGCTCAAGGAGCCTGCAGTGACCGACTTGGCGCAACGTCTGCTCGACGAGAGCTACCTCGAGGGTGACTTCATCTTGAGCTCCGGCCGCCGCAGCAAGTTCTACCTCGACAAGTACCTCTTCGAGACCGCACCTGACCTCTTGCGCGACATCGCGCGGGCGCTGGTCGCCAAGCTGCCGGCCTACGAGCCGTTCGACCTGCTCGCCGGGCCTGAGTTGGGCGCGGTGTCGCTGGTCGCCGCCATGTCGCTCGAGTGCGGCAAGCGCTTCGTGATCGTGCGCAAAGAGGAGAAGGGCTACGGTACCAGGCGTCTGCTCGAAGGACGCTTCGAGCGCGGGCAGAGCGTCGTCGCGGTGGAGGATGTGGTCACGTCGGGCGGTCAAGCCGCGAATGCCATCCGCAGTCTCGGCGAGGCCGGTCTCGAGGTGAAGGGTCTCCTCTGCGTGGTCGATCGCGAGCAGGGTGGCGCCGACCTGCTGACCGCGGAGGGGATCGGCCTGGATCCGCTGTTCACCGCCACACAGTTGGGTATCAAGGTCAAGATCGAAGGATGACGGGTGCGGCGCCGGCCGCCCGGCGCGAGCGGCCGCTCGCGCCGGGCGGCCGGCGCCGCACCCGTCAGGATCCGTCGACGACGCGCAGCGTGCGCAGGCTCGGGTCCTCGGGTCCGTGCACGTGCAACCCCATGCGTGCGCCCAGCGACAGATAGTCCACGATCTCCTGCGAGATCTCCTCGCCCGGGCCCAGCACGGGGATCCCCGGCGGGTAGGGGGTCACCATCTCGGCCGAGATGCGGCCGGCGCATTCCGTCACGGGCAGGGCGACGCTGGGGGCGAAGAACGCCTCGCGCGGCGTGAGGGCCTGCCGCGTGAAGGCGGGCAAGCGCAGCGCCTGAGCCTGTCGCAGCGCCTCGGCGTCGGTCGGCTTCTGTACGTAGCGCATGGCGAGGTCGCGCAGTGCGCCGACGAGCAGGCGCACATCAGCGCGCGAATCGCCGTAGGTCACGTTGAGGACCACGTTCAGCGGATCGGCCATCTCGACCGCGACGCGGTAGTCCTCGCGCAGGACGGTCTCGAGCTGGTAGCCCGACACGCCGATGTCCGTGGCGCTCACGGTCACCCTCGTGGGATCGAACGACCACGCCCCTTCTTTCTCGAGGATCTCGCGGCCCAGCACGCGCAGCCCGGGGATGGCGCGTATCTCGCCGCGCACCCAGTCGGCGAGCTCGATCGCGCTGTGCCACAGACGCTCGCCCTGCGTCGCCATCTGCTGGCGCGCGGCGTCGATGGAGACGAGCATGAGGACCTGGGGGCTCGTGCTCTGGGTCATCTTCACGACGCTGGCCAGGCGGGCTAGGCTGAGCCGCCCGCTGCGCGCCAGGAGGAGCGAGGATTGCGTCACGCCGCTGATCAGCTTGTGCACGCTGACCACCGCTCCGTCGGCGCCGGCGCTCATGGCGTCCTCGGGGAGATGGCTGCAAAAGCGCAGGTGGGGCCCCCAGGCCTGATCGACGACGAAGGCCATGCCGGCACCATGAGCGGCGGCGCTGATCGCCGGCAAGTCGGCGCCGATGCCGTAGTAGTTGGGCGAGATCGTGAGCACCGCCTTGGCGTCGGGCCGCTCCTTGACCGCCCGCGCGACGGCCTCGGGACGCATGACACGCGGTATGTGCCACTCGTCGTCCATGGTGGGCTCGATGTAGTGGGGCATCGCTCCCGAGAAGACGAGGGCGGCGATGACCGCCTTGTGCGAGTTGCGCGGCAGGATGATGGCCTCGTCCGGCCCGGCGAGGGTGAGGATGAGCGCGTGCAGCCCGCTTGTCGAGCCGTTGATCAGGAACCAGGCGCGCTCTGCTCCCCAGGCCTCGGCGGCGAGCTCTTCGGCCTGGTGCACGAGGTTCGTCGACTCGCGCGTGTCCTCGACCCCGCCGGCCATCGCCACGTCGACGGCGAGGACCTCGGCGCCGAGCGCCTCGCGCAGCTTGGCCGGGGCGCCCTTCCCCCGCTTGTGTCCCGGGGTGTGAAAGGGGGTATATCCGCGCTCGCGGTAGCGCAGCAAGGCATCGACGTAGGGGGTCTTGCTCTGGTCGCGCATCAGGCCTGCCCTCCTCGAGGCTCGCCATCGCGGTCGGGCCGCGAGTCTATCAGGCACGGGGCTGGTTGCCGTGCCGGGGAGGCGCCGATAGACTCCGGCCGGGTCAGCGGCTGGGGCGCGCCGACAAAGGACGAACGATAAACCTCGACTCAAGCGTGAGAGTGCGCTTCGCGCCGAGCCCGACGGGTTCTCTGCACATCGGCTCGGCGCGCACGGCGCTCTACAACTTCCTCTTCGCCCGTCGTCACGGCGGGAGCTTCATCGTGCGCGTCGAAGACACCGATGTGGCGCGCTCTGAAGCCCGTTACGAGGCCGGCATCCTCGAGGACCTGGCCTGGCTGGGTCTGCAGTGGGACGAGGGGCCCGCGCGCGGCGGCCCGACAGGGCCCTACCGCCAGAGCGAACGTCAAGGGCTCTACCAGGCCGCCGCGCTCGACTTGCTCGAGCGAGGCATCGCCTACCGCTGCTTCTGCTCCCAGGAGCGCCTCGACTCGCTGCGCGAGGAGCGACTGGCCGCCGGCCTCATGCCGAAGTACGACCGGCGCTGCCACGAGCTGTCGGGCGGGGAGGTCGGGCGCCGGCTCGCCGCCGGCGAGCCGGCGGCGCTGCGCTTCGCCGTCCCCGAGGGCGAGATCGTCGTCGAAGACCTCATCCGCGGCCGCGTCGCCTTCACCAGCGACGTCATCGGCGATTTCATCATCCTGCGCTCCGATGGACGCGCCGGCTACAACTTCGCCGCCGCCGTCGACGACGCCGAGATGCGCGTAAGTCACGTCATCCGTGGCGAGGACCACTTGACGAACACCGCGCGTCAGGTCCTGTTGCTGCGTGCCCTCGATGCTCCGCAGCCGCGCTACGCGCATCACTCGCTCATCCTGGGCCCCGACGGCGCGAAGCTCTCCAAGCGCCACGGGGCGACGGCGGTGGGCGAGTTCCGCGAGCTCGGATACCTGCCGCAAGCCGTGACCAACTACCTCGCCCTGCTCTCCTGGTCACACGGTGAGCGCGAGGTCCTCGGCATGGGGGAGCTGATCGCCGAGTTCGACCTTGCCGCGCTGTCGGGGAGCCCCGCGATCTTCGACGCCGGCAAGCTCGACTGGCTCGATCACGAACACGTCCTGGCCCTCGACGAGGCCGAGCACGAGCGCCTTTTCGCCGCTAGGCTGCTGGCCGGCGTAGCCGAGCCTGCGGCTCGCGCCCTGGCCGAGGCGTTCAAGCCGTCGCTGGTCCGCTACGGGGATGCCGCGCGCCTGGCTGCGGAGGTGCTCGACGCGCCGCCGCCGCCGCCTGAGCTGCTCGGCGAGGTCGCGGCGGCGGCGACGGCGCTGGGCCGTTTCGCGGGGCTGCGCGCGGCGGCGGGCGACTGGGTGTCGCCCGCCGCCGCGCGCAGCCTCCTCGCCGACTACCGGGCCCTCGGTCCCGAGCTGGGGCTCAACGCGCGTGGACTCTTGCGGCCACTGCGCATCGCCCTGACCGGACGCGAGCACGGCCCCGAGCTTCCCTTCGTCCTCGCCGCGCTCGACCGGGCCGAGGCACTGCGCCGTCTCGACCGTGCGCTCGTGGCGGCCGGCGCGGAGGGGGTGGATTCCCGGCCTGTTGATTCTGCGGCGACCGACGACCCTGCCACCAGCCCACCATCTCCCCGGATACCGGGCGCGCCAGAGGGAGGAGAGACGTGATCCGGTTGTTCAACTCGCTCACGCAGCGCAAAGAGGACTTCGTCCCTCGCGACCCCGGCAAGGTCGGCATCTACGCCTGCGGACCCACCGTCTACAACCTCGTTCACGTGGGCAACGCGCGCCCCTATGTGGTCTTCGCCGTGCTGCGCAGCTGGCTGCGCCAGCGCGGCTACGAGGTGACGCTGGTCGAGAACATCACCGACGTCGACGACAAGATCATCACCAAGGCCAACGCCGAGGGACGCCCCGCGTCTGAGGTGGCGGTCGAGTTCACGCAGGCGTACCTCGACGACACCGACCGGCTCGGCCTGCCGCGGCCCGACATCGAGCCGCGGGCCACCGAGACCATCCCCGAGATCATCGACCTTTGCTGCCAGCTGATCGCCGGCGGCCACGCCTACGAGGCACAGGGAAGCGTGTACTTCCGCGTGCGCAGCTTCCCGCAGTACGGCAAGCTCTCGAGACAGCGCATCGAGGAGCTGGAAGAGGGTGCCCGCGTCGGTGTCGAGCCGGGCAAGGAGGACCCTCTCGACTTCGCCGTCTGGAAGGCGGCCAAGCCGGGCGAGCCCTCGTGGGCAAGCCCCTGGGGAGAGGGCCGTCCCGGCTGGCACATCGAGTGCTCGGCGATGGGGCTGCGCTACCTCGGGGCCGGCTTCGACATCCACGGCGGTGGCCGCGACCTCATCTTCCCCCACCACGAGAACGAGATCGCCCAGTCCGAGGCGGCCGGTCTGCCGTTCGCGCGCGTCTGGATGCACAACGGGATGCTGCGCACCGAGGGAGAGAAGATGGCCAAGTCGGTGGGCAACATCACGCTGCTGCGCGAGAGCCTCGACCGCTACTCCGCCGCGGTCGTCATGACGTACTTCCTAACGACGCACTACCGCAGCCCACTGGAGTTCTCCGTGGAGAAGCTCGACGAAGCAAAGGCGTCGTACGAGCGTCTCGTCGGGGCCCTGCGCGACGTCACCTTCAGACTGGCGACGGCCAACAAGGCGCGTCGGAGGGGCGAGGTCGCGCACCTCCGCGAGACGTTGGCGCGCGCGCGGGCGGAGTTCGACGAGTACATGGACGACGACCTCAACACCGCGGGCGCCATCGGCTCCCTCTTCGCTCTCGTCGCCGGAGCGTACCGCCACCTGACCGCCGTCGACGAGGGTCTCGAGCCGCTCGACGTCGTGGCGCTCAGCGAGGCCCGCACGCTCCTAGAGGAGCGGCTCGGCGTGCTGCTCATCGGCCTGCCCGACGACGTCACGGGCGGCGGAACCCACACGACCCGCACCGCGGAGGCGGCTGGCTCCGCCACGCTGACTGGGCCAAACGGCGGCGAAACAGTCGCGCCGCAGGCGCAGGATCTCGCCGCCGAGGGCGCCTGGGACGAGATCGAACTGCTCTACACCGGCGCGCTCGTGCGAGGAGACGCGACCTACGCTGCCGCGCTGCGCGACCACGAGCGGGCGATGAAGAACTGGAGCCGGGCCGACGCCCTGCGCGACGAGATCCAGGCGGCCGGCTTCGAGGTGCGCGACACGCCTCAGGGGACGCAGGTCGTGCCGCGTCAGTAAGCGCGTCCCGCGCCCCCCGCATCGCGACCCCGCAGGGTTCGCCGGCGGCCGCGGCGAAGGTGGTTGCGTCTTTCGTTACGTCACCCTCGCGAGGGGGACAACCCGACCATGGAATGGATCTACGGGCGGCAGGCGGTGCGGCTCGCTCTGATGCCCGGCGCCCTGCGCCGGCCGCACAAGCTCGCCGTGACGCCTGCCGCCCGGCGCGTCGTCGCAGGCCTGTTGCCCCAGGGCCTCGAGCTGCAGGCGACCGAGCCCCGCGAGCTCGAACGGCTCACCGGCTCGCGTGAGCATCAAGGACTCGCCATGCTGGTCGGGGACTACCCGTACGCGCCGCCCGAGCGGCTCCTTGGCGGGTCACTCGTCGTCGTCCTCGACGAGGTCAGCGACCCGCGCAACCTGGGGGCCGTCGCTCGCAGCGCCCTTGCGGCAGGCGCCGACGGTCTCGCGCTGCCCCGGCACCGCTCGGCCTCGGTCACGCCGGCCGCCGTGAAGGCGGCGGCCGGCGCGACCGAGCACCTGCCCATCGCTCACGTCACCAACGTCGCCGGCTTCCTCGGGCAGCTCAAGAAAGCCGGGTTTTGGGTCTACGGCGCCGCCGGCGACGCGGCGACCTCGTACCTCGAGCTCGATCTCGGGGGCAAGGTGGCGCTCGTCTTCGGCTCGGAGGGTCGCGGCCTGCGTCCGCTGGTGGCGCGCACGTGCGACGGCGTCGCGGCGATCCCCATCGAGGGACCGGTCGAGAGCCTCAACGTGAGCGTGGCGGCGGCGGTCGTGCTCTTCGAGCTCCGGCGCCGCCACGAGGAGACCGGTGCGCGCCGCCGTCGGGCCGCGACGGGCGCGTCGCGGCCCGACGGCGGCAGCAGCTCGGAGGATCGTCGGTGAACGCGTCCCGTCTGCTCTACGTCGTCGACGGCTACAACGTGCTGCACGCCCTGTTCGCGGAGATGTCCGCCAGCGAGCTGGCCCGTCGTCGGGACTGGCTGGCCGATCAGCTCGCGAGCTTCGCGGCTCTGCGCGAGGCCGACGTGGTCCTCGTGTGGGATGCGCACGGCAAGCCGAGGCCGGCCTGCGAGCCGCTGACGGGCACGCGTGTCGAGGTGTGCTTCGCCGGGGGCAAGTTCTCGGCCGACACGCTCATAGCACGGCGTATCGCCGAGCAGCCGCCCGACGTCTCGGTGGTCGTGGTGTCGGCAGACCAGGAGGTGCAGCGAACGGCGGCTCGGGCCGGGGTACGGCGCATGACGCCGCGCGAGCTCGGCCTCGACATCGACTTCCTCTCAAAAGACCTTGCAAAGTCCGACGATTCGACTAGAATGCCGGGGAGCCTTGAGGATAAAGTTGACCTTGAGACTTGGCGCAGGCTCGAAAGGATGAGGACCCAGGGGCAGTAGTTCCTCGTATGCAGCGAAAAAGCCAAGAGGTGAGGGGTACGAAGCCGGCGCGCCAAGCGGAGCCCGGCAGGGCCTCGACCCACCTCCAGAACCCTCAACCCTTCCACGAGAGTTCAGACCTTGCGTTGGTCAACGCGTATCGTCGCGGCAACACGCCGGCGCTCGACGCCCTGATGTTGCGTTACCACCAGTTCGTGCGTCTGAAGGCCAGCTCGTACTTTCTCGCCGGCGGCGACGCCGAGGACCTGGTCCAGGAGGGGATGCTCGGTCTCTACAAGGCCGTGCGTGACTACCGTGAAGACAGGCAGGCGTCCTTTCGCAGTTTCGCCGAGCTCTGCATAACGCGCCAGATAATCACCGCGATCAAGACGGCGACGCGGCAGAAGCACGTTCCCCTCAATGGGTACCTGTCCTTCAGCCATACGCCGGGCGATGCCGGCGACGAGGGCGAGTGCTCTCTCGCCGACATCCTGCCCGGTCCCACCGTCCACGACCCCGTGAACCAGGTGATCTCCTCGGAAGAGGTCGAGAGCCTCAAACACTGCCTGACGCGTCTGCTCTCCAACCTCGAGAGCCGCGTGCTCAGGCTCTACCTGCGCGGCCTCTCCTACGAGAAGATCGCGCGCGAGCTCGACTGCGACTGCAAGACCGTCGACAACGCGCTGCAGCGCATCAAGCGCAAGGTCGATCTGCACCTGGAGAGCCGCAAGGTCCTTTCGTAGAAGGCATGGTCCTCTCGTAGGCACGGAAGGGGCGGGAGGTCTGCAAAACCTCCATCACCGGTTCGACTCCGGTCGCCGCCTCCAAGCTTTTCCCTGCACATAGCCACTCTCGGTCTGCGCCTGTTTTGGCCAGTCTGTCCCTTTGCCGACATATTGCCGACGGATGAAAGTCAAGTCCTTCTCGACAGCCCGACCTCCCTGTGCGAACGTAATCTCTTGGGTGCGGGTGACCGCGAGCTCAAGCGCAGACGTCGGGGCTTGTGAGTCTGCCGCGCTGCTCGGTCCTGCGCGGGCCTTCCTAGGATGCGCGCCCCGCTGCGGCGCCCGCGCCCTTGTCCTTCTTGGCGCCGGCCTGCCAGTCTGAGACCAGGCGCTGGTAGGCGCGCTCGGCGGCCAAGGCGAGCTCTCGTTCGCGTTCCCGCCGGGCGTTCAGTGTCGCGTTCGAGCGGCGTCCGCGCTGGCGCGGCGCACCGGCGCGCAGCTCGATGCGGCGCAGCTTCAAGGCCACCCGCGAGGGGCTGGCAAAGGCGTAGTCCTGGCCGCTTGTCAAGCAGCCGCCAGGCGAGGCTGGCCAGCTTGCGGGCGACGGCCACGACGGCCACCTGGTGGCCGCGCCGGGCTCCTACGCGCTGCCCGAAGGCGCGCAGCGGCCCCGGGGTGCGCATGGCCGCCTGGGCGGCCTCGCAGAGCACGCGGCGCGCGCTGGCGGCGCCCTCCTTGGAGATCCGTCCCATGCGCGCCGCAGCGGAGCCCGACTGGCGCACGCGCGGATCGAGGCCCAGGTAACCGACCAGCTTACGCGCCGAGGCAAAGCGCCCCACGTCGCCGATCACGGCCATCAGGGTGGCGGCGGTGATCAGGTTGACGCCGGGGATCGTCACGAGGCGGCGGATCTCGGGCGAGGCCAGCGCCTGGCAAGCGACGGCCTGCTCCAGGTGGTCGACCTCGTCACCGAGGAAGTCGAGCACGCGCAGGCAGCCGTCGACCGTCTCGCGCTCGTCGGCGGGCAGCGCAAGGCCGGCCAGCCAGCGCCGCCCCGCCGTCCCGAAGAGATCGCTGGCCGGACCGGCACCCGAGAGGTTGCGATACAGGGTGGCGTGGATCTCGTTCTTGAGACGGCTGCGCTGGCGCACGAGCTGCTCCCGACGCTGCAGCCGACGGCGCAGGGCGCGTGTGGCCTCGTCGGGCAGCCAGGTACCCTCCAGCATGCCGGCCGCCAGCAGCCTGGCCAGGGTGCGCGCGTCTCTGCGGTCGGTCTTGGCCTTGGCGTCTGAGATCGCGTGCAGCTCCTTGGCGCTGGCCACCACCACGCGCGCCACGTGTCCCTCGAGGATGCGCGCGATGGCCAGTGCGTTGCCGGTCGTCTCCAGGGCCACCACGTCGTCGGCTTGCAGACTGGCGGCCAGCAGCGCAAGCTCGGCCGGGGTCGAGGCGACGCGCCCGGCCGAGCGCAGGCGTCCGTCCTCCGAGATCGCCAGCTCGCAGAAGTCGCGGTGGACGTCGATGCCGATCGCTCGCATGGGCACTCCTTTCTGGCTCGCTTGACCGCGGAGCGCAGGCGGGCGAATCGACACCGACGGATTCGTGCTCATAAGCACACCCGGGTGCAGTCGCAGGGGCGGCCACAGACAAGATCGGGCTTGTAGCCCACGGCATTGCGCGGCCTGCCCGTCCTGCGTTCTCCCGGAAGCCCCTGGCCCGGTCATGGCAGCCTACAACCACCGCTACCGCTGGACACAACGCGGGCCTCCCAGGTGGATTTTCATGGCCGGACGAAAGTCGGCTGCAGTGGCTGCAGTGGCGGCTGCGTCCTGAGAACTGGCGGTGTGCTCCTCTAGCCACAGGCCCTGACCTCGAGACGTCCTGGCGGCACAACTCGGCAGGCGCGCGTACTCCTTTGGGCTTGCACGCGTGGCGAGAGGATGGCCTCCTGCGGCCGTGACCCCCCGATCAGGCACGAGGGGTCCCTCCTCACCGCCACAAGAGGGGCTGGGGCCCGCTGCCACTGCGGTGACTCGGGCCTCTGTCCGGCGGATGCTGAGCGCTGCCGAGGCGGCGGGCTTCATGACGCTGCAGTAGTGCGAAAGGGCTAGGCTGACTTCACCCGTTGCCACTCTGACGAGTAGTACTGCGTCGCGACGCCGGGGTCGAGGAGGAACTCGCCACGCTCAAGCTCCTGGTCGGTCGGAGTTATCATCGCGGCCACCGGGTTCTTCTCCTGCACCCCAGCCATCGCCGGCACATTGCCAGGAAGATAGCCGGTGAAGAGGGCGTTCTTCTCGGCCACCTTGGGATCCATCACGTAGTTCATGAACAGATGCGCTCCGTAGGGGCTCGGCGCTCCTACCGGTATGGCCAGGGTGTCCGTCCAGACCGTGAAGCCCTCCTGCGGGAGCACGAACTTGACGAGCTTCTCGCTGCCCTTGCCTAGTCCGTTCACGGCCAGGGCTACCTCCCCGTTCCACGAGTGACAGATCGGCGTTCCCGCGGCGATCTCCCGCCACACCGACGTGACGACGTACTTGCGCACGAGCGGCTTCTGCTCGATGAGCTTGTCGGCCGCCTGTCTGATCTCGCCGGGATCGGTCGTGTTGAGGGAGTAGCCCAGGAGCTTCAGGGCAGCCCCCAGGTCCTCTCTCTCGTCGTTCATCATCGCGATCATGTTCTTGTACTTGGGGTTCCAGAGATCTGCCCAGCGTGTGAGCTCGTCCTTTATCTTGTCCGTGCGCAAGCAGATGCCGGTGGTGCCCCACATGTAGGGCACGGTGTAGAACTTGCCGTTCGTCACCGGGTCGTAGGCCGGGTTCTCGTACTTGGGCGGAATGTACTCGCGGTTGGGCAGCAGGTCGGCGTTCAAGGGCTGGATCAAGCCGGTCTTGGCGAGGATGGTGGACATGTAGCCGGTGGGCACGATGACGTCGTACCCCGTGGCTCCGGCCTTGAGCTTCGTAAGCATGGCCTCGTTGTCGTCGAAGTAGGTCTGCACCACCTTGATGCCGTACGTGCGCTCGAAGCCCTTCTGCACGGAGGGCGCGAGATAATCGGCCCAGTTGTAGAGGAAGAGTTTGGCGGGCTTTGTGGTGTCCATCGCCGTGGGCTGCGACGTCGTCCCGCTCGTGCCAGCGCTGCCACAGGCCGCCAAGAGGGCGGCAGCCGCCGGCACGGAAAGCCCGGCAGCCACAGCACCGCGGATGAATTGGCCGCGGGTGCAGCTGCCACGGGCGGACTCTTGCACGAGTCTGGCGATCTCGTTCTCATTCACGGCGTGACCCCCTGACGATTCCCTGGTTGCGAACGGAGGCGGCGGATCGCAGTCTGCTTCGAAGACTCCCGGCGGGCGAAGCGAGGCGAGGATCGAGCACATGCAGGCCCCAGGTCCCCCGGCAAATCCACTGACCCCCGAAGAGCGCCCCCGAACCTCTTCCAGCCCCGTTCCATCTGAGTGTCTGACTACCGTTCTCGGCGATGAACACCATAAGACCCACGATGTTCCACTTCCGCTCGGAACGCCTGAACCGTCCGGATAGCCCGTGGCCCCTGTAAAGACGCCCCCGCCGGGCGACGGGGGCGCAACTGCTACGCCGCGTGCGGCATGTAGAAGTCCTCGAGCAGGCTCCTGTCCTCCGCAGACAGGGGGTGCTTGGTGTCGACCTTCGGAGCCATGTCAAGGTACGACGAGGTGTGTGGTATCAGCAGCCGGTCGCCCGAGCTTTCGATCGCCCTGACCGGCACGACGAGCCTGGACAGCAGCCGCCGAACGACGACGTAGTCCCCCTCGTAGACCAGCTCCTTGATGGTCCCCATCTTGTCGCCATCGCGTGCGAAAACCTCACGCCCGACAAGGTCCTGTGGACTCACTGCCATCATGACCTCACCTCCTTCGTCGGTGGCACTAAGGAGTGTTCCCCGATGAGCCACCTGCACATCAGGGAGGAGGGAGAAGGGAGATCGATGCTGACAGCCGACTGACCTGATGAAGCCCACTACTTGCCACGGTATTAGGCCGCCGACAGGACACGCGAACATCTGCGGGATCAGGGCTCGCAGTCTATCGCTGCTCTGTCCTTCAAGGGGCATTGCTAGCGGAGGCGAAGCCTGCGGGAGAGGGCCGTCTGGCTGGCACATCACGGCGGAACCTCCAGCTGCTCCCCTTGTCCTGCCCGTCGTGGCTACTGCCGACAGACTGCCGAGCGCGCCGCCGGCCGTCTCTGCTCACTGCTCCCGCTGGCCGAGTTGCGCCTCCAGCCTGCCGATCTCGCGGTCGATGGCCTCCAGAGTGATCGCGGCAAGGAGAACGTCAGGCGACTAGCCGGCCGGCTGCCTGAGGGCCCTCGCAGACAGTAGCCCTAGGGGCCAATGGATGGTTGTCGAAGCGGGTCAGGAGTATAATCCTTGTGAGGCCAGACGGCCTCTTGGGCCCTCTGGCACGCGACGTTACACAGAGGGGCAAGAGCCATGAACGGCTTCTCCGGCGATTCCGCCGAACCATCCACGTCACTGAGGGACCGGCGTCTCGAGGCGCTCGTTGCCGACCTCGCAGAGGAGCGCATCAGCCGCCGGCAGTTTCTTGTCCGCGCGACCGCTCTGGGCCTATCGCTCTCCGCCGCTGGCGCCGTGTTGGCGGCCTGCGGCGGCAAGGTCCCGACGACCACATCGGCCTCGCCCACACCGCTCGACACCACGCTGCCGAGCACGCTGCACCTCTACAACTGGGCCGACTACACGGCGCCCAACGTCATCTCGCGGTTCGAGAAGAAGTACGGCATCAAGGTCAAGCAGACGTACTTCGACGACAACGAGGCGCTGCTCTCCAAGCTCAAGGCGGGCGCCCGCGGCTACGACCTCATCGTGCCCTCCGACTACATGGTGCACGTCCTCATGAAGACGGGCCTCATCCAGCCGCTGCATATGGCGTACCTGCCCAACTTCCGCACTTTGGCCGAGCGCTTCCAGAAGCCGCTCTACGACAACCCGGACGAGAACGGCGGCAAGAAGTACAGCATCCCCTACGACTGGGGGACCACCGGCATCGGCGTGCGCATCGACATGATCAAGGAGCCCATCACCAAGTGGGCCGACCTCTGGAACCCGAACTACAAAGGCCGGATCAACATGCTAAACGACCAGCGCGAGCTCCTGATGTCGGCCCTCATCATGCTCGGCTGCAAGGAGAACTGCACCAACCAGGCGGAGCTCGATCAGGCGACCCAGAAGTGCATCGAGCAGAAGCCGCTCGTGCGTGCCTACGATTCGATCAACATGAAGCGCGCCATCATCTCCGGCGTGCCCCTGGTGCAGGGCTGGGACGGCTGGCTGCTCATGGCGCTGCCCACCCTGGGCGCCAAGCGGCTGCAGTACGTGCTGCCCCTCGAGGGTTACAACATCTACCAGGACTGCTACTGCATCCCCGTGGGGGCGCCGAGCCCGTACGCCGCGCACCTGCTCATGAACTTCTTGATGGACCCCAAGGTCGCGGCGGAGACCATCAACTACACCTGGTACCACACGCCGATCCCGCAGGCGAAGGCGTGGGTCGACAAGATCGTGCTTTCCTTCGAACCCAACGAGGAGGAGCTGAAGCGGGGCCAGCAGGAGACCGACCTCGGTGCCTTCACGGAGAAGTGGGCCGAGGCCTGGCAGAAGATCAAGAGCGCGTGAAGTGGTGTCCAGAAGCTCCCTGTCGGCACGTGATGCAGGGAAGCAAGGAAAGCACGCAGTCGGTCTGTGTGCCGCGACAGGGGCAGGGGGCGACGCACTAGATGACTGATTCCACGAATTTGAGCCTGCGCAAGGAAAGAAACGCAGAGAGGTCGAAGCCGACGGTGCCTAAGACACCGTCGACCCGGAGGCCACGATGGACGCCAACCTCGACACTCTCTGCACGGTCGTTTATTGCACAGCCGACGATCTTCTGCCAGAGGCGAAGGGCAACGCCCGCCGGCGCGTCTCCGACGCTGAGGTCGTCACCCTCTGCGTGGCCCAGGCCATCATGGGCATCTGCTCCGACCGCCGCTTCCTGGCCGTGGCCCGCAAGCGCCTTGACCACCTCTTTCCCCGCCTGCCCTCCCAGCCCGCCTACTTCAAACGCCGCCGCCGCCTGGCCGATGCGATCGAGTGGCTGATGGCGCACTTCGCCGCCCAGAGCCCGGGTGCGAGGGACGACCTTCTGCTCATGGACTCCACCCCCGTGGAGTGCGCGCGCAGCCGCGAGACCGTCAGACGCTCCGCCCTCGCCGAGGTGGCCGGCTACGGCTGGTGTGCCGCGCACTCGCGCTGGTTCTGGGGCCTGCGCCTGCACGCCATCTTCGCCCCCGACGGCACCCCCAGGGCCCTCGAGCTGGCCGCGCCGGGCCGTGACGAGCGCGAGGTCGGCCTGGGGCTGCTGGAGAGGTGCGGGTTGGCGGGCGGTGAGGTCCTTCTCTGCGACAAGGGCTACGCCGGAGGCGACTTCGCCGGCGCCGTGGCCGAGCTGGGCGTGCTCATCGTGCGTCCCGCCCGCCAGGACGAACAGCGCCGGGGGCCTCACCTGGCACCCATCCGCCAGCGCATCGAGTCGATCTTCTGGACGGCCAAGGACCTGCTCACCCTGGAGCGTCACGGGGCGCGCACGATGGCGGGCCTGCGCGAGCGTCTTCTGCAGCGCTTCTGCTGCCTGGCCGCGTGTGTCACGCTCAACCATCGTCTCGGCCGTCCCAGCCGTTCTTTGGTCTGCTACTGTGCCTGACGGCGTGGAATCAATCATCTAGGGGGTGCTATGGCATGAGTCCGCGAGCACGCACGGTTTGAGGCAGGGGCTGCTGCGGGCGGGGCCCAAAGCAGTCCAGTTTCCAAGCGGTCAGGAGGACTTAATGCCTGAAGAACTTGCCTTCGCACGAAAAGCGAGTGGCCTCGTGCGTGGCCTGGACATGTGGGATGCGTTCGGCGCCGGGCTCATGACCTGCCAGCCGATCGCCACGCTCTGGCTGATGGTGGGCATCGCCCTGTCGCTGTTCCCCGGCGGCAACCTCACCATCGCCATCATCATCGGTGCGCTCACGGCCGGTCTCGGCGCACCGCTCGTCTGGGGCATCCTAAGCGGGTCGATGCCGCGTGCCGGCGGTGAGTACGTCTACAACTCACGCATCCTGCACCCGGCGGTCGCGCTCGGGGCCGTCTTTACCAACATCCTCGCCATCTTCTACTGGAACTGGTTCATCGCCACCTGGTTGGGCGTCCCTGCTCTTCAGCTCTTCGGACAGTACATGGGCTGGGCGGGGTTCACCGACTGGGTCGCATCGAAGCAGGGGCTGTTCATCCTCGGCGTGATGATCACCGTCATCGGCTACCTCTCGGTCGCCTTCAGCATGAGGAGCTACGCGATCATCCAGAAGATCATGCTGATCCCCGCCATCGGCGGCTGCATCGTGCTCATCGCCGCTATTTGGATGACGAGCAAGGGCGACTTCATCGCGCACTGGAACGCCATCGCCACCCAGTACAAGTCGCTCGACTATAACGCCTTCATCAAGGCGGCCGGCGACTGCCGACCACGTGGAACTGGCACGACACGATCGGGGCCTTCAGTGGCGTCTACGCGCTATTCGTCTACAACTACGCCATCGCCTACCTGAGCGGCGAGGTCAAGCGGCCCGACAAGACGCTGCTCACCGGCAACGTACTCGCCGTCTGGGTGCCGATCGTGCTCGGCCTGCTGCTGGCCACCGGGCTCTACCGGATGGTCGACTTCAACTTCCTCAGCGCGAGCGCGCAGGCCAGCTTCGGGGCCGGAGTCCCGGGCTACACGGCGCCCTACTCGCCCGATGTCCTGACCCTGTCGTGGATCGCGAGCGGCGCAGAGCGGCATCGTGGCCTGGTCGATCCTCCTCGCCTTCATCGCCGTCATCTGGCTCGAGATCACGATCGCCATCCTCATCATCGGGCGCGCGTGGCTTGCCTGGGGTCTCGACCGCATGGGGCCGAAGTGGTTCACCGACGTGAGTCCGACGCACGCCTCGCCGATCAAGAACCTGACCGTGGCGATGGTCATCTTCGCAGTCGGCGTGGCCGTGTACGTGCTCTGGCTCACCAGCAGCCTGAGCGGCCTTATCGGCGGCGGCATGCAGTTCATCTCGGTGTTCCTCGTGACCGGCATCTCGGCGGTGTTCTTCCCGTACCGCAAGAAAGTGCGCGGCATCTGGGAGGCCTCGCCTTACCACTCGTGGAGGATCGCCGGCATCCCGCTGGTCACCATCGGCGGGGTCCTGTACCTGATGTTCATCATCACGTTCCTCTACTTCTCGTTCATCGACCCGACGTCGCGCGACGTCACGGGCAAGAACCTCTTCGTCTTCGCGGCGGCGTGGGCGGCCGGCATGATCTGGTACTACGTCTGGCGCTGGCGCGGTGCCAAGCAGGGCATCGACCTGAGTGTCACGTTCGGCGAGCTGCCGCCTGAGTGACGCATCCTGTGACCGGGGCCGGGCCGAGGCCCGGTCCCGGTCACACCCTTCTGAAGGAGGACGCGATGACCGACCCCGGCGCGCTGCGTTCGGTCCTCGAGGAGCGCGTGGTCGACGCCGTGCGTGGCGGCAAGGACGAGCTCGTCGCCCTCGTCTCGGACCTGGTCACGTTCGACACGACGGCGCGCAACGTAGGCGACCCGCCGCGGCAGGAGGCCGAGCTGCAGGAGTATCTGCGGGAGCGCCTCGAGACGATCGAGGCCGAGACCGACGTCTGGGAGCCGGAGCCCACAGGTTCCGGCAGCCGCTTCGTGCCGGACGATCTCGACTTCGAGGGGCGGCCGCAGCTCGCCGCGCGCCTGCGCGGCGCGGGCGGCGGCCGCTCCCTGTTGCTCAATGGCCACATCGACGCCGTCTCCGCCGAACCGGTCGGTCTCTGGACGAGCCACCCGCATCGTCCAGAGGTGCGCGACGGCCTGCTCTACGGCCGCGGAAGCTGCGACATGAAGGGCGGCATGGGCGGCATGCTGTTCGCGCTCGAGACCATGCGCCGGCTCGACGTGCGTCTGGCCGGCGACGTCGTCTTCTGCACCGACACGGACGAGGAGTCGAGCGGCGCCGGCGCCTACGCGTGCGCCGCGAGGGGCGTGAAGGCCGATGCCGGCCTCTGCGCCGAGCCCACCGGCTTCGACGCGTGGGTCGCTTGTCGCGGGGGCGTGAACCCCAAGGTGCGTACCCTCGGCCGCGCCGGCCAGTCGGTGCAGCTCGAACCTGCTCGCAGTTCAGCATCAGTGTCTGGTGGAGGTTACCCCGTGGGGCGGCGCCATCGCGCCGCCCGCGTCGAGGTCCGCCTCGTGGGCGAGACGGTGCAGATCTCGCTGGCCGGCAGGATCCTGCGCACGCACGCCGCCCGCCACGACCCCGACAAGATCCAAGGCGCCTTCGCCATCGCCAAGGGCAGGCCACGCACATACGAAAGCGCTCCAAAGGGAGGTCTCGTAAGCGTTGCTGCAGCAGAGTGATTGATCTGTAACACGGGTACTGGGACCCCACACTTCGGCAAAGACGAGCTCCGGGATGCTCTTGGTGAGGCGCGACCGTCCGCGCGGTGGCCCGCGCTTGCCTCGCGTGCTGCCCCCCTGTAGCCTCGAGCAGCACGCCGGGTGCGCGGCCTCGTCTCGGTCGTTCGCCTCTCGTGCTCACCCCATCCGGCGATCACGTGGAGGTCCCCACATGTGCGCTACCGACTCTCAGCCCCACGTCGTCGCCGTCATCGGCAGTCCGCATCGCCAGGGCAACACCGTCGCCCTCGTCGACGCCGCCCTTAAGGAGCTTGAGCGCTGCGGCTGCCGCTGCACGCGAATCACGCTCGCCGCACTGCGCATCGACGCCTGCGACGGGCACGAGAACTGCGGCGAGCGGGCGGCGTGCCCGCACGACGACGACATGGCCGGCGTCCTCGAGCAGGTGTACGCGGCCGACGGCCTCATCCTGGCCTCGCCGGTCTACTACGAGAACGTCTCGGGCCAGATGAAGACGTTCATCGACCGCAACGCGACCCGCTACTACCACGACCAGTGGCTGACTCCGAAGGTCGTCGGCCTGATCGCCGTCGCCGCGGAGACCGGTCTCGACGACACCCTGGCCGCCATGCGCCGCTTCGTGGCCCTGTCGAACCCGGAGGAGCTGCCCGTCGTAAGCCTGGGCGGCTGCGCGGACAAGCCCGGGCGACGCCGCCGCCGACGCGCAGCTCATGGCCGAGGCGCGGGCCCTGGGCCGGTCCATGGCCGAGAGGCTCGGCCTCGGGACCGGCTGAGCGACGAGTGAGGCGGCAGGGGCGGTGCCCCGTGGGACGGCCAAGCTTTGGCGCATCTGCCAGGTGCCGCTGCGCAAAGGCAGGACTTGGAGTAGGCTAAAAGTCAAGGTGGACGACGCTCCTCTGTCCGGTTGCGCTGGCTGAACTATCAGTGCCAGACGCCCACCATGGAGTCAGGTGGACTTGGTGCCGACAGACGGTGTTAGAGTTGAAGGCCAGACCATCACGCGGACCTATGGGCTCGTCGCGGACGTTGGCGTCGAGCCGATTGTCCGCTCACTCCAGTGCACGTTCGCGCTGTGCGAAGCAGACTACGTTCGGCTAACCGCGCAAGGATCGTGGTTCAAAGACGCAGCCCTCGCATGCCTGCTGTTGTCCCTGGGTTGGGGCTTCTCAATAGCTGCGAAACTCATGTCCGGCTGGTGGAGTCACACGACGGTGACGGTGCAGAACTGGGAGTACTGGGCGCTGGGCCTCGGAGTCGCCGTCGCGTGCATTCTCTTTATCATCTCTCGCTTGGTGCCCAACGAGAAACGGGCATTGCTGAAGAAGATGAAGGCGCACTTTGAGAGCCATCCACCGGAGCATCTGATCGTGAGACGGGTCGATGAACAGGACTGAGAACTCTCCCGTCGATCACGTGCCCTACAGAGAATTGCAGTTCTGCGGCAACCACTTCGTGAACACCCCGGTTGCTGTTGAAGTGGCAGGTCATGCTCCCCTGCTTGTTGGCAAGGGTAATGGACCGCGTGTGTGGCTCTCAGCACCAGTTAGCGGTGACCCAAAGCAGTGGCTTTCCGTCGTTGTAGACAACGAATCTCAGCTTTCTGACGTTCATGTGAGCAAGACATCAGAGGGCACCTTGGAGATCTTCGCCGCTCAAACAAAAGTGCTGACGGCAAGAGAAGTTGGTGAGGATTCAGCCGTCGTCTCCTGGCTTGATCTGCGGCCTCTCGGTTTCGACATCCACGGGGACAGCACTTCGCTGTGGATTGGACACAGTCAGTTCTCGGACAACCGAATCGAGAACTGCGGAGTGGGTATCGAAATCGGTCCATAGATCACCGGCAATCGTCTGCAACGGACTCGTTTCGTCCGCACCTCACAAGCACCAGCCAGCGACTGCATGTGCCGGTCGAGAAGGTGTTGACCGCGAAGCGTCAGCCGCTCGGCCGCGGCAATGAGAATCTGCCTCCCCAGAACGTGGCCTCTCGCGGGTGTTCGCTCTTTCGCCGATCGCAATACCCCGCGGCGCAGATGACGCCGGCTCGGTTGGACCGCAGGGGATTCGAACCCCTGATCGCTGCTGCGCGAGGGCGTGTCACGCGATGCCCAACGGGCCGGTCTTGACGAGGCGCTAGCCGAACACGAGCTCGGCGATCCTCGTCGCGGCCTCTTCCTGCATCGCCGGGATGGCGTGCGAGTAGGTGTCGAGGGTGATGGAGACGGTGGCGTGCCCGAGGCGCTCGGAGACCACCTTTGGATGGATGCCGGCGCGCAGGGCGAGGGTGGCGTGGGTGTGGCGCAGGTCGTGCAGGCGGATCGTCGGCAGTGCGGCTCTCTTGACCGCCTGACGGAAGAAGCGACTGACGACCTCGGGGTGCAGCGCCTCGCCGTCCTCGCGCGTGAAGATCAAGCCCGTGTCGGTCCAGCTCTTGGCCTTCGCCTGCTCCACGAGCTGACGGGCGGCCTGGCCCTTGAGCACCTCGATCGTCTGCGGGTCCAAGGCGACCACTCTGCGTCCGCGAGCCGTCTTGGGCTCGCAGACGACCACCTCTCTGCCGTTGGGGATCAGCGCCCGTCTGACCGAGAGCGATCCTGCCTCGAGGTCGACGTCGTCCCAGGTGAGCGCCAGGGCCTCGCCCCTTCTCAGGCCGGTCAGGGCGAGCAGGTGCCAGAGGGCGTGCAGGCGATCGTCTTTGGTTGCCGCAAGGAAGGCCGCCAGCTGCTCGGCGCTCCAGGTCCTCATCTCGTGACCAGAGCCATTCACTCTGGGTGGGTCGGCGGCCTCGATGGGGTTGCGCGAGAGCCGACCCCATCTGACGGCGTCCTTGAGTGCCCGGTGCAGGACGGCGTGCACGTGGCGGATGGAGAGCGCCGAGAGGCCGCTTCGTGCCGTTCGTCTTGCCGCTCTGGGCGAGCTTGGCGTAGAGGGCGTTGATCGTCGCTCCGCTGAGCTTCTCCAGCTTCACGCTGCCGATGTGGGGCACGATGTGACACTCGACGTGCTGCACGTAGGAGCGGTAGGTCGTCGGCCTGATCGTGGAGCGGATGGCCGGCAGCCACTCCTTCTGCAGGAACTCGCGCACGGTGACCTTGGTGGGCACGACGTAGCTTCTCTCCTCGACCGCCACCAGCACCTTGGCCATGGCCGCCTGGCACTCCTTGCGCGTGGCAAAGCCGGCCTTGGTCTCGCGGCGGCGCTCCTCGGTCTCAATGAGCCTGCCGCCGCAGGAGGGACAGCTCTCCTTGGGCTTACGCTCGACCCAGAACCGCTTGCCGCAGCTCTGGCAGCGCTGCGCCGCTGCGGTGCCCACATCGACGATGTACTCGTAGCTGTGTGGTCCTCGGCGGCGGATGTGGCCCTGCATGCGCTTCCCCTTGACGCGTGTCTGGTGTGAACCAGCGTCGCTCTGGGGGCGCTCGTCAGGCAACGCCGGACGGCGCACCGGAAGCACGGGATTCAGGCGAGAGACGAACCTGTGTGGTGCGTCCGGTCGGCGCAGTGTCGGTCGGCGCAGCGTCGGCGGAGCTGGCTCAGTGCAGCGTCGATGCTGGCCGTGGAAGACTGGCTGACCTCCAGCAATCCCGAAGCGGTACTCTGGGCCGTGAAGGCCAGCCGACCTCGCCGCCTGTACACTGGCTGCGAGCGGAGAGCATCCTGATGGAGGTGAGAGGCTTGCTGCGCGATGAGGTAGGCAAGCTCATGGCGATGGGCAGAGAGCTGTCCCAGCGTATCGTGGCTGAGAATCTCGACCCGCGCGTCGTCAACGACAGCTACCAGGGCTGGTATACGCAGGCGCTGCGCGCGGTGCGTCAGGTCGTACCCGAGCGCCGCCGCGAGTTCGCCGCCTACTACCGCTCCAGGCGTGGTGGCGAAGGACGGCCGACCACCATCTCGGACATCCTGAGCGGCCCGAGCAGCGCGCCAACGCCGGCCGAGCAAGGAGGCGGCCTTGCGCTGCTGTTTGACCCCGGCATGACGCAGACCTTTCTCCACCTGCTCGGTATCCAGCTCGCTATCCTCGCCTCAGCCCTGCCGCTGCTCGAGCCACAGGGCGGGTTCTTAGACACCGACCTGGCCGCCGCGCGGGCGCTTCTCAGAAGAGGCCAGCGCCGGGCGGCAGGTACGCTCGCGCACCTCGCCCTGGAACGCCACCTGCTGGCAGTGGCGCGCCACCACAACGTCACCGTCAAGAAGAAGACGCCGGGCGTAGGCAAGCTCAATCGGGCCCTCATGAAGGCTGGTGTCTATCCCCGGCCACGGTGGCGCCGCATCGAGCATCTCGCCGAGGTGGGCGATCTCTGCATGCGCGACAACAAGCGCAGACCGGCTCGCAAGGCAGTGCGGCAGCTCATCGCCGGCGTCGATGAGACGCTGACGCAAGTCTTCTGAGGACGGACTCTGAGCGGATCACGACCGATCTCGGAGAGGAGCTGGCGCTGCACGCGCAGCAGCCTGTTCCGGAGCGTCCAAACGAGCCGGATCCCGAAGCAGGGAGGGCGTAGTGGCGAGCGGGAGGGGTCTCATGGCGAGGTACCGGTACGCGCTGCCGCAGTTGGGCGGACGCCTGTTCCTGACGGACGGTGGCATCGAGACCAGTATGATTGCCCACGAAGGGCTGGACTTACCGGAGTTCGCCGTCTTCCCGCTGCTCTCGACGCCGGAGGGCGAGGCGGCGCTGCGCAGGTACTTCAGCACGTACGGCGAGATCGCACGGCGCTCCCGCGCCGGGCTGGTCCTCGAGAGCGCGACGTGGCGAGCCAGCGCGGACTGGGGGGCGAGGCTCGGCTTCACGCGCGAGACGCTGAGGGGCGTGAACCTGAAGGCGGTCCGGCTCCTCGAGGAGGTGCGGGAGGAGTACGAACAGGTCCGGGATGAGCGCGAGGACCGGAGGACCGAGGTGGTGATCAGCGGGTGCCTGGGTCCTCGCGGCGGCGGCTACGACCCGGCCTCGGCGATGTCCGAGAGAGAGGCCGAGGCCTATCACCGGGAGCAGATCGAGACCTTTGCGGGCGCCGCCGCCGACATGATCGGCGCCCTGACCATCGACAATGCCGAGGAGGCGGTGGGTATCGTCTCGGCGGCCGAGGGAGCGGGGATGCCAGTCGCGATCTCGTTCACCGTCGAGACCGACGGCAGGCTCGCGACCGGCCAGTCGCTGAAGGGGGCGGTCGAGCAGGTCGACGAGGCCACCTCGGCGTACCCAAGCTACTACATGGTCAACTGCGCGCACCCCAGCCATTTCGAGGCCGTGCTGACCGACGGCGGATCGTGGGTGGAGAGGGTCCGGGGGCTGCGGGCGAACGCTTCGCGTCTGAGCCACGCTGAGCTCGACGCACTGGCTGAGCCCGACGCGGGCGATCCCGAGGAACTGGGCCGCGAGTACGCGCGGCTAAAGTGGCGGCTGCCGCAGCTGAACGTGTTCGGCGGGTGCTGCGGCACCGATCACCGCCACATCGCGCACATCGCCGCGGTCTGTGCGCCACTCTTCGGCGGAGAGGGAGGCGGCGCGGTCGGGGGCGCTGGCTGACGATGCTCTTCATTGCCCGCCTCGGCGTCGCTGCGGAATCCGGCGTCGATCTCGGCCTGGCGTCGGCAACGCGCCGGCGCCGACCGAGAAGCAGCAGTAAGGTGCAGCCGTCGCGCCGGACGTGCAGCGTCGGCGGTGCGTCGGCTGAGCCAGAGATCTGCCTGGAACCGCTGACTCGGCGTCCGATGCGAGACTCGGACCCAGGCACCTTGGCGACGCGGCGGACCGACCGGCATGGGCTATCTCTCTGTGGCCGGGCGAGCGGCGTCAGAGTGGGCGCGACCAGACCGGGCCTCAGGCTCGGCCGGCTCAGTTATTCAAGGCCGCGACCGTTCGAGTGCTGCCCCTCGCCACCGCGCTCGGCAAGCTGAGTTCGCCCAGCATCACACTGCGAAGTATCGGCAGCGACTTCTCTAGGCATGACTTTGCAGGCCGGCGCCGAGAGGAGCATCGGCGGAAGGGCGAGCCGGGCCGACGCCGCAGATAACTGCAGGGCATCTGCCGAAGGCCCGGCGGCAGCCAGTAAGTGAGAGGCTTGATTACGCCCGTCTTGCAGAGACGGCCTAGCGGCGACAACGCGTCGTGCGAACTACAGCACGCCGTACTTCGCACCGAGGTCGGCCAGCGCTTCAATCAGCCGGTCGAGGTGGCCGCGCTCGTGGCTTGCCATCAGCGTGATGCGCACCCTGCTCTGGCCGCGCGCGACGGCGGGCCAGCGGACAGAGGGCGCGAAGATGCCGCGCTCGAAGAGCTCACAGGAGATGGCCGTCGCCGCCTCGTCATCGCCGATGAAGAGGGGCACTATGGGCGTCTCGCTGCCTAGGGTGTCGAAGCCGAGATTCTCGAGGCTGCCGGCGAGGTAGTCGCGGTTGCGCCACAGCCTGACGCGGCGCTGCGGCTCGCGCTGCGCGACCTCCATCGACTTGATGATGCCGGCAGCGAGGCAAGGCGGCAACGCACCCGAGAACATGTAGGTGCCCGCCGCCACCCGAAGGTAGTCCACGGTTTGTCGGTCGGCCCCGACGAACCCCCCCAGGGCGCCGAACGATTTCGAGTAGGTGCCCATCTGCAGCACGTTGGCGCTGCTCTCAAGGCCGAAGTGCTCCAGCGTGCCGCGACCGTTTGAGCCGAGCACACCGGTGGCGTGGGCATCGTCTAGCAGCAGCGTGGCGCCGTACTCCTCCGCCAGGCTGAGGATGCCCGGCAGGGGGGCGATGTCGCCGTCCATCGAAAAGACGCCGTCAGTGACGATGAGCAGGCGAGCGCCCCAGTTGTGGCGCAGCTTGTCAGTGAGGTCGTCTAGGTCGCAGTGGGCGTAGTGCACGTGCTTGGCCCGCGCCGCGCGGCAGCCTTCGACGACGCTGGCGTGGTTCAGGACGTCGCTCAGGATAGCCATCTCGGAGGTCGCCGAGTGCAGGGGCAAGCCCGCCATGCGGGCGAAGTAGGGGACGTAGGCTAAGGCGGGGATGGTACCCGTGTTGGCCATGAAGCCGGTGGAGAAGGCGATCGCCGCCTCCGTCCCTTTGTAGTCTGCCGTGGCTTCCTCGAGGGCGAGATGGAGGTCAGTGGTCCCCGAGACCAGGCGCGAGCCGTTGGCTCCGAGGCCGTACTCCTCCACCGCATCGATGACCGCCTGCTTGATCTCGGCGTGGGTGGCAAGGCCAAGGTAGTTGCTCGAACAGAAGAGCAGCACCTCGCGACCATCGACGGTAACCACAGGCTCGGTCGAGGCGCCCTGAATGACCCTCACCTCGGGCATAGCGTTGGCTGCAGCGACGATCTCCATGAATTCGGCAACGGCCCGCAAAGAGCCCCCCTTACCTGCTCCTAGGCCCGCAAAGGCTATCACGCAGCCGGCCCGGGCCGCCACGGATTCTCGTCGCTGCGTGGCCAAGCCCAACAGCAAGGGCCGCCTCAAGGTGTTCGAGTCGAGCAGGCATACCGCGGCCATCGAGCGTCTCTCCCTGGAGTCGGACCTGCGTCGCGCGATCGAGAGGGGGCACAACTGGACGAACGTTCCCTCCCCCCCGGCGAGCGTGCAGCCGATTGAGCCACCAGGAGGAGGATGTGAGAGACCGAGACAGGGTTGACTTGCACTTGGCGCGGCCGCATGTCGCTAGGGCTCGCGCCGGGCGACGAGTTGCCCCATGGCGGGAGAGCGTGCGTGACTAACGACGCATTGAGAGCCGGAGCCCTGGCCGGCGATGCTTTGCCCTGGCAGGCGGTCTCGAGGCGTACCCTGAGGCTGATCGCCGCCGAGATCGTACGCGTCTCGACCGACAACGCAGACCAACGTCGCCGCGGCCAGATCCTCGCCGTCCTGCTCGTCGCTCTGCTGCCCATGGGGCTCGGCTTCGCAGTCTTCGACACCTGGGGATGGCTCATCGCCGGCGCCGCCAACGCCGTCTATGACCTGCTCACCGACCTCGCCTTCTGCGCGGCCATCGTCACCATCTGGCTGATCAACCGTCGTGGCCGCGTCACCCTGGCGGCGGTGGCTCACCTGGCCCTGCTGTCGTTCGGGCTGGACGTCTTCTTTCTCTACACCGCTCCGCAGCGCATCGAGATCCTCTTCGTCGAGCCCGTGGTCGTGGCGGCCTTCGTTCTGCGGCCCTGGGCGACCTTCCCCATGGCGGGCGTCTCGGCGGCCTCTTTTGCAGCCCTGAACGCATTCCACGGCGGCGAGCGGCTGCTCGAGCTCCAGGTTGCCCTCGCCTACTTCGGCATCGCTATCGTCGCCTGGCTGGTGGCGAGCACTCTTGAGTGGACGGTGAGGGCGCTGCAGAGAACAGCCGCCGACCTGGAGAGCGACATCGCCGCACGCCGCAAGGCCGAGGCCGAGCGCAGGCACGTCAAGGCCGCGCTCAAGGCCTCCGAACATCATCGGCGCACACTCTTTGAGCGCTCTCCGCTGGGCATCGTCCTCTTCGACCGGAATCTGGGCATCAGTGACTGCAACGAGAGCTTCGCGTCCCTCGCCTGCTTGTCGCGGGAAGAGCTTCTCGGTCTCGACCAGCGACGCGCGCTCGATCAGCGCGCCACGGCGGCGATAGGCGAGGCGCTGGCCGGCGGTGTGGGCTCCTACGAAGGCCCCTATCGCGGCGCCGGAGATGAGGAGCGCTGGATCAATCTCACCGCCTCCCCGCTTCTGGGCTCGAGGCGCGAGGTGAGTGGCGCAATCGCTGTGGTCACCGATCTTAGCGACCGCAAGCGAGCCGAGGACCTGATCGAGCGGCTGGCCTTCCACGATGCGCTCACGGGCCTGCCCAACCGAGGCCTGCTGCGCGACCGCGCGCGGCAGGCGATCGACGTAGCGGAGCGGGATGGCTACAGGGTGGCGCTCATCGTGGTCGACCTGGACCGCTTCAAGGACGTCAACGACACCATCGGTCAGGCCGCCGCCGATGCTCTCCTGCAGCGTGTTGCGGCTCGCCTGAGCGAGACGGTGCGCACCGGCGACACAGTGGCACGCTCCGGCGGCGACGAGTTCGCTGTCCTCATGCCCGGGCTGCGTAGGTCCAAGGACGTGCCCCTGGTCGCGGAGAAGATCCTCGCCGCCTTCCGCGAGCCCTGGGAAGTCGAGGGGCATGCCTTCTTTACTACGGTCAGTGCCGGCGTCGCCTTCTACCCGGCCGACGCTGGCGATGCCCAGACGCTGCTAGAGAACGCCGACACGGCGATGCGCCGGGCGAAGGCGGTTGGCGGCGACAGCTGCCGCTTCTATGACGCTGCCATGAACCCCCGGGCAGGCGAACGGCTGACACTGGAGCATGAGCTGCGCGCCGCCCTGGAGCGGGGCGAGTTCACCCTCCACTACCAACCCGTGGTGGAGCTCGGCAGCGGCGAGATCGTGGCCCTGGAGGCCCTCCTACGCTGGCAGCACCCCGCGCGTGGCCTGCTCGCGGCGGGCGAGTTCATCCCCGTCGCGGAAGAGATCGGCCTGCTTGCCTCGCTGGACGACTGGGTGCTGCAGATGGCCTGTCACGAAGCTTCGCTCTGGCGGGATCTCGCGGCCCGCCCACTGCGCCTGGCCGTCAACGTCTCGGCCCGGCGCTTGCAGCGACCCGGCCTTGTGCGCTCGATCACGGCGGCCCTAGAGGCGAGCGGCCTTGCCCCACAACAGCTCGAGCTGGAGCTCACTGAGACGGCCATCATGGCCGACGAACAGCTTGCTGCCAGACTGCTGGGCGAGCTGCACGACATGGGCGTGACCGTCGCCCTGGATGACTTCGGCACGGGCTACTCCTCTTTGAGCCGTCTCCACCGACTGCCTATCGACCGTGTCAAGATCGACCGCTCCTTCGTGGCGCGCCTTTGCGACGACGAGGGGGCGGGGGCGATCGTCTCCGGCGTCGTCGGTCTGAGCGAGAGCCTCGGGCTAGGTGCGGTGGCCGAGGGGGTCGAGACAGCGGAGCAGCTGGCCTTCTTGCGCGAGCTCGGCTGCGACGCCGCGCAGGGCTACCTCCTTGGCCGGCCGCAGCCGGGCGAGGAGTGTCGCCGCCTGATCGCCGGTCGACTCAGAGTCGCGGAGTGTGTCGACTGAGGGTGCGGGACGCCGTTTGAAGGCTTCGTACGGGCTGCAGCGCGACGGCCAAACCGATCCGGCTGACCCCTCGGTACTCCGCCGCCCTGCTGGCGCGATGCTCATGGAACGAGGTCGGCAGATTGGCGCGGCCGTGAGTCGGCATCGCGTCGGCGTTGCGTGTAGACCGCGCGCAAATCCGCCACTTCCCTCTTGGGGGCACGACAACAAGACCTCTCTATGAAGAGGGGCCGTCACGCAACCCACTGCGTGCTCTCGGTCGGCGCGCGGATACGCCGGCGAGTGGTGCTCATCTCTCTATCGCCTCCTCGTGGCGGGAGGATCAGGTCGGGTGGGAGCTTGCCGCGGTGGCCCATCTCCAACAGGGGTCGTCTAGGCGACCAGAGGTCTTGCGGGGCCTGCCGGGGCAAACGGTTGGCTGCGGGTGAGCATGTACCAGATCGCCTCGGCCAGCTTGCGGGCGATCTCGACGTGGGCGACCTTGGCGCCGCGCTGGCGGCCGAGGCGCCGCTTGGTGTGCGCGTAGTGGGCGGCGTAGGCGGGATGGCGGCAGGCGTGCACGGTGGCCTCGATCAAGGCCCAGCGCAGGTAGGCGGGACCGTTCTTGGCCAGCGGCCCGCGGTAGTCCTTGCCGCCCGACTGGTAGACGCGCGGGCAGAGGCCGCTGTAGCCGCAGAGCTTCTTGGGGGAAGCGAAGCGCTCGATCTCGCCGATCTCGGCGGCGATCGTGTAGGCCAGCACCCAGGCGATCCCGGGGGCCGTCATGAGCAGGGGCACGTAGGGGTGGTCGGCGCCCAGGGTGCGCAGCTCGGCCTCGCAGTCAGCGATCTCCTCGTCGAGCTCCTCGATGAGGCGCAGGCTGGCCTGGGTGGTCGCAGCCCAGGACTCGGGCAGCTCAAGGCGCGCCAGCAGCCGGCGTCCCGACTCGCCGAAGAGGTCGGCGACTGGACAGGGGCAGCCGAAGGCAAACAGCGTGGCGTGGATGCGGTTCTTTAAGGCCCCGCAGTGACGCACGAGGTGGAGGCGAAAGCGGGCCCGCTCGCGCTCGGCGCGCACCTCCGGGGAGGGCAGCCAGATGGCCGGCACCAGATCGAGGCGGCTCAGCTCGGCCAGCACCCAGGCGTCGATGCGGTCGGTCTTGCAGGCCAGGGGCGCGAGGCCCTTGACCCTCTGGGCGTCGGCGACCGTGACCTGCCAGCCGCAGAGCTCGAGGGTGTCGTGGATGAAGCGGGCGCCGTTCATCGACTCGATGGCGGCGCGCACCGGCGTCGCCGTGCACGGCGAGACGCGCCGCCAGGCCGCGCAGGCCGTCGCCGTCGGGTGGCGCCGCTGTGACCGCCAGCTTCTCACCGCGCTCGTCGAGCAGGCAAACGTCCAAGCGCTTCCTTGACAGGTCCAATCCGGCGTACAACATCGCTGGGGCCTCCTTGGTCGCTCCGTCGCTGACACGCGGAGCTTGCCACCATGAGGCCCCTCTTCATGGCATTCCAGCACTCACCCGTCGGCACCACGTCGGCGTTTGCCTTGAAGCAGCTGCACGTGCGAATGATTCTCTTGCTCGACAGAACTCCATAACCTGTGACGCTGCCTGAGCGACGAGCGGACGGTGACGGACTCTTCCGACGTCGCCCGAGACGCCTGGCCCGATATCGGCCTCTTGCCGCCTTCTGCCGACGAGACTTGGTGGTGACGGCAGAGCACAGAGTGGTACGCGATCGTCGGCTCCCACGCTCAACGATGTCGCCATCGCCCCGGAGGGGCGGGGCCAGCACTAGGCCAAGAGTGTGGGAATATCCTCCGGGTGGCATGAGAAGACGGTAAGGAAGTCGCATCCGCACCTCGTTGTGGAGACCACGAGATCGACCGGCGCCGGCGAAGGGAGTCCATTGCGATGATGGACAATTGGCACAGCCCGTGGCACGGAGGCACTTCCTGGGAAGCGTGGCTGCTCTTCGTCCTCATGGTGGTGATCGTCGTTGCCGTGGTGGTAGCGGTCATCTACTTCGTGCGTGCGGCTTCAGGAACGAGCAGCGCGAGCATGGCAGGAGGGACTTCGGAGTCGCCGCGCGATATCCTCAAGCGGCGCTATGCCGCCGGCGAGATCGACCGTGAGGAGTACCAGCAGAAGCTGCAGGACCTCTAGCTGCGGACTGCGCTGCGCTCGAGGCCATTGGGGGGAGCATGCATCGACCGAGGGACCTGTGGATTGCCGCGAGCGCGCTTGTTGTAGCTGTCGTGGCGGCGGTCATCTTCCTCGTAGTCGCCCTGTCCCCGGGGACCTCGACGACCCCGCTGGCCGCGGGTAAGACCATCTACCAAACGGGCGTCCTTGACGGACAGCCAATACCGCGAGCGAGCAGCGGCGGCGGTGGCATGATGAACGGCGGTGGGATGGGCGGCAGCGGAGCGAGCGGCGGCATGATGCGCGCCGGCTGCGCGACCTGCCATGGCTCCGACGGTCACGGACGCACCACGCTGGCGTTCACTGCGCCGAACATCACCTACAGCAACCTGACCGACCCGCAGGGCATGCTGCAGCCGGACGGCACGCGCGGCCCCACGTACACGGATGCCACGCTGCGCACGGCCGTCACGCAGGGCCTCGACCCGCAGGGCAGCCGCCTGGAGTCGCCCATGCCGCAATGGCAGCTCACCGGTCCTCAATGGGCCGACCTGCTCGCCTACCTGAAGACGCTCCACTAGGCGCGCCCGGGCAGGCAGCATTGGGTTTCGCCCGGGGCGGGAACGGGCGCCGGCCTCGACGTCGAATCCGCGCACCGGTGGTCTCAGCGATCACCTTCCGCGCCGTCGCATCGCCTGTCCTCCTCGTGAGCGCACGACGAGGTCGCCAGTCTGTCGCGCTGGATACGTTGCCAAGCGGGTATCGTCCACGGCGTGAGTACCATCGCCCAGCCGAAGATCGAGCTGATCCGCCAGGCCCGTTTGGCCCAGACCCTCACCGCCGGCTGGATGGTCATCGAGCTCGTCGTCGCCCTTGTCGCCGGCATCGCCGCCCGCTCGGTGGCCCTGACCACGTTCGGCGTCGATAGCGGCATCGAGATCTTCACGTCTCTAATCGTCCTGCGGCAGCTGCTCCTCCACACAGACCGGGCGACCGACGAGGAGCTCGACGGGCGCGAGAGGCAGGCCTCCCGGCTGGTCGGCTGGGGCCTGTATGGCCTCATCGGCTACATCGTCGTCTCCTCCGCGTGGAGCCTTCTCACCCGCAGCGAGCCGGAGGCGTCGACCGTGGGTATCGTCCTCGCGATGGCGGCGCTGATCGTCATGCCGGTGCTCTGGCGCTGGAGGCTCGGCCTTGCCGGGCGCCTGGACAGTCCGGCCCTGCGCGGCGATGCGGCCTGCTCCCTGGTCTGCATCTACATGGCGGCCGTTCTGCTCTTCGGCCTGCTGCTGAACCGTGCTTTCGGCTGGTGGTGGGCCGACCCACTCGCCGGCCTGGCGATGATCTGGTGGATCAGGGGCGAGGCCAACGAGGCCCTGGAGGCGGCGAGGACCGGGCGCCGGTGCGACGACTGCTCGGATGACCACTAGGGCGACCAAGTGCCACTGCCCGCCGCCTAGCGGCGACCACCGCGTCGCCCGCGAGACCTGTGCTCCCCTCCGGTTCTCTTCGCGTCACTAGTGTCGGGGCTGGTGTTAGGCGCTCGACCGCGCGCCCACGCCGGTCTGATCAACAGTTGTCTCGCCAGTTGCCCCGAGACATGATTGGTGCTCTTCGCCGAAGGAGGAACCATGCACAACGTCGATGTCGAGGCCCTCGAGCAGACGGCGGACAAGGGCCGTCAGGACCCGAGCGCCGTACTGCAGCCAGTCGACCTCAGGGGAGAGTGGAACGCCGGTACGGGCGGACCACAGTTCCGCGGCACGATTCCCTATCCCAAGGGGGAGGTCGAGTTCCTCTGCGACTTTCCTGCCGCCTTAGGAGGCAGCGGCGCAGCGCCGAACCCGCTCGCCTACTGCCTCTGGGGAGGCCTGGCCTGCTACGCCATGACCTTCGCCATCGAGGCCGCCCGTGAGGGCGTCGAGCTGAAGGCCCTGCACGGTCGGATCACGACCGTGGTCGACATGTCGCGCGCCTTGGGTATCAGCGAACGCCCGCCCGTCGAGCAGATCACCTGGACGCTTGAGGCGGTCGCGGACGCCTCGCCGGAGGTCCTCGACAACCTCAAGTCGCGCGCCGACGAGCGCTGCCCGGGCGTCTACTGCATCCGCAACCCGATGCCGCTCGTGACCCGCGTGGAAGCCTCCCAAGGCGGTTGAAAGGAGGGCGCGTGAACTACCTTTTCGTCCTTAACGACGCGGCGTACGGCACGGAGCGCAGCTACAGCGCTCTGCGCCTGGCGATGAACCTGCAGAGGCCGGAGCCCGAGGCCGAGATCACCGTCTTTCTCATGGGCGATGCGGTGGTGTGCGCGAAGACGGGCCAGCAGACGCCGGATGGGTACTACAACCTCGAGCGCATGCTCAAGCCCCTGGCGCGCAAGGGCGAGGTGCTGCTTTGCGGCACGTGCATGGACGCTCGCGGCATGGGCGAAGATGAGACCATGAGCGGGGCGCGGCGCAGCTCGATGGACGAGCTTGCCCAGCGCACGCGCTCGGCGGAGAAGGTGCTCGTCTTCTGAGTCGGATGACAGCGCCGAGGTTTCCTCCTTACGGTTTGCGTAAAGTGCCCGTCGGCCAGCACAAGAGAGAGACGAGAACCGAACATCGGCCGGCGAGTCCGGGGTTCGCCCACCTCAAGGAGATGACATGAGCACCACAAGCATCAGCGATGCGCTGCAGAAGGTCAGCGACGTATTCGTCGCCGACCCGGAGAAGGCGCACACGAAGGGCACTCCCGCAACAGCACGCCTAGTGGAGGAGCTTCGATTCGAAGTGACCGGCCCGACGGGTGAGATCGCCTTCACCGACATGCCGGCGGCGCTGGGCGGTGCGGCAAGCGCGCCGGCCCCGGGGTGGTTGCTCCGTGGAGCAATCGCTTCTTGCACAGCCACCGTCATCGCCATGCGCGCGGCACGGATTGGCGTCCACCTGACGACGCTTGAGACCACCGTCGAGAGCGAGCAAGATCAACGCGGCCTGCTCGGTCTAGATGAGGGCGTCTCGGCGGCATTCACCACGATGCGCATACGAGTCAGGATCGGGGCAGACAACGTGGCACCCGACGACTTGCGCGCACTCGCCACATGGGGCGACGCTCATTCACCCGTGGCGTGCACCGTGCGCGAATCTCCGGTGACTTCCGTCGAGGTCGAGATCGTCTGAGCGCAGACACGGTCGCCGCCCAGGCGAGCACGAGTCATCGCCGAGACCGAAGGGTGTCTCGAACCCTTCGACCAGACGCGCGACCCTATCGAAGCGGCGTCCAGTCCTCGAATCCCTATCGAGGAAGCCCACGGCGTCCTCTACAGCTCCCAGCCACAGTCCACTGGGTCGCGCCCGACCTGAGCCTCTCCGCGGTCAGCGCGGCCGCCCGCCGAATCTTGCTCCGAAAGAGGTGTCGGAACCTGCGCTGCTCTCATCGGCCGTCGTCGCGGATCTCGGGGCTGAAACCACACCCGAGGTCCGTGCACTTCGACTCTTCGTTCATGGCCCACCCCGAATCCGCTCACCCCACGCACGCGCGGAGACCGACACGGCAACAGTCCGATCTCCCGTAGCCTCAGGGCACGGACTGAGAGAGACGGGACGAGTCATCAGAGTCAAGCAATACGGCAGCGGCGAGGACTGCGAGCGTGGCGTCTAACAGTCGCAGCTTGGCTCGCGACCGGTCAGCCACCCGTTGATGATCGCCTGCGCGCAGCCGACGCCGGGCTCGACACCGATGGCCCCGGGCAGCGCAGTTGAGGGCGCAGGCGCCGCACTCGATGCAGGCGCCGCGGTCCACGAGCGTGGCGCGGCCATCGGCGATGGCAAAGACGCCTCGCGGGCAGACGGCGACGCACAGCCCGCAGCCGTTGCAGCGGGTGGGGTCGAGCTGCAAAGTCACGGCGTCGTCGATGTAGCGCAACTCGGACATCGCCCTCACCTTCCCATTCTGCTGGCCAGCCAAGCGCCGATCGCCACCACGGATGCCGCGCCCTGTAAAGGTAGCGCCTTGCGCATCTCAAGCTCCACGCCGGAGGGCGAGGTAATCGGCGAGGTGCCGGTGAAGTTCATGGCGGCATACGAGGAGACCGCCGGGACGCCCGCAAGAAGAGCGAGCTTGGCGGCGGGAGAGAGACGCTTTCGGAACGTCGCTGTGGCAGCAGCTGCCAGCAGTCCTCCGGCCACGGCGCCCTTCAGCGAGAAGGCGCGGCCGGGCAACCAAGGCAGCGCCAGCGGCGTCACGGCGCCGCCGGCCAGCAGGGCGAGCCATGCGGCGCCGATCACTGGCGCCCCGCTGCGCAGGGAGCGACGCAGCGAGACCCCGTCGCGACCGATCGCCGAGGCCGCCAGAATGCCGCCGTAGGCCAGCAACATGCGGCGATCCCAGGCGACGGCAAGCTCGACGGGCGTGAGCACGGCGCGCTCGCGCACGTCGAAGGTCACCCTGCGCATCTCGGCGTCGGCCTTCATGCCGGCGGTGATGAACGCGGGCAGGTCGGCAGCGCGCACCGGTCCGAAGGACACGCGAAAGCCACAAGCTTCCTTGACCAGGTGGGCTGCCACTCCGGGCGCCGAGAGCTGCGGCAGAACCAGGCGCCGGTGGCTGACGATCTCAGTCAGGCGTGTCTCGCGAACCACGCGGGCAACCTCATCGGCGCAGAACGTGCCCTTCCCTGCCGCACACCAGACGTTGATTCCGCGGGTGTCAACGACCACGAGCCAGGCGTCGAGCTCGTCGAGCGAAGAGCGCACCTGGTCGAACGTCAGCTTGTAGTTTGCGGTCACGAGCACGGGGGAGGTCGCCACTGGCTCTCCCACGGCGTAGAGGCCGGGCTTGACGCGGTAGTCGCCGCGGCCGATTCCCCAGCGCACGCGCCAGGCGCCCATGCGGTCGGCGCGCGTGATGACACGGGACACCCGTGGGACTGCGTCGACCGGCGTCTCCACCGTACCGGTGACGTAGGCGGCGGGGCCATAGGGATAGTCGGCGGGGGGGACCGACGGGGCGCCGCAACAGAAACCTTGCCGGCGCTCCGGCTCCGCCTCCTGCGTTGATGCATCACAACACGCACTCCGCTGGTCAGAGAGTGCGGACTCGACAGCGCTACTGCAACACGAGCCGCCAGGCTGCGGCGATGGACGACAGCAGCTCTGTCCCGCGGGCAGTTCCTCGCCGGCTTCGCGCCGGCGGATCCGTTCGTCGTCCATGGCGCGCCCTTCTCCTGGCGTCACGAGGCGTTGCGCTGCGCCGGCTTCTTCGCGGCGGTCGCGCAGGCGCTCTCGGTCCTGTCGAGGTCCGGCGGAGCGCTGCGCAGGCGTTCGACGTACTCGAGGAAGCCCTTGAGATCGCCGTCGAAGCGGTTCCAGTCGATGGAATAGTAGGTCCGCGCGCCCTCGTTGCGCATGTGCACTAGCCCTGCTTCGCGCAGTAGGGCAAGGTGGTGCGAGACCAGCGGCTGACTCTGGTCGAGCGGCCCGGTCATCTCGCAGACGCAGCGCTCGCCGCCGAGCAGGAACTCGATGATCTGCGCGCGCGTCGAGTTGCAGAATGCCTTGAAGAATGGGACGAAGTCGACCATGCTGCCGGCTTCTGCGGGGTCTTTCGCGATCTTCATGTCAGCTCCTCGGTGGGTCGCAGGCGACCTCGTCGACGCCGGCGGCCACCGCCGCCGGCACGGAGGCGTCGGTCATGCCCCAATACTTGCGGCCCATCCACAGGGCCACGTTGACCAGTCCGATCATCACCGGCACCTCGACCAGCGGCCCGATGACGGCCGCGAAGGCGACGCCCGAGTTGATGCCGAACACGGCCACGGCTACGGCGATGGCCAGTTCGAAGTTGTTGCTGGCGGCGGTGAACGAGAGCGTGGCCGTCTTCGAGTAGTCGGCGCCGATCTTGCGCCCCATCAAGAAGCTCACGAGGAACATGACGACGAAGTAGATGAGCAGCGGGATGGCGATGCGCACCACGTCGAGGGGGAGCTGCACGATGAGCTCGCCCTTGAGGCTGAACATGACGACGATCGTGAACAGCAGCGCGATCAGGGTGATCGGGCTGATGCGCGGGATGAACTTCTGCTCGTACCACTCGCGGCCCTTGTATTTGAGTCAGCAGATAGCGCGTGAGCATGCCGGCGATGAACGGGATGCCGAGGTAGATGAAGACGCTCTTGGCGATCTGCCCGATGCTGACGTCGACGGCGACGCCGTGGAGGCCGAACAGCGGCGGCAGCACGGTGATGAAGACCCAGGCGTAGACGCTGTAGAAGAGCACCTGGAAGACGCTGTTGAAGGCCACCAGGCCGGCGGCGTACTCGGTGTCGCCGTGGGCCAGCTCGTTCCAGACGATCACCATGGCGATGCAGCGCGCCAGGCCGATCATGATCAGCCCGACCATGTACTCCGGGTAGTCGGGCAGGAAGACGATGGCCAGGACGAACATCAGGATCGGGCCGATCACCCAGTTCTGCACGAGCGACAGGCCGAGCATCTTGTAGTTGCGAAAGACGTCGCCCAGCTCCTCGTACTTCACCTTGGCCAGCGGCGGATACATCATCAGGATCAGGCCGATGGCGATGGGGATGTTGGTCGTGCCGACCTGGAACTGGTTGATGAAGTCAGGCACTCCCGGGAAAGCCCAGCCCAGAAGCACGCCGATCGCCATCGCCAGGAAGATCCAGGCGGTGAGGTACCGGTCGAGGAACGAGAGTCGTTTGATCGTGCCTTCGGCCATTGAGTGACTCCTCCTCGAAGCGCGTGCCTGTCAGAATCCCTACCGTTGAGGCTACATTGACTTCTGTTTATGGTCAAGCTAGTTTTATATAAATTGCTCTCCATCAAGACGAGGAGGTCGTCGTGACGCTCGTGCAAGTGTTCGACCCTGCCATGTGCTGCTCAACGGGAGTCTGCGGGCCTTCGGTCGACCCGCAGCTGGTGCGCTTTGCCGCCGACCTCGACTGGCTGAAGAACCAGGGGGTCTCGGTCGAGCGCTTCAACCTCGCCCAGGAGCCGCGCGCGTTCGCCGAGAACGCGGCCGCGAAAGGCGCCCTCGAGGATGCCGGCGAAGCGGCGCTGCCACTGGTGCAGGTCGACGGCGACGTCAAGAGCCGCGGCATCTACCCAACGCGCGACGAACTCGCCGTCTGGGCTGGCGTCGGAGCACCCGCCGCGAGTCTCTTCACTGATGCGGTCGCCGAGCTCGTGGCCATCGGTGCTGCAATCGCCTCCAACTGCGAGCCCTGCTTCAAGTTCCACTACGCCGCCGCGCGGAAGCTGGGCGTCTCGCGCGAGGACATGGCATGTGCGGTCACGACCGCTCGAGGAGTCAAGGACACGCCGGCTCAGTCGATCCTCAATCTCGCCGATCGCTACCTGAAGTCCGAAGGCGACGCCGACGAGGCCGTGGCCGAAGCGCCGCAGGCGTCGGCGACTGCGGCCAGCTCTTGTTGCGGCGGGGCACAGCCAGAGGCGAAGGCCGGCGGATGCTGCTGACGGGCGGGGAGACACCGTGATCGACTGTCCCACGCCGATCCTGTTCTTCACCGGCAAAGGCGGCGCCGGCAAGACGTCGATCGCTTGCGCCACGGCCATCGACCTCGCTGATGTCGGCAGCCGTGTGCTCCTGGTCAGCACCGACCCGGCGTCGAACCTCGACGAGGTGCTCGGCGTCGGACTCTCCGGGACGCCGAGACAGGTTCCGCGGGTCCCGCGATTGTCGGCCCTCAACATCGATCCCGAGGCGGCCGCCCGCGACTACCGTGAGCGCGTGGTCGGCCCCTATCGCGGCGTACTGCCGGAGGCCGCGGTGGCGAGCATCGAGGAACAGCTCTCGGGAGCCTGCACGGTAGAGATCGCCGCCTTCGACGAGTTTTCCAAGCTGCTCGGAGACGAGGCCGCGACCGCGGCGTTCGCCTACGTGGTCTTCGACGCCGCCCCCACCGGGCACACTCTGCGCCTGCTGGAGCTGCCGGCGGCCTGGTCCGACTTCATCGAGACGAACGTGGGCGGCACGTCGTGTCTGGGTCCGCTCGTCGGACTGGAGGCGCAGAAGCACCTGTATGCCGCGACCAACGCCGCGCTGCGCGACGCAAGGCGGACGACCCTCGTCCTGGTGGCGCGACCGGAGCGCTCCTCGCTGCGCGAGGCTGAGCGCACGCGGGACGAACTGGCCCAGCTCGGGATCGTCAATGTCCGGCTGATCGTCAACGGGGTGTTCCGGGCGGCCGACCCGAGCGATGCGACCGCACTCTCGATGCAGGCTCGCGGCGAGGCAGCGCTCGCGGCCATGCCTTGGCAGCTTCGCGGACTTGCCCGCGTGGAGGTGCCGCTCCTGCCCTTTGACCTCGTCGGCATCGACGCGCTGAGGAACATGGGCAAGGACGCTCCTGCTGCTCCCGTGGCCGATGCGGTCTTCTCGAACGGCTTCCACGGCGACAGCCTCGCCGACCTCGTGGAGAAGCTGGCTGCTCATCGCAAGGGCGTCGTCATGACGATGGGCAAAGGCGGCGTCGGCAAGACGACTGTCGCAGCTCGCATAGCGACCGAGGTGGCTCGACGAGGCTTCAGCGTCACGCTGACGACGACCGATCCCGCGGCGCACGTCGAAGAAGCGGTCGGCGAGAGGCCGGAGACGCTTCGCGTGACACGCATCGATCCGGCACTTGAGACGAGGCGCTACCGCGAGGAAGTGCTCGCCTCAGTCGGCCCGGGTCTTGACGCCCAAGGCCTGGCACTGCTCGAAGAGGATCTGCGCTCACCATGCACGGAGGAGATAGCGGTCTTCCGGGCCTTCGCCGAGACCGTCGCTCAAGGCAGCGAGCAGTTCGTCGTCATCGACACGGCGCCGACCGGCCACACCCTGCTGCTCCTCGACGCGGCCGAGGCGTATCATCGCGAGGTGCTACGCAAGGCCAGTGGCAGCCCCGAGGCCGTTCAGAAGCTGTTGCCGCGCCTGCGTGACGCGACGTTCACTAGCGTCATCCTGGTCACCCTTCCGGAGGCCACTCCGATCCACGAGGCGATGCAGCTCGAGGGCGACTTGGCCCGCGCCGGCATCCAGCCGTTCGCCTGGGTCGTGAATCAGAGCCTGATACCGCTCGCAGTGACCGACCCGGTGTTGCTCTCACGCCGCGCTCACGAGGGCCCGCATCTGCGCGAGCTTGTAGCGCATGCCGGCGACGTGGTGCTCGAGCCCTGGGCGACGGAAGCGACGCGAGCTGAAGCGCGCGCATTGCCACTGTCAGCCACGCGTTCGTGACCACTGAGAGGCAGGCCACGTGAAGACCATCCAGATCGAGCAGCCGTTCGCCGTGTTCTCTGACGTCCACGGCAATCTGCCGGCGCTCGAGGCCATCCTTGCCGATATCGAGGGCCGCGGCGTCGCGCAGACGCTGTGCCTGGGCGACCTCGTCGGCTACGGACCCTCGCCCAACGAGGTCGCCCTGCTGGTTCGCGACTCGGGCATCCCGTCGCTCATGGGCAACTACGACCAGGGCATCGGCTTCGAGACCGGCGACTGCGGCTGCGTGTACAAGACCGACGAGCAGCGCGCCGAGGGAGCGGCCTCCCTGGCGTGGACACAGAGCGCCGTCAGCGACGAGGTCAAGGCGTTCCTCCGCACGCTTGAGGATCATTTCGTTCTGCAGACCCCCGGCGGCGACATCCTCGCCGTTCATGGGAGTCCGCGCCGCATCAACGAGTACCTCTTCGAGAACCGCCCGGCCTCCGCGATGGAGCGCATGGCGCGTGCATACCCGTACCCGGCCATCCTGTTCGGGCACACGCACGTGCCGTATGCCCGCCGGGTGGGCGAGACCACCTTCGTGAACGTCGGTAGCGCAGGGCGTCCCAAGGACGGCGACTGGCGGGTGTGCTACGCGATCATCCACCCGTCACGGCTGCACGGGGCCGATGGCTTCGTCGAGTTCGTGCGCGTGCCGTACGACTACGAGCGGCTACTCGTCGAGATGGCGGCGACGTCACTGATCACGAGCTTCGCCGGTCCACCAGCATCTTGACGTGGGGCGAGAGGTGACATGGACACGCTGACCACGTTCGGTGACCGCAACGAGTTCGAACGCGCGGTAGCGCTGCTCGCGCGGCTCGGAGCGACGCACTCGGTGGTCTCTCCCGATCCAGCCTATGCAGCCGTGGCTTCTCCGGCCCTGCTGCTCACCGCCGAGGCCAGGGCAGCGTTCATGGAAAGCGGCGGCGTCGATATCGTGAACGCCGGCTGGGTCGACTACCGGCCGGCCGCGGACGGCGTCCCCGAGACGGCGCCACGAGCGTTTGCTGAGGACATCGTCGGCCGCGTCGCGATCGTCGTGCTGGCGACATGCATCGCCGATTCCGCTCGCCTGCGCCTGATCGCGCACTTCTCCGGTGATGTCGCCGAGGTCCTGCCGTACCTGAACGCGGACGTCGGGCATGGCTCGTATGTGGCCACCATGCCGGTGTTCACCTTCATGGATGGTCACCGCATGGTGTCGCTCTTTCGCGACCGCATCGGGATCGCCAAGGCAGACGACATCGTGGACGCCTGGGCGAGCCTCGAGCGCGTGCGCTGTCTCGCCAACGACGTGTGGGCGCGCCGCGGAGAGATCACGCCCTCGTTCGAACTGCGTCGCCGGCCGCCGGCGCTCGAGATCTACAAGCGCCTGCCGGGCACCAACTGCGGTCAGTGCGGCGAGGCGGCCTGCATGGCCTTCGCCTGGTCGGTGTGGCGCGGCGACGCCGACCCGCGCGGTTGCGTGCCGGTGTTCGCGGGCGAGCGCGCCGACCTGAAGGACGCCTTCTTCGCCATCTGCGCTGGCCTCGGCGTGGCTGAAGCCTGCGAAGACTGACTGCGGACGGGGTATCGTGGCGCGGGCAAGACAGTGAGTCACGTGCGGTGCCCCTTGAACTAGACCGAACTGATCCCCGGAGGGTCGTGATGGAGACGCGTGCGCATGCTCATATCGAGGCCGGCATCTGCGGCTTCACCACCTCGGTGGCAGCCACATCCGAACGCGGTCGCCGGGTGGATCTGGCCCTGGATTCGGACTGCGAGACGATCGCCGGCCTAGCGGACGCGATCCGCGAGCACGGCGCATTCGACGCCTACGATGAGATCGACCCGCGCACCGAGGGCGCCCTCATGCCCATCGTGCGCGAGCATCTTCATGGCTGCTGCTCGGGCTGCGCCGTCCCCGTGGGCGTCTTCAAGGCCATGCAGGTCGCCGCAGGACTCGCTCTGCCGAAAGAGGTCGTCATCGAGATCTCGAAGGATGCCGTTGAGCCCGCATAACAGCGGCACTCTGTGGGCGAGACCGGCCCGGCCCGAGCAGGCCCAACTCGTGGACGTCCCTCGCGATTGTCCCGCTGGATGAAAGCGATGAGGTCGGCTCGTCGCGCGAGCCATGGGTCTGAGAGGGGAGGCGTCGCTGCGGCCGGCCTGGC
The DNA here is from genome assembly GCA_963725665.1 of uncultured Actinomycetes bacterium. Classification (GTDB taxonomy): domain Bacteria; phylum Actinomycetota; class Thermoleophilia; order UBA2241; family UBA2241; genus CAVRZA01. The sequence continues at coordinate 249,535 of CAVRZA010000006.1, read as the reverse complement.
GCTCGCGCGGGATATCTCGGTCACCATGCAGCCTCTCCTGCAGTGAGCTGAGGGGGCGGCGAGGTCTGGCGACCTCCGGAATTGGAGTCACGTCCTTGAGAGTCCTCCACCACAGGAATTAGGCGGCATGAGCCCCGGGGGGAGCAGCGCAGGCAAAGGTGGCGAGCTCGCGGCGTTCACCACTCGCGCCCGTACAGCCCCGACAAAGGACCGGGCGAGGGCTCCGGCACCGTGTAGGGGGAGGTGCCCGGCCCCGGCAGGTTTAGGAGCAGGTAGCGCAGCGCATCGAGGGGATGCGAGAAGAGCTCGTCCATCACCGGTTCGACTCCGGTCGCCGCCTCCAAGCCTTTCCTCCTGCACCTGGCGCTTTCGGCTGGCGGCTGCCTCTCGCCTTCAAGCCCGGAATGCCGACATTCGTGCCGACACGGGACGGCAGATCATGCCTTCCCACCCCTGGTCACAGTGAACGAGCCGGCGAGATGAGCGCGCTTCCGACGGCAGTCCTAAGCGTGCCCGACAACCTCACAAACATCGACGCTGACGAACGTCGCTGGCGCATCGGGCATGTTGCGGAGCTGGTTGAAGGTCGCCTCCGCTGCTCGAGCATTTTCCTCCGTGTCGACGGCCTCCGCCTTTGAGGATTCTCCGCGACGTCATGAGGCTCATCAAGCAGACCGACCTCGAGATGCTGACCGTCGTGGGCGGCCCACCGTCGCCGGCACGCTCGCCTTCGCGCGAATCGATTGGACCACAGGCGCGCGCGACAGCGACATCTGCATCCAACACAACGGTTCGCGGCTCTCTCACAACGGGAAGGGCCGCAGGTACGGCAATGTCAGCAGGCGAGGAGCGCCGCGTTGGTGCTGCGTGGTGGCGTCGTTGTTAACGGAGGGGAGCAGCATGGAAGTCGGACCCGGAGTCTACTCGTCGAGCACCCTGACGGAGACCTGGGAGCGGGATTCGGACCCACCCGGTGAGGTGCATGTCCTGTGCGCCGATACCGAGTTCCAGGCCGGGCTATGGCGACCGCTTGCCGGCTTGACGCCTGACCCCGTGCGCTGGACGCTGCCGGCCCGCGAGGCCATTCTGGTCCTCGAAGGGCGGGCCCGCATCGAGATCGAGGGCGGCCCGACGCTGGAGCTGAAGCCGGGCGCCATGGCGTCGCTGCCCGAGGGAGCGACGACGACCTGGCACCTAACGCCCGACTTCAAGGAGTTCTGGGTTCTCAGCAAGCCGCTCGCCGAGCCCTAGCCTGCCTTCAGCGGCAGCGCGAGCTCTCTCTTGCTGGGAGGCGGCGTCGAGCTGTGGCGCCCGACAGCGACGTCGTACTGATATGGCGCTCATCCTGTCAAGCAGGCAGGGCTGAACCTCCCGTTCGACGCGGGTAGCGAGGAGTTCGGATGGCAGGCGCCGGGCGCGGATACGACGGTCGGTCAATCTGATATGCGGGGGTTGGCTACCCCGGTGCGCTACTTCGTCACCGGCTTGGCGCTTCTCTAGGAACGGGTGCTGCCTTGCGGCTGCCCATAGTACGGTCGCGCATGCCGGCAGACTGCCGGCCCGACGCCTGCCCTCCGAACGGGGGGTCGATCAGCCGCCCTTAGGGGGCCACGGCTGCCGCCCACAAGAAGCAGGCCAGCTCGCGTGCCAGGGCGACCGTCACCACGTTGGCCGGTTTGCCGCGCTGCGCAAGGCGCCGCTGCAGGTGCCACAGGCGGAGCTGGGCCCGCCAGGCGATCTGCAGCACGTGGTCGGGCTGGCCCTGCTGGCGATTGGTCAGGGTGGCGCCGATGCGCGGTGGGCGGGCGTAGTGCCAGGCGGCCTCGACCAGGATGCGGCGGGCGTAGCGCGAGCCGGTCTTGGTGATCGCCCCCTGTGTGGCGCTCTCGCCCGATTGGCACAGCGAGGGCACCAGGCCCAGCCAGGCGGCCAGCTGCGGGGCGCGCGCGAAGCGCCCCCAGTCGCACACCTCCAGGTGCAGCACCAGGGCCGAGAGGGTGTCGATGCCGCGGAAGGCGCGCAGGCGGGCCACCGTGGGCCAGATCTCGGGCGCCACGGCCAGCTGCGAGAGGCGCTCCTCGAGGGCCGCCTTGCGCGCGATAAGGCCGTCCACGGCGGCCAGGGAGTCGAGGTAGGCGAGCTCGGTCGCCGGCTCATCGAAGCGCTGGGCGGCAAGCCAGCGATGGTGCGCCTGCGTCCAGGTGCTGCTCTGGCGCTCATAGAGGCGGCCGTGACGCAGAAGCAGCTTGGAGACGCGGTGGCGGGCGCGCATGAGGTCGCCTCGCAGCTGCTCGCGAGCCCGCGCCAGGTCGCGGGCGGCCTCCAAGGTGGGCGGCGGCACGCTGACAACGGTGAGCGCGCCGGCAGAGAGCAGGCGCACGAGCAGCTGGGCGTCCTTGCGGTCGCTCTTGACGCGGTCGCCACTGGCCCGGGGCGTCTTGCTGGGGGCGACGACATCGACCTCAATACCGGCCCGCTGAGCGGCTCGGTAGAGGCCGTAGCCCGTCGGTCCCGCCTCGTAGCAAGCGTGCACCGGAGCGGGCAGCCTGGCAAGCCACTCAACGACCGGCTCCGCACTGCCACCAAAGCGAGCTCGCCTGATCTCGCCCGTCAGGGCGTCCAGAGCAGCGGCTTCGACGGAGCGGGCGTGGACATCCAACCCAACCCATGTCAACGTGGTCATGGTCGGACCCTCCCTTCGTATGGGGTCAGCCGGAGCTCGTCTCCGGCCAGACAAACCCCCGAGATATGCGAACAGGGTCCGGCCTTCGTCAGCAAGCTCGGCGGTCAAAGAACCGCCATAGCGTCTAGAGGATGAGCATTCACGAAACGTGAGTAGCCGGAAGGAGACCGATGCACGCAGTCATCGGACGGGTCAAGATCAAGCCGGACCGGGCGGACGAGGCGCTCGTGATGATCGCTGAGAGGGGTGTTGCGATGCTGCAGGGCATGGCCGGCTCGGCGGGCGGCTATTGGGCGCGCAGCCTCGAGGGTGATGCAGGTGGCTGGTTCCCAGCTTACGCCAGCGGTCGCATCCGGTTGTTGCTCCGTCACACCCCCTCGAGATTCGCGCCTGGCCGGTCAGCCGCCGTTCAGCGCCCGTCGCGCCACCTGGGCCAGCACCGCCGGGTCCTGGGCGCCGCTGACGCCGGAACGGCCGTCGAAGACGAAGGTCGGTACGGCGTGGATGCCCAGCCGCGCGGCCTCGCGCTCCTGGGCGCGCACGTCGGTCGCGAACGCGTCGCCGGCGAGCACTTCGACGGACACGCCGGCGTCCATCCCCGCCGCCCGTGCGGCCGCCGCGAGGACACCGCGGTCGCCGATGTCCTCGCTGCGGCCCCAATAGGCCGCGAAGAGCGCATCGCCGAGTGCCTGCTGCACGCCCACGCCGGCGCCCAGGGCGGCCGTCATCAGCCGGTGCGCAGCGAATGTGTTGGGGCGGACCACCAGCGTCGCCGGGTCCGCCATCTCCAGACCCTCCCGGCGGGCGATCTGCGCCAGCCTCTCTCCCATCGCCTTCACCGTGGCCGGGTCATACCTGCCCTCCATGTAGGCGTCGCGATCCATGCCTTCGGGCGGCACGTTCGGGTCGAGCTCGAACGCGCCGTATCTCCATATGAACACCTCGGAGTCCGCGCCGAGCCGTCCCAGTGCTGCTCGCCAGCGCTCCACGCCGACAAAGCACCACGGTCAGACGATGTCGGACCAGACCACCACGTCGATCATCGCGTAGCTCCTCCCTTCTTGCTCGACGACGGTACGATAGCAGCGCCGACGACTACGGCACTCGTGCGCCACCGTTGGTCGTCGCCATGCAGCCTTCTCACGGATGGTCTGCCAAAAGTGCGGCAGCCACAAGGTGAAGCAGACGCTCACCGCCGCGTTCTCGTCGCCGCGACCGGCCGAATACTGAAGCCCACCTGCGGCGCTCGGCTTGCCCTGGTCAACAGGCGGCTGCGCTCACGCATGCGGACTACGACTTGGCGAACACCAGCCCCGCGACCAGCACCGCCGGCTGATGCTTCCCGTACTCCAGGCTGTCTCCGATGGCAAGCCGCACAAGCAGCCTCAAAGCCGAGGGGCTCCAGTCGGAGCCCCTCGGTGCCGTACGTTCGTTCCCTCATGCCAGCTCTGGGAGGAGTCGGTCGAGGGCCGCGTAGCTCTGGTTGAGGCCCTGCTCCATGCCTGAGCTCAGCATGCCGTCGCGCTCCTCGATCGTGTGGAACAGCGACGTCGTGACGACCCTCGTGCGGCCGTCGCCGAGATCCTCGAAGGTCGCGCTGTTGATCGCGACGTAGCCTGGCATGCCGTCCCACTCGAAGGTCTGCACGATACGCTCCGGCGGCGTCACCTCGCGGTAGCGTCCCTCGAAGCCGGACACGCCCTCGGGGCCGTGCTCGACGAAGCGCCAGTGGCCACCGCGCTCGACCTCATTGCGCTCGATGTCTAGCCTGTTGCCGCGGCCCCACCACTGCGCCAGCAGCTCGGGGTCGGTGAAGGCGCGCCACACGCGCTCGCGAGGGGCGTTGAAGATGCGCTCGATGCGGATCTCACGATCCGCCGGGGTGCTCACCGTCGCCAGGCCCATCGGTTCCGGCTCCGGCTCTCTTAGAGGTGTGCTCATGACAGCGATCCTTTCTGCCGCTCGAGGAAGTCGGCGAGCCGGTCGAGCTTCGCTTCCAGCATCTGCCGGTAGGCGGCTATCCAGGTTGCCTCATCGTCCAGCCGGCGCGGGCCCAGCCTGCAGTACCGCACCCGGCCGACCTTCTCCGTGGTCACCAGCCCCGCTCCCTCAAGGACGCGTACGTGTTTCTTGACGCCCGTGAGGGTCATCCCGAAGGTCGCGGCAAGCTCGCTGATCGAAGCGTCTCCACGCCCGAGGCGCTCGAGGATGCCACGACGAGTCGGGTCCGAGAGGGCCGCGAAGGTGCTATCCAGTTGGGGCGGATACTGAACCATAGAGTTCAGTGTTCTCCGATCATGCGATCAGCAAACGTTGCGGACCAGGCAGCAAACGCTACACCGGAGCCATTTGCTGTCGCTCTCGCTGGGCTGACATCCACCTACGCCTCACTTCGGAGAGGCCTTCCGTGACCCACGGAAGGTATCTCCGAGGCGCTCTGAGAAATAGAGGGGTATTCTGGGCCGTCTCAGAAGTCAGAGAGCGCGGGAAGGCAACGGAGAATCGCACGAGCGTCGGGGTGGGTTGGTGGACCGCAGGGGAGTCGAACCCCTGACCTCCGCCGTGCAAGGCTGACTACTACGCCCGCCACAGGTCCATTGAGGACCACTGAAGCCGACATTTACAGGGCTTCTTTGAGAAGCATGTCCCACTGTCGTCCACCGAAGTCCTCCAACGCGCGCTCAGTCTGTTTGCGAACGGGTTGTCGCACGGCTCGCATTCATCTCCCTGTTGATGCGCGCTCCCTTGTCAGGAGGCGCATCGGCGACGTCGGCTCCTGCAGCACGATCTTCGGTCACACTGATCCGCCGTGATGTACCGGCCTGGGATGCCGGCACGGCGCTGCTGGCCCCCGAAGACCCGTCGTCCCAGTAGCTTCGACCGCAGCCATGGAGGGTAGAACCTCTCCGAAAGTGGCCGTACTCTTCAGGGCGCGACAAACAGGAAGGGGGCACGATGGCGTGGGATATTGACCCGGCTCACAGCAGCCTCGAGTTCGCGGTGCGACACATGGTCGTCTCGACCATCAAGGGAACCTTCTCCGCGTTCGCCGTCGAGTCGGACATAGACCAAGAGGACATGACAAAGTCGCGTGGCACGGTCGCCGTAGACGTGGCAAGCCTCGACACCCGTGAGGCGCGTCGCGATGCGCATCTGCGCTCCGCCGACTTCTTCGACGTGGAGCGCTTCCCCACGATGACCTTTGCGATGAAGTCCGTGGAGCGGCGGACCTCCGACCGTTACCGCGTCACCGGCGACCTCACCATCCGCGGCCTTACGCGAGAGGTCTCTCTGGAGGCCGAAATACGGGGTCCCGTCGTCGACCCGTTCGGCGCGACCAGGCTTGGGCTGAGTGCCGAAGGTCGACTCAACCGCCACGACTTCGGCTTGGACTGGGATGTCGTGACTGAGGCGGGCAGCTTGGTCGGCGACGACGTGAAGATGATCGTCGAGGCCGAGTTCGTTGAGGCGGAGGTTCCCGAGAAGGAGATCGAGAAGGAGGCAGAGCTGGAGATGGGGCCCGGAGGCTCCTGAGTGCTTCCCTACGAGCGCCGGAGGGCGGCCACGTCATCAGCGCCGCCGCCGGCTTCGGCATCTCCCGTACCGCCCCGCCGGGGCAGTAACGAAGTAGTTATCGGGACGCCTCAGTGAGCGTGGAGGGAAGGGGGGATCCTCCCCTCTCCCTGTCACAGTGCAGCCACCCTGCAACCCGCGACTGCACAGGGAGTCCCCTCCAGAACTACATGGGGCCGTTTCTGAGTGGTCCTCGACGGCCTTGCGGAGACGCGCATCCGAGATGAGTGAGGGCAGTGACTGCAGAGTGAGATTCTGCCTCCGGCCGGTCTGGGGCGAGTCTACGAGTCTTGCCAGTTGGGGCAGCACGTCCCACAGCAACATGCGCTGAAGCACGAAGAACGGGGTCCCAACGACATCGTTGAGGATCCGGAGCCTCTCCGGGTGGGCGACAAGTCAGGCATCGAGTGGACTCCGGCTCTATCGGGGAAACTGGACCGACGAACGGGGTCAGGTCAGATCGGCCTGGAGAGTTACGATAGAGAGAACCGATAATGAGCAAGCCAAACCACACAAGGCCAGCCGCTCTGCGCCGCGCCGCGCGCACGGCACACGCGGCACAAGCCAAGGTCAGTCACACGCTGAGGAGACACGCGCTCGGCGCTGCGCCCACAACGAACCCAGCCGCCAAGGCAGGCGCCGCGGAGCCGTCCGAGGCTCAGGCCCAGCGCGAGGCGAGACGCAAGGACCTTGAGGTGCTCTCCGAGATCGCGCGACTCACGGCCCGGCGCGCGTCCTTGCTCGCCGCGTTGCCGCACAGGCCGCTGGATAAGTGGACCGCGGCCCTCGTGGCGGGTCCACCATCCGACGGCTACGATGCAGCCCTTCGCGGAGCCCCGGGCTCCGATCCGCGCCCACACATCAGGGCGGCTGGGCGCCTGTTGTGGCAGAGCGGGGCGTGGCGTCAGCTGGAGGGTCTCGCGGTGGCGAGCGGCGACAAGATCCTGCTCGCCCTCGTGCGGCTCGAGATCTGCCACTGTGGGCGCCCCAACGCGGGCAGCAGGACCCTGGAGAACCTGCGGCGCCGCGGTCCGCAGCTTGCCCCGCCGCCGCTCGTAGACGTGCCCGACGAAGGGTAGCCCGATCGTGGGCCGCGTCTGCTCATTCGCTCCGGTTCGCGCCCAGGCCATGGACGCGACTCTCAAAACAGAGGCAAATTGAAGAATAACCCTCTTCTAGCCTCCTCTGGCCTTGCCCATGACCACTGCAAAACCTCCATCACCGGTTCGACTCCGGTCGCCGCCTCCAAGCCTTTCTGCCTGCCTACCTGACCTTTCGGAGGTCGCTGCTTCTCCGTCCTTGACCCCGATTGCCGACGTTCGCGCCGACATGCGAACTCCACCAGGCGGTGGCGGGAGGCCCTCCCTCTTGTTTGCGGCCGTTACTGGTCGCCCTCCCTGCTATGCTTTGCGGGTCCGAGAGGCGAAAGGAGGTGACCATGGCGTTCCATGACGTGACGATTCCGGCACAAGGCCGGATCTGAGTCTCGTGTGCCGCCACGGTCGCCGCCCAGCGGCGTCCCTGGCAGGAGCCCGGTCCGGGCTCCCCGTTCATCGGCGCCGCGAGTTCGTTGTGACTTAGAACCGCTGCCTTCACCCGACGGCGAGGCGGCTCGCTCTCCGCTCTGCGGCGCCCTACAGGAAAGGACATCGCATGAGCGAGCCCACCATCGACTACCGCTCCATGTGGACCGAGCTCGGTCTCGATCTCGAGGCCCACGACACGCTCCTGGCGGCTATCCCCCAGCTCTACGCCGACGCCTATCTCGGCCAGCAAGGCCGACCGGAGGGCATGGCCTACTTCGACTTCGTGATGAGCGAGATCCACGGGCTGCGCATCAAGGAACTTCAGGACCACAAGGCCGCCGGCGGCACCGTCATCGGCACCTTCTGCCTCTACGTGCCGGAGGAGATCATCCGCGCACTCGGAGGGCTCTCGGTCGGTCTCTGCGCCGGCGCCGAGTGGGCCTACGACCAGGTCGAGCAGCTGCTGCCGAGGAACACGTGCGCCCTCATCAAGTCGGCCATGGGCTTCAAGATGGGCAAGGTTTGCCCCTACGTCGAGTCGGCCGACCTGGTGATCGGCGAGACCACCTGCGACGGCAAGAAGAAGGCCTACGAGCTCTTCGGCGACCTCGCTCCCGTCTACGTGATGGAGCTGCCGCAGATGAAGCGGCCGCAGGACCTCGAGCTCTGGCGCGGCGAGCTGGACGGCCTCGTTGCCAAGCTCGAGGAGGTCAGCGGCCGCGCGCTCACGTTCGAAGCGCTGCAGAAGGCGACCAAGGAAGTGAACGACAAGCGCCGCGCGCTCCAGCGGCTCAACGCCGCGCGCGTCGCGTCGCCGGCGCCGATCAGCGGCAAGGACGCGTTGCTCGCCGTCCAGGTTGCTTTCTACGACGACGTGCCGCGCTTCACGCAGATGGTTGAGAAGATCGCCGACGAGCTCGAGCAGCGCGTGGCCGCCGGCCACGGCGTGGCGCCCGCCGACGCGCCGCGCGTGCTCATCACCGGCAGCCCGATGAGCATCCCCAACTGGAAGGTCCACGACCTGGTCGAGAAGGCCGGCGGGATCGTCGTCTCTGAGGAGCTCTGCACCGGCTCGCGCTACTACGAGAAGCTCGTCGTGGTGGACGCGACCAGTGTCGAGGGCCTGCTCGACGACATCGCCGAGAAGTACCTCGACATCAACTGCGCCTGCTTCACGCCCAACCCTGGCCGCATTGAGGACGTGCTCCGGCTGGCCAAGGAGTACAAGGCCGACGGCATTCTGCACTACGCGCTGCAGTTCTGCGCCCCTTACCAGATCGAGGCGACCTCGGTCGAGCGCGCCGCCGAGCAGGCCCGCATCCCCGTACTCCGCGTGGATACCGACTACTCGATGGAGGACGTCGGTCAGTTGGCGACGCGTGTCGAGGCGTTCCTCGAAATGCTGACAGCCTGATGCGCGTCCTGGGTCTGGACGTCGGCTCGCGGACGGTGGACGCCGTGTGGCTCAAGGACGGCGTGGTGGTGGACCGCGCCGTCCTCGACGTCGGCGTCGAGCCGCAGGAGGTCGCCGCGCGGCTGGTCGACCGTGCGGTCGTCGACCGCGTGGTCGCCACCGGCTACGGCCGCCACGCCGCGGCGGAGCGCTTCGGCGCTGAGGTCACCACGGAGATCACCGCCTACGCGCTGGGCGCCACCCGCCTCTTCCCGGAGGTGCGCTCAATCCTCGACATCGGCGGCCAGGACACCAAGGTGATCCGCCTCGGTCCCGCGGGCCGCGTGCTCGACTTCGAGATGAACGACAAGTGCGCGGCTGGCACCGGCCGTTTCCTGGAGGTGATGGCCAAGGCGCTGGGCTGCGAGATCGACGAGCTCGGCGAGGCGGCTCTCGCTTCGAAGGACGCGGCCACCGTCAGCTCGATGTGCACGGTGTTCGCAGAGAGCGAGGTCATCGGGCTGCTGCATCGCGGCGAGCCGCGCGACAGCATCGCCCGCGGCCTGCATGAGGGGGTCGCACGGCGCACGCTCTCCGCCCTGCGGCGCGTACGCGCCGAGCCGCCACTGCTCTTCGCCGGCGGCGGCGCCCGCAACCCTGCCTTGGTGGAGCTTATCGGCGCCGGCATGGACGGCGAGGTGCTGGTTGCGCCGGACCCGCAGACAGTCGGCGCCCTGGGAGCAGCGCTGCGCGCAATGTGCGACCCCGCCTAGGTACGGACGTTGTGCAGAGACCGCTGTGCCACAGTCGGAAACGCAACTTGGTCTGAGTCGGCCGAGGTGGCTGACTCTCGAAGGGAGAAAGAATGTCAGTCGCCATGCTCGTCAATGCGTCGCCCTACGGGACGGAGCAGCCGTTCAACGCCCTGCGCCTTGCCCAGGCCCTGGAGCTGGCCGGGGAGACCGTGGAGCTGCTCTTCATGGGTGACGCCGTGAACGTGGCGCGCCAAGGCCAGGACCCGCGAGGTGCGCATGCGTCCTTGGAGGCGCTGCTGATCGAGCTCATCGAGAAGGGCGTCGACGTCACCTTGTGCGGCACCTGCTGCCAGACCCGCGGCCTGCGGGAATCCGACCTCATCGAGGGGGTGGTGAGCGGCAACATCCATGACTTCGCGAGGGTGGTGCACGCAAGCGACAAGGTGATCAGCTTCTGAGTACAAGGCTTGTGATCCTCGCCGCCGCCTCCTCCTGCATCGCCGGGATGGCGTGCGAGTAGGTGTCGAGCGTGATTGAGATGGTGGCATGCCCGAGGCGCTCTCTGACGACCTTGAGATGAATGCCGGCCCGCAAGGCCAGGGTGGCATGGGCGTGCCTAAGGTCGTGCAGCCTGATCGCCGGCAACGTAGCCTTCTTCACGGCCCGACGAAAGAACCGGCTCACGACCTCGGGGTGCAAGGCCTTGCCATCGTCGCGCGTGAAGATGAGCCCAGTATCGGTCCAGCTGAGCGCCCGATGCAGGACAGCGTGCACGTGGCGGATGGAGAGCGCGGAGAGGCCGCTGGTGCCGTTCTTCTTGCCGCTCTGGGCAAGCTTGGCGTACAAGCCTTTGATGGTGGCGCCCCTGAGCTTCTCGAGCCGCACGTTGCCGATGTGGGGCACGATGTGACAGTCGACGTGCTGCACGTAGGAGCGGTAGGTGGTCGGTCTGATGGTGGCCTCGATCGAGGGTAGCCACTCCTTCTGCAGGTACTCGCGCACGGTGACCTTGGTGGGAACGACGTAGCTTCGTTCCTCGACCGCCACGAGCACCCTGGCCATGGCCGCTTGGGCTTCCCTTCTCGTCTTGAAGCCGGCCCTGGTCTCTCTGCGGCGCTCCTCGGTCTCGAGAAGCCTGCCGCCGCAGGAGGGGCAGCTCTCCTCGGCCTTGCGCTCGACCCGGAACCTCTTGCCACAAGCCTGGCAGCGCTGCGCCGGCGAGATGCCAACATCGACGATGTACTCGAAACTGGCCTTGCCCCTCCTGCGGATGTGACCCTGCATGGCGCTCTCCTCTTTTTGTAGAACACCATGGCTCTGGTCAAGACATCCAGCAACGCAGATGGGCGCACCGAAGGCACGGAAAAGAGCACCGCGGCGAACCGCTGTGGTGCGTCGCTTCGATAGGCCCCGGCGGCTCAGTGCAGCGGGAATCGGCGCTCGGGCAGTCTCGCCTGCGCTCGCGCATCGGCCGGGGTAGAATCGCTGGCGTAGTCGGCGCACGCGAGCTGGGGGAAGGGCACCGTGGCAGGAGCAGAGATCGCGCGCATCAAGGTGACCGTGAAGGACATCCGGCCGCCCATCTGGCGGCGCCTCGAGGTGCCCCTGGACTTCACCTTCGCGCGCCTGAGCGACGTCATCCTGGCCGCCTTCGGCTGGACCAACTCCCACCTGCACGAGTTCGAGGTCGGCCGCCGGCGCATCGGCATGCCCGATCCCGACGAGGATGACTGGGCGCCAGCGGCGCCCGAGGAGCTGCACCACCTCTTTCCCCAGCTTGACCCGCAGCGTGCGGGCCTCCTTGTGCCGCTGCCGCTGGAGGACGAGGCTCGCGTCACCCTCGCGCAGGGACTGGCCAGCGGCGAGAGGCGCTTCCTCTACCGCTACGACTTCGGCGACGACTGGCGCCACCTGGTGCAGGTGGAAGACGTGCGCGCTGCCGAGGCGGCGCTGACCTACCCACGCTGCACGGCCGGCCGCCGCGCAGCACCGCCGGAGGACTGCGGCGGGGTTTGGGGCTATGCGCATCTCCTCGAGGTTCTCGCCGACCCGGCCCACGACGAGTACGCCGAGCTGCGCGCCTGGTGTCCCTACTTCCAGCCCGAGGAGTTCGACCTGGCCGCCGCCGATGAGGCGGTACGCCACCCGCCCGAGTACTGGGAGTAGCTTCGCCGGCCTCCGGGCACGCTCACTTCCCGTCGACATTGGGTCGGCGAGGGTGGCTCAGTGCGGCATCAAAGTGGTCTGTGGGGGTCTGGCGCACCTCCCGTAGCGTCGCGCAGCCGGCTCGGTGTTCAGGTCTGTGCTGGCCCTTCCCCCAACGTTGACTGTCCGCCTACGTGGAACGAGTCTCGACCAGCCCTAGTCCAACGCGCCGCCTCCGAGAGCCGCTTCCTCATGGCTCGTTGCCGAGCTCCGAAAGTCATGGACGGCGCGGCCTTCTGCATGAGTAGCTCACTTGCCGATCAGCACGCTCTCCACAAGGACGCCTACTTGATTCCGCTGGAGCTGCTGCGAGCCGACGACTCGCAGATCGATCTTCTCGAGGCAGGCGAGCCCGTGCGACCCAATCTCTCGGCGAGCGCGATGCACTATCTTGAGAGCATCGGTCTCGATGGACTTGAGGGCTCCACGCGGCGAGCCGAGGCCGTGTGGCTGCATTGTCTGGTCATCGGCTAAGCGGACGTGCCTTGAAGCTCAGCTGCGTCGGCCTTGCGTCGGCGGGACGAGAGAACCGCCAGCACACGGCACGGTTTCCCGGCCAGACACAACTGGGTGTTATGTGGCTGGACCGGACGCCCTACGTCCCGCCGGCCGGGTCCTCATCAACGGGCACGTCATCGAGCACCACGGTGGGCACCTGAGCCGGGACTTCGCCCCGGTCCAGCTCGCCCCCGCGGCGGCGATCATCACCGCGACGATGGCGACGATCTCGAACGGGCTGAGCTTCCCGGCAGAGAGTGGAAGAAGGAGCGTACGGGTAGTCTCGTGTTGGCTTGCACTCCTGCCACCCCGCGTCTTCGCTGAGAGGAGAGCGACATGGCCTTCGTCGACAAGACTGTCGAGGTCAGGGCCGAGATCCGTCGCGTGTACGAACTGTGGACCGTCTTCGAGGACTACCCCAAGTTCATGGATGTCGTCGAGCACGTACACCTCTTCGAAGAGGGCCGAATGCGCTGGGCCGCCTTCTTTGATGAAGATGTGGTGGAGTGGGACGCAGACCTTATCGAGCACATCCCCGAGGAACGCATCACGTGGCATGCCCTGGACGGTCGCGAGACGGGCCAAGTGCGCTTCGAGAAGATCGACGCTGGCAGCACGCGAGTGCACTACCAGCTCGAGTACGACCCCGCCACTTGGCATGGCAAAGCCGACACCGTGCGCCACTGGATGAGGAGGCGCGTCGAGTCCGATCTCGAGGCCTTCAAGCAGGTCGTCGAGGCCATCGCCTGACGCCGCTCTGCAGGGAAGGGGCCTCGGTGGTCAGTTGATGGAGCATTGCCTCAGGATCGTCGACGCGAGTCACCGGCCCGCCTACCTCGAAGCCCCTAATCCACACACCATTCCTTTCTGTGAGCGTCACGGCTTCGAGGTCGTCGGCGTGGCGCAAGCTGGCGCATGCCCGCCGGTCACGTTGATGCGCAGGCGTGCGCGGGAATCGTAGGGCTGCGCGTCAGCTCGTCAGTGGTCGGCCCTCAGCGAGGAACGACGACGCGGCAGGTAGCGACGAAACGATCCCACGACGCGAGCGCGGCCCCGGCCCGTGGGCTGTCCGTGCGCTCCAAATGCTGCGCGACCCGCTCGCGCAGCTCGCCCTCGAAGTGACTGCCGGCGACGGCTCTCAAGGTCACGGTCTCCAGGTTGACCCGGTAAGCGGCGGTGCCGTCCTCGTCGAGAAGGAAGGCGAGGCCTCCCGTCATGCCCGCGCACGCGTTGGGGCCGACCTCGCCGAGGACCACGACGGTGCCGGCGGTCATGTACTCGCAGCAGTGATGACCCGCACCCTCGACGACCGCGCTGGCGCCGGAGTTGCGCACCGCGAAGCGCTGCCCCACGAGACCGTGGGCGAAGAGACTGCCGCCCGTGGCGCCGTAGAGACAGGTGTTGCCGGCGATGAGGCTGCGCGACGGGTCGAAGGCGGCGTCCCCCGGAGGCACGAGGACGATCTCGCCTCCGGCCATGCCCTTGCCGACGTAGTCGTTGGCATCGCCGACGAGTCGGAAGCGCATGCCCGCAAGCAGGAAGGCGCCGAAGCTCTGACCGGCCGTGCCCGACAGCTCGACGGCGATATCGCCCTCGAACCCCCGGTCCCCGTGGAGGGCGGCGATGCGGCCGGCGAGGCCGGCACCCACGGAGCGGTCGGTGTTGGCCACGGACCGGACGAGGTGCGCTCGCCCGTGAGTCTCGACTGCTGCGCGCACGCGCGGGTGCGTGGCGATCGCCTCGTCCAGTTGCGGCTCACTCGCCGCTGCGGGTGTACGCGGGGTCGCGGGGTCGGCGGCAGAGGCGCCTGCGTCGAGGGCGAAAGGATCGTCGCTATCGCCGGCGTCGCTCAGCCAGCTCGTGTCGATCGCGGCCGTCTTGGTGAGACGGCGGTCGGCGCGCGCTGCGAGCAGGTCGCTGCGCCCGATCAGCTCCTCGAGGGAGCGGAAGCCCAGCGCGGCGAGCAGCGCGCGCACGTCCTCGGCGATAAAGCGAAAGAGGTTCACGACGTGCTCCGGCGTAGCCGCGAACCGGCGGCGCAGATCCTCACGCTGCGTGGCCACTCCGGCCGGGCAGTCGTTGGTGTGGCAGACACGGGCCATGATGCACCCCTCCGCCATCATCGCCACCGAGCCGAAGGCGAACTCCTGCGCCCCCATGGCGGCCGCGGCGACGACGTCGCGTCCCGTGCGCAGGTCGCCATCGACCCGCAGCGAGACGCGTGTGCGCAGACGGGTGCGCGAAAGCTGTCGGTGCGTCTCCGTCAGCCCCAGCTCCCAGGGGATCCCCGTGTGTTTGATCGAGTTGAGCGCCGCGGCGGCCGTGCCCCCGCTGTGCCCGGCGATGTGGATCACGTCGGCGCCGGCCTTGGCGACCCCGGCGGCGATGGTCCCCACTCCGGGTCCGGCGGCGAGCTTGACGCAGATCGACGCGGCTGGGTTGACGCGGCGCAGGTCGAAGATGAGCTGCGCGAGGTCCTCGATGGAGTAGATGTCGTGGTGCGGTGGGGGGGAGATCAGGGTCGTGCCTGGCGTCGCGCCGCGCAGACGCGCGATGAACGGCGTGACCTTGTCGCCGGGGAGCTGGCCGCCCTCGCCGGGCTTGGCGCCCTGAGCCACCTTGATCTCGATCTGCTCGGCTGCCACGAGGTACTCGGCCGTGACGCCGAAGCGTCCCGATGCGACTTGGCGGATGGCCGTCGCCGGACGGTCCCCGTTGCGCAGACCGCTGAGCCCGGGGAGGCGCGCCGAGCGGCCGCTCTCGTCGACGTCGTCGAGCGGCTCTCGGCGCGCCGGATCCTCCCCGCCCTCGCCTGAGTTCGCCTTTCCCCCGAGGCGGTTCATGGCGATGGCCAGCGTCTCGTGCGCTTCGACCGACAGGGCGCCCAGGGACATGCCGCCGCTGCAGAAGCGCCGCATGATCCGCTCGGCCGGTTCGACCTCCGTCAGCGGGATCGGGGCGCGCTCGCTCCTGAGCTCCAGAAGGTCGCGAATGGTGGTGCAGGGCCGGTCGACCAGCGTTCGACGGTAGTCCTCGTAGAGGGTCGCGTCGTTCGCCACGACCGCTCGGCGCAGCGTCTTGGCCACCTCGGGCGTATTGACGTGGTGCTCGCCTCCCGACCGGTAGCGGACGAAGCCGTAGTTCTGCAGCCTCTCGACGGTCAGCTCGGGGAAGGCGCGCTGGTGCGTCCAGATCGTCTCTTGCGCCAGCTCCTCGACGCTGAGACCGCCGACGCGCGACGTCGTCCCCGCGAAGGCGAGTGCCAGCAGGTCGTCACCGATGCCCACCGCCTCCTGTAGCTGCGCACCGTGGTAGCTGGCGAGCAGGGAGATGCCGACCTTGGAGAGGACCTTCAGGAGCCCCGACTCGAGAGCGGCGCGGTAGTTGGCGACGGCCTTCGCCGGTGGGACCGCGGGATCGCGCCACTCCCGCCGCGGATCTCGGGCCAGGGTGTCGGTGGCGAGGCGGCGCACGGTCTCGAGCGCGAGGTAGGGACAGACCGCCGACGCCCCGTACGATACCAGGCAGGCCACGTGGTGCACGCTCCAGCACTGCGCGCTGTCGACGACGAGCGAGGCCCGGCAGCGCAAGCCTTCATCGAGCAGGCGGTGGTGCGCCGCGCCTACCGCTAGAAGAGGGGGCACGTAGGTCAGCTCCACGCCAGGCTCGCCGAGCCTGTCGCTGAGGATGACGACCTCGGCGCCGCCGCGCACCGCCGCGACGACGTCGCGGCAGAGCCGTTCGACGGCGTCGCGCAACCCCCAGGGCCCGCTGGAGACGGCGAACAGCGTCGACAGGCGGGCGACTTCGAGTCCCGAATGCGCCAGTCCCTCGAGCTGTGTCTCGTCGAGCAGCGGCGAGGCGAGCTTGGCCACGCGCGCGTGTCCAGGGGAGGCGTCGAGCACGTTGCCACGCCGGCCGACCGGCATGGCCAGCGACATGACGAGACGTTCCCGCAGCGGGTCGATCGGCGGATTGGTGACCTGCGCGAAGCGCTCCTTGAAGTAGTCGTAGAGGGTGTGCGGCTTGTCCGACAGGACGGCCAGCGGGATGTCGTCTCCCATCGAGAAGACCGGTTCGCGGCCGTGCAGGCCCATGGGACGCAGGATCACCTCGACATCCTCCGCCGTATAGCCGAAGGCTGTCTGGAGCTGGAGGAGCTCCTCGGCCCGCAACTCGCGGCGCGGCGCCGGTACGTGAGGCAGGCGCAGGCGCTGCTCGCGCAGCCAGCGCCCATAGGGCCGCCGCGAAGCCACGCGCGACTTGATCTCCGCATCGCGGAGCACCCTTCCTGCCTGCAGGTCGACGGCCAGCATCTGTCCCGGGCCCAGCTGTCCCTTCTCGGCGATCTCGCGGTCGCCCAGGTCGCTGACGCCGGCCTCTGAGGCCACCAGCACCAGGCCGTCGTGCGTGGTCACGTAACGTGCCGGCCGCAGGCCGTTGCGATCCACACAGGCGCCGACGGTCACGCCCGTCGCCGAAGGCCACCATGGCCGGTCCGTCCCACGCTTCCTGGACGGCGCTGAAGTACTCGTAGAAGTCGACGGTCGCCGGGCCGACGGCGAGACGCGCGCTGCCCTCGTAGGCCTCGGGGATCATCATCATCAACGCCTCCAGCGGATCGCGCCCGGAGCGGACGAGGAGCTCGAGCATCTTGTCGAGGCTCCCCGAGTCGCTGCCGTCGGCGTGCACCGTCGGGAGCAGCTCCGCCACGCGCTCGCCCCACACGGGATGCTCGAGCTCCGCGTCGCGGGCCCTTGTCCAGGCGAGGTTGCCGGGAAGCGTGTTGATCTCGCCGTTGTGGGCCAGGAGACGCATCGGCTGCGCCAGGCTCCACTTCGGCAGGGTGTTGGTGCTGAAACGGCGGTGGAAGACGGCGAACCGCGTGAGAAACGCGGGGTCGCGCAGGTCTGCGTAGAAGTCGCCCAGACCGCCGCCGCGCACCATGCCTTTGTAGACGATCGTGCGCGACGACAGCGAGCAGACGTAGAGGTCGTCGAACCGCCGTACGACGGACTGCCGCTGCAGCGCTCTGCCTATGCCGCGTCTGGCGAGGAGCAGGCTGCGCTCCATCGGCTCGCCGCGCAAGTGCGGCGACGAGACGATGATCTGCTCGATGTGCGGCCGGTGGCGCCGGGCCAGCGGCCCCAGCGCCTCCGGTCGCACCGGCACCGTCCGCCAGCAGGTCACTGTGAAGGCCTCATCGGTGAGGACCTTCTCCACGAGCTGTCGAGCGAGGCGGCGTTTGGTTTCGTCGCGGGGCAGGAAGAGCATGCCGACGGCGAGCGACTCCCTCGGCGCCAGGCGCGCGCCAGCCGACGCGAGCTCTCTCTCGAGTAGCTGCCAAGGCACGGCGGTCAGGATGCCGGCGCCGTCGCCCGATTCGCCGTCGGCGCCCAGTGCTCCCCGGTGCTCCTGGCGCTCGATCGCGGTCAGCGCGAGATCGACGAGGCCGTGATCGACCGGGCCGCTTGCGGAGGCTACGAAGCCGACGCCGCAAGCGTCGTGCTCCCGGTCCTCGACCGCTCGGGAGTGATCGCCGCGCCCGTGGTCCGTCAAGACTCGCTGCCTCCGAGGGCGCGGGTCACAGAAGGCGGGTGTGCTTCGTCGCGTGCACGATGGTCAACTGTAGCCGGGAGCACGCCGCTCAGCAACGCGAAAGACCTGCATACGAAGGACCTCATGAGGTGCTCCCAGGAGGTCGGGGCTGACGCGACAGGCGAGGTGGGCGCTCGGCGGCGGCGGCCGGTACGGCCGCCGCGTCGTCGGGGGCGGCGAGAGGAAGCTGGCGCCGCTAGAACGTCATCAGGCTCACGTCGTGACCCTGGGCCTGGATCATGAGCTTGAAGTCGTGCGGGTTCGAGGCGACCTGAGCCGCGTCGTGCAGAGTGATCATGCCGTCCTCGTAGAGCTTCAAGAGGGCCTGGTCGAACGTCTGCATGCCGTAGAACTCACCCTCTTTGAGCGCCTGGACGATCATGCCGGTCTGCTCGGGCTCGAGCACGAAGTCGCGGATGCGGTTGGTCATGATGAGGACCTCGACGGCCGGGACGCGGCCGTTCCCGTCGGCCCGGGGGAGGAGGCGCTGCGAGACGATGCCCTTGAGCGTGCCGGCGAGCATGATGCGCACCTGCTTCTGCTCGTGCAGGGGGAAGAAGTCGATGACTCGGTTGACGGTCTCCTGCGCGTCTATCGTGTGCAAGGTGCTCATGACGAGGTGACCGGTCTGGGCCGCGGTGAGCGCCGCCGACACCGTCTCGATGTCGCGCATCTCGCCGATGAGGATGACGTCCGGGTCCTGGCGCAGGACGTACTTGAGTGCGCTGGCGTAGGTCTCTGTGTCGAGGCCGATCTCGCGCTGGTTGATGATCGCTTTGCGGTCCTTGTGCAGCACCTCGATCGGGTCCTCGATCGTCACGACGTGCCGGCGGAGGCTCGAGTTGATGTGGTCGATCATGGCCGCCAGCGTCGTCGTCTTGCCCGACCCGGTCGTCCCCGTCACGAGCACGAGGCCGCGAGGCTCGAGGGCTAGACGCTTGATGATCTCCGGCAGGTGCAGCTCCTCGAAGCTGGGGATCTGCGTCGCGACCTGGCGCATGGCCATGCTGATGCTGCCGCGCTGGCGGAACACGTTGACGCGGAAACGGCCGAGCTGCGGGGCCGAGTAGGCGAAGTCGATCTCGTTGTGCTCGGAGAAGCGGCGGATCTGCTTGTCGGTCATGATCGACGCTGCGACGTCCTTGGTATCCTCGGGGGTCATGGGCGGGGCGTCGAGGAGGAAGAGCTCACCGTCGACGCGGATCACGGGGGGGCTGCCGGCCTTCACGTGCAGGTCGGACGCCTTCCGTGAGGTCATCTCTTGCAGGAGCTCATCGATAGGTTTCACGTTCGCCCTCCGTCGCCACCGGATCTCCATACCCTTATTCGGACGCGGAGCGAAAATGTTTACCCTGTTGTGCCTCGAGCAGGGAAAGGGCGACGGCCGACGGCGCGGGGGCGACAGCTAGTGGGAGCGCTCCCAGAGCGCGGCCAGGTGAGGCTGCGCGCTACGGCCGGCCGTAGCCGCTCGCGCCGGCCGTCGAGCCGTAGCTGACGACGGCGCCGGTGTGCGGGGCGTGGATCATGCTGCCGCCCCCGACGTAGAGCCCCACGTGGTAGGCCGGATAGCCGAAGAAGACGAGGTCTCCGGGCTGCGGCGACGAGACGGCCGTCACCGAGGCCTGTTGGGCGGCCGCATTGTGCGGCAGGCCGATGCCGATCTGCGCGTAGCAGAACATGGTGAAGCCTGAGCAATCGAAACCCGACGGTGTGGAGCCGCCGTACACATAGGCGACGCCAAGGTACTGCTGCGCGACGGCGATCACCCCGGGGTGACCGGGGCCGGAGTTGTCGATGACTACGCCGCGAGGCAGAACCTGAGGGACCCCCGCCGCGAGGGCTCGCGCCCGCGCCGCCGCGGCCTGCGCCGCCTCGTAGCGGGCGATCTGGGCCTTGACGCCGCGCAGCATCCGCTCGCTCTTGGTGATGTCCGCATGGATGAGCGCCCGCTTGGCGGCGACCTCGCTCACCAGCTTGGCTGCGGTCGTCCGCTGCTTGTTGAGCGCCACGCGCCGCTTCGCGATGTCGGCTTCCCAGGTCTTGATCGAGCTCACGACCTTGGCGTCGCTCGCGCCCAGCTTCTGCAGCAGGTCGAGTTGCGTGAGCATGTCGTCGAAGCTCCTGGTCTGCAAGATCACATCGAGGAGATCGACGGGACGCTCCTTGTACATGGCGACGATGCGGTCGTGCAGCGTGTCCTTGGCGACGGCGAGGTTGTATCGGGCGATCGCGATGTTGTGCTCGTTCTCGCGGATCTCGCCACGGACCTTGGTCAGCCGGTCGTTGGCGCTGTTGTACTGGTCGGTGACCACGTCCATGCGCATGTAGAGCGCATCCAGCTGGCGCTGGATCTTGCGCGCGCGCGCCGACAGGGAGGGAGTGGCTAGCGACGGAGAGGCGGTGACGAGGAGGAGGAGGATGGTGGTGATGGCGATGACGGCCGGGACGAGTCGTCTACTGGTCATTCATCGCCTCCTTTCGAGGCGCGTCGCGCCGTTGCACACCTGCGCGCGCCCTCAAGGTGAGCGCCCTATTTCCAAACTCGGGGAACCCTAGCACCCGTCCCGCACTTATTCAACCCGCCCTGCTCTCTCCCTGGGTGGCTCCGGGCTCGCTTCAGCCTCATGCGGCGCCCGTCTCTGTCCGTGCTGCCGTTCTCTTCTGTCGGAGTCGCGCGGGGAGTTGCGTTGCCCGGGGCGAGTACGCCAACGGAGTGCGCACCCAGACCGGCAGGGTATAGCGTAAGCGTTGCTTGGCCTACATGCGCGGTTGGGGGGGTAACCGATCGAGGCGAGGATCGTCATAGACCGGGGTCTGCGCGGTAACGCGTTGAGCCTCATAGGCGATGTCTACCTGGTCGATCGGCGCGTGCGTGAGCGGCGCCTGCGGCCGGGTGCGGGCGGGCTGCGGCGCGGCGAGCGCCGCGCACGGCCAGCGCCTTTCGTGAGCCGCGAAGCCGACACCCTTCTTCTGCGCTACGCGTGTCCGCACTGCGGCACACTGCACCGCGTGCCGTTCGAGCGCGGCTTCGCCCGCTCCTACGTCGCGGCGCTCGCCGACAACGACTGCCTCTGTCCCGGCCGCACAAGCTGGCTCGTCTCCCACGGGATCAGACCGCGTCCAGTCGTGGTCGCAGCGTTGGCGGCGCTCTGGATGTTGAACCTTTGGGATCTACTGCTCACCCGCCACGCTCTGCAGAGCGGCATGGCCAGTGAGGCGAACAGCCTGATGAACCTTCTGATCGGGATGGGTTGGCTTCCGGCCGTCGTGTTCAAGGTGGGCGTGGTGACTTTCGGCGTGCTGGTACTGTGGAGGTATCGACACCACCGCTTGGCGGTGGCTTCCAGCGTGAGCCTGACCCTCTTCTACGGCCTGGTGGTGTTGTACCAGGCGGTCTTCATAGCCCGTCTTTCCTGACCCCGACGGCGCCGCCCCTCCGTCCGGCGAGCCGTCTCTCCGTCTGACGCCGCGCCGCTCAGTCGGACGTGAGGCTACCGCTGAGAATCGGCGACCTTGACGGCCTCGGATGGCCAGCGGAAGCGCTTCAGGGTGCGCATGAAGGCTCGGTTGCGCTTGTCTTTGCGCCAGGTCCGCACGATCCACCAGCCCCAGCCCTGGAAGAGCAGCTTGGTGAAGCGGAAGGTGAAGAAGTACTTGAGCCACTGGCGCAGCGAGTAGAAGCGCATGAACCCCCGCAGGGTCTCGAGCTGCAGCTCGTAGGGGGTCATCTGCTTCGGCGTGAAGACCACATGGTGCGCGTCGTAGAGGTGCCAGCGCTTCTCGAAGATGCGTCCCTGCGCATCGAGGTCATCGAACACCGGCGTGCCCGGCAGCGGCGTCAGGATGTTGAGCTGGATGGTGTCGACGTGGTTCTTCATGCAGAAATCGACCGTGTCGCGCACCGTCTGGCGGTCGTCGGTGTCGGCCCCAAGGACGAACATGCCGTGTGTCTTCAACCCGTGCTTCCGGAAGGTGCGCAGTGCGAGCACGATGTCGTCGACCGTCTGTCGCTTGTCGAAGCGGTCGAGGGTCTCCTGGTGGATCGACTCCAAGCCGAGGTACACGATCAGGCACTTCGCGCGGCGCATCAGGTCGAGGAGCTCGGGGTCGCGGGTGACGTCTATGCGCATCTGGGCCGACCAGGGGACGACCAGATCCTCCTCGATCATGCGCCGTAGCAGCGTCTTGAGGCGCCCCCTGTTGGCGGCGATATTGTCGTCGTAGAAGAAGATCTTGCGCGGCCGCTTCTCGCGGATCTCAGCGAGGATGCTGTCGGCGCTGCGGAAACGGTACTTCTTGCCGAACATGGCCGTGACCGAGCAGAAGTTGCAGTCGAACGGGCATCCCCAGCTCGTCATCATCGGCGTTGTTCCGATGCGCTCGTTGCCGGCGATGAGGGTCAGGTCGGGGAAGGGGAGCTCATCGAGGTCCGCGAGGCGGTCGCGCAACTTGTTCACGACGGTCCCGCCGTCGCGGCGGAAGACGAGCCCGTCGATGTCCTCGAAGCTGCGGCCGCCTCCGAGCGCCTCGATGAGCTCCACCATGAGCGCCTCGCCGCCCTCGCCGCGCGCCACGAAATCGGCGTGCTCCAGCGCTTCCTCGTACATGAAGGTGACGTGCGTGCCGCCCATGACGACCGGGATGCCCTTCGTGCGCGCCCGATCGGCGAACTCGTAGCCCGCCGTCGCCGTCGACGTCGTGGTGGAGATGCCGACGAGGTCGGCGCTGAGGACGTCGTTCCAGTCGATCGCTCCGATGTGCGGCGCGTAGATCTTGACGTCGTGCCCCCGGCTGCGCAGAACGGAGCCGATGATGGGCAGGCCGAGACGCGGCATCATGACGAAGCTGTAGACGTTCATGCCCGGCGGCTCAGGCTCGATGAGACGGATTTTCACGCTACTCCCTGCCGCCCATCACGCCGCTCGCGATTGGTGCGAGCTCACACTGGGGCGAGTGTCACCGCGACACGTCGCTGACCGGCGCCCGTAACGCTACTAAAGCGCTAGCCGCGAGCGCAAGCCTTTGTCCGTTGCTGATAGTGGAAACCGGGGTCTTGCTCGGTAGGTAGACCGCGGGTCCCCCCGTCGCAACGGCCTCAGGCGGCCCGCTGAAAGCCGTCCGAGACGGCCTTCGCCTCGCAGGTCGGGCATACCTTCAGGACCCGCTCACTGCTCCTGAAGCGAGAGATGCCCTCGCCAAGCAGGATCGTGCGCCCGCAGACGTCGCAGGCCTCGATGCCCCAGACCCTGGCCAGCGCCTCTCCCTCGCGGACCGCTCCCTCAATGAGCTCGCCCCGTTGCCGACGCGGGCTCCTTCTGAACCAGTGCAGAATCTCGAGATCTCGCTCGTCGCCCATGATCCCCCCGCTTCGTGCCGGCCCGACCTCCGGACCGCGTGACCGTCCGATACCCAGCGGCCGGGTACGCCAAACGAGGAGGTTCGAGGACTTGGGCGCATCCCTTCTCGCCAGGAACGGACGAGCGCGAAGGACTCTGCCTGTGCCGGCCGGCGCTCGCGACGGCCGCGGCGCGCAGCGGCGCCGGTTCTAGAGGACGGCGTTCAACGGGAGGTAGACGAGGGCTGCGACGCCCGCAGCGGCCGGCAGGGTCAGCACCCATGCCCAGGCGATGTTCCCCGCCACGCCCCATCTCACGGCGGACAGGCCCCCCGTGGCACCCGCGCCCATGATCGAGGCGGTGATCGTCTGTGTGGTCGAGATCGGGAAGCCGAAGAAGTGGCCGGCGCCGTAGATGACACCGGCGGCGCTTGTCTCGGCGGCAACGCCGTGGATCGGGTCGAGCTTGATGACCTTCGTCCCGAGCGTGTGGATGATGCGCCAGCCGCCGAAGTAGGTGCCGAACGCCATCGCCGTTGCCGCCAGCATGATCACCCACGTTGGGATGGGCGCCGTACCGGAGAGATGCCCCGTGGTCACGAGGGCAAGGGTGATTATGCCCATCGTCTTCTGTGCGTCGTTGGAGCCGTGAGCGAAGGCGACGGCCCCGGCCGAGATGGGCTGGATAAGGCGAAACGTTCGGTTCACCGGTCGGGGCGACCAACGGTGCACGATCAGGAGCAGGACGTTCATGATCGCGAGCGCGACGGCGAAGCCGATAATCGGCGAGCCGATCATCGGGATGATGACCTTGTCCCAAACGCCTTTCCAATTCACCCCACTGGTGCCAACCGCGACGAGCGTGGCTCCGATGAGACCGCCGATGAGGGCGTGAGAAGAGCTCGAGGGGAGTCCGAAATACCAAGTAACTAGGTTCCAACTGATGGCGCCGATGAGGGCGGCGAGCACAACCGTCTGCGAGTCGGCCGGGAGGGTGACGATGCCCTTGCCGACCGTCTGGGCGACCTTCTGCCCCGCGAATGCGCCGGCCATGTTGAGCACCGCGGCCATGAGCAGGGCGAGGCGTGGCGAGAGGGCGCGCGTCGACACCGATGTGGCGATGGCGTTGGCCGAGTCGTGAAAACCGTTGGTGAAGTCGAAGGCGAGCGCCACGGCGACGATGACGACGAGCAGGAGCATCAGGTGTTCTTCAGAACGATGCTCTCGAGGATGTTGGCGACGTGCTCGCATTCGTCGATCGCACTCTCGAGTGTGGCGTAGATGTCCTTCCACTTGATGATGTCGGTGCACTTCATGTCGTCGTCGAAGAGCTCGGCGACCGCGTCGCGGTAGAGCCGGTCGCCGTCGTTCTCGAGCCGGTTGACCTCGATCCAGTAGTCGCGCATGTTCTTCGACCTCTTCTCGAGCCCGTCGGTACACGTGCGCAGCACCGCGGTCGCCTTGGAGATCACGACGGCCATCTCTAGTGCCCGCGGATCCACCTCGGACACTTTGTAGAGGAGCATCATGTCGGCCGTGGCCTCGATGTTGTCGAGGATCTCGTCCATGGTCGACGCGAGGTCGTAGATGTCTTCGCGCTCCAGGGGCGTCACGAACGTCTTGTTGAGG
The DNA here is from genome assembly GCA_963725665.1 of uncultured Actinomycetes bacterium. Classification (GTDB taxonomy): domain Bacteria; phylum Actinomycetota; class Thermoleophilia; order UBA2241; family UBA2241; genus CAVRZA01. The sequence continues at coordinate 224,340 of CAVRZA010000006.1, read as the reverse complement.
CGCTGGACGATGTCGTGCACGATCTTGTCGCCGACGTGCTCGTGCTCAAGGATCTGGCGGCTGATCGACTTGGCCTCGGCGAAGTCGTTCATCAGCGCCACGAGCAGCTCACCGGCCTTCTCGACGTTGGCAGCCATCTCGGAGAAGAGGCGGAAGTACTCGCGTTCTTTCGGAACCAGGCTGAGTCTCATCCACCCTCCTCACCAGCCGTCCCGGTGCCGCGGATATGCTAACTGAATAGGGACGCGGTGCAACCCGGCGCGTCGACGCCTCATCCGTGGGCGGTGTCAGCGCGTTGCGGCCGGTGAGCCTCTCGAGGCGCCCTTACGACCCCCACGGGGTTGCACCGCGCTTCTCGACGTACAAGAATCAGCCTGCTTGAGTTGGGCTTCGGGGCGGCGTTCTCCGCCGGCGACGTGGCGCGCCCCGGGCGAGCGCCGGCTGAAGTGGCCCGGGACTGAGCATGGTGGAGGTAGCGCAGAGTGGCTGAAGTGGCAACGGTGCGGGCCAAGGCCGCGGGCGTGCAGAGGGTGAGGCTCGGCAGATGGGGCGGCCCTGTCCTCGTGGCGCCGATGGCCTTCTGGATGCTCGCGTTCTTCCTCGTGCCCCTGATCCTGATTGTCGTCTTCAGCTTCGGCTACCAGGGCGTGTACGACAAGAACGTCAATCTGACGTTGCAGACGGTCGTCAGCACGGAGAAGATCGCCTACTCGGTGCAGAGCTTCCACTGGTATCGGGAGATCCTCACCAACAGCATCTACTGGAAGGCCTTCTGGCGCACGGCCGTCATGGTCTTTGGCAACACCGTGGGCTGCCTGTTGCTCGGGTTCCCGCTGGCGTACTTCATCTCGCGCAAGACCGGGCGGCGAAAGACGCTGTTCTTGCTGATGGTGATGATCCCCTTCTGGACGAGCTTTCTCATCAGGACGTACTCGTGGAGCACCGTCCTGAGCGACCAGGGGCTGCTGAACTCGTTCCTCGAGAAGCTGGGCTTGGTGTCGGCGTCGAACCCGCTGCACCTGTGGCCCTCGAGTACGGCGGTGTGGATCGCCTTGATCTACGACTACCTGCCCTTCATGGTGTTGCCCCTCTTCGTCTCCATCGAGAAGATCGACCGTTCGCTGTTCGAGGCGTCGAAGGACCTCGGCGCCGGCAAGTGGACCACGTTCCGGCGCGTGACGCTGCCGCTCAGCCTGCCGGGCATCATTGCCGGCAGCATGCTCGTCTCCATCCCGACCACCGGTGAGTTCGTCATCCCGGCCATCGCCGGCGGCGACAAGGTCGTGGTCTGGGGGTGGCTGGTCTACACCAACTTCACGCGGCCGGGGATGTGGCCTCTGGGGGCCGCATTGTCGACCCTCTTGCTCGCGGTCATGCTCATCGTGGTGGCGCTCTATGTCAGGTCCGTGGGCACGGAGGAGTTCTGATGGCCGACACGATGACCGCTCCTCCGCAGACTCCGGCGACGGCGCCGGCTCCCGCCCGCCGGGCCAGGGTCCACTTCTCTATCTGGGACCGTGCGATGCGCTTCAGCGACATCGGCCTCGGGGTCTGGTCGACACTGATGTTCATCTTCCTGTACCTGCCCATCGTCGTCCTCGTCATCTTCTCGTTCAACGACCAGAAGCTGAACGTGTACTGGACGCACTTCACGACGAAGTGGTACTGGGCGCAGAACATCGACGGCGGCAAGTCGGTGCTCCACGATCCCGATGTCATCAACGCCTTCTCTACGAGCATCCAGCTCGCCATCCTCTCGACGATCATCGCCGTGGTGATCGCGACGGCGGGCGCCTTTGCCCTCGAGCGCTTCGAGTTCCGCACCAAGATGATGTGGGATGGGCTGAACTACACCAAGATCATCATCGCCGAGGTGGTCGCCGGCGTGTCGACGCTGCTCTTCTTCGTACAACTCGACGCCTTCATGGGAAAGTACCTCGGGTTCAACTTCGGCGGGATCTTCGTCCCCGGGTTCTGGACGGTGCTCATCGCCCACGTGGCCTGGAACATCCCCTTCGCCATCGTCATCATCAGGGCCCGCTTGAAGGGCTTCGACCGGGCGATCGAGGAGGCGGGAGCCGACTTGTATGGCCGCCCCATGACCGTCTTCTTCAGGGTCACCCTACCGATCATCTTCCCCGGTATCTTGGCTGCCTCTTTGCTGTGTTTCACGCTCTCCTTCGACGACTTCGTGACGACCTTCTTCACCGCCGGCGCCTCGATCACCACGCTCCCGCTGCTGATCTGGTCGCGCGTGCGCATGGGCATCACGCCCGAGATCAACGCCATCTCGACGTTCATGGTCGCCTTCAGCGCCACCATCATCATCGTGCTCGAGCTCAAGGCACGCGTCTCGAAGGACATCATCTAGGGGGCGAGAAGGGCCGGGGGACGGCGTTCCCAGCGGTCCTGCGAAGCTCGCGGCAGGCTTTGGGCGTCGCCGGCGCGCAGCTTGCCAAGTCCATTCGCGTTCCGGTAGCCTCTAGCCGACCGGCAGGAGCCATGTTCATCCCTGGTCAGTCCCGCCGCGCGCCGGCGACGCCGGCCTCGCGCAGCGTTCGACGTAGGTTCTCGCAGACGACGGTGGACAGCTCAGGAGGTCGCAGTGTCAGAGGATCTGTTCGCGAAGATGAAGCAGACCGTGATCGACGGCGAGGTCGAGGAAGCGGCCGCCCTGGCGCAGCAAGGCCTCGACGCCGGCCTCTCGCCCACCGACATCCTCGACCAGGGTTTCGTCAAGGGCATCGAGGAGGTCGGTGACCTCTTCGGCAAGGGCGAGTTCTTCCTCCCCGAGCTGGTGCAGGGGGCCGAGGCCATGAAGGCCGCCGTGGGTGTCCTGCAACCCGAGTTCGACAGAAGCAAGGTGGGCCGCAAGGTCACCGGCGTGGCCGTCGCCGGCACGGTGGCCGGCGACATCCACGAGATCGGCAAGACGATCGTCTGCTCGATGCTCTCCGCGGCCGGCTTCGAGGTCTACGACGCCGGCTGCGACGTGGCCGTGGAGACCTTCATCACGCAGGTGCGCGAGAAGCAGCCCGACCTGCTGCTGCTCTCCGCTCTTCTAACGACCACCATGCCCAACCAGCAGAAGACCATCCAGGCCTTAAAGGACGCCGGTCTGCGCGCGGGCGTCAAGGTGATGATCGGCGGCGCCCCCACGACGCGCGCCTGGGCCGACGAGATCGGCGCCGACGGCTACGCCGAGGACGCCATCGAGGCCGTGGTTGCCGCCAAGAAGCTGGTCGGCGCCGCCTGACGGGCGAGCCGCCCGCGTCGCGCGTACCTCCACCACGCTGGGGTTGCCTGCCACCCCCCGTCGCGCGCGCCGGGGCCCGCATGCCTCCGGTATACTGTCGCGCGTCATGAGCGGGTCACCTCCCACACAGGAGCACGAGGCCTACCTCGAGGAGGTCGAGGCGCGCTTCGCTCAGAGTGATGACCTGACGGTTGCCATCGAGGAGGAGTTCCAGATCCTCGACCCCGACACCCTCGCCCTGGCTCAGCATTTCGTGGAGCTGCGCGACGCCGCGCCGACCGAGCTCGACATCCGCGGCGAGCTGCTCACCTCGGAGATCGAGATCACCACCGAGAAGTGCCCCGACTTCGCCACGGCTGCCGCTCGGCTGTCGGCGCGGCGTCGCGGTCTCTTCACCCTCGCGCGCGAACACGGGCTGGTGCTCGGCGCCACCGCGACGCATCCGTTCTCGAGCTGGAGGGACCAGGGCATCATCGACACGCCGCACTACAGGCTGGTGGAGGACTCCCTGAAGTACGTGGCGTGGCGGAACAACACGTGGAGCGTGCACGTGCACGTGGGCGTGCGCGGCGGGGACCGGGCGATCGCGGTGAGCGACGCCATGCGCACCTACCTTCCGCACCTGCTGGCGCTGTCGGCCGATTCGCCCTTCATCGAGAGCATCTGGACGGAGCTCGCCTCGGCCCGCGTGCAGACCTTCGTGCGCATGTTCCCGCGTTGTGGCGTCCCCGATGTGTTCGGCGATTGGACCGAGCACCGGCGCTTCGTCGCCGAGCTTCTGGCGACCAACTGCATTCGCGACTTCACGCAGATCTGGTGGAGCGTGCGTCCGCACCACAAGTTCGGCACCGTCGAGGTGCGTATCTGCGACGCGCAGACGGAGCTCTGGCAGAGCCTGGCGCTCGCAGCTCTGGTGTACTTGCTCGTGGCGGTCTTGCTGCGGCGCTACGACGAGGGGGAGCCGCTTCTCGTGCTCCCTACCCGTTACGTCGAGGAGAACCTCTGGCGTGCCATCCGCTACGGCCTCGACGGCAAGCTCGTGGCCTGGCCGGAGCTGCGCGAAGTGCCGGCGCCCGACGCCGTGCGCGCGCTCGTCGAGCTTGCCGCTCCGGAGGCGGAGCGGCTCGGCTGCGCGCAGCACCTGGCCGGGGTCGGACGACTGCTCGAGGAGGGCAACGGCACACAGCGGCAGGTGCGCGCCTTCCACGAGGGCAAGTCCTTGGTCGATGTGTATCGCGAGACGGTGCTGCGGGCTCACGCCGACGCCGGTGTGCCCGTGGCTACTTCTGAGCTGGGGGTGTGACGAAGATGAACGACGAGCACCGGCAGCCGACCGACGAGGAGCTCGAGGCCCAGCTTAGGGAAGAGATCAAGCGTTTGCGCGTCGCCGACGTGGCCGGCGAGGTGATGGTCACGCTGGTGACTCTTGGCTACCAGAAGCTCGGGCTGACCCCCGAGACGCTGGAGTTGCGGCATCTGCCCGATGCCCGCCTCGCCATCGAGCTCCTGCGCGGCATGATCGCGACGCTCGAACGCGAGCAGGCGGGAGACGTGCAAGCCTTCCGGTCGACCCTGGCGGCCATGCAGCTCCAGTACGCACGTGTCGCCGCCCTGCCAGAGGGCGAGCTGCCCGGCGGCGAGCGCGTGGAGGCTTCGGCGGCCGGCGAGGACGAGCCAGCGTCGACGGGCGGCGAAGCGAGCCCACCCGGGAGCGACGACGCCTCCCAGGCAGCCGAGAAGCTCTGGGTGCCTCCCGGCGCCCGAGGCAAGAAGAAGTCGACCTAGTGCCGCGAACCCCCGGTCGCCTTCGTCTCCCTGGCTCTTAGGCGGGTTCCTCGAGCCCGGGGACGCCCTCGCGGCCGGTCACGGGGCCGTACAGCTCAGGGCGGCGATCGCCGAGGTAGTAGTTGGCGTCGTCGCGCCCCTCGCGGATCGAGGCGATGAGCGAGGCGTCGAGGTCGGCGTAGATGATCCCCTGCTCGCCCGGTGCCTCGGCGATGACGCGCCCGATGGGGTCCACAATGCGGCTGTGGCCCTCGAAGTCCACCTTGCCGTTTGAGCCCGCCTGCGCGGCGGCCGCGAGGTAGGCGCCGTTCTCGATCGCCCGCGCCACCGTCATCGTCGTCCAGATGTGATGCCGCTGCCGGCCGAAGGCGGCCGGCACGAGCAACAGGCGCGCGCCCTGCAGGACGAGGGCGCGCGCGATCTCGGGAAAGCCCACTTCGTAGCAGTGCAGGATGCCGCAGCGCCAGCCGGCCAGGTCGCCGCTCCACAACGTCATGCCCGGGGTGAACCAGTCCTTCTCGCGCCGGAACAGGTGCGTCTTCACGTAGAACTGCGGCTCGAGCGACGGGCGCAGCACGGCGACGGCGTTGAGGAGCGCCTGCCCCTCGAGGAGCGGCAGGCCGTAGACGGTGGGCAGCCCCAGCTCGTCGACGGCCGCCTGGAGCCGCGCGAGTGCACGGTCCGCGACGGCGGCGCCGCGCGCCGTCTCCTGGTCGAGGTAGTAGCCCGTCAGCGCCAGCTCGGGGAAGACGGCCAGCTCGGCGCCGCCGTCGCGCGCCTCCTGGAGGAGCCGCAGGCTGGTGGCGAGGTTCGCGGCGACGTCGTGAGGCTCGTCGCGAAGCTGGACGACGGCCAGGCGCACCTGCTAGCCCGAGTCGAGCTCCCAGAAGATGCGCTCCTCGAGCACACCCCCTGGCTCGATGACGATGAACTCCCCATCGTGGGGCCCTTTGACGAGCTTCTCGATGTAGCGCAGGGAGCCGGCGAGGTGCTCCACGTGAAGGTCGTAGAACTCGCTCACCTCGTTGACGTAGGGCTCGTACTCGTCGAGCGGGTAGCTGCCGGTGTCGATGAGGGCGACGCGTGTGTAGCCCTCCATGATCATGAGGGCGATGCGGCGTGCCTTCTCCTCGCCATACTTGGGCACGATCTGCTTGTACTCCGCGTAGGGGTCGTCGATGTACTCGATCCAGCCGCGCGTGTAGTAGTAGGTCCCAGGGTGCTTCGCGTGCTCTTCGAGGTACCTGGCCCGGGAGCCGAGGAGCAGCGAGATGCAGTCGTCGACCGCCGGCAGGATGAGACGGTGCGGCCCGGCCTCGAGTCCGGCGGTGCCGTTGCTGCAGCGCCCGTAGAGCAGCAGGATGGTGCGCTCGCCGGGGGTGTTCGTTATCGCCTCCTGAACCGTTGTGCGCAACTTGTCGGGCACGTCGTGCAGGCGCGCCTCGACGAACTCAACGTCGAGGCCGTCGGCGATGGAGAGGATCTCGTCGTGCAGCGCTTTGCAGGCGATGATCTTGGGGGGATCGCTCAGGCTCATTGCCACATGGTACCAGTGGAAACGGCCGCAGTCAGCTTACGGGGCAGGTCGCCGCGGTCTGCGGGTGTCGTCGCGGCCGGGCGTGCATGGCTGCGGCGAGGAGCTTGCGGTCCATTCCTCGACCTATAGTAGTGTTGCCTCACGAAGCCGTCGGGAACGGCTTCGTCGGCCCCTTGTGCGGAGACACGAGGAAGGCCGCTCCTTGGGTGCCGTCCGGGCGCGCAGGGGTGTCGCGCCGCGTCAAGTCGGCGCAGCGGAGAGATTTGGCCGGAGGAGGCACGAGGTGAAGGTGGAGAAGCTGCTGGTGGCAGGAGCCGGCCAGATGGGGGCAGGCATCGCCCAGGTCGCCGCTCAGGCGGGCATGCGGGTAGTCCTGACGGACGTCGCCGACGAGTTCATCGCACGCGGCATCGCCGCGATCGAGAAGAACCTCGGGCGGCAGGTCGAGAAGGGCAAGCTCGAACTCGCGGCGCGCGAGCAGGCATTGGCAAGTATCACCACGTCGCTGACCCTCGACGCCGGCCGCGACGCCAACCTCTTTATCGAGGCGGCGCCCGAGGTCCTCGACATCAAGCAGGGTCTCTTCGAGGCCGCCGACGCGCTCCTCCGTGAGGAGGCGATCATCGCCACCAACACATCGAGCCTCTCGGTCACCAAGCTGGCTACCTTCACCAGGCGTCCCGACCGCTTCGTGGGCATCCACTTCTTCAACCCCGTGCCGGCCATGGCCCTGGTCGAGATCGTGCGCGGCCTCGAGACGAGCGAAGAGACGGTGGCGGCCGCGCGCGCCTTCGCGGAGACCGTGGGCAAGACGCCGATCACCGTCGCCGACTCGCCGGGATTCGTGGCCAATCGCATCCTCTTCCCGATGATCAACGAGGCGGTGTTCGCGCTCTACGAGGGGGTGGCGAGCGCCGCGGAGATCGATGCCGGCATGAAGCTGGGGGCCAACCATCCCATGGGCCCACTGGCGCTTGCCGACCTCGTCGGCCTCGACACGACGCTGGCCATCATCGAGACGCTCTATCGCGACCTGGGCGATCCCAAGTATCGTCCCTGCCCGCTGCTGCGTCGCTACGTGGCCGCGGGGAGGCTGGGCCGCAAGACCGGCTCGGGCTTCTACGAGTACGGCGGCTGATTGGAGCGCCGATGCGCGAGGGGCTGGGCGTGGGCATGGTGCGCGGTCGGCGCGGTCGGCGGGCTTGGGGACGCCGCGCGGTGAGCGGAGAGTGGGGGGGTCGCGTGCGGTGAGCCCACAGAGGCGGGGTTATGTGCAGGTCTACACCGGGGACGGCAAGGGCAAGACGACAGCCGCCCTCGGCCTTGGGCTGCGCGCTCTGGGCCACGACCTGCGCGTCGTCGTGGTGCAGTTCATGAAGGCCGATCCGTCGTGGGGCGAGATCGTCATGGCGCGACGGATCGGCCTCGACGTGCGGCAGGTCGGCCCCGACCACTGGGTGCGCAAGGGCGAGGCGACCGACGACGACCGGCGAGCGGCCGCGGAGGGCTTCGCCGGGGCGCGCGAGATCGTCCTGGGCGGCGCCTTCGACCTAGTCATCCTCGACGAGCTGCTCACGGCGCTCTACTTCGAGCTTGTCCCGCTGGCCAACGTGCTGCGCCTCTTCGAGGAGAAGCCGGCCCAGGTGGAGCTGGTGGTGACGGGACGGCGGGCGCCCGACGAAGTCGTGGCGGCCGCCGACCTCGTCACCGAGATGCGCGCGGTGAAGCACTACTACGACGCCGGCGTGCCGGCGCGCGAGGGCATCGAGTACTAGCAGGGGAGCGGCGTGGTCCGGCCTGCCGCCGCCGGGCGGCCGCAGTCCGTTGACGCGTTGCCGGCGCCGCCATAGCGACTCTTCGCGACGCTGCGCGCTGCGCGGTTTGGCCTGCGCCTGTTGGTAGAATCCTTTGACAGTGACCCACACCCTCATCTATCCGCAGTCGACCCGCCACAACGCCGCCGGCCACCTCGAGATCGGGGGCTGCGACGTCGTCTCACTGGCCGACGCCTACGGCACGCCGCTCTTCATCTACGACGAGCAGGCGTTGCGCGACCAGTGCCGCGCTTACGTGGCCGCCTTCGAGGGCAAGGTAGGGTCCTTCGCGGTCGTCTACGCGAGCAAAGCCTTCACGTGTGTCGCCATGTGCCAACTCGTCGCCGAGGAGGGCCTCTCGCTCGACGTCGCCTCCGGCGGCGAGCTTTACACAGCTAGGGTGGCCGGCTTCCCGCCGGAGCGCATCTACTTCCACGGCAACGACAAGTCGACGGCCGAGATCGAGCTCGGTCTCGACGTGGGGATCGGCACCTTCGTCGTCGACTCGTTCGAGGAGATCGCCCTGCTCGACAGGCTCGCGGCCGCTCGGGGCCGGCGGGAGACAGTGCTGTTGCGCCTCACCCCCGGTATCGCGCCGTCCACGCACAGTCACATCCAGACCGGTCAACAGGACTCGAAGTTCGGCTTCGGCCTCGCCGGAGGTGTCGCGGCCGAAGCCGTCGCCGCCTGTCTCGCGGCGCCGCACCTCGAGCTCGTGGGCGTGCACGCCCATCTCGGCTCGCAGATCTTCGACCTCTCCTCGTACGCGGCCGCGATCGAGGTGCTCTTCGCCGCCGCCGCCGAGTGGCGCGACCGCTTCGGCTTCGCCTGCGCGGTCGTCAACCTCGGCGGCGGCCTCGGCATCCGCTACACGCCGCGCGACCACCCGTCGTCGATCGCCGAGTTCGCGCAGGTCGCAGTCGAGGCCGCGAGCCGCGAGGCCGTGCGCCACGGGCTGCCGATGCCCACGCTCCTCGTCGAGCCGGGACGCTCGATCGCCGGCAAGGCGGCCGTCACCGCCTATCGCGTCGGCGTCGTCAAGGAGGTGCCCGGCGTGCGCACCTACGTCGCCGTCGACGGCGGCATGTCCGACAACCTCCGGCCCATGCTCTACGGGCAGCGCTACGAGGCCATGCTGGCGAGCAAGGCCGACGTGCCGGCGACGGTCGAGGTGACCGTCGCCGGCAAGCACTGCGAGTCCGGCGACGTGCTGGTGCGCGACGTGGCCGTCGCGCCGCCCGAGCCCGGCGACGTGCTGGTGACACCGTGCACCGGCGCCTACGGCTACGCCATGGCCAACAACTACAACGGGCAGCCGCGCCCCGCCGTCGTCTTCGTGAAGGACGGCGCGGCGCGTGTCGTGATCGAGCGAGAGACCTGGGAGGACGTCGTGCGCCTGCAGCGGCCGCTCGCGGCGCCGGCATCCACCCTCTGACGCGAGGGGCGGGAGGTTCTGGCGATGGACAAGGTAGGGATCGGCTTGCTGGGCTACGGCACGGTCGGCTCCGGCGTCGGGCGCCTGCTCGTCGAACAGGCCGGCGAGATCAAGCTCGCCACGGGCAGGGACGTCGAGCTGCGCCGCGTCCTCGAGAGGATCCCCGAGCGGGCGAAGCTGGTCCCGGAGGGCGTCCCCGTTTCGGCGGACTTCGCCGAGATCGTCGGCGACCCCGGCATCGATATCGTCGTCGAGCTCATCGGCGGCCTCGAACCGGCGCGCAGCTTCCAGCTCGAGGCGCTGGCGGCCGGTAAGTCCGTCGTCACGGCCAACAAGCAGCTCCTCTCGCAGCATGGCGCCGAGCTCCTGCAGGCCGCAGAGGACGCCGGCGTCTTCTTGCGTTTCGAGGCGAGCTCGGTCGGGGCGGTGCCGGTGATCAAGGTGCTGCGCGAGTCGCTCGCCGCGGCCGAGGTGACCGGCGTCATGGGCATCGTCAACGGGACGACCAACTACATCCTCTCGGCCATGACCGACACCGGAGCCGAGTACGGGCCAACGCTGAAGAAGGCTCAGGAGCTCGGGTTCGCCGAGGCCGACCCGACGGAGGACGTTACCGGCAAGGACGCGGCGGCGAAGATGGCCATCCTCTCGTCGATCGCCTTCCACAGCCGCGTGCGGCTGGGCGACGTCGAGCACGAGGGCATCGAGGGGCTCGCCGACGCCGACGTCGCCCACGGCAAGGCCCTCGGCCTGGTGCCCAAGCTGCTCGGCGTCGCGAAGCTCATCGACGGACGCGTCAACGTGCGCGTCTATCCCTGCTTCATCCCCACCGCTCACCCCCTGGCCGGCGTCTCGGGCGCTTACAACGCCGTCTTCCTCGAGAGCGATTCCTTCGACAAGATCATGCTCTTCGGTCCCGGCGCCGGCGGCACGCCGACGGCGTCGGCCGTCATCGGCGACATCATCTCCATCGTCAACACGGCCCCCGGCGGCTACGTGCGCAACTGCGTCTGCTACAAGGACCTCGCCTTCTTCCCCAACGACGAGGTCGTGTCGCGCTTCTATTTGCGGCTGCACGTCGTCGACCAGCCCGGCGTCCTGGCACAGCTCGCCAAGCTCTTCGGCGACGAGGGCGTGAGCATCCAGTCGATGCAGCAGACCGGCGAGGGTGAGACCGCCCAGCTCGTGTTGGTGCTACATCCCGTGCGCGAGGCGAGCTTCCATGCCGCCCTTGAGGAGATCAAGGCGCTCTCGGTCGTGCGCGGCACGCCGAGCGTCGTCAGGGTGGAGGGCGACTATGCCGGCTGACGCGCCTGACGGGCAGGGCCTCGGTGGGAGCGCGAGCTACGAGGCTTGGGGCAAGACGGGCATCCCCGGCCGCGGCGTGATCGCCCACTACCGCGACTGGCTGCCGGTGACCGATCGCACCCCCGTCGTGACCCTGGGCGAGGGCGACACGCCCCTTGTGGCGGCACGACGCCTCGGTGAGGAGCTCGGCGTCGAGCTGTACCTCAAGCTGGAGGGCCTCAACCCGACCGCCTCCTTCAAGGACCGGGGCATGACGATGGCCATCTCGAAGGTGGCCGAGGAGGGGATCGGCGCCGTCATCTGCGCCTCGACGGGCAACACGAGCGCCTCCGCCGCCGCCTACGCAGCCAAGGCGGGCATGCGCGCCGTCGTCGTCATCCCGGAGGGCAAGATCGCCATGGGCAAGCTCGCCCAGGCGGTCGCCTACGGCGCCCACGTGATCTCGATCCCGGGCAACTTCGACGTCGCCCTCGACGTCGTGCGTGAAGCGGCCAAGCGCTTTGCCATCGCCCTCGTGAACTCGGTCAACCCGTACCGCATCGAGGGGCAGAAGACAGGCGCCTTCGAGATCGTCGACGTGCTTGGCGAGGCGCCCGACTACCACGCCATCCCGGTCGGCAACGCGGGCAACATCACGAGCTACTGGAAGGGCTACCGCGAGTACCACGAGGCGGGTGTCGCCGGCCGCCTGCCGAAGATGATCGGCTTTCAAGCGGCCGGCGCGGCCCCGCTCGTGCTGGGACACCGTGTCGAGAACCCGGAGACGATCGCCACGGCCATCCGCATCGGCAACCCGGCGCGCGGCGAGGAGGCCCTGGCCGCCGCGCGCGACTCGGGCGGCTTCATCGACATCGTCACCGACGAAGAGATCATCGCCGCCTACAAGCTCGTGGCGCGCGCCGAGGGCGTGATGTGCGAGCCCGCCTCGGCCGCCTCGATCGCCGGGGTGACGAAGGCGCGCGCCGACGGGCGTGTGCCCGCCGGCGCACGCGTCGTGTGCGTCCTTACCGGCCATGGCCTGAAGGACCCCGACACAGCGGTGCGCACGGCCGAGGAGCCCGTCTTCACCGAGGACCCGCTGCGCGAGATCGAGGCAGTGCTCGATGGGGTGCCCGCGTGAAGCGCGTGATCGTCGTTCCCGACGGGATGGCCGACGAGCCGCTGGACGAGCTCGGCGGCGCCACTCCGCTCGAGGCGGCGCGCACGCCGCACCTCGACGCTCTCGCTCGTGAAGGGCTCGTCGGCCTCGTGCGCACCGTGCCGGAGGGCATGGCGGCTGGCAGCGACGTGGCCAACCTGGGAGTCCTCGGGTACGACCCGCGCGCCGTCTACACCGGGCGCGCGCCGCTCGAGGCGGCGAGCATCGGCGTCGGGCTCGGTCGCGGCGACGTCGCCTACCGCTGCAACCTGGTCACCATCGCCGACGGTGTGATGGACGACTTCACCGCCGGGCACGTCGCCGGCGACCGTGCGGCGCGACTTGTGGCCCTGCTCAACGAACGGGTCGCCGCGGCGTTCGCCGACGACGGCGCGGTCGATTTCCACGCGGGGGTGAGCTACCGCAACCTGCTCGTGTGGCGGGGTGGTCGCGACGACGTCGCGACCACCCCGCCACACGACATCATCGGCCGCGCCGTCGGCGAGCACCTGCCCTCGGGTGCGGGCGCGGGCCCGCTGCGCGGGCTCATGGCCCGCGCCCACGACGTGCTCGCCGACGGCGCGGCCAACCCTACCAAGGTGACCGACATCTGGCTCTGGGGCCAGGGCAGGACCCCCTCGTTGCCGCTCTTCCGCGACGTCTGGGGCGTGAGCGGCGCCGCTGTAGCCGCCGCCGACCTCATCAAGGGCATCAGCGTGCTTGCCGGGCTCGAGGCGCCCGACGTGCCCGGTGCGACGGCGTTCCTCGACACCGACTACGCGTCGAAGGCTCGCGTGGCGCTCGACGCGCTGGCGCGCGTCGACTTCGTCTACGTGCATGTCGAGGCGCCCGACGAGGCCGGTCACATGGGCGACATCGAGGAGAAGGTCAAGGCCATCGAGGCCGTCGACCGCGAGATCGTCGGGCGCCTCGCCGCCTCGCCGCTCGTCGACGCGCTGCTCGTCCTGCCCGACCACCCCACGCCGGTGCGCGTGCGCACGCACGTCGCCGACCCAGTGCCGTTCGTGCTCTGGCGACGCGGGAGCGAGCGGGGCCGCTCACCGGGCGCGGACGTCGGCGGGTCGGCGGCGGCCTTCGGGGAGCGTGAGGCCGCCGCGAGCGGTCTGCGTCTGGAGAGCGGCCGCGAGCTGATGACGCTTTTCCTGGAATCAGAGCCCGCCGCCACTTGACGGACCCCTCCTCTGGGCCGCCGCAGCGGGTCGCGAGGCGCGCTTCGGGCGCTCGAGACAGCCTCGCCGTTGCCGCGCCGGACCGGCGGGTGCTACAGTCGTGCGAGGCCGTCCCGGCCCGTGGTCGTCTCCCGCGTCGACCCTACCGCTCGCCCTTCTATCGCTCGCTCGCGTGTGCCGTGAGCGAAAGGGAACGCGGTGGGGCTGTGGAAAGGAGAGGCCTTCGCGAAGCAGCCCGTCGGGCATAGTCGCAGCGAGCGTGCGGCGGCGTCGGGGGCAGCGACCTGGAAGGGGTAGTGAGCAGGGCATCCAACAGACGCGACGAGATCGTCATCGGCGAGGAGCGCTTCGAGCGCCTCGACGACACCGAGCGCATCACTATCAGTGCCGAGCGGTACGTGATGAGCGAGCCGCTGGAGCAGCGTCTGGTGATCAAGGAGGGCGAGCTCTTCCTCTACACCGACCTCGAGGGTCACATCCCCGCTGCGGAGATCTCGCCGCTCGGCCTCTACTTCCGCGACACGCGCTACTTGAGCCGGCTGGAGATGACCATCGGCGGTCGTCCGCCTGTCCTTCTGTCGTCCACGGCGGAGCGCGACTTCGTCTGCTCGATGGAGTTCGCCAACCTGCAGATCAAGGGCATCGACGGCAAGACGATCCCGCAGGCGACGGTGCACGTGCGCCGCACGCGGCTCGTCTCTGACCGTCTTTACGAGCTCCTGCGCATCAAGAACTTCAACCCCGAGCCGGTCGAGGTGTCGATCGAGATCGCTGTGGGCGCCGACTTCGCCGACATGTTCGAGGTGCGCGGCACGCGCCGGCGCCGCCGCGGCACGCGTCTGGCGCCCAAGACGACGCCAAAGAGCATCGTGCTCGCCTACCTGGGGCTCGACGACGTGCTGCGCAAGACCGTGGTCTCGTTCGCCGCGGCGCCGGCGCGCATCGAGGGTACGCACGTCGTGTTCCGTGTGCGCCTGGAGCCACGCGAGCGCAAGGTGATCAGGTTCTCCGTCGAGGTGCAGGCGCCGGGCGTGCCGGAGGCGGCGCCCGACGCCGACTTCAACACGAAGCTGGGCGAGGTCCGGCGCGACTACGAGCGCTGGTTCGCCGAGTCGAGCGATATCTTCACCGACAACGAGCAGTTCACGGCGGTGCTGCGCCGTGCCGAGCGCGACATGCGCATGCTGCTCGCACGCACGCGTTACGGGCGCCTGGTCATGGCCGGGGTACCGTGGTTCGTGGCGCCGATGGGGCGCGATGCGCTTCTCGCCAGCCTCGAGACGCTGATGCTCGACCCGCGCCCGGCGGTCGAGACGCTGCAGGCGCTGACGAAGCTGCAGGGCAAGGCCGACAACCTCTTCCGCGAGGAGGAGCCCGGCAAGATCATGCACGAGATACGCCAGGGCGAGCTCGCGGCCTTGAGGGCGATCCCGCACACGCCCTACTACGGCGCCATCGACACGACGCCGCTCTACCTGCTGCTCCTCTGCGAGACCGTCATGTGGACCGGCGACCTCGACTTCTTCGAGCTGCTCCGCGATCCCATCGACGCCGCCCTGAACTGGATCGACCACTACGGCGACTTCGACGGTGACGGCTTCGTCGAGTACCGCCGGCGCTCGCGCCACGGGCTCACGAACCAGGGGTGGCGCGACTCGCACAACGCCGTCGTGCACGCCGACGGGTCGGTCGCTGAGGGACCCATCGCGCTGGCCGAGGTGCAGGCCTACGTGTACTACGCCAAGCGGCGCCTGGCGGAGCTCTTCGGGGTGCTCGGCGACATCGAGCTCGCCGAGCGCCTGCAGGCGGAGGCGCAGGCGCTCAAGGTGCGCTTCAACGAGCAGTTCTGGATGGAGGACGAGCAGTACGTGGCGATGGCCCTCGACGGCCAGAAGCGGCAGGTGAAGACCATCGCTTCGAGCGCCGGCCACTGCCTCTGGTCGCGCATCGTCGCCGACGAGCACGTGCAGGCCGTCGCCCAGCGCCTCCTGAGCCCCGACATGTTCTCGGGCTGGGGTGTACGCACGATCTCCAAGGTCGCGCCGGCCTACAACCCCATGAGCTACTTCAACGGCAGCGTGTGGCCGCTCGACAACGCCATCATCGCGCGGGGGCTCAAGAAGCTCGGCTACGCGGCCGAGGCCAACAAGATCGCCACGGGCCTCTTCGAGGCGGCGCTGCAGCAGGAGTACTACCGTCTGCCGGAGGTCTTCTGCGGCTTCACCAAGCAGGCGGTCAACAGGCCCGTCTCGTACCCCATGGCCTGCAGCCCCGAGGCGGGCTCGGCCGGGGCGATGTACATGATCCTGCAGGAGATCCTGGGGATCTACGCGAACGCCGAGGAGAACATCCTCTACGTGCACAACCCCGTGCTCCCAGCGTGGCTGAGCGAAGTCGACGTGAACAACTTGAGCGTCGGGCGTTCGAAGCTGAGCCTGCGCTTCAGGCGTGAGGGCAGCAAGACCTCGTTCTCGGTGCGTGACAAGCAGGGGGCCGTGCGCGTGGTAGTGGTCGAGTAGCGCTCCCGGGTCGAGCAGCCTGTGGAGCGCGTCGGCGACTGCTGTGTCACGACGTGCGTCCGGCGTAGGCGACCGCTGTTTCACGACGCGCGTCCGGCGTAGGCGCAGCCGGGTGGTGCACGGACCGGAGTAGGCGACGCCATGGCGGGAGATGATACGATGAGCACGAGTCACCCCTGAGAGCGACCCCTGACCCACAAGCGCCGATGACCTCACCAACTCACGCCACGTCGGGGCCCGCCAACGGCCGACGTCCCTTCACCATCGCGCAGATCTCCGACCTGCACACTGGGTCGCCGTTCTTCGTCGCCAACCTCATGGAGAGGGCGATCGTGGAGGTCAACGAGCTCAAGCCCGACGTGGTCGTCGTCACGGGCGACCTCACCAACGACGGGTTCCGCCAAGAGTACCTGCTGGCGAAGTCCTACATCGACCGGCTCGAGTGTCCCGACCTCCTCGTCATACCGGGCAACCACGATTCGCGCAACGTCGGCTACGTGCACTTCGAGGAGCTCTTCGGACCGCGTAGCTGTCACTTCCTCAAGGAGGGCATAAGCATCGTCGGGGTCGACTCGACGGAGCCCGACCTCGATTACGGCACGATCGGCCGCGCGCGCTACCGCTGGCTTGACGAGGAGTTCTCGGAGCCGGCCGACCTGCGCATCTTCCTGCTGCACCACCACCTGCTGCCCGTGCCGGGGACGGGACGGGAGCGCAACATGGTCTACGACGCCGGCGATACCCTCGAGGTCCTGCAGCGCTGCGGTGTGAACCTGGTGCTTTGCGGCCACAAGCACGTGCCGTACGCCTGGCGTCTCGAGAACCTGTTCGTCGTCAACGCGGGGACGGTGAGCTCCCTGCGCCTGCGCGGCAACACGCGGCCCTGCTACAACATCGTCACCATCGGGGAAGACCTGGTGACCGTCGAGCGCAAGTACCCCTTCCACGGCTCCGAGGTCATCATCGAGTTCTCGCCCTCTACCCTGGCCTTCGAGAAGCCGCCCGTTCGCGACGCCGCTCACCACCCCGGCACGTGAGCCGGCCGGTCGCGGGGCCGGACATCCCCGCTCGCATGCGCGTTGCCTGTGAGAAGGGACGCGGTCGGGCCCTGTCGAGTCCGAGCGGAGGAGGACGATGACGCCTCCAGGGACGACATCTCCAGGAACGAACGAGCCGCCGGTGGCGGTGGCGCTCATCGACGGCGAGCACTACCCGCCCGTGGTGCTCGACACGCTGGCTCGCCTGCGCGGGCGCTACCGCCTCGTCGGCGCGGTCTTCCTCGGCGGCGAGGAGAAGCTGCGCGACCCGGTCGGCGATGAGGAGCTGGCCGCGCTCTACGGTCTGCCGCTGCGCAGGGCGCGGGAGGGCGGCGCCGGCGGCCGCCGTCCGGGGGCCGCCGCCGGCGCCGCCCTCGACGCCCTGCTGCGCGATACGGGTGCGAGCATCGTCGTTGACTTGTCCGACGAGCCGGTGCTAGGCTACCGCGAGCGGTTCCACCTCATAAGCGTGGCCTTGGCGAGAGGCGCGCGCTACGTCGGAGCCGACTTCGAGTTCTCGCCACCATCTTTGCAACGACTCTCCACCGCTCCCTCGCTGGCCGTCATCGGAACCGGCAAGAGGGTCGGTAAGACCGCAGTGAGTGGGTTCATCGCCCGCGTCCTGGCGCGCCGCTACGCGCGCGGGCCGGGGGTGGTCGTCGTGGCCATGGGCCGCGGCGGACCGGCTGAGCCCGAGCTCCTGTCGGGCGAGGAGAGGCTGGGCCAAGGCGACCTGCTGGCCGCCTCGCGCGCCGGGCGGCACGCGGCCTCCGATCACTACGAGGACGCGGTGCTCGCGGGCGTGACGACGGTCGGCTGCCGCCGCTGTGGCGGCGGCATGGCGGGGAGCCCGTTCGACTCGAACGTCGCCGAGGGCGTGACGCTGGCGCAGAGTCTGCCGGCGTCGCTGGTTGTGTTCGAGGGCAGCGGAGCGGTGCTGCCGCCCGTGAGCACCGAGGGGGTGGTCTGCGTCAGTGGCGCAGGGCAACCGACAGAATACATCGTTGGCTATCTGGGTACGTACCGGTTACTCATCTCCGACCTTGTCGTCCTCACGATGTGCGAGGAGCCTTTCTCCGATGCGGCCCGCGTTGCGGCGTTGCGTGAGGAGATCGAGGCCGTGAAGCCGGCGCTGAAGGTCGTCCCCACGGTGTTCCGCCCGCGCCCCCAAGAGGCGGTCGCCGGGGAGCGCGTGGCGTTCTTCACGACGGCGACGCGCGAGGCCGCCGCCGGGCTACGGGCACACCTCGAGACCGAGCACGGGGCCGAGGTGGTGACGGTGTGCACGGACCTGGCACGCAGGCCGGCGCTCAAGGAGGCGGTGACGAAGGCGGCGCGTGATACCGACGTCTTCGTGACCGAGATCAAGGCGGCCGCCATCGACGTGGTGGCCGAGGCGGCTCAGGCGGCCGGCAAGCGCCTCGTGTTCTGCGACAACGAGCCGCTGGCGGTCGACGGCAGCGACCTGGCGACCGAGATCGAGGCGCTCGCCGGCCGCTGTGAGACGCGGTTCGACGCTAGGCAACGCGAGGGCGGGGTCTAGGGGGGACGATGGCGGACGACGGCGATCTGGTCGTTATCAACCAGGAGGAGGGTCTGCCCTATTCGAAGGGCTTGATGGCCCAGGCCTTGATGGCTACGGGGGTCTCCCCCGAGCGGGCCTATGCCGTGGCGGCAGCCTTGGAGCGCATGTTGAGCGAAGCAGGCACAAAGACGGTGACACTGGCGGGGCTGCGCGAGGCTGCCTGCGTCACCCTGGGCACCACTGAAGGAGAGGGCCTCATCGCTCGCTTCGTGCAGCGAGAGCGACTCTCGCACTTCGAACGCCCGCTGGTCATCCTCATCGGCGGCACCACGGGCGTCGGCAAGAGCACTTTGGCAACCCAGCTGGCGCACAGGTTGGGCATCACGCGCGTGGTCGGCACCGACGCGGTGCGCCAGGTGATGCGTGCCTTCTTCGCGCCCGAGCTGATGCCGGCGATCCACTACTCGTCGTTCGCCGCCGCCGACGCAGGGCGCGGGCCGGTGCCAGGCGACGCCGACCTCACGCGCGCGGGCTTCATCGAACAGACCAAGAGCGTAGCGGTGGGGCTGAACGCCATCGTGCGCCGCGCCGTGGAGGAGGCGCAGAGCACCATCGTCGAAGGCGTGCACGTCGTGCCCGGGTTCCTGGAAACCGTCGACTACCGCGACGCGCTCATCCTGCAGTTCATCCTCAAGGTCGCCGACGCCGACGCCCACCGCAGCCACTTCTACGTGCGCGAATGGCAGACCGACGGCATCCGCCCCCTGCGGCGCTACATCCACAGCTTCTCTCAGATCCGCTCCGTCCAGAAGTACATCCTCGCCCGCGCGGCCCAGTACGGCGTGCCGGTGTTCGACAACGTCAGCATCGATCTGACCGTGAAGGCCGTGATGGGCGAGATCCTGCAGGCGGTGAGCCTGTATCCGGCCCAGACAGCCGTACGTGTGGGAGGATGAGTGCCAGGCTCCGTCGACAGGAGAGAAGCGGCGCCAGGGATGGGATCACCGGGGTCGCAAGGGACGTCGCCACCTCAAGAACGGGCGCTCGCTGCCGATACAGCCAGCGTCCCACCCTACGTCCCCCGGCTGCAGCACGTGCTGAGCGCGAAGGACTCCGGGGCGTCCGCGAACGTCCGCCCGATCTTCGCATCGGCTGAGGTGGTGAGGTCGTCACGAGTGATCCCCACGTGCGCTTCGTCGAGACGGACCACCTCCTCATGACGGAACGTAACTGCGAGATCAGGCTGTAGCGGGAGGCGGTCGAGGAGCGGAGCAGACAGGCAGGGACCGCGGGCTTCAGGCAAGCCCCGGGGTTCGAGACACGATGGGCTTCTAGGCCCGCTGTAGAGAGGTTCAACCAGAAAGCAGCTATGGACACGATTGAAGAACAGAAAGAACTAGAGACGGTCACAGCCGAGGGCCAAGCCGGCGGCGGTGACGGGACGGGCGCGCCCGAGACCGCGCCTGCGCAAGCGTCACCAGCGGACGTCGCCGAAGGCACGAGCGACGGCGGCGGCGACGGAGCGCAAGCCGCCGAGACGGCGACGGCCGTCGCCGAGGCGGTCGTGACGGCGGCCGAGCCGAAGGCCGCCGACGAGGCGACCGCCGAGGTCGCCGAAAACGGCCGCGGGGTCAAGGAGGCGCCGCGGCCACCGGGAGGCCGGCCGCCAGGCGAGCAGCGCCGCGAAGGCCGCGATCAGCGCGGCCGCCGCGACCAGCGCCGCGGCAAGGACCAGCGCGAGCCGCGCGAGCCGCGCGAGCCGCGCGAGGAAGGTCCGCCGATCATGCGCACGGGCACCCTCGACATCCTGCCCGACGGGTTCGGCTTCCTGCGCACGCACGGCTACGTGCAGACCGACGACGACGTCTATGTGTCGCTCTCACAGATCCGTCGCTTCGGCCTGCGCCGCGGCGACGAGATCGTCGGCCAGGTGCGCACGCCCAAGGACAACGAGAAGTACAACGCGCTGCTCAAGATCGACACCGTCAACGAGATGGACCCGGAGGCGGCGCGCAAGCGGCCCTTCTTCGAGAACCTGACACCGCTCTTCCCCGAGGAGCGGCTGCGCCTAGAGACCGAGGAGCACGACACGGCGGCGCGCATCATGGACCTGCTCTGCCCCATCGGCAAGGGGCAGCGCGGCCTGATCGTGTCGCCGCCCAAGGCGGGCAAGACGACCATCCTCAAGAAGCTCGCCAACTCGATCACCGAGAACAACCCCGAGGTGCACCTCATCGTGCTGCTCGTCGACGAGCGCCCGGAGGAGGTCACCGACATGCAGCGCTCGGTCAAGGGCGAGGTCGTGGCCTCGACCTTCGACCAGCCGTCGGACAACCACGTCCAGGTGACCGAGCTCGTGCTCGATCGCGTGAAGCGCCTCGTCGAGATCGGCAAGGACGTCGTCGTCTTGCTCGACTCGATCACGCGCATGGCGCGCGCCTACAACCTCAACACGCCGGCCTCGGGGCGCATCCTCTCCGGCGGCGTCGACTCGACGGCGCTCTACCCGCCGAAGAAGTTCTTCGGCGCGGCGCGCAACATCGAGGAAGGCGGCTCGCTCTCGATCCTCGCTACGGCGCTGGTCGACACCGGCTCGCGCATGGACGAGGTGATCTTCGAGGAGTTCAAGGGCACCGGCAACATGGAGATCCGGCTCGACCGCAAGCTGGCCGACAAGCGCATCTTCCCGGCCATCGACATCGAGCTGACCGGCACGCGCCGCGAGGAGTTGCTCATGGAGCCCGCCGAGGCGGCCATGGTCTGGAAGTTGCGCGCCGTGCTGCACGCACTCGACCCGAACGCGGCCATCGAGCTCCTCATCAACAAGGTGCGCGAGACCAAGACCAACGCCGAGTTCCTACAGGCCATCCAGAAGAACTCGCGCTAGAAGCGAACGTCCGCGGCGCGCGGCCGCGGGTGTCCGGGCAGCCCGTGTCCACTGCCCGGCGGCCCGCGGCCGCGCGTCTTCGTCGTTACGGTCTCAGTGTGCCTCTGGGGGTCAGCCGCTCGCCCGCCGCAGCGCGCGCCCCGCGCGCTCGCCGCGAGCGCCGTCCCACGCCACGCGCCCGTTCACGACCACGAGGTCGATGCCGGTCGGGTAGGAGTGCGGCTGGGTGAACGTGGCGGTGTCGGCGACGCCTGTCGGGTCGAATAGGACCAGGTCGGCGCAGGCTCCCTCGGCGATCGCCCCGCGTCCGGCCAGGCCGAAGACGCGGGCGGGCAGCCCCGTCATCTTGTTCACCGCGGTCTCGAGGCTGAGGATTCCCTCGTCGCGCGCGTAGCGTCCCAGCACGCGGGGGAAGGTCCCGTAGCTTCTCGGGTGGAGCAGCGACGCGTGCAGGGCTCCCTCGGGCGACACCGCCATCCCGTCGGAGCCCACCATGACCTCGGAGCGCGCCAAGATCTTGCGCACGTCGTCCTCACGCATCGTGTGACCGCTCACCCTGACGCTGGGGTGCCGCTGCAGGAGGTCGAGGACGAGGTCGACCGGCTCCCTCTGGCGCTCGCCCGCGACCTGCGCGATGCTGCGTCCGGCGGCGCCGTCGACGTCATCCTCGAGCACGATCAGGTTCCAGCCGGCGCCGGCGATCGAGCTCTCCCAGTCTTCCTCGCCCTCCTCGATCGCCTTCACCAGCCGGCGCCTGGTGTCCGCGACGGCGACCACCTCCTGAAGCTGGTCGACCGACGCCCAGGGCGGGAGGAACGAGGAGAGGTCGGTCTCCCACGCCGTGTACGGGTACTGGTCGGCCGAAGCGTCGCCGGCGAAGACGAGCTCGAGCAGCTCCTCGGCGCGACCTCCGGCCAAGCGACCCTCCAGCTTGAGATGGCTGATGTGGGCGTGGACCCCGGCTCGCCGTCCGATCTCGAGTGTCTCGCGCACGGCCTTAAAGAGCAGCTTGCCCTCAGCCCTCATGTGCGTGGTGTAGATCCCGCCGAAGGGGACCACGGCCGCCGCCACGGCCGCCACCTCGTCGGTCGAGGCGTACATGTCGGGCACGTAGATGAGGCCCGTGGAGAGGCCGAGGGCGCCGGCCCGCATCGCCTCGGCGAGCAGCCGGCGCATGGCGTCGACCTCGGCCGGCGTCGCGGCGCGGCGTTCGTGGCCCATGACCTCACTGCGCAGGCTGCCGAACCCGGTCAGCGCGGCGACGTTGCAGGCGGGGCCGGCGGCGCCGACGGCGGCGAGGTACTCCGCCGCCGAGTCCCAGCCGCCGGCGAGCTCGTCGACGGAGGTCTCGAGGGACGTCGCGAGATCGGCCAGGCTCGCTCTCGGCCACGCCGAAGCTCCGCAGTTGCCCACCACGACGGTGGTCACGCCCTGCCGCAAGGCGCTGTCCATCCACGGGTCCGTGAAGGGCGCCAGGTCGGAGTGGGTGTGGACGTCGATGAAGCCCGGCGCCAGGACGCGCCCGGCGGCGGGCACGACGCGGGCTGCCGCCGGCCGGTCGCGGGCGGCGCCGTCGCGGTCAGCGCCCGCCGCGGCTTCGCCGCCGCGACGCACGAGGGCGACGCGGTCGCCGGCCACACCGACGTCGGCAGCGTAGGCGGGGGCGCCGCTGCCGTCGATCACCAGCGCGCCGCTGATCAGCAGGTCGAGCATGAGGACAAGTATCTCTCACTCGCGATCCGTGTGGCGTCGCCCAGCGGCGATCGCGCCGGCATCAGGAGGATGATCCGCGACCCTCGCAGCGGCACACCCCGGTTTGTCGCTGGGTACCATCTCAGATGACGGCTGAGGGCGTGTCGCGACGCTCGCAGCGGGGCGCCGTGGACCTCGCGGCTCCGTGCCCGTCGTGCTACCATACCGTGTCCCCCAGAAGAGCGAAGGACTTGATCCCATGAAGAAAGACATCCATCCCCCGTACATGGAGACGGTCGTGAAGTGCTCCTGCGGTAACACGTTCACGACTCGTTCGACCCAGCCCGAGCTGCACGTCGAGATCTGCTCGCAGTGCCATCCCTTCTACACCGGCAAGCAGAAGCTCGTCGACTCGGGCGGACGCGTCGAGCGCTTCCAGCGCAAGTACGGCAAGAAGGCCGCCGACAAGGTCGGCTGACGCCGTCGTGGCAGCGCAGCTCCGGGTCACCCTCCTCTACAACACGCCCGATCCCGATCGTGCCGTGGCCGCCGCCGGCAGGCTCTGCTACGCGCCCGTCTCGGCTGCCGAGCTCAAGGAGACGATGGGCGACGAGGCCGTGGGCAAGCTCGTGCGCGGCATGGTCAAGTCGGGTCACCATTCGGCGCTCGAGCACGCCGTCTTCAGCTTCGCCGTCGACGGCGTCTCGCGCGCCTGCACCCACCAGCTCGTGCGCCATCGCGTGGCGAGCTACAACCAGCAGTCGCAGCGCTACGTCAACTTCTCGGCAGCAGACAGCTTCGTCGTGCCGCCGTCTATCGACGCCAACGCCGAGGCGAAGGCGATCTTCCTCGAGGCGATGACTCGGGCCCGCGACGCCTACGACCGGCTGGTCGATATCGGGCTGGCCGAGGGGCGCGGCAAGGAGTCGGTGCAGGAGGACGCCCGCTTCGTGCTGCCCAACGCCGCCGAGACCAAGATCGTCGTCACGATGAACGCCCGCGAGCTGCGTCACTTCTTCCGCGTGCGCTGCTGCAACCGGGCGCAGTGGGAGATACGAGCGATGGCCTGGGAGATGCGCAGCATGGTCAAGGCCATCGCCCCCGCGCTCTTCGAGGGCAGCGGCCCCGGCTGCCTCTACGGCAGCTGTCCCGAGGGCAAGATGACCTGCGGCAAGCCGTACAAGGCCGAGGAGGTCGACGGCGTCGCCGCCGCATCTGCCTAAGGCACTCCCGGCGTGCGTGCCGATAGGGTAGCGCGATGGCTGGTCCCCAGATGATCGATCCACTGCGCCGGCGCCTCGCCGGCTGCGCCGTGCTGGCGCCGGCGCTCCTCGCCAAGCGCCTGCAGGTCGGCGGTCAGGCCGTCATCGAGGGCGTCATGATGCGCGGCGTCGCGCACTGGTCACTCGCCGTGCGTCGCCCCGACCAGACGATCCATCTCGACTCCTGGCCGCTGGTCTCGTTCATGAAGCGCTACCCCGTGCTCAAGCTGCCCATCTTGCGCGGCGTCACCGCTCTCGTCGAATCGCTCGTCATCGGCATGAAGGCCATCACCATCTCGGCCAACCAGTCGCTCGGCGAAGACGAGAGGGAGCTCACCAAGAAGGAGATCGGCCTCACCCTGGTCGTGGCGCTGGGTTTCGCCGTCGCCCTCTTCTTTCTCGCGCCCCTCGGCATCGCGCGCATCTTCAAGACCGAGCTCGGCACCGGTTTCTGGTTCTGGCTCGTCGAGGGCTTCATCCGCGTCGGCATCTTCGTCGCCTATCTCGCCGTCGTCACTCAGTTCCGCGAGCTGCGGCGCGTCTTCGAGTACCACGGCGCCGAGCACATGTCGATCCACGCTCTCGAGCACGGCGAGCCTCTCGAGGTCGCCAACGTCGAGAAGTACAAGACGCTGCACCTGCGCTGCGGCACGTCGTTCCTGCTCATCGTCATGGTGGTCTCGATCCTGGTCTTCGCCGTCGTGCGCTGGCCGGCGTGGTACTGGTTGATCCTCTCGCGCGTGATCCTCATCCCACTGATCGCCGGCATCTCCTACGAGATCATCAGGTTGGCCGGGCGACACGAAAACAACCCGTTCGTGCGCGTGATCATGGCGCCGGGGTTGGCGCTGCAGTGGATGACGACGAAGAAGCCCGATGCGAGCCAGATCGAGGTGGCCATCAGCGCCCTCGACCGCATCATCGAGCTCGAGCCCGTCGACGCCCCTCCGGTGAAGGGCGTCGAGGTGATGGCGTAGGCGAACCTGCTCGGCTCCCCGTTCGTCTCTCAGGAGTATGCTGAGAATCGCATACACCACGAGGAGGTGGGCGGTGCGCAGATTGCTGGTCGTGGTGGTCGTCGCGATGGCCGTTCTGACAGCCGCCGTCCTGCTCGGCTCATGCGGCACCGCGACCGGGGCGGCCGAAGGGAGCTCTCCCTCGTCGCCGCTGGCTTCGACCTCCGCCGACCAACCACCGGCGTGGTTGTGGAAGGAGGCTTGGCGCAAGGCGGCCGAGGCCGATGGGCCGGTAGACGGGGGCTACTGGGGCCTGCTCGGCGACCCTGAGTACGGCGAGCTGATGGACAGCGGTCCACGCGACCCCTCGCACCCGAAGGTGTGGGTGCTCGTGCTCATCGGCCGCTTTGACATCGTCAATCAACTCAGGATTGCGCCGGGGGCCAGCCTTCCTCCTGGCCCGGTGACTATCGTTGAGTACACGTACACAGAGGCCACCCACGAACCGGGCGGCGTGTTCGGCGCCGGCTGGGGTGAGTTCGACCCCTCGCCCTATCCTCATCTAAGGCCACTCGACCTCTCGGCGCCACCGCCGGACGCTGGGGGCGCGTGGCCTACGCCGCCCGCTTGGCTCCGCGAGCGAGCCTTGAGGTAGCGCGCGCAGCGACCAGGACCCTCGTCCGCTCTGGGCCGCGTGGGGTCTGATGACGACGAAGCAGGCGGCGACTGCCGTGGGGCTCACGAGCAGCGATCCGAGCGTCGACGACGACACCATGGTCTACCTCGTCGTGCTGCGCGGACGGTTCGTCGACGAGCAAGCGTTCAGCCGTCCCAGCGGCGCCGCAGCACCTCGGGGCGGCTGGGTCACGTTCACCGTCGATGCCGACACTGGGCTGCCGCACGACTACGGCATCAGCGACGTGCCGCCGCCGCCACCTATCCTCGACCGGTTGCACCCTCTGTTCTTGCGAGAGCTTTGGGGGTTCGGCAGCGCGGTCGATATGAGGCGAGGTTATCCGAGCCTCAAGCCGTTCACGTTCGAGTGAGGCGGGCGGCGCCTGACGGCGCCGCCCGCCTCACTCGAACCACGCCACCGCCGCGCCCCGACTACGCCTCCTGCGGCTCCCCTTCGGTGCCCGACGCTCTCCCCTTGCGCTTCGGCTTGGCGGGGGCGCTGCTCAGCAGGTCGACCAGCCACTGGTTCTCGGGGCGGTCGCCGAGCACGATCTCGCGCACGAAGAGGATGAGGGGCACGGCGACGAGACCGCCGACGGGGCCGAGGACCGTGCCCCAGAAGACGACGCCGACCATGGAAGTGGTGAAGCCGATGCTCAGCCGCTCGGCGTTCAGCTTCGGCGCCACGATGCTCCCGGCGACGGTGTTGAAGGCCCAGTAGCCGACGAAGACGATCACGACCCCCTTCGCTCCGAGTGTGACGAAGGCGAACAGCAGGGCCGGCACGAGGGCGATGAAGTAGCCGATGTTCGGGATGTAGTTGGTGATGAACGAGAGCACCCCCAGGAAGAAGGCGAAGGGGATGCCGAGCACGAGGAGCATGGCGACGTCGAGCACCGCCGCGATCAGTCCGGTGATGGTCTGGATGACCCAGTAGCGCCGCACGTCGCTCTGGAAGAGCATCAGACGGTCGTAGCTCGCGCCCGGCAGGTGCCTGCGCAGGCTGGCCGGCAGATGCATCGAGTCGACGAGCATGTAGACGAAGATGAAGAAGAGCAGGAACGAGAAGGTGAGTCCTGAGGCCACCCAGCTGAGGATCTTCGTCACCAGGGAGAAGACCTTCTCGCCGGAGATGACGCTCGAGGCGCCACTGACGTCGATGCCCTTGTCGGCGAGCCAGTTGACGACCGAGTCGAGCT
Source organism: uncultured Actinomycetes bacterium (assembly GCA_963725665.1). GTDB lineage: Bacteria > Actinomycetota > Thermoleophilia > UBA2241 > UBA2241 > CAVRZA01. Next base: position 197,125 of record CAVRZA010000006.1, on the reverse strand, counting down.
GCTGGCCGTACTGCGCGCGATAGTCGGAGATCTGCGTGGTCGCGTTGCCGAGTGTGACCGCGGTGAGGATGAGGAAGCCGCCGACGACGACGAGCACCAGCGCCATGATCAGGGTGATGGCGAGCCAGGTCGGCACGTGCCGGCGCAGCCAACGCAGCAGGGGCGTGAAGGCAAGCGTGATCACGTAGGCGAGCACGGCCTGGCTGATCACTCCACTGAACTGGTTCAGGAACAGGATCACCACGCCGAAGGACGCGATGATGACGAGGGCTCGCACGGTGGGCGAGGCAAAGAAGCTCGAGTCGGACGTTCGCTCCTGTTCCAGGGTCGGACTCCTCTTCGCGGGCGCCGTGTCGGCGCCGGTCGCCGGTCGCTGTACGGGCAGAATTCAACGGTCGGGGGAGCTCTCCTGCCGCCGTGACGTCTGGCCGCGCCTTTGTGCCTCCTTGCGCCCACGCGTGTCCTCCCCGGCGCTCGCGTCTCCCGGCCGCCGGGTCGCGCTCCCCGCTGTCGTATCGGCGGTGCGCGTCTCGCCACCGCGCCGGCAGAGCACGCGAAGGGGCCGGGGTATAATCGATCGAGGCTTCGCCTTGGCGCAGGCGCGACCGGGGGAGCCTCGGAGGGCCGTCCCGCTGTGCTTGCCGTCGCGTCTCCCCCCGATGGACAGTCCGGCAGGCTCGCAGGGACCGACCGGTGTCGCAGATGGCCGACAGACTCGTCGAAGAGATCGAACGCACGTATGAGGAAGTGACCGGGCTGCTCAGCGACCCGGCCGTGCTTGCCGACCGCAAACAGTACGCGGCGGCGGCGCGGCGGCACGCCGAGCTCGCCGCCGCGTACGACCTCACGCTCCGTTACCGCGAGGCCGAGAAGGCCGTCGCCGACGCCGAGGAGCTGCTCGCCGACGGCGACGGCCTCGAGCCCGAGATGCGCGAGTTCCTGCAGGAGGAGCTGCTCACCAACCGGCGCCTGCTCGACGAGCTGAGCGACGAGATCCGCACGCAGATGCTCACGCGCGACCCCAACGACGCCAAGGACGTGATCCTCGAGATCCGCGCCGGCGCCGGCGGCGACGAGGCCGCGCTCTTCGCCGGCGAGCTGCTGCGCATGTACCTGCGCTACGCGGAGAAGAAGGGCTTCGAGACCGAGCTGCTCTCGCAGAGCGAGTCCGAGAACGGTGGCTTCAAGGAGGTCATCGTCGAGGTGCGCGGGCAGGGCGCCTACTCCGCCTTCAAGTACGAGGGCGGAGTGCACCGTGTGCAGCGCGTGCCGGTGACCGAGTCGCAGGGACGCATCCACACCTCGACGGCCACAGTGGCGGTGCTGCCCGAGGCCGAAGACGTCGAGGTCGAGATCGATCCCGGCGACATCCGCGTCGACATCTTCCGCTCCAGCGGGCCCGGCGGCCAGTCGGTCAACACCACCGACTCGGCCGTGCGCATCACACACCTGCCGACGGGGCTCGTGGTGAGCTGCCAGGACGAGAAGAGCCAGTTGCAGAACAAGGAGCGCGCCTTGCGCATCCTGCGCGCGCGGCTCTACGAGATGGAGCTCGAGCGACAGCAGAGCGAGGTGGCCGAGGCGCGGCGCGGCATGGTCGGCACCGGCGACCGCTCGCAGAAGATACGCACCTACAACTTCTCCCAGGCGCGGGTCACCGACCACCGTATCGGGCTCACCTCGCACCGCATCGACCAGATCCTCGAGGGCGACATCGACGAGTTCACCGAGGCGCTGGCGGCCGAGGACAGGCGCAAGCAGCTCGCCGCGGTCGGCGACGAGTAGAGGGACGCAGCGGCCGGTGGCGGAGGAGAAGAGGGCGGCCGTGGGGGAGGAGGGCCGGGCCCAGAAAAGCCCGCCCGTATCGGTCAAGCAGGCGCTCTCGCGTGCGACGCGCCGATTGGGCGCCGCGGGCATCCCCTCTCCCCGTCTCGACGTTGAGATCCTGCTCGCCGAGACGCTCGGGTGCACGCGCGAACACCTCTACGGCGAGTCCGAGCGCGTGCTCACCGCTCAGGAGTGGGAGCGCTTCCAGGGCTTCGTTGAGCGGCGCAAGAAGCGCGAACCGGTGGCCTATATCGTCGGCCACCGCGGCTTTCGCACCATCGACCTGCAGCTCAACGAGAACACCCTCATCCCGCGGCCCGAGACCGAGACGCTGGTCGAGGTCGCGCTCGAGGAGCTCGCGCGCTCGGGCGAGGAAGAGCCGAGGGTGCTCGACGTGGGCACGGGCTCGGGCGCCATCGCGCTGGCCATCGCCGCCGAGCACCCGACGGCGCGCATCGTGGCTACCGAGGTGCACCCGGCGCCGCTCGAGATGGCACGGCTCAACGCGGTGCGGCTGGGGCTGCAGCGGCGGATCAGCTTCGCCGTGAGCGACGTCTACGAGGACCTGCCGCCGGGGGCGCGCTTCGATCTCATCGTGTCGAACCCGCCCTACGTGACCACGCAGGCGTTGCGGCGGCTCTCCGTCGACGTGCGCGGCTACGAGCCGCACGTGGCGCTTCTGGGCGGCGCGCACGGGATGGACTTCTACGAACGGATCATCCCGGGCGCGCCGCCCTTCCTCGAGCCCGGGGGCCTGCTCGCCGTCGAGATCCCGGAGACCAAGCTGGTCGAGGTGCTCTCGCTCTTCGTCGAGGCGCGACGCTTCGAGGACATCGACGTGCGCAACGATCTCGGCGGCTCGCCGCGGGTCGTGCTCGGGCGGGAGAAGGCGTGAACGTCATGGGCTACGACAAGGTCGCGGCGGTCGCCGCCGCGTGCGCCGACGAGGTCGTCGTTCCGTACGCCCTCGGCTGCTGCGGCGCCGGCGGCGACCGCGGCTTCCTCTACCCTGAGCTGGCCGACGCGGCCGTGCACGAAGAAGCGCTTGAGGTCGCGGGGCGGGCCTTCGACGGCGCCTACTCGCTCGCCAAGACCTGCGAGATCGTGCTCTCCGACCGCACGGGACGCGCCTACGAGTCGCTCGCCTACCTCGTGGACGAAGCGACGGCCTAAGGCTCGAGCGCATGCGCTACGAGACCGTCCGCGCCGTCGTTCTGAGCTCGCGCCCCCTCGGCGAGGCCGACCGCATCGTCACGCTCTTCACGAAGGAGCTCGGGCGTGTCGATGCGGTCGTCAAGGGCGTGCGGCGCACGAAGTCGCGCTGGGGAGGTCGTCTGGAGCCCTTCGGCCTGGTCGATCTCGTCCTCTTCCGCGGGCGCAGCCTCTTCACCGTCACCTCGGCGCAGCTTGCGCGCACCAACCTGCGTCTGCACGAGGACCGCGAAGCTATGGTTGCGGCGGGGCTGCTGTGCGAGGCGGCGGCTGGGTTGTTCGCCGAGGGCGAGCCGGAGGAGCGGGCCTTCAATCTCCTGGCGCGCGCGTTACGCGAGATCGACGCCGGCTTCGCCGGCTCCGCGCTGCGGGCGCCGCTCGTGCTCGGCGCCTTCGTCAAGCTCCTGAGTGAGGCCGGCTACCTGCCGGTGCTCGACCAGTGTGCCGTCTGCGGCGCCACCGACGGCATGGCGCTCGCCTTCTCGGCCGCCCGCGGCGGCCTCGTCTGCGAGCGCTGCCTGCACGAGGGCGCGCCCATCACGCCCGACGCCGTCGCGGCGTTGCGGCGCGCCCTCGGTCTGCCTCTCGCGGAGCTGCGCGCCCTGCCGGGCGACGAGGGCGTGGAGGAGGCCTTCCGCCACCTCCGCGACCTCTACGCCTACCACACGGGCGCGCAGCTCCGCTCGCTGCGCTTCGCCCGGGCCTGAGGCGGCGAGCGTCGCGCCCGGCACCGGCGACGGCGCCGGGCGCGACCCTCGCCGCCCCGCTCGTCCGTCCCGGGCTCGGGCCATCCAGGCGTTGGATGCCTCTGCCTGAACGGCCAAAGCATCCGCACGCCCTTCTGCCACTGTGACGATGGCAAAGAATTGCACCTTGTGACTCATTGCACGTAGAATGGCGTCGTTCTCCGAGCGCTTGAGTCCTAAAGGCCTGGTAGGCCCATGGAGCTTGCGCCGGCAGGGTACAGCGCGAAAGCGCCGTGTCTCCCAGTGCGGAAAGGAGAGCAGCGCCGTCACGGCCCGCTGCCGCCTGTGGAGCGGGTCTCTTCGTCCCCTCCGCAGCCGGCCAGAGCGTCGGCGCGCCCGGCCGACTCGGGCCGGCTCCGTCTTCTCCGCACGGGGAGCACCCCTCTCGGCGTCGTCACGCTTTCGACTGGAGCTCTTGCCCGGGCGCCTCTGAGAACGCAGAGGGGAGGGGGGGACGACACCACGTCCTCTCGAGCTAGCAAGGAGGAACTGGAGCCATGGGGAACCACAAGACACGGACGGGGCTGGTCCTCGTCTGCCTGGCGGCGCTGCTCGTCACGCTGCTCATCGTCGTCGCCGGGGCCGGGGCGGCGCCTCGCGTGGCGACAGCGGCCGGCCCTGCGCCGGGCGCTGTCGCCGACGAAGGGTTCGGCTGGATCGTCCAGCTGCGCGGGGCGGCCCGCAGCGAGGGCATGACCTACGAGCAGCTGCGCGCGCTGGCGGCCCTGCACCCGGCGAGCTGGACCGACGACAACAAGACGCCGGACGATCCCAGCGACGACGTCGTCTACAGCGGCGTGCCGCTCTGGCGCCTCATCGCGCGGATCGATGACGCGACACCGGGCTCGTTCAACGACACTCTGGCGGCCAAGGATTACGCCGTCCAGGTGATCGGGCTCGACGGGTTCACGGCCACCTTCACGAGCAGCCAACTCGCACGCAAGGACGACATCATCGTGGCTGATCTCGCCAACGGACTGCCGCTGCCGATGGGCACGATCAAGGCGGGGACACCGGGGCCACCGCCGACTCTCCCGTCGTGGAAGCCGGCCTGGCCGATCAAGCTGTGCAGCGCCAGCCTGCCCGGCAACCAGAAACCCGCCGGCATCGCGCGCGTCGTCGTCTACGCGGTCGGCGTCACGCCGCCGAGCACGCCGCCCACATCGCCGTGGGCCTGGATGCTGCAGCTCCGCGGGGCGCGGTCGGTCGACGAATCCGGCACGCAGATCGCGCACGCTGGCCACCAAGTACCCGGTCTCCTGGGTCGACAACAACAAGACGCCCGACGACCCGAGCGACGACCACACCTACACCGGGGTGGCGCTCTGGCGTCTGCTCGCGCTGGCCGATGACTCCGACGCGGCCACCTTCAACCGCAACCTCGCCGGCATGGACTACCCGGTGACGATCGTCGGTTGCGACGGTTTCACCGCCGCGCTCACGTCGATGCAGGTGGCCTACAAGAACGACATCGTCCTGGCCGATCGCGTTGACGGCGGGCAGCTCGCACCGATTCCCTCGATCACCGACAACGGCGACGGCACCTACTCGTGGAAGCCGGCCTGGCCGGCCAAGATCTGCAGCGACAATCTGACGGGCAAGCAGAAGCCCGCCGGCGTGCTGCGCATCGAGCTCGGCAAGCCGGTCTATCCCGACTACACCACAAAACTCACCCTCAACGGCAAGTTGAAGCGCACGATCACCTACGCCAAGTTCCCAAGCGGGGTGGTCTGGGACGGCACCAAGGCCGGCGACATCAACCCGACGCTGAAGGCGGTCTACCGCGGGCAGTCGCTCTACAAGCTGGTCGGCCTGGTCGACGACAAGTTCCCGAGCACCTTCAACAAGGCGCGGGCCCTCAAGGGCTACAAGATCCAGTTCATCGCCCGTGACGGCTACAAGGTGACGATCAGCAGCAAGACGATCGTCGGCAAGAAGGGCTGGATAGTGGCCTGCCTCAAGGGGGGCGCGATGCTCTCGACCGACGAGGGCCCGTACCGCTATGTGGGGTCGTTCATCAAGCCGTTCTTCGGCAAGCTCTCGGCCTCTCAGGTCGTGACCATCAAACTCATCTTCTAGGCGGTGGTCGTGATGGCTGAGAAACGCACAAGGAGGGTGGTGCGATGGGCGCTACGGCCGCAGGCCGCAGCGCCCATCCTCGCCCTGATCCTGTTCCTGGCGGTGGTCGTGGCGGCGGGGTGGACGGCTGCGCCCGTCCACCCCGCCGTCGCCCGGGCCGACGAGGCTCCGGTCCTCACCGTGACCGGTCCGACCGGCACGCAGGTGCAGCTCACCATGACGCAGCTCCAGGCCCTCACGCCCTACGAGGGCTTCGCCGGCTTCAAGAACAGCGCCGGCAACATATTCGGGCCCGACCCCATCAAGGGCGTCTCGATCGGCGACCTGGCCACGCTCGTCGGCGGGATCGGACCTACCGACGGGGTCACCGTCCTGGGCACCGACAACTACGGTATGACCTACACGCACGACCAGGCCGTGAACGGCGCCTGGACGGCTTACGATCCGGCAACCGGCGACCAAGTCACGCCGACCCAGCCGTTTACCATGGTGGTCGGTTACGGGCAGGGCCCTGGCTATCTGCCCATCCCCGGGCCGCCCAGCGGCGACGGCCCTCTGCGCATCTTCGTCGCGCAGACGTCGTCGGGTCAGGTTGTCGACGGCCACCTGCTCGTGAAGTGGGTTGGCAGCATCCAGATCGGTCAGCAGCTTCCCGACTGGAAGGTGCGCATGTACGGCCTGTGGCGCAAGAACCACACACGGCAGACCTACACGCTCGACCGCGAGTCGTTCCTGTCGTGTGCCGCGCCAGGCTGCCACGGCGCGAGCTACAAGGACGCCAAGGGGCGCGTCTGGACCGGCGTGCCGTTCTTCCTCTGCATCGGCAAGGTCGACGGGGGCAAGGGTCACGGCGGCTACGGCGCCTTCAACGAGGCGCTCGCCCTGCGCGGCTACCGCATCAAGGTCGCCAACGCCGTCGGCCGCTCGGTGATCATGAAGTCGCGCTTCATCATCAACAAGGAGCGCCTCATCCTGGCCAACAAGCTCGACGGCAAGGAGCTGACCTCCAGCTACCCATTGAAGTTGGTCGGACCGAAACTGTCTAGCTCGCAGTGGATCGGTCGCGTCACCAAGATCCAGCTTCTGCCCCGTCTCTGAGAGATCCCGGTCTCCGGGATGGTAGGTGCGGCGGGCGGGCGGCGCCGGGAGGCGCCGCCCGCCCGAAGCCGCCGCAAGATGGCTGCCGAGGAGGGGTCGGCGATGCTTGCTCGCAGGTACACTTTCGGCGGTCTCGCCGTCGTGATCGTCCTCACTGTGCTGGGAGTCATCGGTTGCGCGTCCGGACAGTCGAGCCCCGGGAGCAGCGCGACCAGCGTCGCCGGGCCGACCGCGCTCACGGTCGTGGGCGGCGAGCGCACCATGACCTACTCCATGGCTCAGTTGCGGCAGCTGCCCTCGTTCACCGGGTACGCCGGCATGAAGAGCAGTGTGGGGGTTATCACCGCGCCACAGGAGTACACCGGCGTCCCCCTTCAGTCGCTCGTGGAGGCGGTCGGCGGGGTCGGCTCCGCTGAGGGTGTCACCGTCCTGGCCAAGGACGGCTACGGGATGACGTTCTCCAACGGTCAGGTGGCAGGGGCCGGGTTCACCACGTTCGATCCCGCCACGAGCGCCGAACGTCCGCCGGTCGACGAGCTCACGCTGCTCATCGCCTACGCGCACGAGGGCAAGCCACTATCACCCGACGAGGGTCCGCTGCGCCTCGTTCTGGCCGAGAAGGGGCCTGACGTCGTGGTCGACGGCCATTGGTCGGTCAAGCTGGTCGATCGCATCGAGGTCAAGCGCGCCATGGGCGAGTGGAGCGCCTCGATCGAAGGCAAGACGCGTTCTACCATCACGCGTGCCTCGTACGTCTCTTGCGCGTCGCCCGGCTGCCACGGCTCGGGGTGGGTCGACTCCGAGGGCCAGCGTTGGGAGGGCATCCCTCTTTGGCTCGTCGTGGGCTCGGTTGACGACGGCCACACCCACGGGGCCGGCGCGTTCAACCGCAAGCTGGCGGCACGCGACTACACCATCGAGCTGATCGGCTCCACCGGGGCCAAGGCGTTCCTGAGCTCCCGCTTCGTCATGAAGCACAAGGATGTTCTGCTTGCCGGCAAGGTCGACGGCGGCGAGCTTCCCCCACAGGACTTCCCGCTGCGGCTCGTGGGGCCCGGGCTGACCGACGACCTGGCGATCGGCCGTATCACAAAGGTTCTGCTGAGGATCGAGTGAGGCCGCCGTGGGCCCTTGGGGCAGACGCCGCAGAGGATGTGCACGCGCCGTCGGGTCGGCACGCGCCGTCGGGTCGGCACGCGCCGTCGGGTCGGCGCCGCGTGGCATCCCGCCGGTCGTGAGCCGGGTCGCTGGGCCGTTCCATCGTGCAGTGCTGTTCACGGCGCTCGCGGCGCTGGCCGCAGCAGCCGTGGTTGCCGCGGCCAGCGTCGCGAGCGGCTGCGGCTCCTCGTCGGCCGACAAGCTCGCGGTCATCGACGCCGGCAGCCTGATCATCCCCTTCGACCGCCTGGCCACAGCGTACGAGAAGGCGCATCCCGGCGCCGAGGTGCAGACCGAGAGTCACGGCAGCATCCAGGTTATCCGTCAGGTGACGGACCTGCATCGGCGCTTCGACGTGCTGGCCTCGGCCGACGCGGCCCTGATCACGGTGCTGATGGAGGACCCGGCGGGTAGCGGTGGGGCGACACCGACGGCTGACTGGTATGCCGTGTTCGCGACGAACCGCATGGTACTCGCCTACTCGCCGGCCAGCCGCTTCGCGCCGCTCTTCCGCTCGGGCGACTGGGTCAAGGCTGTCACCACGCAGGGCGTGCGCTTCGGCTTGGCCGACCCGCGCTTCGACGCCGCCGGCTACCGTGCTTTGATGGTCCTGCAGCTTGCCGAGCGACAGTACCGCGACGACCATCTCTTCGAGGATCTCACCGTCGGACGTTTCACTCCGCCGGTGACGGTAACGGGCAAGGACGGCGTCAACGTGATCGACGTGCCCGAGTTGCTGCAGGGGGTCGCCGGCTCGGGACTCGTGCTCCGCGGGGCGAGCATCCAGCTTGTGGCCCTGCTGGAATCGGGCGACCTCGACTGCGCATTCGAGTACGAGAGCGTCGTGCGTCAGCACGAGCTGCCTTTCGTCCGCCTGCCAGCGCAGATCGACCTGGGTTCGCCACGCTACGCGGCTGCGTATGCGCGCGTGGCAGTCGCCATCGCGTTCCAGCGGTTCGCGAGTGTCAAGCCCGTGTTCGGCGGCGCGCCGATCGCCTACGCGGTGACGATCCCGCGTAACGCGCCCGACCACGCCGAGGCTGAGCGTTTCGTTGCGTTTCTGCTCGGACCTGAGGGGCGCCGGATCCTCGCCGAGGCCTACCAGCCATCGGTGACACCGGCGCGCGTGGACCACATGGACAAGCTGCCGGCCATGCTGCGGCCGTTGTGTGCTCCGCTGCGGGTGGGAGCCACGCCGTGAGGGGGAACGAGACGCGGACCATGCAGGCGCGGGACGCCGGCGGGGCCGGCCGGCCCCGCCGGCGTCCCGCCGTCTTCACCATCGTCGCCTGGGCGCTCGGCCTCGTCGTGCTCGTGTTCCTGGCCGCGCCGCTCGTCTCGCTCGTAGCCCGCACCGGCTTCGGCGACCTGATGCAGGCGGCGCGCGAGGCCGACGTGCGAGACGCACTCATCGTCACGCTGGAGGCGGCTCTGATCGCGACCGGGCTGGCGACGATCGGCGGCGTGCCCCTCGCTTATGTGCTGGCGCGGCGCTCGTTCGCCGGCAAGCGTCTCGTCGAGGCCATCATCGACCTGCCGATCGTGTTCCCGCACACGGCGGCCGGCATCGCCCTTCTGCTGGTGTTCGGCCGTACGGGAGTGCTGGGGAGGGGTTTCGCGCATCTCGGCGTGACGTTCACCGATACCCTGGCCGGCATCGCGGTCGCCATGCTCTTCGTCAGCCTCCCGTTCCTGGTCGACACCGCGCGCGAGGCGTTCGCGCTGGTTGATCCGCGCTACGAGCAACTCGCGCGTACGCTGGGCGCCTCCCAGGGCGTCGCCTTCGCGCGCGTGGCGCTGCCGCTGGCCGGTCGCGGCGTGCTGGCCGGGGCGCTGCTCATGTGGGCACGAGGAATGAGTGAGTTCGGCGCGGTCGTGATCCTGGCCTACAACCCGAAGACCGTGCCGGTGCTCGTGTTCGAGCGCTTCGAAGGTTTCGGCCTCGAGGCGGCCCAACCGGTGGCGCTGCTCATTGTTCTCGTCGCGTTGGCCGTCTTCATCGCGGTGCGCCTGGTGCTGGGGAATAGGAGCTCGCCGTGATCCGCGCCGAGGCAGTCGTGGTCTCTGCGGGGGGTTTCACGCTGGGTCCCCTCGACCTCGAGGTCGGCGACGGCGAGTACGTGGCCGTTGTGGGGCGCAGCGGCGCCGGCAAGAGCGTGCTCCTCGAGACGATCGCCGGCCTGCGCGGCGTCGCTGCGGGCCGGTTGACGATCGCTGGCCGTGAGGTCACGTCGCTGCCGCCCGAGCGGCGCGGCGTCGGTCTCGTCGGGCAGGATGCCCTGCTCTTTCCGCACCTCGACATCGCCGGCAACATCGCCTTCGGCGGCGAAGTGCGTCGCGATCGTGGTCTCAGGCGCTTCCTACCCTGGTCCAGACGGCGGCGCGACAGCGCCGCCGTGCGCGCCTTGGCCGAGGCTCTGGGGATCGATCAGTCCCTGACGCGCAAGCCGCAGACGCTGTCGGGCGGCGAGCGGCAGCGCGTCGCGCTGGCAAGGGCGCTCGCCGTGCAGCCGCACGCGTTGCTGCTCGACGAGCCCCTGAGCGCCCTCGACCAGCGGGCGCGCGAGGAGCTTCAGGACGAGCTGCGCTCCGTCCACCAGCGCTTCGGTCTCACCGTGCTTCACGTGACACACAGTCTCGACGAGGCCGTCGCCGTCGCGCCGCGCTGCGTCGCGCTCGTCGACGGCCTCGTCGCCCAGTCGGGTACCGCAGACGACATTCTCGACCGTCCGGCCAGCGCTGCCGTGGCCCGTCTCACGGGAGCGCGCAACGTCCTCCCGGCGGTGGCGGAGGCCAACGGCGGCGGCTGCCGGGTGAGGCTGACGGGTGGGCTCACGCTCGACGCCGCGTGTCCAGCACGCGGGCCGGTGACGGTCGTCGTGCGCGCCGACCGCATCGTAGTGAGGGCATCGGAGGCGGCGGACGTCTCGAGTAGGAACCTCGTAAGCGCTCGCGTCGCCGGCCTGCGCTCCACCTCCACGGGCTGGCTTGTGGAGCTTGACGCCGCCGGCCTCGTGGCGTTTCTACCGCGGGCCTACGCGGCCGACAGCGCGCTGTCGGTAGGGGCGCCGGTGACGCTCGAGATCCCGGTCGAGGCGGTCCATGTGATAGAGGAGAGGCCGTGAGGGTACGGGTCCTCACGTGTCTCCTCCTTGCGGTCGTCCTCGCGCTGACCTGCGTCTCGGTGGCTGGGGCCGCCGACCTCGTCTCCTACAGGCTCGGCGTGCCCGGCCACTCCTTTGACTTCGCCCATCGCTCGAGGGACGAAGCATCCGGTCTCGATGTCGTCACCCAGTACCGCGCCGACGCCGCCGACCAGTCGCTGCGAATCGGCGAACGCGGGCCCATCTGGTCGGCGCAGGTGCCGTCCGAGGGCGCGAGCGCCGGCGCGGTACGCTCGGTCGCCTGGGCCGGCGTCGGAGACGTGCTGCTCACGTGCGGCGCCAGCGTGCTGGTCCTGGGCGAGGACGGCTCGTCGCAGACCCTCACACGGGTCGTCTGGTCGTACGCGGGCCCCGGCTTGAGCGCTCCCTGCTGGGCGCGGCGGATCGTCGTCGGCTCGAGCTCTTACGTCCTCATCGCCGACCCTGGCGCTGATCGCGTCTTTGCCGTGTCCTACGAGACCAAGGAGATCGTCTGGCAGTACGGGGTGACCGGCGAGCCTGGTGCCTCACCCGGTCATCTGCTCCAGCCCGTGTGCGCAGAGTACGTGCCCCAGGGCACCGGCGGGGCGCCGACGGTCCTCATCGCCGACGCCGCCGCGGGGGCGCCGCGCGTCGTCGAGGTGAGCTGGTCGGCGAACCTCGTCACGGGCGGCTCGGGCGGCGGCGTCGTCTGGGAATTGTCCGCCGACTCGGCGCCGGGCGGGCTGCTGCGGCCCGTCCAGGCGCAGCGGCACGCCGGCGGCGTCACTCTCATCACCGACGCCGGCCAGCATCGCGTATTCGCGGTGGACTCCGCCGGAGCGCTCCGCTGGCAGTACGGCGTCGCCGGCAGCCCCGGCTCGGCGCCGGGCTACCTCGACACACCCGCGGGCGCCGTCCGGCTGTCGAACGACCGGACGCTCATCGTCGACGGCGGCAACCACAGGGTCATCGCCGTACGCAGCGGCGACTACCGTATCAACGGCGACCTGCACGGCTGGACAGCCTCGAGCATCCTCTGGGAGTACCCGCCGGTAGGCGGCAGCCTCGACGACCCGAGCGCCGCCGAGGCCATCAGCGGCAAGGCGCCCGATGCGAGTGGTACGCCGCGAGCGGCCGACGGTGCGCTCCTGCTCTGCGACCGGGCCACACGCACGGTGGCGCTGCTCGGCAACAACGGCGGCGCCAAGATGGACTCGCGCTGGATCGACTGCGGGCGTCCCAAGCAAGGTAAGCGGTTCCTCGCGCTGCACTGGAACGCCGACGTGCCGGCGGGCACGAGCCTGAGGCTCTGGTACGCGGGATCCGACGGCGTCTGGCGTCCGCAGGGCGCCTCCGGAGTGGCCCTCAGTGGCGGTGCGGGAGTCTACAAGTTCCCCACGGGTTTCACGGACACGAAGCTTAAGTACACGGTCTCGCTCACGACGAGCGATCGTGGGTTGACCCCGACCCTGTACGACCTCACCATCACCTACCGGTCGGCGACCGCTAAGGGAAAGGACGGCCACGGCGGGGCAGCGACAGGGACGGGTAACACGCCGGGAAGCGGCTCGCTCGACGTCGGCGGCATCGGTGGCTCGGGTGCGGGATCCGGGTCGGGATCGGGTTCCGGTGGGGGATCCGGTACCGGCACCGGGGCCGGGTCGGGGGCAGGGCAGACCTCAGGCGGTGGGACCGCGGCCGGCGGCCAAGGTGCCACTCAGAGTCTTTCGGGTCCGCCAACCGGCAGCGCGACCGGGCAGGCGTCGTCGGGGGCCGTGGCCGTGGTCGGCGTGCGCGTGGGCTCGGTACCGAGCGGTGGCACGACGGGGGCCGGCGGGGGGAGCGCCGCAGGCGGCTCGCCCCGCCGGCCCCTGTGGCTCACCGGTGGGCTTGCGGCTGTGGCGATCGGTGCGCTGCTGGTGGCTCCCGGCCTGGTCGTGGGTCGCCGCCGGAAGCACCTGTGCGCGTTCAATCACATGGGGAGTCCGCGACTGGCGCGGCCCATCACGCTCTGAGCGTTTCAGACACCCTGAGGCACCGTGTTGATCGTGCGTGCGCTTCGTGATCCTCTCCGTGTAGAGGCGTCAACCCCGCGTACAATCGGATCAGGTACGCAATCAGGGGGGAGGGACGTGGCCTCTGGATCTCAGAGCGGGGCGCAAGACGACGGCGTCACTCTGACGCGTGCGGCGTTCGTACGTCGGCTCGTTTTCGCCGGCCTCTCAGCGACTATCCTGGCCGACTGGCCGAGCGCTTGCAGCAGAGCCACCTTCGCGCCGTCGGGCTCGACGCTGCCGCCGTCGCCGACACCTTCCCCGACCGGTGCGGTGCGGCTCCTCGCGCCAGCCGCCCCTATCGACGCCGTAGTCCTGAAGGCCTTTTCGCGGCGCACCGGTGTGGCCGTTCGCGCGGCCGCGCCGGCCGACGGTGTGGCGTTGCCCGAGTCTTTGAGGGGCGTCGCCTCGTACGACGTCCTCGTGATGGCCGACGGTCTCGTCCCCGGTCTCGCCGGCGAGGGCCTGCTCCTGCCGCTCGACATGACACTCGTGGGCAACTTCGACTACGTGCAGGGAGCGTTCCGTGCGCCGCCGTACGATCGCGGTGACCCGGCGAGGTACTCGGTCCCGTTCCAGTTCGAGACACTCGGTCTGGCCGTGCAGCCGGGAGCGCTCGGCGGTGCGCCGGCGCGCACCTGGGCCGACCTCTGGCAGCCGCGGTTCCGAGGAGGTGTGCGAGTCGACGCCCGCGGGCGTTCGGTCATCGGTATCGGGCTCCTCTCCCTGGGGCTCCCCCTCGATTCGACCGACAGGCGCCAGATCGATCGCGCTGTGGGACGCCTGATCGCTCTCAAGACGAATCTGCGAGAGCCCGGCCCGGACAGGGGCGGCGCGCCGGTCGCCGTCTGCTGGAGTTCCCAGGCGCTGAGGGCAGCAAGGAGTGCACCCGGCGGCGGTGTGCACTTCGTCCTGCCGGCCGACGGGTTCGAGATCGACACCCGTGTCCTGTGCGTGGCACGCGCGACGGCCAACCCCCTCGCTGCTCATGCCTTCCTCGACTTCTGTCTGCGGCCCGGCGTGCAACGTGGAGTCGCCGAGCGTCTCGGGACTCAGTCGGCCGAACCTGAGGCCTGGAAGTACCTGCCGACGCTCGAGCGCTCCTTCGCGCGCAGCGACCTGCAGCTCGCCCACGGCCAGTGGCTGGCTGATCTCGGCTCGTTCGGCGCCGTCTACGACAGGGCTTGGGCCACCGTGGCGAGGGAGTGGGGCCGCCCGGCGTAGCCTTCCGGCCAGGCGATCAGCGGCCGTTGGAGAGACGCCTGATCGGCGGCCGCCTTGTTGGTGTCCGAGCGCGCTTGATACAATCCCCGTTTTGCATGCGGAGTGCCCGGTGACCACCACGAACGGCGATTCGTCCGGCGCGGTCCCGCTCACCTACCAGGCGATCATCGACCGTCTTGCGTCGTTCTGGGAGGAGCAGGGCTGCGTCGTCATGCAGCCCTACCACACTGAGGTCGGGGCCGGCACCTTCAACCCGGCGACCTTCCTGCGCTGCCTCGGGCCCAACCCGTGGCGTGCGGCCTACGTCGAGCCCTCCACGCGCCCCACCGACGCGCGCTACGGCGAGAATCCTTACCGCCTGGGCCACTACTATCAGTACCAGGTCGTCATCAAGCCCTCGCCGCCCGACATCCAGGACATCTACCTGCAGTCGCTCGTCGCCCTCGGCATCGATCTGAGGGAACACGACGTCCGCTTCGTCGAGGACAACTGGGAGGGGCCGACCCTGGGCGCGTGGGGCCTGGGCTGGGAGGTCTGGGCCGACGGCATGGAGATCACCCAGTTCACCTACTTCCAGCAGCTCGGCGGCTTCGATCTGGACCCCATCACCGTCGAGCTGACCTACGGCCTCGAGCGCATCGCCATGTACCTGCAGGGGGTCGACAACGTCTACGACGTCCTCTGGGCGCGGTGGGAGGACGAGGACGGCGCGCTGCAGACGGTGACGTACGGCGACGTCTACAAGGAGAACGAGTTCGAGTTCTCCCGCTACAACTTCGAGGTCGCCGACACCGAGGTGCTCGACCGGCACTTCCGCGAGTACGAGGCCGAGGCGGAGCGCTGCCTCGCCGAGCGTCTCCCCGGGCCGGCCTACGACTACGTGCTCAAGTGCAGCCACACCTTCAACCTGCTCGACGCGCGCGGCGTGATCAGCGTCACCGACCGCACGGCGCACATCGCCCACGTGCGCGACCTGGCGCGCAAGGTGGCGGCGCTCTACCTAGAGGTGCACGCGCCCGGCGGCGAGGCTGAGCAGCGGCGCGCGAAGATGGCGGGCGCGTGATGCCGCCCTTCCTATTCGAGATCGGCTGCGAGGAGCTGCCGGCTACGGTCTGCGAGTCGGTCCTGAAGCAGCTGCGCGGGTCGGGCGAGGAGCCGGGCCTCGTCTTCAAGCTCTTCCAGGAGGCCCGGCTCCTCGCCCCCGAGGTCGTGCGCCCGCGCGAGTACGACGTCACCGATACGGACGGGGCGCCGTGCGAAGGCTTCGCCGGCGACGCCCTGCGCGTGATGGTGGCCCCGCGGCGCATCGCCGTGCTGCTGCGCGAGGTGCCCGACGACCAGACGCCCGAGACGACGCTCTACCGTGGCCCGCGCGCCGCCGTGGCCTTCGACGACGCCGGCGCGCCGACCAAGGCCGGGCTCGGCTTCGCGCGCTCGCGCGGCATCGAGCCCGGCGCGCTGCGTCGCGAGGTCATCGACGGCACCGAGTTCGCCGTCGCCGAGGTCGAGGCCGAGCGGCGGCCGGCGGCGGAGGTCCTGCCGGAGCTCGCCGGCCGCCTCATCGCCGGCCTGCAGATGCCACGCGGCATGCGCTGGGACAGAAGACCCGCCGACGCCGACGAGTACCTGCGCTTCTCGCGTCCCATCCGCTGGCTCCTGTGCAAGCTCGGGGACGACACGCTCTCGTTTCGCTTCTATGGGCTCCTCGCCGGCGATGTCACGCAGGGGCACCGCGTGCTCGGCGCCCCGGTGATCATCGACCGCGCCGAGCACTACGAGGAGCACCTGCGCGAGCAGAAGGTCGTGGTCGACCAGGATGAACGCCGGGCGGCCATCATCGCGGGCCTCGAGGAGCAGGCGGCGCGGGTCGGCGGCGCGTGGTTCGACCCCGGCGATGTGCTGGCCGAGAACGTCTACCTGGCCGAGTGGCCGACGGTGCTGTCCGGCGCGTTCGACGCGCGCCACCTGCGCCTGCCGGCCGAGGTGCTCATCACCGCCATGCAGAGCCATCAGCGCTACTTCCCCGTGCGCCGCGAAGACCGAGACCTGTTGCCGGCGTTCCTCTACGTCTCCAACGCCGACCCCTCGGCGGCCGAGCTCATCACCAAGGGCAACGAGCGCGTTCTCGAGGGACGTCTCGACGACGCCGAGTTCTCGTACGACCGCGACCTCGACCGTGGCCTGCTCGAGATGGCCAGCGGGCTGGAGGATGTGACCTTCCACGAGAAGCTCGGCTCGCTCGCCGACAAGGCCGTCCGCCTGCGCGCGCTGGCGAGCTGGCTCGCCGAGCGCGCGCAGGCGGACAAGTTCGCGCTCGAGGAGGCCGCCGCCCTGGCCAAAGCCGACCTCGTGAGCCAGATGGTGCAGGAGTTCCCCACGCTGCAGGGGACGATGGGAGGCATCTACGCGACGGCCGCCGGCTTGCCGCCGGCCGTCGCGCAGGCGATCTCTCAGCACTACCTGCCGCTCTCGGCGGTGGCGCCGCTGCCGGCGACCCTGCAGGGGGCGCTGCTCGCCGTGGCCGACAAGGCCGACAACATCGTCGGCGCCTGGGTCGCCGGCGAGAAGCCCTCGGGCTCGCGCGACCCCTACGGGCTGCGTCGGGCCGCCATGGGCATCGTGCGCATCGCGCTCGAGTACCGCTTGAGGTTCGGCGTCGAGCGGCTGCTAGCCGCTGCGCTGGCTGCCTACGACGAGCAAGGCGTGTCGCGCCCGCAGCCCGACGAGGCCATCGTCGCCGATTCAGCCGCCTTCGTCTGGGAGCGCCTCGAGGGCCTCCTCCTCGACGAGGGGTTGCCCTTCCCGCTCGTCGAGGCGGCCATGGGCGCGACGGTCGGCGACGCACCGGCAAAGGCCGCGCGAGCGCGGCGTTTCGCCGCGCTCGCCGGGGGCGATACCTTCGAGGACGTGGTGGTGGCCTTCAACCGCTGCGCCTCGCTGGCCGCCAAGGGCGCCGCGCAGGCGCGAGCGGTCGACGCGGCGCTCTTCATGGACCCCGTCGAGGGCGAGCTGGAGGAGACGACCAAGGCGGTGGCCGAGAGCGCCGCGCAGGCGCTGGCCGACCTCGCGGTCGACGAGGCGGTCGCAGCCGCGGCGCGCCTGCGACCCGTCGTCGACCGCTACTTCGACGACGTCCTCGTGATGGCTCCCGAGCAAGACCTGCGCGAGAACCGCCTCGCGCAGCTCGCCGAGACGACGGCGGTGCTGCGCGTGATCGGCGACTTCGGCCGACTGCCGGTGCAGGCGACCTAGGACGCTGGCGACCTTAGAGCACCGCGGGCCGAGACAGACAGATGCGACACAAGCTGGCGCGATCCCGTCCGGGGTCGCTCTAGACCAGGAGGATGGCATGGCAGTGAAGTACGTCTACGACTTCGGCGAGGGCAACAAGGACATGAAGGCCCTGCTCGGCGGCAAGGGAGCGAACCTCGCCGAGATGACGAGGATCGGCCTGCCGGTGCCCCCGGGCTTCACGATCACCACCGAGGTCTGCAACTACTACTCCGTCGAGCACGCGTATCCCGGCGGGCTCGAGGACCAGGTCGACACGGCGCTCAAGCACCTCGAGGAGGCCACCGGCAAGCGCTTCGGCGACACGGCGAACCCGCTGCTCCTCTCGGTCCGCTCCGGCGCCAGGGCCTCGATGCCCGGCATGATGGACACGATCCTCAACCTGGGTCTCAACGACGCCACTGCGCAGGGGATGGTCGAGCTGACCGGCAACCCGCGCTTCATCTACGACTCGTACCGTCGCTTCGTGGCCATGTACGGCGACGTCGTTCTGGGCTGCAAGCCGGAGCACAAGGACGAGGCCGACCCCTTCGAGGAGATCCTCGAGCGGACCAAGAAGGACAAGGGCGTCGCGTTCGACACCGAGCTTACGGCCGACGACCTCGGGGACCTCGTGGCGACGTTCAAGGAGGCGGTCCGCGAGCGCACCGGCCACGCCTTCCCCGAAGACCCTCGGGAGCAACTCTGGGGCGCCATCGGCGCCGTCTTCCAGTCGTGGGACAACGACCGCGCCATCGCCTACCGCCGCCTCTACGACATCCCCGACACCTGGGGCACGGCGGTCAACGTGCAGACGATGGTCTACGGCAACACGGGCGACGAGTCGGGCACCGGCGTGGGCTTCACGCGCGACCCGGCCACCGGCGAGAACGTCTTCTACGGCGAGTTCCTGGTGAATGCCCAGGGAGAGGACGTCGTCGCCGGCGTGCGTACGCCGCGCCAGGTCAGGGAGCTCGCCGATGTGTTCCCGCCCGCCTACGAGCAGCTCCTGGAGGTGCGCAAGACGCTCGAGCGCGAGCTCAAGGACATGCAGGACTTCGAGTTCACCATCGAGAAGGGCCGCCTCTACATGCTCCAGACGCGCAACGGCAAGCGCACCGGCCTCGCCGCCATACGCATCGCCGTCGACATGGAGGAGGAGGGGCTCATCGACGAGAGTGAGGCCCTCCGTCGCGTGGAGCCCGAACAGCTCAACCAGCTCCTGCGGCCGATCTTCGACGCGCAGGCGAAGCGCCGCGCCGTCGACGAGGGCCGCGTGCTGGCGAAGGGCCTGCCGGCGGGACCCGGCGCCGCCAGCGGCAGGATCGTCTTCAACGCCCCCGACGCCGTCGAGTGGGCGGGGCGCGGCGAGAAGGTGCTGCTCGTGCGCGACTTCACCAGCCCCGACGACATCCGCGGCATGGACGCGGCCCAGGGCATCCTCACCGCGCAGGGCGGCATGACCTCGCACGCGGCGCTGGTGGCGCGGCAGATGGGCAAGGTCTGCATCGTCGGTTGCGAGGCGCTCAGCATCGACCTCCGCTCGCGCCAGGCGACCATCGCCGGGCGCGAGCTCAAGGAGGGCGACTGGCTCTCGATCGACGGCTTCTTGGGCGAGGTCATCGAGGGACAGCTCGAGACGCGTCCCAGCGAGGTGCTGCAGATCCTCCTCGAGGGAGGCATGAAGCCCGAGGACTCGCAGACCTACCACTACTACTCGCTGCTCATGCAGTGGGCCGACAAGACGCGGCGGCTCGCCGTGCGCGCCAACGCCGACCAGCCCGACCAGGCCGAGAACGCCATCGCCTTCGGCGCGCAGGGCATCGGCCTCTGCCGCACCGAGCACATGTTCTTCGGCGGCGACCGCATCACCGCCGTGCGCGAGATGATCCTCGCCGACGACGAGGCCGGGCGCCGGCGCGCGCTCGACAAGCTGCTGCCCATGCAGCGCGCCGACTTCGCGGGCATCTTCCGCGCGATGGGCGAACGCCCGGTGACGGTGCGCACGCTCGACCCGCCCCTGCACGAGTTCATGCCGCACACCGAGGCCGAGCAGCGCGAGGTGGCGGCAGCGATGGGCGTCTCCCCCGAGGTGGTCGCGGCGAAGGTCGCCGACCTGCACGAGCTCAACCCGATGCTGGGCCTGCGCGGCTGTCGTCTCGGCATCACCTATCCCGAGATCACGCGCATGCAGGTGCGGGCCATCCTCGAAGCGGCTTGCGACGTGAAGGCCGAGGGCCTCGACGTGCACCCCGAGATCATGATCCCGCTGGTGGGCGCCAAGAAGGAGCTCGACGACCAGGCGGCGCAGGTGCGCGCCGTGGCCGCGGAGGTCTTCGCCGAACGCGGCATCACTGTCGACTACCTCGTCGGGACGATGATCGAGATCCCTCGCGCCGCGCTGACGGCCGACGAGATAGCCGAGACGGCGGAGTTCTTCAGCTTCGGCACCAACGACCTCACCCAGATGGCGTTCGGCATCTCGCGCGACGACGCCGGCAAGTTCCTGCCCCAGTACCTGAGCCGCGAGGTCTGGCCGGCGGATCCCTTCCAGACGCTCGATCAGACTGGTGTCGGGCAGCTCGTCGAGATGGGGACGGCCAAGGGCCGCTCGTCTCGCTCCGACCTCAAGGTGGGCATCTGCGGCGAGCACGGGGGCGACCCCGAGAGCGTCAAGTTCTGCGACCGCGTGGGCATGAACTACGTGAGCTGCTCGCCGTTCCGCATCCCGGTCGCGCGTCTGGCCGCGGCGCAGGCCGCGCTCGAGGAGGCGGGGGGCGAGGCGCCGGAGAAGTAGCCGGCCGAAGAAGGGGCCGCGGGGACGAGTCGCCGGACCGGCGCCTCATCCCCGCGGGCCGAGGTCCGTAGGGCAAGCGACGTCGAGGAGGTGCAGGCGCGTGGCGGTGCTGCGGCGAGCCCGGCACGTCACGCTGCGCGACGGCCGCGAGGCCGTCGTGCGCTCCGCCGTGCCCGCCGACGCCGGCCGGCTGCGCCGGCTCATCGACGCCGTGGCGGCGGAGCCCGATGTGGCGCTCCTGGTGCTGCCCGGGCAGTTCGGGGTGGGCGCCTGGCGGCGTCGCATCACCGACGCCGCCGCCGATCCGCACTCGCTGCTGCTCGTGGCCGAGGTTGGCCAGAGGCTCGTCGGCAACCTCGGTCTGCGTCCCGATCCTCACCCCTGCTCCGCGCACGTCTCCACGATAGGCATGTCGGTCGGCCGGTCGTGGCGCGCACTCGGCGTGGGCGGCTCACTCTTCGAGATCGCCGCCGACTGGGCGCACCGCCACGGTTGCCGCAAGATCACCCTGAGCGTCTTTCCTCACAACGCCGCGGCGATCCGCTTCTACGAGGCCAAGGGCTTCGTGCGCGAGGGGCTTCGGCGAGACCAGTTCGTGCGCGCCGGCAGGCGGCTCGACGAGGTGCTCATGGGGCGCCTGCTCGACGAGAGCTTCGTCTGGACATCGCCCCCGACTGAGGGTCGCTGATGGGCCGCCGTCGTTTGCTCATCGTGGTGACTGCCGTGGCGGTGGTGATCGCGGCGCTGCCGATCATCCTCACCGTCGCGCTGGGCTGGTACCAGACCGACTTCCTCGCCAGCATGCTGGGCAAAGGCGCCGGCATCTACGTCATTCTCGTGCTCGTCTACGTCGTGTGGCTGCCGGCGACGGTCGTCGGCCTCGTCTTCGTCTACGATCGCCTGGGCCTGCACTACCGGGCGATGGATCGCGCGCCCAAGCGGCCGCGGCGGCGCGAGGAGCTGCGTCGTCGCGCCACCGCGAACGCCATGGCCGCGGAGGAGTCCGCTCAGCTCGCGGCGCAGCGCGCGGCGCGCGAGCGTGAACGCTCGCGCGCCGCGCGCCGGCCACGAGCCGCCGCCAAAGACGCCGCGTCGGATCAGCCGGACGAGACTCCTGGCACTGAGCCCCCGGCGGCCGACCGCGACTCCGAAGCGGGCGAAGGCCGGCGGCGTCCAAAGGCCGGGTGACGGGGAGGATGGCGCGCATCGAGAAGGCAAGCGTTGAGGAGGTGGTCCAGACCGCCGACATGCTCGAGGTCGTGGGTCTGCACACGCAGCTCAAGAAGGCCGGCGCCAACTACACCGGCCTGTGCCCCTTCCACCAGGAGAAGACGCCCTCGTTCTCGGTCGACCCCGTGGAGAAGCTCTACTACTGCTTCGGCTGCGGCGAGGGCGGCGATCTGCTCGGCTTCGTGCAGAAGGTCGAGAGCCTGACCTTCGCCGAAGCCGTCGAGACCCTCGCCGACCGCTACGGCATCAGTCTGCGCTACGAGGAGAGCGGCGCAACCGACGCCGACCGCCGCCGACGCGAGCGCTTGCGCAATCTGCTCGAGCAGGCCTGCGCCTACTACGAGCGCGTGCTCTGGGAGGCACGCGCGGCCGAGGCCGCGCGCGCCTACCTCGCACAGCGCGGGCTCGCGGAGGAGGCGGCGAAGGAGTACCGGCTCGGCTTCTCCTTCGCCACCTGGTCGAAGCTGCGCGACGCGGCCCTCGCGAAGGGGTTCAGCGAGCGCGAGCTCCTCGACGCCGGTCTCACCGTGCCGGGCAAGCGCGGCACGGGCTACGACCGCTTCCGCGGTCGAATCATGTTCCCCCTCACCGACGAGCGCGGGCGCGTGCTCGGCTTCGGGGCGCGCACGCTGGGTGACGAGAAGCCCAAGTACCTGAACTCGCCCGAGACGCCGCTCTACCACAAGAGCGAGGCGCTCTTCGGGCTCGACAAGGCTAAGCAGGCGGCGTCGCGAGAGGATGCGCTCTTCGTGGTCGAGGGCTACACCGACGTGCTAGCGCTGGCGCAGGCCGGCATCCGCAACGTGGTCGCCTCGATGGGCACCGCTCTCACCGAGGAGCAGCTCAAGCGCATGGTGAGGCTCACCCGCAACCTCTACCTGTGCTTCGACGCCGACGCGGCCGGCCAGGGCGCCATGAGCCGCGCTCTCAGCGTCGGCCGTTCCCTGGGCATCACGCTGCGCGTCGTGCGCGTGCCCGACGGGCTCGACCCCGCCGACTTCATCCTCTCAGGGGGCGATGGGGGCGCTTTCAAAGCCCTTGCGGCCGAGGCGGAGACGTTGTTAAAGTTCAAAATTCGCACCGTCCTCGCCTCTCGCGACCTGGCGACGCCCGAGGGACGCATCGCAGCGTTCACCTCCTTGAAGGGCGTCCTCGCTGAGGCGGCGAGCCCGCTGGAGCTGGACGAGGAGGTGCGCTACGTCGCCGACAGGCTGCGGCTCTCTGAGGAGAACATCCGCTACCTGCTGAGCGCGCCCGAGGCCGCGGCGCGCGAGCGGGGGCTGGCCGGCCGGGCAGCGCGGGCGACGGCGACGGGCGCGACGCGTGAAGGCCGCGTCTTGACGGGCACGCACGAGCTCGAGATCCGTTTCCTGGCGGGCTGCCTCGCACTGCCTGAGCAGGGTCGGATCTACCTGGCGGCGACCGACGCCTCCTTCTTCTCGTCGCGCCTCACAAGACAGGCGTACGAGCAGGTGGTTTCACGGTTGAACCCGTCTGCCCTCGGGAAGAAGATACCGGAGCCCGAGAGGGAAGAGGAGGAAGCCCGCGAGTCGCTGCTGCCCGAAGTCGTGCTGCGGTCCGGGCAAGAGGTGTTCAGCGCGCGCGTCCTCGAGGAGCTCGCGCTGCGCATCCAAGAGGCGCACCTCGGACGGCTGATAGCGAGGCTCAAGATATCGCTATCGGCTGACGAGACTGAGGTGGAGGAGGCGAAGCTCGTAGAGCTCGAGAGCATGCGACGCGAGGTTCGCGAGGCGATTCGACTCATCCCTGTAGAGGAGTAGATGGGCGCAGTGAGTGACATGTCAGAAGAGCGCCAGCCGACCGACGCACCGGAGCTGGCCATCGAAGAGGTGAGAGACCTCGTGGCCGAGGGGCGCGAACAGGGCTACCTGAACGCCGACCACGTGCACGACACGCTGCAAGACGTCGATCTGACGACCGACCAGATCGATAACATCTTCATCCTCTTCAACGACCTCGGGATCGACATCCTCGAGGGCGACGAGACGCCGGGGCAGGACGGCCAGGAGGCCAAGGCCGAAGAGGAGGTCATCCCCAAGCTCGACCTCTCGGTGAAGACGCCGACCAACGACCCGGTGCGCATGTACCTCAAGGAGATCGGCAAGGTGCCGCTGCTCACGGCCGAAGAAGAGGTCTCGCTGGCGAAGCGCATCGAGCGCCGCGACATGGAGGCCAAGCGCAAGCTGATCGAGGCGAACCTGCGCCTCGTCGTCTCCATCGCCAAGCGTTACGTGGGCCGCGGCATGCTCTTCCTCGACCTCATCCAGGAGGGCAACCTGGGCCTCATCCGCGCGGTCGAGAAGTTCGACTACCGCAAGGGCTACAAGTTCTCGACCTACGCCACCTGGTGGATCAGGCAGGCGATCACCCGCGCCATCGCCGACCAGGCGCGCACCATCCGCATACCGGTGCACATGGTCGAGACGATCAACAAGCTGATCCGCGTGCAGCGCCAGCTCCTGCAGGACATGGGTCGCGAGCCAACGCCCGAAGAGATCGCCACCGAGATGGGCACGACGCCGGCGAAGGTGCGCGAGATCCTCAAGATCAGCCAGGAGCCGGTGAGCCTCGAGACGCCGATCGGCGAGGAAGAGGACTCGCAGCTCGGTGACTTCATCGAGGACGAGGACGCGACCATGCCGGTCGAGGCCGTCAGCGAGATCATGCAGAAGGAAGAGCTCAACAACGTGCTGGGCACGCTGACGCACCGTGAACGCAAGGTCATCGAGCTGCGCTTCGGGCTCAAGGGCGAGCACCCGCGCACCCTCGAGGAGGTCGGGCAGAAGTTCGGCGTCACCCGCGAGCGTATACGGCAGATCGAGGCCAAGACCCTCGCCAAGCTCAAGAGCTACCGCGACTCGCAGCGCTTACGCGACTTCCTCGACTAGCGGCACGCTCGTCGTGCCAGCCGTCCATCAAGGGTAGGATGTAGCGCCGTGTCGTCGCGCGAACGAGAAGCCAACCATCCTAGAGTCGGCCTCGCCTTGGCCCTCGCGGCGGCCTTCCTCGTCGTCCTCGTCATAATCTTGCTGGTGAGCGGGTCGCTGCCCTGGTGGGCGCTACTTCTGCTCTGCGCCGTGGCGCTCGGCTTCGCCGCTGGCGGCGCCGTGATCGGCATCCTCGGTGTGATTCAGTTCGGCCTGTTCACCGAGGGGTTCGGGGCGCGCGAGATCGACGCCGACCGCAGGAAGGCGTCGATCTCGCGCGCCGCGGGCGCACTCGGAGAGGCGACGCTCTTCGCCGCCGTCACGCTCGCCGTCGTGACGGCGGCGCTGCACGTGCTGGCCTAGTCTCCATGTCGCACGCCGCCGGGCACCGCCTGCCGCTGCACTTCCGGCCGTTGAGCGACGGCGTCGTGACGCTGCGGCGCTTGACCGAGGCCGACGTGCCGGCCATCAGCGCTTGCGTGCAGGACCCCGAGATACCCCGCTGGACGCGCGTTCCCACTCCCTACGCCGGGCAAGACGCGCGCGAGCACGTGGCGCGCCAAGAGGTTGCGTGGCAGGCGGGCGAGCAGGCGGGCTTGGCGGTCGTCGAGGCGCGCACCGGCGAACTGGTGGGTGCAATCGGCCTGGTCTCGATCGAGTGGGAGGACGAGCGCGCCGAGATCGGCTACTGGGTCGCCGCCTCGGCGCGCCGCACCGGAGTGGCCACCCGAGCCGTGCGCCTTCTCGCCCGCTGGGCCTTCGCCGAGCTGGGGCTGTTCCGGCTCGAGATCGTGCCCGACGTCGAGAACGAGGCGTCGCTCGCCGTCGCACGGGCCTGCGGTTTTCGCGAGGAGGGCATCCTGCGCGCCAACACGCTGATCAAGGGCAGGCGCGGCGACAACGTCGTCTTCTCGCTCCTCGCCACCGACCCGACCGCCCTCGAGCTCCTCGGTCACGGAGACAACCTTCGCGGAGCTGGGCCGCCGCCGTGGGCGCCGTGACAGAATAGGTCTGCCGGGTCGTGGCCGACCGGCCCCGGCAGGATCCGCGCAGGTGGGGTCCTGGGACTCCGGCTGGCTCCCCTTTGAGAGGTGACGAAGGCATGAAGACGGCAAGCGTTCTGCTCGTGTACCCGGCCTCGCTCTGGGGCGGCGCCTGGGCGGTGCGCCCGCGCGTCAAGCCCGAGCTGGTCTCGATCCACACGTGGCTGCGCAAGAACGGCGTGGAGACCGAGGTGCTCGACCTCGGGGTCGAGCTGGGAACCTGCAAGGAAGGCGAACAGACCTCCTTCCTCGAGAAGGCCGAGGCGCTCCTGGGCGAGCGCAGCGCTGACATCATCGCCGTCTCCTGCTGGTCGAGCCTGCAATACTCCGCGACGCTGGCCGTGGCTGAGCTCGCACGCAGGCTGCACCCCGACGCCGTCCTCGCCGTCGGCGGCTATCACCCCTCGTCTCGCCCTGAGGAGTTCACGTTCGATGGGACGCCGTTCAACTGGGTGCTCGGCGGAGAGGCCGAGGACGGGCTCCTGGCTCTCTCGTGGGCCGTGGGCGAGGGCGATCGCGACACCACGAGCTGCCGCTTTTCGGAGTGCGCGCCGTTTCCCCTGGCTGAGGACACGGCCCCCGACTACGCCTTGTATCCCTACATCGAGGAGGGTCTGCCCGCACTCCCGGTGAGCCTGAGCCGGGGCTGTCCCTTCCACTGCGCCTCGTGCGTGACGCAGCCGGGCCAGGCCGGGTGGCGCTCCTACCCGCCCGAGGTGGCGCTGCGCCTGCTCGCGCAGCTCGCTGAGCTCAAGCCGCGGGAGATCGACGTCGTTGACACCACCTTCGGATACGACAATCTCTGGCGGGCTTCAGTGCTCGAGGAGCTCGCCAAGGAGTATCGGCGCGCGGTGCCGCTAGTCGTCACCGCGCGCCCCGACCACGTGACGCGAGACGATCTCGACCGGCTCTACGCCGGCATGCTGCGCGTGCGCTTCGACGTCGAGACGCTGGCGCGCCCGCTCGTCGAAGCGCTGGGCATCGACCCGCGACCCTCGGAGCACGTGGCGCACACCCTCGACGTGCTGCGCTACGCGAACGCCAAGGGGATCCCCGGCGAGATGCGGCTGGTGTTCGGCCAGCCCGGCGAAACGCGCGAGACCGCGGCCGAGACGATCGGCGTCTTGGGCGAGCTGTCGGCTTCGCTGCCCAACGCCTCGACGGTCCTCCGCGGCGAGCCCTGGGCGTACTTTCCCGGCGGCGCTCCCGGCGTCGAGATCGACGCCGCCGAGCGCCGCTTCGGCACCTTCATCGCCCACCCGGAGTGGTGGAAGGAGGCTACGTCGAGCTTCACGGTGGCGACGGCGGTGCGGCCCAGCGCATCGCTGAGTGATCTCGAGCCGGGCGACGACGGCTACTGGCGGGCGGGCTTCGAAGAGGTCGCCGCCGAGCTCGAGGCCAAGCTCACGGCCGAGGCGCGACGCTACGCGCGCAGCCACGAGTCGGTAGGCTCGGCCGCGGCCGACGTGCCGCATGGCTTCTACCATCCGGAGCGCTAGGAGAGAGTGAGCCGCCGGCTCCGCCGGCGGCTCGTCGCGATCTGCGGCCTCGTTTGCCGCCCCCTGGGGCGGCCCCTATAATTGACCGGCCTCGAGCGCTCCTCGGTAGCTCAATTGGTAGAGCATCCGGCTGTTAACCGGAGGGTTGCAGGTTCGAGTCCTGCCCGAGGAGCCAGCTCTCTCGGCCCGCACCGTGTCGCCTGACTCAGCCCGGCCTCGGCGCCCACTCGAGCTGCCGCTCGCTTTCGCTGACGGTGACGTCCTACGTAGAGGCGCGCAGGCTTTGCCCCAGAGCCTTGCAAGTCACCCGGAACTCAGGCTTGTCTGTGCGGTTCAACGGGAGGGGACGACCCATGGACAGTCTGTGGATCGCGCTCTTCTGGGACGGGACCGATCGGCGCGGGGGCGTTCCTCGCCGGGCGCGGCGTCCTGTTCTGGGGCGTCGCCCAGACCAAGGACGAGAAGCGCTGGCTCTAGAGGCCGAGGGCGACCATGAGCGCCCGATCGACCTGGCGCATGAGGCTGGGGGGCAGCGCCGCGATCGGCTCGGGGGAGAGCCTGGCCTTGGCGACGGTGCGGATCTGTGCGCAGGAGACCACGGAGGGCTTCCCCAGCAAGTGCTCGGGCAGCCGGGCCTGGAAGGGATACTCCCTGGCGGGAAGGCGTGACGTGATCGGTGCGACGATTGTGGTCGGCGCTCGCTCGTTGCCGACGTCGTTCTGCACGACGAGCGCTGGTCGTGTCCCGCCCTGTTCGCTACCCACGACCGGATCGAGGCGCACCCAGTAGATCTCGCCACGGCGGGGCCGCTCTACCATTCTGGCCATGTCTCCTGGTCGACGGGCCAGAACTCCTCGGCCAGAGCGAGGTCGGTCTCGGCCATCTCGCGGTAGCCCTCGGCCATGAGCGCATCGAGCCGCTGCTTGCGGAGCAGCCCCAGCGCCTCGATGACGACGTCGGTCTGCGTCGTGTGGCGCTCTGTAGCCTCCTCGCGGAGGAACTCGCGGATGTCATCGGGCAGCCTGAACTGGACGGGCACTCTCGTCGACTCCCTGCCTGTCGTGCGGCGGTTGCTCGCGCGTCGGTCGTCGTCCAAAAGGTAGCAGCCTCCTTTCGCGATGTACATACAATCAGAGTTGACGTTTCGTAGTGTACAATCGTCATGCACAACGAACAAGGTGCACCGCTGAGAATCACCCCTCTGGCCCGGGCGTCCTGGACCCGTGCCGCGCGTTTGGGGCGGGCGCGGGCTGGAGATGACTAGGAACGAGGTTTCATCAAGTTCGTAGGCCCGCGCCCGCTCGCGTCTTGTGGCGAAGCGCTTGGCGCCGCCGCCGTCGCTGAGGTCCCATTGCGAGGCTCGATGCAGCTCGGCCGGACGACAGCGAGGCTGCCGCGGCGGGGGCGGGCGTGCGCGAAGGAGGCGGACAGAGGCGATGGCGCTTCGCGTCGGCGTTCCCAAAGAGATCACCCCCGCCGAACGGCGCGTGGCGATGGTGCCCACAGTGGCGCCCAAGCTTCTCGCTCTCGGCGTCGAGCTGCTGGTCGAGGCGGGCGCCGGCGTCGGCAGCTACTTCCTCGACGACGACTACGTCGGCGCCGGCGCCCGCCTCGTGCCCACGGCCGCCGAGCTCTACGAGCGGTCGGACGTCGTGCTCAAGGTCCAGCCACCCGACCTCGACGAGATCGCCCGGCTGCGCCACGGGCAGGCGGTGCTGGGCTTCATGGCGCCGCATCGCTACCCCGAGCGCGTCGCGGCTCTGCGCGACAGCGGCGTGACCGCCTTCGCCGTCGAGCTCATCCCCAGGATCACGCGCGCGCAGTCGATGGACGCCCTCACCTCACAGGCCTCCGTGGCCGGCTACAAGGCGGCGCTCATGGCCGCCTGCGGCATGGGACGCTTCTTCCCGATGCTGACCACGCCCGCCGGGACCATCCGGCCGGTGAAGGTGCTGATACTCGGCGCGGGAGTGGCAGGCCTGCAGGCCATCGCCACCTCGCGGCGGCTGGGCGCCGTGGTCGAGGCCTACGACGTGCGGCCCGTGACGCGCGAGCAGGTCGAGTCTCTGGGCGCGAAGTTCCTCTCCCTCGGGCTCGAGGCGGAGGCCACAGGCGGCTACGCGCGCGAGCTGACGCCTGAGGAGAAGGATCGTGAGCGCGCGCTGATCGCCGAACGGGTGGCGGCGTCCGACGCGGTCATCACGACGGCGGCCATCCCGGGCAAGCCCTCGCCGCTATTGGTCACGGCGGCGATGGTCGAAGCCATGAAGCCGGGCTCGGTGATCGTCGACCTCGCCGCGGAGGGCGGCGGCAATTGCGAGCTCACGCGCGCGGGAGAGGTGAAGGTGCACGGCCACGTCACGATCTACGGGCCCCTCAACGTGCCCGCGATGCTACCCGTGCACGCCAGCGAGACCTATGCGCGCAACCTGCTCAACTTCCTCACTCTGATCGTCAAGGACGGCGAGCTGCGCTTCGATTGGGATGACGAGATCGTCGCCGAGAGCGTGCTCACGCGGGAGGGGCGCGTGTGCGCCACGCCGACGCTCGAGTCGATCCAGTGGGCCGAGCTCTCTCGCGCGGAGACGTTCACCCCAAGCGAGGAGCTGGGCGGAGAGATCGAAGGGGCCGCATGAGCGGCTGGAACGCCCTCTACATCTTCATGCTGGCCGCCTTCACGGGCTACGTCGTCATCAGCGCCGTGCCGGTCATCCTGCACACCCCGCTCATGTCCGGGTCCAACTTCGTGCACGGCATCGTGCTCGTGGGCGCCATGATCGCGCTCGGCTTCGCGCAGACAGGCCTGGAGCAGACAATCGGTGTATTCGCCGTCGTGCTCGCGGCCATGAACGTGGTCGGCGGCTACGTGGTGACGGTGCGCATGCTGGGCATGTTCAAGAGCAGCCGCGAGCGCGAGAAACCGGCGGCCGGCGCTGGAGGCGGGGCTTCGGGCGAAGGCGGCGCTGCGTCGGGCGACGGTCACCGGCAGGCCTGAGGAGCAGGCGATGGACCAGGTCATCCTGGCGAGCTACTTCGCCGCGGCCGTGCTCTTCATCCTCGGCCTGCGGCGCATGAGCTCGCCAGTCACGGCCCGCAACGGCATCGTGTGGGCCGGCGTCGGCATGCTGGTCGCCGTCGTGGCGACTTTCTTCACGCCCGGGATGCACAACCGTGTGCCGATGGTCGTCGCCATCGTCGCCGGTGTGGCCCTGGCCGGCTGGTGGGGGCGACGTGTGCCGATGACGGGCATGCCGCAGATGATCGCCCTCTTCAACGGCATGGGCGGCGGCGCGGCCGGCGCGATCGCCGCCGTCGAGCTTCTGAAGGGCGGCGCGGCGTCGGCCGCCCACCGTCCGGCCGACGTCGCCATCCTGGCGGTGCTCGGTGCGATCATCGGCGCCGTCTCCTTCAGCGGCAGCCTCATCGCCTTCTCCAAGCTGCAGGGGATCGTTAAACGGGCCTTCAAGTTCCGCGGGCAGAACGTGCTCAACCTCGCAGTCTTGGGCGCCGCCGTGGCCCTAGGCATCGCCATCGTGCTCGGCGAGACGGGCGTCTCGGGGCACGCCGGCACCCCTCTGATCGCTCTCTTCTTCGCCCTCGCCCTCGCCTTCGGTGTGCTCATGACGCTGCCCATCGGCGGCGCCGACATGCCGGTCGTCATCTCGCTCTACAACGCCCTCACCGGCCTCGCCGTGGCCTTCGAGGGCTACGTGCTCGGCAACGCCGCCATGATCATCGCCGGCATGGTGGTCGGCGCCGCCGGCACGCTGCTCACCCAGCTCATGGCGCGAGCGATGAACCGCTCGCTGGCGCACGTGCTCTTCAGCGGCTTCGGCGCCGCCGAGGGCGCCGAGGCGGTTGGCGGCGCCGAGGGCAACCTCAAGCCCATCGAACCCGACGACGCGGCCATCATGATGGCCTACGCCGACAAGGTGGTCATCGCTCCCGGCTACGGCATGGCGGTCGCGCAGGCACAGCACAAGATTTGGGAGCTCGCCGAGCTGTTGCGCGAGCGCGGGGTGCAGGTGAAGTTCGGCATCCACCCCGTCGCCGGACGCATGCCGGGACACATGAACGTGCTCCTCGCCGAGGCCGGCGTGCCCTACGACTTGATCTACGACATCGACGAGATCAACCCCGATTTCGCGACGACCGACGTCGCTCTCGTGATTGGCGCCAACGACACGGTCAACCCGGGCGCGAAGACCGACAAGACGAGCCCCATCTACGGCATGCCGGTGCTCGACGTCGACCGGGCCAAGAACGTGATCGTCATCAAGCGCGGCCGCGGCGCCGGGTTTGCCGGCGTCGAGAACCCGCTCTTCTTCGGCGACAACACGCGCATGCTCTACGGCGACGGCCAGGACATGGCCGCCAAGCTGATCCAGGGCGTGAAGCAGCTGTAGCGCACGGGTTGCAGAAGGTCGGCGGAGATGCGGCGGGGCCGGGTGTCGGAACGACACCCGGCCCCGTGTGGTCGGAGAGCTAGAGGCGGGCGGCGCGCCGGAGGCCCGCTGCGCGGGCCTCGTCGAGCGCCGCCGCGTAGTCGCTGCGCGTCAGCTGACGGGCGAGCTCGGGGTAGTCGTTCTGCTGCCGCGCCGCGAGCCCCTCGGGGCGGTACTGTGCCATGACGTTGACCGCCGTCCCAGGGCTCAGTGCGGCGAGCCAGGCGAAGATCTGGCGGCTCTGGTCGAGCATCCCGGGCATAACGAGATGGCGCACGAGCAGGCCGCGGCGCGCGAGGCCGTCGCCGTCCAGCGCCAGGTCGCCGACCTGGCGGTGCATCTCGACGATGGCCTCGCGCGCCGCCTCGGGATAGTCGGCGGCCGTGAGGTCCCGCGCGGCCGCCTCCTTGTCCCAGTACTTGAAGTCGGGCATGTAGAGGTCGACCACGCCGTCGAGCAGGCGCAGCGTCTCGACGGCGTCGTAGCCGCTGGTGTTGTAGACGAGCGGCAGGCGCAGCCCTTCCGGAACGGCAACGGCGAGCGCCTCGAGGATCTGCGGCACGACGTGCGAGGGCGTCACGAAGTTGATGTTGTGACAGCCCAGCCCCTGCAGCTCGAGCATCATGCCGGCGAGCTCCCTCGCTGCGACCTCCTCGCTCTCCAGGTGTCCGCCGCGCCGCCCGTGCGAGATCTCCCAGTTCTGGCAGAAGACGCAGCCCAGGTTGCAGCCGCTGAAGAAGATGGTGCCCGACCCGCTGGGGCCGCTGAGGCAGCGCTCCTCGCCGTGGTGTGGGCCGTAGCTGGCGACCCGCGCCCGAGCGCCGATGCCGCACACACCGGTGCGGCCGCGCCACCTGTCGGCGCCGCAACGACGGGGGCAGAGGCGGCAGCCGACGAGCAGGAGCGAGGCGCTGCGCGCGCGCTCCGCCAGCTCACCGGAGGCGAGCAGGTCGAGGTATGCGGGCCAGCTCATGTCGTGGTTATGGCATGTGGCGCCCACCATCGGCAAGTGCTGATGCGCGCGCGGGCAGCCCGTCGTTGCCGCTGGTAGCGGGCGCATCGCGTCGACGCCTGCGGCCGCCGCGGCCCCGGCGCCGCGGCCTCGGCGCCCCGCGCCTCACGGCCGGTGCACGGCCTCCTCTCAGCCTTCTCTCAGAAACCACTAGGGAATTAACAGGCGCTTAACAGCAAGTGCTGGGGCGCTAACAGGCTCCCAGTGCCCTCTTAATCTCGTCGCGGCACAATCTCAGTAGGCCACAAGGCAGAGCGGAGGGCCCGTCGAGCCGAGACGGTGTCTCACTGTCCGCCCTCACATCCCTTCGGCAGAGAAAGGTCCCAAGGAAATGAGAAGGTTCTTTATGGGTTTGGTCGGCGGCATCGCCGGAACGGCGCTGCTCCTCGGCATCGCCACAGTCGTCGGGATCGGTCCCCTGCGCGCCGACGCCGGCACGACAGTCGTCAACGGCACGCAGACGTCGTTCTCGACCAGCGGGCTCACTCCCCAGCAGATCTACCAGCAGAACTCCGGCAGCGTCGTCGAGATCACGAGTACCTTCGCCGGCACGCAGGACATCTTCGGCCAGTCGTCGGGCGGAGGCCAGGGCATCGGCACCGGCTTCGTCGTCTCGAAGGACGGCTACATCCTCACCAACGCCCACGTCGTGAGCGAGAGCGGGCAGACGGCCAGTGACGTCAAAGTCACGTTCAAGGGCAGCGGCAATCAGACGACCGACGTCGCCGCCACCATCGTCGGCGTCGACGAGACGACCGACGTCGCCCTCCTCAAGGTCGACCCGAGTCAGTCGCCGACCCTCACGCCCGTCAAGCTGGGCGACTCCTCCAAGGTCGCGGTGGGCGAGTCCGTCGTGGCCATCGGCAACCCCCTCGGTCTCGACTTCTCTCTCTCGACGGGGGTGGTGTCCGCGGTCGACCGCGAGGTCCAGTCACCGAACGGGGCGACCATCAGCGGCGCCATCCAGACCGACGCCTCGATCAACCCCGGCAACTCGGGTGGCCCGCTGTTCGACGCGTCGGGTGCCGTGATCGGCATCAACGAGCAGATCGCCTCGCAGTCGGGCGGCAACGAGGGCATCGGTTTTGCCGTGCCGATCGACACCGCCGTGAAGGTCATGGAGCAGATGAAGTCGGGCTCGTTCCAGCCCAGCCAGGCCCAGTCGGGCCAGATCGACCCCAGCCAGGGCTACGGCCAGATCGACCCCAGCCAAGGGATCGACCCCAGCCAGCTCTGGTAGACGTTCAACATGGGGATCGGTGGCAGTGACCCTGCAAGGGCCGGGTGCCGAGTCAGCGGCACCCGGCCCCCGAGTCGTTCGGGCGCGGGCCGCGGAACTCGTTCCGCGGCCCGCGCCCTTCCATGTCAGGCCGGAGCGTCGGCCGACCACTCCCTGCCGCCTCGTCCCGCTCTGACAGGCGACGCGCCGCGGGCGATCTGACTGCTTCCTTCTGAGTGCGGCGGCGGGCCGCCTCGAGGCAGCCCGCCGCCGCACTCGTCTCATGTCAGGTTGTATGCCGTCTCGCCGAATCGGTCTCGTCGAGGCCCTTGAGCTCGACGGCATCGGGCACGCGCACCGTGGCACGAGTCAGCTGCGCGAGGTCGTGCCACCGCCGCATGCGATATCAGATATCGTGTGTGGTCAGTGCGGAGTGGGTGAAGCGAGGAGGCTGTGGACATCCAAGTCGAGGTGCGCGGTGGGCAAGGAGAATGCGGACGAGCGCATGAGCGCCGGCTCTGGGAGGCGGCTCGCTGGTGCTCGAACACGACTCCCGGTCCGGTGTCAGGCCAGCGCAGCCTGGCCGACGGGCCGGCATGAGACGGCTGCCGATCATCAATATCGAACCGCTGCGGCGGTTCCCGCACTTCCGGCGTCTGTGGCTCGGCCTCGTTGTATCGCAGATGGGCTCGGAGCTCGCCCTCGTTGCCGTCTACTACCAGGTGTACCTGCTCACCGAGTCGTCGCTCTACGTCGGTCTGGTGAGTCTCGCCCAGCTTGGCCCGGCGCTCGTCGGCTCGCTGCTCGGTGGTTCGCTCGCCGACGCGATCGACCGCCGCAGGATGCTGGTCGTGACCCAGGTCGCGCTGGCGCTCTGCAGCGTCGGGCTCGCGGTGAACAGCCTCGGCGATACGCCGAGCATCGGGCTGCTCTACGCGCTGGTCGGGTGCGGCGCCTTCTTCGCCGGCGCCGATGGCCCGGCGCGTATGGCGATCTTGGTCAACCTCGTCCCTCGCGATCAGATCCCCGCGGCCAACGCGCTGCGCCAGCTCGGGGGGCAGGCCTCGCTCGTGCTCGGCCCCGCCCTCGGCGGGCTGCTGCTGGCGCGTTTCAGCATTGCGGCGGCGTACTGGCTCGACGCGGTGAGCTTCACCGCCGTGATCGTCGCGTCAATCGGGTTGCCCGCGCTCGTGCCCGAGGGATCCGGCACAAGGTTCGGCCTCCGCTCGATCGTTGAGGGCTTTCGCTACCTACGCGGCCGGCAGGCCATTCAGGGCATCTTCCTGGCCGACCTGACCGCCATGATCCTCGGCATGCCCCTGGCGTTGTTCCCGGCGATGGCGCTGTCGCACTTCAACGGAGATGCCCAGTTGCTCGGCTACATGTATGCGGCGCCAGGAGCCGGCGCGCTCATCGGCACGCTGCTCTCGGGCTGGACCGTCCGGGTCTCAAGGCTGGGTCGCGCCGTCATCCTTGCGATCGTGATGTGGGGCGTCGCGATCGCGGCGTTCGGGCTCTCGCCCTGGCTGTGGCTGGCGCTGCTCATGCTCGCCATCGCCGGCTGGGCCGACGTGATCTCGTCGGTGTTCCGTCACACGATCCTGCAGGTCGAGGCGCCCGACCGGCTGCGCGGCCGTCTCACCTCGATCCAGACGGCCGTGATCCAGGCCGGGCCGCGGATTGGCAACCTGGAGGCCGGCGCGCTCGCGGCCTTGGTCGGACCCCAGGCTTCGATCGTCATCGGCGGGATCGGCTGCGTAGCGGGCATCACGGCGATCGCGCGTGGCATGCCGCGGTTCAGGCGCTACGTGATGCACGTCTCTTCAGGAGCAGAAGATGGCGAGACGGTGCCGGCCGGGGACTGAACAGGGCGTAAGACGAGGCATTCGCCAGCCTGCCTATTCCTGCAGATCGTCGCAGTTCTTCAGCAATGCGTGTCATCCTTGGCCGGCCAGCAGGAACAAGAAACTCCTGCAAATCGCCGCAATGCCGTCCTAGCCCAGTGGTAGAAATCAGGCTTCCCAAGTGGGCAGCCCAGGGTGCCATTCGGCGTCGTTTGAGGACGATTCGGCGTCCTTTTGGTGCGGAGACTGGTCCCTCCCCTCCGAGTGCGAGCCTCGCGTTTCCCCAAGATCCAGCAACATATCGGCAGCTTCCGCGGAAGGTCCCCGGCCGGCCGCGTCATGTGCGGCGAGCCGCGTGAGCCGGGCAAGGGGTCATGGGGGAGGCGGTGTAACGGCTGCGGGCCTGGGACGGCAGGGGCGCTCGTCGCGGGAACGGGCACAGGCACAGTCGTCATCGTCGTCTCTCTCATCCGCTGGCAAGTACAATGCGCAGTAGAGGCGGCAAGCAGTCCGCACAACGGGTGCTTCGGGACGGCAAGAATGGGTGTCCTCCTGGGGCCGACGCTGGTCTGGCGGGTAGAACTGGGGCATGGCGAGTTTGCTCGAAAGCGGGGGCGGCTTGTCGTCCAGAACGGCAAGATAGCCACGAGCGTAGCCGTCGGTAACCGCCTTCTCTCAGGCGGGATTCGCAGCTATGGGGTTAACCGAACGCAGGAGGCGAATTGGAAGCGGTGATCAGGAAGCTCTACCAGATAGCGGAAGAAGTCCACCTCGAGGGCGAGAGGGCGGTCGAGCCGCCCACAACGATCGCCGCAGCGGCCGCTGTCGTCAGGAATCCTTTTGCAGGTAAGGATGTGGAAGACCTGACGCCGTTGATCGAAACCTACAGTCGCAAGTTGGGAGTCCTACTGGCGGGTCGCTGTCTGGAGCTGCTACCGAGTTCACCGGAGGCGTTCGGTAAGGGTGCCCTTGTGGGGAGTGACGGCGAGATCGAGCATGGCTCTGCCATCATTCACACGCTGCGCTTCGGCAATCCGGTGCGCACCGCCGCTGGTGAGGCCACCACGCTTCTGCCTTCACTTGAGAAGCGCGGCACTGTCGGGTCCTCATTCGACATACCGCTGAAGCACGTCTACGACGCCACGACGCGCTCACATCACCAGTCGTTCGAGGTGCGAGTCCCCGACGCGCCGAGGCCAAACGAGATCGTCATTGCCGTGGCCATGTCGACCGCCGGACGTCCTTGCGCTCGTCTGCAAGCGTTCGGGACTGCCGGCGACACCAACGATTCCTGAATTGACCCGTATCGCCTTCATAGGCATCGGCACCATGGGCCTTCCTATGGCGAAGAAGCTAAAGAGCTCTGGCCACGAGCTCGTTGCCTGTGACCTTGACTCCGAACGACTCACGCTTCTCGGGGCTCCTTCGAGACCAACACCTGCCGAAACGGTGGTCGGCGCAGAGCTCATCATGCTCTCGCTACCGTCACCCACGGCGGTCGAGTCAGCCCTATTCGACGACGATGGAGCCTGCTCGGCAGCAGCCCAGGGAGCCATCATCGTTGACACATCTACTACCTCACCCCATTTCGCTCGCGAAATGGCATCTCGGCTCGAGGCGCTCGGTCTGAGATGGCTTGATGCCCCCGTGAGCGGTGGTCCAAGGGGGGCGGCTGACGGCAGCCTCACCATCATGGTGGGTGGCCGAGAAGAGGTCTTGGAAGAGTGCCGGACGGTGCTCGAAGCAATCGGTGAGCTGATCCTTCACGTCGGCGGCCCAGGCAAGGGGCAAGCTGCCAAGCTCTGCAACAATGCCATCATCGGATGCACCATGGGCGGCCTGGCCGAGGCCTGCGAGATGGCACGACGAGAAGGGCTCGGTCAACAGGCCCTCTACCACGTTCTCACGCATTCGACCGCAGACTCCCGAGTGCTCCGCGTGCGTTTCCCGGCACCCGGTGCCGATCCAGCTCACCCTGCCTCAAGCGACTATGCACCCCTCTTCTCTCTCGATCTCGAGACAAAGGATCTTATGTCTGCAGTCGAGTTGGCTCAGCAACACGGAGTGGCTGTGCCCGTCATCGAGGCTGCATCGCGCCAGTTCAGACGGGCGCAGACTCTCGGGCTGGGCCACTTGGACTATTCGGCGGTGTATCTGGCCATACGAGGCCACATCGAGTGCGGGCTTGACGAGAACGAAAGCGATGAACGCGGCCTGCCGGATTCTCTCTAGCGACGATGGGAGAGCGCCTTCTTGAGAACTGGACTGTGCAGAGACTGCGCTCGCCCGTGGCGTCGGCCCGCCCTGATGACAGACGACGCCGGTCGCCATGCCGCACCAGATAACGGTGTGATGGCTTGTCCGGATCCAGGACTGACGGAAGTGAATCCAACGTTGTCAGTCCGTCGCGGTGGCCGGCAGGTCTTTCCCTCCGCGATCCAAGTCACGCGGACATGTCTCGACGAGACGGGGCGCTAAGAGGATCCTGTAGCGGGGAGGCCCGATTCCGTCGGTTCCCTTCTTGGCGAGAGCACGGTTTCAGCGATTTCCCGAAACTCGTCCTCGCTGATCAACCCCCGCTTGGCGAGTGACCTCGCCTTCACCTCCTGCAGGATCTCCGATGCCTCGTCGCCCTCTGCAGGGCCGAGCCCTAGGCGATCGAGCCAGATGAGCACGGAGTCGAGCCCACTTCCCTTTCCCAGGACGATCTCGGGACCGCTCTGACCCACGAGCTCGGGACGGAACGGGAAGGCTTCGGTCAGATGCTCCGCGCCGGAATTCTTGACCCAGCTCACGATGATGCCGGACTCGACGTGGAAGATCTTGTCGCCCACGATGCTCCGGTTGGGTGGCACCGACACACCGGCGATATCGCGGACGAGCTTCGACAAGCCATACAGCTTGGACAGATCGACGTTGCTCTCGATCCCGTAGAGCATCTTCAGCGCAAGCAGCGTCTCCTCGAGCGGCACGTTTCCGGCCCGTTCGCCGATGCCGCTCACGGACACCTGGACCGTATCCACCCCCTGCGCGACGGCAGTGACTGTGTTCGCCACACCGAGATCGAAGTCGTTGTGGAAGTGTGTTTCGAGCGGCTTGCTGATCCGCTCCTTCACCTTGCGCACCATAAACGAGGCCGCCGGCGGCGACAGCACCCCGAACGTGTCAACGAGCACCAGGCCGTCCATATGACCCTCACGCTCGATCGTCTGGATGAGGTCGAGGAACTCGCTGATGCCCGCCCTCGTCGAGTCGATGGGGAAGAAGATGACTTCGAGGCCGTTCTCGTGAGCGAACTTCGTGGCCTTGATCGTCGTCTCGAGCGCACGCTCGTACGGCCAGCGGTAGGCGAACTCGATGATGTGACGGCTGACCGGCACTTCCATGATGATCCCCGTCACGCCCGCCTCGAGCGCCTTCTCGACGTCCGAGACCATGCACCGTGAGAAGGCGAAGATGCGTGAGGGGAGGCCGGCGGACGCGATGCGCCTGACAGCCTCGGCGTCGGACGGCGAGACCGCCGGCATGCCGGCTTCGATGCGGTCGACGCCGGCCTCCGCCAGAGCCTCGGCGATGCGCACCTTCTGGTCGGCGGTGAACTCGATGCCGGCCTGCTGCTCGCCGTCGCGCAGGGTCAGGTCGTGTACGGCCACGCGATCAGGCGGCGTGAACCCCTCCCTCACCTCGGGCTGATAGTTCCACGGGCTGACGAAGAAGTCGTCGGTTCTCCAGGGCTCATCCATGGGCATCCTTTCGGTCTCGCGCCGGCTCTCCATTGTCCGTCTCGGTCCGAGGTGTGGGCGGACTGGGGTTGTCGGGGTCCCGGTGGTTACCCACTCGCACCGCGTACTTTACCCGACGAGCAGTCCGTCACCGCTTGACCCCGCCTGGGCCTGCTTGCAGTGCGCCACGGCGAACTTATCCTGCTCCCCTGGTTCTTGGTGCTAGATGAAGGCTCACGGCCCGCTCTTGTCGTCCCCGAGGACGTCGGCGAACGTTGCGTCGGGCAGAATCACCGAGATCGCCCTGGTCGTCACATCAGCCGGATTGACGTACCGGTGTGGCCTGCTCGACGGGAAGCACAGGCTGTCCCCCAGGCTCAGATCGTAACGCTCGAAGCCTACGAAGATGTCCAGCCGCCCAGAGAGCACAACGACCATCTCCCACCCTGGATGCCTGTACAGTTGCGGATGCGACTCTGCCCTGGGTCCATAGACCAGCTCAAGGAACTCCACGTTGCCGAAAGCTCTCGGTGTCAAGCGTTCCCATTGGATTCCGCCTCTGATGTCAAGGGTCGCCCGATGACTTCTCCGGACGAGGTACCGATCCTGGCCAATGCTTGAAGTCGAGTCCGACGAGGCGTTCCATTCTGTGGGTTCGTCAAGGAGCCCATCCGCTGCGGCTGGGGCGAGAGGATGGACCTTACTGCTCGAACCCGCTTCCTCGAAGAGATCGTCGACTGAGACAGAGAGCGCCTTGGCAAGCATGAAGAGCGTCGCCACGGATGGAGTCGTCCGGCCGCGCTCGATCTGGCTGATCAGGCTCGGCGAAACGCCGACCACTCCGGCCAGATCCGCGACTCGCAGTCCCATCCTGCGGCGTCGGTCAGCAACGCGGGCGCCGATGCCGCTCGACAGGGTGCGCTGCTGCGCCCGACGCCCATGTGGGGCGATCGGAGTTTCGCTCACTCTGTCACCTTGGTGCCCGAAATCGGTTGAGGTCTCCTTAGCACGGCTTCACTTCTCGGTGGAGCTCCATGTAGTCCTGCTTCAGCAGCGGCATCGACTCCCGGCCCCTCGCGTTGCGCGGGACACGGGCGGACGGCCAACATACGTGCCCCAGTAGCAGCAGTCTTCTACTTGACACGGCGTGCGCTGTCAAGTAGACAGTGCACGTTGCTTCTGTTCACTCGCACTCTACGGGTAGCCTCGCTCGTGTAGTGTGGTTGTGCGGCACGATGTTCTGCATGGCACACTCCAACGAGGCCGACTTGGGTATGTATGCCGGAGCAGAAGGACTATGGTTAGCCGACGAAGGCCGCCGGCAGGGGGAGCCAGCAACGTGGGGGACCGGAGACCTGGGACGAGGCGACATCGACCGTGTGGCGTCTGCCGCATGCGCCTTGCTGTGGGAAGGGGTACAAGACACAGTCCGCACAGGCGACCGGGACTATTCTGACATGACTCCGGTCCCGCAATCCTTCTCCACCCCACCCCTCTCTCGGCTTTGGCAGCGAGACACTGCACAACCTCTTCAGCCGGCCGGCGGACAGAGTGACAAGTGATCGGATGCCGACTCCACGCGATATCGGAATAGCGGTGATCGGGGTCGGGTGGATCGGCCAGGTCCACTGTCAGATTTATCGCCGCATCCGCGACATGTACCCCGACATGCCGGCCACGCCACGCCTGAAGATGGTCGTCGACGTGGACGAGCCCGCGGCTCGTCGGGCGGCCGAGCGCTTCGACGTCGAAAGGGTAGCTCTCGACTGGCAGGCCGCGCTCGACGACCCGGAGGTCGACGCGGTCGACATCTGCGTCGGCAACCGCTTCCACGAGGCCGTCGCGGTGGCCGCGGCGGGCGCCGGCAAGCACGTCTTCTGTGAGAAGCCGCTGGCCAACACCGTCGCCGAGGCGAAACGCATGGTGGATGCCGTCGATCGCGCCGGCGTCGTCAATATGATCGGCTTCAACTACCGTCATCTGCCTGCGAGCCTGACCGCCAAAGAGATCATCGACTCCGGCGAGCTCGGCGAGATCTATCACTTCCGGGGGCTGTTCGCCATCGACGACAAGGCGTCGCCGGAGTCCCCCTGGGCCTGGCGTTTCAGCGCCGAGGAGGCTGGGGCGGGCGCCCTTGGGACGCTCGGGTCCCACGACCTCGATATGGCCAGGTTCCTGGCCGGTGATTTCCACAGCGTCTCGGCTCTGTCGAAGACGCACATAACGGAGCGCCCTGTGCCTGGCACCGATGCCAGGCGGCCCGTGGACGTCGACGACATGACCGGCATGCTGGTGCGCTTTGCGCAGGGAGCGACCGGAGTCATCGAGACGACGTGGCTGGCCTGGGGCGACAAACACCACCACGGTTGGGAGGTCAATGGCAGCACGGGCTCACTGCGTTACAACAGCGAGCGCATGAACGAGCTCGAATGGTACGACGCGACCGGTCCTCGCAACCGGCAGGGTTTTTGCACGCTGCTGATGGGGCCGGCCTTCCCGGAGGCCAGAGCCTTCATCCACCTTGCCGGCATGGGCATGGGCTACTCGGATGGCATGGTCATCGAGCTCAAGAACTTCCTTGCCGCCATCGCCGAAGAGCGCATGGCGAGCGCCTCCTTCGCCGACGGGCTCGCGGTCGCGAAGATCACCGGTGCCGCGCAGCGCTCGAGCCGTGAAGGGATATGGGTGGAGGTATGAGTAGGCCGCCAACGCCGACGGAGGTTGTGCCTTTTTGTACAAGCGGACCTTGGCTCGCTTGGCTATAATGTCGACGTTATTGGGGCTCGCGGCCGCCTCACGGCAGTCAGCGGATGGGAGCGCACGCTAGGTCGCGCCCACTCGTCCGGTGAATCAAGGAACCATGGAGAGCAGGGGGAGAGTCGCATGGG
This sequence comes from uncultured Actinomycetes bacterium, assembly GCA_963725665.1. Lineage (GTDB taxonomy): Bacteria > Actinomycetota > Thermoleophilia > UBA2241 > UBA2241 > CAVRZA01. Next base: position 154,685 of record CAVRZA010000006.1, on the reverse strand, counting down.
ACAGCACGAGAAACCGCACGATACGCCCACTGACGCGCGACCCGAGATCACGAGCGGCGACGGGTACGGAGACCGGCCTGACTCGCCGCAGCTTCATCGCCAAGGCAGGCCTGGCGGCGGCGGGGATCGGCCTCGCGGGCGCCCTGCCGGCGGTCGCCGCGAGCTGCGGGAGCAGCAGCAGCAGCACCGCAGTCCCGCGTCGCCCGGTCACCGCCGGGGAGGCGGCGATCGTCCGCTTCGTCTTCGCGCCGGACCCCATCTGGAACTACATGAAGGACACCGGCATCGTCGCCCGGTACGAAGAGAAGTACAACATGAAGATCGTCAACACGACGACCTGGGACGAGACCGCCTGGTTCATCGGTGGCCACGCGGACATCGCGTCGACTGGCCAGCTACGAGACGCCGACCATCGAGTTGAACTCCGGCAAGGAGTTCGTCGCGTTCGGCCAGTACAACATGATGCGCAACACCATCTTCGTGAAGGCCGACTCCCCGTACAAGACCATCGAGGACCTCAAGGGCAAGAGGATCGCCGTGAGCGGCGGCGGCGCCGACGCGATCATGTGGCGGGCCATGATCCTCAAGAAGTACAACCTGGACCTGAAGCTCGGCGGCGGCGACTTCAAGTGCAACGTGCAGGAGTTCGACGCCATGCCGACCTCGCTGGACAAGGGCGACATCGACGCCTGCGTCGGCCTCATCGACTACGAGATCCCCTACATGGTCAACGGTACGCACCGCTGGCTCTGGCCCGACCAGCCGACTGGGTGGGAGTTCTACCGCGAGAACTTCGACCCCACCAAGCAGCACGTCGGCGTGATGATGAACCTCTTCGTGGGGCAGAAGGACTGGGTGGACAAGAATCCCAAGCTGTGCCGAAGGGTTCAACATGATGTGGCAGGTGGGTGTCAACGAGTACTGGGCCGACAAGCAGGCCAGCATCATGGCGTACCCCGACCTCTACACCGTCAAGAACGACAAGGAACTGCAGTGGTTCCTGAGCTACCTCGAGAACCACGACTCCTGCGTGCAAGACGGTCTACATGGACCAGACCTGGACGGAGAAGGAGACGCAAGGTCGTCGACCTCTGCAAGCAGACCGGCACCATCCCGCCGGAGGCGCCGCACACGGCGTGGAAGATCATGGCCTCGCCGGCCGATGCCCCCACGAAGGCTCTGCCGCCCTCGGAATCGCCGCCCTCACCCGTCTGATGCTCTGGAGGGGAGTGCAGTAGGCAAGCGCAGGGGCTGCCGCGAATGGGCGGCCCCTGCCAAGCGCCGGCGGCAGTCCGCAGGCGCGTGGTGATGATTCGGCTTGGGCTGCACCAGTCAGGCGGCCGCCGTGCTGAGGCGGTGTGCGCTACCGGCAACGCCCGCTGATACGGGCCGACGAGTCCGTCGGTTCCGAGGCTAGGGGGAGACAATGGGACAGAGTGACGCATAGTGACGTGAAGGCCGACCTCGCCGGCGGTGCCTCCGCTGGGATCACGCGCCGTACCTTCCTGGCGAAAGCGGGGCTCGCCGCCGGGGCCATCGGCCTCGCGGGCGCCCTGCCGACCGTGGTCGCGAGTTGTGGCAGCAGCAGTACCAGCGGCTCGCGCAGCCTCCGGTGCTGCGGGCGGCCGAGCCGACGGTGGTGCGTTTCGTCTTCGCCCCCGATCCGGTGTGGAACTTCATGAAGGACACGGGGATCGTGGCGAAGTGGGAAGAGAGGTACAACTTCAAGATCGTCAACACGACGACCTGGGACGAGACTGCGTGGTTCGTGGGCGGTCACGCCGACATCGCCTCGATGGGCACCTATGAGGTCCCCTTCGTGGCCGAGAACGCGGGCAGGGAGTTCGTCAGTTTCGGTGTCTACAACCTGATGCGCGACTCCGATCTTCGTGAGGAGCGATTCGCCGTACAAGACGATGGAGGACCTCGTCGGCAAGAGGATCTCCACTGCGGGGACCGGCGCCTCGATGCTCATGTACGCGGCGATGTTCAAGAAGAAGTACGGTGTCGACCTGCGCCTCGGCGGCGGCGACTACAAGGTGAACGTGCAGGAGTTCCCCGCGATGCCGGCCGCGTTGTCGAAGGGTGACGCTGAGGCCTCCTTTGGCCTCATCGACTTCGAGATTCCCTACGTGAAATCCGGCGAGCACCGCTGGCTCTATCCCGAGCAGCCCACAGGCTACGAGTGGTATCAGACGTACCTCGACCCGACGGCGGTGCGCCAGGTCGCCTGCAACCTGTGGGTGACCACCCCGGAGTGGCTGGACGAGAACCCGAAGGCCGCGGAGGGGTTCAACCTCATGTGGCAGGAGGGCGTCAACGCGTGGTATGGCGACAAGGAGTCGATCATCCGGGCCTACCCCGACCTGTTCACGACGACCAACGATGCCGAGGTCAAGTGGTTCCTGAACTACCTGAACGAGGACGACCAGATGCACGATCAGTGCGTGAGGACGGTCTACATCGACCCGACTTGGGCACAGAACGAGAAGGCCGTGTTCACCCTTCTGAAGGAGCAAGGGTTCGTCAAGGAGAGCACGCCCGATCCGCAGTTCAAGACCATGGCGTCTCCGGCTGGTGCTCCACCGGAGGCCCAGCCGCCGACGAGCTCCAGCCCTGCGCCCAGCCCCAGCGCGTGACCGGTTCGGTCTGCCGAGAGCGGCAGCAGAAGTCGTGACGACGGTCGCAGGATCTCACGACTTCTGCTGCCGACCGGTATCGACCGTGGCGACGCACGCCTTCCCGGGCGCCTTTTGGGGACGCACCGTGGCGGCCACACCGGCGCTCCGTCGCCGCCGAAAGTGACCGACACGACGCCGCGAAGGAGGTAGCGGATGGCAGCCGACAAAGCCTCTATGACGGAAGCCGACAAAGCTTCTATCTTGGAAGAAGAGCTGGAAGCTCCAGCTCCGGTCATGACCGCGCTCACCGCCGCCTCCAAGGTGAAGGCGCCGCGCGAAGGGACGTGGGGCCCGTGGGGCCGCGTACTGATCCACCTTGGCGCGGTCGTCGTCGTCCTGATTGCGTGGTTTGTGATCACGCTGTTCACGCCGAAGTACGTCTTCCCCACGCCTCAAGCGGTGTGGGAGGAGATGTGGCAGATCCTGAGCAGCGGCGACCTCTGGCCACAGCTCACGGCGACCCTGCAGCGCACCGTGTATGCCTTGATCGGGGCGATGGTGATCGGCACTGCCCTCGGCATCGTGATGGGCATCAACAGCTACTGGGAGAGCTTCACCCGCAACTGGGTGTACATGGCCCTCTCGATGCCGGGCATCGTCTGGGCGATGCTCTGCGTGCTCTGGTTCGGCATCAACGAGACCGCGGTGTTCATCGCCGTGGTCTTCATCATCTTCCCCTACGTCGCGGTCAACGTGTTCGAGGGCGTGAAGAACATCGACAGGGAGCTGCTGGACATGGGGCGTGCCTTCAAGGTCCAGCGTGGCGCGATGATCCGGAGGATCGTCCTGCCGTCGCTGACGCCTTACCTCGTGGGCGCGGTGCGTCAGAACTTCGCCAACAGCTGGAAGATGGTGACCATCGCCGAGCTGTTCGGAGCCAGCACCGGGATCGGCTTCATGATCCGCACCGGCTTCGAGTTCTTCGACAGCGCCATGATGCTGGCTTGGGTGGTCTGGTTCGCACTCGTCATTGTGGCGATCGAGTACGCCATCATCCGGCCGTTCCGCAAGTACATGTTGAGATGGCGCCCCGAGATCGAAGAGGTCATCTGATGGTGAGATCGTCCCGAGTGGGCTCCATCGGCGAACACCCGCGGGGAGCGAGGCGCGATGTACTCTGAAGCGCATCAGTTCGGTGACGTCAGTATCGGCGTGCAGCCCGAGGACCCACCGTGGAAGAAGATCCTGTTCAAGACCGTGCTCCAGCCCAAAGTGGCGTCCGTGCTGGCCCTTCTCGCGGGCTGGCTGATCGCCGCTGCGTTGCTGCCGGCTGACGTCATTCCCGGACCTGCGGACGTGCTGCGTGAGGCGAAGCACATCGCCGTGAACGACAACCCGCTTCAGGCCGATCGGCATCACGATGCTGCGCATCATCGCCGCGTGGGCTGTGGCGATGGCGATCGGCATACCGATCGGCATTCTCATGGCGTCGGGGAGGGTCTTCAACGGGATCCTGCGCGACTTGGTGCTGTTCTTCATGGCCTTGCCGCTGGTGATCTGGGCCTTGCTCGCAGTGCTCTGGTTCGGCGGCTCGCTCATGGCGCCGATCGTGGCGGGAGCCGCCGTCGCCTTCCCCTTCACGGCGGTGAACGTCTACGAAGGCGTGGCGGCCGTCGATCGCGACATGCTGCGCATGGCCCGCGTGTACCGGCTGCCGAAGCTGGTGATCTTGCGCAAGATCATGATGCCTTCGATGATGCCGTTCATCTTCGCCTCAGCACGGCAGGCCTTCGCCATGGTGTGGAAGACCATCGCGATCCTGGAGATCTTCGGGGCGAGCTCGGGGATGGGTTGGGAGATCGAGGGCCAGTACGAGCGCAGCTCGCTGGCCGGGGTCTTCGTCTGGATCATCACGTTCGCCGCCGTCATGATGGTGTTCGAGCTGGCGGTCTTTTCCACCTTCGAGAAGCACACGTTCCGTTGGCGTCCAAAGATTGGGGACCTGAGGTAATGTCCGACAAGATAGTCATAAGGAATCTCACCAAACACTTCCCTGCGGGGAGGGGGAAGCCCGACAAGCGCGTGCTGGAGGACGTCAGTTTCGGCGTGGCGGAATCGAGCTTCTGCACCATCGTGGGTCCTTCAGGCTGTGGCAAGAGCACGCTCCTCAACATCCTGGCGGGCACGGAGCCGCTGACGTCGGGAGACATCTCGATCGCTCACGAAGGCGCCGGGGAGGCCCGGGTGGGCTATGTGTTTCAGGCGCCGCGGTTGCTGCCGTGGATGACGGTCATGGACAACATGCTGTTCGTGAAGCCGGCCGACGCTGACAAGACGCAGTATCGCGCTGCGGCCGAGCGCTACCTCGAGGTAGTGGGGCTGCAGGCGGAGCACAAGACCTATCCTTTGGCGCTCTCCGGCGGCATGCAGCAACGCGCCGGCATCGCGCGTGCCCTGGCGATCGACCCGGACGTGCTCCTCATGGACGAGCCGTTCAGCCATCTGGACGAGATCACCGCCGAGAACCTGCGCAGCGAGTTGTGGCGCATCTGGTCGGAGACGCGCAAGACGATCCTGTTCGTCACCCACGACCTGAACGAGGGCATCCTCCTGGCCGACCGGATCCTCGTCTTCGGCAGGAACGGCAAGATGCTGGACGACTGGACCAACGACCTGCCCAGGCCTCGCGAGTTCACCAACCCGGCCGTGACACAGGTCATGGCCGATTTCACGACGCACTTCTTCGATCTCCAGGCCCAAGCGGATCTTACGATGGGGGGAGAGACGGCCGCCTAGTCTTCTCGCAGTGCCGGGTGTGGTCGTGCGGCGCAGGCCTGTCTCCGAGAGCGGCCGTCACCCGCGGTCTGGTGCGCGCGACAGCAGCAGGGGTCCCCTCTGTCTGGTGTCAGGGGAAACGTCTTCTGAGTAGGGAGTGGGTGACTGTGAACATAGATGTGCACGGACATATCGTGGTCGAGGAGATCCTGCGATCGTCATCTCATGACGAGAGCTGGAGGCCCGAGATCTGGCGCGAGGCCGATGGCCGGCAGATGATGCGGACCAACGGAATGAACGAAGGGCCGATCCCGAAGGAAGCCGTGGACTGGCCCAGGGTCATTGAGAACCTCGATGCCACCAAGGTCGACCTCATGGCCGTGTCGCCGGTGCCACCCCTGTTCCTGTACCACCTCGACGGCAAGACGGGGCTCTACGCGTGTCAGGTACAGAACGACGCCATCGCCGGTGCGGTGGCCCTGTACCCCACGCGGCTGGCCGGATTGGGCGTCGTGCCGCTGCAGGACGTCGATCTCGCGGTGAAGGAGCTCGAGAGGGCGGTCCGCGACCTGCAGATGCCCGGTGTCGAGATCGGTACCAACATCCAGGGTGTCTACCTCGGCGACCCCAGCCTGCGGCCCTTCTGGGCGGCCGTGGAAGATCTTGGCGCCTTCGTCTTCGTACACCCCTACAGCCCTTTCGGGGCAGACAGTCTGCGCGTATACCACTTGGTCAACCTCGTCGGCTTTGTCTCGGACACGGCCAGGAGCATCGCCGACGTCGTGTTCTCCGGCCTGCTCGAGGAGTTCCCGAGGCTCAAGCTGTGCTTCAGCCACGGCGGTGGCACGGCGCCCTACATCGTCGGACGCTGGGAGCACGGCTATCAGGCGCGCACCGAGACCAAGGTCAAGACCGACAAGCCGCCGAGCGAGTACTTCAAGCATCTCTACTTCGACAGCATCACTCACTCCGAACGCGCGCTCGAGTTCCTCGTGGACACCGTGGGCGCCGACCACATCATGATTGGATCCGACTACCCCTTCGATATGGGCCCGGCCGAGCCTGTGAGATCCGTAGAGCATAACGCCCTGATCTCGAACGCGGACAAAGCCAAGATCCTGGGTGGGAACGCGGAGAGGCTGTTGAAGCTGGTCTGAGGCGGACCACCTGATGGGGGATGTCACGCCTCAGGCAGACGCTTGGCGGGAGTGTCGAGCCGGGTCCCCGGAGCCGCACCGGACTCGGGTCGTGCTCCGGAGCGGTGTTCCTGCCGGCTCACAGACGGCCCGTAGTGCGATAGCCGGCGCGGCCCGTCATGCGAGGCGGCGAAAGATTGAAGCGCGAATGAGGGAGAGGCAGATGTCAGCCACTTCGGGCACGGTCGGCGTGGTCGGGCTTGGCAACATGGGATCAGCGATGGCGTCCAATCTGGTCAAGGCCGGCTTCGATGTCGTTGGGACGGACCTCGTCGCTGAGTACCGAGAGCAACTGATCCACGCCGGGGGAATCGCGGCTGCCGACGCCGGCGAAGTGGGGATGAGGTGCCGCTTCATCATCCTGTCTCTGCCGTCGGACGGCGCGTTGGAGGCGGTCTGCTCCGACCTGGCCGCGAGCTGCTCGGCAGGCGCGATCGTGCTTGAGACGAGCACCCTGCCTGTGGTCGCGAAGCAGAAGGCGCGAGAGGTTCTCGCCGATCACGGCGTCGTCATGCTCGATGCCCCCCTGTCCGGCACCGGCGCGCAGGCGAGAAGCGCGGATCTGGTGGTGTTCGCCAGCGGAGACTCCGCGGCCATCAGGGAGGTCGCGCCCATCATGGCGGCGTTCTCGCGCGCGCACCACGACCTCGGCGAATTCGGCAACGGGACGAAGATGAAGCTGGTGGCCAACCACTTGGTGGCGATCCACAACGTGGCGGCAGCGGAAGCCATCCTGCTCGGTGTGCGCTCCGGGCTCGACGCAGCGATGCTCGTGGGAGTGATTGGCGATGGCGCCGGGAGCTCGCGCATGTTCCAGGTTCGCGGCCCCTCCATGGTCGAGCGCACTTGGGACGAGGCGACGATCACCAACAGAGTCTTTCAGAAGGACCTGAGGCTCATCTGTGAGGCACTGGTCGGGGCCGGCTGTCCCGCGCCGCTGTTCTCGGCGACGCTGCCCTTCTACACCGCGGCCATGGCGTCGGGCCACGCCGAACACGATCCGGCGGCGGTCTACGAGGTACTCGAGCGGATGGCACAGACGCCGGACGACGGCGTCGACGCGAGCGCATGAAGACGCCTCCGTCAGTGGAAGCCGAGCGTCGGATGAGCAAAGTACTGGTGCTGGATGCGACCTACGAGGACTGCGCGGACGCGGTCGACGAGGCGTTCAGAGTCTTCCAGCCCGACGTCAAGGGGAAGAGGGTCGTGGTCAAGGTCAATGCCCTGAAAGCGGCCGATCCCGAGACCTCGGCGTGCGTCACCGACTACAGACTGCTGCGCGCGGTCCTCAACAGGCTGGAGACGCTCGAGCCTGCCCAAGTGATCGTCGGTGACTCCGTCGGGACCGAGTTCTACGGCAACTCCGAGAAGGTCTTCGCAGTCACGCGCCTCAAGGAGGCGGCCGCAGAGCACTACAGGAACATCAACACGGACCTGGTGCTGGTGCCCTTGGAGCGCCCGTTCAAGCGCACGGCAGCGGTGTCGCGAACCATTCTGGAGGCGGACGTCTACATCTCCCTGCCGAAGATGAAGACCCACGGTCTGACGATGATGAGCGGATCGGTGAAGAACAACTACGGTCTCCTGGTGGGCGCCCAGAAGGCCTGGTACCACTACTTCTCCGTCAAGCCGGAGATCTTCGCCGAGATCATCGTCGAGATGTACCGTCTTCGGCCCCCAGATTTCGTGATCATGGATGCGGTGGTGGCGATGGAGGGATACGGGCCGAGCTCGCCCGAGATGCGGAGGGTCAACAAGATCCTGGCGTCGGACGACGGCGTCGCTCTCGACACCGTACAGGCCAAGATCATCGGTTTCGACGTCGAGGACGTCCCCTACTTGAGATTGGCGAGGGAGCTCGATCTCGGGGAGACCGACCTGCGCTCGATCGACATCGTTGGAGACGCCGCGACGATCGCGGAGTATCACCGCCCCGAGCCACCGCAGCTGACCTACAGCTATCGGGCGGGCATCGGAACGGGATGCACAAGCATCGACTTCTACCGAAGCCGCGTCTCCCAGCGGCCGACGATCGTTGCCGACGCCTGCGTCGAGGGATGCTGCGCGTGCGCAGACGTCTGCCCCACGGGGGCGCTGAAGCGTGAGGGCGACGCGCTGTCGGTCGACGTCTTCGGATGCAACCTCTGCAGTGCGTGCAAGGAGGTCTGTGAGGCGGGGGCCCTCACCCTCGCCCCTCACGAAGGTCTCATGAGCATCCTGCCGTGAATCTCATGCACGAGGCAAGGCTCTTAGCTCGTCGCCGCGAGGCGCCCGATCGGCGTACGCGGTGCGGCGGCTTCCCCGAGAAAGCAGGTGTTGGCGTGGATCGATACGCGCGCTGTCAGTTCGATGTGGGACACGACAGTCGGCTCGACCCTCGTGAGTTGCGGAGCGAACGAGACCTGCCCGGCTCGCAGGAGTACGAGTTCGAGCCGGGCATGGTCTTCGCGCTCGAGCCCTTTGTCTGGGTCGACGGCGTCCGCGGAGGCGGCGGCGTGCGTCTCGAGGACATGATCCTGATCACTGACGGCGAGGCGCACGTGATGTCTCGCACGGGCTTCTGCGAGAAGCTGTTCATCTCCTCGTGACCGGCCGGAAGATGGGCCGTTCGCGAGCCGCCCTGTGAAGCGTCCCACACGAGATTCGGAGGAAGGCGACAAATGACCATCATCGATCTGAGCCTTCTGGTCGACAACGACACGCAGCTGCCGATACCCATCAGAAAGAAGCTGAGCTTCGACACCATCACGAAGTCACCCGGGTACTGGCAGAGCACGTGGCTCTCGATGAGCGCACACACCGCTACGCATATCGATGCCCCGCTGCACGTCTGCGAGAACGGGGCAAGGATCAGCGACATACCTCTGGACAGGTTCGTCGGCGACGCCGTGGTTCTCGACCTGTCGAGCAAGGGCGAGGAAGACGCCACGATCGGGCGACAGGACCTGAGCGTCTTCGCCGACGACGTCAGCGAGGGGGACGTCGTCCTCATCCGGACCGACTGGGGACTCAAGCGCTGGAACGCTCCCGACCTGTCCTTCTGGCTCAAGTCCCCGGTGCTGACCGTAGACGGCGCCGAGTGCTTGGTCGAGCTGAAGCCCAGCGCGGTCGGCTTCGACTGCTTCCAGGAGTACGGGGCCCGCAACGTGGATTTCGTGCCGGACGACTTCGCTGTTCACAAGGTCCTTCTGGGCGCCGGCGTACTGATCTACGAGGGCCTCACGGACCTTCATCGGCTGACCCGGAAGAGGGTGAAGATTGTCGCCGCACCCTTGCGGTTGGGGTGCGCGGAGGCGGCGCCAGCCAGGATCTTCGCCATTGAGGACTGATGGCACCGTTCTTGAGAACCAGATAGGGGGTGAAGGGCTCCCAAGCCGCCAGCAACGGCAAGTACGGCGCTCGACTTGATCTCACCTCGAGCGGCCCCATGCGTTCGTTCACATCATCGAGGAGGACTGGTAGCTAACATGAGCACTGACTTCGACTTCTTCTCCAGGCCGATGGACACCAGCTTCATCGGCAAGCCGCATGAGTATCGCGCTCGTTCGGTCTACAGCACCACCGCAACGGATTGGCAGGAGCGGGTCAACTTCTATCGCATGAGGTCGGAGCGCCTCAACAGGGCCAAGGCGATGATGGAGAAGTACGACCTCGGCGCTCTCGTTCTGTTCGTGGGCGAGAACATTCGCTACGTGACCGGTCTGTTCCAGGGCAACTGGAAGAACAACATCTTCATCCGCTACTGCGTGCTCCCTCGCGGCGGCGAGCCGGTCATGTTCGAGACCGTAGGTTCAGACTCGGAATGCGCCAAGATCGACGCGCCGTGGCTGGACGGTCGCATCAAGCCGGCCATGACCTGGAAGTGGGCAGAGCAGGCGGAAGAGTACATGGCCAAGAAGATGGCCAACAGCGTGTTCGACGTACTCAAGGAGGCGGGCGTCGAGAAAGAGACGATCGGCATCGACGTCATGGACCTGCGCGCTTTTCAGGAGCTCGGCAATCTCGGCATAAACATCGTCAGCGCCTGGCCGGTGATGTCCGAGGCGCGCGTGATCAAATCGCGTGACGAGATCGAGTGCCTGAAGATCTCCAGCGCTCACGGCGACGCCGCCATGTGGATGGTCATCAACGAGTGGGCCAAGCCGGGCGTTTCTGAGGCCCACGTGTGCGCGAAAGTCAACGAGTACCTCTACGAGAAGGGCTTCGACTTCGTCTACGACATCATCGTCGCTTCGGGCGGCAACACGAGCCCGTACCGGCGTTGGCACACCGACAAGGTCATCCGCCAGGGCGACCTCATGATTATCGACATCAACGCGATCGGCCCCGGGGGCTACTTCGTGGACTTCGTGCGTTGCTTCAAGGTCGCGGCGAAGCCGACCCAGCAGGAGAAGGACCTCTACAAGGAGTGCTACGAGAGTCTGTATGCGGGCATCGCCGAGTTGAAGCCCGGAGCGACCACCGCCGACGTGGCCGCCAGGTTCCCCGTGTACAACGACGACGAGCACGGCAGCGTCAGCCTCCAGCAGTTCGCCCACAGCATCGGGCTCACCTTGTATGAGGGCATGTGGATCTCGCGCGCCTACTCGCTCCAGTATCCGGCCGAGATCAAGCAGAACATGACGTTTGCCATCGAGACGTTCGCCGGTCACCCGAAACTGGAGCAGACCGTGCGGCTTGAGGAGAACCTCGTCGTGACCGACACCGGCGTCGAGTTGCTGACCAAGTGCCAGTTTGAAGAGGACTTCCTGCAGGACGGCTTCACCCCGTCGCCGATGTCGCTCTTCCACACGTAGGCGTATCTTCTCGACGGCGCGAACAGGCCGGGGGCCGGATCCCGCAGGTGGGTCCGCCCCCGGGCCTCCGTCGCGCGTGGGCGCGCCACCGGCAGGGGGCGCGGGCACCATGAGCGCCGCAGCGTCTACTGGTCGCGTGCGCGCAGCTCGCGCCATCTGCTTGGGACGTGCGGATCATGGAGGATCGATGATCGAGTACATCCATTGGCTGGGTCATGAATCGTTCCGCTTGGACGGGTCGACGACCGTGTACGACGCTGTGCGCTTCGCGGCGCTGTGCGGTACGCCGGAAACGCTGCTGCCGCGCGAAGGGGACTGAACGCCGTGCAGCGGGACGTCAAGCAGGTGGCCCGGCAGATCGCGCTGCAAGGCGACGCGGTGATGTTGCCGTATGGTCGCACTATCGATGTCGTGGTCGACCCGGAGCGAGAACCCGAGCTGGCCAAGCTCGTGGGCAAGCGCCGGGAGACGGCGGTCGAGGTCCCGGTGGTGGCGGTTCTGCGGCGCGATCTCAAGAGTCTCGACGAGCGCTACGCCACGCAGGTCCTCATCAACCTGTACCCCGTGGGCCGTCTGAGCCGCGAGGACGCCGCCACGTATGGGCCCATCCTGGATGAGCTGCTGGAGTCGGACGGCTTCCATGGCGCCTGCGAGGGCCGCATCATCGCTGGCTGGCCTATGAAGAGCCCGCTGCGCCCGGGCAAGGGTGCGGCCTTCCAAGGGAACTACCGCGTCAAGCTCTGGCTGGCACTCCCCGCGCAACTCGAGGCGTTTCTCGACAGGGGTACGTATCTGACGGCGGCCTTCGACCCGGAGAAGGTCCCTCTGCCCGAGATCCCTCCGGCCCCTCCCGAGCGCTTCGGGTGGTGGAAGAGATTCAAGGCCTGAACTCCGGGCCTAGACCGACCAGTCCGTCATGTTGGCCCCTTGCCATTGAGGCTGCCAGGGCAGCGGCAGCCTGGCTTGCGGGTGCGGCGTTGATGGGTTCCCGAGCCGAAGGCGGCTCTGACTTCTTTTTGGGATACGGACCGTGTGCAGCGTGGCTGGCAGGTCGTCAGCCGGCGGAAGTCGCCTGTGCGGCGGGCCACACTTCCTGGGTGTCGCGCGTGCGCCGGTGGAGCGCCTCGACCACGCTGACCACCAGCTCGTCTTCTCCCCACCGGCCGGAGAACTGGACCCCGACTGGGAGCCCTTCGCGGTCGAATCCAGCCCGGACGGCGCACGCGGGGATGCCTGCCAGAGACTGCAGCACGGTGTACGGGAGCACCTTGCTCCTCAGGACAGCGGATGACGCCGTCTCTGACTCGTCGGCGATGGTCGCCGGCTGAACGGCCCCGACCGGACTGAGGAGCATCCTGACCGTTTCGAACCTCGATCGAACCACGGCACGCAACTCGTCACGCGCCAGGCACGCGGCCTCGTAGTCCGGCGCCGACACTGTGCAAGCCGCGTCGAGCCGACGACGCACATCTTCACCGTAATCGAGCCGTCTGTCGGGGTAGAGCCCCCGGGCTCTGTGCACCTCCAGTGCCTCAGCCTGCTGAATGGAGGAGAAGGGACCGAGGAGGTCGTCGGAAGCGGGCGCCTCGATCTCGATCAGCTCGGCTCCAAGGTCCTCCAGGCTTCGCTGGGCGGAGCGGAACGCTCGCGCGATGTCCTCACCCAGGGGGACCTCGGGAAACGGAGCGACGACGCCGATGCGCATGCCCCGCAACGGCTCCGGGCCGATCCTCAGAGCGGCGCGCTGCGCGTCCCCCCCGTGGCTTGTCTGTCCCCTCAGCACGGGCAAGAGAAGACGGAGGTCGTGAGGATCCCTCGACAGGACGCCTGCATGGTCCAGCGTCGGGGCGAGTGGAAACAACCCGTGTCGGGAGAGCAGGTCCTGACTCGGTTTGAAGCCCACGACACCACAGAAGCCTGCGGGGACCCTGATCGAGCCGGCGGTGTCGCTGCCGAGGGCAAGCGGTGTCTGCATCAGGGCGAGTGCGGCCGCCGAACCGCTGCTCGAGCCCCCGGCGATCCGGCTGTAGTCCCAGGGGTTGTGACAGGCGCCGAAGTGCGGGTTGATGCCGCTGATCCCCCAGGCGAACTCGTGGAGATTCGTCTTGCCTACGACGATCCCGCCCGCTGCTTCAACGAGGGCCACACACGAAGCGCTCTCGCTGGGAACGTGGTCGGCGAACATCGAGGAGCCGTAGGTCGTCCTGATCCCTGCGGTGTCGTAGTTGTCCTTCACCGCAACCGGGATGCCGAGGAGGGGGGTGGCATCGACCTCGCCGCGCCGGTACCGACGTTCAGCCTCCTGGGCGCTTCGCAGAGCCTGCTCGGGAACGAGCGTGATGAACGTGTTGAAGCAATCAGTCTCACTGATTCGCGCCAGGACCGCATACATCACCTCGACGGGTGAGAAATCGCCGCTGAGGAAGCCTCGGCGAAGGTGCGCTGCCGAGAGCCCGCTGAAAGAGGTCACCTCGAGCTGCCCGGTCCCGGCACGAACCTGCCGCCGCAGTCACCAGAGATCGCACCGTCGGAGGCAACGACCCGGCCCCTCACGAGCGTCTTGACCGCACGACCCCTCAGTGTCCTTCCGGCGTAGGGCGACCAGCCTGCGCGCGAGATTATGTCCTCGTTCCTCAGGGTGAAGAGCGCGCTGGGGTCCACAATCACCAGATCCGCGTCCGATCCTGGAGTGAGACTGCCCTTGCGTGGATGCAGTCCGTAGAGGCACGCAGGCTTCTCAGAGTACACTCGTACGACGCTCTCATAGGAGATGCGACCGCTCGCTGCGCCATCGAGAAGGATCGAGAGGGTCGTGTCGATTCCGGGCAGGCCAAAGGGTGCGTCCCAGATTGACCCGGCTCTCTTCTGTTGGAGGGTAGCCGGTGCGTGGTCGGAGGCGACGTAATCGATCCTGCCTTCTGCGAGAGCCGCCCACATAGCATCGATCTCCGCATCACACCGTGCGCGGGCCGGGGGAGTGAACTTGCGCAAGGGCCCCTCAGCGAGCACCTCGCTTTCGAACAGGGTCAAGTACTGGGGGCATGACTCCGCTGCGAGCTGAGCTCTGCGTCGATGCATGGAGAGAACCGACAGAGTCTCGCAGTTGCTGACATGGGCCACTGTGACACGAGCCCCAGTGCATGCTGCGAGAAGGCCTACGGCGCTCACTGCCAGGGCCTCGGCCTCACGTGTGCGCCACTCGGGGATGACCGCTGAATCCTCGCGCCCGGTTTCGCGCAGAGCTTCCTCTGCCCCCGCTGTCAGCGTCTCCTCCTCACAGTGCGCGAGGCAAGGGGCACCGATGGCGGCAGTCACGGCGAACAGCCGTCGGAGACCTCCAGGAGTGAATCCTTCGATTCCATGTGTCTTGCACGTGAAGAGCTTGATGAGGGCTGCGCCCGCTTGCCAGACGGCCGGGAGCTCGTCGAGCCTATCGGGCAAGGCGTGTGCGCCGAGAGCGAAATCGACGTATGACCGTCCAAGCAGATGGGACAGCTTTCTGTCTAGCTCCTCCGCGGTCACTACAGGACTGGAGTGGGTGTGTTCTACCACCGTCGTTACGCCCGCGACTGCTGCTGCCGCAGATCCGGTCGAGAAGTCTTCCCTTTCCGTCTCGGACGGGTCCATGAAGTGGACGTGTGCGTCCACCATACCCGGCATCACGAGAAGCCCCGAGGCGTCCACCGTCTGGCGACTGCTCAAGTGCGAGGACGTCACCGTCGCAATCCTACCGGCATCGACGTAGATGTTGGCAAGACGTCGACCGCGGCTGGTGACGACAGTCCCGCCTTCGATTCCCAGTTCATGGTTCACGCGAATGCCTCCAGTCCGTCCGCCCGCCCACCCGTGCGCGTCTACTCTGAGCGCCGCTTCAGATCGACATCGCCGGGCCGTCGCCGTACCGCTCGCTGCCGTGACGGGTCTCTCGCGATCACGCCAGTATCCTCCCTCCCGGGCTTGCCGCGTGTAGCGGCCAAAGTCGGCGCCGGGGTCGTCTGCGTCTGCGACACCAACGGTGCTTCGCTACCGGGCTTCGTTCGTGAGGCAGTCGCCGCAGTGGGTGGGATGACCGAACTCGGCGGCGTGGGCTCAGTAGTTGAAACCCGCGCAGACGATCTTGGAGGGCGTGACCGGAGCCAGCAGCTCAAAGGTGCCGAGGCCAACCTCCCCGGTCCGTTTGGACTGCCTTTGCGACCTCCCGCATCGAGTTCTTGACGTGATCGTCGATCAGGCGGAGCCGGCCAAGTACTGACCTATTTGGCCGTGTCACTCACGGTGGTCCTCATGTGCGTGAGGCCGCCCTCGCGTAGATGAGATCGAGGATCAGCCTGAGCTCATCGGAGGCCTGCGGAGGCCTTGCCAGACAGCCCGCTCAAAGCATCACCCGACCGCCCGCAACGTCGAGGGTGACGCCGGTCAGCCAGGAGGCCGACTCCGAAAGCAGAAAGAGGGTTCCGTTTGCGGTGTCTTCCGGCATGCCTATGCGGCCAAGTGGCGACAGAGCTGCGGTGCGCTCTATCGACTCGCTGTCCATGACCCGCTTGATTCGTTCCGAGAGAGTCGTACCGGGGGCAACACAATTCGCACGAATGCCATACTTGCCCACCTCTAGTGCAAGGTGGCGCGTGAACATGACCACTCCGGCTTTCGCTGCCGCATAGGCCGCCATCGTCGGCTTGTCGAGAAACCGCGCTGAGATCGAGGCCATGGTCACGATCGAACCGGCTTTGCGCGCGATCATGCCCGGGAGAAACGCGCTGACGGTGATGAACGTGGCGGTGAGATTGACCTCCAGCACGCGTCGCCATTCTTCGAGCCCCAGACGCTCGACAGGCGTGAAGGACTCGAAACCACCCGCGAAGGGGCAGAGGAGATCGACGGGTCCGAGCTCCCTCTCGACCCGATTACGCACTGCCGCGACGTCCTCCACGCTCGTGCAGTCCGCCGCGACGCCAATAGCCTCACCCGGCAGCCTCTCGACCATCTCGTCGATGCCGTCCCCGGGGAGGGCGGCCACCGCCACCCTCACTCGGTTGGCGGCGAGTGCCTCGCACGTCGCTGCGCCGATTCCTCGCGATCCACCGGTGACGAGGGCGACCTTGCCCGCGAGATCTGGATAGATGGCGACGTGGGCGACTCCGTGCGCGGCCACTAGGAGAGGGCCTCCCGATCAAACGGGTGCTGGGTGAATGGGACGGGCCCTTTCCCTGTAGGGGTGATCTCATACAGCTGGCGCTCACTCGGAAACATGCTGCGGCTCCTTCCACTGGTTTGTCTAGCAGACATTGGAGCGAGGGATCGCCCTCACAGCGGCCGGGATTCGCCCCTTTCTTTGGCTGCCTGAGCGTCTCGGTCTTGCGTTTCTTCGGCGGAAAGTATCATATATACCACATGATGTACCATACCAACGGGGCAGTGCAGAGTACGGTTCTCTGAGAAACGAAGTAGCATGGGGTGGACGGCTGCTTCGCAGACCCGGATCCTTGACCCTTGTCGATGAAATCGGGGCGAAGATCCAGTCGAAGCCACAGATGGCCGGCTCGCGTGGGCCGGCGCCACAGTGACAAGGGGGAAGTGGTATGAAGGAGCACACGCCTCACGAAGACGCCGCTCTGCTGCGCGAACTGATGGCGCGGCGCATGTCGCGGCGCGACCTCCTCAAGGTCGCCGGAGCCGGAGCTGGAGTCGTCGCCCTGGGCCCGCTGCTTGCTGCCTGCGGTGGCTCCACCAGCAGCGGCAGTAGCAGCAGCGCGAGTCCGGCAAAGGGGAGCTCAACACCGATCAAGTTCGTGTTCTCCGCCGACCCGGTGTGGAACTGGCTGGAGGACAAGGGCATCATCAAGGAGATGGAGGCCGCCGCCGGTTATCACATCGCTCGCAACGAGACCGAGGACGAGTTCGCCTTCTTCGCCGGCGGCCACGCCGACATCGTCTCGATGGGCAGCTACGAGGTGCCGGTCCTCGAGATGGAGACTGGCGTCCGGACCGTGACCTTCGCCAAGTACAACAAGGGCAAGGACATGCTCTGCGTCGACCCGGCTAAGGGCTACAACTCGTTCGCCGACCTGCCCAGCCCCGCCAAGGTGGGCTTCGAGTCCGCGACCAACTCCGCCCACGCCTGGATCGCGCTGGCCAAGAGCGAGGGACGCGACTTGGGGGCGCAGTCGAAGGACCTGCAGATCGTGGTCACCGATTTCTCCGTCTCGCCCGAGCTCGTGCTCAAGGGACAGCTCGACGCCGGCTGTACCGCGTACGTCAACGCCGTCAAGTACCTGCACGAGAACAAGGTCAAGATCATGTACGACGGCAAGGGGATCTCGCAGATCTACGAAGCGAAGTTCGCGCCCGGTCACGAAGGCTTCGACAGCAACAACTTCGTGTGCACAAAGCAGTACTACGATGCCCATCCGGGGGAGGTCGCCTTCTTCGCCAGTGTCTGGGAGCGCGGCGTCAAAGAGTTCTGGGCCCACATGCCCGAGATCGTCAAGCAGTACCCCAACGACTTCGGCTGGCTGAACACTGCAGAGTACCAGTGGGAAGTCGACTACATGAAGAACTGGTGGAACGAGTGGGTCGACACCGTGTACATGAGCCCGGACTGGATCAAGGGCGAGCAAGGCGTGACGAAGCTGCTGGTCGATCAGAAACAGGTCCCAGCCAGCCAGCCTTATCCCTTCTATGTGACCATCGATCCCCAGACCGGCAAGCAGACGTACAGCGATCCTCAGGGCGCCTGATCCGCAGACGAGGTCGTTCTACTCATTGAGAGAGGTGTCGCTTGTCTGTCTCCGCTGAGGTAGCGCGGAAGCCCGCGCCGGCGCAGCCTAGGCCGGAGCTGGTCGAGGATGTGGCAAGGAAGGCTGCCAGGAACAAGTGGAAGGCCCGCGGCTACTCCCTGCTCGGCGCGCTCACGCTGCTGCTGCTCTGGCAGCTTGCGAGTCGCTACAAGCCCACGCAGTTCGAGCTGATCCCGCCTCCGTGGGAAGTGGCGCAACGCATGTGGGGCTTCATCGTGGGCGACCCGACACGCGGCGTCGATCGCGGCTGGGTGTTCATCAACTTCTGGGCGACCATGAGGAAGACGCTATACGGGTTTGTCGGCGCGGTCCTCCTGGGCGTCCCGATCGGGATCCTGATGGGGCGGTACCGCTACTGGAAGGCCTTCTTCTTCGACCTGATCTACATCACCGCCAACGTGCCGCTCGTGGTGTACGCGATCCTGGCCCTCATCCTCTTCGGCCTCGGCGACACCGGCCCCTCGGTGGTGGTGGCGTTCATGGTGCTTCCTTCCATCACGCTCAACGTCGCTGCCGGCGTGGAGGGGGTCGACCGAGGACTGCTCCTCATGAGCCAGTCCTACGACCGTTCGACACGGCAGGCACTGCGGCACATCGTGTTCCCGACCTTCTACCCCTTCCTGTTTGCGGCCGTCCGCAACTCGTTCGCCTCTTCGTGGAAGCTGGCGGCTCTCACCGAGACGTTCGCGGGCATAACGGGCGTGGGCGTGCAGATCGGGACCGCCTTCAAGGGCTTCGCCACAGCGGACATGATCGCGTGGATGCTGTACTTCGGCGTCTTCGTCGTAGCGATCGAACGCGTTGTGCTCATGCCTCTCGAACGGTGGGTCTTCCGCTATCGGCTGAAGCGTGGCGAAGATGTCCTGCGCTTCTGAGGATCCGAGGAGGACTTCGTGACGGATGAGGACAGACGGGTCGATGTGGAAGAAGGCGTCGAACCCGTCGACACGGCCAGGAATCTCGAGGACTGGAAGTGGGAAGGCGGCGACGCCCAGATGCCGGCCAGCATGGCCGACACAATGGCCGTCGACGAACTGCAGCCCGCCGCGGCTCCGGAGACCGGCAACGCGATCTGGCGCGCCATCACCAGCGATCGCGGCGCGCGGTGGACCTCGTGGCTGGTGATCCTCATCGCCTGGCAGATCGCAGGAGGGGCCAGCGAGAAGTTCCCCACTCCGGTCGGGACCGTGGAGACGCTGATCAAGGAGTTCCAGGCGCCCTATCACGGTGCCTGGAGCGCCTGGAACAACGACCTGGTGCAGAACATCCTGATCAGCCTGTGGCGGGCTCTGGCAGGGCTCACCATCGTGGTCCTCGTCGGAATACCCGTCGGCTGGGCGATGGGCCGCTGGTGGAGGGTGCAGGCCTACTTCACCGATCAGGTGACGATCGGCTTGGCCCTGCCCGCCTACATCTGGGCCATGCTCGCCATCATGGTCTTCGGCTTCGGCATGAAGGCGCCGATCTTCACCGTGATCGTCTCGGCCACGCCCGGACTGATCGTGCACGTGTTGCAGGGCACCTTCGCCATCCCACGCGAGTTGCGCGATATGACCAGCGTCTACCGCGTGCCGTTCCAGCGACAGGTCCGCAATCTAACGCTTCCATCCATGGCCGGGCAGCTGGTGGCGGGCGTGCGTCTCGCCGTCCTGGCCGGATGGGGCTGCGTCATTCTCGTCGAGTGGTTCGGGTCTAACGGAGGCATCGGCTTTCAGGCGCGAGACTGGTACCTGAGCGCGAACTTCGACGGCCTCATGGCTTGGGCCGTCGTGATGATCGTCATCATCGTGTTCATCGACCGGGTGATCATCAGCACGATCGACCGTCGTGTGCACCGGTGGCGCGGGGCAGTCGGCGGCTTCGGCGGCGGTGCGAGGGCCGGCCGGCAACGTGCCGAAGGGAGCACGGTGGTCGCGGACTCGACTCGAACCTGATGACAAAGAGCGTGAAGCTGTTGTGAATCCGAGGAGTGGCGACTAATGGCAGTACTCATAGCAAAGGATTGCGTGAAGGAGTTCCCGCCTCCGACGAAGAACCAGCCGACCGTCCGCGCACTCGACCACCTCAGCTTCGAGATGAGCGGCCAGACCTTCGTGTCCATGGTGGGGCCGTCCGGCTGCGGCAAGAGCACCTTCCTGAACATCGTGTCGGGCGTCGAGACGCCGACGTCGGGGAGCGTCACCGTTACGACCGACGACGGCAAACCGGCGCGTCTGGGCTACGTCTTCCAGGACGCCAGGCTTCTGCCGTGGCGCACCGTGCTGGCCAACATCATGTACGTCCAGGACGACAAGAGCGAGGAGACGATAGCCAGGGTGCACAAGTACCTGGACGTCGTCGGGCTCACGGGCTTCGAGGACATGTATCCGGCGCACCTGTCGGGCGGCATGCAGCAGCGCGTCGGCATCGCCCGGGCACTGTCGGTAGAGCCCGACCTGCTCCTCATGGACGAACCGTTCAGTCACCTGGATGCCATCACCGCCCGTACCCTGAGAGAGGAGCTCCAGGAGGTCTGGGAGAAGACCAAGAAGACCATCCTTTACGTCACGCATGACGTGATGGAGGCGGTGCAGCTCTCGGGCCGCATCATCATCGTCGCCTACGGCGGCAAGAACTTCGCCGACTACGAGAACACGCTCCCGTACCCGCGCCTTCAGCATGATCCTGCGGTGGCGGCCATGCAGGCGGAGATCCTGGGGGTGTTCGAGGACATGGAGGCCCGTCGCCGCGAGCTCGATCCACGCATCGCCGAAGAGGCCGAAGCGGTCATCAAAAGAAGGAGTAGGCTCTGATGCTGAGACACACCGCGCTTTTCCTGTGGCGTGACACGACCAGCGAGCAGCAGAAGCTGGTGGCTCTGAAGGGGCTTGCCTACATGAGCTATGGGTGCCCCTCGGTGCGAGCCCTGGACTTCGGCACCGACCTGCTCGGGGGCAGTACCTCCATGATCGAGCTCAAGCCGTGGAAGCGCACGCCGCCGTGGAAGGCGCGGGAGACGGGTCTGCCGTACAACTGGGACATGCTCCTCTGCCTGGACTTCGACGACCAGGAGGGCATGGACGACTACAACAAGGACCCCGTGCATCATGAGGTAGGGATGTACAACGAGTCGGTGTGTCGCCCCGAACGGACGGCGCGGATCGACTGGTGGTACGACGGCCCGCCGCGCATCGAGAAGGGACTCATCCACCAGGTCGCGCTGTACCTCTGGCGGGACGAGGCCAGCGATACGCAGAAGGACGACGTACGCGAGGCGTTTCGCTCGCTGAACAAGTCCGTTCCTTCCGTCAAGTCCCTGGTGACGGGTGACGGCACCATCGGCACCCTAGTGACGGACTACGATCTCATCGTCGACGCGATCTTCAACGACCTCGACGACGTCAAGGCTTACGCGGAGCACCCCGCCTACCAGGAGGCGTTGGCGCTTGCGGTGGCCGCAACGAAGAACGAGTGGACGGCCCGGCTCACGCACAAGATGGCTTCGGGCTGAGTGTTGACACGCCTGCGAGCGGCCGCGCTCGGCTGAGTGGCAGCGGCCCGCTGGCCAGACGGAAGTGCGCGACCGAGGCGGCGCCGGCGTGAACGCCGGCGCCGCCTCGGCCAAGGGGCACCCAAGTATCGAGCGACGAGGAGCAGTCGTGCTGAAGGAGCAGTCGTGCTGAGACACACCGTGCTGTTTCTCTGGGGCGAGCACGCCACCGACGAGCAGAAGCTCATCGCGCTGAAGGGGCTGGCTTACCTCGCCTACGCCTGTCCCACCATACGGTGCCTCGATTTCGGCACCGACCTGCTCGGTGGCAGCAGTCCCCTCATCGAGACCAAGCCGTGGAAGCGCAGGCCCATCTGGCGCTCGCAGCGGTCGGGTCCGTTGTTCAATCACGACATGGCCCTGCACGAGGACTTCGACGACGAGGCGGGGCTGGAAGCGTACAACCAGCATCCTGCGCATTATGAGGTGGGTGTGTACAACGAGTCGGTCGACCGCGAGGAGCAGACCGCTCGCTGCGACTGGTGGTACGACGGACCGCCTCGCCTCGAGAAGGGACTGGTCCGTCACTCATCGCTGTTCCTGTGGCGCGACGAGGCCACCAATCGGCAGAAGGACGACGTACGCGCGGCCTTCCGTTCGCTGAACGGCGTCGTACCGTCGCTGCGCTCACTCGTGACGGGCGACAACATCAGCACGAACCCCACAGCCTACGACCTCATCGTCGACGGCCACTTCGGCGCGCTCGCCGACGTTGAAGCGTGCCAGGAACACCCCGCCTACAAGGAGGCGCTGGCGCTGGCGCAGGCGGCCACGCTGTACGAGTGGACGGCGCGCATCACGCACCGGATGGCATCGGGCTGACGCCAGAGTCAGGGGCGGGCGTTTCCTTCGGGAGCGAGCCCAGGGAGCCATTGAGAGGAGAGGGGATGCCGATCGTCGACGTCCACACGCATGTGACCCCGCGGCGCTTCGTGAGAGCGATCGAGCGCGAGGGCGAGTGGCACACGCTCGGGCCCGAGCTGGGCGAGCTTCACGTCCCCAAGTTCCACGCCTCCCCGGCAGACCTCGTGGCCGACATGGACGCACTCGAGGTGGATGTCCACGTGCTCACGCCGAATGAGGATTTCTTCAGGTACGAGCTCGACCCCGAGCTGACCGCAATCATCGCTCGTGAGTGCAACGAAGAGCTCAGAGAGTACACGGAGGAGTATCCGGACCGCTTCTGTGCACTCGCCACGCTGCCGATGCAGGACGTCCCGCGAGCCATCTCTGAGATGGAGTACGCGATGAGGACGATGGGCTTCAAGGGCGTGACCGTCGGCGACCACGTCAACGGACACATGTGGGACGAGCCGCGGTTCCGTCCTTTCTGGAAGGCGGCGGAGGAGCTGGACGCCTTCGTGTTCTTCCACCAGAGCACCGTCACCGTGGTCGCACACCGCACGCGGCGGTACGGCCTCGCGAACACGGTGGGCAACCTGACCGATCGGGCCCTCACCTTCGGCTCGCTGGTGTTCGGTGGCGTCATGGACGAGTATCCAGACCTCAAGCTCTGTCTCGGCCACGCCGGCGGCTACGTGGCGTTCGGCATCGCTCGCATGGACAAGGGCTGGCATGCGGGGGCGGCACTCGAGCGCACGTCCGAGCTCGGGGATGCGACGTCCTGCCTGCAGCGCCCGCCGAGCGACTACCTGGGGCGCTTCTATTACGACTGCTGCACCCATTCGGAGCCGTCGCTGCGCTTCCTCATCGACATGGTGGGAGTCAACCGAGTCGTGCTGGGCACGGACTACCCGGCGCCGATGATCCTCGACGACGCGGTCCGGTGGGTCAATGGTCTCAAGAGCCTCACTCTGGTCGAGAAGGAGGCCATCCTTTCGAGCAACGCCACTCAAGCACTGGGGCTGTAACCTGGGCCGCCTGTCCCGGCTCACAGCTGCCGTTGCACGGTGAGCCGCGGGTCGGGTCCCCTGTCCTTCATGAGAAGCGTGAGGACGACGTCGCACACGGGTCGGTATCGCGGTGACTGATCACGAGACAGTCGGTGGATGTTTCCGCCTCCTGGAACCGCCCTTCGTGCTGAAGACCCCTGCTGCAGAGCGTCGCTCTTAAGGCTCGTCACGGGCAAGCGGTTGCCGATATCGTGGAATTGAGACTTCTCCCGATCGTAGACCTCGCGCCACTTCGGCGATTCCCGGCCTTCCGGCGGCTTTGGCTCGGCACCGCCGTGTCGCAAGTGGGCTCGCAGCTCACCGTCGTCGCCATCTTCTACCAGGTGTACCTTCTCACCGGCTCGTCGCTCGCAGTCGGCCTCGTAAGTCTCGCCCAGCTCGCCCCTGCGCTCGTCGGCTCGCTACTCGGTGGCTCAGTGGCCGACGCAGTCGACCGCCGCAGGATGTTGGTAGTGACCCAGGTCGCCATGGCGCTGTGCAGCGTAGGCCTGGCGCTGAACAGCCTCGGCGGGAAGCCGAGCCTCTGGGCGATCTATGTGCTCGCCGCTGTCGGCGCCGGCTTCGCCGGCGCCGATATGCCTGGCCGCGTGGCGATCATGATGAACCTCGTTCCCCATGACTCATTCATCGCCGCCAACGTGCTGCGCCAACTCGAGGGGCAGATCGCGGCTCGTTCTTGGCCCGGCGCTCGGCGGGTTGCTGCTCGCCAGCTTCAGTGTGACGACCGTCTATTGGTTCGACGTCGCGAGCTTCGCTGCCGCCATCGCCGCGGCGTTTGCGCTGCCGCGCCAGCTGCCGGAGGGGCGGGGGACCAGGTTCGGACTGCGCTCGATCCTGGAGGGGCTTCGATATCTGCGCGGCCGCCATGCGATCCAGGGCTGCCTGCTGGCCGACCTCAACGCCATGATCCTGGGCATGCCCACGGCGCTCTTTCCGGCCATTGCGCTGTCACATTCTCACGGAGGCCCACAGGTTCTCGGCTACCTCTACGCCGCGCCCGGGGCCGGCGCCCTGGTCGGCACGCTGCTCTCGGGCTGGACCACCCGCGTCTCTCGCCTGGGTCGCGCCGTCGTCCTGGCGATCGCTGTATGGGGACTGTCGATCGCGGCGTTCGGGCTCTCTCCCTGGCTTTGGGTCGCACTGCTCATGCTGGCCGTGGCCGGCTGGGCCGACGTGATCTCGGCGGTGTTCCGCAACACACTCCTGCAGACCGAGGCACCCGACCGGCTGCGGGGCCGCCTGTCCGCCATCCATGGGGCTGTGGTCCAGGCCGGACCGCGCCTCGGCAACTTCGAGGCGGGCGCGGTGGCGGCGGCCTTCGGCACCGAGTTCTCGATCGTGTTCGGCGGGCTCGCCTGCACGGCCGGCATCGTGGCTCTCGCGCATTTCATGCCAGACTTCTCGGCCTATCGACTTAGGTGCAGGCGGACTTGGGGTGAAGGACGAACCGGCCGATCCACTCTCGGCCGATCGCCCGCCCGAGCTGCATCAGACCATCACGAGGCCGCCGTTCACGCCTAGCACCTGACCGGTGACCCAGGCCGCGTCGTCGCTGCAAAGGAAGGCGACGGCGGCGGCGATGTCCTCCGGCGTGCCGAGGCGCTGGAGTGGGATGCTGCGCACGAATTCAGGCGTGATGCCGGCGATCATCCGGGTCTCTGTGGGACCGGGCGCGACCGCGTTGCCCCGGACGTGATGCGGGCCGAACTCCTTGGCGAGCGATCTCGTCAGGCCGATGACACCGGCCTTGGCCGCGACATAGTGAGCCAGGCGCGGCTCCCCGAGGTAGGCCAGCTCCGAGGCGATGTTGACGATCGTCCCACCCCCGCGAGCGATTGTCCGCGGAAGCGCGAGGCGGCACAACCGGTACGACCCGTACAACGAGACTTGCACGACCCGGTCCCACTCCTCCTCCTCCAGCTCGAGGAAGGGGACGCGGCTGAGGATCCCGCGTTGTTGACAAGGGCGCCGATCCTCCCGAGCTCCGTTTCGGTGCGGTCCAGCGCCCGGCTCACCGACTCCTTGCCGGTCACGTCGCACGACACAGCGACGCGCTCGGATCCCTCAGCCGAAAGCCGTTCCGCCAGGGCGACGGCGCCCTTCTCGTCTTCGAACCAGCCGATAGCCACGCGCGCGCCCTCCGAGGCCAGCCTGCGGCTCACGGCGTCACCGATGCCGGTGTTGCCTCCGGTGACCAGGGCTACGACGTCTGTGAGGCGGCCCATCCCGATCGGCTTTAGAGCCCCAGCACCTCGGTCGCGGTCTTCGAGAGGATAGCCTCCTTCTCGTCCGCCGTTAGGCTCTTGAGGCTCCTGATCCAGGGCACGGCGTCGTCGAGGTCCATCGGGCACGGCCAGTCCGTGCCCAGCATGACGCGGTCGGCTCCCACGGTGTCGAGCAGGAAGCGCAGCGTCGCCTCTGAGTGCGTGCAGCAGTCGTAGTAGAAGCTCCTCAGGTACTCGCTGGGCGGGCGTCGCAGATAGGACCTGGCATCGTCGAACTCGGGCATGACGGGGAGGGCCCCCGCCCTCCAGGCCTTGTCCATTCGAGCGATGCCGAAGGCCACGTAGCCGCCGGCGTGGCCAAGGCAGATCTTGAGGTCGGGAAACTCGTCCATGACGCCGCCGTACACGAGCGCGCCGAAGGTCAGAGCCCGTTCAGTCAGGTTGCCGACGGAGTTGGGGAGGCCGTAGCGCTGCGTGCGGTGCTCGACGACCGTGTCACTGCTCTGGTGGAAGAACACGAAGGCGCCCAGCTCCTCCACCGCTTTCCAGAACGGGCGGAACTGGGGCTCGTCCAGCTCGTGGTCGTTGACGCGATCGCCGATGGTCACACCCTTGAAGCCCGGCACGGCCATCCAGTACTCCATCTCGGCGATGGCCCGCGGGACGTCCTGCATCGGCACGGTGGCTAGAGCGCAGAAGCGGTCCGGATACTCCTCCACTCTCTCCCTCAGAGCGTCGTTGACGTCGCGAGCGATGGCCTGCGTGACCTCTGGGTCGAGGTTGTACTTGAAGAACCCGGTGTTCGGGGTGATGACATGGACGTCGACCTCGAGGCGGTCAAGGTCGGCCACATGCTCGGCGGATGAGATCGAGAACTTGGGGATGTGAAGCTCGCCCACGTCGGGGCCGAGCGTGTGCCACTGGCCGTCCCGTTCGATTGCGTCCACGAACCGGCGCGGGGTGATGTGAGCATGCACGTCGACTATTGGCATTGAGTCTCCTCTCGAGGCGTGAATCTGGGGCGCCGGGCTGCTCTGGGGCGTCCATTCCCTTGCCTGGACTCCTCCGCCTTTTGCCCGCACTCTCAGTACAGGAACTGCACCCTGGCCGTGATCTCCTTCTGGGTCACCGAAGCGGTGAGATCGGAGGCGGCCTTCATGACGGGGTGCGCGAAATAGCTGCGCAGTCCCTCGAGGTCGTCGAAATCCGCCACCAGGACCATGTCCCAGTTCCGATAGACCGCACGGTCGTAGAGGTCGTGCTCCAGGTTGCGGCCGACGGTCATCTCACGCAGACTGGGCACCGTCCCCTTGAGGTTCGCGAGCGCGTCTCGAGAGGCGCGCTTTTGCTCCTCGGTGGCGTCCTCCTTGAACTTGAACATGGCCACGTGTCGGAGCATCGCCTTCTCCCTCCCGCTCGTACTTACTTGACATCATGCATCCTATCGCATTCGCGCGCCTACCGCATGATGACTATGGCATCTGGGCCGGCACGGCGTCTGACGTCGGAGAAAGAAGCCCCACGGCGACTCCCCCGAGGATCAGGCCGAACCCGGCGGCGGCCGCCACGGTGAGTGTCTCTCCCGCCCAGAGGACGGACGCGCCGAGCCCGATCGCGGGCACCGCCATGAGGAAGAGGTTCGCCGAGATCGAGGGCAGGCTGCGGCAGAGCGACAGCTCCCCCCACATGGCGAAGCTGGAGGCGAACACGACCTGGAAGACGATGATCGCCACGGCCACGGCACTCCACTCGACGGCGGGTGGCCCCTCGAGCATCCAGGCGAGCGCGACCGTGGGCACGGCGCCCAGCATGAGCTGCCACGGCATCAGCTCGAAGGCCGTCGCCTGCCAGCGGTGACCGCGGATGTGCACCGTGGTGGCGGCCATTATCACCGCGCCGGTAAGCAACATGCCCAGGCCGACGATGAGCCGCGAATCGGACCAGTCGAGCGCCCACGGCTCGAGGAGCAGGACTAACCCCAGGCACCCGGCGGCAACGCCCCCGACCCGCCTCGGCGTGAGCTTCTCCCCGAGCCAGAGGGCGGCGATCGGGAGGGTCCAGAGGCTCGCAGTGTACGCGACGACGGAGGCGCGGCCGGGCGGAACGAACCGGAGCGCGCTGAACACCAGGGCGTTCACCAGCCCGACGCGCACCAACCCCACCGACAGGAGCACGGGCACATCCTGCCGGTTGAGCTTCGAGAGGCTGCCCCTCGCGGCCACCACGGCGAAGACGATCGCGGCGGCGCCCACCAGCCGGAAGGACGCGAGCCACATGGCGGGCATCATCTGGTCGCCTCGCGCCATGATGGGCCAGTTGATCCCGAAGATGAGGACGGTGGCGCCGCCAACGAGATAGACCAGCGGGCCACGCAGCACGGCAGACCCTTCGGACTGAAGGCCGTCTCCCGACAGACTTCCCCGAACGCCAGACCGGGGGGTGGCCATGAGTGATGTGACTCTCAGTCCAGCAGTCGCTCTTCGTACTCGACCCGGGACAGGACCTGCGGCTCGCCTTCAGTGATCAGGATCATGTCCTCGATGCGGACCCCACCCCCTCCGCGGACGCCGGGCACCCAGACGAGAGGCTCGACGGCGAAGACCATTCCCGGCTTCAGCTCGATCGCCGTGGACCCGGGAAGCGTTTCGCCGATGTAGGGCGGCTCATTGGCTCCGATGCCGATGCCGTGGCCGATGAAGAGGCTGAGCATGCGCTCGCCGAACCCATGGTCGCGGACCTTGGCGATGATGCGCTCGGCGACGCCGGAGTTGGTGTTGCCGGGCCGCATCTCGGCGATGCCCGCCATCAGACCCTCATAGACCGCGGTATAGATCTGCTTCTGCACCTTCGTCGGTCGACCGGCGATGGTCGTCCGTCCGATGTCGGCGTAGTAGCCGTTCCACATGGCGCCAATGTCGACGAAGCACAGGTCCCCGTTGCGGATGATCTTGTCGGTGCTGATCCGATGTGGTGGCGACATGTGTTCCCCCGACGCGAAGAACGGCGTGAGGACGTGGGGGAGCTCACCGCCCAGGTAGAAGAGCGTCTGCATGGCGTCACCGGCCACCTCGCACTCCCGGCGTCCGGCCCGGGTCTCGTCGATGGCCCGCTGGGCGACCGAGTCGGCGATGGCGCAGGCCTCCTCGATCACGGCGATCTCGTCGGGGGTCTTGATGATCCGGACTTGCTGCATGAGGGAGTCCCCGTTGGCGAGCTGCAGGTCCGGAACGTTGATCCTGATGGACTCGATCAGGGAGAAGTTGACCTCATCCATGCCCAGCCGCCCACCCGCGACGCCCAGGTCCTTCAGAAGCGGCGCCAGCGTCGCCTTGACGAACCCCTCGACAAGCTCGGGCTGTTCCATGATCGGGACGGCATGGATGCCTTCGAGCCACGGCATGCCGGCCCTGGCCTTGTCCACCTCTCCACCGGAGCAGAGGAGGATGGGCCCGGCGTCCGCGGTCACCAGCACGCCGTTCAGGGCCGCCATCTTGCCAGCGATGAGCTGAGCTCGAAGCGAGGTCAGATACCTGACGTTCTCGTCCTTCCACAGCAACAGGGCGTCGTACTCGGACGTGCGCAGTGCGTTCTTGACGGCGTCGACTCGGTCGGTCCTCAACCGAGTGAAATCGATGCGCTCCTCCCAATCCACACCGAATGGGCCCTTCGCGTAACCACCCATGGACGCCTCCTGATTGGGAAGAGCGAGTATGACTGTGGAGTTGCTCTGAGTGCATGATGTATCATACACGATGCAAGCATTCCGCTAGAATCCTTGGCCGGTACACGGTGGGCAGGGCCAAGAGAAGAAGGGGACAGCTCAGATAAGAAGGGGACAGCCTCAGATGAACCAGGACGCGCGCGGGAACGGGATCGGCGAGGGTGCCGGTGGCATGGAGGTCCTGCCAAGCCTCGACAACTGGCGGACGGCTCAGGGCTTCGCGAAGGAAACCCTCCGCCGGGCCATCCTCCGGGGCGACATGCCTGGCGGGGCTCGACTGATCCAGGCAGATCTCGCCGCTCAGCTCGGGGTCAGTACGACTCCCATCCGCGAGGCCCTCCGCGACCTCGCGGGCGCCGGGCTGATCACGCTGGACCGGAATCGTGGCGGCACGGTGCGGGAGCCCAACTGGCAGGAGATAGAGGAGATCGCTCAGATCCAGGAGCAACTGAGGCCACTGGTCGTGGAGCTGGCAGTCCATGGGATCACCGATGAGCATCTGCGTGAGGCCGAGGCCCTGGCCGACCAGATGGACGAGGAAACGGACCTGGCGAGCTGGGTGGACCTCAATCTCAGGTTCCACTTCGTCTTCTACGAGGCGACCGGTGGGAGGCGCCTGACCGCCATCCTGAAGGGCTTGGAAGAAGCGTCCACCCTCTACGTGGCCCAGGCGCAGCGGTGGCACCCGGAGATCCGGCGCAAGGCGAACGAGGTCCACCGGGCCATCATCGTGGCCTGCCGGGCGAGGGATGTCGAGAAGGCCTCGGCGGCGCTCGCGGGCCATTCGGCGATGTCCATCGAGATGACGGATGAGGAGGAGCGGCTTTCCACCGCAGGCGACAGGGAAGGACCCAGGAAGCAGGGGGCATCAGAGCGGGGGCCGGGAGCCAAGCGGAAGCGGAAGACAGTCACAATCGGCGAAGGAGGTCGGTGACGATGCAGGAGGAGAAGGTCCGGATCGGTCTGGTCGGCGTCGGGTGGTTTGGCGGCATGCGGGTGGCCGCGGCGGGCAAGAGCGGTGCTGCCGAGTTTGTTTCGTGTTTCGACCTCGCTCCCGAGCGGCGCGACGCCTTTGCCGCCGAGCACGGTTGTCGGGCTGCGGAGAGCCTCGCGGCGATGCTCGACGATCCGGAGGTGGAAGCCATCCTCATCGCGACCCCCCATTCCACACACCTTGGGCTGGTGGAGGAAGCGACGTCGGCCGGGAAGCACGTTTTCGTCGAGAAACCGCTCGTGCTCACTGTGGCCGACGCGCGACGGGCAGCGGAGGCGGCGGAGAAGGCCAAGGTCGTTCTCCAGGTCGGGCACAACCGCCGCCGACAGCCGGCCAACCGGCGCATTAAGGCCATGATCGACGCGGGCGAGCTGGGCATCCTGCTGCAGCTCGACGGGGTCCACACCCACCCTGCGGCCGGAGGGACGGCCATCGCGGGTTGGCGCCTCGACCCCGCCGAGTGCCCGGCCGGCGCCATGACCGCGCTCGGCATCCACACCGTCGACACCTTCCACTACCTGGCGGGACCCGCCAAGCGCGTGGTCGCTTTCAGCAAGCAGGTGGTCGGCAAGACGAAGCTCGACGAGGCGACGGCGCTCCTCATCGAATACGAGCGTGGCCCCGTCGGGTCGATCACATCGTCGTACTTCGCCCAGCCGGTCGTCTCCCTCGGCGTCTATGGCACAGAGGGCAACGCATGGAACGAGGAAGACGGAGTCAAGCTGTTCGTTCAGCGGGCCGGAGAGGCGATTCGAAACCCCCTCGACGTGGAGTCCCTCGACACGGTTGAAGACGAGCTCGCGGAGTTCGCGCGCTGCGTCCGCGGTGGGACCAAGCCCGAGGTCGGGGCTCCGGAGGCTCTGGAGGTCGCCGCCGTGCTCGAAGCGATCGTCGAGAGTGCCACGTCGGGCCGAGCCGTCGAACTCGCCGACGTCCGCTAAGTGCGGAGCGACAAGCCGGCGCTGATGCCTGAATTCTGGCCCGCAGGCACGGGACTCCAGCAGTCGATTCGTCTGTCTACCTGCGGAAACGCGTAGGGGTCCGGAATCCGATTCTGGCCTGAGGGGTTCCAAAACCCGCTCGCGGGCACGAACCAGCCCTCCTCGGTGAGCTTGCGCCGGCGGAGGCCCACGTAGTAGCTGCGGGTCTGCTAGCCTATTCAGCGTGGAGGATGAGCCTCAGCGTGGACCGCGCGGCCCGGATACTCACGAAAGGATGGAGAGACCCATGTACTACGAAAGCGATGCGGACCTCAGTCTTATCACCGGGAAGACGGTCGCCATCATCGGCTTCGGCAGTCAGGGACACGCCCACGCGCAGAACCTGCGCGATAGCGGTGTGAGCGTGGTTGTCAGCGACCTGCCGGGCACGCCCAACGCGACGCGTGCTGAGAAGGCTGGCTTCGGGGTGCTCACCGCCGCCGACGCCACCAAGCGCGCCGACGTCGTGATGATGCTGCTGCCGGAGGAGCTACACGCCCCCGTGTACAAGAGCGACATCGCCCCCAACCTGAAGGACGGGGCCACCCTGATGTTCGCGCACGGCTTCAACATTCACTACAACCAGGTCGTGCCGCCGCCGACGGTCGACGTCAGCATGGTCGCCCCGAAGAGCCCGGGGCACATCTTCCGGCGCATGTACGTCGAAGGCAAGGGCGTGCCCGTCCTCGTCGCCGTCTACCAGGACGTCAGCGGCAACGCCTTCGCCCAGGCGCTCGCCTATGCCAGCGCCGTCGGCGGCCTGCGCGCCGGGGGCATCCAGACCACCTTCGCCGAGGAGACCGAGACCGACCTCTTCGGTGAGCAGGCCGTCCTCTGCGGCGGCATGACTTCGCTGGTGATCAACGGCTTCAACACGCTCGTCGAGGCCGGCTACCAGCCGGAGATCGCCTACTTTGAGTGCCTGAACGAGCTCAAGCTGATCGTCGACCTGATGTGGGAGAAGGGCATCGCCGGCATGCGCTACAGCATCAGCGACACCGCAGAGTACGGCGACCTCGCCCGCGGCCCCCGCCTCATCGACGATCATGTGCGCGCCACGATGCGCGAGTTACTCGCCGAGGTCCAGAGCGGCGAGTTCGCGCGTGAGTGGATCCTCGAGAACCAGGCGGGGCGCCCTATGTACACGGCACTCCAGCGGCAGGGCAAGGAGATGCTCATCGAGACGACGGGCAAGAAGCTCCGCAGCATGATGAGCTGGGTCGGCGAGGCCGGGTTGGAGATCGACGACTGACGACACACGGAGAAGGGCGAGATACGGGGGTTGCGAATTGGGAGAGGAAGTGACCAGCAGTCAGCCAGGCGTCTCGCAAGCGCGTTCGAGAGCCGTCATCTCGTCGGCGTCGAATGCACTTGAACAGGCGCTGGTGGACGCAACTTCCTCTAGTGCGGTCAAGGTCAGCGAGTTGTATCGGAGGATCTACGGCCGCGACGCATCCTACTACGACTACCCTCCGCAGGCGGTCGTGCGCGTGTCCTCGGTTGAGGAAGTGCAGCGGCTGCTCGCCGTCGCTCGAGCTCAGCAGGTTGCGGTGACGTTCCGTGCCGCCGGCACGTCGCTGTGTGGGCAAAGCCTGGGCACGGGTATCGTCGCCGAGCTTCGGCAGGCGTGGAAGGGCCTCGAGGTTCGCGACGGTGGAGCGGTAGTGTGGTGCCAGCCCGGTGTCACCGTCACCGAGGTCAACCGCACGCTCGAGCCGCTGCACCGGAAGCTCGGCCCCGACCCCGAGTCAGCCGATGCGGCCATGATGGGCGGCGTGCTGGCCAACAACTCGGGAGGTCAGCAGTCCGGAGTCGACCGCGATTCATACGGCACGCTGCGATCGCTCGAGTTCGTGCTGGCGGACGGCCGCCGCTACGACACGGCCACCGCGGCTGACCGGGAGCGCTTCACGGTCGAGCAGCAGGCCATCTGCAGTGGGCTGCAGACGCTGCGCGATCGTGTGCGGAGCGACGCTGACCTGGTTGAGACGATCCGGCGCAAGTACCGCATCAAGAACGTGATGGGCTACGGGCTGCGGTCGTTCCTCGACGCCGCTGAGCCCATCGACATCCTCGCACGCTTGTTGATCGGTTCCGAAGGCACTCTGGCCTTCATCTCATCGGCCGTGCTCGACACGGTCCCCCTGCATCCGCGGTGGGCAGCTCGTCTCCTCTTCTTCCCGACGGTCACCGATGGCGTCGCCGCCGTGAGCGCGCTCGCCGCCGACGGCGCCGCCACGGTCGAATTGATGGACAGGGCCTGCCTGCGCTCGTGGAGCGGTCAGCCGGGAGCGCCGGCCTACCTCGACGAGCTGCCTGCCGACGCGACCGCCGTCCTGGTCGAGTACCGCGCTGAGGAGCTCGAAGAGCGGCTGGCGTCAGCCGAGAGGCTGATCGCCAACTTCGACCTCGTCGCCCACGAGCCCTTCACGTCCGATCCATCGATCCGCGAGCAGTGGTTCGCTCTGCGGTCTGCCATGTACATGCTGGTCGCCGCCACTCGTCCACCACACACGAGCGTGGTCGTGGAAGACGTGGCCGTCCCGCCTGAGCGGCTGGTCGACCTGATCGTCGGGCTTCGCGAGCTCTTCGCCAGGTACGACTACACGGACAGCGGGTTCATCTTCGGACATCTGGCGAGCGGCAACGTGCACTTCATCACGCTGGACGATCTGCGCACCAGCGCCGGCGTGGGGCACTTCGGCCGTTTCATAGATGACCTGGCCGATCTCGTGCTCGGCCTTGAAGGATCACTCAAGGCCGAGCACGGCACGGGGCGTGCGATGGCGCCCTTCCTGACCCGCGAATGGGGTGAGGAGGCGGTGGCAGTCATGCGGGAGGTCAAACGCCTGCTCGACCCGGGCGGCCTTCTGAACCCGGGTGTGCTGCTCACCGACGATCCCCGGACCCACCTGGCCAACATCAAGCGGGTACCGAGTATCGGCGACGAGACCGTCGACCGGTGTGTCGAGTGCGGGTTCTGCGAGCGTGTCTGCCCGACGCGGGTCTTCACGCTCACGCCTCGCCAACGCGTGGTGGCGAATCGGGCGCATCTCCAGCTGGTGGAGGACGGCGCCCTGGAGCAGGCCGCCTCGCTGTGGGACGAGTTCGCCTACGACGGAAGAGACACATGCGTGGCCGACGGGCTGTGCGGGACGGTATGCCCATCGGGCATCAACACCGCGTATCTGACCGACCACGAGCGTGCCGAGGCGCACGGTTCATCGCTTGAGCACCTGATGAGCCTCGCCGCCCGTCGCTTCGGGACGGTGGAGGAGGTACTGCGGCGTGGCGTCAGTGCGGGATGCGCCATCGACAGCAGACTCGGTGACGGGGTGATGCCCTGGGTCACCACCGCCGCGCGCCGGCTTCTCCCAGACGTGCCACAGTGGTCTCGCTCCATCAGCAAGGCCCCTCCTCGCGTGAGCCACGAGCCGGCTGACCCACAGCTTGTCTACTTTCCTGCCTGCGTGAGTCGCATCCTCGGCTCCTCCGGCCTGGGAAAGGACAGCGTCATGGCTACCATCCTGCGCGTCGCAGACCGGGCGGGAATCGCGATGCGCCTGCCCGATGACACCTCCGGGCTCTGCTGCGGCCAGATCTGGGAGCACAAGGGGTTCCGGGCCGGACACGCGATCATGGCAAATCGCCTCGTGGAGGCATTCTGGCGCTGGAGTGAGGGTGGCGAACTGCCCATCATGTGCGACGTGACGTCGTGTGCACACACGATGCTGGTCGAGCTCGAGAGGGAGAAGTTCGGGTCGCACGAGCGACTCCTGAGCGATGCGAACCAGGAGCGATACGTGCAGCTGAGGATCATGGATCTCGCCGAGTGGCTGCACGATGACGTGTTGGCTCGCCTGGAGATCAAGCGGCGGAGGAGGAGCGTGCTCGTGCACCCCACATGTGCCTGCACGGAACTGGTGCTGGGCGGCAAGATCTCGGCGATAGCCGCAGCCTGCGCAGAGGAGGTGACCATTCCTACCAGCCTGGGCTGTTGTGGCGCCGGCGGCGACCGCGGGTTCCTCTACCCAGATCTTGCCGACGCCGCAGTCCATGATGAGGCCGAAGAGATACGGGGTCGCACCTTCGATGGCGCTTACTCCTTCGCCAAGACCTGCGAGATCGTTCTCAGCGACCGGACCGGTCGTCCGTTTGAATCACTCGTCTACCTGGTTGACGAGTCGACAGCTTGAGTGTGCGTGGGCCCGGCCTCATTGGCGCCGTGTAGCACTGTGGCAAGGATCACCTGATCGCAACGGCTACGGATGCCTCGCGAGTTCGCTGATGAAACCACTGCGGTCCGGCGAGAGACACACCGGTGGCGGCCCGCTTGCATTTGCGGACGGACTCGGTAGGATACGGGCGTTCCGTTCTTCGGAGTAGCGTACCGCTAGACGGAACATCGCAGTCGGAGGGAGACGTCCGCGGTCTCGTGCAGGCGACGGGGAGGTCCGTATGGAGCCAGGGGACAGCGACGGGCAACTCGTCGAGCTGACGAACCGCATGCGGCGCCTGACGATCGAGACCCTCTGGCGCGCCCAAGGGGGACACCCTGGCGGCTCATTGAGTGTGGCCGAGATCCTGGCCGCCCTGTATTTCAAGGTCATGCGCGTCGATCCGGCGGATCCGGAGTGGGAGGACCGCGACCGGTTCATCCTCTCCAAGGGCCACGCCGCGGTGATCTACTACGTCGCGCTCATGGAGCGCGGCTACTTCTCGGCGGATACGCTCGCCACCTACGACGAGATCGGCTCCGTCCTCCAGGGTCATCCCGATGTCCACACCCCCGGGGTCGACATGTCGTCGGGTTCCCTCGGCCAGGGGTTGTCGGCCGGTGTCGGCATGGCGCTCGGGGCGCGCCTCGACAAGCGCGACGAGGTGCGCATCTTCGTGCTCCTGGGCGACGGCGAGCTGCAGGAGGGCCAGGTCTGGGAGGCCGCCCTGGCGGGCGCCAAATACGAGCTCGACAACCTGGTGGCGATCGTCGACGACAACCGCATCCAGCTCATGGGCGACACGGCGGCCATCATGCCGGTCGAGCCCATACCCGACAAGTGGCGGGCCTTCGGCTGGCACGTGATCGAGGTCGACGACGGCCACGACGTCGAAGCGATCGTGGCCGCCTGCGAGGAGGCGAAGACCGCCAAGGGACGCCCTTGCGTGATCGTCGCTCAGACGATCAAGGGCAAGGGCGTCTCGTTCATGGAGAACACGCACCTGTGGCACTCGGCCCTGGTCAGCGAGGAGCAGATGAGACAGGCGCTGGCCGAGCTGCGCGCGGCGGCGGTGACGCCTCATGCCTGAGCTCATGGCCCAGCGCGACGCCTTCGGTAAGGCGCTCGTCGATCTCGGCGCCCAGAACGACCGCGTCGTGGTCATCGACGCCGACCTCGCCTCCTCGACCAAGGCGAACATGTTCGAAGCCGCCTATCCCGAGCGTTTCTTCCAGATGGGGGTCACCGAACAGAACGTGATGGGCGTGGCGGCCGGCATGGCCACCATGGGGTTCGTCCCCTTCGCCGACACCTTCGCCTGCTTCGCCACGAAACGCGCCCTCGACCAGATCAGGATCTCGATCGCGCAGCCGCGCCTCCACGTGATCGTGATCGGCGCCTACGCCAACCTTTTCGTGGGCAAGAGCGGCAAGACCCACCAGGCCCATCAGGACGTGGCCATCATGCGGGCCATGCCCAACATGACCGTCGTGGCGCCGGGCGACGGCGTCGAAGCGCGCAAGGCGGTCTTCGCCGTCGCAGAGCACGACGGCCCCGTCTACCTGCGCCTCACCCGCGACCCCTGCCCTGTCGTCTTCGACGACGACTACGACTTCAGGATCGGCCCCGCTGTGGTCGTGCACGAGGGCGGCGACGTGACCGTCATGACCACCGGCATCATGCTGGGGCGCGCGGTCGAGGCGGCCGACGCCCTGCACGAGGAGGGCATCGGCGTGCACATCCTGCACGTGCCGACGCTCAAGCCGCTCGACGTCGGGGCTATCGTCGCCGCCGCCGAGAAGACCGGCCTCGTGGTCACCGCCGAGGAGCACACGATCATCGGCGGCCTCGGCGGCGCCGTGGCCGAGACCTTGGGCGAGTATCGCCCGACGCCGATGAAGCGCGTCGGTATCGCCGACGTCTACAGCGAATCGGCGTCGAACGACGCGCTCATCGAGAAGTACGGGCTCACGTCCCATCACATCGCCGACGCCGCTCGCACCTTGCTCGCGCGGCGCAGTGCCGGCATCCCAGCCACAGTCTAAGGAGGTAGTCGCATGGCGCTCTTGTCCACGAATCGCCCCGACCTCTGGTTCGAGGACTCGCAGGTCGGGCGCCTGTTCAAAGAGCTCTGGGAGGCCGACAAGGAGCAGATCGACGGCATCCTCGAGGAGTACGGCATCCCCTCTCCCTGTGAGTGGGCCAAGCCGGGCAGCTACCTGCAGACGACGATCCGCGCGCTGGTCGAGGAGCAGCGGCGCAAGAACGACGTCGTCCTGATCCCCGTCGGCTGTACCGAGAACCACGGCCGCCACACGGTGTCGGCCATGGACACGCTCTTTGTGAGCCAGATCTGCGAGGCCGTGCGCCGCTACACCGCCAAGCGTGGCGCCCCGGTCGCCCTGGCGCTGCCGCCGCTCATGTACGGCGGCCACCCCTACCATCACCTCGGCATGCCGGGCACCGTGATGCTGCGCGAGGAGGTGGTCGAGGAGACACTCGTCGACGTCATGCTGGGCCTCTGGAACGACGGCTTCCGCAAGCAGATCATCGTCAACAACCACGGCCACCTGTGGATGCTGGAGACGGCGCTGCACAAGTTCCTCAAGCGCTACCAGCTCCCCGGCATCTACCGCGTCATGGACTGGCACCGCTCGGTAAAGGACTTCTTCCGCACCAAGGACATGGGCGGCGAGTGGGATACGCAGTTCATACACGCCGACGAGGCCGAGACGTCGGTCGGGCTGCTCTTCTTCCCCGAGATGGTCGACATGAGCTACGCGGTCGAGACCGAGACCAAGCACTACCTGCCAACGGGACATTTCAACAACTCGGTCGACGGGATGAACCGCCCGCAACGCTGGTCGGAGGGCGAGGGTCACTTCGCCATCGAGTTCTTCGGCACGCCGGAGGGCGTCGTCGGCAAGCCTACGCTCGGCGACGCCGAGAAGGCGAAGCGTCCGGTGGCGGCCGTCTGCCGCTACCTGACGTCGATCGTCGACGAGATCCTCGAGGTCTTCCCGCCGGGCGCGGTGCCGCCGGTGGAAGAGACGACCTTCCGCACCGCGGCCGACATGGAGCCGTTCCTGCGCGAGCCGTTCAGTCCCGGTTGGAAGCCGATCACGGCGCTGCCCTGGCTCGGGCAGCACTAGCGGCCGGCGGGCGGTCGGGACGGCGCGACGGGAGGCATAGGTGTCTCCTGCAGCAGAGAGCAAGGATGGGCGACTCGCCCGCGCGCAAGCGCGAGGCGAGTCGCCTGAGCGTGCCGTCGCGAGTGCTCGGGCGCGTGGCGAGTCGCCTGTGCGCAGCATCTCGCGCGGCGTGCGCATCCTCGAGCAGTTCACGCTCGAGCGTCCCGAGCTCACCCTGACCGAGATCGCCGCTGGCGCCGGCCTGACGAAGAGCACGACGCACCGTCTGCTCGCGGCACTGCAGTCGGAGGAGATGGTCGAGCTCGACGCCCGCACCACGCGCTACCGTCTCGGGCTCAAAGTGTTCGAGCTCGGCAGCATCGTCTCCAAGTCGATGGAGCTGGCGACGCAGGCGGAGCCCCTTCTCGAGCGGCTTGCCGAGGAGACGAGGGAGACGGCGTACCTCGTGGTGCCCGAGGGTGACGAGACGCTCTGCGTGCGGCGCGTCGACGGCAGCCACGAGGTGAGGATCCTCTTCCTCGAGGTCGGTCGGCGCCAGTCGTACAACTGCGGCGCCGCGCCGCGCGTGCTCCTGGCGCACCTGTGCGACGAGCACTGGGAGGAGATCGTCGCACACCACGTAACGCCGATGACCGGGCACTCGCTGACCACGCGCGAGGAGCTCGCGCGCGACCGGCGCCATATCCGCGAGCGCGGCTATGCGGTGAGCCGCGAGGACGTGACGCTCCACGCCTGCGCGGTCGGGGCGCCCGTGCACGACGAGACGGGTGAGGTGATCGCGGCCGTCAGCCTGTCGGGCATCGAGCAGCGCTTCTCGGACCAGGCGCTCCCCGAGCTCATCGCCAAGATCTGCGCCGCCGGCGAGGAGCTCTCGCGGCGCCTCGGCTACGCGCGCAAGATCGCGGAGGTCGCTTCGCGTGCAGACCTGCCACGAGCCCCCGACATCGAGGCCGCGCGATGAGCTGGAAGGCGTGCGTCGCGACGTCGTCGGGGCCGACCGGATTCGGGCCCCTGCTCTACGCCGGACGCGTCGCGGAGTGCATCGCGATCTCGCGCGAGCTTGGCTTCGAGGGTATCGAGATCAGCATGCGCAGCCCCGACGAGCTCGACCGCCGCGAGCTCGAGGCGCTGCTGCGCTCGGCGCGCCTCGAGCTCGCGGCGGTCGCCTCGGGGCGCATCTTCCTGCAGGACGGCCTCTCGCTCACCGATCCCGACGAAGCCGGCCGCTCGCGCGCGGTGGCGCGCGTCCGCGAGCTGATCGTCTACGCGGCCGCCTTCGGTGCGCCGGTGATCGTCGGTCTCGCGCGGGGCCGCGGTGGGGACGCGCCCGACGGCCATGGGCAGGCGCTGGCGCGCTTCGTTGAGAGCATGCAGGAGTGCGCCGATCACGCCGCGGAGGTGGGCACGAGCCTTCTCATCGAGGCCATCAACCGCTACGAGACGGCGCTGCTGAACCGCGCCGACGAGACGCTCGCGGCGGTCGCTCGGATCGGTCGGCCGAACGTCTGCATCCTGCTCGACGCCTTCCACATGAACATCGAGGAGCTCTCCATCGGCAGCGCGATCCGGGCCGTGGGCAAGGGTCTGGGGTACTTTCACGTCGTCGACTCGAACCGCCGCGCGCCCGGCTTCGGGCACATCGACTACCAGGAGGTGTGCTCGGCGTTGTCTGAGATCGAGTACCACGGGTGGCTCTCGGCGGAGATCCTGCCGCTGCCCAGCGATCGCGCCGCCGCCAAGCAGGCGCGGTCGTTCACCGCAGCGATGAACCCGTCACGTCCGCAGGCAACCAGTGGAGCAGTGCGTCAGTGAGCGCGTCACGTTTCGTCAGCAACGAGTCGAGAGGGCTGAGGTATGAGTGAGACCGCACCAAGCGCGCAGGCCGGGGCCGCCGTCGCCGACATCCCGGCGACGATGAAGGCGCTCGTCCTGCACGGGCCGAACGACTTCACCATCGAAGAGTTGCCAACACCACGACCCAGGGGCGACGAGGTCCTCTGCCGCGTCAAGGCGGTGGCCATCTGCGGCACCGATCCCAAGATCGTCGCCGGCAAGTTCCCCGGCATGTGGCCGCCCAGCTTCCCCGCCGTTATCGGGCACGAGTGGGCCGGCGAGGTGGTCGCCATCTCGGAGGACCTGAAGGCCTCGGCCAAGGTGGCCGCCAAGTACGCCGTCGGTACGCGCGTGGCCGGCGAGGCGCACAAGGGCTGCGGCATCTGCCAGAACTGCCTCACCGGCCACTACACCGTGTGCCTCAACTACGGCGACAACGCCTCCGGCCACCGCCACTACGGCTTCACCTCGCAGGGCGCCTACGCCGAGTACATCGTCACCTCGGTCAAGTCGGCGACGCCGCTGCCCGAGGGGTTGACCTACTACGACGGCGCCATGCTCGACTCGGCCGGCGTGGCTCTGCACGGCGTGCAGCGTGGACGAGTGACCACGGGCGACGCCGTGCTCGTGACCGGCCCCGGCGCCGTGGGGCAGTTCTCGTTCCAGTACTCGCGCGCCTCGGGCGCCCGCATGGTGATCGTGCTGGGTCGCGGGGCGCGTCTGCAGTTCGCCGCCGACATGGGCGCCGTGCCCGTCGACTACGAGAAGGTCGACGACCCGGTCGCCAGGGTCATGGAGCTGACCGGCGGTGTGGGTGCGGATTGCACCGTGGAGTGCGCCGGAACGCAGCAGGCCATCGACTGGGCCATCGCCGGCACGCGCAAGGCCGGCCGCATCGTCATGGCGGGTCTGCCGACCGACAAGATCACGGTGCCTTGGGGACCGATGACGCTGGCCGAGCTCGACGTGCTCGGCGTGCGCGCCAACCCCAACACCGCGGCGCCGGCGCTGGCCCTCATGGCCAACGGCGCCGTAACGACCAAGGGCATCCACACGCACACCTTCCCGCTCGACCAGTTCGGCGAGGCGTTGACGACCTTCGTCGAGCGTCGCGACGGCGCGATGAAGGTCGTGCTCGAGCCGTGAGGTAGCGAAGGGACGGCGGCGGGCGGTAGTGCCGTCCGCCGCCGTCCCAGGCCTTCAAGATGAGTCGACGAAAGGAGTAAGGTGGCAGACGAGGCGACAACCACAGCCGCGCGGGGGCGTCTTCGACCAG
Source organism: uncultured Actinomycetes bacterium (assembly GCA_963725665.1). Lineage (GTDB taxonomy): Bacteria > Actinomycetota > Thermoleophilia > UBA2241 > UBA2241 > CAVRZA01. Next base: position 112,660 of record CAVRZA010000006.1, on the reverse strand, counting down.
CGACATCGAGTTCAGGCAGGACCCGCCCAAGCACGAGGTCACCCGCGGCTGGCCGCTCGTGAACCCCAAGTCGTGCCCGGGCGCGCAGCTCGAGTTCCACATCACCGAGATCCAGCCCGAGGGGAGCGGCCCTCGACGACGTGCACGAGAAGGAGGACCACGTCTTCTACGTCCTTTCGGGACGCGCGAAGGCGAAGGTGGGCGACGACGATTTCGACGTCGCGGCCGGGGACGCCCTCTACGTGCCCGCCGGTGCTGTGCACGACTTCCGCGTGCAGGGCGGTGAGGTCTTTCGCATCGCGGTGGTCTTCGCGCCGGCGCGCGACATCTGGAAGTAGGGCTCGGCCGGCAGCAAGAGTCTGCGAGGGGCGGGCGGCCACGCGAGCGTGGCCGCCCGCCCCTCGCACCGCCGACCACCTCCCTTGGGGCACCTTGCCAATCGCTGGCTGTTCGAGTCACCGCGGGATGGTACCCTCTGTAGCCGTTCGACTCCGCTTGGCACTCGGCAGCGCGACGTGCAGAATCTATCGCCATTCCTCGGGCATCTCGCCCGTGGCGACCTGCCGCAGCAGCTTCGTGACCTCGTCGGCGCTGAACTCCTCGGGGTCGAAGTCGCCGCCATGCCACTCGGTCAGGTCGTCGTGCTCGGGGTGCCGCGGGTCGGCCATGGCCCGCCTGAACTCCTCGAAGCCCCAGAGACCGCCGCAGTCCTCCGGAGGAGCGGCGCGCCCACCATCGGCGCAGCGCGGGTAGAAGACGCCATGCTCGCCAAGGCCGAATCCCTCGAGGACGATACTGCAGCGCCAGTTGTCGCCGAAGTCGTAGTGGTACTCGAAGCCTTCGACCCCGGCGCGCACCAGATCGCCCAGGACGACGTTCTCCTCGGGCAGCGTCTTGTCGTCCGCGGGGAAGAAGTCGAGGTCCGGCACGCCGTACGTACGGTCGCCGACCTCGAACTTGTGCAGGTGGTAGTCTGCCCAACCCATGGCGGCATTGAGCGTGCTGTGCAGCTCGCCGAGGTGTTTCGAGGCCGGCACCTCAAGGCGGCGCCAGATCGGCGGCCTGACACCGTCGAGGGTGATGGTGAGCGTGACGATGGTCTCCATGAGGGCTTCCTTCGGGTCGTCGACTGTCGTTCTTGCCCAGTAACCTACCGGATTCTGCAAGGATAGTGGCCAAGAACGACAGCTCCGTGGTGAGTCGCTGATCCTGGGCCCCGCGTGCTCACGTGCGCAGAAGGCACTACCCGCGGTAGTACTTTCTGCGAACGCGAGCAAGCAGGCGCGCTGGAACCTGCCGGCCGGTGCGCCGCGGATGGTGTCCGGGCATAGGTGTCGCCGTTTGCGTTTCATGTGGCTGCTATTTAGACTTCGCAGCAAAGTCTTAATAGCAGTCGACACTATTCAACTCCGCTGAGCAATGGAGGGAAGGTGCGCCGCGGACTGACGGGAAGGTACGAGGTCACAACGACCGCCGGTGAGCGGGTAAAGGCGTTCGTCCCTTCGGCGTTGCCGCCTGATCCCCCGCTCGACCTCTCTGGTGCGCTCCAGCGACTGCTCGAGCGTGCAGCCCTCGCCGTCGGACGACTCGACAGCACGTCGGTCCTGCTGCCCGACACTGCGGTGTTCCTTTACGCCTACGTCCGCAAAGAAGCAGTCCTCTCGTCTCAGATCGAGGGCACACAGTCGTCGCTCTCCGACCTGCTGCTCTTCGAGATGGAACAGGCGCCGGGTGCCCCGATTGACGATGTTGTCGAGGTCAGCGGCTACGTTGCGGCCCTCGAACATGGTCTCGCCCGTCTTCACGGGGGCTTTCCGATGAGCGCGCGTCTGATGCGCGAGCTGCACGGTGCGCTGCTTGCGCGAGGACGCGGCAGTGACAAGCAGCGGGGCGAGTTCCGCCGCTCGCAGAACTGGATCGGTGGGACCCGACCCGGCAACGCCCACTTCGTGCCACCTCCGTACACTGAGGTCGCGGCGGGCGTCGCCGATCTGGAGCGGTTCATCCACGACGATGCGCTCGGTATTCCGAAGCTCATCAAGGCCGGCCTTGCTCACGCGCAGTTTGAAACGATCCACCCCTTCCTCGACGGCAACGGGCGTGTCGGCCGGCTGTTGATCACGCTGCTGCTTTGCGACTACGGGCTGGTGCGCGAGCCGCTTCTCTACCTCAGCCTCTTCCTCAAGCAGCACCGCGACGAGTATTACCGGCTGCTCGACCTGGCGCGGCTCGAGGGCGACTGGGAAGCTTGGCTTACGTTCTTTCTCGAAGGCGTGGCTGACACCGCCGATGGGGCGGTTGCGACCGCTCGCGACCTGTCGCGACTCTTCGACGACGACCGCCGGCGGATCCAGGCGATGGGACGTAGAGCCGGCTCGCCACTCAGGGTCCATGATGCCTTCAAAGCGCGTCCGCTGCTGACGCTGGGCGATGCGGCCGCGCGCTCCGGCCTCTCATTCCCGGCGGCCTCGACCGGCATGGACGAGCTTGTGCGCCTCGGTGTCGCCTCTGAGGTCACGGGGAAGAAGCGCAACCGCGTCTACGCCTACGATCGCTACTTGGCGTTGCTGGCGGCGGGGACGTGACCTAGCGGCTGAACGCGTCCCGGGGCCGTTCTGTAGAATCCCCTCGAGTTCACCGCGAAGGAGAGGCCATGACCCACAGTGCCGCCCCGTCGATGCGCGCCTCGCGTGCTCGCGTCAAGCCGTGACGCACCGTCCCGTTCGCGCTCGTGCGCTCGACGACGACGCCTGCCAGGCGGTGCACGCCGCGACGCTCGAGATCCTCGCAGGGACGGGTGTCGAGGTGCAGCACGAGCGTACCCTCGAGCTGCTGGCGGCGGCCGGCGCGCGGGTGGAGGGCACGCGCGTGCGCATCCCGTCCGGCCTCGTCGATCTGGCCCTCGCGACCGCTCCTCGACGCGTCGCGCTGACGTCACGCTCGACCGCGCAGCCCCTCGACCTGCACGCCGGCGTCACGTACTACGGCACCGGCTCCGACTGCCTGCACGTGCTGGGTCCGGACGACCGCGATAGACGACCTGCCACGCTGGCCGACGTCGAGGAGATGGCGGCCCTGCAGGAGATGCTGCCCAACATCGATTTCGTGATGTCGATGGCGCATCCGCACGAGCTCGATCCTCGCTATGCGCCGATCGCGCAGTTCGCCGCCATGCTGCGCGGCACGTCCAAGCCCCTCATCATGGTCCCCGAGCACGCCGACGATCTCGAGCTTTTCAAGGAGATGGCGGCGGTCTGTGGCGCCGAGGACAGCTGGGCCGTCTACGCCATGCCGACGCCGCCGCTGGTGCACGGCCACGGGTCGGCCGACCGCTTGGTTCGCTGCGCAGAGCTCGACGTGCCCATGGTGTACGCCACGGCGCTGCTGCAGGGCGCGAACGCGCCGGCGTCACCGGCGGCCTTCCTCGTCGTCACCAACGCCGAGATGCTCAGCGGCCTCGTCATCAGCCAGGTGGCCCGGCCGGGCGCCCCGTACGTGTACGGCGTCAGCCAGGGCGCCATGAACCTGCGCACTGCCGTGGTCGTGTACGCGGCGCCCGAGTCGATGGCGGCGCAGCAGGCCTCCGCCGACCTGGCGGCCCACTACGGTCTGCCCACGTTCGGCTACGGCGGCTGCTCGGATGCGGAGATGCTCGACGAGCAATGGGCCTTCGAGTCGGGGATGACGCTGCTCACCGCCGCCCTCGCCGGCGTCACCCTGCTCCACGACCTCGGCTACGTCGCCTCGGGGACCGCTTCGTCGTATGAGTCGGTCGTCCTCATGGACGAACTGGTGCGCTGGGTGAAAGCCTACCTGCGCGGCGTGACCATCGACGAGGAGTCACTGGCAGTCGCGGAGATAGCCGCGGTCGGTCCTGGCGGCACGCACCTTTCGCGCAAGTACTCGCGCGTGCACTACAGAGACTTCTTCCTGCCCGAGCTGATCGATCAACAGTCGCACGACGCCTGGGTGGGCGGCGGCGCGTCGTCGCTGTTGCGACGCGCCGCCGCCAAGACGGAGCAGCTGCGTGCGGGTGAGCGGGCCTACGCGCCCGCCCCCGACGCGTTGCTGGAGCTCGACAGGCTGGTCGCCAAGGGGCGCGAGCTCAGGCTCGAAGGACCGTGAGTGGCCCCGACCTCGAGCGGCCGGGAGACGTCCGCCGAGCGCTGCGGCGCAGGGGATCAGGCCCTACGTGGAAGTCTGTCACTTCCCACCCAGAGGATCGTCGCGGCTAGCGCGAAAGCGGCTCCGAGCAGCGAGAGTCCCGACCAGCCCCAGCGCGCGAAGACGAATGCCGAGGACGAGGAGCCGACGGCGGCGCCGGTGAAGCAGCCGGTCATGTAGACGGCGTTGATGCGGCTGCGCGCCTCGGGATCGAGGCGATAGATCTCGCTCTGGTTGGTGATGTGCAGGCCGTTGGAGCCGACCTCGACGAGCACGATACCCGCGATGAGCGGCCACAACCTGCCGGCGCCACCCAGCCAGATGAGAAGGTAGGAGAAGACCATGATGAGGCTGGTCGCGCCGGTGACCGCGCGCGACCAGCCTCGATCGGCCAGACGCCCGGCGGCGATGGCCATCACCGCCCCGGCCGCGCCCATGAGGCCGAACAGGCCGATGGTCCCTTCGCCGTACCCATAGCGCGGCCCGGCCAGCAGGAAAGCGAGGCTTGTCCACACGACGCTGAAGGTGGCGAACGCCAAGGCGCCGTAGAGCGTGCGCAGGCGCAGCACGGGCTGGTCGCGCGCCATGCCGAGGGTCGAGGCGAGGAGTCGCGGGTAGCTCAGCCGTACGTCTTCCCGGTAGCGCGGCAGTCGCCAACGCAGCAGGCCGGCCAGGAGCAGCATGAGCCCGGCAGCGATGAAGTACGGCGCGCGCCAGCCGGCGAGCTCGGCCACGAGCCCCGACGCCGTGCGCGCGAGGAGGATCCCGAGGAGGAGGCCGCTCATCACCGTGCCGACCACCCGCCCGCGCTCGTCGTCGGCCGCCAGGCTGGCGGCGAACGGCACGAGTATCTGCGCCGTTGTCGACGTCACCCCCACGAGCGCCACCGCCGGCAGCAGGATGCCGATCGACGGGGCGGCGCCGGCGACGGTGAGAAACCCTGCCGTGCACACCGAGAGCCCCGTCACAAGGCGCCGCCGCTCGAAGAGGTCGCCCAACGGCAGGAGGAGCACGAGGCCGGCGGCGTAGCCCACCTGGGCAGCAGTGACGATAAGCCCGGCGACGTCGCTCGACACACCGAAGTCACGCCTGATCGTGTCGAGCAGGGGTTGCGCGAGGTAGTTGTTGGCGACCGAGAGCCCCGTAGCGACCGCGAAGAGGACGACGAGACCGCCGCTCATGCCGAGGCCGGCGCGGCGCCGGCCCTCGGCCGGCGCCGCGCCGGCCTCCGGCAGAGGTGATCCGGAACGTGCGTTCACGCGCTCGTCACTTACTGCGTCGCGTAGGCCGAGTAGAGGGCGCTCAGCGCCTCTTCGTGCTCGGCCAGCGCCGTGACGACTTCACGCGCATCGTAGCCAGCTTCCATCCCGTTCCCCGTTGAGTGCCGTGGTCGACTTGAGAAGGGCCGGCCCGTTCGGGCCGGCCCTTCTCTTGCCGCTTCGCTTCTCTGCTACGCCGTTCAGGCGCCGGCCGCGGCCGCCTTCCAGACGGCCATGTCGCCGACGTTGACGTCGATCTGAGTGGCGTCGACCGGCCCCAGCTTCTCGGCGAGGTAGCCGTTCTTCTCCACGAGGACCGTGTAGACGGCCGGCTCCACCTGGTGGAACCAGAAGTCTCCGTAGCCGTCGGTCGTCGCAGTGAGCGACTTGCCGGTGGCGGCATCCGTCAGCGTCACAGTGGCGCCCTCCGTGCACTCGTCGGCTTCCGAGTCGAACACGGCGCCGGCGATGAAGCGCTTGGGCAGACCGATGTAGTAGACGCGCGGCTTCACGTCGAGCCCCGGCTTGAGCGGCTCGGCCTTCGCGATCAGCTCGGCCAGGTCTTCTTCCTCGCCGAAGGTGAAGGCCCCGGTCGGGCAGGCATCGACGCAGCGCGGCTCGCTCCAGCCGTCGTCCAGCAGGTGCGCGCAGAAGGTGCACTTCTGGGCGATGTTCAGCGAGTCGTTGAAGTAGATCACGTCCTCATACGGGCACGCCGAGATGCAGAGCTGGTTGCCGCGACACTTGTCGGGGTCGATGATCACGGCCCCGTCGTCGCGCCTGTAGATGGCGTTCACGTTACACGCCGGGATGCAGGGCGCGTCGTCACAGTGCTGGCAGATGCTGTGCATGTAGGTGACCTTGACCTTGGGCACCTGGCCGCGCACCTTGTCGTGCACCTTGGTCCAGAACTGGCCCGTGTCGGGCTGCGGCTTGGCGATGGGCGACCAGTCGTTGCCCACGTGCTCGTCCTTGCAGGCCACCTGGCAGTTGTAGCAGCCGTTGCAGATGTCCAGATCGATGACGAGGACCTTGCCCATCACGCCCTCCCCTCGATGCAGGCCTGCAACCCGGGCCCGGCGCACGGATGGAACGGCTTCTCGAAGGCCTCCGGATACTTGCGCTTGAGCGCCTCCATGTCGGTCTTCTCGATGTTGACGAGGAAGCCGCTCACCGCATGGCCCACGGCGTTCTTCGAGGTGGTGTTGCGCGGCACGATGGTGTTGATCGCACCGCCGCGGTCGATCTCGCCGGGGGCGATGGGGTCCCACTTGGCGCCGTGGTCGATGTAGACCACGCCCGGCATCACGCGCTCGGTGACATAGGCGCCGCCGAGCACGGTGCCGCGGTCGTTGTAGATGGACACCACATCGCCGCTTCTGATGCCGTGCTTCTCGGCCTCGGACGGATGCAGCCAGATCGGGTGGTACTGGTAGCCGTCGGGACCGGTCACCTTGCAGGTGGCGATCTCACGCAGCCAGGTGATGTCGTCGTGCTGCGAGTGGACGCTCCAGCGCGGGTGGTTGGAGCACACGAGCAACGGATACTTCTCGGAGCGCTTGGTGCCGATGGTCTCCTCGTGGCTGATCCCTTGCGCGACCCACTTCGGCACCGCCGGCCGCTCGACGTCGTCGGGGAAGTGCTCAAGCAGGCCGGTGGCCTCGAACTCGAGCTTGCCGGTCGGGGTGCTGAGGGGGTACTTCTCCGGGTCCTTGTAGAAGTTGTAGAAGCCGGCCGGCACATCCTCCCAGCCGTCGGCCGTGGGGACCACGTAGTAGCCCTTCTCGTTGAGCTCCTCCCAGCTGATGAGATCGTCGCAGCGCGAGGTCTCGTAGCCGTGCTTGATGAGCTCGGGGATGGACTTGCCGCCCGTGTACTCCTCCAGCAGCCCAAGACGCTCCGCGATCATGCAGGCGATCTCGTAGTCGCTGAACGACTCGCCCAGCGGCTCCACGCATTTGTGCTCGGGGAAGAGAAGGTTGAACTGCCCGCTGAAGATGTCGCCGGCGATGTCGTCCTCCTCGAGCTTCGTGTTCACCGGCAGGATGATGTCGGCCAGCAGGCAGTCGTTCTCGAGCCACGGGTGCTGGGCGAACATGAACTCGATGTCGGGGTGCCGCATGGCGCGCACGTAGTCGTTGCCCGAGTTCCAGCAGGTGATCCAGCTCGGCGAGTCCGTCCAGACCATGTGGATCTTGGAACAGCCGTCGGCCGGGTACTTGTAGTGCTCGAACTGGTTCACGCGGTCGGCGGTCTCGGACTCGCAGCCCCACCAGTCGCACTCGCCCTCGAGGATCGCCTTGGGAACGTACGTCTTGGGGATGAACGACGGATGGTTGGACTCGTCGGGATGCCCGCCGGTGTAGGCGCTGCGCAGGTTGGGTACGCGCAACGGCTTGGGCTGGGCGTACTGATCGGGCTTGTCGAAAAGGCCCCACTCGATCATCTTGGCCTGGTTCACGCCCGGCTTGCCGAGACCCTGCATGGCCAGGCAGATGGCCTGCAGGCGGGCCGGCTCGGTGGCGTAGGGGCCGCGGATGCCGGGGCCGCCGTTGCCGATGACCACGGTGGTGCGTTTGCTCGCCCACTCGTCGGCGAGGGCCTTGATGACGCGGGCCGGGACGCCGCAGATGGGCGCAGCCCACTCCGGCGTCTTCGGGATGCCGTCCTCCTCGCCCATGACGTAGGCCTCGTACTTGTCGACGCCCACGGCGTGTGTGGCGAGGTACTCTTTGTCGTAGGTGCCCCGCTTGAACCAGCGGTAGGTGATCGCCAGATAGAGGGCGGCGTCGGTGTTCGGCAGGACCGGGATCCAGCGGTCGGCGTGCACGGCGGCCGCGTAGTTGAGGTCGGGGCACACGTAGATCTGTTTGATGCCGAGCTCGGTCCACCAGTAGCTCAGTCGGCTGGGAAGCTGACCCTGCCAGCCCCAGGGGGTGGTCTCCTGGTCGCAGCCCCAGAAGAGCAACAGCTCCGCGTTCTTCGAGATGTCCCAGAGCAGGTTGCTCTGCTTGCCCTGGCCGACCGGCTCACAGCCCCAGAAGTGCTTGTTGCCCCACCAGTAGCCCTCCCAACTGTCGGGCTGGCGGATCTGTAGCGTGAAGCCGCCCCACTGGCGCAGCAGCTTGCGGCCGGCGCCGTGGCAGGCTTGCACGACCTTGTTCTCGCCGTGCTGGTCGCACTGGTAGAGCAGCGCGGTCGGACCGTAGGTCTCCTTGATGCGCTCCATCTCGCCGGTGATGACGTCGAGCGCCTCTTTCCAGGAGATGCGCTTGTACCTGCTTACCCCGCGGTTCTGCGGGTTGCGCTCGCCGTTGGGGTCGAAGTCGACACGCATCATGGGGTAGCGGATGCGGGCCGGCGAATATACGCGCTTCTTGTAGGCGATGCTGTACGGCGGGATGAGGGTCTTCATGCTCGGCTCGAAGGTGGACCCCCTGACCTCCATCTTCCAGGGGTTCATGTCTTCGCGCTTGTACTTCCAGTCGTAGTGCATCGGGCGGATGCGGACGATCCTGCCGTCCTTCACATCCACCATCGAGGCATTGGAGCCGTTCTCGGGCACGCCGCAGAAGCTGATGTCGCGCACCAGCGTTCGCTCGCCGGAGGCTCCCGTCTTGCTCATGTCTTCCGCCATACGCCTCTCCTTCCGGTCTCGCCTGATCCGGATCTTGTCAGTGCCGGTGCTCGTGCGTGTGCTCGTCGAGCAGCCATGAGCCTGTGTGTGGAGTCGGAGTTCGGCCTTGTCGGCAATCGTAATCCATGGGTAAACGGCTGCACAGGTGCGGGTGCGAGCGCTGGGTACACCGCCGCCGCGGGCGCGGAGGTACAGAGGAAGGGCCCACGATACGGACGGTATCTTCCACTATGCGGACGATGCTAGGTGGTGGGGAGACGGCGTGTCAAGCAGTGGCGGGGGCGCGCTGCGTCGACGACACGCCGCGCCGCGCGCCGCCGGCTCAGTACACCCTGAGGGCGTCGAGACGGTCGGCCAGAAAGCGCGCGAGGCCGGCGGCGTCGTCGAGGCCGAAGCGGTGCTCGTGCTCGAGGGGGGCGTCGGTGACCACGGCCAGCGACTCCCCCGGCGCGCAGAGGGGCGCCGAGTGGCCGGCGCCGGCGCGGAAGAGCTCGACGAGGTGAGGCGCCGAGCGCTTGTAGCCCTCGGCGACGACGAGGTCGAAGTCGGAGAAGAAGCGGCGCGCTATGTCGGCGAGGGGCATCTCGCCGTCGAGCTTGGCGATGTACGCGAGGCGCTCCTTCGAGGAGATGACGTAGGCGAGAGCGCCGGCCTGGCCGTGGCGCCAGGAGTCCTTGCCCGGATGGTCGATCTCGAAGCTGTGCGCGTCGTGCTTCACCGTCCCGACGCGCAGCCCCAGCTTCAGCAGCTCGGGGATCGAGCTTCTCGATGAGGGTCGTCTTGCCGGAGTCGCTCTTGCCGACGATGGCGACCAGGCCGGGCGGCGGCGCGTCCGCGCCGCCGCGGGCCTGGTCGCCATCGTCGCCGTGCGGTCGGTGTACGTGGTCGGGATGGTCCATGCCGTAGATGCTACGGGAGAGGAGGGCGTCCGAGAAGCGTAGCGGCGCCCGGGGTTGCGACCGCATGGACACGTCCCGAGGCTACGAGAACCTCCGCGGTACCAGACCAGACTGGAGTCCTTGCGTCACGGCGAACACCGGCGCCACCTCACGCCGGGTAGACCTCGACCGCGAGCGCCTTGACCGAGACGAAGACCGGGCCGCCCTCGCCGAGGCGAAGGGCGGCGACCGCCGCCGGCGTGACCTCGGCGACGATCGGTAGGTCGCCGCCCACGTGCACGCGGACGTGATCTCCGGCCACGTCGAGGTCGCCGACCGTGCCCTCCCATACGTTTCTCGGCGAGCCCTCGGGGACGGCGCGGTGCAGCGAGACCGCCCGCGGCGGGATGACGGCGAACACTTCACCCTCGTGCGGCACGGGGTCGGCGGCGATCAGGCGCCGGCCGTTCGCGAGCACGATCGAGCGCTGCTCGGGACGGCCGCGGTACAGGTTCAGGCCGAGCAGCTCGGCCACGTAGCGCGAGCGCGGGTGCGAGGAGAGCTCGTCCGGGGTCCCGGACTGCACCACGCGTCCGGCTTCCAGCGACGACGAGATGGTCACCGAGGGTCATCGCCTCGATCGGGTCGTGGGTGATCACGAGGCAGATCCCGGGAAACGCGGCGAGGTGCCGGCTCAGGCCGCGGCGCAGCTCGGCGCGCGCGCCGGCATCCATGGCCGCGAGCGGCTCGTCGAGCAGCAGGAGACGCGGGTCGGTCGCGAGAGCGCGCGCCAGCGCCACCCGCTGCGCCTGCCCGCCCGAGAGCGCCCGCGGCTTCGCGGCGGCGCAGTCGACGAGCCCGACGCGGTCGAGCAGCGCGAGGGCGTGCTCCCGCGCCACGGTGCGCCCGGCGCCGCTCGATCGCGGCCCGAAGGCGACGTTCTCCAGCACCGAGAGGTGCGGGAAGAGGAGGTAGTCCTGGAAGACGACGCCGATCGGCCGCCGTTCGGTGGGCACGCGCACGCCGGCCGCCGGGTCGTCGAGGACGACGCCGTCGAGGACGACCCGGCCGCGCTCCAGCGGCACGAGGCCGGCGAGCGCGCGGAGCAGTGTCGTCTTGCCGGCGGCGTTGGGACCGAGCAGCACGACGACGCCGTTGCTCGCCACCTCCAGCTCGACGTCGAGGTCGAGGGTGCCCTTGCGCAGGCCGACGACGGCCTCGAGGCTCACGGTCGGCCTCCGCCTGCGGGTAACGTCGCCCGGGCGGTCATCGCGAGGGGAACCAGCGGCCGCGCAAGCCCACCAGCACCGTCAGCGAGATCGCCAGCATCACGAGACTGAGGGTGATCGCCGCGTCCGGATTGTTCTGCAGGGCGATGTAGACCGCCAGCGGCATCGTCTGCGTCGTCCCCGGCAGATTGCCGGCGAAGGTGATGGTCGCGCCGAACTCACCGAGGGCGCGCGCCCAGCACAGGGCGCCGCCGGCGGCCAAGGAGGGCGCGATCAGCGGCAGGGTCACCCGGCGGAAGGTGGTCCAGCGGCCGGCGCCGAGCGTCGCGGCGGCGTCCTCGTAGCGCCGGTCCATGGCGCGGATGCCGGCCTCGACGGTGATGACGAGGAAGGGCATGGCGACGAACGTCTCGGCGAGCATGGCCCCGGCGGTCGAGAACGGCAGCGTGACGCCGAAGACCCGGTCGAGCCACTGGCCTGCGAGACCGTTGCGGCCGAAGGCGAGGAGCAGGGCGACGCCGCCGACGACGGGCGGCAGGACCATGGGCAGCAGCACCAGGGCGCGCACGACGTTGCGACCGCGGAAGCGGACGCGGGCGAGCAGCCAGGCGAGCGGGACGCCGAAGACCAGCGAGATGGCGAGCGCTCCCAGCGAGCACACGAGCGAGAGACGCAGGGCGGTGAGCACTCCGGGCGCCGTCAGGTCGCCGGGCAGGTCGCGCCACGGGGCGCGCACGAGGAGGGCGACCAGTGGCAGGGTCAGGAACGTGACCGCGACCACCGCGAGCGGCACGAACCCGAGGGGCGCGCCGCCGCTGCCGCGACGCGTGAGTCGCGGCGCGCCGTCTTCTGGCGGCGTCGCCCACGGCGCCGGCTCGGCCCGGCGCGGTCGCCATGGAGTCGCCGGCGACGACGGCGAGTCCCGTGCCCGCTTCGCCGCCGCGCGGCCGGGGCCCAGGAGTCGCCGGTCCGTCACTGGATCGGCCTCCCGCCACCACGCTCGCGTGCGACCCCTGCCTTCCTCTCACTGGGGCGGCGGCAAGAAGCCGAAGCTCTGCAGCATCTGCTTGGCCCTGAGATGAGAGGACCATGTCGACGAACGACTGCGCGTCTTGCGTCTGTTCGCTCGCTTTCACGACGGCGATGGGATAGGTGGCGACGACGTTCTGGCTCTCGGGGATCACCACGCCTGTCGACCTTGCCCTTGGCGGCGGACACGTCCGTGACGTAGACGATACCTGCGTCGGCCTCGCCCAGCGACGACCTTCGTCACGACTCCCTTGACGCTCTCCTCGAGAGAGACCGGCTTCACGTCGACGTCCGGCTCGCTCGAGGATCTGCTCGCGCGTACTTGCCCGCCGGCACCTCGGGCGCCGCGAGGACGACCTTGAGATCGGGTTCGCAAGGTCGGCGAGGCCGGTGATGTGCTGCGGATTCCCGGGGGCCACGGCGATCTCGAGCTTGTTGCCGGCGAACACCTGGGGCGTGTCCGACCAGGCTCGGCGACCTTGTCCATGGTGGCCGTGTCGGCCGTCGCCAGCACGTCGGCGGGGGCGCCCTGCTGGAGCTGGGCGACGAGATCCTGGCTGCCGGCGAAGTTGAAGGTCACGTTCACGCCGGGGTGCGCGGCGGTGAAGTCGGTGCCGAGCTTCGTGAACGCGTCGGTGAGCGACGCGGCGCCGAAGACCGTGAGCTTGGTCGGCGGGCTGGCGTTCCCGGTCGCGGAGGAGCCGCCGCCGCACGCGCCGGCCAGCAACGCCAGCGCAGGGCCACGAGCAGCAGCACCAGGAGCGAGAGCGCAGACCGGCCGACTTCTCGTCGCGGGGTTCGTCGTGAGGCCGCCGATGCGGATCCGCGGCGGGTGGGCGCGCACCGCGCGCGGTCGAATGCAACATCCCCGACTCCTTTCCAAACACGAGGAGGTCCGGGCGTTTCCACCGCGGGCCCACGACGGCGACCGTCGCCGCCCCATGGTCTATCCATGGTACGGCCCGGCGTCCGTAGCGAGTGCCGTAGGACGAAGGGCTTGGAGTACGAGATCGAGACTATCAGCGAGGGCCCTGGGCCTGTCAAGCCGGTCGCGGGCCCCATGCTCCTCGGCCGGGCGACCGTCGATCATGGTCATCCCAGCCGGCCGTGGCAGGGCCGCGCTTGACACCGGCTCGCCCCCTTGTAGCCTTTCCGAAGTACGGGCACGCGTGTCCGCGATGCGGCCAATGGCCGCATTCATACAGTAGGATCCTTTCGGCCGCGCGGTCGAGTCGAGAGCGGAGGTGGGAGGAGTATGGGGGACGTCGTAAGACTGACCAACAGCACGACAGGGGGACCTCTCTTCGTCGACGTGAAGGACGGGCGCATCGTCCGCATGTTCCCGATCGACCTTGACGACGACGACAAGGGCGACTGGGTCATCGAGGCGCGGGGTCGCCGCTTCACGCCGCCGCGCCGCACCACCCTGTCGCCGCACGCGCAGGCGCAGCGTTCCATGGTCTACTCGCCCAAGCGCATCCTCACGCCGCTCAAGCGCGTCGACTTCGACCACAAGGGCGCGCGCAACGTCCGCAACCGCGGGATCTCGGGCTACGAGCCCATCAGCTGGGAGGCTGCGCTCGACATCGTCGCCGACGAGGTCGAGCGCTGCCATCGTGAGATCGGCCCCGGCTCCATCATGACCACCGAGAGCTCGCATCACCTCTGGGGCAACGTCGGCTACCGGCACAGCGCCTACAACCGCTTCCTCAACCTCATGGGTTTCTCCCAGTGCGCCCACAACCCCGACAGCTGGGAGGGATGGCACTGGGGTGCCATACCGATGTGGGGCAACAGCCACCGCCTCGGCATCCCCGAGCAGTGGGACCTGCTCGAGGACGCGCTCAAGCACAGCGAGATGATCGTCTTCTGGTCGGCCGACCCCGAGACGACCGGCGGCGGCATCTACTCCGCCTTCGAGAGCACCTGCCGCCGCTACTGGATGAAAGAGCTCGGCCTCAAGATGGTGTTCGTCGACCCCTACTTCAATCACACGGCCGAGCTCTTCAGCGACAAGTGGTTCGCGCCGCGCCTCGGCACCGACGTGGCCTTCGGTCTCGGCATCGCCCACACCTGGTTTGCCGAGGATCTCTACGACAAGGACTACGTGCGCGAGCACACCGTCGGCTTCGACGAGTGGAAGGACTACGTGCTCGGCAAGAGCGACAACGTGCCCAAGACGCCTCAGTGGGCGGAGGGCGAGTGCGGCATCCCGGCGCGCGAGATCCGCGCCCTGGCGCGCGAGTGGGGCGCCAAGAAGACGATGCTCGCCGCCGGCGGCCTGGGCGGCTGGGGCGGCGCCTGCCGCTCGGCCACCGGTAACGAGTGGGCGCGCACGATGGTGGCCCTCGCCGCCATGCAGGGGTACGGCAAGCCGGGCAGCAACATCTGGGGCACCTCGCAGGGCGCGCCCAGCGACGAGTCGTTCATCTTCCCCGGCTACGCCGAGGGCGGCATCTCCGGCGACCCCGAGAAGTCGGCGGCCGCCTACCGCTGGACGTATCGCATGTTCGCCGACGGGCACCGGTTCGCACCCCACCGTCAACACCCACGACTCCACCGAGGGCCAGGCCATCCCGCGCCTGCGCATCCCCGAGGCCATGATGCACGAGCGCTTCGAGTGGCGCGGCAAGGGCTTCTGCGGCTCCTCGATCGAGAGCCAGATGCAGAAGTACCAGTACCCCGCACCCGGCTACCCCTTCGTCGAGATGTACTGGCGCTACGGGGGCTCGTTCTTCGGCACCATGCAGGAGACGAACCGCTACGTGAAGGCCTACCAGGAGGGCAAGGTCAGCTTCGTCGTCAACCAGTCGATCTGGATCGAGGGCGAGGCCAAGTACGCGGACCTCATCCTGCCGGCCTGCACCAACTTCGAGCGCTGGGACATGAGCGAGTTCGGCAACTGCTCGGGCTACATCCCCGACAACTACATCCAGACCAACCACCGCGTGATCGTCTTCCAGAAGAAGTGCATCGAGCCGCTGGGCGAGAGCAAGTCGGACTACGACATCTTCGCCGCGGTCTGCGAGCGCATGGGTATCGGCGATCTCTACACCGACGGCGGCCGCGACGAGTACGACTGGTGCAAGCTCTACTTCGCCGCGACGGACCTGCCCAAGCACATCACCTGGGAGGAGTTCGAGAAGAAGGGCTACTTCGTCGTGCCCTTCCCGGAGGACCACGTCTCGACGCCGGCCATGCGCTGGTTCGCCGAGGGGCGCGTGCGCGACACGCCTGACTGGGGTCCCAGGCCCGGCGACACCATCGGGCTCAAGGGCCTGCAGACGGCGTCGGGCAAGATCGAGTTCGTCAGCTCGGCCATCAAGCGCCTCGAGATGGACGTGGTCGACCCCGAGCGGCCGGCCATGGGGCCGCAGTACATCCCGAGCTGGGAGGGCCATCGCACCGAGGAGCTGTACGGCAAGTACCCGCTGCAGATGGTGAGCCCGCACCCGCGCTTCAGCTTCCACACCATGGGCGACTCCAAGGGGAGCTGGCTCAACGAGGTCAAGGACCACCGCGTGCTCAAAGACGACGGCCACTACTACTACGTGATGCGCCTCAACACCAAGGACGCGGCGGCGCGGGGTATCGCCGACGGCGACCTGATCCGCGCCTTCAACGACCGCGGCTCTGTCATCCTCTGCGCCCAGGTCACCGAGCGTCTGGCGCCGGGCACGGTGCACGCCTACGAGTCGTGCGCCGACTACCTGCCGCTGGGCAAGCCGGGCGAGTCCACTGACATCGCCGGTTGCGTCAACATCCTCACCAACAAGCGCTTCATCACGCCGACCTCGACGGCGATGTCCAACAACTCCTGTCTCGTACAGGTCGAGAAGTGGGAGGGCGCGGTCCAATGAAGACCTGGCACATGATCATCGACATCGCCCGCTGCCACGACTGCAACGACTGCTACCTGGCCGACAAGGACGAGTTCGTCGAGAACGACTTCCCGCCGTATTCGGCGGGCCAGCCGTGGCACGGGCAGCGCTGGATGGACATCAAGCGCAGGGAACGCGGCCAGTACCCGATCGTGCAGACCGCCTACCTGCCCATGCCGTGCATGCACTGTGACGAGGCGCCCTGCCTCACCGACGACGGCGCCGTGTACAAGCGCGATGACGGCGTGGTGCTCATCGACCCGGTGAAGGCGGTCGGCCGCAGCGAGATCGCCACCAGTTGTCCGTACAACGCCATCTACTGGAACGAGGAGAAGCAGCTCGCGCAGAAGTGCACCGGCTGCGCTCACCTTCTGGACCAGGGGTGGACGGAGACGCGCTGCTCGCAGGTCTGCCCTACGGATGCCATCAAGCTGGTCATGGCCGAGGACGACGAGATGGCGCGCCGCGTCGCCGACGAAGGCCTCGAACGGTACCGCGACAGCCTGGGCACCAAGCCACGTGTCTACTATGAGAACCTGCACCGATGGACGAAGGTCTTCGTGGCCGGGAGTGTCGTCGACGAGGCGCGCGACGAGTGTGCCGAGGGGGTCACGGCCGTTGTGTCCCTCGACGGCCGGGAGATCGGCCGAGCGACGACCGACAACTACGGCACCTTCCTGATCGACAAGCTCGAACCCGGCCGGGAGTACACGCTCACGCTCGCGGGCGCCGGCTACCAGTC
Source organism: uncultured Actinomycetes bacterium (assembly GCA_963725665.1). Classification (GTDB taxonomy): domain Bacteria; phylum Actinomycetota; class Thermoleophilia; order UBA2241; family UBA2241; genus CAVRZA01. The sequence goes on along the minus strand of CAVRZA010000006.1, from coordinate 95,841 downwards.
GCTGAGCATGCCGGTGACGCTTGGCGAGAGTGTCACACTGGGCGCGCTGCCCGTGCGCCAGGCGGGATAGGAGTCGGCGCCGCGCGGCGCAGCGCCGCGCGGCGCCCTGTCGGCGTCGGCAGGCCTGTGGACGTTTGGAGGACGGATGGAATTCGAGACGGTGCTGCGCGGACGGCGCAGCATCCGCGCCTACACCGCTGAGCCCGTCGCGCGCGAGCTGATCGAGGAGATCCTCGACGAGGCGCGCTGGTCGCCCTCGTGGCGCAACACGCAGGCGTGGAGCATCTGGGTCGTCACCGGCGAGGCGCTGAAGCGCTTCAAGGAGCGCTTCAAGAGCGCGGTAGACGACGGCGAACCGCCGAGCCCCGACTTCGTGCCCACCAACGACTGGCCGGCGGCGTGTTCGGCGAGGACGACCAGCATGATGCAGGCCCGGGCGGCCTCGCTGGCGGCCGCCGGCGAGGCCACCGACCCGGCGGCCGCCCTGGCGCGCATGGCCAACCTGTTCGGCGCTCCCTGTCTGCTGGCGTTCGGCATCGAGGACTGCCTCGCGCCCGAGTACGCCTCTTTCGACACCGGGTCGCTCGTGCAGAGCGTCTGTCTCGCCGCCTACGACAGGGGCTTGGGCACCTGTATCGTGGCCACCATCGTGCGCTACCCGGAGCTGCTGCGCGAGCTGCTGCCGGGGAGCGACGGCAAGCGGTTCGTGGTCGGCGTCACGCTTGGCCACCCCGACTATGAGGCAGCGGCCAACCGCTTCGAGCGCACCCGCGCGGGCTTAGACGAGCTGGTGACCTGGGTGCAGTAGCCCGGTACCGGGCGCAAGGGAGGCAGGGATGGACCCCGAGGAGTTCCGCCGTCTCGGTCACGAGCTGGTCGAGTGGATCGCCGACTACCGCGAGCGCATCGAGCAGTACCCCGTGATGAGCCGCGTCGAGCCGGGGGACCTCGAGGCGCTGTTCGCCGCCGAGCCACCGCTGCGGCCTGAGGGGTTCGAGTCGATCGTCGCCGACCTCGAACGCCTGGTGCTGCCGGGGATCACCCACTGGAACCACCCCGGCTTCTTCGCCTACTTTCCCTCCAACGCCGACCTCTCGTCGGTGCTCGCCGACCTCGTCTCGACCGGGCTCGGCAGTCAGGGCATGAGCTGGCAGACGAGCCCGGCGGCCACCGAAGTCGAGAACGTGGTCATGGAGTGGCTGCGTCAGATGGTCGGCCTGCCCGAGACGTTCAGCGGCGTGATCCAGGACACCGCCAGCACCTGTACGTTGTGCGCCCTCCTGTGCGCGCGCGAGCGGGCAACCGACTTCGGTCAGGAGAGCGGCGGCCTGCAAGGCGAGGGGCCGCCGCTCGTCGTGTACGCCTCCGACCAGGCGCACAGCTCGATCCCCAAGGCCGCCCTGCTGGCCGGCTTCGGTCGCGACCACCTGCGTCTCGTCGCGACCGACGACGAGCACGCCCTGCGCGTCGACCTCCTCGAGGCCGCCGTGACCGCCGACCTCGAGGCGGGTCGACGCCCGTGTGCGGTCGTGGCCACCGTCGGAACGACGGCCACGACCGCCCTCGATCCCGTGGCCGACATCGCCGCCGTCGCCCGGCGCCACGGCATGTGGCTGCACGTCGACGCCGCCCTCGCCGGCTCGGCCATGATCTGTCCCGAGTTCCGCTGGATGTGGCGCGGCGTCGAGGCGGCCGACTCGCTGGTGTTCAACCCGCACAAGTGGCTGGGCACCGCCTTCGACCTCTCCGCCTACTACGTACGCGACTCCGAGCACCTCGTGCGGGTCATGAGCACCGACCCCAGCTACCTGCGCACGGCGCACGACGGCGTGGCGCGCAATCTGCGCGACTGGGGCATCCCGCTCGGGCGCCGATTCCGCGCCCTCAAGCTCTGGTTCCTCATCAGGGAGCACGGCGTGGAGGGGCTGCAGGCTCGGCTGCGCCGCGACGTCGCCAACGCGCAGTGGCTCAAGGAGCAGGTCGACGCAGAGCCGCGACTGGGAGCGCCTCGCGCCGGTCCCCCTGCAGACCGTCTGCCTGCGTCACGTGCCCGAAAGGTTGCGCGGCGACGAGCCGGCGCTGGCGGCGCACAACCTGACCATCGCCGCCGAGATCAACCGCGGCGGTCGCTACTACCTGACGCCGTCGGTGCTCAAGGGCAGGCAGATGATCCGCGTCTCCATCGGCGCGCAGGCGACCGAGCTGGAGCACGTGCGCGGTCTGTGGGACGAGCTGCGGCGACGGGCCACCGCAACGAAGCGGGGCGTCGTAGCGGCGCTCGCGCCGCCTGGCCGACGGGGCAGCGCGTCGGCGGCGCTCGCGCCGCGTGGTCGAACGGGCGGAACGTCGTAGGCTACGGTCGAGGGAGGTGCTTCACGTGAGGTTCATCGACTCGCATCTGCACACCGACATGATCGAGGACGTCCAGCTCCAGAAGCTGGTCATGATGGGCATGGATGCGGCGGTGATCCCCAGCCCGCACATGTTCCTCGGCACGCCACGACGCCGACACCGTGCTGCTCCTCTGGGAGCGCTTCCTCACCATGGAGGTCAACACGGCCAAGACGCTCGGCTTCGAGGCGTTCGCCTCTCTCTCGGTGCCCTTCTTCGGCGTCAACCACGCCGACGCCGAGACGTGCCTCGCCAAGCTGCCCGACTTCCTGGAGCACGAGCGCGTCGTGGCCATAGGCGAGATCGGCCTCGACTGCGCGACCCAGTTCGAGGAGGACCTCTTCCGCGAGCACCTGCGCCTCGCCAAGGCCAACGACCTGCCGGTGATCCTGCACACGCCGATCCGCCTGGCGCCGCAGGGTCAGACCGTCACGCCCAGGGTCCTGGAGATCATCGAGGAGGAGGGCTTCCCGGTGGAGCGCTGCGTGTTCGACCACGCCGGCGAGGAGACGCTCGACTTCCGCATGGGGACCGGCGCCATGGTGGGCCTCTCCATCTGCTGGGACAAGATGCCGCCCGAGGCGGCCGCGCGCTTCGTGATCGACAACCCCGACGGGCGCGAGCAGGATCCTCATCAACTCCGAGCTCGGCGGCCAGGGCAACGACTACTTCATGGTGCCGCGCGTGATGCTCGCCATGCGCCTGATGGGTCTCGACAGAGACCACGATCGACGAGGTCTGCTGGGAGAACCCGCGCGACTTCTTCGGGCTGCCGGTCGACTGAGCCCGCTGGCCCGCTCGCACGTCGTCGTCGCAGACCGGCTGCGCCCGCCCGCTCGAAGGTACGCACAGCTCGACTGCGCCTGCGCGTGCCCTCACCGGCGTGGAGTCGACCGGACTCGCGCGAGCTGTTTGTAGCATCCCTCTGTTGCGATATGATATGCACATACCATTATCGAGCAGACGCGTCCGCGTGCGGGAGACCACGTCGGCGTGGGGAGGCTGCGCGCCGTAACGACTCAGCGGCCGCGCGTCACGCGGGACGTGATCACGTTCGATCGCAGGGATCCTGCTGCCACACTACGGAGGGACGCATGGCAGACATACTAGAGGGCGTGAGGATCATCGAGATGGGGCACGTGGTGGCGGTCCCGGCGGCCTCCTCGATGATGGGGGACTGCGGCGCCGCAGGTCATCAAGGTCGAGCCGCTCACCGGCGACCAGTCACGCACGTTCCGCGGGACCGACGTCAATCCCGGGTTCTACCTGCACAATCGCAGCAAGAAGAGCATCGCCGTCAACCTGAAGCAGGAGGCCGGCAAGGACATCGTGTACAAGCTCGTGCGCGAGTCACGACGTGTTCCTGACCAACTACCAGGCCGGCTCTCTCGAGCGGCTGGGCTGGACTACGAGACCCTCCGCGAGATCAACCCGAGGATCATCTACGGGATCGTGTCGGCGTACGGGACCATCGGACCCGACAAGGACATGGCCGGCTACGACTTCGCCGCCGGCTGGGCGCGCTCGGGGATCCAGGACATGCTGAGCGCCCCGGGCACTCCTCCACCGGCCTCCCGCCCCGGCATCATCGACAGCGTCTCGTCGATGCAGATCTTCGGCGGCATCGCGGCGGCGCTCTACCACCGGGAGCGGACGGGCGAGGGCCAGAAGGTCGAGTTCAACCTGTACCACACCGGCGTGTGGATGGTGGGCGCCGACGTCATGGACGCGCTCTTCGGCCTGCCTCTGAGGCGAGTGGACCCGTCCAAGTCCGACAACCCCTTCTACGACGTCTACCAGTGCAAAGACGGGCGCTGGCTGCAGCTCACGGCGGCCGATCGTTATGCCAAGGCCGCCGATCCCTCCGGCAGCGCGTTCTGGACCGCGTTCTGCCGCGCCATGGAGAGGCCGGACCTGGCGGAGGATCCCGCGCTTCGCGACGACGGACATGCGACAGGAGCATCGCGACGTGCTGTCGCCGCTGCTGAACGAGGTCTTCTCCTGCCGCGCACGTACGCCGAGTGGGAGACGCGACTGACGCGGCGAGAACCTCATGTACGGGCCGATCCTCTCGCCCGCTCGACGTGATCGACGACCCGCAGGCCCTCGATCAACGACTTCTTCGTCGAGGTCGATCAGCCCGATCTCGGCCGCATCAGGTCGATCAACGCACCGACCAAGTTCTGCGAGGCGCCTGTCGTCGATCAAGTCGCCGACGCCTCGACTGGGCGAGCAGACCGAGGAGATCCTCGTCGGAGCTCGGCTACGGCCCCGACGAGATCCCCGGCTCCGAGAGGAGTCGCGTCGTCGACTGAGAAGCTCGCCACTGCAGCTGCGATACGGAGGGAGTCACACATGACGGAGATCAAGCGAGTGCTGCTGGGGGAGGGGTTGTTCATCTCCGGAGCTGGGTGACGGCCATCTCATCGGCACGCACTGCAAGTCGTGCGGCGACTACTTCTTCCCGCAGGACCTTCACCTGCCACAACCCGGAGTGCGAGGCCAGGGACGTCGAAGACGTCCCCCTCAGTCCCGACCGGCACGGTCTCGACACTACTCAGCCATGAGCTATCCGCCGCCGCCGCCCTACGTGGCGTCGAAGGACTACCGAGCCGATCCCCGTGGTCGCGGTCGGAACTGCCCGAAGGCATCCACATCATCGGCATGATGGAGGACTGCGCTCCCGCCGACGTCTCCATCGGCATGGAAGTCAAGACCGTCGTCCCGTGCTCTACACGAACGAAGAAGGGCGAGGAGCTCGTCGGCTGGAAGTTCAAGAGCGTCTGAGCGCCTCCCGCGGCTCGGCTTTCGTAAGGGAGACGGACAGTGGAAGAGATCGCGATCATCGGCGTCGGGCTGCATCCGTGGGGCAAGTTCCCCGAGAAGTTCTGGACCCACATGGCGTGCGGACGCCGCCAACGAGGCCCTGGCCGACGCCGGCGATCCGCTGGAAGGACGTCCAGGCGGTCGTCTCCGGCTCGCAGAACTGGGGAGGTCGCAAGGGCATCTACTCGGGCAACTACTTCGACGAGGTGATGGGCTACACCGGCGTGCCCACGATCAACGTCAACAACGCCTGCGCCACCGGCGGCACGTGCATCACCGTCGCGGCGGCGATGGTCGCCTCCGGCTACGCGGACGTCGTGCTCGCCGTGAGCGCCGACAAGTCCGCGAAGGGCTTCTTCCCCTTCCTGCCGCCGTACCACGAGGAGCCGGTGCCGTCCGACGACACCATGCGCTGGCAGATGGGCCTGCCGAATCCCATCTTCTGGGCGCTCGAATGCCGCAAGAAGATGGCCAGGCACGGCATCACCGACGAGCACCTGGCCCATGGTGAAGGTCGCGACCAGCAAGCACGGCGCGCTGAACCCGATGGCCCGCTACCGCAAGGAGTTCACCCTCGAGGAGGTCCTCGCGTCGCCGATGGTCACCGACCCGCTGCGACTCCTACGAGATCTGCGCCACCAGCGACGGGGCCGGCGCGGTGATCCTGTGCAGCGCCAAGAAGGCGAAGCAGTACACCGGCAAGCCGATCACGATCGGCGCTCGCGGCTCTGGGCAGTCCGCTGTACGGCGACCCGACGACCCGCATCCCGGTGCTGGGCTTCCAGCCCAAGGAGGGCGTGCCGATCATCAGCGAGAGCTGGGTGGCGGCGAAGGCGGCCTACGAGCAGGCCGGGCATGGGCCCGGAAGACGTCGACTTCGTCGAAGTCCCCGACAACAGCTCGTGGCACTACTTCCAGTACCTCGAGACCATGGGCCTCTTCGAGGAGGGCACCGCGCACCTCGCGCTCGAGCGCGGCGAGACGATGATCGGCGGCAGGCTCCCGGTCTGCCCCAGCGGCGGGCTTCTCGAGCTTCGGCGAAGCCACCATGGCCCAGGGGTTCGCCCAGGTCTACGAGATGGTCCTGCAGCTGAGGGGCCAGTGCGGGGCGAGGCAGGTCGAGGGCGCCAAGGTGGGCATGTCCGAGGTCTACGGCATGGCGGGCAACAACGCGCGCGATCATCAGAGCTGAAGACAGCTAGGAGAGACCCATGCCCGGTGAATACGCGTCGATCATCTACGAGAAGGCCGACACGCGGCGTGGATCACGCTGAACCGGCCCGAAGTGCTCAACGCGCAGAGCGACGAGCTGCGCGCCGAGCTCGTCGCAGGCGCTGGAACAGGCCAGCGCTCGACGACGACGTGTACGTGGTGGTGATCACCGGCGCCGGCGAGAAGGCCTTCAGCGCCGGCGCCGACATCAGCCAGTTCCCGTCGAGGTACCCCGTCGACGTCATAACCGCCAAGGCGAGAAGGCGTCCGTACGAGACGATCCGCGAGATGCCCAAGCCGGTCATCGCCGCGGTGAACGGCCTGGCTCTCGGCGGCGGGTGCGAGCTGGTCCTGGCGTGCGACTCGATCGATCGCCGCGAGACAGCGCCAAGTTCGGTCAGCCCGAGATCCGGGTGGGCGTCATCCCGGGGTGCGGAGGGACGCAGATGCTGCCGCGTCTGATGGGCGAGAAGAGGGCCAAGGAGCTCATCTTCACCGGGCGCATGATGTCCGCGGACGAAGCGCTCGGCCTAGGCATCGTCAACCAGAGTCGTTCCGCTGGCCGAGCTGCAGGGAGGCGACCGAGCAGTTGGTCGGCGATCTTCTGAGGAACAGCCCGGTGATGCTCAGGCTGGCCAAGATCGCCGTCAACAAGTCGCATCGAGACGCCGCTCTCCGTCGGCATGAGCTACGAGCGCGACCTGTTCGCCCTCTGCTTCGGCACCGACGACCAGAAGGAAGGCGCCAGGGCGTTCCTCGAGAAGCGGAAGCCGACCTATACGGGCCGGTAGGGACCTTGTTGGCACGAATCGATATCCTGATACCATAGCGTGCAGCGCGCCGAACGGGATTGCTGCGGCGTCCAGGCATCGAGGCCAGCGCCCAAGTTACGCACTGAAGAGCCGCCAACTGCTCCGTGAAGGATGTGATGGACCATGGCCGACCTTCTCAACGTTGACTTGACCCACGGCACGGTGACCAGGGAGGCGCTGTCCGAAGAGCTGGAGAAGCTCGGCGGTCACGGCCTTACGTCTGCCATCGTGGCCCAGGAGGTCGACCCCAAGGCGGATCCGCTCGGTCCCGACAACGTCCTGGTGTACGCCGCGGGCATCCTGGCCGGTACGTCGATCCCCAACAGCGGCCGGCTCTCGGTCGGGGCGAAGAGCCCGCTGACGGGCGGCATCAAAGAGGCCAACGCAGGTGGGTCGGCCGCCCGCAAGATGGCCCAACTCGACCTGCGCGGCATCAAGGTGACGGGTCGGGCCGACTCGCTCAGCCTCCTTGAGGTGGCGGCGGACGGAGGTGCGCTGGTGGCGGCCGGCGAGCTCAAGGGGCTCGGGAATCGTGACACCGTGCAGAGACTTCGCGAGCGCTACGGCGAAGGTGTGTCGATCATCTGTGCCGGGCCCGCGGGCGAGCTGCAGCTCAAGGCGGCGTCGGTCACGGTGACGAGTCCCGACTTCCGGCTGCGTGCCGCGGCCCGGGGCGGCCTGGGCGCCGTCATGGGCGCCAAGAACCTCAAGGCCATCGTCATCGACGATGCCGGCGGTCGTGCTGTGAAGCCCGCCGACCCGGCCGCCATGAAGGCCGCGGCCTCTAGCTTCTCGAAGGGCATCCGCTCGCACCCGGCGGTGGGGGCCTTGGAGGCGCTGGGCTCAGCCTTCCTCGTGGATGTCGCCAACCCCATGGGCTGCCTGGTCACCAGGAACTTCTCGGCCGGTGAGTTCGAGGGCGCAGACAAGATCAACGGTGCGCGCCTGGTGGAGCTGATGGCCGAACGCCCGAACAGCGAGGCCAAGCACCGCTGCATGGCGGGCTGCGTGATCAACTGCTCCCAAGTCTTCACCGACGAAGACGGCAACGAGGTCACCTCGGGCTTCGAGTTCGAGAGCCTGGGGCTCCTGGGCTCGAACTGCGCCATCACCGACCTCGATCAACTGGCGCGCATCGACCGTCTCTGCGACGACCTCGGGCTCGACACCATCGAGATTGGGGCGGCGGTCGGGGTCGCCATGGAGGGCGGTCTGCTCCCCTGGGGCGACGGTGCTGCCGTGCACGAGCTGCTCGGCAAGCTGACCTCCGGCGACGAGAACGCCAGGCTGATCGCCAACGGCTGCGTCGCCACCGGCACGGCGCTCGGAGTCGCCCGCATACCCGCCGTCAAGGGCCAGGGGATCGCCGCCTGGGAACCGAGGGTGCTCAAGGGCACCGGGGTCACCTACGCGACCAGCCCTCAGGGTGGGGACCACACAGCGGGCAACGCTCTGCCCAGCCCCGCCAACCCGGCCTACGACCCAAGCTCGTCGGAGGGGCAGGCGCAGATGTCGCAGTTCCTGCAGGCCTACTTCGCCGCGATCGATGCCTTGGGCATGTGCCTGTTCGCGTGCCTGCCCCCGCTCGACATGCCGGAGCTCCAGGGCCAACTGGTCTCCGCCGTGGCGGCCCTCACCGGTAAAGCGCTGCCTGAGGACTACCTCATCGTTCTGGGCAGCCAGATCGTGAAGCAGGAGCGCGACTTCAACCGTCGCGCCGGCTTCACCGCGGCCGACGACAGGCTGCCGGCCTTCATGGTGAACGAGGCGTTGCCGCCCACCGGGAATCGTTTCGACGTGAGCGAGGCAGACCTCGACAGCGTGTTCGCCGAGCTAGGACATCGAGGAAGTCATGGCAAAAGGGGATCGATCCAGGAGCAAGCGCAAACGCGGGCCGGCTGGGGGCAGCGTCGGGCAGCGCCGACGGCGATGATCCCGTTCGTAGTCCGGGCGTTGGCCAAGGGGCTCGCGATGCTCGGCCTCTTCGACGCCGAGCATCGCGAGTGGAGCCTCGACGAGATGGTGGCGCGACTGGGCCTGCCGCGCATGACCGGCTACCGCATGGCCCGCACCCTGCAGGGTGCGGGCTACCTGGTCACCGATCCGGTGACCGGCAGGTACCATCTAGGCCCCGCTCTGCTGGCGGCGATCTACCTGTCCGAAGGCTACGCCCAGCTTGTGGCGATCGCACGCCCGTATCTCGAATCGCTGGTTGAGTCGAGCGGTGAGTCGGCCACTCTGGCGGTCGAGGTCGACGGAGTGGCGGTCTGCGTCGATATGGTCGCCTCGACGCGGCCCCTCAAACGCGAGGTGGCGGTCGGGCGCGTCATCGGCGACACTGCGAACGCCCACGGCAAGACGTTCGCGGCCTGGAAGTCGGACGCCGAACGAGAAGCCATTGTCAACCAGCCGCGCGCTCGACGCACGCCCAGGACGATCACGGACCCGCGCGAGCTCGCGCGCGAGCTGGAGAAGGTCAGGAGCGAGGGTGTGGCGTTCGACCTCGAAGAGCGCGACATCGGCACGTGTGCCGTCGTCGCGCCCGTCCGCGACCAGATGGGAAACGTCATCGCCACGCTGGGGCTCGTGGTCCCGACCGGTCGCTTCGGTCTCGAGGAGAGACAGGCCTGCGCCGACGCGGTGAAGGCGACCGCCGCGTCGCTCTCCGAGTTCTTCGGGTATGCCGGGACGGGGCGGTAATCAGCTCCTGAGGACATCGAACCTGACGCGAGGGACACGGCTCGGGTCCCTTCGTGCTTCCGGGGCCGGGATCGCCGGGTGCGTGATGGCACGGTATGCTTGTCCTAGCATGTGGTATGGGAATATCATCACCTACACCTGTTCCTGGCGTGCCGCTCAGCGGGGAGGACATCTCGAGAGAGAGCGATGATGCTCTCTTCGATGTCCTCGCGGAGGCACGAGATGTGATCTGCGAGAGCGTTAGCTCGGAGACAAGGGATTCATGAGACTGCCCGCCGGCAAAGTCATCATCACTGCAGCCCTCAACGGCGCCTTCGTCCGCAAGGAGAACAACCCGAACGTCCCCGAGCAGCCGGACGAGATCGCGCGCGCGGCGGCCGAGTGCTACGACGCCGGCGCCGCGATCGTCCATATCCACGCCCGGGACGAGCATGGAATGCCCTGCGGCACCAGGGAGAAGTTCGCCGAGATCATGGCCGCGGTGCGCGGCGCGTGCAGTGAGATCATCATCCAGTTCTCCACCGGCGGCGGGTCGAACCTGACGATCGAGGAGCGAGTAGCGTGCCTCGAGGCGAAACCGGAGATGGCGTCTCTCAACATGGGCACGCTCATGCGCCAGACTGGCCCCCAGGCCGGCTTGCCGTTCTCCAACCTCACGAGAGACATCGAGGCGTGGGCCGCCAAGATGCAAGATCTCGGCATCAAGCCCGAGATGGAGTGCTACTCCCAGAGCATGTATCGGGACGTGCGCAACCTGATAGACAAGGGGCTGATCGATCCTCCGTACTACGTGAACCTCGTGCTGGGGATGGCGTATCAAGGCGCCGTCGAGGCCAGCCCGGAGACGCTGATGTCGATGCATCAGTTCCTGCCCGACGACTGCTACTTCAACACGACGGCGACCAGGGCCGCCCAACTGCCGCTGACGACGATGGGCATGGTCATGGGCGGGGCGATCCGGGTCGGGCTGGAGGACAACATCTACTACTCGAGGGGCGTGCTGGCAGAGGGCAACGCCCAGCTCGTCGAGCGGTCGGTGCGCATCGCCAGGGAGCTGAACATCGAACCCGCCACACCCGACGAGACCAGACAGATACTGGGCGTCGCGAAGAGATAGGCGCGCAGAAGAGCGCAGAGCAGTGGTGGAGGAAAGGAGATGGGCCATGGATGACCTGTTTTCGCTCGAGGGCAAGAGCGCCGTCGTCGTCGGCGCCGGAGGCATGGGCAACGCCATAGCGGACGGGCTCGCGCGCTACGGTGCCCGGGTGGCGATCGCCGACGTCAACCCGGCCACTCTCGAGCGCCGCGGCTGCCGAGATCGAGGCGACCACGGGCCAGAAGGTCGGGGTCTACCAGGTCGATTGCACCCAGGAGAACGAGCGTCGAGGAGCTGGTGGCCAAGGCGGTCTCCGACATGGGGCGTGTCGATATCCTCGTCAATGCCTTGGGAGTCAACTTCAAGGCGCCCGCGACGGAGTTCCCTATGGACCAGTGGGACAAGCTCTTCGCCGTCAACGTCAGGGGAGTGATGATCTGCTGCAAGGCGTTCGGTGCACAGATGGTCAAGCAGGGCGGCGGCAAGATCATCAGCCTGTCGTCGGTCAGAGGCCAGCGAGGCACGTCGGGCGGCAACAGCGCCTACTGTGCGACCAAAGGCGCGGTCGACATGATCACCCGCCAACTGGCCTGCGAGCTGGCGCCTCACGGCGTGCTGGTCAACGCCATCGCCCCGATCATCACCGTGACGCCCATGACAGAGCAGCGCATCAAGGACGAGGCGGCTCGCTACGAGAGGATGCTGCAGAACGTGCCCATGGGCCGCATGGCCACCGTCGCCGACATCGTGGGGCCCGTCGTCTTCCTGGCGTCGGCGGCGTCGGACTTCGTCACGGGCACCATCCTCAACATCGACGGCGGGAACATGGCGTACGCCTGACGCTATGCGATCCGCCATGACTGAAGTCGTCGTCGCATCTGCGGTCCGTACCGCCGTGGGCAAGGTCGGCGGGGCGCTCAAGGACGTGCAGCCGGAGGAGCTCGCCAAGGTCGTGATCCTCGCGGCGATCGAGCGCGCGGGGATAGAGCCGGCACACGTCGACGAGGTCATCTTCGGGCAGACCAAGCAAAGCGCGGATGCCGCCAACCTGGCCCGCGTGGCGGCTCTCAAAGCCGGTCTTGCCGGTCGAGGTCCCCGCATACACGGTCATGCGCCAGTGCGGCTCTGGGCTGCAAGCGGTCCACAACGCCGTGCAGTCCATTCTAGCCGGCCAAGCCGACGTCGTCGTGGCCGGCGGCGTGGAGAGCATGAGCCGCGCTCCCTACTACCTGAGAGGGGCTCGCTTCGGTCTCGTCTCAGGCAACGCCGTCCTCGTGGATCCGAACACCGAGAGCCAGCCGCGATCGCAGCCATACGAGGTGTACGGCGACCTCACGATGGGACTGACGGCGGAGAACCTCGCCGACAGGTACGGCATCTCTCGGCAGAAGCAGGACGAGTTTGCGCTCGAGAGCCAGGAGCGGGCCCGGCGCGCCATCGAGGAAGGCCGGTTCAAGGACGAGATCGTCCCCGTGGAGGTGCCGGTGCGCAGTGGACCCGCGGTCGTCTTCGACACGGACGAGTACCCGCGGAAGACGAGCATGGCGAAGCTCGCCAAGCTGCCCGCGGTGTTCAAGGAGGGTGGCAGCGTGACGGCAGGCAATGCGTCGGGTCGCAACGACGGCGCCGCTTGCCTGGTGATCATGTCGGCGGCGGAAGCGCGGCGTCGGGGCGTGAGGGCAATGGCGACCATTCGGGGTCAGGCGGTCGCCGCCGTCGGGCCCGAGATCATGGGCATCGGGCCCGTCCCGGCGACGCACAAGGCTCTCGCGCGCGCCGGCCTCACGTTGGACGATATCGGTCTGATCGAACTGAACGAGGCGTTCGCGGCGCAGAGCCTGGCGGTGATCGAGGAGCTCGGGCTGAACCGGGAGATCGTCAACGTCAACGGCGGGGCGATCGCGCTGGGTCACCCCCTCGGCTGCTCCGGCGCCCGTATCCTGACCACGCTGCTCCACGAGATGCACAAACGAGGCACGAGGTACGGGCTGGCGACGATCTGCATCGCCGGCGGGCAGGGCATGACGACCGTCGTGGAAGCCGCCGGATGACATCGGTGGCTGGGAGGATATGAGCGGCCGATGGATGATCTGCGATTCATACAGGTCGGGGAGCTGGCGAAGGGGATCAGCGAGAACGTACTCGCGGCCGTAGATGCCTTGAGCGGTCAATCCCTGCAGCTCTTCTTCGAAGACGGCAGCTCCACCCGTTTCACGTTCGCCGACGCGCATGAGCTGCGCTGGGAGGTCCTGGAGGGCTCCGCCAAAGGCGCCAGGGGCGAAGAGATCTACTCCGCGACCTGCTTCAGGGACGCCTTCTACTTCGTGGACTATGTCAGTCGCGCTCAGCGGGCCACGTCGGTCAGCCTGGTCCTCGATCTCGCAGCCGGCAGGGCGACGGCCGTTACCGGCACGCTGCCTGCCGAATCTGAGGTCCAGAAGAGCGCCTACCGTCTCGCCAGCGAAGGAGCGGACCTGACGGCAGTCGGCGTCCAGTTCCAGAGAGCGGCCATTGACAGGCCGTTCGACACCGAGGAGTGCCATCATGCACCTACGACGGAGTTGGTGGGCAAGAGGGTCAAGTACGTCTACAGTCGCACAGAGACGTACGAGCACATCTACCTGAACGAGAAGCTGTACACGTGGCAGTGTCTGGCCGGCAGTGAGAAGGGCCTTGCCGACACCGATCGCTGTCACTACTACAAGATCGACGATGAGCTCTATCTGTTCGTCTGGCGCGAGAAGATCGTGCCCACGCTCGGCGTGGTGCTTCTGGACTGGCGCCAGAAGAAGACCACCGGCAAACTCCTCGGCTATGAGTCCGACGACTTCGGCGAGCTGGCCAACACGCCGATCGGGGCCTTCGCGACCCTGCTCAACGAAACCACGTATGCGTAGCACGACTGCGCTACGAGAGCGTGATGTCCGGCCATGATTATGAGCGAGCCCAGGGCGCGGCCTCCTGGGCGCGAAGTCGATAGTACCGGTATTGTCTGCTCTTTGGAGGTGGAGTAGCCTGCCAGTCACCGTCGACGACCGGGGATCTCGCCGGCAACGCGGCGCTCGCGCGCGCTCGTCGCGAAGGGGGACAAGACGAGGCGACACGCGGAGTCCGTCGGCCGGCACACCGCCGATCTGGCGACGGATTCAGGGCAAGGGGGTGTATGCGGAGACTGTCTGTTACGGGGACCTAGCCGGCGTTCGCACGTGTGGTAGGGGGTGCCACGGTGCGTGGTTCTGGCAAGCATAGCGTAAGGAAATCAGGCAAAGGGGGACTGAAGATGCACAAGAAGCCACTGACAATATTCTTGGTGCTCGTGCTCATGCTGGCGATCAGCGCGTTCGTTCTGGCCTCGTGCGGCTCGAGCGGGACCTCCGGGGTGGCGCTTCTGCCTCGGCGTCGGCGTCGCCGGTGCCGGCAGCAACCGGAGAGCCGCTCAAGATGGGGTTCGATGAGGGGTTCACGGGCTTTATGGCCGTTGACGCGAACCTCACCGAGCACGGCATCAAGACCGCTATGGCAGAGGTCAACAACCAGTGGATGGGCAGGCCGCTCGAGTACATCAAGGCCGACAACAACTCCGATCCGACCCAGGCCGTCGAGAAGGCCCGGCAGCTTGTGGAGCAGGACAAGATACAAGTCATGCTCGGTCCGATCTTTTCGCCGGCCAACGCGGCTGTCACCGGCTATCTGGGCAAAGAGGGCGGTGGCATACCCTCCATCTCGATCTTCGGCCAGCCGACCGACAACTTGAAGACGGGGAACAACCTGTCGTTCATCCCGGCCGGGATGTTCGCGATGGAGGGATACCTGCTCGGCAAGTACGTGGTCGAGCAGCTCGGATTCAAGACGGCGAACTCCATCAACTACGAGGACACGACCGGCCACGAGCTGATGCGCGGCTTCAGGAAGGCCCTCGAGGAGGGCGGCGGTCAGATCCTGACCGAGAAGTACGTGCCCATCGACACGGTCGACTTCAGTTCCTACCTGACCTCCTTGAAGCCGGCCGACTGCACGTACAACTGGATCTTCGGTAACGGCACCGGTCCGTTCATCAAGCAGTACAACGACTACGGCATCACCGCTCCGCTGGTCATGACCATGGCCGACGACCTCCAGGAGCCGGTCATGAAGAAGCTCGGCGATCTCTCGTTGAACATCATCGGTTCGGACCACTATCTCTCGCAGCTGGACAACCCCCTCAATAAGAAGTTCGTCGCCGACTACACCAAGATGTGGAACGGCGAGCTGCCCAACATGGACTCCTTCGGCGGGTGGACCGCGGTCAATCTGTTCCTGGCGGCGGTCAAGAAGACCAACGGCGACACGTCGCCTGAGGCGCTCAAGAAGGCCATGGCGGACATCAGCATCGACACGCCGATCGGCACGGTGACGATGTCTCCGTACGAAAGCGTGTTCGTCGGCACCGGCAACTTCTACATCGCCAAGACGCAGAAGGTCGACGGCAACTACCGGTGGATGCCCGTCTACACGTATCCGAACGTGACGTTCACGAACCCGTGATGCCTTTAGGGGTGGAGCGGACCAGGTAGTTGACTCTCGCGGGGGGAGGCTTCACGACCACAAGTCGTGAAGCCTCCCCCGCTCACGTTTGGCCGCATCTTGTGTTCCTGCACAGAGATGACGACGTGCACGGCTGGGCTGACTCGAACCTGAACGTGCTCACGACGGGTGACCCGCCGTACAACCGCGAGATGGGATCGACCACCCTGCGCGGCTACCTCGGCCGCGTCTCTCCCATCGTGTAGCAGGCCGCCGGGCGAGTGCCGGCGAGCAGGGGTGGTTCAGTCACAACGGCCGCTGGAGCGTCCGCGATCAGAGAAAGGAGCGCCCCAATGCCTTCGAGCCTAGGCGGCTTCGAGTTCCTGTCGCCCAGCAAGTTCATCCTCGGCTTCGGAGCCGCTGCGGGACTGGCCGATGAGGTCAAGGCCCTGGGAGGCACAAAGGTCCTTGTCGTAACCAAGAAGACGATGATCGAGCGTGGCGACGTAGCGCCCGTGCTGAGGTCACTCGAGGAAGGGCAGATCCCCTTCACCATCTACGACGGCGTGCTCCCAGACGCGCCGATCGAGCTTGTTGCCGACGCGGTCGAGCTCCTTCGGTCTTCGAGCTGCGACCTGGTGGTCGGCTGCGGAGGGGGCAGTGCCATGGACATCGCCAAGTGCGTCGCCGTGGCGGCGACGAACGGCACGGACCTGCGCGGCATGGTGGGACACAACAGGGTGGCGCGGCCCGGCCTGCCCCTGATCGTCCTCTCCACGACCCACGTCGCGGGGGCCGACACGGGTTCCGCGGCGGTCATGCGGATCGACGAGAAGACCCACGAGCATGGCGCCATCAACAGCCCGTTCATGCTGGCCGACGTGGTGATCAACGACCCTCTGCTGACCATGTCGATGCCGCCGGAGGCGACCGCAGACACCTGCGTCGACACCCTCGTCACCGGCATCGAGTGCCTCACGGGCACGCAGGCGAACCCCGTGTCCGACTTGTTCAGCGAGAGCATCCTCGAGATCTGCAACCGGTATATGCGCGCGGTGGTCGCCGACGGATCGGACAGGGAGGCTCGCTACAACCTAGCCCTTGCGGCAAGCATGGGTGGCTGGGCCTACATGAGCTCGTTCATCGGCGCGGTGCACGGCATCGCCACCGGAGTGGCTGCGGTCTGCGAGCTGACCCACGGACGCTCGATGGCGGCGATACTTCCCGCAGTGATGCGCTTCAACCTGCCGGCCAAGACGAAGGCGTTCAAGCGCATCGCGGAGATCTTCGGTCAGCAGGTGAGCGGCATGTCGGACCTGGAGGCTGCTCGACTTTCGATCGTTGCGGTCGAGCAGCTCCTCGACCACATAGGAATGGCGCACCGGCTGCGGGACTACGGGCTCAGGCGCGAGGATATCCCCAAGGTCGTCGAGCTCTCGTGGAGCCAGATCGACGACTTCCTCGGGTCGAACGCTCGCGCCTTCGGCAAGCAGGACGTCGCCGAAATCCTAGACGACGCCTTCTGAGCTACGGTGTTGGGCGGAATAGCCGAGGTAGGCCGACAAGGAGTCGGCCTTGGCTTTGACCGCTTCTGCATACCGCGTCCGTTCTTCGAGCCCGAAGCGCCCAGTCGGTGCCACGAGCGCCATCGCGGCCACGACCGCTCCCAACTGATCGCGGATCGGAGCCGCCACAGCGCAGGTGCCGATGTGTCGCTCCTCGATGTCGAAGGCGACGCCGCTGCGCGCGATCTGTTTCAGCTCGGTGGCAAGCGCGTCCGGGTCGGTGATGGTGTTCGGAGTCAACTGCGCGTGAGGCGAGGCGACGAGCAGTGCTCTCTCAGCGGGCGACTTGAACGCCGCGAACACCTTTCCGCTGCAGTTGCCCGTGTCGCCGATGATTCGGCCCGGCGTCAGCTCCCGCTTGAAGGGGCGAGTCGTGTTCACCATGTCGACGCTGACCGCGACGCCATCTACTTCGACGGCGAGGGTAGCGGATTCTCCCGCCTCCTCGGCGAGAGCCTCCAAGTAGGGACGCGCGATCCTGACCAGCTCCAAGTACGCGTCTCGGAGGTACATCAGCGCGATCACGGCGGGACCCACGTGGTAGCGGTTGGTCGCCGGGTCGCGCACCACATACATGGCGCTCTCCAGCGTTCTCACCATGCGGTAGGCGGTCATCCGCGGAAGGCGCGTCTGGTCGACGATCTGGTCGAGACTCCACTCGCGATGGTCGGCGTCGTAGAGGCTGAGCACGAGGAGGCCCTTCGACAACGCGCGCACCAATAGGGCTTCGTCGTTGCGGATCGAAGTCGTCTCGAGCAGCGTTGCCTTGCCTCGCAGATACGGCCTGGTTGCCAAGAGACCCCCCATCACGCAGAATCAGCTCACAAAGCGCGCCGATTGCGGCCCGATTCTAGCATTCGTGATATGTCGGTATCAAAGTGAATCTTGGCCTGCCACCGGTAATTCCCCTGGTTCTCGCGCATTGAGTGAGGCGTTCGTGCGCCAAGATGGCGATGTCCGCTATTCAGTGTTGCCAAAGTCCGATATCGGTATATCATCTCCCTGCTGGCACCGGGGGAGACTCGGCGTCTAGACGACAGGTATCTCGGCGATATGGACCAGAGCGAGGCGCGCGGCCAGCAGACAGCCCGTGTGCAGACGCACTGGCAGCCCGTGTGCAGACGCACTGCTGGAGCAAGCTAGGGGGACGTATGAACCAAGTGCTGGTCACGGGACTGAACGGGCTTTCGTACGCGTTCATCCTCTTCCTGGTCGCCGCGGGCTTCTCCCTGACCTTCGGCGTCATGGGGGTCCTCAACCTTGCCCACGGCGCCCTGTTCATGCTTGGTGCCTACATCGGGCTCGCGGTGGTCGGCAGGCTTGACGCCTTCTGGTTTGGCGTCGTCGTCGCAGCTCTCGGGCTCGCCGCGATCGGGTTCGCTCTCTACTACTTCTTCCTCAGACATCTCTACAACCACCCTCCCGAGCAAGGTGTGCTCACGATCGGCATCGCTCTCATAGTCGCCAACATCGTGCTCTGGATCTGGGGTCCGTTCGCGCAGATGGGCCTGACGCCTCCGCGGCTGACCGGCGTCATCCACGTCGGCGATCTGGCGTTTCCCATCTACCGTGTCTTCATCGTCGGGGTCGGTCTGGTCGTGCTGGGCGTCCTCTGGTGGATGCAGGACAAGACGCGCTGGGGAGCCATCATCCGGGCGGGGATGGATAACAAAGACATGACCGTGAGCCTCGGTATCAACTACGGTCTCGTGAGCACCCTGATCTTCGTATTGGGGATCGCCCTGGCTGGGGCCGCCGGGTTTCTCGGCACCCCGATCCTGGGTGCCTATCCCTCGATGGGCGACAACCTTTTGCTCTTGACCCTGGTGGTCGTGATCGTCGGCGGCACCGGATATATCCAGGGCACCATGTTGGGGGCGCTCATCATCGGGGTCCTCGACACGTTCGGCAAGGCCTACTTCCCATCGGCGGCCCTGTTCACGTCCTACGTCATCTTCGTCATCGTCCTGTTGGTCAGGCCGAGCGGGCTGATCGGTCGCAAGGTGTTCTGATGGACGAGCGAGAGGGAGGCACCATCGTGGGCGAGGCTGCGGACGAGCCCATGACGGAGAGTGTCCCGGGCGACGCTCAGGTCGCCGAGGGGCAAGCCGCCGCTCCGGTGAAGAGGGCTCGGGGCTCGCTGCTCCGGGCCGTCCTGCCGATCATCATCGTGGGCGTCGCGCTCCAGTGCTGCCGACGTTCATCCCGTCGTTCCTCCAGAGCCTCGTCACGAAGATGATGATCTTCTCCATCTTCGCCATGAGCATGAACATCCTCTGGGGCTATGCCAATATCCCGACCTTCGGCCACGCCGTCTTCTTCGGCGCCGGCGGCTATGCCGCTGGCATCCTGATCTTCCACGCCGGCATCTCCAACTTCTGGCTGAACCTCGTGCTGGCCGTGCTCTTCGCTGCGGCCGTGGCCGCCCTCTTGGGCTTCCCGGCTTTCAGGGTGTTCGGTGTGGGGGCCGGCAACACCAACCCCATCTACTTTCTGCTGGTGACGCTGGCCTTTGGAGAGATCGCATCCCGGGTGGCGATCGCGGCGCGCTCGCTCACCGGGGGGTCTACCGGTATGGCCGGTATCCCCGACCCCGAGCTCGGGATGGGGCTGAGGATGACGCCGTCCAGGTACTACTACCTGGTCTTCATCTTCGCGGTCGTCTGCATCTACCTCATGTACCGGATCCAGAACTCCCACTACGGCTACGGTCTGAGGGCATCCACGACAACGAGCGACGCATGCAGGCTCTTGGCTACAACACGTGGCTCTACAAGTACACGTCCTGGGTCATCGCCGGCGCGTTCGGCGGCGTGGCGGGTGTCCTGTTCGCCTACTTCGGCGGCGTCATGCACCCCGAACAGCCTGGCCGATGCAGACGTCCGAGATCGGCTTCATGATCGTCATCCTTGGCGGCGCCGCCCTCTTCGCGGGGCCGATCGTGGCGCGTCGTCCTCTACGTTGGGATCGAGTACCTAGCTAGTCTCTACCTGCCCGACCGCTGGCCGCTCATCCTGGGCGCGATGTTCGTGGTGGTGATCATGCTCATGCGGGAAGGACTCGGATCCGATGCTCGTGAACGGGTGGAGGAGGCTGATACGTGGCTCTGCTTGACGTCCAAGGGCTCTCGGTGCACTTCGGGGGACTGGCGGCGGTCAAGGCCGTGACGTTCGGCGTCGAGCCGGGCGAGAGAGTGGCGATGATCGGTCCCAACGGGGCCGGCAAGACCACGCTCTTCAACCTGCTCACCGGCCAGCTCAAGCCCTCGGCCGGCAAGGTCTTCTTCAAGGGCCAGGACATCACCAGTCACTCGGTGTACCGCGCACGCACCTGGGCATGGCTCGGCTCGTTCCAGATCACCAGCCTGTTCCCCAGCAGACCGTCCTCGTCAACGTGCTCATCGCTCTGCAGGGCGTGCAGAAGAGGCGCTACGGCATCGTCCGGTATCTCATGAAGGACAAGGCGCTTCACGGCGAGCCGCCCAGCGCTGCTGGAGTCCGCTGGACATGTGGGACCTCAGGGACGAGATCGTGAGCTCGCTGGCCTACGGGCGGCAGCGCCAGCTCGAGATGGCCCTGTGTCTCGCCAGCGAGCCTGAGCTGCTGATGCTCGACGAGCCGAGCTGCGGTCTGACGACGACCGAGAGCGCCGACATCACCGCCCGCATCCGCGGTGCTGGGCTCCAGGATCACGGTGCTTATGATCGCCCACGACATGGACCTCGTCTTCGGCGTGGCCGAGCGCATCCTCCTTCTGCACTACGGCGAGATCGTCGGCCGAGGGCACCTGCGACGAGATCGCGCTCCAACGAGATGGTCAGGGACATCTACATGGGCGCTCACAAGCACCGCAGGCCCACGGGTGAGCGAGCGATGATCGAGCTGCAGATGACATCCACACCTGGTACGGCGACAGCTACATGCTCCAGGGCGTATCCCTGCAGGTCAAGGACGCGACCTGCGTCGCTCTCCTGGGCAGGAACGGCATGGGAAAGACGACGACCATCCGTTCCATCATTGGGCTCACGCCGCCGCGCCGGGGCGCCATCGTCCTCGAACGGCCAGAACATCGTCGGCCTGCCGCCCTTCAGGATCGCCCGGCTGGGCATCGGCCTCGTCCCTCAGGGGAGGATGATCTTCCCGTCGCTGTCGGTGACCGAGAACCTGACGATGGCCGCCCGGACCGGCGACAAACAGGACCCCTGGACGCTGGAGAAGGTGTTCACGCTCTTTCCCAAGCTGAAAGAACGGAGCAAGAACAAGGGCAACCTCCTGAGCGGCGGCGAACAGCAGATGTTGACGATCGCCCGAGCCCTCATGACCAACCCCGACCTGATCTTGTTGGACGAGCCCTCTGAGGGGCTGGCGCCCATAGTCGTTGCAGGAGGTGTTCAGGGTGATCGAGCAGCTCAAGGCGAGCGGGCCACTCGATCCTCCTGGTGGAGCAGGACTTCGGCATGGCGATGGAAGTCGCCGACTACGTCTACATCATGAGCAAGGGTTCTATTGTCTATGAGTCGACACCGGAAGAGCTGATCGACAACGAGAGCATCAAGGGCAGGCATCTTGGTGTGGGGACTGAGGTGCGTCGCATGATCAGGAGAGAAGGAATGATCGCTGAGTCCGAACTGATGGAGTTGTCCTTCCCCGATGCGCCCCGCATGGTGACGCAGGTCCCCGGTCCCAAGGTCAGCTGCGCTGATGGCCGAGTCGGCCAAGTACGAGTCGTTCACTCGTGGCGGCGGCGGCTTCCCGGTGATCCTGGAGCACGGCAAGGGAGTCACTGTCTACGACGCCGACGGCAACCTCTACATCGACATGGCCGCCGGCGTCGCCGTCAACGCCGTCGGCCGCGGCCACCCGAAGGTGCTGGAGGCGATCCGCCGTCAGTGCGACGTCATCATGCACACCACCGACATCACCAACCCCAAGCGCATCGAGCTGGCCAAGAAGGTCTCCGGGGTCATGCCCGAGGGCCTCAGGGGCAACTGCCACACGGCCGTCTATCAGGCCGGCAGTCGACGCCGTCGAGACGGCCATCAAGTTCGCCCGCGCTCACACCGGCAGATCGCAGATCATCGCCTTCCAGGGCGCCTATCACGGCGTCTGGTGCGGCAGCGCCGCCCTGACGACCGGGTACGGCTATCGCCACGGCTGGGGACCCCTGATCCCGGGCGTCACCCACCTTCCCTATGCCTACTGCTATCGCTGCGCCTTCGGTATGACCTATCCCGACTGCGAGGTGCAGTGCGGCAAGTACGTCGACTACGTGCTCAACACGCCGTATACAGGTCTCGACGACGTGGCTGCGGTGATCGTCGAAGCGCAGCAGGGCGAGGGTGGCTACGTCGTTCCACCTCCGGAGTTCCTGGAGCTCGTCAAGCAGGCGTGCGAGAAGTACGGCTGTCTCTACATCGCCGACGAGGTCCAGGCCGGCGCCGGGCGCACCGGCAAGATGTGGGCCATCGAGCACTCGAGCGTGGTCCCCGACATGCTGACCTGGGGCAAGGGCATGGGCGGCGACATGCCCATGGCCGGCGTGACGTATCGGGCCGACATGGAGGCCAGCCTGGCGGAGGGCTCGCAGCCGAGCACCTTCGCCGGCAACGCCATGGGCTGCGAGGTCTGCATGACGAACATCGACATCATCACCGACCCGGCAGATGGACCTCATGGGCCGGGCCGCCACGCTGGGCGAGGAGATCAAGGGCCTCTTCGTCGACGCCATGCCGCAGGTGAAGTGCATCGGCGACGTGCGCGGCAACGGTCTCATGGTCGGCATCGAGGTCGTCGCCGACAGAAAGACCAAGGAGCCTCTGGAGGGCAAGTACGTCGGCGAGATCGCCATTAAGCTGCTCAACAGCGGCATCCTCATGACTCCCTGCGGACGTCACGCCAACGTCTTCCGCTTCATGCCTCCGCTGACGGTGCCCAGGGAGTACGCCCTGAAGGCCACCGACATCATGATCGACATCCTGAAGGGGTACTGAGCAGGGTGTGCGCGGCTAGAAGTCGCGTGGCTTGATGACGAGCGGGGAGGCTTCACGCGAATCGTGGAGCCTCCCCCGATCCGGCACCGCCGCCATGTCGGGGAGCGGATTGCCCAGTTCAGCCGACGCCGGCCGCGGCCGCTGTGCGTTCGCTCGTCGCTCACGCCCCGGGTGGCCTGAACCACATCTTGGTCCTGGCGGCCTTGTCGATCTCCTCCGGCGTCAGCAGCACCGTGACGTCGCACCTGCTCATCCCCGCCGCGGTGATGTGCATGGCCATCGCGGCCGCGGTGACGTTGTCGGGAAGATCGACGATGCTGTACACATCGTTCTCGCCGAAGGCGTAGTAGAAAGCCTCCAACGAGCCGTCGAGGTTCTTCACGATGTCGGCGATGGTCGAGCGGCGGCCGCTGCCGCCTTCTCTGATGACGCCCTTCATGCCGTCGGGGCTGTAGGTGGCCACGATCAGGTATTTCGCCATCGGATCCTCCTCCACTCCGGGTTGCGCAGTCATTTGCCCCTTCGGCGCTGGTCACTCCGGGGAAGGTACGGTGCCGTACTCCTCGGTCTGGAAGACCCTCTCCTTCAGCTCCTCCGGCCTGGCTTTGTAGACCTTGCACAGAAGGCAGGTGAGATCGGGTGAGCCGTACATCGGGTCGAGATGGTCGTTGCTCGTAAGGACGTTGGGGTTCGAGATGAAGACGCCGTGGTAGCCCTTGGCCGGCTCCTCGGGGTAGAAGCAGTTGGCGGTGGCCATGAGCACGCCCTTCTTGATCCCCGGGAAGGCACGCAGCTTCTGGCGCACGCGGCCGCGCGGCGACTCGATCCAGACGATGTCGCCGTCCTCGACGCCGTACTGCGCCGCCGTCTCCGGGTGCAGCTGGCACTGCGGGTACTCCATGTAGCTCCGCAGCCAGGGGATGTTGCGGTATTGACCGAGGAAGTAGAAGGGCTGCCGGAAGCCCGAGCTCATGACAAGCGGGTACTCCTTGAACAGTTCCGGCGTGGAGACCGGGCTTTCGCCCGGCTCGCTGAATACCGGCAGCGGGTCGTACCCGAGCGACTCGAGATGGTTCGAGTGGAACTCGAACTTGCCGCTCGGAGTGGGGAACCCTCCGCCTTCGTTCCAGTAGTTGGTCTTGTACTTGTAGTACACCTGGTCGGGGCCGAAGCAGCCGCTGACCAGCTGCTCGCTGAAGTCTTTCCAGGTCATGGTGCCGTTCTTGCCCTTTCTGACCTCGTAATCGAGCATGTCTTCGACGTCGTCGAACCACTTGTCGGGAACGACCCGCTTGCCGACCTCGTTGAAGATCCACGCGTCGGCCTTCGCCTCGCCGGGCGGGTCGATGACCTTGTTGTGCGCCTCGATCATGAAGCGCGGGTGCATGTCGTAGACGTCGTCGAGCTCCAGCCAGTGGGCGGCCGGCAGCACGATGTCCGCGGCCTCCGCCATCGGGCCCATGAAGAGATCGGTGTGAACCATGAAGTCGACCTTCTCGATGGCCGCGACGACCTCATTGGTGTTGGCCATGTGCACGATCTGCTGCCCGCCCACGCTGAACCACACCTTGATGGGGCTGTTGCCGGCGTTGATGGCTTTGACCATCGTGTCGGGGTTGCACGTGCGGGCGGCGCCCATCTTGTACTTGTCGCCGCCGATGATCTTGCTCTTCATCTCGTCGGTGATCGGCAGCTCCAGGAAGAAGTCCTCGATGAGCCCGGTCTCGGGGAGCACCCAGGTGATCATGCTGCCCGGCCGCTCGATGTTGCCGGCCAGGCCCAAGAGGCAGGTGATGGCGCGCAGCGTGTGACCGCAGTTCGCCTGGCGCTCGAGCGAGCTGCCGACCTGGATGCAGCCGGGGGTATCGATGGCCCACATCCTCGCCGCCTCGATGACGTGCTCCTTGGGGATCCAGCAGATGTCGGAGACCTTCTCAGGGGTGAAGTCCCGCACGCGCTCGCGGAGCTCGTCGAAGCCGAAGGTCCAGTTGTCGCAGAACTCCTTGTCCCAGAGCTCCTCTTCGTAGATCACGTTCATCATGCCCATGGCCAGAGCGCAGTCGGTGCCCGGTCGGGGCTGGATCCAAAGCGTCGCGCGAGAGGCGAAGGCGCTGGCGCGTGGATCGATGATGATCAGGTTCTTGCAGTAGTCCAGCGAGTTGATGAACCACACCGCCATCTCGGAATCGGCGCTGCTGATCTCCAGCTGCTTGGCCCACGAGATCTGGGTCTTGGGGAACTCCCCTCCCCAGCCGTGGTAGTCGCAGTACAGCCGTCCGTAACCAGTGACCAGGCCGTAGAGGCCAAGCCGGGGGCTGTGGCAGACGTAGCCCGGCGTGATGGCGTTGCCGGTGCCGAGAGAGCGCGCCATCTTCATCGTGTAGCGGTTGTAGCCGCGGCCGGTGCCCTGCGAGACGGCGATGGTGTGCGGCCCGTAGTCGCGGATCGCTTCCTTCATCTTGTCTGCGATCGTGTCGAGCGCTTCGTCCCACGAGATGCGCTGCCACCTGCCCTCGCCCTTGGGCCCGACCTGCTTCATGGGGTACTTGACGCGGTAGGGGTTGTCGATGTGCTGGATGCTCGAGAGGCCTTTGGAGCACATCGTGCCCTTGGTGAGCGAGTCGGGGTTGCCCTGGATGTGGACGATCACGCCGTCCTCGACGGTGACGATCACGCCGCAGCCGCCGTGGCAGCTCTTGCACGTCGTCAGAATCTGCTTGCGGTCAGCCATTGTCTCCCTTTCCTGACAGGCCCGGAGGCCGTCCTCACGCGACCCCTGGAAGGACGGACCGGTAGATGCCGACCTTGAGGACGGAGTACTTGAGCGCGAAGGCGCCGATCGGTGTGACAGATGATCGCGACGATCAGCAGCGGCTCGGCATTCGACTCCGCCATGAACATGGTCGACGAATGAGATGGCCAGGGGGGTGACGATGCCGAGGACCACGAGGAGGATCCAGAAGACCCAGGCCGTGCTGCCCTTGATGAGGTCATGAGCGGCCAGCTCGGCGGTCGAGTGCCTGTGGTACGCGCGGATCAGGTACCCGGCGATCAGCAGGGCGTTGACCACGAGCACGATACGGCTCCAGGACTCGAGCGTCTCGATGGGAACGTCTCTGCCCGTCATCAGACTGACGCCCATCGTCAGGGCCAGACCGTCGGCGATGCCCATGATGACGAACACGATCGGCAGCAGGCCCGGTGTTCCAGAACGGCAGGCTCTTGCAGTAGCTCATGGCGAAGCCGCAATAGACGCCGGTGAGGATGATGAACACGCCGGCGACGATGCCGACGATCCAGGCGAGCACCGTCACGATGTCGGCGGCGGAGGCGCTCAGATCGACCCAATGCAGCAGGTACCAGAAGACGATCTGCAGGAAGCCGGCGCCGACGAACACGATCGAGAAGAACATCCCCCGGGCGAGCCACGACGTCTTCCACGCCTCTGGTGAACGGCGGGATCGCGCGCCAGAAGCGCAGCGGCCGGCCCAGGTACACCAGGTGCAGCGGCAGCTTGAAGAGCACGATGAGCAGCCCAGCCGAGCACCGTCGCCCACCACGCGCCGGTGGTGATGCCGCCGAGCCCCGCGAGCAGGCCGACGAGGTAGCGTCCCCATGCCGAGCGCGGAGAAGACCTCGGCGAGCCACACGAGGATGCCCTTGCCCGAGATCCACTCCTTCTGGCGCATGGGCTTGACCATCCACTCGTGGGTGGTGATCCACTGTCGGTTGGTCTGGACCTTCATGACTGCACCTCCGCCTCAGCCTGCTCGTGCCCGTAGATGCGCCGGTACGCGTCGCGGTCCACGGAGCTGAGGTGCTGGATGTGATGGCCCGTTTGAGCTTCACGCGGCGCTTTGTTCGAGGGCGAGCCGCCCAGCCTGTAGTCGATGTAGTAGACCGACGGATCCGTCCCGTATTCGGCGCGCAGCTGGTAGCCCTTGTACTTGCGGATCAGGATCGAGACGTCGCTGTCAGGGTCGTCGAGGTCGCCAAAGGTCAGGGCGCGCGCCTGACAGACGTTCACGCACGCCGGCGTGGCGTCGCGGTCCTTGCCCGGTTGCAGGCCGCGAGCCATGCCGGCGTCGAGACGCTCGGCGCAGAAGTTGCACTTCTCGGTGGTGCCCACCTGGTGCGGGTAGAGCTTCTCGCCCTTCTTCTCGAACCTGGTCTTCTCGTACCCGGGGAAGTAGCCGGGGTTCTTGTCCTTCGAGAGGAAGGTGCGGTTCTGATACGGACAGGCGATGACGCAGTAGCGACATCCGATGCACTTGTCCGAGTCGATGACCACGATACCGTCCTCGCGCTGGTGTGAGGCTTCGGTGGGGCAAACGTGCGTGCACGGAGCGTCGGCACACTGGTTGCAGCGCACCGGGTACGTGGTGACGTCCACCTCGCCACCCTCGTCCACTTCGTAGGCGATCAGCTTCGACCAGGTCACGTGGAGGGGCAGGAAGTGCTCGATCCTGCAGGCGGCGATGCAGGCGTGACAGCGCATGCACTTCGCCAGGTTGATGACCGTTCCCCATCTCATGTCCTGATGTCCTCCTTGCCACGGACTGGGTCTTCGTGGCAGGCCGCGCGAGTGGTCTCGCGGCGACCGCTCTCGCCCGCTAGTCGCCTATCTGGACAGTGGTATGTCGCCAAGGTTCACGTCTTTCTCCGTGCTGATCTCGGCGTAGCTCTTGGCGGCGAAGCCCTCCGCGTCGATCGTGAGTGAGTACGTGCCGTCCGCCAGACCGCGGAACCAGAAATCGCCGAAGGCGTCGGTGACGACGGTCTGCTTGTCGCCGTCGCCGGAGCCGACGAGGGTGCAGGTGGCCCCGATGACGACCTCCTTCTCGATCGGGTCGTAGACCGTGCCGGCGACGAACTTCCGGGGGATGTTCAGGTAGTAGACCCGGGGCTTGGCTCCCAGTTCGGGCTTGAGCACCTCGGCCTGCGCGATCAGGTCCGTGAGCTCGCTCTCCTCCCCGAACTTGATGGCCTCGGTGGGGCAGGCATCGGCGCAACGGGTCGTCTTCCACTCGCCGCCGTCGAGCAGGTGGGCGCAGCCGGTGCATTTCTGGGCGAGGTTGAGGTCCTCGTTGAAATAGATGGCGTCGTAGGGGCAGGAATCGACGCACGCCTTGCAGCCGGTGCACTTGACCGAGTCGATGATGACCAGCCCGTCGTCCCTCTTGTAGATCGCGCCTTCGACGGGGCAGGGGGGGATGCACGGGGGCTCGTCGCAGTGCATGCACGGGTTCGGCACGTAGTGCATCTCGACCTTGGGCACGGTGCCCCGGATATGCTCGTCGAGCCTCATCCAGAACTGGCCGGTGTCGGGTTGAGGCTTGGCGATGGGCGACCAGTCGTTGCCGACGTGCTCGTCTTTGCAGACGAACTGGCAGGCGTAGCAGCCCACGCAGAGGCCGACGTCAATAACGAATGCCTTCATCTACTCCGTGCCTCCCTCGATCCAAGCGTCGAAGCGCAGCCCGGCGGCCTGGTCGTACTCCCTGGCGAAGGCCTCGGGGTGGTCCCTGCGCCAGGCTTCCCATTCGTCGTTTCGTGACCTTCTGCACGTCGACCAGGTAGCCGCTCGTAGCCTGGCCGCACGCGTTCTTCGAGGTGATCCCGTTCGGTGCGATGGTGTTGATGGCGCCGCCGCGGTCGACCTTGCCGGGGATGATCGGGTCGTGGCGAGCCCCGTGGTCGACGTAGACCACGCCGGGCATGATCCTCTCCCAGACGCGCGCGCCCGACGAGCACGATGCCTCTCTCGTTGAAGATCTTGACCACGTCGCCGTCCTTGATGCCGCGCTCCTGCAGCGTCGATCGGATTGATCCAGACCGGTTCGTACCTGTAGCCGTCGAAGCCGAGCACCTTGCCGGTGGGTGTCTCTCTGGCCCAGCTGATGTCGTCGCCCTGAGCGTGTGTGCGCCAGCGCGGGTGGTTCGACATGACGAGCAGGGGAAACATGCCGGCCTTCTCACTCGAGAGCCGCTCGTCGTGAGTCTCGCCCTTCTCGATCCACTTCGGGTAAGGCGGCCTCTCCTTGTCGTCCGGGAAGTGCTGCGCCAGGCGTTCGGAGTAGAACTCCAGCAGGCCCGTCGGAGTCGGCAGTGGATTGGCCTTCGGGTCTTCGTAGAAGAGCCTGAAGCCGGGCGGGTCGTTCTCCCAGTCCTCGGCGACGGAGTAGACGTAGTACTTCTTCTCCTCGAACTCCTCCCAGGTCGTGAGCTCCTCCATGCGCATGTTGTCGAAGACCATCTTCTGCAGATCGCGGACCGTGAAGCCGCCGCTGAACTGCTCGCCCATCCCCAGCTTCTCGGCGATCGCCAGGACGATCTCGTAGTCGCTCTTCGACTCGCCGATCGGCTGGATGGCCTGCTCCTGGATGGCGACGCTCTGGAAGTGCGGGCCCTGCCGGGTGTTGGTGACGATGTCCTCGACCTCGAGCGTCGTGTTGGCCGGCAGGATCAGGTCGGCGTAGAGGCAGTCGTTCTCGAGCCACGGATGCTGGGCGACCACGCACTCGATGCTCGGGTCGCGCATGGCCTCGATGGTCCAGTTGCCGTGGTTCCAGCACGTGATGCGGCACGGGGTGTCGGTCCACATCATGTGGATGGGAGTGCCGCCCTTCTCCTTGGCGATGGGATACGTGAACTTCTCGAACTGCTCCTCTGTCTGGCACTCCTGGCCGCCGCTCCCGTGGAACGTGAGGGGCGGCTTGAGGATGGCGTCCTGGATCAGCGTCTTGGGGATGAGCTGCGGTCCCCAGGCGTGGACCGTGGTCCAGCAGGGCTTCGTGAGACGTTCACTCAACTCGGGGTTGAAGAAGCGCACGCTCCGCAGGCCTTCGGCCCTCGGCATGCCGAAGTAGGTCATCTGGCACTGGTGGACGCCGGGCCCGCCGAGCCCCTGCATGCCCAGGAGCACGCACTCCAGCCGCCCGGGCTCATGCGAGTACGGCCCTCTGATGAAGGAGCCGCCGAAGTAGTGGACGATGGAGGTCGTCTTCTTGGCGAACTCCCGGGCCAACGCCTTGATGGTCCACTCGGGCACTCCGCACTTGGCGGATGCCCACTCGGGCGTCTTGGCGATGCCGTCTTCCTTGCCGAGGACGTAGTCGGCGACCTTGTCGATGCCGACGGCGTGCGTCTCGACGTACTCCTTGTTCCAGGTGTCCTCGGTGAGCCAGACGTAGATGATGGCCAGCTGAAGCGCCGCGTCGGTGTTGGGGAGGATGGGGATCCACTTGTCGGCGTGGACGGCGGCCGCGTAGTTGAGGTCCGGGCAGATGTACACTTGCTTGATGCCGGCTCGCGTCCAGAACTGCGAGATGCGGGCTGGCGTACTGCCCCGTGAAGCCCCAGGGCGTGGTCTCCTCGTCGCAGCCCCACTTGAGGACCATGTCGGCGTTCTCGGAGATGTCTTTGATGAGGTTCGCGGCCGGCGACATCATGCCCTGGAAGCCTTGACCCCAGACGTGCTTGGCGCCCCAGTACCAGCCCTCCCAGCTGTCCGGGTTGCGGACCTGCTGCGTGAATCCGCCCATCATGTCGAGGAGACGTGCCTGATGGCCGTGGGGCGTGTGGATCGTCTTGCACTCACCGTGCCCGTCTCCCTGGGCCAGGATGGCAGAGCGGGCCGTACTTCTTGTGAATGCGCCGGATCTCTGCGGCGATGATGTCCGTCGCCTCGTCCCAGGAGATCCTCTTGTACTTGCTCCTGCCCCGGTTCTGGGTGTTCCTCTCGCCGTCGGGGTCCCAGTCGACCCGCTTCATCGGGATACTTGATGCGGTTCGGGGAGAAGGTCCTCTTCTTGTAGGCGAGCGAGAAGGGGGCGGGCAGCGCCTTCATCAGCGGCTCGAGCGTCTCGCCGTTCGCGCTCGATCTTCCAGGCGTTGAACTGCTCGCCGTCGTACTTCCAGTCGTAGTGGAGCGGCCTGATCCTGACGGCCTTGCCGTCTTTGACGTCGACGACACACTCTCCGCCGCCCCCGAGCAGGCCGCCCATGGCCAGGGACTTGATCGCGGTCTTGTCGACGCTCACGTCCACTCTTCTTGCGGTTTCCTTCAGTCATCTCAATCGCTGTCCTTTCGCCATCGAGGGGACCTGGACCAAGGGTTGACTACACACTGGCGTGTGACGGGATACCGTCTCGTGATGACTCGGGGGGATTCCAGCCAAGGTACGCGGAGAGCGACGTCGCGATGCTCTTCACGGCTTCGGCGCAGAGTCTGCGTTCTTCGGGCCCGAATCGACCTGTGGGCATGACCACGGATATCGCCGCGACGACTTCGCCCAGTTGGTCACGGATCGGGGACCCGACAGCGCACGTGCTGACGTAGAGGCCTTCCACGTCGAAAGCCAGGTCCTCGCGCGCGATCAGGTCGAGTTCGTCGGCCAGAGCCTGTGGATCGGTGACGGTGTTCGGCGTCAACTTGGGATGGGGTCGAGCGAGGATGGCCGCTCGTTGCTCGTCCGGCTTGAAGGCCGCGAAGACCTTGCCGTGCACAGATGCTAGATCTCCGATGACTCGACCGCGAGCCGTCTGCCGCTTGAAGGGTCGCGTCGTGTCGATCGTGTCGACGCAGACCGGGGCCCCATCGACCTCGATCGCGAGCGTGACCGACTCCCCCGTGCGGTCCACAAGGGCTTCCATGAACGGTCTGGCCAGGGCGACGAACTCCGAGTGGTCCTCCGAGACGTAGGTCATGGCAAGGACCGAGGGACCGAGGTGGTAGCGGTTGGTCGCGGGATCGCGGACCAGGAATCCCGTCGACTCCAGCGTGCGGACCATGCGGTACGCGGTCATGCGCAGGAGCCCCGTCTGCTCGGCCATCTGGTCGATGGTCCACTCGCGGTGGTCGACGTCGAACAGACAGAGGATAGAGAGGCCGCGCGCGAGCGCGCGCACGAGGAGCGGATCGCGCTCGATCGGGCAGTCGGACGTCTGCTCGATCAGGTCGTCTCGCTCTGGGCGCCGCGAGGTTCTTGGTCGCTGCCATGGCCCCCCTTGCCATGGACACGTCCTCTGTCCAAAGCCGGGACGAGGCGGTCTTCTCGGTCAAGACTTGATTACTGCGCTGAGACTACCTACGATATCCACACTGCTACTGCACGATATCACAATATTGCGCCTCCGCAAGGGGACTGCGGCGAAATCGACCAGCAGCAGGCCACGACCAGTCGAAGCCCGACGCTCGGTCGAGCCTACGCGCGTCCGTGATGGCCGGTGGGAGGTCAGAGCATGACTGAGAGCGGTCTTCACCAACTGCACCAACTGCGGGCCCGATCAGCGTCTACGTCGAGGACGGAAAGGTCGTGCGCATCCGTCCGCTCGTCGCCGACGAGACCGACTTCAGGCCGTGGACGATCGAGGCCGACGGCAAGACGTACTCGCCGCCGAAGAAGTTCAACCTCGCGCCGTTCGTGCTCGCCGAGCGCAGGCGCCTCTATTCCGACGACCGCATCAAGTACCCGCTGAAGCGCGTCGACTTCGACCCGAACGGCGAGCGCAACCCGCAGAACCGCGGCAAGTCGCCCTACGAGCGCATCTCCTGGGACGAGGCGCTCGACATCGTCGCGGGCGAGATCAAGCGCGTGCAGAACACCTACGGCGGGTCGGCGATCAGCGGCGCTCACCTCCTCGCACCACAACTGGGGCATCGTCGGCTACAAGATGGGCGCGTTCTCGCGCTTCATGAACCTGCTCGAGCTACACGCCGGTGCTCGACAACCCCGACAGCTGGGAGGGCTGGCACTGGGGCGCGACCCACACCTACGGCTTCTACTGGCGGCTCGGCATGCCCGAGCCCTACGACATGCTCGAGGACGCGCTCAAGCACGCCGAGATGATCGTCTTCTGGTCGAACGACCCGGACACGACCCGCGGCATCTACACCGGCCACGAGTCGGCGCATCTGGCGCCAGTGGCTGAAGGAGAAGGGCGTCAAGATGGTCTTCATCGACCCCTTCCACAACTACACGGCGCCCGCGACGGACGGCCAATGGATCGCCCCGCGCCCGGGCACCGACGCGGCGCTGGCGCATGGCGATCGCCCATGTGTGGATCACCGAGGACACCTACGACAAGGACTACGTCGCCGAGCGCACCGTCGGCTTCGACGAGTTCAAGCGCCTACGTGCTGGGCGAGAGCGACGGCGTGCCCAAGACCCCGGAGTGGGCGGCCGAGGAGTGCGGCGTGCAGGCCCGCATCATCGGCGCGCTGGCGCGCGAGTGGGCCGCGCAAGCGCACCATGCTCTCGGCGTGGCGCCCGCGGCGGCGAAGGCGGCGCCTGCCGCACCGCCTACGGCACCGAATGGGCGCGCCTGATGGTCCTGCTGCAGGCGATGCAGGGGCTGGGCAAGCCCGGGCGTCAGCATCTGGGGCACCGCCATGGGCGCGCCGCGCGACAACGACATCTGGTTCCCGGCCTATGCCGATCCCGACGGGCCGCATCGCGCTGTCCAAGCTGGTCGCCGACCTCCTCCCGGACAACCCGACCAAGCAGCGCCTCTATCGGCTGACCGTGCCCGGACGCGATCCTCGAACCGCCGGTCAGCTGGTACGGCGACGGCTTCTGCGGCCAGTCGCTCGAGCAGCAGTTCACGCACTTCATCTATCCCATGCCGGGCTGCTCGGAGGTGAAGCTGTTCTACCGCTACGGCGGCTCGTTCATGGGCACCATGACGGACACCACGCAAGTGGGTGCGCATGTACCAGAGCCCCAAGCTCGAATTCGTCGTCAACCAGGACTGCTGGTGTCGACGGCGAGACGCGGATCGCCGACGTCATCCTGCCGGCCTGCACCAACCTCGAGCGCGACGACATCGGCGAGTGGGGCGCCTGCGGCGGGTACACCACGAACGCGCAGCACGCGGCTACAACTTCCGCGTCATCGTGCGCGAGAAGAAGTGCATCGAGCCGCTGTGGGAGTCGAAGTCGGACTACGAGATCTTCGCCGACCTCTCCGAGCGGCTCGGTCTCGACGAGGACTTCACCGACGGCGGCAAGACCGAGATCGACTGGGTCAGGCTCGTTCTTCGAGATCTCCGACCTGCCCAAGTTCGTCGACTGGGAGGAGTTCGACAGGAAGGGCTACCACATCATCAACGCTGCCCGGAGAACTACAAGCCCACCCCGGCGATGCGCTGGTTCGCCGAGGGGCGCGACGTGCGACACCCCGGACCCGAGCAACCCGAAGCGCGGCACCGACAAGGCCCACGAGCTCGGCACCTACAGCGGCAAGATCGAGTTCGTCTCGCGAGAGCCTCAAGGCGCACTTCCCGGACGACGAGGAGCGGCCGGTCTATCCCGCACTACATCCCGAGCTGGGAGGGCCATCACTCGACCGAGCTCTTCGAGAAGTATCCGCTGCAGCTCATCTCGCCGCATCCGCGCTTCTCCTTCCACTCCCACTACGACAAGCACACCGACTGGCTGGACGACATCCCCGTCCACCGCATCAAGAAGGACGGCTACGCCTGGTGGCCGGCGCGCATCCATCCCGACGACGCGCAGGCGCGGGGCATCCGCAACGGCGACATCGTCCGGCTCTACAACGACCGGGCGTCGGTGCTCTGCTGCGCCGTCGTCACCGAGCGCGTGCGGCCCGGCGTGATGCACAGCTACGCCTCGTCCGCCAAGTACGATCCGCTGATCCCGGGCAAGGCCGACTCCATCGACAAGGGCGGCTGCGTCAACCTGCTCACGCCTTCGCGCATGCTCAGCAAGAACGCCCCCGGCATGACGCCCAACTCGTGCCTGATCGACATCGAGAAGTGGGAGGGCTGATCGATGACGCGACTGAGCATGCTGATCGATGTCGACCAGGTGCAACGGCTGCCACAACTGCTTCCTGGCGTGCCGTGACGAGCACGACAACAACGACTACCCGGGCTACTCGGCCGCGCAGCCGCTGCACGGGCAGTTCTGGATGCAGGTCAAGGAGATCGAGCGCGGCGCCTACCCGCGTCCCAAGGTGGACTACGTCGCCATCCCCTGCCTGCACTGCGAGGACGCGCCGTGCATGGACGTCGCTACGGACGGCGCCGTCTACCGGCGGCCGGACGGCATCGTCGTCATCGACCCGGACAAGGCCAAGGGCCAGCGGCAGATCGTGCAGGCCTGCCCCTACCGGGTCGTGTTCTGGAACGCGGAGCTCGAGATCCCGCAGAAGTGCACCCTCTGCGCCCACCGGCTCGACGCCGGCGAGAAGCAGCCGCGGTGCGTCGAGTCGTGCCCGACCGGCGCCATGGTGTTCGGCGACCTCGACGATCCGCAGTCGGAGATCTCCCAGCGCGTGGCGGCCCTGAAGACCGAGGCGCTGCACCCGGAGTACGGGTGCTCGCCGCTGGTGCGCTACCACGGCAT
Source organism: uncultured Actinomycetes bacterium (assembly GCA_963725665.1). Lineage (GTDB taxonomy): Bacteria > Actinomycetota > Thermoleophilia > UBA2241 > UBA2241 > CAVRZA01. The sequence goes on along the minus strand of CAVRZA010000006.1, from coordinate 60,377 downwards.
CCCCAAGCGCTTCGTGGCCGGCGAGGTCGTCCTCGACGACGCCGCCGACGCCTGCGCTGCGGGCATCAAGGTCGTGCTCGAGGGCGAGGGCGTGCGTGCGGAGACGACGTCGGATGTCTTCGGCCAGTTCGAGTTCGAGGGCCTCGCCAGGAACGCGGCCTACCGCATCACCGTCAGCCACGACGGCTACGTGCCGCAGCGGTCCGACGTCAAGACGCAGACCGACGTCGACCTCGGTGAGATCGTCCTGACGGCCTCGTAAGACCAGCGGTCACGAACGGGACGGGGCGGGCCCGCCGCCTGTGCGCGGCGGGCCCGCCCCGTCCCGTTCGTCACCACTGCCAGGTACGGCCGATGCCGACCTCGCTCTGCACCTCTCTGACGCTGTGTATGGCCGCAGCCACCTCCTGCACGGCCGTCAGCGTGCGCTCGTTGTCGGCCAGTCCGGTGATGAAGACGACGCCGTCGTCGGCCGCGACGCGCACGTTCGCCGAGCGGGTCCGCTTGTCCGCGGTCAGCGCCGCCCAGACGTTGCTGCTCAGGAGAAGGTCCTCGAAGGCCTTGCGGGAGTCCGCCGTCGGTCTGAAGTCGTCCAGCCGGGTGATCTGCGCGATCGTCTGCACGGCGCTGTCGACGCTCATGTGCTCCAGGTTCAGGACTACATCGTAGACCGAGGGGTCCTGCCACTCGACGCCGTAGAGGAACCTGGTCCACTTGATGAGCTGGTTGTCGAGCTTCTTGACGAAATCGGCCGCCGCTCGATAGTCCATGCCCTTGTCCTCCATCGCCGCTCTGATGCGAGACTCTTGATCGGCGATGACCCGAACGCGCAACACGTGTGCGATGCCGCTCAGCAGCAGGTGCCCGGCGTAGCCGTGGTAGACGAGGTCACCGTCACGGGCCCGCTTGAGCAGTGCCGCTCTCACGAGGTTCAGGGACGCCGCGGTCTTTCCCGGTGTCTTCTCCCAGAAGTGCGGCGGCTCCTCGAGCGTGGACTGCAGCTCGGCTTCGGGGACGCCGGAGTCCCGCGCGGCGTCTATGACGACTTCGCGGCTCACGCAAGGGTGCCCCAGTGCTACCGCAAGCCCCTCGGCCACCGCGATGCCGCCCGTGTAGGTGCCTCTCGAGATCGTGACAATGGCCATCTACTCTTCTCCTTCGCCCACGGACACGGCGGATTTCGGTCTCGCGTTCGGCGGTCCCAGGAGCCGGCTGACCTGAGCCAGGACGGCTGCCACCACCATCAGCCCGATGATGATCGCGTACGACAAGTCGGACGATCCGGTCGCGTCCCTGATCAGGCCGTTGACCCAAGGCATGGTCAGCCCCGCCAGGCCGAAAGCGGCGAACAGCCAGCCGTAGTTGAGCCCGAAGCTCCGCAGGCCGAAGTAGTCCTTGCAGGCGGCCGGGAACACCGCCAGGTTGGCGCCGTAGTTGAACCCCAGCAGGAACACGACGGTCAGGATGACCGGCCACACGCCGCCGCCGCTGAGCCGGTAGAGGACGGCGACCACCAGGCCCTGGCAGACGAACTCGACGAACAGGGTCCATTGGCGTCCGATCCTGTCCGAGACTACACCCGCCAGGATGCGCCCGCTGCTGTTGCCGAACGCAAGGACCATCACGGCCAGGAACGCCCACGATCCAAGCGCCCGCTTGCCCAGGTCGGAGGCCACGCTGATGAACATGAGCCCAGCGGCGGCCCCGCAGAAGAACATGACGAACAGCAGCCAGAACTGCGTCGTGCGCAGCATGGCGCGCCAGGTGAACTCACTGCCGGCCGAGTGCTCGAAGGCCTGCCGCAACTCCTGGGGTGGTTGCACCAGGTGCCCTTCGGGAGGGTTGCGGACCAGCAGGGTCAGGCCGCCGACCACCAGCCAGGCGACGATGCCCAGGGTGATCATGGTGGCGGAGACCCCCTTCTCGACCGCCCCCGACGCGGTCGTTGTTTGAAAGGCCGTCAGAAGCCAGGTGACCAGTGGTGCGAGGACGACCGGCGCTAGACCGAACCCGGCAACCACGATGCCCGCGATCAGGCCGGTGCGCCGGGGTGCGAACCACTTCACCGACGCGGGCGTCATGGCCGAGTACCCGAAGCCCACCCCGCTGCCGTGCAGGACCCCGAAGCCGACCACGTAGGCGGCCAGCGACGAGCCTCCCGCCCCGCACACGATGCATCCCAGGCCGACCAGAAACCCGCCCAGCAGGATGGCGATGCGCGGTCCGTAGTGGTCCTGCAGCCGGCCCGCCGGGATCATGGTGGCCGCGAACAGGACGCACATCACCGAATACGGTAGCGCCATGTCGGCGTTGCTCCAGCCCCAGGATGCGGGGATGCCGGCCTTGACCACGCTCCAGACGTACAGGATGCCGAGGAACAGGCCCATCGTGGCGGCCGCAAACGTGACCAGCCAACCGCGATAGAAGCTGATGGTGATGTTGATGTGCGTCGGAGTGGCGTTCACGAGCCCTGCGTCCGTTGAGCGCCGTGACGACCATCCGCCTCCTTGTGGCATGGACGACCTCACATCAGCGCTCGCTCGCGGACCTGTGCGGCCTCCAGCGCCCGGTCGATGAGCCCGCGCACCCTCTCGGTGTGCTCTCTGGCCGCCCGAGCGGCGCGCTCTGGGTCGCGGTCGCGGATGGCGGCCACGATGGCCGCGTGCGAGGCGTAGACGCCGGCCTCGCTCTCCTCGAAGAGCTCCTGGTCAACCGGCAGGAAGAGCTGGGCGCGCACGGCGTTCATGGCTGCGGCGAGACGAGGGCTGTGGGCCGCCCTGGCGATGCTGCGGTGGATGTCGGCGTCGGCTCGGAACAGCGACGAGCGCCTGTGCTCCCCGCGCTCGCGCGCGAGCGCGCGCGCGACAGTGGTCATCTCCTTGGCAGTACGCCGCTGCGCCGCCAGCGCGGCCAGCCGGCTCTCGATCGTGGTGCGGAACTCGAAGATGTCGTCGAGCTCGCCGTTGTGGACCGCCATCCACTGGCTCCAGCACCGCTGTAGGGCGGCCGCGTCGCTCACCCGCGACCCCCCATGAGCGCCGCGCGTGGTGACGATGTAGCCCGTGCTCTGCAGCGACTTGAGAGCCAGGCGCAGCGTCACGCGCGAGATGCCCAGACGGGTCGCCAACTCTGTCGCCGGGGGCAGCTTGTCGCCGGGACCGAGCTCGCCCCAGAAGATGAGCGAGCGCACGTACCGCGCCGCGCTCTCGCTGGCGGTGTCGGGCGCCGGCGGCGTGCCGTGGATGTCCTCGTCCGTCACCTGCGCTCCCCTGTCGGCACCGCTTTCACCTGCTCGCACGACGCTGCTTTGTCCGCCGGGCCCTCGCCTGCCTGCACTGCGCTCACCTGCTCAACCGGCTCTCTCCCGCGCACGCACGAGTGCGTGTTGACCGTAAAATAGCAATTTGGTTACCATATAGTCAATTGGCCCAAGGGGACCGCGTTGGGTCGATACGCAAGCCGCGAGGGAGCGATCCAGGCACCGCGAGGGAGCGACCATGCAGACAGCGAGACGGCAGCCCGCGGAAGCATCCGCCATCGTTGAGGCGGCGCTCGTGGCGGGGCGCTCCGCGCTTGATGAGCACGAGGCGAAACGCCTGCTGGCCGCCTATGGTGTCCCGGTGCCTGAGGGCGGCCTTGCGCGCTCGGAGGCCGAGGCGGTCGCACTTGCCGCGTCGGTCGACGGCGCGGTGGCGCTCAAGGCCGTGGGCGAGGGCATCCACCACAAGACCGAGGCGGGGCTGGTGCTTCTCGACCGTCGCGGGCCGGAAGAGGTGGTCGTCGCCTACGGCGATCTCGCGGAGCGGGCCGGCGACGCGCTCGATGCGGTGCTCGTCGAGGAGATGGTGACCGGCGGCCGCGAGCTCATGGTAGGCATGAAGCGCGACGCCGCCTTCGGTCCTGTGGTGGCCTTCGGTCTGGGCGGCGTCATGACTGAGGTGCTCGGCGACATCGCGCTCGCGATCCCCCCTCTCGACGAGCGCGATGTCGACGAGCTCTTCGAGCTAATCCGCTCGAAGCGCCTCCTGGGAGCGTTTCGCGGCCAGCCGGCCGTCGACCGCGCGAAGCTGGCCGGCGTCGTGCTGGCGGTCGCTCGTATCGCCGCGGACTATCCACAGGTCACCGAGATCGACCTCAACCCGCTCATCATCGCCGGTGATCATCCGGTGGCGGCCGACGCGCTGGTGGTCCTCTCGGGCGGCGCGTCGGCCGCTACCGCGCCCGCGCCGGGCCGGGGCTTCCAGCCCGACCTGCGGGCCGTGTGCGCCCCCCGGTCGGTCGCCGTCGTGGGCGCCTCCGACGACGTCGTGAAGTGGGGCGGCTCGGCGCTGAAGAACATCCTCGACGGTGGCTTCGAGGGTCCGGTCTACGCGGTGAACCCGCGCGGCGGCACGTACTTCGGCCTGCCGGTGTACACGAGCGTCGAGGAGCTGCCCGAAGCGCCCGATCTGGCACTTCTCGCCGTCAGCGGCGAGCGGGTCACGTCCGTCCTCGAGCAGTGCGCGCGACGCGGCGTGCCGGCCGTGGTGGCCGTGGCCGCCGGGTTCTCGGAGACCGGCGATGAGGGCCGGCAGGCGGAGCGGGAGATGGCGGATGCGGCTGCCGAGCTGGGGATCACGGTGATCGGCCCCAACTGCATGGGCGTGATCTCGAACGAGACGCGGCTGCACGGCACCGGCTTCATCACGCTGCACCCGCAGCAGGGCCCGCTGAGCCTGGTCTCGCAGTCGGGTAACCTGGGCGTGCAGATCGTCAAGGCGTCCGAGCGGCGCGCCATCGGCATCGACAAGTTCCTCAGCGTCGGCAACGAGGCTCAGGTGAGCGTCATCGACGTGCTCGACTACCTGCGCACCGACGAGCGCACCGAGTGCGTTCTGATGTACGTGGAAGGCATCGACGACGGGCGCCGCTTCCTGGATGTCACGAGGCGGACCGCGGCCGTCAAACCGGTCGTAGCGGTGCGTGGCGGTCTCACCGAGGTCGGCGGCAGGGCCGCCGCCTCGCACACCGGCGCCATGGCGGGCTCCGCGGCCGTCTACGAGGCGGCGGCCCGGCAGGCCGGCGTGGTCACCTGTACGGCCACCGACGAGGCGCTGGACCTGGCTCTCGCGCTGGCGCATCTGCCGCTGCCGCGCGGCCGCCGCGTGGCGATCGTGACCAACGGCGGCGGCGCCGGCGTGCTCGCGGCCGACGAGGCCGCGCGCCGCGGCCTGGTCTTGCCCGATCTGCCGCCGGCGCTCGTCGAGGAGCTCGACGGGCTGCTGCCGCCGTTCTGGAGCCGCCACAACCCGCTCGACATGGTAGCGTCGGCCGGCGGTGACGTGGGGAGCCGGGTGCTCTCCGCGGTGGCTGAGAACGACGCCTTCGACGCGATAGCGGTGCTCTCGGTGCTCGGCGTGCCCAACACCGGCGACGACGTGCGGCCCGCAAGCGCGAGCGGCGAGTACGACGGCTTCAGCACCTGGGAGAGCGGGTTCCTCACCTACGTCGCGGGACTCATGGAGGCCACCGGCAAGCCCATCATCAACGTCTACGACTCGCCGATCCGCCAGGCGCTCTTCCCGTGCGACGGCCCCTACGATCCGATCGTGCTTCCGTCGCCGCGGTCCGCTCTGTTCGCGCTCGACCGCATGGCCTGGTACGCAGACTACCGCCGGCGGCACGCCACCGGTCTCTCCGGCGACGGCGACTAGGGACGAGTCACGGCGGGCGGGTGCTGAGGAGGGCGCATGAGCGTGTTCGACATTGCCGGCCGGCGAGCCGTCGTCGTCGGAGCGGGCGGCCTTGGCCGGGCGATCGCCGCGGGCCTAGCCGGCCACGGCGCCGACGTCGCCGTGGCCGACCTCGACGGCGATCGCGCCGCTCGAGGCCGCCGACGCGGCGCGCCAGCTCGGCGTCCAGGCGCTGGGCTTGGCCATCGAGATCACGGACGAGGCCTCGGTGCGGGCGGCCTGCGCGCAGGTCGTCTCGCCGCGTTCGCGCGTGTCGATATCCTCGTCAACGCCGCCGGCGTCACTGTGCGCAAGCGCGCCGAGCACGTGACCGTCGAAGAGTGGCGGCGCATCCTCGACGTGAACGCGACCGGCACCTTCGTCTGCTGCCGCGTCTTCGGGGAGCAGATGATCCGCCAGCGCTCCGGCGCGATCGTCAATCTGTCATCGGTGCGCGGCCGTTTCGGGGCCGCGTTCGGACAGACCGAGTACTCGGCCAGCAAGGGCGCGGTCGATTCGCTGACTCGCTCGCTGGCGGCGCAGTGGGCCGAGTTCGGTGTGCGCGTCAACGCCGTCGCGCCGACGTTCGTCGAGACCGACCTCACGCGTGCCGTGCTCGCCGACGAGAAGTTCGCCGCCACCTTGCGCGCGAGCATCCCGATGGGGCGGTGGGCGGACGCCGGCGACGTCGTCGGGCCGGTGCTCTTTCTGGCGTCGCCGGCGTCCGCCTTCGTCACCGGCCAGATCCTCTTCGTCGACGGTGGTCTGACGGCGCGGATCTAGCGTTCGGCACGCACCGCGCGTGCCTCGGCGAGCGGCGTTCAGGCTCGACGACGAGCGTCGGACTCGTACTTGATTCGCGCCTCGTGTGCTGCAATGATGTCCTGCATCACGGATGGGCAGTTCCGCAATGCAGTATTCGCGGGGATGTCCGGCGAGGGATCCACGAGGGAGTCAGGGGACGTGGCGCAACTGCGGATGACGGCTTCGCCCAACGCCGCGGGCCGGCGCCGCGAGGGTGTGCAGGTCATCGCCCGCGCGTCGGAGGTGCTGCGCCAGCTCGCGGCCTCGCCGCGCGGTCTCTCCCTTGCCGAGCTCGCGGCGCGCGTCGAGCTGCCGCGCTCGACCGCGCACCGCATCGTGCGGGCCCTGAGTCACGAGGGCTTCGTGCTCGCGTCGCCGTCGGGCAAGCTGCGCATCGGCCCGGCTCTCATCCACATCGCCGTAGCCAGCCGGAGAGAGCTCCGTCACGAGGCGGCGCCCTACCTGGAGCGGCTCTCGCACGAGGTGCATGAGACGGTCGACCTCGGGGTGCTCGACGGCGAGGATGTGCTCTTCATCGACCAGTACACCTCGCAGAACGTGCTGCGTATCGTGTCTGAGATCGGCGGTCGCTTTCCCGTCTACTGCACGGCGAACGGCAAGGCCCTGCTTGCAGCCATGGGCGACGACGAGGTCGACGCCCTCGTCCCGTCCGGCCTGCCGAAGCACACTCCGGCGACGATCACTGACCGCCGCGTGCTGCACGAGGAGCTCGATCTAGTCCGTGCCACGGGCGTGGCCTACGACCGCGAGGAGCACACCGTGGGGATCGCGGCGGTCGCGACGGTGGTCCACGACGCCCTGGGATCACTGGCGGCCGTCGGAGTGGTCTTGCCGGCGGCGCGCTTCGAGGCGAGAGAACGCGAGGTCGCCGCGGCGCTGCTGCGCACGCGTGACGAGATCCAGTCGGTACTGAGCGGCGGCGAACGGTGACGGGCTTCGCCGCCTGATCGGCGACAGAACGCGACCGCCGTCGGCGGTCGAGAGAGCAAAGGCACGGTTCGGAAGGGGAGCAGATGGCGCAAGAGACCTGGAGTCTTGAGCAGATCCGCAACATGTTCGACCTGACCGGCAAGGTGGCCATCGTCACCGGGGGCTCGGGCGCCTTCGGCGGCGCGGCGGCGAGAGGACTGGCCGCCTTCGGCGCCGACGTCGTGCTTACGAGCCGCAACGCGGAGAACCTCGATCGGGCCGCCGACGAGTTGCGCGCCCTGTCGGAGCACGAGGTGCGGGCGATCCCGTGCGACACGACCGACGAGGCCAGCGTCGCGGCGATGGTCGCCCAGACGATCGAGGAGCTCGGCCACGTCGACATCCTCGTCACCGGCTCGGGGGTCACCAACCGCTACCCCGCCGAGGAGTTCCCCATCGACGAGTGGCAGAAGGTGATGGACTCCCTGGTCAGGGGGACCTTCCTCTGCTGCCAGGCGGCGGGACGGCAGATGATCAAGCAGGGCGGCGGCAAGATCATCACCGTCGGGTCCTTGCGCGGGGAGCTGGGTCACCCGGGCGGCTACGCCGCCTACGTGCCGGCCAAGGGCGCCGTGCACCTGTTGACCAAGCAACTGGCGACGGAGTGGGCGAAGTACAAGATCAACGTGAACAGCATAGCGCCCTGCGTCTTCTGGACGCCTCTCACGCAGCCGATCCTCGACGACCCCAAGCTCTTCGAGATCTTCATGCAGCGCATCCCCTTGAAACGCGCCGCCGAGCTGAACGACTTGATCGGGGCGGTCGTCTACCTCGCCTCGGCGGCGTCCGACATGGTCACCGGCGACATCCTCATGGTCGACGGCGGCGCCACGGCCGGCTGAGCCGCCAACGCCAGTGCCCGGGGAGCGAAGGATGAGATCAGGCGAGCCGGAGCGTGTAGCGGTCATCGGCGCCGGCATGATGGGCGTCGGCATCGCGCAGGTGTTCGCGGCGCGCGGACACCAGGTGATGCTCCAGGACGTCTTCGAAGAGGCGCTCGAGCGGGCGCCGGAGGCGATCCGATCGAACCTGACCTTCTTGGCCGAGCACGAGGTGTACCCGCCCGACGAGATCGGTGTGGCCGTCGCCCGCGTGACCACGACGTCGGATCTCGCGGAAGCGGCGCGTGGGGCGGGCTTTGTCGTGGAGTGCGTCTTCGAAGACCTGCAGCTCAAGCAGCAGGTCTTCGCCGATCTCGACGAGCTCTGCCCGCCCCAGACGATCCTGGCCACCAACACCTCCGTCATGAGCATAGGAGAGGTCGGCAGTCAGGCGCGCCACAAGGAGCGCGTCATCGGCACGCACTTCTGGAACCCCCCCTACCTGGTGCCGCTGGTCGAGGTCGTGCGCACCCCGGACACCGCACCACACGTGATCGAGAAGACCATCGCCCTGCTGCGCTCGGTCGGCAAGCACCCCATCGACGTCAAGAAGGACGTGCCTGGGTTCGTCGCCAACCGCCTGCAGCACGCCCTCTGGCGCGAGGCATTCGCCATCGTCGACCGCGGCATCGCCGATCCCGCCACGGTCGACGAGAGCATCCGCTACGGCTTCGGGTTGCGGCTGCCGGTCCTCGGCCCGATCGAGACCGCCGAGATGAGCGGCCTCGACTTGGTGCTCAGCATCCACCAGTACATCTTCCCCTACCTCGACGCCTCGACCGAGCCCTCTGCAGCGCTGCGTGAGAAGGTGGAGAAGGGCGAGCTGGGCTTCAAGAGCGGCCACGGCTTCCGCGACTGGAGCCCGGAGGAGGCGCAGGCCTCACGCCGGCGCCTCATGGAACACCTGGTCCGCCTGACCAAGGACATGGACGAAGAGGAGAGCTAGATGGAGCAACCAAAGGATCCGAAGACCGGTCTCGAGTTCTACGACCTGAGCGCTCCCTTCGGGCACAACGCGCCGCTCTGGCCCTACTTCGAGGACGTCAAGATCGAGCGCGTTCACTACCACGCCAAATCGGGCGTGCTATCGCAGAAGATCACCACCGTGATGCACTGCACGACGCACGCCGATGCCCCGGCGCACGTCGTCGAAGGCCTCGAGTTCACGGACGAGGTGCCGCTCTACAAGTACTTCGGGCCGGGCGTCGTGCTCTCCATTCCCAAGGAGGAGGACTGGGCGCCCATCACGCGCGAGGACCTGGAGATGGCCACGCCGCAGATCCGGTCCGGCGACCTCGTGATCATCAACTGCGGCTGGCACAAGTACTACAGCGACTCCCAGAAGTACTTTGCCTACTCGCCCGGCCTGGTGCCGAGCGCCATCGAGTACCTCCTCGAGGTGGGCGCCAAGGGTGTCGGCGTCGACCAGCAGGCGCTCGACCATCCCCTGGCGACGGCCATCGGCAGGCACGGCCCCGGCCCGCTGCTGCCCAAGGTCGTGAAGGAGTACGAGGAGCGTAAGGGGCACGCGATCGAGCAGGACTTCCCGGACTGGGAACCCTGCCACCGCCTCATCCTGGGCAACGGCATGGTCGGCTTCGAGAACGTCTGCGGCAGCGACATCGACAAGGTCACCGGCAAGCGCGTCACTCTCGCCGCCTTCCCGATCCGCTGGGAGAAGGGCGACGGCTCCATCGTGCGCGTCGTGGCGATGGTCGATCCGAGCGGCGAGTTCCGCATCCCGAAGGGGAAGGAGTGACGATGGAGGTCACGCGCTACGACGAGGCGCCGCCCTACGAGGCGCCCAAGCACCACGAATGCTACGGCCTGCGCCTACAGGGCTTCGACGTCAGCAAGACGCGCACGTTCTGGATGGGCCTCTCGCACTTCTTGCCCAAAGGCGGAGCCTTCGAGGATGCGACGCCGGTGGAGAAGGTCTACTTCGTGCTCGAAGGTGAGGTCGTCGTCATCACCGCCGAGGGTGAGACGACGTTGAAGAAGTGGGATTCGTGCTACCTGGCACCCAACGAGTCGCGGGCCATCGAGAACCGCACGAACTCGCCGGCGTCGATGCTGGTGGCGATCCCCTATCCCGAGCCCCGGGACGTCTGAGAAGGGGGCGGCATGCCGAACCCGATCATCACGGCCGCGCTCACGGGCCCCATGGCGACCAAGGCCGACAACCCCGCGCTGCCGGGGTCGCCGGCCGAGGTCGCCGAGAGCGCGCGGGGGGCGTTCGAGGCCGGAGCGGCGGTCGTCCACATCCACCTTCGTGACGACCAGGGTCGACGGACCGCCGACCTCGATATCGCCAGGCGCACGGTGGATCTCGTGCGTGAGGCCTGTCCGGCGATCATCCAGCTGTCGACGGGGGTCGGGCTCGAGTTCGAGTACGAAGATCGCATGAAGATCGTCGAGGTGCGGCCGGCCATGGCGACCCTGAACCCGTGCACGATGACCTTCGGGCAGGGCGAGTTCCGCAATCCTCCCGTACAGATGATGCAGCTGGCCGAGCGCATGCTCGAGCTCGGGGTCAAGCCGGAGCTCGAGGTCTACGACACCGGCCACATCGTGGTGGCCCTCGAGCTGTTGAAGAAGGGGCTCCTCGCAGAGCCGCTGCAGATCTCGTTCGTGATGGGTGTGCGCGGCGGCATGACCGGTGACCCGGCCCTGCTGGCCTACCTGGTGCGCGAGTTGCCGCCGGGCACGAGCTGGCAGGTCATCGGCGTGGCCAAGGCCAATCGGCCGATGACCACCATTGGGCTCGCGATGGGCGGCAACGCGCGCACCGGTATGGAGGACACGCTGCTTCTCGAGCCTGGCGTGCCGGCGGACTCGAACGCCCAGCTCGTCGAGCAGCTCGTCGGGGTGGCGCGTGCCGTCGGACGCGAGCCGGCCACCGTGGCCGAGGTGGTCGAGCGGCTGCGCCTATCGCCACAGTTGGTGGGGCAAACGTGAGGGTCCGGCTTCCTCGACGAGGGCTGCAGTCCCTTGTTCGCAGGGGGCCGAAATGACCAAAGGGGGTGCTTGACTGGACCAGGGCCGACGGTATCATGCCCGTATCGCGGGTGCTGGCGTCCGTATGGCGGGCAAGTCATCCGCTTCGTCCGTGCGGATACGTCAGGACCAGAAGCGGTGGAGGCCAGGTGCGGCGTCCGCCCAGGTAGAAATCGGAACCAGCGGGGGTCACTCGCGGCAGCCATCGGCTCGTTGAAGAGCCGAGGGGCCGCGGGACCAGGGGAAGGAGGAGGCATGGCAGAGGACCATGACAGGTCCACAGGGGCTTCGGGCTCGGAGGAGACTCCGCTGACCCGCAAGCCGATCAGCCGGCGCGACTTTCTCAAGGTCGCCGGCGCGACCGGCCTCACGGTGGGCGCATTGGGCGGACTGAGCGGCGCCCTCTCCGCCTGCGGCAGCAGCGGCGGCGGTGGCGGTGGGGCGAGCGCCAGCGCCACGGGCCGCGCCATCAAGGTCGGCTTCGTGACGCCGCTGACGGGCCCCTTGGCCACATTCGGTCAGCTTGACACGTTCATCGTGGAACAGTGGAAGGCCGCCGTGAAGGGCGGTGTCGCTTGCGGCGATGGCAAGACTCACCCGATCGAGATCATCGTGAAGGACTCCCAGTCGGACACCACGCGTGCTGGGACGGTCGCCGGGGACCTGATCACCAACGACGGCGTCGACATCATGATGGTCGCTTCGACGCCGGACACGGTGAACCCCGTGTCCTCCACGGCCGAATCGTTCGGCGTTCCCTGCGTCTCCAACGACTGTCCATGGCAGCCATACTTTTTCGGGCGTCAGAAGGATCCGGCCAACCCGGTGCCCTTCAAGTGGACCTATCACTTCTTCTGGGGCCTCGAAGACGTGACGGCGGTGTTCACCGGCATGTGGGACCAGCTCCCGACGAACAAGCGAGTCGGCGAGATGTGGCCCAACGACGCCGACGGCAAGGGCTGGGCCGACCCCAAGACGGGGCAGCCTCCGATGCTCAAGGCGGCGGGGTATACGTTCGTCGACGGCGGCCGCTTCCTGCCCAACACGCAGGACTACACGCCGCAGATCACCAAGTTCAAGGCGGCCGGCTGTGAGATTCTGAGCGGCGTCTTCATCCCGCCGGACTTCGTCAACTTCTGGAAGCAGTCCTACCAGCAGAGGTTCAAACCGGTTGCGGCCACCGTCGGCAAGGCCCTGCTCTTCCCGGCCGAGATGGAAGCGATCGGCCCCATCGGCTACGGGCTCACCACCGAGTGCTGGTGGTCGCCCTGGCACCCCTTCAAGTCGTCGCTCTCCGGTCAGACCTGCCAGCAGCTGGCCGACGCCTGGACCGCCTCGAACGGCAAGGAGTGGGCACAGCCACTGCTGCACTACGCCGTCTTCGAGGTCGTCGTCGACGCCCTCAAGCGCGCCACCAACGTCGACGACAAGCAAGTCGTCGTGGACGCCATCAAGGCGACCGACATGGACACCATCGCGGGCAAGGTCACGTGGTCGGGAGGGGATCTGAACCCGGTCCCGAACGTCTGCCGCACGGTGCTCGTGGGCGGCATGTGGACCAAGGGCACGAAGTACCCGTTCGACCTGCTGCTCGTGGACACGTCGCACGCGGCGGCGGCGCCGTTCAACGTCACTATCCCCGAGAACGGCAAGCTTGCACCGATGAGCTACGCCTGAGAGTGACGTGAACCGGACCGTGCAAGCCCAGGGCGTTCTCCAGCCCAACGGCTCCGAGAAGAGCCTGGGGGACGAGGACGGTGGTCACTTGTGACCACCGTCCTCGAGACCAGGGGGCTGACGAAGTCGTTCGGCGGCGTGCTGGTGATCGACGATCTGAGCATCCAGCTGACCGAGGGCGAAGCCCTGGGCATCGTCGGGCCGAACGGCGCCGGTAAGACGACCTTGTTCAACCTCATCACCGGCGTCCATCGGCCCGACGACGGTCGGGTCCTCTTCAACAACGACGACATCACTCACCTCTCGCGGCAGAAACGTTGCCGCAACGGCATAGGACGGACGTTCCAGATCCCCAAGCCGTTCACCGCCATGAGCGTGTTCGAGAACGTCCTCGTGTGCGCCGCATACGCACGCGGCACGACCGAGCGCGCGAGCTACCAGCGCTGTGTCGAGACGCTGGAGCTGACGAGGTTGACCGACAAGGCGAACCATCAGGCGGGCAAGCTCACGCTCCTCAACCGCAAGCGTCTCGAGCTCGCTCGGGCGCTGGCCGGCGATCCGTTCGTGCTGTTGCTTGACGAAATCGCCGGCGGGCTCACCGAGGTGGAGGTCGAGGAGCTGATCACGACCATCCGCGACCTGCACGCTGAGGGCATCTCGATCGTCTGGATCGAGCACATCGTCCACGCCCTGCTGGCCACCGTCGACCGGATCTTCGCCATCAACTTCGGGCGCCAGATCGCAGAGGGAGAGCCGGAAGAGGTCATGCGCAGCGACGAGGTGCAGGCCTGCTACATGGGGGGCACCCCGGTATGAGCATCCTCGAGCTGGAGGGCGTGGACGTCTTCTACGGCGACTTCCAGGCCCTCTTCTCGATCTCATTCAAGGTCGAAGAGGGCCAGACGTTCGCCGTCATCGGGGCCAACGGCGCCGGCAAGTCGACGATGCTCAGGACGATAGCCGGGTTGCTTCGCCCCCGCTCGGGAAAGGTGCTTTTCGACGGGGAGTCGATCGACCACCTGAGCACCCACAAACGGGTCGGGATGGGTATCTCGATGGTGCCCGAAGGGAGGCGCGTCTTTCCGAGCCTCACGGTCGAAGAGAACTTGCAGATCGGTGCCTACGGGGGGCGCCAGGGCGACTGGGACGTGGCATCGGTGTACGAGCTCTTTCCGCTCTTGAAGCCGCTGGCAAAGCGACAATCGGCGAGCCTCTCAGGCGGCGAACAGCAGGCGCTCGCCATCGGCAGAGCGTTGATGTCGAACCCGCGCCTTGTGCTTCTCGATGAAGTCTCGCTGGGCCTCGCGCCCGTTGTCATCAAGCGTATCTACGAAGCCATGGAGGCCCTGCCGGCACGGGGCACCACGATCCTCGTCGTCGAGCAGGACGTCCAGCACGTTCTCACCGTTGCCGACCGCGTCGCCTGCTTCCTCGAGGGCCGGATCTCGCTGCAGGGCGAACCCGCCGAGTTGAGTTCCGACGACATCACGGCCGCCTACTTCGGGATGTGAGGGCATGAACTGGGTCAACATCGTACTGCAGGGGATCCTTCTGGGAGGGCTCTACGCACTCTTCGCCGTCGGCCTCGCCCTGGTCTTCGGCGTCATGCGTCTGGTCAACCTCGCACACGGCGACCTGGGCATCCTCGCGGCCTTCATCGCCTTGGCTCTGGTGCAATCGGCCCATCTGCCGCTCCTGTGGTCGAGCCTCCTGACGATCGTCCTCATGTTCGCCATCGGCTACGTGCTCCAGCGGGGACTCCTCAACTTCACCCTGGGCACCGACGACACGCGGCCCATCGTGGTCACCTTCGGGTTGTCGATCATCATCCAGAACGGGCTACTGGTCGCCTTCTCGGCCGACTCGCGCGGCCTCGACGCGGGCGCCGTCGAGAACGCCAGCATACGCATCTCAGACCAGGTCGCAGTCGGCTGGTACCCGCTGCTCGTGTTCGTCACTGCAATCGTGAGCATCACCACGCTGCAGCTGTTCTTGAACCGAACAAAGCTCGGCAAGGCGTTCAGAGCGACCTCCGACGATCGCGAGGCGGCCGAGCTGATGGGCATCGACAACCGGCACATCTACTCACTCGCCATGGCCGTGGCCCTCGTGACCGTCGCCATCGGCGGCATCGCGCTCGCCATCCGCACCACGTTCGATCCCTCGACCGGCCCCTTCAACCTCATCTTCGCCTTCGAGGCGGTCATCATGGGCGGCATGGGCTCCCTCTGGGGCACGTTGCTGGGCGGAGTCGTCCTCGGCGTCGCCCAGGTAGTCGGCGCACAGGCCCTCGGCACCGGCTGGGGGATCCTCTGCGGTCATGCCGTCTTCCTGTTCGTCTTGGCGCTGCGGCCGAGCGGCTTCTTCGCCCGGACGGTGACCACGTGAGTGAACCGGCGACACTGGCTGGCGGTGGCCACATCGCGGCCGGCAGCGGCTTGAGGATCCCAGGGTTCCGCGTCGCCCGCTCCAGGCGGATGCACCTCTACGTGCTCGTCGTCAGCGTGATCGTCGTCGCCGCGCTCGCCTCCGTCCCGCTCTGGGCGCAGGTGGGCACGTCGAGGACGCTGATCACGCTCTTCGGCTTGGTCGCCCTGGCGCAGATGTGGAACTTGTTGGGAGGCTATGCGGGGCTGATCTCAGTCGGTCAGCAAGCGTTCATCGGCATCGGCGCCTACGGGTTGTGGTTCTTCGCCGATCGACTCAACATACACCCCTTCGTGTCGGTCATCGGCGGGGCGGCGATCGCCGCTCTCATCGCGCTGCCCATCGCGCCGCTGCTCTTTCGCCTGAGGGGCGGCTACTTCGCCATCGGCACCTGGGTGTTCGCCGAGATCATGCGCATCATCGTGTCGAACATCCAGGCAACGGGAGGCGGGTCGGGCACAAGCGTCATGTCCGCCGCCAGCATGCCGTTCGAGACGCGCATACCAGGCACCTACTGGATCGGGCTTACCGTTGCGGTCGGCTCGGTCCTGATCGTCTACTTCCTGTTGCGTTCGAAGCTCGGCCTCGGACTGACGGCCATCCGCGACAACGACTTGGCGGCGCAGAGTTCAGGCGTGAACATCTTCCGCTTGAAACTTATCGTCTTCGTGGTCGCGGCCTTCGGCTGCGGCGCCATGGGGTCGGTCGTCGCGTTGAACCTGATCTTCATCCAGCCGGCGGCGTCGTTCAGCATCAACTGGACGGCATTTGCCATCTTCATCGTCGTCATCGGCGGCTTCGGCAGCATCGAGGGGCCCATCATCGGGGCCGTGATCTTCTTCGTCTTGCAGCAGACCCTCAGCCAGTACGGCTCGACGTACATGCTGCTGCTCGGCGCGATCGCCGTCGTCATGGCGACGAAGGCGCCGCGGGGGATCTGGGGCTGGGTCGTCGAGCGCTGGGACGTGCACCTGTTCCCGGTGAGGCGCGGCCTCGTGATCGAGGCGCCGCCCGAGCGGGAGGAGTCGCCGCCCAGCGACGCCTCGGTTCCGTCCACCGAAACCGTCTGAGGTCGATGCTCGCGAAGATCCTGGTGCGCCGGGACGCGCCTGAAACGCGTCCCGGCGCACCGACGCACAGGGACTTCGGCTAGCGGAAGAAAGGACGATAGTCGACATGCGCGAGTACCTGAAGAAGGCGCCCCCGAAGCCCCCCGCCGACGTCGCCGCGGTGCGCGAGACGGTGTCGGCGATCCTCGCCGACGTGCGCGCGCGAGGCCTCGAGGCTGTGCGCGAGTACTCGCGTCGCTTCGATGGCTGGGATCCGCCCTCGTTCAAGGTGCCCGCGGATGAGATCGAGCGGGCGAAGGCCGGCATCGCGCCCGACGTGCTGGCGTCGCTCGACTTCGCGCACGCGCAGATCGAGCGTTTCGCCCGATTGCAGCGCGAGAGCATGACCGACTTCGAGGTCGAGACGCGTCCCGGGGTCTTCCTCGGGCAGAAGCAGATTCCCGTCGCCAACGCCGGCGCCTACATCCCCGGCGGCAAGTACCCCATGCTCATGTCGGCCCAGATGAGCATCCTCACGGCCAAGGTGGCCGGCGTCGATCGCGTCGTCGCCTGCGCGCCACCGTACAAGAAGCAGGGGATCTACCCGGAGATGCTGTGGTCGATGGCGCTTGCCGGCGCCGACGAGATCTGGTGCGTCGGCGGCGTGCAGGCGCTCGCGCTCATGGCGTACGGTGCCGAGGGTCGAGGAGCCGCGGGCGACGGGGAAAGCGCCGAACGCTACGCGCCGGTCGAGTTCATCTCGGGGCCCGGCAACATGTACGTGGCCGAGGCCAAGCGGCAGCTCTTCGGCGATGTGGGCATCGACCTGCTCGCCGGCCCCACGGAGATCCTCATCATCGTCGACGAGGCCTCCGACCCGGTCATCGTGGCGGCCGACCTGCTGGGCCAGGCGGAGCACGGCCCGACGTCGCCGGCGTGGCTCGTGAGCCTCTCGCGCGGCATGGCAGAGGCCGTGCTCGCCGAGGTCGGTCGCCAGCTCGAGGAGCTGCCGACACGCGAGGTCGCGGAGATCTCCTGGCGCGACTGCGGCGAGGTCGTGGTCGTCGGCGACCGCGACGAAGCCGTCGCGGTCGCCGACGAGTACGCGCCCGAGCACCTCGAGGTGCAGACCGCCGACCCGGAGTGGTACGCTCGACCGGCTGCGCAACTACGGCACGCTGTGCGTCGGCGAGGAGGCGACCATCGCCTTCTCCGACAAGGCCATAGGCACGAACCACACCCTGCCGACCGAGAAGGCTGCGCGCTACACCGGTGGCCTCTGGGTCGGCAAGTTCCTCAAGACCGTCACCTACCAGCGCTGCACACGCGACGGCGCCCTCGACATCGCTCCGCACGCCGGGCGGCTCGCCGACGCCGAGCAGATGTTCGGCCACGGGCTTACGGCGTACCGGCGCCTGCGAGAAGTACACGGAGCCCAGCGCGCACTAGCAGTCTGGTCCGCTGTCGCGGGATCGTGACCGCGTGGTAACGTACGCCAGGCGGCCCGGACGGCCGCTCACCTGACTCTAATCGGGGGGACGGCTATGACCAACGGCTTCCAGTCGAGCTATCGATACTGTAGGCGAGCTGCCGCCCGGTGACGCCCTGAAGGCGGAGCGGGCCGTCACCAGCGCGGGCGCCGAGGTCGCTCTCAAGGAGATCGCGCCGCGCGACATCGGGAGGTTCCTCGACGAGATGGCGGTGGTCGCCCGCATCGACGACCCGCATCTGGAGAGCGTCGTGGACTCGGGGAGGCGTGGCGAGCTCGCCTACGTCGCCACCGAGCTCGTCGAGCGGGGTCGACCTGGGGCAGAGCGTGTCGAAGAGCGCTCCCTTGCCGGCGGCGACCGTCGAGGCCTACGGAGCCCAGGTCGCCTCGGCGCTGGCGGCGCTGCATCGTCATGGTGTGGTGCACGGCGGCGTCAAGCCGTCGACGATCGTGGTCACCCCTTCCGGCGGCCTCAAGCTCATCGACACCGGGCTGGCGCGCGCGCAGGCGCCTCCCGACTTGAGCCAGGAGGCGCCGGCGCGCGCGGCCTGGTACGTCAGCCCCGAGGAGGTGATGGCGCGACCCTCGGTCCCCGGCTCGGATGTCTACTCGTTGGGCGTCGTCCTGTACCAGCTTGCCACCGGCCGCTTGCCCTTCGAAGGCAGGAACGCTTTCAGCGTGGCCCAGGCGCATGTCGACGCGCCCGTGACCCGTCCGCGCCTGGTGAATCCGGTCGTCTCGAAGTCCCTGGAGAACGTGATCCTGCGCTGCCTCTCGAAGGCGCCCGAGGACAGGTACGCGACCGGAGTCGAGCTCTTCGAGGCCCTCGAACACGCCCTAGAGGGAGGGTCGGTGGGGGCCGCCCCCGTCAGCGTCGCGGCGGAGAATAGGAGGCCCCTGCTGCCTTGGATCATCCTCGCCCTGGTGGCGGCGATCGCGATCATCGCGTTCCTCTGGACCAGCGGCGTCTTCAGCCAGTCGGTCACCGTCCCCGACGTTGCCGGGATGACGGTCAACGAGGCGAGCACGGCGCTCACGGACGTCGGGCTCAAGCTGGGCACGGTGACGTACAAGTCGTCCCCGGGAGCAGCCCAGGGCGCGGTCCTCTCGCAGACACCCGCGGCCGGCGCCTCCGTGGACAAGGGTTCATCGATCGACGTCGTAGCTGCTGGCGTCGCCACCAAGGCCGCGCCCAACCTGTTGGGCCTGAGCCAGGAGCAAGCGACCGCGGCGATCACGGATGCCGGGTTCGCCACGGGCGCCATCGCTGCCGCCTACGACGCCAGTGCGGCGGTCGGGCAGGTCATCGACCAGGCGCCCGCGGCGGGGACGCAACTCCTGCCCGGCTCACAGATAGCCTTCGCCGTCTCGAAGGGGCCGGCTCCGAGCGCGAGTCCGCAGGCGAGTGCCGTACCTGATGTCGTGGGCCAGACACAGGAGCAGGCGGTGAGCGCCCTGCAGGCCGCCGGCTTCACCGTCGTGGTGGAGAAAGTGCCCGACGCGTCAGCACCGGCAGGCACCGTGGTCGATCAGACGCCGTCGTCGGGTGTGCTCGTGGAGCCTGGGAGCAGTGTCACGATCATCGTCTCGCAGGGCCCGGCGGCGTCGCCGAGCCCGTGAGGGGTCCCAGCCTCCCACACATGGCAAATGAGGACGGAGAGGGCTGAGGCAGGAGCCGCGGGTGTGGGTGACCGAGCCCGGATCCCGTCTCGCGCCGGAGTCGGCGCATGATCGCCCTGCTGACCATCGCCGCGATTCTCATCGCCTACGGTGCGGTCTCCAAGCCGCTCGATGGGCGCGGCGTCACATCGGCGATGGTCTTCATGCTGGCGGGGCTGCTCGTGGGTCCCTCGGTCCTCGATCTGGTGAACCTGCCCGTGGAGGGCGCGACAGCGGAGCATCTGACCGAGATCGCCCTGGCCCTCCTGCTCTTCAGCGACGCCGCGCGCATCGACCTGCGCTCGCTGCGCGCCCAGCTGGCGTGGCCCGAGCGTTTGCTCCTCGCCGGGCTGCCTCTCACCATGCTGGTCGGAGCCGGTGCGGCGCTGCTGGTGTTTCCCGGCATCGGTCTGGCGACGGCGGCTTTGCTCTCGATCATGCTCGCCTCGACCGATGCCGCGCTCGGTCAGCGCGTCGTGACCGACCCGGCCGTGGCCTCGCGCGTGCGCCAGGCGCTGAACGTCGAGAGCGGGCTCAACGACGGCCTGGCGGTGCCCTTCTTCCTCGTGGCCGTCGATATCACATTGGCCGAAGCGAAGACCAACGCGGTGTCCGCGGTGGTCAGGAACGCCGCGCAGCAGATCGGATACGGCATTTTCGCAGGGGTCGGTGCGGCGCTGCTCGGGGCGCTGCTGGTGCGTTGGGCCGACCGGCACGGCTGGATCGAGGCGCATTGGCGTCAGATCATGACCCTGGCCACGGCGGCCCTCGCCTACTCCCTGGCCGTGTGGCTCGGCGGCAGCGGCTTCATCGGCGCCTTCGTCGGCGGTATGACCTTCGGCCGCGCCGCAGGGGCGCGTGGTCTGCGCTTCACCCTCTTCACGGAGGAGACCGGCGGACTGCTCACGGCGGTCGTGTGGATAGGCTTCGGCGCGCTCGCCCTGGAGAGGGCCATCCCGCACCTCACCTGGCAGATCGTACTCTACGCCGTGCTCAGCCTGACCGTCGTGCGCATCGGCCCGGTCGCTCTCGCCATGCTGAGGAGCGGGGCGCGCGGGCCGACCGTCTGGTTCATGGGCTGGTTCGGACCGCGCGGGCTGGCCTCGATCGTCTTCGGCCTACTGGCTCTGGAGGCAGACGTGCCCCACGCGCAACTGCTCGCGCGGGTCGTCGCGTGCACGGTGGCGCTCAGCGTGCTTGCGCACGGCCTCTCGTCGGTCCCGCTCATCGCCTCCTACCGCCGCTGGTACGAGGCCCACACGGCGGTGCGCCCGGAGGCCGAGGAGGCCGTGCCTACGGTCGCGCCGCGCTTCCGCCGGCAGCCGGCAGCGGACGATCCCCACCTGGCCTGATCGCGGCCGGCTGTGCCCGCTGGACCGCGCATCGTGTGGTGTGTATGCAAAGGGGGCGGGGGCCGGCGAATGCCGGCCCCCGCCCCGGTTCTCAATGCGTCAAGGTAGTGTCGTCAGCCTGACGTCGGTGGATCACTCCCGCGCCAGCATCGCCTGGGCGTGGCGCTCCAGGTCGAGGTAGGGCTCGCCACTGACGTCCACGGCGACACGCTTGATCGTGCCACCCGTGAAGCGGTGCGGCGACTCGCCCGGATAGTCGTCGGTGACGGCCTCGCCGCTGTCGCGTCCGACGCACAGACCCTCGCCGGCAAGCGAGAAGAAGCCTGGCTGGGTCTTGATCCGGCCCTCGCCGACTTGCTTGTCGCCGTGATAGAGGGACAGGATACCGGTGGCCACCCCGGGCGGGTCCTCGCCGTCCTTCTCGAAGGAGGCCGAGAGGATCAGGTCTTCACCGGTCGGCAGGTCCTCGGTCGCGTCGATCTTCTGCTCGACGATGCCGACGAAGCTGTTCACGTAGTGCAGGCGGTTGTCCTTGACGTAGAGGGCATGGCCGCCGAAGCGTGCCCCGTGGGCGAAGAGGACCCCTTCGGCGCCGGGGGCGGGAATGTCGACCAGTGCTCCGATCGAGTACGAGCGGTTGCGGACGTTGACGGCCTGTTGCTCCGGGACGTCGGCGGTGTCGGGGAAGTACACGTAGCGGTCGCGCGGCGGCGCGAGCAGAGGCCGCGGCGTCAGGATGATCTCGAGCGGAGAGCGGTCATCGAGGGGGAAGGCGCCGTTCCTGCCGGCCTCCGCGAACCACAGGCTCTGGAGCTCCCTGAGCTTGCCCCAGTCCTCCTTGGACAGATCGTGGAGCTCTGAGCGGTCGACCTCGGTGTGATAGAGCTCCCAGGTGTCGTCGTTGAAATCGCTCCACCCGGCGACCGTGGGGTGGGTCGTGACGGCCTTCCAGCCCTCGTGCCAGATGCCCCTCGAACCGAGCATCGAGTAGAACTGGGTCTTGCGCGCCCCGTCGGCCTTGGCGTCGTCGAGGCTGTAGCGCATGCTCACACCGTCGAAGTCGCTCTGCACGTGGCCCTTGATGGTCTTGGGGGCTTCGACGCCGAGGCAGTCGAGGACCGTCGGGACGAGGTCGATCGCGTGGTGATACTGCTCTCTGATCTCGCCCTTCGCCTTCATGCCGGCCGGCCACGAGACGATGCACGGGTCGGCGGTGCCGCCGTTGAACTCGTAGCGCTTCCACATCTTGAACGGCGTGTTGAAGGCCATCGCCCAGCCGTTCGCGTAGTGGTTGTAGGTCTTGGGACCGCCGAGCTCGTCGAGCATGGCGAGGGCTGAGTCGAGGTCGTCGGGCATGCCGTTGAAGAGCCGGCTCTCGTTGACCGACCCGTTGGGGCCGCCCTCGCCGCTGGCGCCGTTGTCCGACACGAGCATGACCAGAGTGTTCTCGCGCTGGCCGGCGAACTCGAGGTAGTCGAGCAGCCGGCCGATGTGGTAGTCGGCGTGGGCGAGGAAGCCCGCGTAGACCTCAGCCATACGGGAGAAGAGCTCCTTCTCGCCGTCGGAGAGCGAGTCCCACGGCTTGGTCACGTCCATCACCGGGAACGGCTTGCCGTCGGGGCCGGTGCGGGTCTCGGGCGTGCCGATGGGGTTGATCGGCGGCAGTTCCGTGTCGGGCGGGACGAGGCCCATCTTCTTCTGGCGTGCCAAGCGTCTGCTCGCGCATCGCCTCGTAGCCCATGTCGAACTGGCCCTTGAACTTGTCGATCCACTCCTTGGGCGCGTGGTGCGGCGCGTGGCAGGCGCCGGGAGCGTAGTAGAGGAAGAACGGCTTGTCCGGCGCGATCGCCTTGGCGTCCTTGATGAACTCGAGCGCCTTGTCGGTGATGTCGTCGGTGAGGTGGTAGCCCTCTTCCGGCGTCTTGGGCGGGTCCACCGGGTGGTTGTCGTACACGAGCTCGGGATACCACTGGTTGGTCTCGGCGCCGAGGAAACCGTACCAGCGCTCAAAGCCGCGCCCGGACGGCCAGTTGCGGCGCGGCGCGGCCAGGTTCATCTCGTCGGTCGGGCAGAGGTGCCACTTGCCGACCATGTAGGTGTTCCAGCCCAGCTCACCGAGGATCTCGGAGAGCATGCCGTTCTCGGGAGGGATGGTCCCGCTGGCGTTCGGGAAGCCGATCGCCGCCTCGGTGATGCAGGCCATCGAGTTGCGCGTGTGGTTGCGACCAGTGAGCAGACACGAGCGAGTCGGCGAGCAGAGTGCCGTGGTGTGCCACTGCGTGTAGCGCACGCCGTCGGCCGCGATCTTGTCGATGTTGGGCGTCGGGATCGGGCCGCCGTAGCAGGACATCGCCGAGAAGCCGACGTCGTCGAGCACGATGTAGACGACGTTGGGGGCGCCGTCGGGCGCCTTCGGCGGCTCGAACGGCGCCCAGTCCGGTTTCGAGTCGCGGATGTCGACGTTGATGACACCCTTGAACGGTTCACGCATACCCCATCACTCCTTCGCTCTTGCGAGTTGCTCCGTCTGGGCACGGGGCCTCGACCCGTTGAGGCCGCAGGTTGCCCGCGCGAGATGAGCCTGGCGAGCCGACGAAACAGCTTCCGCATGATATAGGAGGTCAACGGCGAGAGCAGCCGGTGCGCGGGAGGGCCGACCGTGGCTATAGCGAATTCTACTGTCATGGAAGTCGAGACTAGGAGCGAGCGTCTGCTCGACCGATGGATCGTCCGCGCCGCGACGCCTCGAGGGGCCGCGATCGTCATCGCCAGTATCACGACCTCGATAACCATTGTCGCCGGCCTGGCGATGACGATCCTCGACCGAAAAGGCTTTCCGTCGCTCGGCACTGGGCTCTGGTGGGCCGTCCAGACAATCACGACAGTCGGCTACGGCGATCACGTCCCGACGACCGCCGCGGGCCAGATCGTGGCAGCTCTCGTGATGCTGCTCGGGATCGGGTTCGTCACGGTGATCACCGCGTCGATCACCAGCTCGTTCGTGGCGCGGTCAAGCCGAGAACAGCCGCCGAACGGAAGCGACGCCTCGCCCGCGGAGCAGCTGCTGAAGATCGAAGAACGCCTCGAACGGATCGAGGCCGCGCTGAACAAGCGCTCCTAGGATCCTCTCAGACTTCGGCGAGGACCATCACGATCGTGGCTACGGCCAAGGTGAGACCGATGACCGTGGTGATCACGAGGGCCCACCAGTCCAGGGTCACCGAGGTGTCGGCGGCCAGGGCGGCGTCGAGTCGCCTCGCCCGGACGAGCGCGTAGACGATGAAGAAGATGCCCAGCACGCCGTAGCCGGAGCCGAGCAGAGCGTAGGCAAGATGCGGGCCGCCGAGCAGCGCGGGGGCGACGCGGCCGACCGCGACTGAGACGGCGATCGCTCCCAGCCCTGTCCTGAGCCAGGCAAGGTAGGTCCGTTCCGCGGCCAGGAGAGTGCGGCGCGGCGCGCTGTCGCGGCGGAGTTCCGCCTCATCGCGGCGTGGATCCGCGCCCGACACGTCCACGTGCGCGTCTTGTCGACTCTCGCGCGCCGGTTCGCTCGGCGCGTCCGGTGCCGCGGGCCTGTCCTCGCTCGTCATGAGGTCGTCCCCTGGTCGTCGCCGTCCGCGCCGACATACTGCGCCATGATGTCCGACGGCGCCCGGTCGGCCCGAAGAAGCTCGCACATGCGCCGCATCGCGGGGTCGACGTGATGGAAGAAGGCCTTGAAGCCGGCGCAGAGGTAGTTCAGCCGAGGGTCGCCGTCGGGCGTCGAGATGAAGCGGTCCTTCGGACAGCCGCCGTGACAGGCGAAGCGCACGTCGCAGTCGAGGCAGAACTGGGGGAGCTGGGCGAGCTTGTCGAGGCCGAAGCAGCGCTGCTGCGGCGACGCGACAAGCTCGCCCAGCTCCCGCTCGCCCATGTTCCCCAGCAGGTAGCCGGGCTCCACGAAGTGGTCGCAGGCGTACACGTCGCCGTTGTGCTCCATGGCGAGGGCGGTGCCGCAGGTCGGCGAGTGCACGCAGAGTCCTGCCGGCTCGCCGTACCAGTTCGCCAGCGCCACGTCGAACATCTGCACGTAGACCTCGCCCACGTCGCGTCGCACCCACTCCTCGAAGACCCCGATGAGGAAGGTGCCCCACTGATTGGCAGTAACGGAGCGCTCGGTGACGGCGTCGCCGTAGGGCACGCCGTCCTCGGTCGGTCGCTCGACGATGGGGATGAACTGGATGAACTGCGCCCCGCACTCGTCGCGCAGGAAGCGGTAGACCTCGACGGGGTGCTCGGCGTTGGCGGCGTGGACCGTGGTCAACGCGTTCCAGTCCACGCCGCGCTCGCGCAGATGCCCGAGGCCGCGCATGACGCGGTCGAAGGTCGGCCGGCCGCCCTTGTCGCGGCGGTAGGCGTCGTGCAGCTCGCGCGGCCCGTCGATGCTCAGGCCCACGAGGTAGCCGTTCTCCTTGAAGAAGCGCGCCCAGTCGCCGTTGAGGCGCGTGCCGTTGGTCTGGATCGTGTGGCTCACGGCCATGCCCGGCCTGGCGTACTTCTTGGCCAGCTCGACCGAGCGGCGGAAGAACTCCAAGCCCATGAGCGTGGGCTCGCCGCCCTGCCAGGCGATGGTCACCTCGGGCGTGCGATGCGCCGCGATGAGCTGCCGGATGTAGCGCTCGAGCAGCTCATCGCTCATGCGGAAGCGGCTTTCCGGGTAGAGCTTCTCCTTCTCGAGGAAGAAGCAGTAGGCGCAGTCGAGGTTGCACACCGAGCCGGTGGGCTTGGCCAGCAGGTGGAACGCGGGCGGGACGTCCGGCCGGGGATCCGGCGGCGGGGTCGAAACCGGCGGGCGCTGCTCTTCTTCCATGCGTCTGTCTCCTCGGAACCGGGCGTGTCGAATCAGTGTAGACGAAGACGGCGCGGGGCGGCGTTTGCTGGGCGACTTAGCGTCTCGGTGGGCTCATCTCGCCGGCCGGAGTCTCACGCGGCCCCAGCGGGAAGTAGGTGGTCTCCACAGGGCTGAAAAGGTCGCCAATCCAGTCGACGGCCACCTGGAACTTGCGCGAGAAGCGCGGCAGCTTACCCAGGTAGATCCCCCGCCAGAGCAGCCACGCCAGGAAGCCCGAGAGCCTCAGGCCTTTGATCTGCGCCACCGCTTGGCGGCGCCCGAGACTGGCGAGGCTGCCGATCGGCCTGTAGTCGAAGACGCGGTCGGGCTGGTCGCCGCGGAGCAGCGCCAGCAGGTTCTCCCCTGCGACCTTGCCCTGGCGGATGG
The DNA here is from genome assembly GCA_963725665.1 of uncultured Actinomycetes bacterium. Lineage (GTDB taxonomy): Bacteria > Actinomycetota > Thermoleophilia > UBA2241 > UBA2241 > CAVRZA01. Next base: position 34,084 of record CAVRZA010000006.1, on the reverse strand, counting down.
CGTTCTGGGCGGTCGGCGCGTAGAAGCCCTTGCCGTCGGGCGTGGGGACGGCCGCGCAGTCGCCGAGGGCGAAGACGTTCTCGTGACCGGTCACCTGCAAGTTGCCGCCCACCCGGACGGCGCCGTGCTCGTCCTTGGGCAGGTCGACGCTGTGGAGCAGTGGGCTCACCTCGATGCCCGCGGCCCACAAGACGGTGCGCGTCGGCACCACTTCGCCGGTGCTCAACGTCGCGCTCCTCTCGGTCACCTCCGTCACCCCTACTCCCAGTCGCACGTCGACGGTGCGTTTGGCCAGCCGCTTGACGACGTATTGCCCGAGCTTCTCATCGATCTGAGCGAGGAGGCGGTCTCCGTGAGGCGCCAGGATGAACGTCGTCTCCTCCGGCCGGATGGTCTTGAAGTATGGGATCGCCCCGTGGACGAGGTCCTCGATGGCGGCGGCGCCTTCGACGCCCGAGAAGCCGCCGCCGCAGAAGACGAAGGTCAGAAGCTCACGGCGCTTGTCGGCGTTGTGGGAGGCTTCGGCCAGCTCCAGCATCTCCAGCACGTGGTTGCGGAGCAGGAAGGCGTCGCCCATGGTGTAGAGCGGGAACCCGAAACGCTCTGAGCCCGCGCCGTGCCGGAAGTCCGTATGCGCGCCCAGCGCGACGATCAGGTAGTCGAACGACCGCCCGCGGTTCGTACCGTCGGGCAGTCTGACGCCCACCGACTGGCCGCCCACGTCGATCGTCTCGACCTCGGCCACCTCGACGCGTGCGCGCGGGGCCATCATCCGTATGGGGGGAACGGCGTGAACGACAGCCAGCGTCCCGCCGGCTACGTCGGCCAGAAAAGGCGTGTACGTCAGGAAGTTGGTCCTGCTGATCAGCAGGACCTCGGCGCTCTTGTCCTTGGCGAGGCGCTGGGCGGCGGAGACGCCGGCGAAGCCGCCGCCCAGCACGATGATCTTCTTCATCTCACCCCCTCGCGCGCGGATATGCGCCTGGTGCCCGCGCGCCGACTTTGCCCTCCGTTATGAACCTGCTACTGCTTGCACCAAACGGCAACGTCTTGTCGCCGCGCGTGTCTGCTATCCTGTTCGGCGACGCGTCGCGCCCTAGCCATGGCCCATCACAGCGCAAAGCCTGTTTACGAAGAGCTCACCCGGCGGATGAATCGGTTTCCCACGGGGGCGCCGCCGTCGGAGCTGCTCTACGAGATCCTGGCGCGCATCTTCACCGAGGAGGAGGCGCGCCTGGTCGCCCAGCTTCCCCTGGCGCCCTTCAAGGTCGCCGCCGCCGCGCGCGCCTGGAAGGTGGGCCCTGCCGAGGCCGAGCGCACTCTCGACCGCCTCGCGGCCAAGGGCCTTGTCGTCGACACCGGCCTCAACGGCCAACGGGTGTACTTCATGCCGCCGCCCATGGCCGGCTTCTTCGAGCTCACGCTCATGCGTGTCCCGCCCGACGGCGGCCAGAAGGCCCTGGCTGAGCTCTTCTACCGCTATGTGAACGTCGAAGGCGATTTCATGCGTCAGCTCTACGAGCCCGGCGGGACGCAGCTCGGTCGCACTCTCGTCCACGAGCCCGCGCTCGCTGGCGACAACGCCCTCCACGTGCTCGACTACGAGCTCGCTTCGGCGATCATCGAGGAAGCCGACCACCGCGCGGTCGGCGTCTGCTTCTGCCGGCACAAGATGCACCACCTCGGGAAGGCCTGCGACGCGCCGCTCGAGCTCTGCATGGCCTTCGACACGGCGGCAGACTACTTATTGCGCAACGACCTGGCGCGCCCCCTCGACGCGCGCGAGGGCATCGAGCTGCTCCAAGACGCCTACGAGCACAATCTCGTGCAGTACGCCGAGAACGTGCGTGTGCGGCCCAACTTCATCTGCAACTGCTGCGGCTGCTGCTGCGATACCTTGACCGCGGCGCGGCGCTTCGCCATCCTGCGGCCGGTGCACACGACCCGCTTCCTGCCGGTCGTCGACGAGCAGCGCTGCAACGGTTGCGGGGCCTGCACTGCCGTCTGTCCCGTGGATGCGATGCTCTTGTTGAGCGCCTCGCCGGGCAACGGCAACGGCTTGCGGGCACGCCGCATGAGCGCCGCCGTCGATGAGGAACGCTGTCTTGGCTGCGCCGTCTGCACCCGCGCCTGTGGGCGCGGGGCCCTCTCGTTGACGCTGCGCGAAGAGCGCGTGATCACACCCCTCGACTCGGCCCACCGCACTGTGCTGATGGCCATCGAGCGCGGCAAGCTGCAGAACCTCGTCTTCGCCGAGCACGCGCGGGCCGGGCACCGTGCCCTGGCGGCTATCCTCGGCGTGGTTCTCAGGCTACCGCCGGTGAAGCAGGTGATGGCCAGCGAGCAGATGAAGTCGCACTACCTCGAATCGCTGATCGAGCGAAAGCGCTACTGGTAGACACGATTCGGGAGCGCAAGAGCGCTCACACGCGGGTCAGCCTTTGGCCAGCTCCTTCTCCGCGTCGGCGAGCTGCTTGTCGAGCTCCTTGCCCTCCATGTCGAGCTCTTTCTCAATCTGCTTCTCGGCCTTCAGGTTGGCCTTCTGCAACTCCGCGTACAGCTTGTCCTGGCCGAGGACGATGAGCAGCGCCTGGCCCGCGTCGAGCATCTCACCGAGCTCGTGTACGTCCTTGCGCGACATGCCGCGCCAGAAGTGGCCGATGAGGCCGCCGGCGACGCCGCCCACGGCGGCCATGCCAATGATCGAGGGTGGGAAGATGATGCCGACCACGGCGCCTGCGGCGATCCCCGTCCAGGCGCCGTGCTGCGTTGGCTTCTCGTGCTTCTCGATCCTGACCGAACCGTCGAGCTCCTTGACCGCGACGGCGGCGTCATAGGTGCCGATGACTCCCGCGGCGTGCAGGTCGTAGACGATGTCGAGGTCGCCTCTGGCGAGCACGGGGTTGTCGTACACGCCGATGAAGAGGAAGACTGGTTTGTCCGCCATTTGCCACTCCTTTTCGTTGATCCTGGTGCCTTGATCAGAACCGCGAGGCGGAGCGCCGCTCCGCCACACTGTTGACTGCCTACCCTTGGCGTCGCGGAGTCCCCCGGACGTTCACCCGCCGTGATCGCCGTTTGGTCAGGCGGTCGACGGCGGTACAAGTCTTCCGGTCAGGCGGCGCGAGCGCGTCACGCACGACCCGGGCGCGCTGAGGTCTCATCCACATCTCTGCGTTCGAGCGGGATGAAGCACACGGCGAGGCCAGCGGGCTTGACCGAGACGATGGCCACCGTGGGACCGTCGTCCTCGTCATCCGGTGAGCTGGCCGTTCCCGGGTTCAGAAAGAGCGTGCCGTCGACCCAGGCGGCCGCCGCCACGTGGTCGTGACCGTAGATCACGAGATCGGGCGCCTGTCCCTCGGAGCCACCCTCGATCCGGCCGGAGGTGAGGCGCTTCAGAAGCCGCTTGCGTTTGTGACCGACCACGAAGCGCACCCCGGCCACCTCTCCTGCCACCTCGCGGGGCAACTCTGCCGTCGGTCCGCCCGAGTCCATGTTGCCCGCCACGGCGGTCACGGGAGCGACCGTCCTGAGCGCGTTGAGTATCTCGGGGTCCATGATGTCGCCGGCGTGGATGATGTGGGTCACGCCGGCGAAGACCTCGAGGACGGCGGGATCGAGATAGCCGTGGTTGTCGCTGATGACGCCGATGCGCGCGCCGGCCGGCGCCGGTTGCGGTGCGCCCTTCGGGCTCCGCGGACTCGGCCGATGCGATGTCGCCGCCACGCCGAGACTCGCCCGCCTTCTCTGCCGTGGCCGGTCCTCGAACATCTTGCGATCTGCCCGACGTACTGACTGTGGGCGGTTTCGAACGGTCATCGGCCCCGACTGCTGGGACAGGCGGTCCGGATCGCCCCTGTGGTTGCAGGTGGATCGCGCTCGCCCGTCGCCCGAGAACGAACGATGCCTCTGAAGGTGGCGTCGCCCCCTGCCCGCCTAATCGAGAATCAGGCATCGCTCCCTCTCAACGCCGCTTCGTGATTGCCGCCCGTTGCCGGTCCGACGACCATCGGACTTGCGTGCTGCTATTTGCCCGGTGGTCACCGTGTGGGAAACGTTGGTGCGACTGTCGCCTTGCGTGGGCTGGCCTTACGGGACTTCGCGCGCCGCGGCCTGGAACGACCACTACTTCTGGTCGCGAGTTATCAGGTCGTCCAGTCGGCCCTGCGCCGCGGCAGCGCCGCTGCGTCCTCCGCCGGGGCCCCGGAGGATCCAGGCGAAGCCGACGGCGATGAGCGCTCCGGCGATCGGGCCGACGACGTAGGCCCAGTAGTTGGTGAAGTCGAGCAGCGCCAGGTCGGGCCCGAACGAGCGCGCCGGGTTCATCGAGGCGCCGCTGATGGGGCTCGACCAGAGGCCGGCGAGGATGATGTAGCCGCCGACGCCGATGGCGCCGAAGACGCCCACGTTCTGGGCGCCCGAGGCGGTCCCCAGGATGGTGCTGACGAGACCGACGGTGAGGACGAGCTCCATGAACATCGCCTGGCGTGGTGCTGATCCCCGGGCCGGGCTCCGTGGCCCCGAGCATGCCCAGCTTGCCGAGCAGTGCCCACAGGAAGAGGCAGGCCAGCGTCGCGCCGAGCAGCTGCACGACGACGTAGCCGGGCACGCGGCGCCAGGGGAAGTCGCCGCGGGCCGCGAAGGCGATGCTGACGGCGGGGTTGAGGTGCGCGCCGGAGACGGCGCCCATGAAGAGGATGATCGCCATCACCATGAGGCCCGGTGCGGTGACCGACGCGACGCGGCCGATGGCGCCGTTGGACTGCGCGTTGACGACCGCTCCGCCGGCGCCGACGAGAACGAGGAAGAACGTGCCGAGCAACTCGGAGAACAGGCGCCGCCACTCGTGTGCTCGGGTCGTCGAAGTCCCAGGTCTTGCCGAACTCGAGCTCCAGGAGTGCATGACCCCGGCGCAAGCCTTCCGCCGAACCGCCCGTGAGCTCCCGCGCTCCCGCTTCTCGTCCGCCATCTTCCACGCCTCCTGTCGAAAAACGGCGACCAACGTGGACGCCGTTTGGCCACTAGTCTAACCATAAGGTCGTGATGTCTAACCGCCTTGGGACTTCGCCGGCTGGGCGTCCGTCGAGGCGGACGTGCGCGCCCACGTATCCGACGCGCGGGTCGGCAGCAGGGTCAAATGAAGAGCCTCACTACGAGCCTTCCTATGTCTCGAGCACGGCGCCGTTGGGCACGGGGCTGAACCGTAGGATCCGCTGCTGCGAAGCGAGCGCCACCATCGCCGAGCGCCTCCTCGGGGAGGGCGCTCTCCGCCCAGCGAGCACAGTCGACGTGCCCGGCAGGAACAGGCAGTCGGATGAGTCGGGGTTCGCTTGACGCACTGCTTGACCACCTGCGTCCCCTTCACCAGGGTATCGTCCGAACCTCATCACGGTAGGAGTAGGCTCACATTCCCGACCTCGTGAGGCAGGCGTCGTGAGCCAACTGGCGAAGGTGTTCGAGTGCAGGTGGAAGGCCCTCGAGGTCCCGCTAGGCGTGAGCGTCGCCGCGGCCTTGGTGGCGCTGTTCTTCGTCCTCAGCGCGCTGCACTGGCAGCACTACTGGCTGAGCGCCACCTTCGGCGTCGTGTTCGTGGTCATCAGGGTCACAGGTGGCAACTATGCGCATCGGGGCGAGACTTGGCGTTCCTCGAGGTGGTGGGCGCGCTGCTCACGGCCCTCGCCTTCAGTCTCGGCACGGGGGGCTGGGGCCTCATTGTGCTGGCCGCCTTGCTCGTCACTCTGGCGGCCGGGCTCTCCTTGCGCTTCGGGCTGCCCGTCTTGATCGTCGCAGTGTTCCTCAACATCTGGTTCATCGTCGCGCTCAGCCTGGCGGCCGGCTACCACACCAGCGGGGTCAAGACGAGCAGCTTAAAGCAGGCGTTGGCATGGCTCGTCGGGACCGGCCTCTGTCTCGGCGTCACCTTCGTCCTCCGGCTGCTCCGCGCTCGCGTGCGGCCGCCCCAGCAGGCCGCCGAGACCCCCGGGCATGCGAAGCCTATCGAGCTGTCCCGCCCGGTCGTCCTCTTTGCTGTGATTCGCGCCCTCACCGTGGCGGTCGCGGTGGCCATTCCCTTCGGCCTGAACGTGCCCCAGGCGTTCTTGATGCCGGTCGGCACGATCATCGCACTGAAGCCGGATCTTGCGCAGTCCACCCTGCTGGGTGAGCAGCGCGTGGTCGGCACGCTGATCGGCGCCCTTGTGGCCGCCGTCTTTCTGCTGACGGTCGACAGCAAGCACGCCTTGGTGGCGGTCATCGTCATCTTCTTTGCCGCAATGGCCTCGCTATTCAAGGTCAACTACGCCCTCTTCTGCGCCGCGCTCGCCGGGGCCGTCCTCATTGCCCTGGACCTGCCCAACCCGACCAACTTCAGCGCCGAGGGCCGGCGGGTGCTGTACACGTTCGCCGGCGTGGCCCTCGCCGTCCTCGTCACGCTCCTCCTGGATCGGCTGAAGAAGCGCAGCGCCAAGGCAGCGCCTAAGACCGCCTGAGTCGGCAGCGAGCATGAGCGACGAGCAGTTCGCCTCGGCGCCGATTGGGCGCCGCCCGACAAGATCGAGGGACCCTTCGGGCCGCGACGCCGCTTGACCGAACGCCACGGGCTCGTGCTCCTGCTGCTTGTGATCTCGTACTTCTGCTACGCGGCGCTCGGCGACCACACCTGGGGCCGCGTCATCGTCGTGCTCGTGCTTGCGGCCGCGACCTGGATCGCGCTGCGCGCCTCGCAGATGCAGCGTCGCTCGATGCGCATCGCCCAAGCTTTGATCCCCGTGCTCTGCCTCGTCGCCATCGCGTCCCTGCTGATCGGGCAGGAGAACGTCGCTCACGCGGTGACCGGGGCGATCTCGCTGGTCCTCGTCATCGCTGCCCCCATCGCCATCGGCTGGCACCTCGCCCGCAACATGGCGCTCTCGATCGAGACCTTCCTCGGCGCCGTCTGCGTCTACCTGCTCATCGCGTAGCTCTTCGCGACTCTGTTCGCCCTGACCGCCGTGATCCCGGCCAGCCGTTCTTCGTGCAGACCAGCTACCCGACGGCGATCGACTACATCTACTTCAGCTTTGTCACCATGACCACGTTGGGCTACGGCGACTACACATCGACGCCGAATGTCGGTAGGATGCTGGCCGTGATGGAGGCCATCTTCGGCCAGCTCTACCTCATCACGGTCGTCTCGCTGGTCGTGCAGAACCTGGGTACGAAGCGCCAGCAGGAGCGAGATGCTGAAAGGCGGTCGCGTACATAGGCGACGCGGCACGACGGCGGCCGCGTTGCGGCGCCGTCCCTTCGCCATCCCTCAGACCCGTCAGCGACGGCTGAATGCTGACGTGGTCGCCGATCAGGACGAACGACGAGGCGGTGCACTCGTCTGCCTCGATTCAGGAGCCATCGTCGGCAGGGCGCGCCTGCTCGATGTAGACGGTGCCGTCGCAGATGATGCGTGTCGGCCTGGGGAAGTTCAGGTCTTGAGCTGACCTTGATCAGGAAGTTCGGCGCCGGGTCACCGCAGGTGACCCGGCGCCTCTCTGCCTGCCCGAAGACGTCCTCGAGGTCATGCCGAAGAACCGCAGGCCTGCTTTGGAACGCCACAAGACCCTGCTGCACGAGACCGTCGACCAGGGGGTAAGGATGACGGCGCGTCAAAGACAGCTTTGGAGCCCGACGCGAGGGGTATCGGGTAGGGAAGAGGGGTGCAGGCGATCTCGCCGCAAGGTGCTCAGGCGGGCGCGGTGAGCGACCCGAGGGAGCAGCGATGGCCTTTGGAGAGCCGTCCGACACAACGCCGACGTTCGAGAGCGCCGCGGAGCGTAGCCTGACGACGCCGCGAGCCGCCGGGGTGGCGGGGGTCGTCTTCGCCGTCCTGTTCATGCTTGCGCTCCTCTTCTTGCGGCACAGCATGGGTCGCGGGCTCGACAACCAGACGGTGATGCGCCACCTGACCGGCTCAGGCTCGACGCTGGCACTGGTCGGGCTCTACATGGTGCCGTTCGCCGGGATCGCCTTCTTGTGGTTCATCGGCGTCATCCGCGACCGCATCGGCGAGCACGAAGACAAGTTCTTCGCTACCGTCTTCCTTGGCAGTGGCCTACTCTTCGTCGCCATGCTGTTCGCCGCTGCCGCCGTCATCGGCGGCGCTCGTCGCTGGCAATCGCTTCGGGACGGCTACTCCGCCCAGTGGCGACCGTGGGCTTCGCACGCTCTGTCGGCTACTCCTTCTTGTTCGTCTACGCGGCCAAGGTGGCCGGCGTCTTCACGCTGGCCACGTCGACGATCATCCGGCGGTCGCGCTGGCCGCGCTGGACATCCTTGAGCGGCTTCGCGACTGCAGCCGTGCTCATACTCAGCATCACGTTCTTTGAGCCGATCGTGCTTCTCTTTGGCGTGTGGGTGGCGGCCGTCAGCATTTACGTCCTGGTTACGGGAGGCCGGCGAGCGCCCGCAAGAACAGGACTCTGACGAGTACGGTCAGCGTCGGGGGATCGCCTGCCGACTCACGCTCGTTGTGGAGGCGGTCCGGCTCTAGGCCAGGACGTTGACGGCGCGCGCGATCACGAGACCCAGAAGGACCAGCGAGATGGTCGACTGGGCCATCATGGCGATCTTGTTCCACGGGCGCAGCGGCATGGCGTCGGTCGGGCTGAACGCGGTGGCGCTGGTGAAGCCGAGGTAGAGGTAGTCGACGAACCGCGGGCGCCAATCCTTTGGGGCGAGCTCCGGTGAGAGCTGCTGGGGAAAGGCGAAGTCGGGATGGGCCGGCAGCCCGTGGGCGCGTACGGCCGGCCCGCCGCTGTCGAGCTCCCAGTAGAGCAGGCCGAAGGCGATGCAGTTGGACAGCCACACGATGCCGCCGGCGGCGAGCAGGGCTCCGCCCGACTCGGTGGCCGGCCCGCCGCGGATGAGCTCCACGATGAGCGCGGTCGTGCACCACAGTGCGGTGGCTACCAGGAGCGCGATCAGCGTTACGGAGAGCGTGCGCACCGGTCTCGAGCGTCGGTCGATCTTGCCCGGATCGCCGATGATCACGGCGACGAGCAAGACGCCTTCGACGATCGGCACCCCCCACCGTGGGCGCACGATGAGGCTGTGCGGCAGCAACAGCGTCAGGACGATGACGGCGAGGACCGCGGCCGCCATCGGCCAGCGGGCCTCGCCGATCACGGGTTGTGCGTCAGATGACGTAGGCCTCTCCTGCACCATGCCACTTGCTCCGTTGCCTGTCGTTTGGTGGTCGGGGGTCGACGTCGCCAGTATCGCAGATGGGTGATCCCGTGCGCGACGAGCCGGCGGCCTGGTGTGCTTTCCGTGGACTGTGCTCGCTCAACGGCGAGGAGGCCGAAGGAGCGATCGAGACGGCGTAGACGCTCGACCCCGCCCGTCACAACCCCTGAGACCTAGGCGGAGGTGGGCCGTGTTGCCTGCCGCTTGGCCTGCCTCGCCGCGATCGCTCTTTGGAGGCTGCGGCGCGACGATCATCGCCGTGGCCACCGACAGGACGATCAGGGCGGTCAGGTCGGGTGTGGCGTTCAGCATGAACGCCGTCAGCAGCACGACCATGAGCGGCGTCCTGAAGAGCACGTAGACGGCGCTGGCCATGATCCCCGCGACGAGGATCGTGATGGGGATCCCGGGAAACACGATGTTCAGGGCGAGGGCCACGGAGGTCGAGGCGAAGATCAGCGGGAACGTCGGACCCCCCAGAAAGCCGCTCTTGAACCCCACCGCCAGGAGGGCGAGCTTGACCACGGCGATCAGAAGGAGCAGCGCGACGCCGTAGCTGGCTGCATTGGCGATGAGCGTCTTCGACTGGCTCTCGCCCGAGAACATGACAAGCGGCGCGAAGTAGCCCACCACGCTGAAGATCACGCCCGCGAGGAGCGCTCGCGTGACGATGCGCTCCTGGAAGCGGCTGAACAGACGGATGGCCAGCCGCATGAAGAGCCCCGTGAGCACGGCCAGCACGATGCCCACGAGCGCCAGCAGGAAGACGTAGACGATGTCGAGCGCGACGTAGTGCTGGACGGGCGGCAGGTGCAGGAAGTTCGCAAACCCGGAAGAGCCCGAGAGCAGAAAGATCGCATACCCTATGCCGCCGCCGATCAGGGTGGCCGGCAGCGTGGCCAACCAGGCCTTCTTGTCCGGTGAGACCTCCGTGCCCAGAACGGCGGTGAAGACGGGGCTTTCGAGCAGGCCGTTGTAGGCCGAGGAGACGCTCGTGAAGACCAGCTTCGGCCTGTCGGCCACGGGGATCCTGAACGTGTCGCAGTAGAACGCCGCGATCTTGGAGGAGATGCTGCCGATCGCTCCTTCGGGGCCCAGCACGGCTCCCGAGAACAGCGACACGAGCGACTGGACGACGGTCACGGGAAGGTTCTTCCACTGCAGGTGCGAGACGTCGCCGGTCAGGCTGTCGAGCATGGAACCCTCGAGGTTGTTCGGCGCCTTGAAGTACTTCACGAGCAGGCCCACGACCAGCGACAGCGGCAGACAGATGACGGGGAACATCCAGTGGTGGGACGAGACGAAGCTGTTGTCCCAGAGCTTCTTGTTAAGCCACTCGTAGAGGGCGAACCAGCCGAGCACGGCGAAGCCGCCGATGATCGACACGACGATGACGTGGACGTACAGGAGTAGTGGCTCGCGCGCTTCCTCGGCCGGGTCGGCCTCGCGGGCCGCCGGCGTGTCAGTGGCCTGTGGCGTCGTTTCAGCTTCGGGACTCACTGGCAGCTCATTGTGTGTCTTGCGGTGGCCGCCTCAGCTTCGGTTCGTGGTCGACGACGATCGACACGTCGGCAGGGCTCCTGGAACTACCGACGCCGCGCGCGCCGGTTCATGCCCGCCAGCGACACCGGCGAGAGCGGGCGGCCGAAGGGGTCGATGAATACGGAGACGAGCTCGCCCTTGGGCGGCAGGCTGCCCTCGAGGATGTCCACCGTGTAGGTGAGCGAGTCGCCCTCAAGCTGCGGATCCTTGAGCACCACGATGGCGTCCTCAGGAGTCTCGTCGCCGCTTCTCTACGAAGGAGATCACGGCGTTCGGCGGGTCCACGGCGAAGCTGTTCTCGCCCTTGCCCCACTCCTCGACGAACTGCTGCGTGGTGAGGTGGCCCACCACGCGCTGCGGGCGATCGGAGAAGTAGAGGGTGGCGGGCGAGAGGCCGTGGAGGGTCACGCTGGTCGCCCTCGGTGGTCATGCTCGCGCGCCACCTGCGCGAACATGGCCTCGATGTCTTCGAGCTGCTTCTCGATGTCGTCACTCATGGGGTTCCTCTCTGCTCTGGGTTCGATAGTCCGTCTTGCTGGTAGTTGTGGGACGTCTCAGCTGGCCGCCTTCTGGGCGTCGGAGAGCTCCTTCTCGAGATCCTTGCCGTCGATGGCGAGCTGCTTCTCGATCTTCTTCTGCGCCCTGAGATTGGCCTTCTCCAGGGCCTCCTCGAGCTTGTCCTTGCCTATGACGATGAGGCAGGCGTCGCCGGAATCGAGCATCTCGCCGAGCTCGTGCACATCCTTGCGCGACATGCCGCCGTGGAAGTGACCGATCAGGCCACCGGTCACGCCGCCCACGGCCGCTGCGCCGATGAGCGACGGCGGGAAGAGGATGCCGACCACGGCGCCGGCGCCGATGCCCCACCAGGCGCCGTGCTGGGTCGGCTTCTCCCACTTGTCCACGTGGACGGAGCCGTCGGTGTCTTTGACGGCGATCGCGGCATCGTACGTGCCGATGACGCCGGAGGCATGGAGGTCGCGGACGACCTCAAGGTCTTCACGGGCGACGGCGGGATCGCCGTAGACGCCGAGGAAGAGGAATACCGGCTGGTGTGCCATGTCTGCTCCTTCGATCGATAGCGGTCAGGGGCGTCGGCGAGATCACGACGACGTCGGGGACAGGGGTCACCTTGTCATTCTGCGCGGTGAGGTGGCGAAGCCAAACGCTGGGCGGGGTGGCGATGCCACCCCGCCCTGACGTTGTGCAGGCAATCGCGGCGGGGAGGGGGCTGAGCCCCCTCCCCGCCGCCGTCGTCTCGCGAGGAGAGGGCGGCGCCCCACCGACTCCGATTCAGCCGGCGACCCCGGCCGCGACCGCGTGGTGCGCGGCGTGCTGGTGCAGCTCGTGTTCATCCTCGTGGACGTGCGGCTTGAGGTCGAAGACGACCTCCTTGACGGTGCCCGTGAACGCGTACGGCGCCTTGTCCTCGTAGGCGAGGTCGACGACCAGGCCGTTGTCACGACCGATGTCCATGCCGGAGTACGAGGTGAAGGCGATCGGCACCGTGTGCTCGAGCCGGCCCTCGGCGACCTGCTTGTCGTTCGTCCAGAGCGTCACCCTGCCGCCTGCGCCGGGCTTGGGCGCGTCGGACTCGAAGAGCAGCTTCACGGTCACGTCGCCCGTCGGGATCGGCTCACTCGACACCTGCTTGAAGGTGTCCACGCCCAGGAACGAATAGGTGTGGGTCAGCAGACCCTTCTCGTCGACCCACAGTGCGTAGCCGCCGATGAAGTCGGCGTTGGCGACGATGACGCCCTCGGCGCCGCCGTCCGGGACGTGCAGCTGCGCCTCGATGGCGTAGGAGCGCCCCTGGATCCGGGGCGTCATCCCGCGCTGCACGTTCTGCACGTCGCCGGCGAACCGCAGCCGGGTTATGGTGGGCAGCGGCGGCAGGATGCCGTAGATCACCGACATGCCGCCCATGAGCGGGAGCACGCGGTTCCGCTCGGCTTCCTGCCACCACAGCTCCTGGAGCTCCTTGACCTTCTCCGGATGCTGCGCAGCGAGGTCATGGGCCTGCGAGAAGTCGTCGGGCAGGTAGAAGAGCTCCCAGCCGACGTCCCTGTCCGGGTCCCAATCGGCGTCGGGGCCGAACTGGGCGAGCGTCGCCGGGGAGACGTCCCACGGCAGTCGCGTCGGGTTGGACGCCGCCCACCAGCCGTCCTTGTACATGGCGCGGCTGCCGAACATCTCGAAGTACTGTTGCGCGTGCCGTTCGGCGGCCTTCGCGTCGTCCAGCGTGTAGAGGAAGCTGGTGCCGTCCATCGGCTCCTGCTCGATCCCGTCGACCAGCTTCGGCTCCGGGATGCCGGCCGCCTCGAGGATAGTCGGGCCGACATCGATCACGTGCGTGAACTGCGGAGCGCATCGTCGTGTCCGCCTTGAAGCGGCTCGGCCAGGCGACGACCATCGGGTCGCGGGTGCCGCCGAGGTAGGCGGCGATCTGCTTGCCCCAGCGGAACGGCGTGTTGCAGGCGTGTGCCCAGGCGCAGGCGATGTGGGGAGCCGTGTGTGGGCCGCCGAGCGCCTCGGCGCCGCCGTACTTCTCGATCAACTTCGTCTGCTCGTCGGCGTCGAGGACGAGGCCGTTGAGGAAGGTCAGCTCGTTGAACGAGCCCGTCGTGGTGCCCTCCATGCTGGCGCCGTTGTCGCCCCAGATGTAGAAGATCAGCGTGTTGTCGAGGTCGCCCATCTCCTCGACGGCGTCGAGCAGCCGGCCGACGTTCCAGTCGGCGTTCTCCTGGTAGCCGGCATAGACCTCCATCTGGCGTGTGTAGAGCTTCTTCTGAGTGTCGGTGAGCGAGTCCCACGCCGGGAGAGCGTCCGGCCGTTCGGTCAGCTCCGTGTCCTCTGGGACGATGCCGAGCTTCTTCTGGCGCTCGAGCGTCGTCTCGCGCAGCTTGTCCCAGCCGCCGTCGAACTTGCCCTTGTACTTGTCGGCCCACTCCGTGGCGACGTGATGCGGGGCGTGCGCGCAGCCGGTGGAGTAGTACATCATCCACGGCTTCTGGGCGTCCTGCGCGCGGACGGCGTGCAGCCACTCGACGGCCTTGTCGGTGATGTCGTCGGGGAAGTAGTAGAGCTTGCCGTCCTTGCCCTCGGGCACGCCGAGCGTCGAGTCGTCCTGCGTGATGATCGGGTCGTACTGACCGGCGGCGCCGCTGAGGAAGCCCCACCAGTGGTCGAAGCCCCACGACTTGGGCCAGTGGTCGAAGGGGCCGGCCGCACCCTGGACGTTGTCGGGCGTCAGGTGCCACTTGCCGAAGCCGCCGGTCACGTAGCCGTTCTCCTTGAGGACGCGCGGGAACCCGGCGCAGCTGCGCGGCTTGGCGGCGGTGTAGCCGGGGAATGGGCCGGGGTACTCGGCGATGGAGCCGAAGCCGACGCGGTGCTGGTTCCTGCCGGTCAGCAACGCGGCCCGGGTGGGCGAGCACACGGCCGTGACGTGGAACTTGTCGTAGGTCAGGCCCATCTGCTGCACGCGGGTGAAAGCGGGCGTGCTGACCGGGCCGCCGAAGGTGTCGATGGCGCCGAAGCCGGCGTCGTCGATCAGGACGACGAGCACGTTGGGCGCGCCCTCGGGCGCCTTGGGTCCGGGGATCATCGACCAGTCGGCGACCGAGTCGCGCAGCGTGCGCCCGGCGGTGCCGCCGAAGGCCTTGTCGGGGATCGGCAGCACGGTGCGGTCGGGGACGAACTTCAGCGCGGCCTCGGCCAGCGCGTCCTTGAGGCCCCTGACGCCCTTCTTGTCCATCGTGGACGACCGACTTGGCCGGCGTGCCGGCGAGCGCCCTGCTCGGCGGCCAGGCGGTCGTCGTCGTCGACCATGGCGATGACGCGGCGGTGCCCGGCTTGAGCTTGTCGCCGAGGCCGCTCTCCAGGCCGCTCTCGACCTTGTGCTTGGCGAACCTGCCGATCAGAGCCGCCGGCGGCGGCCCCGACCACGATCGAGCCCAGCAGGGGCGGCGAGAAGAGGCCGACCACGAGGCCGACGCCGCCGCCCCAGCCGATGCCCTTGCGACCGAGGTGGTCGCCGGTCTGGCTGACCTTGACCTGGCCGTCCTCGTCGTGCTCGACGAGGATCACGCCCTCGGTCCTGACCTTCTTGTCCTTGACGAGCTGCACCAGCCCGTCGAAGTCCTTCTGGGCCGCCTCCACCGCCGGGTAGCCGGCCATGATGACGTCGTAGTTGTCACCCATGGTGCCTCCTCATGGTCCTTGTGCCGTTCACAACGTACGCTCGGTTACGGCGATGCAAGTATGTCGTCTGTACTAATGGTGGAAGCCGCCCGCCGACGCCTCATCGTGCACCGGCTCCGGCTGCTTCTCGAGCCGCGGGAGCTGCCGTTTGAAGTCCTTGATAAGCAGGTCGGCCACATCGTGGCTGAAGCCGCGCTTGACGACGATGCGCAGCGCGGCGAGGTCGGTGCGATGCTTCGGGAAGGTGTAAGCGGGCACCAGCCAGCCGCGCTCGCGCAGGGCGTTGGAGACGTCGAAGACGGAGTAGTTGTCGACGTCGTCATTGAGCTTGAAGGCGAACACGGGCAGCTCGTCGCCCTTGGTGAGTAGCTCGAAGGGGCCCAGGGCGGCGATCTCCGACGAGAGGCGCGTGGCCACCTCGCGCGCGTAGCCCTGTACGCGCTGATACCCGTCGAAGCCGAGGCGCAGGAAGTTGTAGTACTGGGCCACGACCTGGGCCCCGGGGCGCGAGAAGTTGAGCGCGAAGGTGGGCATGTTGTCGCCCAGGTAGTTGACCCAGAAGATCAGGTCCTCGGGCAGCGCCTTGGCGTCGCGCCAGACGATCCAGCCGACGCCCGGGTACACGAGCCCGTACTTGTGGCCGGAGGCGTTGATCGAGGCCACGCGCGGCAGGCGGAAGTCCCATTCCAGCTCCTCGTCGATGAAGGGGGCGACGAAGCCGCCCGAGGCGCCGTCGACGTGCACCGGGATATCGAGGCCCGTCTTCGCCTGCAGCTCGTCGAGGGCGGCGCAGATCTCCGCGACCGGCTCGTAGGAACCGTCGAACGTCGAGCCGAGAACGGGCACGACACCGATGGTGTTCTCGTCGCAGCGCTTGACGGCCTCCTCCGCGGAGAGGTGGAGACGGTCTCCCTCCATGGGGACGAGGCGCATCTCGACGTCCCAGTAGTTGGCGAACTTCTCCCAGCAGACCTGGACGTTGATGCCCATGACGATGTTGGGCTTGTCCGCCGGCTTGCCGGCGGCCCGGCGCTTCTGCTGCCAGCGGCGCTTGAGCGCCAGGCCGCCGAGCATGGCCGCCTCGCTGGAGCCGGTGGTCGAGCAGCCCGTGGCCTGTTCGGCGTCGGGTGCGTGCCAGAGGCGGCCGAGCATGTTGATGCAGCGCATCTCGAGCTCGGCCGTCTGCGGGTACTCGTCCTTGTCGATCATGTTCTTGTCGAAGCACTCCGCCATGAGCTGCTGGGCCTGCGGCTCCATCCAGGTGGTGACGAACGTCGCCAGGTTGAGGCGCGCGTTGCCGTCGAGCATCAGCTCGTCGTGGATGATCTGGTAGGCGACCTGAGGGGCCGTCTCGCTCGCCGGCAGCTCGTCACGCGGGATCGTGCCTTCGAGCGTGAAGGTCGGGTCGATCGCGAGGTCGGGTTTGTCGCTCCTCTTGCCGGGCCCTTTGGGGTGCTTGAGTGCCACGACCTCAGCCTCCTTGGTCAGTAACCGTCATGCGAGAGGCGCGTCAGCCCGACCGAAGCAAAGCCTCGGAGAGCCGCCGTCGACCCGTTAGGTTGGTGGTACGTTACCGGCCGCGTACCAGCGCGACAAACGTTTGGTGGCGTCGACCGGGCAGCTCAGGCGGCAGTCCCGGCCCAGGGCTTGATCTTCGCAAGCGCCTCGGCGAGGGCGTCTTCTGCCACTTCAGTATCGTACGCTGCCTGGGCGCGCAGCCAGTATCCGTTGGAGAGGCCTAGGAACCGGCACAGTCGCAGGTCAGTGTCGGCCGTGATAGAGCGCTTGCCGGCGACGATCTCGCCGATGCGCTGCGGCGGCACGCCGATCTCCTTGGCCAGCCGGTACTGCGAGATCCCCATGGGCACGAGGAATTCCTCGAGCAGCAGCTCACCGGGTGTCACGGGCTTCAGCTTTCTCATCGTCCTCACCTCTAGTGGTAGTCGACGATCTCGACGTCTTCGGCACCGGCCGCCGTCCACCGAAAACACACGCGGAACTGATCGTTCACGCGGATGCTGTGTTGCCCCGCGCGATTGCCCTTGAGCGCCTCGAGCCGGTTTCCTGGAGGCACGCGGAGGTCGTCGAGCCGCCCTGCGATCTGCAGTTGTCGAAGCTTGCGTCGTGCGACCGACTCGATAGTCGCGAACCGCTTGATGCGCCGACCTGCAGCGAGGCCCTCCGTGTCCGCGTCTCTGTACGAGACGATCATGGGTCGGATAGTAACGTCTTGCGTGATTAACGTCAAACGTGATGGTCCGAGTTGCGAGAAGAGGGCGTCAAACGTCTGGTGGCGTCGGCGAGCTTCGGACGGGACGAAGCGCAAAGACGGGCGGGGGCGGGTCGGAGAGCGTACGACAACTCCGACCCGCCCCCCCTCGCGGCTGGCCTTCTGCTCGGCTTGGCCTTACTCTGCCGCAGCCTCGGCGCCGTAGCGCACGAGGTCTTCGGGATGGATCCACTCGTCGGCGAGGATCACGCCGTCATTGTCCGTGATCGCTCCGCGAAGCGGGACCGCCCAGCGGTGCTCGAGCAGGGCGATAGCCGCCGTCATGCCGGGCGGGATCTGGTCGGCGAGGAGCCAGACGTCCTCGGCGTCGTACATCTGGCCGCCGGCCATCGCCTCGGCGCCGGCGACCGCGCCGGCCTCGATGCCCTCCTCACCGGCGGCGCCCAAGCCCAGCAGGGCGCCGGCCACGGCGCCGTACTCCTGCAGCTCCGGGCTGGTCGGCGATCTCCACCTTGGTGACGTTGCCCTCGTCGTCCTTGGCCACGATCGAGCAGGTCGACCAGGCGCACGACGTCGGCTCCCGCAGACGGTGAAGCTCGTCGAGCGCGGTGCCGGTGAACTTGGCGTCCGGGCCGAAGCCCACGAGCAGAAGTTGTACCGGACCAAGTGCCATTGTTCCTCCTTGCGGTAAGTCGCGTCCCAGCCGCCTACATGCTCATCAGGATCTTCTGCTTCTGCATGTCGAACTCGGCTTGCGTGAGCACGCCCTGGTCGAGCAGCGACTTGAGCTGCGCCAGCTTGGCCATACTGTCCTCTTCACTGGGAGCCGGTGCCGGCGCCGCTTGCTGTGCCTGCTGAGCCTGCAGGTCGTCGATCTGCTGTTGCTGCGCGGCCTCCTGGTCACGCCCCGCCTGCCTCGTCTTGCCGACATGGTAGGCAGCTCCGCCTACGATGGCAGCGCGCAAAAGAAATGGCATGCTCTCCTCCCTGGTCCGTATGCACGAGCCTTCGACTGACGCGAGCCGTTCTCGGCCTCACGTCAACCGCCCCTGCGTGCCTGGCGTCATGGTCGCCGGCACAGTACGTGGCTGATACCCCTGAGCTTCGTATAGTAACCTGAACCAGCTCCTTCATGGTAGGCAAGCACTCCTCGATGGTAACCAAAGGGTAACGGGAGACGTCGAGTAGCTCCCGGACACTACGAGAAGCGAGGCAGGCATGGACGACCACAGACGCCCTGCAGACCGCCGAGCTCGCCGCGATCTACGACGCCATCTACGCCGACCGCGACGACGCCGCCTTCTGGCAAGCGATGGCCGCGGCTGCGGGTGACGGTCCCATACTCGAGCTCGGCTGCGGGACGGGCCGCGTGCTGCTCCCGCTGGCGCGGGCCGGCTACGAGATCACCGGACTCGACCTCGCGCCCCACATGCTCGAGCGCTGTCACGCCAACCTCCAGGCCGAGCCACCGGAGGTGCGCGAACGCGTCCGACTGCTCGTGGCCGACATGACGTCGTTCGAGCTCGACCGCCGCTTCGCGCTGATCACCGTCCCCTTCGCCGGCTTCCAGCACCTGCGCACGGTGGAGCAGCAGCTCGCCTGTCTCGAGCGCTGCCGCAGCCCACCTGCTGCCGCACGGCAGGCTCGTGCTCGACCTGCCCAACCCCGATCCGGCGCCGCCGTCCTACGCCCTTGGCGACGAGCCGACCGATGGCGAAGCGACCGCTCAGCTCGTCGACTGGACGGGCGGCCGGCGGATCCGCTGGTGGATGACCGTGATCGGCTACCAGCGCTCGCTGCAGTGCAGCGAGTGCGAGGTGACCTACGAGATCATCGCCGCCGACGGCGCCACGAGGCGCCTCAGCGAGACGTTCCCCCTGCGCTACGTGTTCCGCTACGAGCTCGAGCATCTGCTCGTGCGCGCCGGCTTCCGCGTCGTCGCTCTCTACGGCGACTACGACCGCTCGCCGTTCGCGGACGGATCACCCGCGATGATCGTCGTGGCCGAGCCTTCGGGCGTCTGAGCCTTGGCTTGCCGGCGGAGGTCCGGCCTTCGCCCTCACCTCGGCCGGCCACTCCTGAACCGCAACGCCGGGCTGGGCCCGAGCCGGAGCTACTCAGCGTCTATCGCGGCGGTCGTCGCGGTCGTCCCGGCGGTGGTCGCGGCGATCCTGCCGCCGGCCCACGCCGTCTGCCACCACGGCGGCGGTGCCGACCACGGCGGCGGTGCGGGCGACCGGTCGGCCGATCACACCAGGTCCTCTGCGTCCTGGGCCAAGAGGCATCAGTCCAGTCCTCGTTGTGTCGTCGCGGCTTCGGTCACGCCGTCTGCGAACCGGGGATGCGGCCACGGTTGCCCCACGCCCCGCCGCCCCAGAAGCTGACGTCGACCACTACGGCGAGCCCGACCCAGAGCCAGTCGAGCCCGTTCACGCCGCCGGGCGACACGATCACCCACATCATCGTGGTCCATGGCGCGAAGACGATGCCGAGGACGGGCCAGAGCCAGCTGCTGAAGGCGAGGTCCCAGCGTGACGGCTGCGCGATCCACCAGACGATGTCGACCGCCCGCGCGCCGAGCAGAAAGAGCAGGGTAAAGAGGCAGCACATAGTCTCTCCGTTCTCGTGGTGTGGCGGGCCGGGCCGGGTGGCCCGTCGTCTTCCTCCATGACGTGAAGCGATTGAAGGCAGAAGTTACCAGATGGTCACCCATGCGTACAAGGGAGCGAGCAGGTTCGCCCCCTGGCTGGTTCGCCTCGCCGCTTCACGCCGGCGCGATCATCCCTCCGGTGTGTGCGACGGGGGCGCGCCTCGGCGCCCCCGTCGCACACACGTCCGTGCGAGAACTACACCCGGAGCCGTAACACCCTCACTCGAAGACGTCGCCGTACACCGTGAGCCCGTAGATGATGAGGCCGTAGACGACCAGGTTCACCATCGCCCAGAACGGCTGGATGCCGAGAGAGAAGAACCACACCAGCATCCCGATGGAGGCCATGATGATGCCGGCGAACCTGCCGGCGCGACTGCCGCTCAGGATCAGCCAGCCGACGAGCAGGCCTATCACGCCGATGATGAGCCAGGCCCAGCCCCAGGCCTGCAGGTTGTTGTAGAGGTAGTCGCCGTTGGCGAAGTACTCCTTCTTCGCGAGCGCCGCGAGACCGGAGATGATGTTGAAGCCGCCGGCGATGAAGAACCAGATACCGGCGAACATGGCGTAGTTGGCGCCCTTGCTCCGTGCTTGCTCATCCATGGAATGCCTCCTTCGTTTGTGAACGGTCCATCGAGCTGGTCGACGAGGTTCTGGGGATCAGGCCGTCTTGAGGCCGTTCGCGAAGAACTCGAGTGCATGCTTGGTCTTGGTCTGCTGCTCGCCGTGGCGGTCGACGCCCCGCTCGATCAGGTAGTGGCGCACGTTGGTGTACACGTCGATGAGGTCGGACGGTGTGCACTTCGTGGAGAGCTCGAGGATGCGGCTGCCGTCCGGGTAGAGCCACAGCTCGACGACCAGCTTGTGGGCGAGCTCTTCCGGCGTGAAGGGCACTTTGACCACGAAGATCGGTCCGAGCACGGAGAGGTCATCGAGCTCGAGACCTTGCGGCGCGTGGGCCTTGTAGAAGGCGCGCTGCTCCTTGTTGAACACCTTGCGCACGGGAGCCTGCCCGAGGCTGGCCAGCTTCGCCTTGTCGGGGTAGGCGACGCCCTTGAACGACGCCGAGCACACGAAGCCGCCCGGCATGGCGTCGACCTCGATGCCGAAGGTGTCCAGGCGCCGCAGCTCGGGGGGGGAGGTCGTCGGGCACGACCGGGCGCAGCTTGACCACGGAGTCGGCGCCCTTGCCCTGGATACGGCGGCAGCGCACCACGACGCCGGCCTGGTTGAGGGTGAGGTCAGGGGTGTCGAAGAAGGTGACCAGCCTGATCTGACCGTCGAGCGGATCGAGGCCGAGTGCCTCGATCGCCGCGCGGTTACTCTCAGGGGGGATCGTCAGCTTCATCTCGATGCTCTTCGAGCCCTTGATGAGCTCCGTAAGCTCGGCGAACTGTTCGGTGTCGAGCCCGCCTTGGTTCGCCTTGGGGGTCATCGCCACTCTCCTTTCGCTCGGCACGCCAACGTGGGGCGGCCGGGTGGGGCCTCGCGAGGAGCCTGGCACCGCGAAGGCCGTGTCCGTTACCGAAGGGTTACTGTGTGCGACTCATGTCCTGTGACCACCATGTGCGCAAGGGGACGGCGCGGGACGGGCTCGCGCCGCTTCAGCCGAAACGGCCGAGTGGCACCCAGTGCCGCAGCCCGCGCAAGTCTCCTCCCGACTACCCGAGCCGTGTCGTAGACACCTCGCAGCTCAGTCGCCTCGGGCAGCTTCGCCGAGCTCCGCTTCTTCCACTCTTCCTCGAGCAGTTCTTCCGCCGCCTTCTCGAAGAACTCCGGTGCGGCCCACTCATGCACGTCGAAGTCGTGCTTGATGTAGCCGTGGCTCAGCATGAAGTCCTTGCCGATCTCGATGGAGGCCAGGTTCTGGGGTGACAGGTTGGGCACCATGTCGACGTGCTTGATGCCTTGGTAGGTGTCCTCGACGTCGAGGTAGAACGTCTGCTTGTCGAGGATCGCCGCGGCGGCGCGCTTGTGCTCGTTGCTCCAGCGCCCGACCTTGATCATGCCCTTCATGAACGTGACGACGAGCTCGGGGTGCTGCTCGGCCATCTCGGCCGTGCAGGTGATGACCGCCGGGATATTGGCCACCTGCAGGGTCCAGTCCGGATACCTGGAGAGGTCCTCGATGGCCTTGAACTTCCCCGTCGCCTCCTGGAGATGCTGGAAGGGCTTGCTCTGGGTGTAGATCGCGTCGACGACGCCCTTCTCGAGCGCCGGTTTCCAGCGGACGGAAGGCCAGGTCGTGCTTGTGGTCACGCTTGAGCCACAGTTCGGACGGGTTCTCCATGGGCTCCAGCATCTCCGGCTTGTCGTACCAGTCATCCGCATAGGGGAACTCCACGATCTCGACGTCGTCGCGGGTCATGCCGTTCACGCGGAGCATCAGCTCGATGCCCTGTTCCTCCTGGATGCGCCACCAGTCGTTCTTGATGGTGTTCAGGCTCTTCGTGAGGCCGATCTTCTTGCCCTTGCAGCTCGGTCATCCGGTAGATGTCGTCCCTGGCGCGCACCAGCATGCAGCCGCCTTCGTGGGACATGCGTCGACCCCAGGAGCTTGGTCCTGCGGATGTCGGCGTGAACGTGGACCGGTGGGAACAGACCGCCGAAGCGGAACAGGTTGTCGAGGTTGTGGATGTAGTGCGGGTACCAGTCGTTCTCGCGGACGGAGCGCAGGAAGGCGTACTTCACGCCGATCTTCTTGTACTCCTCGCGGGTCCAGCCCAGCTCCTGGTCGACGTTGCTGGCCGACACGAGGGGACAGTTGGTGTAGTACACCTCTTTCCAATCCAGCGGTACCGTGTGGAACTTCTTCTCTTGCGTAGCCATGGCTGCGTCTTCTCCTTGCGCGTGGGTTCTGTCAGTGCCTACGGGATGAGCCTTGCGCTCAGAGCCCGTCGTGGTGCTCGTCGCTGGGCAGGCCGGCCTCCTGCCAGGCGCTGAAGCCTCCCTCGAGGTTGGCGACGTTCTCGTAGCCCATGGTCTTGAGCGTGACCGCGGCGAGCGCCGCGCGCGCGCCGGAGCGGCAGTACACGATCACCCGGCGGGCCGGGTCCAGCTCCGCCGTGTGGCGAGGGCTCGCGGGGTCGGCGGCGAACTCGAGCAGTCCCCTGGGAACTTGCACCGACCCGGCAATGTGGTGCTCCCACTCCACCGGCTCACGGACGTCGAGGAGCACCGCCTTTCCCGAGGCGGCCTCGTCGGAGGCGTCCTTCGGCGCTACGTTCTCGATCTGTCCCTTGGCCTCTGCGACCAGCTCGGCGACTGTCTTCGGCATGGCTTCCTCCTTGTGCTGACCCAAACTTGAAGAGGCATCATAGAGTAGTACACTACAGTAGGCTGCTACTTTTAACACTACCTATAAGGAAGCGCAACCGTTCTTGCTGCAAGTCCCGGAACCTGCGCTGACGGGTTTCCGGCCGAGATGGAGCCGGGGAGGCCAGAACGTGCGAAAACGACTCGACAACGGACGGCGTGAGGAGCTGCTGGACGGCGTCATGGACATCATCGCGGCGCGCGGGTTCTCCGAGGTCCGCACCGCCGAGATGGCGCGCGAGCTGCACTGCTCCGAGTCGTCGCTCTACAAGATCGCGCCGAGCAAGGACAGCCTCGTCGTGCTCGCAATCGGCCGCTGGGGCCAACTCACCCTCGAGGCTCTCGAGGTTCGTGCCCAGCAGGGCACGACCGCCTCGGACCGGGCACGCGCCTACTTCCGCGCCGGAGCAGAGAGCACCCGCCCCCTGTCCCTGGCGTTTTACGCTGATGTCAATCGCTTCGAGTCGACGCGGCTAGCGTGGTGGACCGGTGTTGTAGAACCCTACCTCGACCGGTTCGTCGAACTGGTCCAGTGTGCGGAGGACGCCGGTGAGATCCGGCCCGTGAACATCCGCTTCCTCGCCGAGCTGCTCAGCCAGATCTCAGTGGTGACGCGCAACGGGCGAGTCCTGAGCGCCAGCGGGCTCACCCACGAACAAGCGGTGCTGGAGGTCGATTCGCTCCTCTGGGACGGAATGCGCAAGCCGTAGATCACCAAGTACCGACCGGTATCGAGGAGCAGGCGCGCTGAGTAGACTCGTTGACCCCGCTATGTAACCATTGGGCCACTGTCGGTATCCTCCGGCGAACTCATCTTCTTGGGAGGCTGTAATGTTCTTCGCGTGGTTCTACTGGCTGATCTACTTCGCGGTCATGCTGTTCTGCATCTGGATATGCGCCTCGGTCGCGGCCAGCAAGGGCCGCAGCCCGCTGCTGTTCGGCATCCTCGGCGCCTTCTTCACGGTCATAACGCTCATCGTCGTCCTCGTCATGCCTGCGCGCAGGGCGTGAAGTAAGCGTCAAGGTCCGCTACGCGCTCGCGCATCTGGAGGCCCACGTGAGCGAGAGGAAGGGGAGGCCCCCCTACTCGATGGGTCGACGCAGCCACCCCGCAACCCGACCGAGGCGCACACGGTGTTACCTCAGGATGAAGCGATAGGCGACCGGGTGGAGGCCCGCTCCCATCTGGGAGCGGGCCTCTGGCGGTCTCCTTAGTGTTTGCGTCAAAGCCGCCTGCGCTGGCGCCGAACCCGGCGGCTGCTTCGAATGGTTTTGCAGAGCGGCGTCCAGGCTCTATCATGGCCCGACCGTGCGTGAACCCTGACCGAGGAGGTGACCGGCGTGAGTAGTTCGCCCTCATTGAGGGACTACAAGAATAAGGGCCGCCTGGAGGCGTTCAGCGACGGCGTCTTCGCCATCGCCATCACGCTGCTGGTCATCGAGATCGCGGTGCCGGCGCACGCCGGCAGCCACCTGCTGTCGGCGCTCTTCCATGAACGGCCGATATACCTGGCCTACTTCATCGCGTTCATGAGCATCGGCGTCGTGTGGATCGAGCACAACGCGTTGACCGAGGCCCTCGAGCGCGTCAACGCCGGCTTCCTGCGACTGAACCTGTTGCTCCTGCTGCTCGTCGCCTTCCTGCCGTACCCGGCCCGGGTGATGCAGGAGTATCTGAGGCTGACGGACACGGAGCACGGCGGTGAGCGCACGGCGGTCGCGTTCTTCGGCATCGTGCTGTTCCTGATGAGCCTGATGCTGATCGTGCTGGGGCGCTACGCTGAGCGTGAGGGTCTGTTCGGCGGCGACGCCGCCGAGGAGCGCCAGGAGGAGCGCCGGGTGACGTACCAGCTCGCGCCGAGCCTCGTCTTCTACGCCGTGGCCACGGTGCTCGGCCTCATCCAGCCCTACGTGGGGCTGGTCCTGTACGTGCTCATCGGTGTCTACCTGCTCCTCCCGGTGCGCACGGTCCGCAGATGGCTCCGGCGCGGCGGCGGCTGACCGGCGATCGATGTCGATGAGCCGATCGCGGAGGCAAACAGTGTGGGAAGGGGGAGTGGAGTAACCGCGTGCCGCTAGCTGCCCGGACAGTCAGCGTCCCGGAGTGCGGGTGAGCAGCGGCGGGATCTCATCCAGGTGGTGCACGGTCGCCGCCTGACCGTAGTCGATCCCGCTCCCCGTGCGGTCGAGGAAGATGGGCACGCAGCCGACTGCCAGCGCCCCCGTCACATCGGTGGGCAGGTTGCCGACATAGACGATCTCCTGCGGGTCGACAGCGAGCGTCGCCGCGAGCCTCTCGAAGGGTGCACGGTGCGGTTTGCGCGATCCCACCTCGACCGAAGTCAGGAAGCCGTCGATGTACGGCGCCAGCCCCAGACGCTCGAGGTCGTTCTGGATGGTGCGCCGCGGCATGCCCAAGGGCACGTTGGTCAGCGCGCCGATCGCGAAGCCCGACCGCTTGAGGGCGGCGAGCGTCTCGACCGCGTCCGGGTACGCCTCGAGGCTCCTGCGGAAGACCTCGAAGAAGGCGCCGAACACGTTGGTCATGACGTCAGAAGCCGCCGCCTTGCCGATCCGCTCACGAAGGTGCGCCCTGTAGCTCGCCGATCTGTCGGGCGGAGGCTGCGAGGTGGGCCTTGGAGCGGTCGATGCCGCAGGCGTCACAGACCCTTTCGAGGGTGGGGCGTCCCTGCTCGAGCCAGCGCATCGGCGCGCCGCGGTAGTGATAGAGCGTCTCACCGAGGTCGAAACCGACGGCGGCGACGGCTATCGGCGCGTCACGGCGCTGACTCCGCGCCGGCGCTCATCGGCGCGCGGGCCGCCGTCGCCTGCCGGCCGCCGCGCGCCGCCGCCGCCCACGCGCCGCCGGGCCGCCGACCCAGGGCCACCGCGAACGAGACCTCTGGGGCTGTAGCCCCGGGCGCGTCGTCGCGCCGATGTCACCATGACGTCCTCGGGAACGAGCATGCGCAGGGCGCGGGGGTGGATGCGGAACTCGAGCGGCGTGTCGAGCTCGAGGGCCTCGCCGTCGATGCCGGCGAAGGCCTTGCCGCTGCGCGAGCGCACCTCGAAGGTCTCGGTGGTGAACTCGTGGAAGTAGCGGTCGTGCTTGGCGAGGCCCGTCATGGCGCGCGTGACGATCTCGGCGGCCTCGCGCCCACTCCTGGCGTTGACCGCGAAGACGCCGAGCTTGCCCGAGTCCATCGTGCGCCGCTGCGCGAAGTCGGCCGAGGCTCCCCACACGTAGGGGTTGTTCGAGACCTGGACGACGAAGGCGTCGTCGATCTCGACTCCGTCGGGCGTCGTGAACTGCAGGTCGAACGGTTCGGCCTGGTGGCTCAGCATCTCGGGGAGCATCTCCCTCGTCGTCTTGATCTTGGCGCCGCGGTAGCTGTCCTGCTGCACGATCGTCGCGTAGATGCCCATCGACACGTTGTTCACGAACAGGCGGCCGCCCACGGTGCCGTAGTCGATGAGGCGCTCGACGCCGTCGCGGAAGGCGACCATGCCCTTGCGCGGGTCCTCCTTGTCGAAGCCCAGATCCTGGGCGAAGTGGTTGCGCGTGCCCGCCGAGATGCAGACGAAGGGGATGTCGTGCTCGTGGGCGATCGAGGCGACGAGGGCCTGCGACCCGTCGCCGCCGGCCATACCCAGGCAGTCGGCGCCGCGGGCGATGGCGTCGCGGGCCAGCTCGGCGAGGTCGAGCCCCTTGTCGAGGAAGACCACCTCGACGCCCATCTCGGCGGCGATCTCGGCGAGGCCGAACTTCGCCACCTTGCCGCCGCCCGACCAGGGATTGCACAGCAGCACCGGCTTGCGCGGGTGCACGTGCTTGACGCGCGCAGGCGGTCGAGCTCGCTCAGGTCGGGCGCCAGCGCCGCCCGCGCCGCCACGGCCGCGACCGCCAGCGCGGCAGCGACGACTGCGACGCGCAGCAGCGGATCCTGTGTGCCCTCGATCGCCTGACCAGGGCCACCACGATGACGACGGCGCCGACGACAAGGCCCGCGATCCCGACCGCGCGACGCGGCATGCGCTCCGTGAGCACCCACCAGACGCCTGCCACCGCGACCGCCAGGCCGATGAGGGCCACGACGAGCCAGAGGAGGTTGTGCGCGAGAAAGACGATCACCGCGACGACGAGGACGGCCGTCAACAGCAGCGAGAGAACGGCGAGCGCTCGACGGCCCAGCGATGGGGCCTCATGGTCACCGGTCGTCATGCGGGACTCCACTTTCCGCGAAGCGATGTCCTTGACCATGGTGTCGCTGCCGCCCCGTCCGGAATGTCTCGGTCTCACGCAGCGGCCTCCTCGGCGGGCATCGCCACCTGCGACCGCTCCACTCCGCGACGCGCTATCAGCTTCCCGAGCTCCCAGAGGAAGAAGAGCGCCACCGCGGGCACCGCCGCCAGCGCCCACTGGCCGAGCGACAGTTGCTCGGTCCCGAACAGGCGGCGCAGGACGTCCATCTGGGTGATGAGCACGGCGAGCACGAGCTCCACGAGGGCTGTCCAGTTCAGGCCCCGGTTGTCGAACGTCTCGGTGGTGAGCGCCGTAGCAGTCACGCTGCGGGCCTGGAAGGCGGACGCGACGATGAGCAGCGAGAACGCCGTCAGTCCCATCGAGGAGCCGACGGCGACGCTGCCGTAGTGGGACGTGCCGTAGCTGATCAGCGCGAGCGTGCACACGGCCATGAACAGGCCGACGAGACCGGCGGTGGTCAGGAGGCCCCTCGTCATGATCGACGCGTCGCGAGACCGCGGCGCGAGCTCCATGAGGCCCGGCGCCTCCTTGTCCATGCCCAGCGCGACGCCGAGCGGCGCGTTGACCAGGAAGTTGATGTAGAGGATCTGGGAGGGCGAGAACGGCTGCCCGGCGGCGATGTTGAGGATGCTGGCCCCGAGAAACGTGATGATGTACGCCGCGAGCTCGAGCATCACGAAGCGGATGAACTTGTTGAGGTTGTCGTACACCGTCGCGGCCCTTCTCGACCGCGCGCACGATGGTCGCGAAGTTGTCGTCCGAGAGGATCATGCGGCCGGCGTTCTTGGCCACCTCGGTGCCGGTGCCCATGGCGATGCCGATGTCGGCCGCCTTGATCGCCGGAGCGTCGTTCACGCCGTCGCCCGTCATGGCGACGACATGGCCCTGCTTCCTGAGCGTCTCGACCAGGAGCACCTTGTGCTCGGGCGCCACGCGACCGACCACGCCGATGTCGTCGATGCGCGCCAGCCTCTCCTCTTCACTGAGCGCGGCGAACTCCGCGCCGAGCATCGCGGAACCGGGGATGCCGAGCTGCTTGGCGATGGCCGCCCCCGTGGTCACGTCGTCGCCGGTGACCATGCGCACCCTGATGTGGGCCCGCTGGGCATCGCGGACGGCTGCTTTGGACTCGTCGCGGGGAGGATCGACCATGGCGACGAGGGACGTCATCTGGAGATCGGTGACGTAGCTCAGCAGATCGCCTTCCGCATTGAAGGCGGCGGGGTCGAGATCGCGGACCGCCGCCGCCATCACGCGATGTCCCTCGCCCTCCATGCGGGTGACGGCGTCCTCCGCCCTCTTCTTCAGAGCGTCGTCCCACGGCACGCTGGCGCCGGCGGCGAGGGCGCTCGCCGTGTGGTCCATCACGGCGGGCGCCGCCCCCTTCACGAAGCAGCGCACCACGCTCTTGCCGGACGCGTCGGTGGCGGAGTTGAAGGTCGCCATCAGCTTGTAGGTGGGATCGAACGGCAGCGTGGCCAGCCGCGGGAGGCTCTCCCGGCTCGCGTCGATGTCGAGCCCCGCCTTGTGGCCGAGGACGAGCAGGGCGCCCTCGGTGGGGTCGCCGACGACCTTGCCGTCTTCGAGCTTGGCGTCACTCGCGATGACGTAAGGGAGGACGGCGTCGTCGATGGAGGCGGAGGTCCCGGCCGCGTGGTGCACCTTACCCTCGAGCCCGTAGCCGATCCCGGAGATCGTGTAGCGGTCGACGGGGTCCAGCACCTCGACGGCCGTCATCTGGTTCATCGTCAGCGTGCCGGTCTTGTCGGAGTTGATGGCCGACGTGGAGCCGAGCGTCTCCACCGACACGAGGTCCTTGACGATGGCCTTCTGCGCCGGCTAGCTCCTTGGCGCCGGCGGAGAGGATCACCTGGAGGACCGTCGGCAGCGCCGTCGGGATGGCCGCGATGGCCAGGGCGACCGCAGTGATGAACAGGCTGTCGGCCGACTGGCCACGCGAGAGGCCCAGCGCGAACATGACGATCATCGTCCCCAGCGCGGCCGCGCCGATCCACAGGGTCATCGTGTTCAGCTGCTTCGCGAGCGGGGTCTGTTCCTTGGCGGTCGTCGCCAGCATGCCGGCGATCTTGCCGACCTCGGCGTCGGCGCCCGTCGCCGTCACCAGCATCGTGCCGCTGCCGTGCGTGACCGGCGTGTTCATGAACGCCATGTTCGTTCGGTCGCCAGGACCCAGCTCCGCGTCGGCCAGCGCGTCCGTCTCCTTGGACGCCGGCACGCTCTCGCCCGTGAGCGCGGACTCATCGATGTCGAGCGAGCTCGCCTGGATGATCCTGCCGTCGGCGGGCACGTCGTCGCCGGCGCTGATCAGCACGACGTCGCCGACGACGACCTCCTCGGCCGGGATCTCCGCCTCGGCCCCGTCGCGGCGCACCCGGGCGGTCTGCTTCATCAGCGATTTCAAGGCGTTCATCGCGCTCTCGGCCTTGCCCTCCTGACGGAGGCCGACGACGGCGTTGAACACGGTCAGCAAGATCAGCACAGCGCCGGTGCTCCACTGGCCGATGGCGAGCGACACCACGGCGGCGATGAGCAGGATGATCTGCATGTAGGCGCGGTACTGGTCGAGGAAGCGCCGCCATTCCGGAACGGTCTGCTCGGCGGGAAGAGCGTTGGGCCCGTGCTTTCGCAGCAGCTCGGCTGCCTTCGCCGCCGACAGGCCGGAGGCCGGATCTACGCCAAGACCCTTGGCGGTCTCCTCGGGCGAGAGTGAATACCAGCGCGCGGCCGACGCCGCACCGCTTGCCGTGATCCGGGCAGTCTTTGCCATCTCGTTCTCCCCTCGGAGTCGCCGCCTCTGGGGGCGGCGAGTCGCTCTGGATCTCTCAGGTGGTCGACGCTTCGGCGGTGTTCTCCGCCGCCTTGTCGCCCTTCTTCCCGGCCTTCTTGCCCGACTTGTGCTTGGCCGTCTTCTTAGCCTTGCCTTTGGCGTTCTTCCCAGCCTTCTCGGCATCGGTGCCGGCTTCCGCCTCGAACGGGTCGGGGGCGGCGCCCTTGGGCGCCTCACCCTCCAGCTCCACCTTGGTCTGCTGCAGTGCCGCGCGTGCCTCGGAGGTCACCTTCGGGTAGCGCGGGTCGATCTCGATCAGCGCGTTCGCGATGATGGCCGAGGCGCAGATGCGCGCGAACCACTTGTGGTCGGCGGGGATCACGTACCAGGGCGCCCAGTCGGTGCTCGTGGCCGAGAGCATCTCGGAGAACGCCTTCTGGTAGTCGTCCCAGAAGCTGCGCTCGTGGACGTCGGCGGCCGAGAACTTCCAGTTGTGGTCGGGCAGGTCGATGCGCCTCAGGAAGCGGATGCGCTGCTCTTCCTGCGAGAGGTTCAGGAACAGCTTGACGACCTTGAAGCCGTTGTCGACGAGGTACCGCTCCCAGTCGTTGATGTCGCGGTAGCGCCGCGTCCACACGTCCTTTCCGCGCGCCTGCTTGGGCAGCCTCTGGCGCTCGAGGATCTCGGGGTGCACGCGCACGACGAGGACCTCCTCGTAGTGGGAGCGGTTGAAGATGCCGATCTCGCCGCGGCCGGGCAGGTTCTTGGCGTAGCGCCACAGGTAGTCGTGGTCGAGCTCCTCGGAGGAGGGCACCTTGAACGAGTGCACTGAGACGCCCTGGGGGTTCACGCCGCTCATGACGTGGCGGATGGTGCCGTCCTTGCCGGCGGCATCCAGCGCCTGGAGCACGACGAGGACGCCGTGGGTGTCCTGGGCCGCGAGGCGAGCCTGGTACTCGCCAGAAGCTCGACGCCCGCTCGCAGGAGCTCGGCCCCGTCCCTCTTCTTGAAGAACTCCGCCTTGTAGGCGGGATCGAAGTCCTTTGCCAGCGTCACCTTGGAGCCGGGTGCGACGCGCAGCGGCTCGATGAACTCCGCGATGCGCTTCGCTCTCTCGTCGGCCATGTCGTGACTCCTTCCGCTCGTGGAGCTTCCTTATTGCCCCGGGCGTTCGATCGCCAGTCGCGGTCACGGGGACGACGTGCTCAGACGGCCGCCGCGGTCTCGCTTCTGTGCGCGTCATTATTCCCCCACCTGCAGGCAGTGTCGCTCTACGGTGCTGCGCGATGCACGCCGATCACCGGCCATCGGCCTACTCTTGAGGAGTCTCTTCTCTCTTCCTCAGCCGCTTCGTCAGAAGTGGGAAGGGATACAAGACCACGAACACGGCGACGACGACGCCGACGATGTTGTATGCGAGGCGCATGTAAGCCAGGTCCTTGCCACTCTCAATGTCGTTGAGGCTGTACAGGATCAGAATGGTCGCCGTATAGAACAATGGCATCTGTCCGACCTTCGCCTTCTTGTACAGCCCGTTGAGCAGCGCGAACAGCGCTCCGATGACACGAGTGTAGTGACCGAATTCAGCCTGACGAGAAGAAAGCCAGCTGTGAGCGCCCCGCCGAGCGTGCCGACCAGCCTGGCCATGGCCCGCTTCTTGGACATGTCCTGATCGAACCGCACCACACTCCCGACGGCACTCACCGCCCAGCCTATCTTCGCGAACTCGAAGATGAACGATATCGCCAGAGCCAATGACGTCCCGATGCCCATGCGGAATCCCTGTTCGGCAAGCTCGGCGTTCGGTGGGTTCATGCTTGGGTTTCGGGGGCATCATCGGCTGCCAGATGGGGAGCATGGAGACAAGGGTCGCCCAGGCCATGACCAGGGCGAAGGCCAGGAAGTTCGCGGCAGCTTTCTCCGGGCTCCCGGTGTTGAGCCCCGCCGTATAGATCATGACGATCGACAGCGCTATGGGGCCGCCGATGCGCCAACTGGTAGGAAGCTCAGGTTCAGCGCTGCAAAGAACGTGAACACCACGGCGACCACAGGCATCGGCGCTACCGTGCCGCCCATCAAGTAGAAACCCAGACCCAACGCGATCAGGATCGACCCCATGACGAGCCGACCGCTGATCCGGGCCGGCAGCAGCAGCGAGCTGAAGAAGAAGCCCCCCTGTCCAAGGGCAACGATGTAGGTCATCTGGCCGATGGCCACGGCGACGAGCATCGGCAACATGCACAGCAATGCCCTTGCTGCTTCTGACCAGCTCAGGTTGGAAGTCATTGCCGAAAGGAGCTTTCTTCTAGCCATGGCCTCAGATGGTCGTGCTGACTGCTGTAGCTTCATGTCGGCAGCACAGCCCTCGCATGTCCCGAGTAAGCAGGTCGGCTCGCCGCGATCGTGGACAACCTCGATCAGGGGTCAAGCGGTCAGAGTGACGCAACATACTATCCCACCGCGGTACCACTCCCTCGTCGGGGCTTTGCCGGAGCCGGCACCACGCCTTGAGTCACGGTGCCCTTCTTATGTCCAGCCTGAATCAGCTCTTGCGCCTCAGCATTCTTCTGGCTGTCGACAGGGGGATGGCCAGATACAGGGCGACCAGGATGTAGAGCGCGACGCCAAGGTAGGGGACCAGGAGCCCGAGGAGCGCGGCCACCGGGTAGAAGATGAGACTCGGCGTCAGCTGGTACTCGATGCGTGATTCCTCCGTGCGCTCGTCCTCCGCGCGCGGGTGCAGGTCGTGCTCCACGACCACTCGGTCAGTCTCGACGTCCCTGGCGGTCCACTGCGCCCAGCGAACCAGCCCCCGTGGATGGCATTCGAGCGCTCCGGTTCCGTGAGCGCCAGCTGATGGTGGCGCCCCCCGAACTTGTAGCGGCCATCCCTCACCCGGTTCGGCCATGGGATCTGAACCTGACCTCGACCCGCAGAGCACATCTCGTCCGCTCGGTACCCGTCGATGAGGTCGCGGCCACCAGCCGAGTAGGAACGGATGCCGCCGCCGACCTCGACGAGGACGGCCCGCTGATCCCCACGGACGATCTCCCACTGCTCTCCCGACGCTGCCGGACTCGCGGGACCCTTGCTGGCGAACCGGCCGACGCTCGCGGGGTGGGGACGTTGCCCTGGGCGCTCACGTTACCTCCCCGAGCTCCCCCAGCATCCGTAGCAGCAGGACACGAAGACCCGCCTTCAACGGTTGAACTCCGCCCACCACGTGGGAGCGGGCCTGAACGGAGCGGCCGGCCGGCCCGTGGCATCGGTGTCCAGCCGGTAGACCAGGCCGGCGGCCGGTTCGGCCCTGCGTTGCTCATCGGTCCAGTTCTCGGTAGCGGTCGTGATGTAGAG
The DNA here is from genome assembly GCA_963725665.1 of uncultured Actinomycetes bacterium. Classification (GTDB taxonomy): domain Bacteria; phylum Actinomycetota; class Thermoleophilia; order UBA2241; family UBA2241; genus CAVRZA01. The sequence goes on along the minus strand of CAVRZA010000006.1, from coordinate 519 downwards.
CCGGTGGAGACCCGGCCCGGCGAACGCGCAGCAGGTGCTCTGCCGGGCAGGGACGGTGAGCGCCTCGCGCAGCACACCCTCGGGGGAGTACCGCCGGACCTGCCCGCCGCCGTAGATCGCCACCCAGAGATCGCCGGCGGCGTCGACCGTCATGCCGTCCGGTGCTCCAACCTCCTCGGGCACCGTGATCAGCACCCGACCCCCGGAGATCGTGCCTCGATCGGCGTCGAACGCGAACGCGTGGACGACCCTCGGGCCGCTGTCCACCAGGTACATGGTGCGACCGTCCGGGCTCCAGCCGCACTCCGTTGGGGATCGTCAGGCCGTCGAGCGTCTGCTCGGTCCGACCACTCTGGTCCAGCCGGTAGAGGGCGCCACCACCGGCGTGGTGGTCGTCGGCCAACGTCCCGCCCCAGAACCGCCCCTGCGGATCGGAGGCACCGTCGTTCATTCGGGTCGCGGCCGGTGAGACCTCCGCGATGGTTTGGTGGGTGCCGTCGGGCGCCAGGTAGACGAAAC
>CAVRZA010000005.1:0-11752 GCA_963725665.1 uncultured Actinomycetes bacterium | reverse complement strand
GCGGCGGGTTCGAGCGCCTCGCGCATCACCAGGCGCCGCACCATCGCCGCGCCGCGCTCGTCGGTCAGGCCGGTGCGCAGGAGCCCTACCAGAACCGGCCGCTGTGTCGGGTCGTCCCATGCGGCAAGGAAGCGGCGCACGACCTCTTCACCCACGCGGCCGGCGGGCAGTGAGCGGGCGGCCGGCAGGACCTGCGACGGCGAGACGGGCAGTCTCATGGCGGCCGCGAACAGCTCCTCCTTGCGTCCGAAGTAGTGCGCCAGCAGCGCGTGGTCGACCCCAGCTCGAGCTGCGATGGCGCGCAGGGTGGCGCGATCGTAACCACGGTCGCCGAACAGCTCGCGGGCGGCCGTGAGGATCGCCACCCTGGTCGTACTCGCGCCTCGCCGTCTGCCTCGCTGGCTCATCGGGCCGATCCCTCGGCCGTAAGGGCGACGAAGGCCTCCTCGAGGCTTGCCGGCACGACCGTCAGCTCGGCCTGCACGCCGCCGGACGCGAGGATGTCCTCGACGTACGCTGGGTCGGTGCCGGGTATCCGTAGCGAGCGCCCCTCGAGCGCGACGCGCACGCCGGCGTCGTCTAGAACGGCGAATGCTTCCTCCCAGTTTCCCGTCCGCACCCTGACGGCCCGGCGCCCGCCGACTATCTCGGCGCTCGTTCCTGCCGCCACCACCCGGCCGGCGGCCATCACCACCAGCCGATCGCAGTTGGCCGCCTCGTCGAGGTGGTGCGTGGTGACGAGCACGCCTGCGCCGCGCTCGCTTGTGGAGCGGATGGTGTCCCACAGGCGTGTGCGAGCGAGGGGATCGACCCCCGAGGTGGGCTCGTCGAGTACGAGGAGGTCGGGCTCGTGGGCAAGCGCGGCGGCAAACGCCGTCCTGCGTCGCAGCCCGAGCGGGAGGTCGCTGACGAGGGTGTGACGGGCGACCGCCAGCTCCGCGTCGAGTCCTGTAGCCGGCTCGGCGGCGGTCGCGGCGCCGAAGGCGCCGGCGTAGAAGGCGAGGTTCTCGGCCACGGTGAGGTCGTCGTAGAGGCCGAGACCCTGTGGGACGTAGCCGACGAGCCCGCGCGTCTCACGCGACGGGGGGTGGCCGAAGAGGAGGGCATCGCCGGCTGTCGCGGCGAGGAGCCCGAGCAGGAGCCGGATGAGGGTGGTCTTACCGGCGCCGTTGGCGCCCAGCAGACCGACGACCTCGCCGCCGGCGATGGTCAGGTCGACGTCGTCGACCGCCAACAGGGCGCCGAAGCGGCGGCTCACGCGCTGCGCGTGAGCAAGAGTGGGCGCCGGCGAGGGCAACCGCGCACTCGGCGATCTGGCTGGGACTCTAGAGGGCTGCGGTGTCTCCAGCGCAAGCGCTTTGACGACGACAGCGTCCTCGAGGTCGGGGGCGACGACGGAGCCGTCCACCGGATCGGGTCCCCGTGGGCAGACGTGCCACTCACGCCCACGCCGCCAGGCGAGGGCGGGGGGCGCCGGGCGGCTCGCGCGCGCAACGATCGGCGAGTCGATCGCGGCGATGAGCTCGTCGGGGCTCCCGGCGGCGAGCGGGCGGCCTTCGTGGAGGACGAGCACGAAGGCCGCCCGCTCGGCTTCGTCGAGGTAGGTCGTGGCAAAGACGACGCCCACGCCGCGGGCCGCGGCGCCGGCCATGAGCCGCCACAGATCGGCCCTGCTCACGGGATCGACGCCCGTTGTGGGCTCGTCGAGGACGAGCAGCTCGGGCTCGTGGACAAGCGCCGCGAGCAGGGCCAGCTTCTGCCGCATCCCGCCCGACAGATCGCCGGCGAGGCGGTCACCCGTGCCGGCGAGGCCGCTGCGCTCGAGCAGCGCGCGGGCGCGCTGCTCGAGCGCAGCGGCCTCCACCCCGTAGGCCGCGGCGAAGAACGCCAGGTTCTCGTCGACGGTGAGGTCGCGGTACACGCCCCTGTCGCCGGCGACGTAGCCGACGGCCTCCTTGGGGGGTCGTCGCACCCAGCCCGCGCTCGGGGCGACCACGCCGCTGAGCGCGCGCAGCAGAGAGGTCTTGCCGGCGCCGTCGCCGCCGATGACGGCGGTCACGGCGCCGGGGAGTACGTCGAGGTCGACGCCGCTCAGGGCGAGGGTGCCGCCGTAGTTGACGGACAGCCCGCCGACGCCCCATGGCGCTGTCGGGTCTTCTCTCCCCATGACGCCTCGGGTCACGCCGTCAGCTTGGCCGAGGGCGGCGTGTCGTCGCTTGCGGTCCCCCGTCGCTGGGTGCGTCGCCTACCGTGGCGCGCCGGAGCGAGATCACGGCGGAAGCGCAGCAGCGAGAGGCCGAAGACGGCCGCACCGAGGACGGCCAGCATCAGCAGCGGGAACCAGAGAGCGTCGAGCGGCGTGCCTTTGACCCAGACGCCGCGCGCGATGCGGATGAAATAGGTCAGCGGCAGCACGTAGGCCAGCCAGCGGACACCGGCCGCCATCGAGTACACGGGGAAGGCGAAACCTGAGAGCAGGATCTGCGGGACGATCGTCATCATGCCGAGCTGCATCGCCTGACCTTGGGTCTGCGACACGGTCGAGATGAGCACGCCGGCGCCCAGGGTGACGAACAAGAAGAGGCCGGCGCCGAGGGCGAAGACGAGCACCGACCCCGCGAACGGCACGTGGAACAGCCAGACGCCGGCGAGCACGACGAGGACCATGTCGATCGCCGCCACGAGCAGGTAGGGCGCGATCTTGCCGACGAACACGTCGCGTGGTCGGAACGGCATGACGGCGAGCTGCTCCATCGTGCCGGACTGACGCTCGCGGACCACGCCCAGTGCGGTGGCGAGGGTGCCGACGAAGACGAGGATGAGCCCCGTGATGGCCGGCACCATGACCGGCGCCGTGCGCAGCTCGGGATTGAAAAGGATCTCGACGTGGGAGCTCGCCAGTGAGGGGGCGTCCTGCTGTGATGGAGTCTGCGAGGCCTGTGTCTGCAAAGCCTGCAGTTGCCGCAACACCGCCTGCGCCGAGAAGAGCTCCTCGCCGTCGACGAGGATCCCTCCCTTGCCCTGACCGTCGACCCACAGCGCGGCTGCCGCCCGTCCGTCACGAAGCGCCTCGACGGCGGGCTGCCTGCCCGGCGGCAGGTGCTCGGTGACGTCGAAGAGCGCCGGCAGCCCCTGGGCCGCCAAGCGGATCTCGGGCGTGTCCGACACCGCCACGCGCACGTGCTTCACGTCGAAGCTCGCGGCGTAGCCGAACACCACCAGGAAGAGGAACGGGACGGCGAGCATCATCGCCAGCGTGCGCCGGTCGCGGCGCAGCTCCCTGAACTCCTTGACCACGATGGCCCACATCGGCCCACCCCCGAGGTGCACGATGGCGACGGTCACGCGCTTCGGTCTGACAAAATTCTACAGACGTTGAATTTATGGCGTCAACTGTGACTGCGCTGCTGCGCACGTAGCGGCAGTACGGGTGGCCCACAGCCGGTGTGTCGCGTGCCTGTGTGGCGGGCGGGCGCGGGCTGCCGTATGATGCGCCCGCTGGCCGCCGCGATCGCACGGCAGCCCGCGCCCGCCCGACCCCGGGGGTGCCCGCGCGTGGACGAGCGTCTGCACACCGTCATGAACCAGCTGGCCACCCTCGGAAGTCCCGAGAACCGCGCCGGCATGGCGCGCTACGGCATCAACGTCTCGCAAGCCTTCGGCGTCTCCGTCGTTGAGCTGCGCACCATCGCCAAGCGGCTCGGCATCGACCACGAGCTCGCGCTGCTTCTCTGGGAGACCGGCAACCACGAGGCGCGCATTCTGGCCGCCATGGTCGACGATCCCGCACAGGTGGGCGGCGAGCAGCTCGAGGCGTGGGTGTCGGCCTTCGACTCCTGGGACCTCTGCGACCAGGTGTGCTCGAACCTCTTCGACCGCACCTCCGCTGCGTACGCCAAGGCTGCCGAGTGGGCCGGCCGCGACGAGGAGTTCGTCAAGCGGGCCGGCTTCGCCCTCATGGCGGCGCTGTCGGTGCACGACAAGGCGGCCGACGACGCGGCCTTCCTCGCCTTTCTGCCGCTGGTCGAGCGCGAGGCAGGCGATGAGCGCCAGTACGTGAAGAAGGCGGTCAACTGGGCCCTGCGCCAGATAGGCAAGCGCGACCGGGCCCTCAACCGGGCGGCCATCGCGACGGCCGAGCGCGTCAGGGCTCAGGGCTCGCGCAGCGCGCGCTGGATCGCCAGCAACGCGCTGCGCGAGCTGCTCTCCGACAAGGTCCAGCAACGCCTTGAAGGCGGTCGCGGCCCGAAGCCCCGCTTCTAGGCCGCTCCGGTGCCTTGGGGCCCTATTGTCGGCCCAGTACCAGCGGCGTAAGCTTGCTCCGCGGCGACATGCCGTGGCGGCCGCTCCTCTCGCGCCGTCCGGAGCGGGCGACGGCGTCACGTGATGTCGCGGGGGGTGTGAGTTGGCCGTATCGCTGCCGAACACCACCTTGGGCGGACGCCGGTTCCCATGGCTCGTCCGTCGCGTCGCGTGGCTGCGTGCCCATCGCCGCGCGGTGCTCGCGTTGGCCTTCTCCCTCGTGGCCGCCGTCTTCGTGCTGGATGTCACTCTACCCGGCTATCCCCTCGCCGGCTTCTATCTCGTGCCGCTGACTCTGGTCGCCTTCGTGTTCCGTGAACGCTTCGCGGCCGTTCTGGCCATGCTTTGCCTGATACTGACCGTGGCCGTCATGGTGGAACAGCAGCGGACCGGCGGCGTGGAGCTCATGCTCGTTCTGTTCGGCTGTTTCGCGGCCATCAGCCTCATCTCGTTCGCGCGCCTGCAGCATCAGGTCGAGCGTGTGTCTCGACGGGCGGTGCTGCGGGCTGAGCTCGCCGAGGCGACTGCCGGCATCATCGAACTGTCCAACAGCCGCGCCGACCTCGACGAGGTGGTGCAGTACACGGTCGAGCGTGTCGGCGCCCAAGTCGGCGCCGACGCCGGTATCCTTCTGCTCCTGCGGGAGGGCGAGTGGATAGGGCTTGCCGGGTACGGCCGGGAGGTCGCCGCCCGCGACACGCGGTCACCGTACGAGGGCTTTGCACTCGGCATCGAGGCGCTCGAGAGCGACGAGCCGGTGCTCGTGATCGACACGGCCGGTGACGAGCGCGCCCGCGCCGACGTCGTCGCAGCGCACGGCCTGGGGAAGCTGCTCGTCGTGCCGCTCCGTGCTTTCGGTCAGGACCTAGGCGTCATCGTGCTGAACCGCCCCGCGGGTGCCGAACCCCTGACGTCGGAGCAGCTGCGCTTCGTCTCCGCGGTGGCCGGCCATGCCGCCGTCGCCATCGACAATGTTCGCCTCTTGAACGAGCTCGAGGCCAAGCGTCACGACCTCTCGCTCGTCGTCGAATCGAGCTTGAGCTTCGCGTCGAGCCTCGACCTCGGCGACGTGCTGCAGACTGTGGTCATGCGTCTCGTCGAGGTGCTCCAGGTCGACGAGTGCAACATCTACGTGCTCGAGGATGCGGGCGAGACCGTCCGCCGTGTCGCCTCATACGGTTCCTCCACCCGCAACAGCATCGGGATGAAGTTCGTTCTCGCTGACTACAACGTGACCAGTGAGGTGGTGGCCAAGGGTCAGGTCATCGTCGTCGGCGTCACCGACTCGCGCGTGAACCCCAAGGAGCGTCGCCTGATGGTCGCCGACGGCCATCGCTCGCAGGTGACGGTGCCGTTGAAGGTGAGGGACAAGGTCATCGGCATCGTCGAGCTCTACGACAACCGCGAGTCGCACTCCTTCACCGGGGAGGACGCCGACCTCGCTGCGGCGATCGCCCAATCCGCCGCCCTCGCCATCGACAACGCGCGCCTGTTCGGCGCCGAGCACCGGACGACGCACCGCCTGCAGCTGCTCACCACCCAGCTGCGCGCCCTGCAGGAGATCGCTCTCGCCGTGAACCAGCTCGTCGACCCGCAGGCGATACTGGACGAGGTGATCGCCGGAGGGTCGGAGCTGCTCGACGCCCCTCACGGCGCCGTCGTGAGCCGCGAAGGGCAGGCGGTGAGGCTGCAGGCGACCGTCGGCGAGACGGCTGCCGGCGGCGCCGGCGAGGAACCGCTGCGAGGCGACCTGTGGCTTGCTCGGCTGCCCGCGTTGCTTGACGGGTCACTCCCCGCGGGGCCGGCGCGCGCCTCGCTGCCCGCCGACGGTCGCCTGCTCGTCGTGCCGCTCGCTCCGGGGCGTCTTGGTCCCGGCGGGTCGCTGGTCTTCGCGCGCGACGAGAGCCAGGCGGGGTTCAACGAAGAGGACATGGCCCTGGCGACCACGCTGGGCGCCCACTTGAGCGCCGGTCTCGAGCGGGCGATCGCCTACCAGCGCGACCACGAGTTCGCGGGCACGTTTCTCGACGCGCTGCTGGTGACGCCGCCGGTCATGCCCGGTCTCGACGCGGCCGTGAGGTGCGAGTGGGCCGGCGACCTGCACCACGGGGGCGACTTCTACGACTTCGTGAAGCTCCGCGAGGGGCAGTTGATGGTCGTCATCGGCGACCTCTGCGGGTTGGGCTATCACCAGCAGGCCTTCATCGCCAAGCTGCGCTACATGCTGCGCGCGTACGCCGCCGAGGGGTCACCGGGGGAGAGCCTCTCCCGTCTCAACGCGACGCTGCTCGCCCAGGAGGTAGAGACGCCGCTGACGACCCTCGTCGTGGGGTACCTTGACCTCCTCACGCGCCTCTTCGAGTTCGCGGTGGCCGGCCACCCCCGGCCGCTCATCCTGGGTGGCAGGCACGAGGTGCCCTGCGGCAAGTCGGGGAGCTACCCGATCGGCATCTTCCCGACCGTGTACGAGACGAACCGGGTGATCCTGCCCTCGGAGACGACGGTCGTGCTCTACACGGACGGGTTCACGGAGGCCCGCGGCGAGCAGGGCTTCTTCGGCGAGCGGCGGCTCCTCAAGGGCGTGCGGTCCTCGCTCGACAAGCCGGCGAAGGCGATCACGAGCGACCTCCTCGAGCGCGTGCGCCGCTACGCGCGCGGCGACTTGCACGACGACCTGGCGGTCGTCGTCCTCAAGCTGCGTTAGCTTCTTCGCCCGACCCCGGACCGGCGTCGGTGCCGTGCTCGCCCTGCTTCGGGTCGGGTGTTCGATCGCCTCCCGGCCCGGACTCGTCTTCGCTCTGAAGACCGCGTCCGCGGTCACGGTAGCGGGAGCTTGAGAGCTCGATGTGACGCAGGATCGCCGCGCGGTCGACGAAGCCGACCAGGTGGTCGCCGTGCATGACCGCGACGCGGTCGACGTGGGTCTCGCCCATCAGTCGTACCGCCTCGGTGGCCGGCGTCTCCGGGCTCACGCTGACGACGTCCTTCCACGGCGTCATGACCTCACGGACACGGTCGTCGCCCCATGCCGCGCGTCTGCTGCGATGCAAGTCGTCGAGGCAGACGACGCCGGCGACGCTCTGCACGCCGTCCTGCACGGGAAAGCAGCGGCTGTCGCCTCTCCAGAAGTAGCGCTCGACGGCGGCCTCGAGTGTGATCTCGGGCGGGATGCTCGCGCCGGGCGCCGACATGATGCGCCCGGCGCTCACGCCCTCCAGGACGCGTGACTGCACCGACTGTGCGTAGCTCGCCTGCGAGGCCTGTGTGAGCACCCAGCCGATGAAGCCGGTCCACAGGCCGGCCGCGGGGCTCGAGAAGAACATCACGATCCCGCCGGCGATGAGGACGTAGCCGAAGACGTGTCCCGTGCGTGCCGCCCAGCGGGTCGCCTTGACGAAGTCGTGCGTGCGCGCCCAAAGGAGCGCGCGCAGCACGCGCCCACCGTCGAGCGGGAACCCCGGCAGCAGATTGAAGACGGCCAGGAGGAGGTTCATCCATCCCAGGTAGACGACGATTGCCGCGACGGCTTCGGGCAGCGTCGCGAGCGCCGCCGCCGCAAGGCAAAGGCCGGCGATCGCGAGGCTCGAGAGCGGGCCGATCGCGGCCATGAAGGCCTCGCCGCCCGGCGACCTCGGCTCCTCCTCGAGGGCGGAGACGCCGCCGAGAAGGAAGAGCGTGATGTGCTTCACGCGGATTCCCTGCGACTGCGCGACGACCGAGTGGGCCAGCTCGTGCACGACCACCGAGGCGAAGAGGAGCAGGGCCGCGACAGCGCTCACAGCGTAGGTGGTGGGGGTGCTCCACCAGGGGTAGATGGCGGGGAAGACGCTGACGGCCAGCGAGACCGCGACGACGGACAGGATGACGAACCAGCTCGCGTGCACGTACACGTCGATGCCGAAGAGACGGGCGATGCGGAGACTCGTCTTCATCCTGTCGCTCCCTTGAAGCGCCCGACCGGCGACACCGGTCGTGAAAGCACCACTACTCTTCCCGTGGCCGACCTGGCGGTAACGAGCCGCGGGCTAGGACGAGGATGCGCCGTCGTCCGGCGAGACGCCGGAGGAGTGGACGATCGTGCCGATCCCGTCGCTCACGACGAGGACCCGCGGCGGGTGACCCAAGCGTCGTGCCGTGTCCTCGATCGCTTGCTCGACGGAGGTGAAGGCGACGAGGCCGAGGGTCCGGCACAGCGCTTCGTCGGCCGGCTGCAGTACACCCGCGCGGCAACGCGCAAGGACCTTGGCCATCATGTAGGCGCGCTGGCCGCCGGGGCCGAGCGGCTCGCCGCGCCGACCGCGTTCGAGCAGCGTCTCGGGCCGCTCGGCCCCGGCCATCAGCGCGCCGAAGTTGGCTTCGCCGGGCCCGTCGCCGACACCCTTCTCGACACTGGCGCAGAGCAGTATGAGACCCTCGTCGGCGACCGGCGAGCGGTCGCCCAGCGCGAGGTAGGTCGCCGCCCGCGTCGCGTGGTAGAGGCTCTCGTTCTTGGGCGCCGGCAAGCCGGCGACGACGAGGTCGTAGCGGCCCTGCACGGTGCGTAGCCAGGCGTCGCGCTCGCCGCCGGCGAGCTCTGCCTGTGCCGCGCTGGGCTCGCCGGCGGCCAGCGCGACCGCGTGTCCCTGCGTGTCGACCACGGCGTCGAAGGCGAAGCGCAGCGACGTCATCGCCGCGAGCTCTCGAACGGCCTCCTGGAAGGGATTGCCCGCGAGCCGTCCGAGCTCGACGCCGGGCTGGTCGAGAAAGCGCGGATGGTGCGTCCAGGCGATGGTGCGCGCACCGGCGCAGCCGATGGCGACCGTCTTGGCGCCGCCCGAGAAGCCGGCGTAGAGGTGGGGCTCAACGATGCCCACAGCGACGACGAGGTCGGCACGCGCGAGCTGCAGGTTCATGAACGCCGGTGCGCGGTGGCGCGTCTGGTTCAGGAAGACGTTGACCTGCCGCAGGCCTTGCGCATCGGTCACCGTGACCCGGCTCGACGCCGCGCCTCCGGCCAGCGCGGCCTTCTCCTCGGTGGTTGTCGCCCGGTGCACGCCGCAGGCCACCATCACCTGCACCTGATCGTCGGTCACCCCGGCGGCGTTCAGCTCGTCGAGGAGCGCCGGGAGCAGGAGGAAGGTCGGGCAGGGCCGGCTCCCATCGGGGATGGCGATGACGACCCGTCGGGCGCCGCGGGCCAGCTCGCGCAGGCGAGGCGAGTCGACGGGATGGGCCAGGGCGTCGGCGATGGCGGCGTGAATCTCCGGCAGCTGGGTGAGGTGAGGAGCGGGCTCGACGTCGAGCGTCGCGGCGCGTGCGGCCAGGCGCTCGGCGTCGAGCGCGATACGCCGCGGTCCGTTGAGCACCCACGCGTCGGCCATCCTCGCCTCTCCTTTAGCTCCCCCTCCTGGGCGGGGGGTCGCCTTGTGCTCGTGGGGGTTGGCGCCCTAGAGCGGCAGCCACCAAGGCCAAGTTCACCAGGGCCACCGGCCGGAGGGCATCTTGGGCGGGTACCAGAGGGCGCACACGATCATCAGGACCGGGCCGACGATGGGTGCGATTGCGGCGAGGAAGCCGACGAAGAGCCAGTTGAGGAGCGAGCGCCCCGTCTTCTTGGCCACGCGGGAGCCGAGGTACAGGCAGAGCACCAGCTGTACCGCGAAGACGGTGAGCCAGATCACTCCCATGGCCTTCCCCTCACGTCGACGTGTCCGCGGGCGCGTCGGCGCGCTCGTAGCGCGCGAGAAGGGCCGCGACGGCCGCGCGCAGCGCGGCCGTCGCGGCCCGCGGCACGAGCGGCACCGCCTCGCCGCCGAAGGGCAGCAAGTGCGCCACCAGCCAGTGCTCGCCGACGTAGGGTTGGGCGGCCACGCAGGACCCGTCGGGCAGCGCCTCGACCGGCTGACGTTCCTCGATCCAGCGCCGCACGGTCTGAGCGTACCAGACCGCCGCCGTACGCGAGGCGTACCGTTCGCTGCCTGGGATGCCCTCGCGGCGGTAGAGGTCGAGCTCCATGTCGGCGCGCGGCGGGAAACGCTCCTCGAGCACGCGGACGCTCTTCGTCGTGGCCACCCGGAACGTGCGCCGGCCTTCCGAAGTGCGGCAGTAGCTGACGTAGTACCACTCGCCGCGGCTGCGCACGAGCAGATACGGCTCGACGACTCGCCTTGTGCTGCGCCCGGTGCCCTCCGACCAGTACTCTATCTGGAGCAGACGCCGCTTGCGGATGGCGTCGTTGACCGCGTCGAGCACCCCCTCCTCGAGGGGAAGGGCGTCGGCGGTGCCCAGCGCGGGCGACGTGGCGCTGCGCGCGGCGGCCAGCTTGGCGGCCGCCGCGCGCAGCGCCGCTCCATGTTTCACCGGGAGCTGGCCGCCGACGAGCTCCACGGCCAACAGCAGGACGTCGGCCTGCAGCGGCGAGAGGCGCGCGGGGTTGGCGAACGCGGGCCCGGCGAGGTCGCAGGTGACGTGCAGCCGGCCGCGCTCGAACTCGGCGTAGACGATGGCGCCGTCGCCGCCGAAGTTGACCAGGTTGAGCAGGCGCACGTCGGCCTTGAGGTCGTCGAGCGGGACCTCGAGATCGGCCGCCACGCGGGCGGGGTCGAGGTCGCCCTCCTCGCCCTCGCGGCACGAGCGCAGGAGGTAGGTGAGCAGCGTCGAGAGGCGCGTGAAGCGGTCGGCCTCGACGTGCCAGTCGCCACCCTCGCCGGCGGCCCGGGCACGGTCCATGCTTCGAGGTCCGCTGGCGCCGGTCTTCGCTCCGCCGCCCTCGCCTGCAGCGGCGCCGGCGGCGAGCCGCAAGGCCGCCTCGAGTCGCGCTTCGTCGACGGCCGGCGGCGCGTCGAGGCGCCGGCCCAGGAGGTGCAACTGAGCCACCAGCAGTGAGCGCAGCTCGGCCGGCGCCTCGAGCTCGGCGGCCTCGCCGAGGCCCAGCACCCAATTGACGAGTTGCGGGCCGGAGCTGTACGCGGTCGCGAAGCGCACCGCCCCGTCGGGCAGACGCTCGAGGGCGCCGTTGCCGGCGAAGTGAGCCTCCACCCACCAGGCCATGTCGCCGTCGATGCGCACCTTGGCCTCGCCTCGCACACCGCCGAGCTGCCAAGGAGCGCGGTCGAGGTAGTCGGCCAGCTCGAAGCGCGACGGCGGCGCGAAGTCGTGCGGCGCGCGCGTCGCGTGCCGCACGCGCGAGCGGATGCGCGAGAGGCGAAAGGTGCGCACCGCCTCACGCAGGTGGCACCACGCCAGCAGGTACCATTCGTCGCCGACCAGCAGCAGACTGTAGGGGTCGACGGTCCGTGTCAACGTCTCGTCGCGCTCGATGGCGTAGTAGTCGAAGACGACCGTCTTACGCTCGCCTACGGCGGCCTCGAGCTTGGGGAGCAGGGAGGAGGCGGGCGCGCCGCCGCCCGCGACGACCGCGAGCGGCGGCGCGCCCGCCTCGGCCAGCAACTCCGGACGCCCGTGCGCGAGG
>CAVRZA010000004.1:395000-653833 GCA_963725665.1 uncultured Actinomycetes bacterium | reverse complement strand
TTACATAAAATAAAATAACAGATATGTAGGAAAACTACACATCTGTTAATAAAAATCTATTTTCCGATGATGATATTGTAAATTGGTAATAAATCATCGAATGTTTTTTCGACTAATTGCATAAACTCATTGGAAGAAAGGTTAATTGCATCGTCAGCTACGATATGTCGCCCAACCAAAAATTCACCTTTTTTTACATCGCGTAAGCGCATCATCAGTTTTTCAAGCTTTTCACCACGCGCTTCCCCTAAACGAATTGCATCAGGGGACATATGATCACCCGAGATAATGTAATCGTCACTTAATTGATTAAAAGCATCCATGTTATGTAATAAACGCTGAGCCATCTCCGCTTTTTGAGGTGCTTCGTAAATTACTGCAACAACAATAAATAAGTGACTATTCCACAACCCAATTTGAAAATGAGGCAATGCTTTGTAACCGCGTTTATTTGGCGCAAAAGCTACCCAAGAATCTTTGGGGGATTGACGGTACGACGTGCATGCTTCGCAACATGAGGGAAAAATTCATCTCCAGTTTTAGCGCTGAAGTAGCTTGAAAAAGTTTCACCAAGTGTTTGGAATTTAGGACGAACGATTTTCGTTAGTGCTTCCATTCGCTCATCTAAACCATTTATTTGAAAAACATCAAAATCTTCCGAACTCCATTGTATATTACTCAAAAATAAAAACTCCTTTCGATTTTTAGGTTTATTTTAATACGTTTTTGGGAAAAAATCTTATAACACAAACTTTCGTGAATGTCAAAAAGTCTTGTAAAAAACACTAAGGAAGTGATGGTAAATGAAACAGATGATTAAAATTATACGCAAAGTGGACATTGAAAAGCAATATGAACACATTTTACGGTTAGAACTCGACTATGAATTGGCCTCACTGTATGCTGCAATGAAGGAAAATAACGAAGTAGATATGAAAAAATCAAAAAAACGTTTGCAAGAAATCCATGAGGAATTAGAAGGTCTCCATGCGTATGCGTAACAAAAAGTTCATACCTGTGTAAAAAATCACTTGCTGAATGTTCGGACAGCAGGTGATTTTTGCTATAATAACTCTATAGTTGAATTTAAAACTGTTCATCATAATACGCGGAAGCAGAATGCGAGGGGTGGTTTGTACGATGGATTTAAAGCAATTAGATGCTTTTGCTAAGGATATAATTTTTGAAGCTGGTAGACGGATACGTGAGTCGTTTACATATGATTTAGAAGTAGAAACAAAATCAAGTGCAAATGATTTAGTAACGAATATTGATCGTGAAACGGAACTTTTCTTTATCGAACAGATTCAAGCGTTTAATCCTTCTCATAAAATTATCGGGGAAGAGGGAATGGGGGAAAGACCTGATTCGTTAGACGGTGTTGTATGGATTATCGATCCAATTGATGGAACGATGAATTTTGTGAAACAACATCGCCATTTTATGATTACAATTGGTGTTTATATCGATGGGGTAGGTAAACTGGGGTACATATTTGATGTGATGCGTGAAGATTTATTTTACGCGATTGCAGGAGAAGGTGCATGGTACAACGATTCACCACTGCGCAAACTGCAGCCGTTAAAAATCGAAGAGGCAGTTATTGGCATAAACGCAAACTGGGTAACGCCAAATCCTAAAATTAATCATGAAAAATTAATTGACCTTATCCAAACTGTACGTGGTACACGTTCATACGGCTCTGCTGCAATGGAAATTGCTTTTGTCGTGAGCGGTAAATTGGATGCATATATTTCGATGCGCTTAGCACCATGGGATATTGGTGGCGGTATTGTCATTGCACAAGAAGTAGGTGCAATCGCTACGAATTTAAATGGTGAAGGTTTTGATTTAATGAAGTCAGACACGTTTTTAATAGCAAATCCATATATCCATCAATTAATTTTGGATAACTATATAGAAGAAAAATAAAAAATAACCACCAAATGAGATCTACTATCATTTGGTGGTTTTTATCGGTTTATAAAAGACCTGCTTGCTACAAATTTTTTCTTTTGTTTCATGCCTAGCATAAAAATAATCACATTGCAATAACACATGCTAAGGCGCTAAGATAGCCCGTTGTATCGTACTTATCTGTACCTGCCATAAATACTAATGATGCTGAAAAGCCAATCCCTATCATAGAAAGTAATGCTGCTAAAGAGTAAATAAACATAACTAATTTTGCTTTATTCATGAGAACCCCTCCTCAACTATTAAGTATAGTCATAAAAATAATGTGACAATATTCTGAAAAGACATTTGCGTCTACATGTGCTATAATAACACAGTTAAACAACTGAAAAAAGAATATGGAGTGGAATAATGACAAATTTACGTCAAGATATTACGAAATATTGCAATTATTGCCCACGTTGACCATGGTAAAACAACACTAGTCGACCAATTATTAAAGCAATCAGGTACATTTCCGTGAAAATGAACATGTAGAAGAACGTGCAATGGATTCAAATGATATAGAACGAGAACGCGGAATTACAATTCTTAGCGAAAAATACTGCTGTTCATTATAAAGATACACGTATTAACATTCTGGATACACCAGGACATGCTGACTTTGGTGGTGAAGTAGAACGTATTATGAAAATGGTAGATGGTGTTGTACTTGTTGTTGATGCTTATGAAGGCTGTATGCCACAAACACGTTTCGTATTGAAAAAAGCATTAGAACAAAAATTAACACCAATCGTTGTTGTAAACAAAATTGATAAAGATTCAGCTCGTCCAGAAGAAGTAGTTGATGAAGTATTAGATTTATTTATTGAATTAGGTGCAGATGAAGATCAATTAGAATTCCCAGTTGTTTATGCTTCAGGTGTAAACGGTACAGCTTCATTTAGATCCAGATCCAGCGAAACAAGAAGAAAACATGAATGCCTTATTTGAAACAATTATTGAACAATTTCCTGCACCAATTGATAACAGCGAAGAGCCATTACAATTCCAAGTAGCATTGCTTGATTATAATGACTATGTAGGTCGTATTGGTATTGGTCGTGTATTCCGTGGAACAATTGAATGTTGGTCAACAAGTTGCATTAATGAAGCTTGATGGAACAGTTAAACAATTCCGTGTAACGAAAATTTTTGGTTTCTTCGGTTTAAAACGTGTAGAAATTGAAGAAGCATATCCCAGGGGATTTAATCGCTGTTTCTGGTATGGAAGATATTAACGTTGGGGAAACAGTTTGTCCAACAGAACATCAAGAAGCACTTCCAATCCTTACGCATTGATGAGCCAACACTACAAATGACATTCTTAGTAAACAACTAGTCCATTTGCAGGTCGTGAAGGTAAATGGGTTACTTCACGTAAAATTGAAGAACGTCTTACGTTCTCAATTACAAACAGACGTATCTTTACGTGTTGAAGATACTGATTCTCCTGATGCTTGGACAGTTTCAGGTCGTGGTGAGCTTCATTTATCGATTCTTAATTGAAAACATGCGTCGTGAAGGCTTTGAACTTACAAGTATCTAAACCACAAGTAATCATTAAAGAAATTGATGGTGTAAAATGTGAACCAGTTGAACGCGTTCAAATTGATGTTCCTGAAGAAAGTGTAGGTTCAATTATCGAATCTATTGGTGCACGTAAAGGTGAAATGTTAGATATGGTCAACAACGGTAACGGACAAGTTCGTTTAATCTTCATGGTACCTGCTCGTGGATTAATTGGTTATACAACTGAATTCATGTCACTTAACAAGTGGTTTTGGTATTATTAACCATACATTTGATAGCTTACCAACCATGTAGTAGCTGGTCAAGTTGGTGGACGTCATCAAGGTGTTCTTGTTTCAATGGAAACAGGTAAAGCAACAACTTACGGTATGATGGGTGTAGAAGACCGTGGTACATTATTTGTTGAACCAGGTACTGAAATTTACGAAGGTATGATCGTTGGAGAAAATAATCGTGATAATGATATCACTGTAAATATTGTAAAAGCAAAACAAAAGACAAACATTCGTTCAGCTAACAAAGACCAAACGAACGTTATTAAAAAACCAAGAATTTTGACGCTTGAAGAAGCATTAGAATTTTTAAATGATGATGAGTATTTAGAAGTAACACCTGAATCAATTCGTTTACGTAAAAAAATTCTTGAGAAAAGTGAACGTGAACGTGTAACGAAAAAGAAAAAAATCGCTGCTGAGTAAGAATAATATTTTGCTTTCGTTATAATTAATATAGTACCTGTGCGTCAAGTTATTTATTTAGCTTGGCGTACTTCTATACATATCGTGGAAATATTTTCTATAACACTAAAATAAAGGGGTGGAATTGTTGTTAAATTGGTTTAACTTGAATTTTGCACAAGCATTGGTATCTTCAAATGACTTAGAAACAGAAAGTTTTGTATATGAGCGTATGTCAGGTATTACGCGTTACATTTATGAGAATATGCCAAGCTTTGAGGTAGCTGGCTATGTTGTATTCATTTTAGTATTTATTTTATCTGCAATTGTTTTTAAGTTAGGTTTTGCGCGAGAATTGCCATTGTTGAAAAATATCGTTATTTATACATTCCTGTTTTTAGGCTGTATTATGTTGACGTTTTTCGCATTCTTCTTACCGATGATCGAAGGTTTAATGGTGGCAGCCCTTATTTTAATCGTCTATAAATCTCGTATGTGGCGTGAAAAACGCGAAGAGAAAAAGGCGATGGCTAAATAATAAAAAGCTTAAATTTCACTTTACTGTGAAATTTAAGCTTTTTTTGTGTTTTTTGGACAAGAACAAGCTTTTATGAAAATTACATAACTCGATATGAGCAAAAATGAATCCTGAAAATACCAATAGTACAAAGTCGAAAATAAAGATTCTCCATTTTGATTGCCATCAGTCGTTCGCGCTAGCCGCCAAACCGCAGAGCCAACTGTGTTGTCTCCACGGTTCGTTCTGCGGCAGGCAAATGCGCGAACGACTAAAATATTATGTGCTACTAAAAACAGCTGGATAATGCGGCACAATGATAAAACGAATTGATATAACGCCTTAACAAGTAGTATTACTTTTTGTGAATTAGGAGAATTCTTATTAAAGCATAAAGTAGGATTCACTTTTGCCGTAGCGCGGCACAGCCACAGGAGCCAGGGTAGGAAATAGCGTGTCTTTCCAACGCTAGTTCTCTGCTCTGGCTGTGGCAAAGCGCGAAGGCTACAGACTTGACTAATATTTGACTATGGAAATAATTGTTTTTAAATTTGCTCATTATAAGTTACATAAGAAACAATCGCCATTTCTTTATAAATTCACCCTTTTTGAAATTTCGCATAACCTACTCTAGGAAAAATAATGCATTATTTAGAGGAGGATAGCGATGAAAAGATGGGTGAAATCAAGTTTTTTAGCTGTATTAACATGTATGGTACTTCTCATTCTTGCATCATGTGGCAAGGAAGAGCTACAAGAGGTAAAGGTTGGTGAAGTAACACGTTCCATCTTTTATGCGCCACAATACGTAGCTATTGAGAAAGGCTTTTTTGAAGAGGAAGGACTAAAGGTTGAATTATCGACCATTCCTGGTGGCGATAAAACGATGACAGCTCTATTATCCGGCGGTATCGACGTAGCGTTAGTTGGCTCTGAAACATCGATCTATGTTACAGCTCAAGGTGCCAATGACCCAATCAAAAACTTTGCTCAGCTTACACAAACAGACGGAACATTTTTAGTATCTCGTGAGAAAATTGACAATTTCTCTTGGGATATGTTAAAAGATTCTACTTTCCTAGGACAACGTAAAGGCGGCATGCCACAAATGGCGGGAGAATTCGTATTAAAAAAACATAGTATCGATCCACATAATGATTTAGAACTTATCCAAAATATTGACTTTGCGAACATTTCAACTGCCTTTGCATCAGGTACTGGAGATTTCGTTCAATTATTTGAGCCAACTGCAAGCGTATTTGAAAAAGAGGGTGTTGGTCATATCGTTGCTTCATTCGGAACAGAGTCTGGTCACTTACCATATACAACATTTATGACGAAAGCGAGCTTCATTGACAGTGATCCAGAAACTGTAGAGAAATTTACGCGTGCTATTAAAAAAGCACAAGATTGGGTATATGCAAATAGTGCAGAGGATGTAGCAAAGGCGATTCAGCCATTCTTTGAAGATACAGAAGTAGAATTAATCGCAACGGTTGTAGAACGATACCGAGCACAAGAGTCTTTTGCGAAAGATCCAATATTAGACGAGGAAGAATGGAATAACTTGCAAGATGTAATGGAAGAAGCGGGAGAATTACCTAGAAGAATGGACTACCAAGAGCTTGTAGATACTTCATTTGCAGAGAAAGTAACGAAGTAATATGGAGTTTTTAACGGTTCACGATGTACATCATACGTATTTTTCAAGGGAAGCAGCGACGGAAGCGTTAAAAAATATTCATATATCGATAAATAAAGGGGAGTTTATTTCCTTTATAGGTCCTAGTGGTTGCGGTAAGACAACGCTTTTATCGATTATAGCAGGATTGTTTCAACCGACAAGTGGAACGGTATTAATTGAGGGGCAACCGGTTTATGGGAACGATCATTTATCCATTGGTTATATGCTACAACAAGATTATTTATTTCCCTGGAAAACAATTGAACAAAATATCATGCTTGGACTGAATATTTAAAAAAAGGATCAAGAACATGCACAACATATTACGACAAGACTATTAAATGCTGTAGGGTTACCTAATATCGAGAAAAAGTTTCCAAGAGAATTATCAGGTGGTATGAGACAGCGGGTAGCATTAGCGAGAACGTTAGCTGTAGATCCTAAAATTTTGTTACTCGATGAACCGTTTTCAGCACTTGATTATCAATCGAAGTTAAAGCTGGAAGACTTAGTTTCACAAAGCTAAAAGAGTATGGTAAAACAGCGTATCTTGTCACACATGATATCGGTGAAGCAATTGCGATGAGTGATCGAATTTTGTTATTTTCCGCTAGACCGGGTAAAGCTATATAAAACGTTTGAAGTACCGGAAGAGTTAAAACAGTTAACACCTTTTGAAGCTCGTGCCCATTCAAGCTATTCCTCGCTTTTCCAAACGATTTGGAAGGAGCTTGAAAGCCTTGAACAGCAAAATACTTCATGAACAATTTAAACAATCGTTAATAAAAGAAAAGCGATGGATTCGTTTTTTTCAACTATTAATTTTAGTTAGTTTTATTAGAATGTGGGAAGATCGCTTCCAACTTGAAATGGATTGATCAGCTCATTTTTAGTTCACCATCAAAAATTTGGGTACTATTTATTGAAAAGTTGAAATGACGGCACATTATTGCCACATATTAGTACGACGATGTTTGAAACGGTACTTGGTTTTATTTTGGGGACATTAGTAGGAACGATTTTAGCGGCAATTCTATGGTGGTCGCCATTTCTATCAAAAGTATTGGATCCCTATTTAGTTGTATTAAATGCGATGCCTAAAGTAGCGCTTGGTCCAATTTTAATTGTTGTAATGGGACCGGGAATGAGTTCAATCATCACAATGGGAGCATTATTTCGGTAATTATATCCACTATTGTGATTTATACCGCATTTAAACGGTTGATACAAACTATTTGAAAG
This sequence comes from uncultured Actinomycetes bacterium, assembly GCA_963725665.1. Lineage (GTDB taxonomy): Bacteria > Actinomycetota > Thermoleophilia > UBA2241 > UBA2241 > CAVRZA01. The sequence goes on along the minus strand of CAVRZA010000004.1, from coordinate 646,224 downwards.
TATTACAAACATTTAATGCTACGCGATGTCAAATGTTTAAAGAGGCCGATTTTACCTGCTTCATTTCCAACGATCATTTCAACATTGAAGGTGAATGTAGGCTTATCGTGGGTAGGGGTAATTGTCGGTGAGTTCCTTGTATCATCACAAGGATAGGATACTTAATCATTTATGGTTTCCAAGTGTTTAACTTCAATCTTGTATTATTGTCATTGCTCGTCATCGCAATTTTTGCGACAATCATGTATCAACTAGTTGAATTGCTTGAAAAAAAATTGGTGAAAAATGTAAATAGGAGAGTACTCGCTTTAGAACAAAAAATCCTTGACACAATTTTGTGTGTTCAAGGATTTTTACATAATTAAAATTCTTCATCAATTTTTGAAGATGTACGGAAAATTTAAACTTTCCTGTAGCGATTCGTTCTCTGTGTTTTTAGCGATCCGTTCATTACATGAATCACACATATAAGTATGGATTGGACGATTGCGTAATTTTTTCGCTAAGTGGTAAATCATCGTCAAGTAATTGTGATTGAATCACAAATAACACATTTGACGCGCATGATATTCCTCCTACTCTACGCGAATTGCGATGATATTTTTAATTGGATTGTCTACGTTTGAGCCGTCGCCTAATAATAAATGAACAGGTCCGCCTTCTGAAAGCGGTTTGCCGTCTTGGCTAAATTTGAAAATAAGTGTATTTGCTTCTTCGATTGAAAAGGTATGTTCTGATCCATCAGCACGACTCAAACACCACTTCAGTCGCATCGATCTTAATTTCAGCATTTTTTAAAAACGGTTTAATTTCCATACCGAATGTTCCTGTTTTCATTCCTTGACGGTCAAATTTTCGTTCCGTTTTTAATGTTGGAGGGAATACTGCACCTTCCATAATTTCACGTGACCAATGTGTGCCACATCCGCTAAATATTTTTCGTCTAATCTATCAGGTTCTTTTTCTGTTCAAAATAAGTTGTTAAGTCTAAGCGACGGTCATCAAAAATCCAAACAGTTGGATCAATGTTAATTTATATGTAACAGCACCTGTAATTGGAATAATTGAGTTCCATCTAAAATCCTCCCTCTATAATATATCTATTACAGTATACCGTCTACTTGATAAAATAAGAAATATAATAAAATGAAATTCATAACTATATGTAATGACACTTGCATTTTTATCCTTGAAAAGATAAACTTTATTAAGATAGAATACGAAGAAATATCAAATAAATGGGGGCGTCCTCATGGATACGAAATCACAAGCTTCCTTTCAGGAGAAAGCGATTAGAGCTATTACATGCTGATGCAGGATAAAATTGCTCAATTAATTAAAGTACAGATGGACCATTTAACGATGCCGTCCTGTCCTTTATATGAAGAAGTGCTTGATACACAAATGTTTGGCTTGTCGCGTGAAATTGATTTTGCTGTAAAGCTAGGTTTAATGACGTGAACAAGGAAAGGAAATTCTTAGATACTTTAGAAAAAGAGCTATCATTGTTACATGATGCATATACAAACAAATAACAGAAAGAACTCAAAACGCACGATTGCGATTTGAGTTTTTTTTCTAAAAAGAGGTTTTGAAAAATGAAAAAATATATTGCAAATTATGTTAGAAATTTTGATTATCCCTATTTTTTACATATGTTTTTTTATGTCTATTTGGATTAGTTATGATTTATAGTGCGAGTATGATGGTTGGTATTGTTTATGAGGATGGCACACCGGATTATTTTTACCGAAAGCAGGTAACAAACTTAATAATTGGTGCGCTTGCTTTTTGTATCGGAGCATTTTTCCCCTATAAACATTACAGTAATAAATTTATTATGCTTGTTGGTATGCTCATGATGGCAATTTTACTTTTATGGGTGAATTTTGCTGGGATTGGTCGCGAGGAAACAGGTTCCCAAAGTTGGATTAATCTATTCGGCGTATCATTTCAGCCTTCAGAATCGCAACCCGTTCGTTATTCTTTATATAGCAGGTTCGTTTTATAAAAAGAGTTTAAAAGAAAAGTCCATTCAATATGTAAAGCCAAATGATATCGGCTATCCAATTGCGATATGGTTAATTATTTTATTAAGTGTCGGTTTAGAAACGGACCTAGGGGCATTTGTTATTATTTTTATGATTGCCATTTCCGTTGTATTTTTAAGTGGTATTCGCGGAAAATCTTTATTTCGATTTTTTGCGTTGTTAAGTGCATTTGGTGGTATATTAGCTGGTGCATTAGTGCTGTTTAAATCTGACTCTATTTTAAATGCAAGCCGTTTGGGGCGCTTTCAAGTATGGGCTAATCCGTTTGAATATGAACAGGGATCAGGTTATCAAATTATTAATGGTTATTTAGCCATTGGGCAAGGCGGTCTAGAAGGAGTAGGACTCGGTCAATCAGTGCAAAAGCTCGGCTATTTACCGGAGCCGCAAATGACTTTATAATGGCAATTATTGCGGAGGAATTGGGTATTTTTGGGGTGGTGATTGTCATTGTTGGTATCGGAATTATCGTTTTGCGTAGTTTCTATATTGCAATGACAACGAAGATCCACTTGCACGTATGATTGCAGGTGGTATTGGTAGTTGGATAGGCTTTCAGACTTTTGTAAACCTTGGTGGTGTATCGGGAATTATCCCGTTAACCGGAGTAACGCTACCTTTTATAAGCTATGGCGGTACTTCTTATTAATGCTTTCTTTAGCAATGGGGATATTAATCAATGTTTCCATGTACTATAAGAGAGAAAAAAAGCTTTTATAAGGGAGTTGAGGAAAAATGAAACAAATTAACAAAGTGTTAGTCGCAAACAGAGGGGAGATTGCCATTCGATATTCCGTGCTTGTACGGAACTTCATCTAAAAACGGTGGCTATTTATTCGCGTAGGATAGCGTTGCGTTCCATCGCTATAAAGCAGTCGAGGGCAAAGTGGCATTCATCACCGGCGTCGCCAAGATGAACAGCATCGGCTTCGCCACGGCCGGCGTCTTCGGCGACGAGGGCGCCGCTGTCGCCATCGTCGACATCTCCGACAAGGTCCACGAGTGTGCCACGGCCCTGCGCGCCAAAGGCCACACCGTCTCGTCGCACACGGCCGACCTGACGAAGCGCGAAGGTCGAGCGTGTGGTCGGCGAGGCTCTCGCCCACCACGGGCGCATCGACCTGCTGGTGAACAACGCCGGCATGGTCGTCTTCGGGCAGAAAGGGCACCTCGTCGCGTTCCCGGAAGCTCACCGAGGAGAGCTGGGACTTCGGCATCGCCATCAACCTCAAGAGCCAGTTCCTCGTCACGCGGGCCATCATCAACCACATGATCGAGCGTCACTACGGGCGCATCGTCAACGTCTCGTCGGTCACCGGGCCCAACGTGGCCAATCCTGACGAGTCCGTGTACTGCGCCGCCAAGGCGGGCGTGCTGGGCATGACGCGCGGCCTGGCGCTCGACGTGGCCAAGCACGGCATCACCGTCAACGCCGTCGGGCCGGGGTGGATCGACACCGGGTCCTCCAGCGACGGCGAGCGGGCCGGCGCCCTCAACACGCCGCTGGGGCGCGCCGCGACGCCGGAGGAAGTGGGCAAGCTGATCGCCTTCCTCGCGTCCGACGACGCCAGCTACATCACCGGCCAGCTCGTCGTCATCGACGGCGGCAACACGATCCAGGAGTACAAGGGCCCGAGCGAGCTCTACTACTGACCCACGGCCTGTGGAGGGCCGCGCCGGCTCCCTTCCGCCGGCGCTCCTCGTCACGGTATGCTTGCGAAAGTGAACGACCATTCAGCCTTTGCACAGGGGGCATGAGGCCCATGAAGCTCGATCTCGACGGCACGGTGGCGGTGGTGACGGGCGGCGCCGGCGGTATCGGCAGGGCCAGCGCGGCCGCGCTCCTCGATGAGGGCGCCGCCGTCGTCCTGGGCGACGTGAACGAGGCGACCTTGCGCGAGGCGGTCGACGACCTGGCGCGAGGCGGCCGGCCCGCGCACGGCGTCGTCGCCGACGTCACGCGTCCCGCCGATTGCGAGCGCCTCGTCGACGCCGCCGTGGAGCTGGCCGGCCGCCTCGACATCCTCATCAACGCAGCCGGCGTCTGGGTGGAGGGGCCAAGCGAGACGATGACGGAGGAGCAGTGGGACCGCACCGTCGACGTCAACCTCAAAGGCACCTTCTTCTGCTGCCGCTACGCCATACCCGAGCTCAAGAAGACGCAGGGCTGCATCGTCAACCTGAGCTCCGATGCCGGCGTCGTAGGCACGCCCGAGACGGCGATCTACACGGCCTCCAAGGGTGGGGTCAGCCTGCTGACCAAGTCGCTCGCCCTCGAGCTCGCCGCCGACCTGGTGCGCGTCAACGCCGTCTGCCCCGCCGACGTCATGACGCCGATGCTCGAGGGCCAGGCGCGCGACTTCGGCGGCGGCGACGCCGACGGCTACTTCGGCCGCCTGCTGGCCGGCTACCCGCAACGAGACCAGGCGCGCTTCATCCGCCCTGAGGAGGTCGCGTCGCTCATCGCCTACCTCGCCTCGCCGCTCGCGGCGCCGATCACCGGGGCGCTCATCAGCATCGACTTCGGCACCAGCGCGGGATACGGCTACGACTGAAGACCGCCGCGCGGCCGGCGCGGTACGGCACCACCGGCCGACCGACGAGCAGCGACACGTACACGACGACCACGGGCCCGGCGGCTAGCGACGGCCGGGAGCAAAGGAGCTGACGACGTGAGATGAGTGAGGACTACTTCGTCCATCCCTACATCCCCAACGCGGTCCCGGAGACCAAGGAGGCGATGCTGCGCGAGATCGGCAAGAAGGACGCGCTCGACATCTACGAGCCGATCCCCGATCACCTGCGCTTCAAGGGTCTGCTCGACATCCCCGGACCGATCCACTCGGAGGCCGAGCTCAAGCGGCACGGCAAGGTCGGTGCTGCGCAAGAACGCCGACTGCGACGAGTACCTCTCGTTCCTCGGCGCCGGCGTATGGCAGCACCACGTGCCGGCGGCGGTCGACGAGGTGGTCAACAGGGCCGAGCTGCTCTCCGCCTACGACGGCATGTACTACACCGACCAGGGCAAGTGGCAGGCCAAGTGGGAGTTCGCCAGCCAGCTCGCCGAGCTCGTCGACTTCGACGTCGTCACCATGCCCTTCTACGACTGGGGCACGGTGCTCGGGCTGGCCCTGCGCATGGCGACGCGCATCACGGGCCGGCGGCACGTCCTGTGCGCGGCCACGACGGGACCCGAGCGGTTGACCGTCGCCCGCACGATGTGCCCGCCGCCGGAGATGGCGGCGCACATCGCTCTCGAGACCGTCGCCTACGACGCCGCGAGCGGCGAGATCGACCTCGACGACCTGCGCGCCAAGCTCTCCGACGATACGGCCGCGGTCTACATCGAGACGCCCAGCTTCCTCGGCACCATCGAGAGCCGCTGCGCCGAGATCGCCGCCATGGCTCACGAGGCCGGTGCGCTCTTCATCGTCGGCGCCGATCCCATCTCGCTCGGCGTGCTGGCCGCGCCGGGCTCATACGACGCCGACATCGCCATCGGGCCTATCCAGCCCCTGGGCATGCATTTGAGCTGTGGCGGCGGCCTGGGCGGCTACATGGCCTTCCGCGACGACCCGGTCTACTGCGGCGAGTGCCCGCTGCTCCTCTTCACGGTGCTCGAGACCGAGCGCGAGGGCGAGTACGCCTTCGCCGAGGTCATGGAGGAGCGCACGAGTTACGGCCTGCGCGACCAGGGCCGTGACTGGGTCGGCACCAGCGCCGGCCTGTGGACGATCGCGGCCGCCGTGTACATGAGCCTCATGGGGCCCAAGGGCTTCTGGGAGCTCGGCGACACGATCCTCAAGCGTTCCCACTACGCCGCCGGACGGCTCGCCGCCATCCCGGGTGTCAAGCAGCTCTTCGGGCCGGGGTTCTTCAAGGAGTTCGTGGTGAACCTCGACGGTGCGGGGACGACCGTCGCCGCCGTCAACGCCAGGCTGCGCGAGCAGAAGATCTTCGGCGGCTACGACCTCTCGCGGCAGTTCCCCGCGCTGGGGCAGAGCATGCTGGTCTGCGTGACCGAGGTCCACACGAAGGCGGACATCGACCGGCTCGCCGCCGCGCTCGGTGAAGCGCTCCGACCAGCCGCGAGCGCGGGCAAGGAGGCGTGACCATGGGCGACGTGAAGTTGAGAGGCTACCGCGCGGCACGCTGGGACGAGCCGCTCGTGATGGACATGACCGTGCCCGGCGAGCGTGGCATCTTCGTGCCGCTCGCCGAAGACGAGGTCGAGGCGGCCGTGGGCGCCGACTCGGCCGCCTTCGTGCCCGAGTCGGCGCGCCGCGCCGACACCCCCGCCCTCCCCGAGATCAGCCAGCACCAGGCCCTGCGACACTACCTGCGCCTCTCGCAGCAGACCATGGGCATGGACCTCGGCAGCGACATCAGCGAGGGCACGTGCACGATGAAGTACAGCCCCAAGGCGCACGAGGACCTCTGCCGGATGCCGCAGATGGCGGAGGTGCACCCGTTGCAGGACGAGGAGACCCTGCAAGGCGCCCTGCAGGTCTACTACGAGTTTCGCAGCATGCTGTGCGCCATCTCGGGCATGGACGAGGTCACGCTGCAGGGCGGCGGCGGCGCGCAGGCCGCCTACACCAACGCCTGCGTGGTGCGCGCCTACCACGCCGCCCGCGGCGAGCTGGCCCAGCGTGACGAGATGATCACGACGATCTTCTCGCACCCCTGTGATGCCGCCGCGCCCGCGACCGCCGGCTTCAAGGTCGTCACCCTGCGTCCCGACGAGAAGGGCTATCCGCCCCTCGACGCCCTGAAGGCCGCGGTCGGCGAGCGCACGGCCGGCATCATGATCACCAACCCCGAGGACACCGGCATCTACAACCCGAACATCGACAAGTTCGTCGAGGTCGTGCACGACGCCGGCGGGCTCGCCTTCACCGACCAAGCCAACGCCAACGCCGTCCTGGGCATCGCGCGGGCGCGCGACGCCGGCTTCGACGGCTGCCACTTCAACCTGCACAAGACGTTCTCGAGCCCGCACGCCTGCGCCGGCCCGGCCACGGGCGCCTACTGCTGCAGCGACCGGCTGGCGCCGTTCCTGCCCGTACCGGTGGTGACGTTCGACGGGGCGGCCTACCACCTCGACTACGAGCGCCCGCAGAGCATCGGCCGGGTGCGCGAGTTCTACGGCAACCTGCCGGTGATCCTGCGCTCCTGGGCCTGGTGCCTCTCGCTGGGCCCTCGGGGCCTCCGCGAGGCGTCCGAGGTGTCGGTGCTCAACAACAACTACATGATGAAGCAACTGCTCGCCGTGCGCGGCGTCTCCATGCCGTACACCGAGAAGCGGCGTCTCGACCAGGTGCGCTACAGTATCGAGCAGATGACCGAGGAGACCGGCGTCACCTGCCACGACTTCCAGGATCGCCAGGTCGACTTCGGCGTGCAGAGCGTGTGGCTCAGCCATCACCCCGTCATCGTGCCCGAGCCGTTCACCCCCGAGCCGTGCGAGACGTACTCGAAGGAGGACCTGGACTACTGGTGCGAGACCGCCCGCCGGGTGTCGAAGGAAGCCTACGAGGACCCGCAGACGGTGAAGACGGCACCGCACAGCCAACCCATCGCGCGCATGAAGGGCATCGAGGCGGTCGAGGACCCGGCCAAGTGGGCCATGACCTACCGCGCCTACAGGCGCAAGATCAAGGGAGAGGATTGACGTGATGCGCTTCTTGATCAAGACGCTGCTCTTTGCCACCGTCTCGGTGGCTCTCGGCGTGGCCGTGTGGTGGCTCGCCAGGAGGTTCACCAAGCCGACGTGACACCCACGGAGCAGCAACCGAGCGGGACCGGCCGCGGCTCGCAGCGTCGGACGGGCACCCTGGCCCGTGGCGTGCTCGTGGCCGCGCTCGTCTTCACGACCCTCTACACGGGCTACGCCACGGTCAGCCTGGTCGTGGCCAGGACTTGGACGAGCAGTGTCGCGAAGCCCCTTGCGCTGGCGGCGCTGGTGTTGGCCACCCTCGTCTGCGCCGAGATGCTCGTGCTGGGGCTGAACGCCTCCTTCCTGCGCGACCGGCTGGTGCCTCGCGAGCGGATGCGGGCGGCCTACGTCGTGCTCGCGGCGACGGCGGCCGCGGCGTTTGGCCTCGCGCTCGTCGGCGACGCCCGCTTTGCCGCAGCCCTGGCATCGCTGGTGCTGCCCGGCGCGGCCGCGTACGGCATCCTCACTCTGTTCTCGCCCGCCTACCTCGCCAAGCAGGAGGAAAAGGCGCGGGAGCGCAACCGGCAGCGTGCGGCGGCGCGAGCGGGGCGCGCGCAGACGCGCGCATCGCGACCTCCGTCGAAGCCCAACCGCGAGCGCGCGCAGTCGAATCCGAAGAGCAGGCAGCGCAAGGGCGGGCGCAAGCGGCACTAGCCCGCCTTGCGCCCGCCCTGCTACTCCGAGACGCCACGACCCTGAAGCAGAGATGACGCAACGCAAGACGCTGGGCCTGATAGTCAACCCCGTAGCGGGGGTCGGCGGCCGCGTCGGGCTCAAGGGAAGCGACGGCATCGAGATCTTGCGGCGCGCGCTCGAGCTGGGCGCGGCGCGGGAGAGCCCGCGCCGCGCCCAGCAGGCCCTCGCGCGCCTCGCCGGCCTGGCCGGCGACATCGACCTCGTGACCTGCCCCGGCGAGATGGGCGCCGACGAGGCCGTCGCTGCCGGCTTCACGCCCCGCGTCCTCGACAGCGTCATCGGCGCGCCGTGGGGCGCTCCGCTGCCCGACGGCGCGCCGGCCACGACCGCCGAGGACACCGTCAACGCGGCCCGCGCGATGCGCGACATCGGTGTCGACCTGCTGCTCTTCGCCGGCGGCGACGGCACCGCGCGCAACATCTACGACGCCATCGGCACAGAGATCGCCACGCTGGGCATCCCGGCGGGGGTCAAGATCCACTCCGCCGTCTATGCGACCACGCCGGCGGCGGCCGGCGACCTCGCCGCTCTCTTCTTCAGGCCTGAGGCGCGCGGCGTAGAGCTGCGTGAGGCCGAGGTCATGGACATCGATGAGGAGGCCTTCAGAGAGGATCGGGTCTCGGCGCGCCTCTACGGCTACCTGCGCGTGCCCTACCAGCGCAACCTCCTGCAGAGCGCCAAGGCCGGCGCCGGCGGAAGCGACGCCGTAGCCCTGGAGGGTATCGCCAGCGAGGTCGTCAACGGCATGCAGCCGGGCCGGCTCTATGTCATCGGACCCGGCACGACGACGCGCGGCATCATGCGCATCCTGGAGCTGCCCAACACGTTGCTAGGCGTCGACGTGGTGGGCGAGCGCGCGGTGGTCGCGAGCGACGTCAGCGAGAACGACCTCTTGCGGCTCACGGCCGAGCGGCCGGCGACCGTCGTCGTGACGGCCATCGGCGGCCAGGGTCACATCTTCGGACGCGGCAACCAGCAGATCAGCCCGCGCGTGCTGCGCCAGGTCGGCCTGGACAACATCGTGGTCGTAGCGACCCATCAGAAGCTGCTCGCGCTCGAGGAGCGCCCACTCCTGGTCGACACCGGGGACGACGATCTCAACGCCGAGCTGTGCGGCTATCGCAGGGTCGTGACGAACCTCAACGAGAGCACCATCTACCCCGTCTCGACCGAGGCCGGCTGACGAGGGCTCGTTCCGATGAGTCGGTGACGGCGACTGACGAGGGCCCGCCCCGATGACTCGGTGGCGGCCAGGCGACGAGCGTCGGCGGGCGAACGGTGAGGACCGGCCGGCGCACCTGGGAGCCCGTCGTGGAACGGAGAGGACTTTCAGCGAACGACAAAGACCCGTGAGCTTTACAGCCCCGAAGGGCCTTCCTCGCTCGCGGGTCCGCCGCAAGTGTACCCCCAAGGAGCGCGCAGTGCACCCAGCTCAAGGGTGGCGTGCTTGCGGGCCTCGACGGTGGGTGGAAGACTCCGAGGCAGGATGACTGCGGAAGAGATATCCGAGTCCGACGACGAGCTCCTGGCGCAGTGTGACGTCGAGACGTTTCGCTCCGGCGGACCAGGAGGCCAGCACCAGAACGTGACCGACAGCGGCGTCCGCCTGCGCCACCGCCCCACTGGCATCGTCGTCACCTGCCGCGCCCGGCGGAGCCAGCTCCAGAACAAGACCACCTGCCTGCGCCGCCTGCGCGAACGCCTCGAGACTCTGGCCTACGAGGCGCCGCCCAGGCGGCCGACGCGACCCTCTACGGCAGCCGTCGAGCGGCGCCTCGTCGAGAAGGCGCGCCGCGCGCAGAAGAAGCGCCAGCGCGGCGCGCCGCTCGACACCGACTAGCGCCGGACAGCCGCGGACTGCGCCGCAACGGTCTGTAGTAGGCTTGGGTCCGCCGCGCGGCCCGGCGCCGCGCGGCGCAACGACACGCGCGGCGCCGGGCCGCGCGGCCGTCCTGACGACCGGGAGACGAAGGCATGGAAGAGCGCGTGGCAAGCACCGAGGAGCTCCAGGACGGGCAGATGAAGCAGGTCGAGGTGGGCGGCAAGAAGGTCTTGCTGGCCAAGGTCGACGGCGCCCATCACGCCACCGGCGCGCGCTGCCCGCACTACGGCGGCCCGCTGCCCGAGGGCACTCTCCATGACGGTCGCATCACCTGTCCCTACCATCAGGGGACCTTCGACGTGCGCACCGGCGACCTGCTCGAACCGCCGCCGCTCGACGCCATCCCGAGCTTCACAGTGCGCGTCGAGGGCAGCGACATCTACGTCGACCGTCCCGACGACGCCAAGTCGCAGCGCCCGATGCCCCACTCTACCTGCGACACATCGCGCGACCCACGCACCTTCGCCATCCTGGGCGGCGGTGCCGCCGCGGCGACGGCCGTCGAAGCCCTACGCGAGGAGGGCTACGAGGGGCGCATCCTGGTCATCACCCAGGAGGACCGCTGGCCCTACGACCGGCCGAACCTGAGCAAGGACTACCTGGCCGGCGAGATGAAGGCCGACTGGCTGCCGCTGCGTTCCCCCGGCTTCTACGAGAAACGCGGCGTCCAGCGCATAGCAGGACGGATCACCGCTCTCGATGTGCCCACGCGCACGGTCACCCTCGCGGACGGTACCGGCCTCTCCGCCGATGCCGTTCTGGTGGCCACCGGCTCCTCGCCGCGCCTCCTGGAGATCCCGGGCGCCGACCTCGATGGGGTCTTCACCTTGCGCTCCTGGGACGACTGCGAGGCCATCATCGCGGCTCTCGACGGCGCCACGAACGCCGTCGTCGTCGGCTCGAGCTTCATCGGCATGGAGGTCGCCACCAGCCTGCTGGCGCGAGGTCTGTCGGTGACGGTGGTGGGACCCGACGCCGTGCCCTTCGCGCGCGTCCTGGGCGAGCCCGTCGGGCGCACGATCATGGACCTGCACGAGAAGAAGGGCACGCGGTTTAGCCTCGGCCGCAATGTGGCGCGGTTCACCGGTGAGGGCACGGTCGCCGCGGTCGAGCTCGACGACGGCTCGACGCTCCCCGCCGACGTCGTCGTCGTCGGCGTCGGCGTCGTGCCTAACACGGCGTTCGTGCGGGGCGTGCCGCGCGACGCGGACGGCGGCCTGCCGGTCGACGAGGAGCTGCGCCTGGCGCCCGGCGTGTGGGCCGCCGGCGACGTCGCGCGCTACCCAGAGGCCCACACCGGCGAGCGCGTGCGCATCGAGCACTGGCGCCTCGCCGAACAGCTCGGGCGGGCGGCTGCGGCGTCCATGGCCGGCAGAGGCCGGCCGTTCACCGGCGTGCCGTTCTTCTGGACGCAGCAGTTCACCCGCGCCTTCGACTACGTCGGCGCGGGTCAGGGCTTCGACGACCTCATCGTCTGCGGCGACATCGAGAAGCGCGACTTCACCGCCTTCTACGCGAAGGGCGGCAGGCTCGTGGCGGCGTGCGGCACGCAGAGCGCAGAGACCGGCGCCTTCGCCGCGCTCATGCGCGTCGGGCGCCTGCCGGCGCCCGACGCCCTGCGCGGCAAGCAGAAGGCGGGACTGTCCGAGCTGCTCTAGTCGGTGTCTCGTAGGCGGGCGGCTGCCCGGACGACAAGGAGAACTGATGAGTGATGCCGCCGTGACCGTGGACCCGAGGCGCTGGTGGATTCTCGCCGCCGTCTCGCTGGGCATGTTCATGGCCCTCCTCGACGTGACCATCGTCAACATCGCCGTGCCGGCGATCATCAGCGACCTAGGGACGACAGTGACGAAGGTCTCGTGGGTGCTGAACGCCTACAACCTCACGCTGGCGGTGCTGTTCCTCTCCATGGGCGTGCTCGCCGACCGCTGGGGGCAGAAGCGCATCTTCCTGTTCGGCTTGGCCATGTTCACCCTCTTCTCGCTCTTCTGTGGCCTGGCGCCCAACATCGAGTGGCTGATCGCTTTCCGCGTCGGACAGGCTGTGGGCGGCGCCGCGATGGCGCCCGTCTCCCTCGCCATCCTCCTGGGCGTGTTCCCACGCGAGCAGCAAGGCATGGCCGTGGGCATCTGGGGCGCCCTCGGCACCGCGGCCGCAGCCGTGGGACCGAGCCTGGGGGGCGTCCTGGTCGAGTACTTCAGCTGGCACTGGATCTTCTTCGTCAACATCCCCATCGGCATCGCCGCGTTCCTGTTCGCGCTCAGCGTCATCCCCGAGGCGAAGCACACCGAGAGGCTCACCAGCGAAGGCATCGACTTCGTCGGCATGGGCATCGCTGCGTTCGGTCTCTTCTGTCTCACCCTCGGCCTGATCGAGGGCAACAGCTGGGGCTGGAGCTCGGCGCGCATCGTCACGCTGCTCGTCCTGGCAGTCGTGAGCTACCCTCTCTTCGTGATCTGGGAGCTGCGCGGAGCCCGCTTCCCCATGTTCGACTTCAGACTCCTGCGCATCCGCTCGTTCACCGCCGCCAACTCGGCCATGCTCGCCTTCGCCACAGCCATGGGGGGCGCCTTTCTCCTCCTCGTCATCTTCCTCGTGAACGTGCTCGGATACAGCGAGCTGAACGCCGCCCTGGCGCTGACGATCATGCCGCTCGTCGCCCTCGTCATCGCCCCCAACTCGGGCCGCCTGGTCGACCGCATCGGACCGCGCTTCCCCGCGGCTATCGGCGCCGTGAGCATGGGGGTCGGGCTTGTGCTCCTGGCGCAGATGGACGCATCCACGACGCTGCCCGACGCCATGTGGCGCGTCGTCTTCCTGGGCGCCGGCATGGGCTTCGCGATGCCGACCTTGTCGGCCGCTTCAGTCAGCTCGTTGCCGATGCAGTCACGGGGAGTCGGCTCGGGCTCGCTCAATATGGTGCGCCAGATAGGCTTCGTGCTGGGTGTAGCGATCCTCGTCTCGATCTTCACGCACACCGTGGCCACGACCGCGGCCACGGCGACGCGGCAAGCCGTCGCCTACGTCGCCGCGCAGCAGCAGATCCCCGCGGCGGCGCGAAAGCAGATCGCCGGCGACATCGTCACCAGCGCGGCCAAGATGAAGGCGGGCGGCGAGGCCGGCGCGCGGCTGAAGGACCCTCTGGCAGGAGCACCGCAGTATCCGGCCGGATCACCCCAGGCGCAGATGCAGCAGCAACTCTCGAGCCACATCGCGGCCATCTACAAGGACAACATCGCGGGTTCGTTCCGCTGGCCGTTCTACGCCGCAGCGCTGGCGGCCTTCATCGCCGTCGTCCCGGCGCTCTTCACGGGGACGAGGCTGGGTCAGTTCGCGGGCGACGAAGCAGCCCGCCGGCCGGTGACGCTGCGGACAGAGACGCCTCCGTCGCGGTGAGAGCCGCGCGCGAGGCTCGAGAGCCTCGCGCGCGGCTCTGAAGTTCACGCCTGGTAGTGCGGGCTTCCGAACGTGTCCTCGTCATCGCGCTCGATCAAGGAATCCGGCGTCAGACGCGAGCGGCCCGCACGGTCGTCGCGGGCGGTCCCGCCCCTCTGCTCGCGAGTCTCGCGATAGCGCCCGGTGAGGTCCGTGTCCAGGTACTCCCGGAAGTACATTAGGTCCTGGGCGAGCCGCGTGCTGATGTGGCGCAGCTTCTCGGCGGGGTCGGGAGACGACGCATCATCGAAGTCGAAGTGGACGGTGATCCGCGAGCGACTACTGCCGAGCCCGGTGAAGCTCACCGTCTCCCCGTCCGTCAATCGCTCGCAGCTCAAGGCGTCGCAGACGAGGCGGTAGTTGCCGATGAGGACCCACTCGGCGAATCGCTCCCAACCCTCCTGCACGCTCACGAGCGGTACGTCGACCTCGATCGACTGCTCTACGGTGGCCATGGATCCCCCTTCCGTCGGTCGGTCCACGAGAGACGCGGTCTCGAGTGGCCCGTTCCACAGCACGGTCTACCGGTACCCCGGTCGTAAGGTTGCTAATCTGACAGCAATGATAGGAAATGGCCCGCCGGAGCCCTCGACGTCGCGGGAGGACTTCGGCGTCGAAGAAGCGGGGCAGTGGAGCTCGTTGTCTGGCCGGACGACGGTTGCCCGGACTCTGCGTCACCAGCGGTCCTATACTTGTCGTGCTCGAACGGCGCGAAGGAAGGTGTCCATCATGCTCGGTAACAGAGCGTTTCGACGCTCATCGCAGCGCGCGGCTGCGCGCAGGTTCTCGGCAACACGGAGCGCTCTGTGTCTCGTGGCCCTGCTGACGCTGGCCGGCCTCGCTGCGCTCGCCGCGCCCCTCGCGGCGCTGGCTATCGCCCCCGGCGAGCTACTCTGGCTCCGGGCCTATCCGCCCGTCGGCTCGGGTGTCGACCGCGGCAGCGCCGTGGCGGTCGGCGAGAACGGCACGGTGTACGCCGCCGGCACGCTCCGGGCTGGCCGAGGCGGTTCGGACATCGTCCTTGTCGCACGCGCCACCGACGGATCACTCTGGGCGACACCATACGACGGACCGGGTCACGGGCCCGACGCCGCAACGAGCGTCGACGTGAGCCCGGCCGGCGCCGTCTACGTGGCCGGCCAGACCACTCGTGCAGGCAGCCGCGACCTCGTCGTTCTCAAGTTCAGCTCCACCGGCGAGCTCCTCTGGCAGCGCTTCATCGGCGGCGCCTCGGGGCCAGACAAGGCCAGCGCCCTGGTCCTCGACCGTTCCGGCAACGTGCTCGTCGCCGGCTGGAACTCCAGGCGCGGCAGCGGCGCCAACGCGGCGCTCGCCAAGTACACGCCCGCGGGCAAGCGGCTCTGGCTGCGCACGTGGGACGGCGCCGCCCACCGCGCCGACAGGGGCGCCGATGTCGCCGTCGACCGCAACGGGAGTGCGGTCGTCGTCGGCTCGACCGCCCTCGCGCGCAACTCTCAGACGGCCGGGCTCCTGCTCAAGTACTCGGCCTCCGGCGAGTTGCTCTGGGTCCGGCGGCAGAGCGGCGGCACGCACGGTGACGCTCTGACCTCTGTCGCGCTCGGCGCGAACGGCGCTGTGTTCGCCGGCGGCCACACGAGATACCAAGGCTCCGGCGTTGACGCCCTCATGGTGAAGTACTCGGCCGCGGGGGCCGAAGGGTGGAGGTGGGTCGTCACCGGGAAGGCCGGACGCGACGAGATCGCCGACGTCGCCGTCGACGGCGGCGGCTGGGTGCATGCCGCCGGCAGAACGGTCGCCCTGGGTACGCACCCCGACGGCCTCGTCATGAGCGTCGCACCGAACGGTCTGTCTCGCAGCTTGGCGAGCTACGACGGCGGCGGCTACCTGGCCGACGCCTTCGGCACCATCGCCTGCGATGCGGCGGGCGACGTGTTCGTCGGGGGTTTCACTACGAGCGGCACGGGCGTCACTTCCGCCGTGGTCGCGCAGTACCCGCGAAACCTCTCCCAGCGACTCTGGCTCACCACGTACAAGGGCACGGCCAACGGCAGCGCAAATGAGGCGGTCAGCCTCGCCCTGGCGCCGGGCGCCGTGTTCGTCACGGGCACCGTCGTCGACGCCGTCACCGGGTCCGACATGGCGCTGGCGAAACTGCAGCGCTAATCATCCCGGCTACGCGGCCGCCTTGTCGTCGGACTCGCCGGCGACCGGCGCCGCGGCGGCAACGCCCGAGGGCACCGGCTGAGGCCCCTCCACCGTCACGCGCGGCAGCCAGCCGAGCCAGCGCGGCAGGTACCAGTTCGCCCGCCCGAGCAGGCTCATCGCCGACGGCACGAGCACGACGCGGATCAGCGTCGCGTCTAGGAGGATGCTGACGGCGAGACCGAAGCCGATCTGCTGGAACATGACCAGGTTGCCGGTGGCGACGCCGCCGAAGACGGCCACCATGATCAAGGCGGCACCCGTGATGAGGCCCGCCGTACGTCCGATCCCCTGCGCCACGGCGTCCCGCGTGTCCCCCGTGTGGTCGTAGCGCTCCCGGATGCGGCTCAGCAGGAAGACCTGGTAGTCCATGGAGAGGCCGAACAGGACACTGAAGAGCATCAGCGGCACCCAGGCCTCGATGAAGGGGACGGTCTGGAAGCCGAACAAGCGCGCCCCGACACCGTGCTGGAAGACCAGCACCAGCAGGCCGTAAGCCGCCCCCACGCTGAGCAGGTTCATCACGATCGCTGTGGCCGGCACGACCAGGGAGCGGAAGGCCACCATGAGGAGGATGAAGCTGAGGCCGAGCACCAGGGCGAACACCCACGGCAGGTAGGTGTTCACGATACCCACATAGTCGACGTTCAGCGCCGTCTGTCCGGTCACGTAGACGTTGGCCGGCACGCCGGCGAACGCCGCCGGGATCAGGGTCTCACGCAGGTCCTTCACCGCCGCGGTGGCGGCCGTACCCGAAGGATCGACTGTCAGGGGCGTCTGGATGAGCGTCAGGTCTCCGCGTGGAGAAGGCTGCACCTGCAGCGGGCCGAAGACCGGCCGGCTTGCGAGTCGCGTCTCGAGGCCGGCTATGGCTCCCTTGACCGCCGCCGAGTTGACGTTGCCGTCGACCACGATCTGCACTGGGTTGAGAGCCCCCGCGATGAAGTTGCGGTTCAGCGCCAGGAAACCCTGCTTCGACTCGAGGTTGTTGGGCAGCGAGCCCACACCCGTGGCGCCCGTGTGCATGGTCAACACGGGCGAGGCGAGCGCGAGCAGGACACCGACGGCCACCACCAGCGCCAGGCGCGGCCGGCGCATGATGCGGTGCGAGAAGCGCGCCCAGAAGCGCTCGCGCTCCTCCTCGCCCGGCCCGCCGGTCTGCGCCGTGCTAAGGAACGGCAGCCGCAGCCGGTTGATCCGATCGCCGAGAATGCTCAACACGGCTGGAAGGAGGGTCAGGGCTGCCAGAACGGCCATGACGACGACGCTGATGGCGCCGACCGCCAGGCTGATGAAGATCGACGTCGGCACGATGAGCACGCCCAGCAGCGCGAAGACGACGGTCATGCCGCTGAAGAAGACCGCGCGGGTGGCGGTATCGCCGGCCACGCCGATGGCTTCGATCTTGTCGCGCCCTCCCAGGCGCTCCTCCCGGAAGCGCGACACCACGAAGAGCGAGTAGTCGATGCCGACCGCGAGGCCCATCATGCTGATGATGTTGATGGCGAACACTGACAGGTTGCTGATCGACCCGATGACGGCCGTGAGCGCCATGGCCAGCGTGATCGCCACCAGCGACAGGCCGAGCGGGATCGTGGCGGCCACGACGGCGCCGAAGACGATCAGCAGCACGATGAGGGCGATGGGCGCGCCGATCGACTCACCGCGCCGCAGGTCGGTGCCGGCAACGTTCGAGAAGTCGTGCTGCACGCTCGCCTGGCCCGTCACGAGAGTCGTGAAGCCGCCTTGCCCGTCGGCCTGAGCCACGATGTCGTTGAGCTTGGGCACGTTGTCCTGGGCGGTATTTAGCGAGCCCGACATCGTGATGGGGATCAGCGTGGCGCGACCGTCTTTGGACACGAGGCCCTTGTCGCCCGTCTGATAGAAGGTCGTGCCCCCGGCCACGACCGACTTACCGAGCGAGCCGATCCGGCCGTAGAGGTCCTGAACGAACTGTTTGAAGGCGGGATCGCGCACGGTGAGAGCCGACGACTGCACGATGACGAGCTCGGTGGCCTTCTCCGGACCGGTCAAACGTTGCTCGAGCAAGGTCTGACCCTTCTTGGAATCGGGATTGCCCACGAAGGTATTGGTGGCGACAAAGGCGCTGCCGAACAACGTCGCGATCAAACCTGCCGCCGCGACGACCGCGAGCACCCACACGCCCAAGACGAGCCAGGGATGACGAGCACTGGCGCGCGCGAGCCCTCCAGTCGAGAAGATGGACCTCATGGCACTACCCCCGTGATGAGTCGGTGACCGTGTCGGAGAGACTCAGGCGCGCGTACACGCACGTTCCGCACAATCAAGACAAAAGCTCTCCCCTTTCGCGCGGTTCTCCCCCCTGCGGCGCGTAGCTAACACAGCGCGCTGTTTTTTGTCGGAATCGGAAGGTGCGTGGAGCCCAGGCCGCCGACCGCTGCCTTGCGTGGCGGGGGGCAGGCCACGCATGCGTGGCCTGCCCCCGCCCATCGTCGCGACCCCGGGGGGTTGGGGTCGCGTGAGGTATCAGTAGTGGGCCCTAGCGGGAAGCCGTCGAGATGATGACGGCCAGACGGGCAAGTGCGACATCGAACGCCCCCCTGCGGGCCCCTGTGGCCGGAGACCCTCCCCCTCCAGCCGCAGGAGATGAGTAAGGGATGAGCATATGGCGAAGTCGGTACGATGAAAAGAGGGGTTTCGCCGTTGTAGGGACTCCAATCCTCAGGATGGCCTAGTTCGCACGGCCGGAGTCAGCGCGCTGGTGAGCGTGCTCGCGAGAACATGAAGAACAAGGGACACCGACCGCGGCACGGCCGCGGACTTGACGTCAGTCGCCCTTGTCGCGGCGGCGACGGCCCAACAGGACGACCCCGGCTACGAGCCCCCCTGCGGCGACGCCGATCACAGGGGCGATGACGAGCGCCTTGCGCCCAGCGCTGGTCACCTGATGCCTGATCTGCACGACGGCCTGCTCGACGTCTCGCTGCAGATCGGCGAATGACTTCTCGAGCGCGGCTCGCTCTCCCTTGATGTCGCGTGAGATCTGGTCGACGCTGCGGCTGGAAGTGGACCCACCCCGTGACTGAGCGTCGCCCGTCGGCAGCCGGGTGTCCTCTGCCATCAGGAGCCCTCCCTCGGCGATGGGCCTGCTGCCGATGGCGGCGGCGCCGTTGTGGTGGTCGCCGTCGTCTGCTCCTTCGTGGCGCCAGCGCCGACGCTGTCCAGGGTCTTCTTCATGCCGCTGCGCAGCTGGCCGACCGTGTTCTGCGCTTCGCCGATGGCGCCCTGCGGCGCCGGTGTCTTCGCCTGCCTCAGTTTGCTCCTTCCAACAGCTATGAGAATCGCGACGATGACGAACAAGGCCAGCGTCACGATCAGGAGCGCGAGCCAGAGCGGCAACACAAGGTCGAGCGCGGCGACGATCGTGGCCAGAAGGAAGCCCAGCGCATAAAGAGCGAGCACAGCGGCAGCGACGAGAAGGCCCACCGCAGTGCCGTACTGCTGTCCCTTCTTCTGCATCTCGGCCTTGAGCAACTCGACGTTCAATTGCACCAGCCGCTGCGCGTGGGCACGAACGTCGGCCACGGATGCCGTAATGCGATCCCCGAGAGCCATGGGCGCACTCTACCATACGGGCACTGGCATGGGCGGGGACTTAGTACTCAAGCCGCGGTGGCGGAGCTGCGCCCGCCCGTGGTGCCCGCGCGGGCGGCAGCTCCTTCGTGAGGTGTCGGCGTATGCCTGGCCGGCGGGTGTCGCGTTTCGCATGGAGCCTCGGCGCCCATACAGCCACTATGGAGGTCGTCGTAAACGGCCTGCGCCTGCACTGGCGCGAAGCCGGTTCGGGCAAGCCGCTCGTGCTGTTGCACCCCGGACCCGGGCTCGACGGGAGCATCTTCTTTCCCTTCCTTGAGCCGCTCGGCGAGCGCCACAGGTTGATCGCCCTCGATCTGCCCGGCAACGGACGCTCCGACCAAGGTCAACCGAGCGACTGGACCCTGACGAGCTACGCGGACACCGTCGCTGCCTTCGCGAGTGCTCTGGAGCTCCGGGAGTACACGCTCCTCGGGCATTCCTTCGGCTCCTTCGTGGCGCTGACTCACCTTGCACGCCACCCGGGGGCGGCGGCGCGCGTCGTAGCCTCGTGCGGCGCCGCCTCAGAGACCTGGCTGCACACGATGCGCGACAGGCTGGCGGGCTTCGAGCCTGCCGCGCTCCGCGGGCAGGTACAGGCGGCCTTCGACCGCGAATCCAAGGTGCGGACGCCCGACGACTGCCGCCGCGTGTGGGCCGACGAGATGCCGTTCTTCGTGGCCGACCCTCGGGGGGACGCGCTCGAGCGCCTCACGGCGGCGCTCGAGCGCGTCGTCTTCCAGCCGGCCATCTACACCACCGAGGGGCCCGACGAGACCTTCGACGTGCGGGCCGAGCTGGCGCGCAGCCGCACGCCGGTCCTGGCCATCGGCGGAGCGCTGGACCGCTCGATCCCCCCCGAGGCAAGCGAGGAGATCGCCCGCCTGGCGCCCCAGGGGACAGCGGCCATCATCGACGACGCCGGGCACTTTCCCTTCGCCGAGCGGCCAGAGGAGTACCTGAGCGCCCTGCGCGACTGGCTGGCCTGACGACCTCCGCGGTCGGACGGCCGTTGGTCTGACGTTGCCGCCGGTCGCGCGCTCCGCGTCAGCCGGCTGAGAGCGTCTCGTGCATCGAGCGGGCCGCTCTGCGGCCCGCTCCCATGGCGCTGATCACCGTGGCAGCTCCGGTGACCACGTCGCCGCCGGCCCAGACGCGGTCGCGTGAGGTCCGGCCCGTCTCATCGGCGGCCACGATGTTGCCGCGCTTGCCCACCTCGAGACCGGGCGTCGTCATGGAGATCAAGGGGTTCGGGCTGTTGCCGATGGCGCACACCGAGGCATCCATCCGCAGACGGAACTCCGAGCCCGGGACCTCGATGGGGCGCCGACGTCCGGAGGCATCGGGCTCGCCCAGTTCCATGCGCCGGCACTCGATCTCAGAGAGCCAGCCGCGATCGTCGCCGATGATCCGTACCGGCAGGGTGAGAAAGTCGAAGATGACCCCCTCCTCCTCGGCGTTCTCCACCTCCTCGGCACGGGCGGGAAGCTCCGCCCGGCTGCGGCGGTAGACGATGTGCACCTCATCGGCCCCGAGCCGGAGCGCGGTGCGCGCCGAGTCCATGGCCACGTTCCCGCCGCCGAAGACGGCCACCCTGGCGGGCCGCTTCAAGGGGGTGTCGTAGGCCGGGAAGCGAAAGCCATGCATGAGGTTGCAGCGCGTCAGGTACTCGTTGGCCGAGTAGACGCCGTTCAGGTTCTCGCCCGGGATCTCGAGGAACCACGGCAGCCCGGCTCCGGCTCCCACGAAGATGGCATCGAAGGCGCCGAGCAGGCGGTCGATGGTGCGCGTCTTGCCGACGATGTAGTCGAGGTGCAGTTTGACGCCGAGGCTGCGCACGTACGCCACCTCGCGCCTCACGATGGCCTTCGGCAGGCGGAACTCGGGGATGCCGTAGGTGAGCACGCCGCCGGCCTCGTGCAGGGCCTCGAACATGGTCACCTCGTAGCCGAGCAGGGCCAAGTCGGCGGCCACGGTGATGCCCGCCGGCCCGGAGCCGACGACGGCCACTTGGTGGCCGTTGAGGGGCGGGAGAGGCGGAGCCTCTCCCGCCCCCTCCCCGGCCTCCCAGTCGGCCACGAAGCGCTCGAGCCGGCCGATCGCCAGCGGATCGCCCTTCTTGCCCAGCACGCAGTTGCTTTCGCACTGCTCCTCCTGCGGACAGACCCGTCCGCACACGGCGGGCAGCGCGTTGGTCTGCTTGACTGTGCGGATACCGGCGGCGAAGTCGCCCGCGGCGATGTGGCCGATGAAGGCCGGGATGTCGATGCCGACCGGACAGCCGTCCACGCAGCCGGGCTTCTTGCAGGCAAGGCAGCGCGAGCCTCCTCCACGGCCAGATCGGCGGTGTAGCCCAGGGCCACCTCGTCGAAGTTGCGCACACGCTCGAAGGGCTCCTGCTTCGGCATCGCCCGTCTCACGTAGTCGACCTTGCCCACGTGTCCCTCAGCTCCCCTTGCTAGAAATGAGACGCGCAGCCGCTGCGGTGAAGCGGCTCGACTTCTTCGGCGTTGTAGCTCTCGCGCCGCGCGAGGAACTCCTCCCAGTCCACCTCGTGGCCGTCGAACTCGGGGCCGTCGACGCAGGCGAACTTGGTCTTGCCGGCGACGGTCAGACGACACACGCCGCACATGCCGGTGCCGTCGATCATGATGGGGTTCATGCTGACGATCGTCTTGATGTCGAGCGGCCGGCTCTGGCGCGAGACCTCCATCATCTGATAGGTGCAGCCGTGGGCGATGATGCGCTCCGGCCTGATCCCCTCCAGGTCGAGGATCTCGCCCAGCCGTGTCACGTGCCCCTTGTAGCCACGGCTGCCGTCGCGCGTGACGACGATCACCCGGTCGCACACCTCGCGCAGCCGATCCTCCCAATAGAGAAGGTAGGAGCTGCGCGCCTCGACGAGCGCAACGACGCGATTGCCGGCCGCCCGCAACGCTCGCGCGATCGGGCGGATGCTGCCGATCCCGTAGCAGCCGCCGATCAGCAGCACGGTGCCGAACTCCCCGATCTCGGTCTCGTTGCCGAGCGGGCCCGCGTACGAGGGGATCGTGTCGCCTGGCCTGAGCCGCGCGAGCTTCGCCGTCGAGGCGCCGACCTGCACGAAGACTGAGGTGGCCGTGCCCGCGGCGGTGTCCCAGTCGGCGAGCGTGAGCGGGATGCGCTCACCTTGCTCATCGGGGCGCAGGATCACGAAGTTGCCCGGGCGAGCGGCCTCGGCTACCTCGGGCGCCTCAACGGTGAGCACATGGAGGTTGGGGACGATCATGCGCCGCTCAACCACGGGGACCATGGCCACCCCCTCGCGCTTTGGTCCGATCGCGCCCGTCGCCCGACGCCCTCGGCGACCCCGACGGGCGCGATCGGTCGCCGGCACTGATGCGCACGCGCACCGGTCGCATGGGCAGCCCGGCGAGGAGCTCGGGAGCGGACCGGGCGGCTGCGTCCTCCGGCCGACCCCACGCCCCGGACCACGAGACATAGGCGGCGCCGCGCGGGCACTCAGGGTCGGACCGGGCAGGGAAGACTAGGTCGGTGCCCCGCAGGGTGACCGTCACTGCCTCTCCGGCGACGACCCCGAGACGCGCGATGTCGTCGGGATTCATGCGCAGCCCCTCCTCGAGGTGGAGCTCACCGAGTCCCTCGACGACGGCCGCGAGATCGATGCCGCGGTGGCGGAAGGATGACTGCTCCGGCACGAGCAAGAAGCGACCCTTGTCCGCGGGCGGTTCACCCGCTGCCCCGGACGGCGACGCCCCCACCGCGCCTGCTCCATCGCCCGACGCCTCTTCGGCGTCGACGGTCATCGGCCACATCCGTCGCGGCGACCGGTCGAGCTCGCCGGAGAAGCCGGGCACCTCAGCGCGAATCGCCGCCCTCACAGCGCCGGCGTCCGCATACTGCAGGTCCGCGCGCCCGAGTCTGCCGGCGATGTCCGAGAAGATCTGCCAGTCGGCGAGGGCCTGCCCGGGCGCCACGCCCGCCGGCGCGTGTTCGACCCGGCGCAACTCCTGCACCCGGCCCTCGATGTTCGTGAGAGTGCCTTCGGCCTCGGTGAACGAGGCCGCCGGCAGGAACACATCCACGGCGAAGGGCGGCAGATAGAGGTCCTGGGCGATCACGAAGTCACAGTCCGGCCGGGCGGTGAAGGGCGCCTCGCCGACGAGGTGCAGCACCTTGGGTCGCCAGCCGCGACCGATGTCGGCAAGGCCCGCACCTCGAGATTCGGCGCGCTGGGGACCGGCAGGGCGCGGACCGGGGAGCACCTCCCAGAGCGCCCCGAGCTCCAGCGCGCCGCGCACGTTGGCGCCGTGGGCCAGGGGCAAGAACGTGGTTCCCTCGTGCCTGGCCAAGGCTTCGAGATCGGAGACCAGGTCACTCGCCCCGGGACAGTCGAAGACGCGCGGCCCCATCACGACGGCGAGCGCAGGTGCGCGGTCTACGTGTCGCACGGCGGCGGCGAGCGAGCCCTCGGCGACGGCGCCCCGCGCCGCCTCCGCAGCCGGCTCGCCGCCGCCGTCGAGAGAGCGCACCAGCGCGGCGAGCACCCGGGCCTCCTCGCCAGGGCGCGCCCGCAGCCAGTGGTCGGCCACCCGCGCCAGGTTCGACTCGCGGGCGTCGACCGCCACCAACCTCGCCCCGCGACGCAGGGAGCGCCGGATCTGCACCCCGACCACCGAGAAGGAGAAGCGCGTGTCGAGCCCGGCGACGATCACCGCATCGGCTTCGCCGAGCTCTCGCAGCGAGATGGGCAGTGAGAAGAGGCGCGACCACAGCGCGGAACCGCCGGGCAGAGAGGCGCGGGCCGTGGAGTCGATGCCGTTCGAGCTCAGTCCCGAACGGAAGAGGCGCTGGGCGGCGAAGAGGCCCTCGTTCGCCAGGTCGCTCGAGACGAGCATGAGCAGCTCGTCCGGCGCGACCTGGCGCAGCCGCTCGGCCACCTCGCCCAGCGCCTCGTCCCAGCTCGCGACGCGGAAGTACTCGCCCCTGCGGACCATCGGCCTGCGAGCGCGAGCGTAGTGGCGGGTCGTCTCGGGCAGACAGAAGCGGCCGCGCACGCAGAGCTGGCCGTCGTTGATCTCGGCGTCGTGGGCGCCGCGCGCGAAGGAGAGCGCGCCGGCGGTGTGCGCCAGTTCGAGCCGACACCCCAGGCAGCAGAAGGGACACGTCGACTCCTCCACCCCGTCTGGACGGCCGTCCCACTTCGAGACCTTGTCGGCCAGTGCCCCCGTCGGACAGACCGACACGCAGGCGCCGCAGAACTCGCAGCCGGCCTGCACGTGTGAGTTGCCGAACGCCGGGCCGACGAGTGTCTTACGCCCGCGGTACTTGAAGGCGAGCACAGAGGCCCCACGGACCTCGTCGCACATGCGCACGCAGCGACCACACAGGATGCAGAGGTTGTAGTCGCGGTCGAAGAACGGGTCGTCGTGCTCGGCCTCGAGCCCGCGGTAGGCGACCGGGTAGCCGATCTCGGTGACCCCGACCTGCTCCACCACACGCTGCAACTCGCAGGCGCCGTCGTTCGGACAGCTTCGACAGCCGGTCGAGACTCCGGCCTTGCGGATCGTCGTCTGGCTGCGACGGCACTCCTCCTTCTCCTCGCAGACGAGACAGCTCGAGGGGTGCTGCGAGAGGATGAGCTGGAGGGTCTCGCGCCGCATCTCGCGCAACGTCTCACTGTCGGTCGTGACTTCCATGGCGTCATCGACGGGCGTGCTGCAAGCCAGCGGAAGGCCGCGCATCCCGGGGATCTCGACCACGCATAACCGGCACCCGCCGAAGGGCGAGAGCTCCTTGTGCGCGCACAGCGAAGGGACGTAGACGCCGGCGAGCTCCGCGGCACGCAGGACGGTCGTTCCCTGCGGCACGGTGACCGGGCGCCGGTCGACGGCTACACGCAGCAGGCGGGCACCGTGGCGGGGCAGCGGTTCAGTCCACATGCCGCCCTCGCGACTCGATCACGATCGCGTCTCCGGCGATGGCTTCGAAGCGGCAGGCTTCATAGCACGAGCGGCACTTGATGCACTTGTCCGGGTCGAGGTTGTGCGTCTCCGCTCGCGGACCCGTGATCGCTCCGGTCGGGCAGACCTGCACGCAGCGCTGGCACCCGGTGCATTTGCCCGGGATGATGCGGTAGACGACCAGGTCGCGACAGACGACGGCCCGGCAGCGCCTCTCCACGATGTGCTCCACGAACTCGGCGCGGAAGTACCTCAGGGAGGAGAGCACCGGGTTGGGCGCCGTCTGCCCGAGGCCGCAGAGGGAGCCGTTCTTGATCACGTGGGCCAGTCGCTCGAGGCGTTCGAGATCGGCCAGCTCTCCCCTGCCGGCACAGATCGCGTCCAGCATCGACACGAGGTGGCCGATGCCCACGCGGCACGGGACGCACTTGCCGCAGCTCTCTTCAGCCGTGAACTGCAGGAAGAACCTCGCGAAGTCGACCATGCAGGTGGAGTCGTCGACCACCACCATGCCACCGGAGCCCATCATCGATCCCGCCGCGACGAGACTCTCGAAGTCGATCGGCTGGTCGAGAAGGCTCTTGGGGAGGCAGCCGCCGGAGGGCCCACCGAGCTGCACCGCCTTGAACTCACGTCCCGGCAGCATGCCGCCACCGATATCGAAGATCACGTGGCGCAGCGTGGCGCCCATGGGCACCTCGACGAGGCCGCCGTTGGCCACCTTGCCGGTCAGGGAGAAGATCTTGGTGCCCCTGGAGGTGGCCGTCCCCTTCTCGGCGAACGCGTCGGCGCCGTTGTTGACAATCCAGGGCACGTTGGCGTAGGTCTCGACGTTGTTGATGTTGGTCGGCTTGCCGAAGAGCCCTTTCAGGGCGGGGTAGGGCGGCCTCGTGCGCGGCATGCCGCGGCGGCCCTCGATGGAGGCCATGAGCGCGGTCTCCTCGCCGCAGACGAAGGCGCCGGCGCCCTGGCTGATGTGCACGTCGAAGGCGAAGCCGGAACCGAGGATGTCGTCGCCAAGCAGACCGCGCTCGCGCGCCTGGACGATGGCGTGACGGAGGCGCTCCACCGCGAACTGATACTCCGCCCGCACGTACACGTAGCCCACGACGGGGGCGACCCCGGCCCCTATCGCGAAGGCGGCGATGATGACCCCCTCGACCACCGAGTGCGGGTTGCCCTCCAAGACGGAGCGGTCCATGAAGGCGCCGGGGTCGCCCTCGTCGGCGTTGCAGATGACGTACTTGAGCGCGCCCGGCGCCTGGCGCGCCAGGCGCCACTTGGTGCCCGTCGAGAAGCCGGCGCCGCCGCGCCCGCGCAGACCCGAGTCCTCGACGAGCTCGATGACGTCGTCGGGCTCATCGTCGGCGAGCACCTTGGCCAGGGCGCGGTAGCCGCCGCGCGCGAGGTAGTCGTCGATGGAGTAGGGGTCGATGCGGCCGTTGAGCTCGAGCACGCGGCGACCCTGCTCCCGGTAGAAGGGAATGTCCTTCTCCAACGCGATGCGCTTCTTGGTAGCGGGGTCCTTGTAGAGGCGCTTCTCGTAGACACCGTCGCCGACGACGCTCGCCTCGACGATCCTGGCGACGTCGTCGGGTCTCACGTGCGGGTAGAAGGTCCCCCGCGGCCAGAGCGTCACGATCGGTCCCTGCTCGCAGAACCCGTGGCAGCCTGTCTCGACGACGTGCACGGCCTCGGCCAGCCCACGCGAGGCAAGCTCCTCGTTGAATGCGGCCGTCACCGCCAGGCGACCCGACGAGTGGCACGCGCTGCCGCCGCAGATGCGGATCTCGGCGTTGCCCTCGTCGGTGACGTAGGCATCCGGGTCCCGCGCTCTCGCCAGGGCCTCCGAGATGCTCGTCACGAGCGTGGCCACGTCAGCCCTCGTCGCCCTCGCTCGAACGGCTCCCGTGCGCGGCGTCCGCGTCGATGAGCTCCTGCAGCTGGAGAACGCTCATCTGTCCGTAGACGGCGTCGTCCAGCGTGATGACGGGAGCCAGCGCGCAGCAGCCCAGACACGCCACGCGCTCGACATCGTACTCGCCGTCGGCCGTCGTCTCTCCGGCACCGACGCCCAAGCGGCGCTCGACGGTCTCCAGCATCTGGACGCCGCCCTTCACGTGGCAGGCGGTGCCGAGGCAGACGCGCAGCCGGTGGCGGCCGGGCGGGGTGAAGCGGAACTGGGCGTAGAAGCTGGCCACGCCGAAGACCTCGCTCTCCGAGAGCCTGAGCCGGCGGGCGATGCGTCCGATGGCGTCGGGCGAGAGGTAGCCGAGCGTCTCCTGCGTCCGCTGCAGCACCGGAACCAGGTCAGAGCGCTTCCCATTGGACTCGTGCAGAAGCTGAGCCAGGGGGTCGACCGACCGGGACGACGCGGACGGCCCGCTCGGCCGTCCGGCGTCGGGAGCAACCGTCACCGAGCACCTACCCGCCGCGCGCGGCGCGGCGCGCACCGGGCTACCTGCTCGACCATGCCCTCGTCGCCACGCGCTCTGAGCATGGCGGTGTCTTTCTCAACCGTCCTCGCCCCCCGCGTCTCCCGCCATGCCAGCCCATATGGACCGGCGTCCGGGCCTGGAGATGCTCAGCATCCATGCTTCTACTCGCTTGACGGTGGAGCTTCAATCAGGCGGAGGCCCTAAGGGCGACAGCCGAGTCTGACCGTGAGAGGGCGGCGAGGCCGTGCACGGCCTCGCCGCCCTCTCACATAGACGGGCGGGGCGCCGGGCCGTCCGGCCCGGCGCCCCGCCCGCGCCTGACTCGCTGTCGATCAGCCTTCTACGCGCTCGTCGGCGTATGGGATCGGCTGCCCTTCGCCGGGCCACGTCTCGGGCTTGCGCCGGAAGAACTCCGGCCTCACCGCCCACATGACGAACATCAAGACCACGCCCAGCAGGATCGTGCCGATGCCGATCACGAACGTGGAGCCGATGCCGAACCAGGCGCCGGCGTACGAGTTGTCGGGGTTCCAGTAGTCGACGGCCGACTTGTAGAAGACGAGCATCATGATGACGCCGCCGGCCGCCGGCACGATCCCCATGAGCACCAAGTTCTTGACACTCTTGAGGAGCTCCTTGCGGTAGTAGATAGCCGACGCGAAACCGACGAAGCCGTAGGTCAGGCAGATCATGAACCCGAGCCCGCCGATGGCGTCATAGAGGGCGTTCACATTGACAGCCGTCATGAGCACGTACCAGGCGATCGAGATGACGGTGAGGATGACCGTGCCCCAGAAGGGCGTCTGGTACTTGGGGTCGACCTTGCCGAACACCCTGGGGAAGGCCTTGTGCGACGCCATCGAGAGGGTGCTTCTCGTCAACGGCAGCAGGGTGGTCAGAGCCGAGGCCGCGCCTGACGTGAAGACCGACAACAGAACGAGCTTGTCGAGAGGACTGCCGAGCACGTCCTTCGCCAGCGGCCCGAAGGTATCGTCGGGGTTGTCGACCAGGAACTGCGCGCCGTGGTACATCTGCGCGGCGACGGTCACGGTCATGTAGACGATGACCAGCAGGATCGTGCTGAGGATGGCCGAGATCCCGGGCATCCTGCTCGAGTCCTGCTGACTCCTCGTTGACGCTGGTCACCGAGTCCCAGCCCCAGTAGAGGAAGATGGCCAGCAGCACACCGGCGGAGAGCTGGCTCGCGGTGAGGTGGGTCGAGAACAGGTGCGACAGGCGCAGCGGTGCGTATCCCTCCGGGTGCACAGCGATCGCCTTGACGATGGCCCAGACCGTGAACAATACGAGGGCGCCGATCTGCATCGCCATGAGCACGTACTGCACCTTGGCTGAGACCTGGATGCCGATGGCCACGAAGATGGCCACGAAGAGGATCCAGCACACGCCGCCGACCGTCACCCAGAACGTCGAGCTCGCCAGCCCATCGAGGCCGAAGAAGAGGAACATGTACTGCGAGGCGATCTGCACGAGGTTCGCCATCACGATCGTCGAGGCGGCCACGGCGGCGAAGCCGACATCCAGCCGACCTGCGGCCCCATGGCGCGCGACGTCCAGATGAACGACTGACCGCAGTCGGGATCGGCGCGGTTCATGTAGTAGAAGCCGGCCGAGACCAGACCATGGGGATGAATGCGACCAGCATGACGAACGGCGACCGCCAGGCCGACCACAGCAGCGATCAGGCCGATGGTGGCCGCCAGACTGTAGGCGGGCGCCACCGACGCGACGCCGAAGGTGACGCTGCCGAAGAGGCTCGAGAGCGCCCGAGTCGAAGCCCTTTGGCGCTCGCCCCGGACGGTGTCTGGCCCGCCTGCCCCGCGGCCGGCCGTGCTTTGCCGGCTGTTATGCCGTCGCTGCCGGCATACGAACTCAGAGCTTTCCAACCTTCCACCTTCCTTCACAGCCGGTTCTCACCGGCTCGACACCCGGCGCGTGGACGCGCCGGACCGACTCCCTTCACCTGGGCGTGGGAGCGAGGCCTGTCCCGGCCTCGCTCCCCCACCCCGTTCACATCTGCTTACCTGGCCGGCGCCAAGAGGGCGCCGCGGTCCTGGGCGATCTTGTACTCAGACTCCATCTCGAGCAGTCCGCCGGGAAACTCATACGCCGGCATGAGCGCGACGTAGTCGTCGGCGTCGAACTCCTCGGGCACGTGCACGCCGCTGGCGGGGTTGCCCTTGTAGCCGGCCCACTTGCCGGCGGCCATGAGCTCCCAGAGGACGACCGGCGTGAAGGCCGTCTGGGCCTGCACGACCTGCTGGTCGTACTTCTCGACGCACTCCTGGTTGTCGGCCACCTGGTAGAGGTAGACCTCGCGCGTGAGACCGTCTTTCTTGCCGCGGATCCAGGTACCGGCCGCCGTCTTGCCGACATAGCGCTTGCCGATCTCGAGGGGATCGGGGGCCGCCGCGGCGACGACGTCGCGCGGGCTCACCATGCAGTCGCCGACCTTGATCTTCTCCTTCTTGTCGATGTTGACGGCCTTGAAGACCTCAATGGCGTTGATGAACTCGTCGCCCAACGCGTACTTGAAGGTCGCCTTCTTGACGCCCTTGAGCAGGGGCGCGGCGCGGCCGATGCAGATGACCTCTTCGTGCTCGACGTGAGCCACCTCGACCGTGCCGATGCCCTCGGGAAGCCAGAACGGCTCGGGATCGGAGAACGGCTGCACGGTGTGCCAGCCCTTACCGGACTCCCAGACGATCGCCGGGTTGGTGCACTCCTCGATGGTGGTCCAGATGGAGAAACCGAAGCTGATGCCGCTGAAACCCGGGATCTCGAGGTTGGAGCCGTCGCGGATGCCGATCTCCTCGACCTGGTCGAAGAAGTGATCGGCCCCGTAGCGGGCGAAGAGGTCGGCCATGCCGGGCTCGACGCCGCAGCCAGCCATGACGAGCTTGCCGATCCTGTCGAACTCGGGACTCAGAGGGAACTCCTCGTCACCGAGCTTCAGGCCGCACTGGTTGAAGGGGTCGCTCGGATGCGGCTCCGAGAGCGTCATCGCCGTGTCCATGTAGTTGGTCTCGGCCTTGAGAGCCGCGCCCAGGATAGCCTGGTTGAAGTTCGGGGCGACCGCGTTGAAGATGAGGTCGACGTCGTACTTCTTGGCCAGCGCGACCATCTGGTCGACGTCGGCGGCGTTGACCTGCTCCGCCGGGAAGCGGTCGTCGCCAAGCTTCTGAGAGAACCGCTGCGCACGCTCGAGGTTGTAGTCGGCCATGACGCAGAGCTGCAGCCAGTCTCCCTTGGGATCGCGCCGTTTGGCGATGGTCGCCGCGCTCTCCCCCACGCCTCCGGTACCGATGACGAGAATCTTCATAGACTGCAACCCTCCACTGGTCGATTGGCGCCGGGTAGCGTGAAGCGGCCGGCGTGGACGCCTTAAGTGAGCGCGACAGGAACGTCGCTGAGTGGTTGTGATCCGCCGGCCGCCTCGCGGCGACCGCCTTTGGCGCCGACGGGAGCCCCCACGGGCCGCCCGAACGCAGATGTCACGAACCACGCACATTCTTGCACAATCGTGCGTGATTTCGCGCGCGACTTGGTGGCACATCCGCACAAAGTCGGCCGGCGCCGGGAGGCCATTCTGGCCTCCCGGCGCCCGCTCGCTACCGAGAGAAGGGGCGTTGAGATTCAGAACACGCGCAAGCGGGTCTCAGCGTGCGCTGCGAGCGCAGAGCGTAGGGCGCGGCGGTACTCGACGGCCGCAAGTGCGTTGTAGTCGATGCGGCGGGCGCCCCGACGACCCCTGCGGCTGGTGCGCGGGCCACCGCGCCAGTCCGTCTTGGTGTCCATTGTCGTGAGGTTGAACATGACTCCCTCCGTCGCTCCGCGATTCACTTACCGTCTGTCTCACAGGCTAGTGGCAGGCGCCGCGGGAGTCGTCGCCCCGGTGGGGCATCTTGGTCTTCTCCGGAGGAGGAGATTCGGGGGGTGTGTCCTCGATCGCGCGGGGCAAAGGACAGGAGAGCCCTCTCCCCAGGGGAGGATGCGGCCGGCCGCGTGGGGGCACTCCGACGGAGCACCCCCGCGGCCGACCTCCTCGTCGGCAGACCCGCCTGAGCACCTGGCGTTGCTGCAACGCGGCGCCGTCAGCCTCGAGCAGGCGGCAGCCCTTTTGCGGCTCGATCGTGCCGCGCCTCAGTGAACGGATCGCCCGCTTGGGTCTGTAGTCAGACGCAATCCCGGATCAGGCCGATGCTGACGAGGCTTGGGCGGCCCGCTCGCCTGCCGACACGCCCTGCGCCAGCGCCGTGGCGAGAGAGCACGGACCGGCTAGGGAGCCGGCCAGCCAGAGACCCGGGGCAGGGCTAGGCGCGATCATCTCCGCGCCAGGGCGGTCGGGCGCCGGCTCGCTTCGCCAGCGCGGCCCGCTGAGGCTGTGACTGCCGTGAGCCACGAACTGCGCCACGAGCTCGTCGGCCGGCTCCTCACCGAGGGCCAGGCAGAGCGTGTCGCATTCGAGGCGCACGTCACGCCGGCCCGCTCCTCTGGCCGCGTGCCCGTCGGCCGGGGTGAGCGTCACGCCGCGCAGGCGCCCGAAGCCGTGCGCCGCCTTGACCGCATGAAGGTGCAGGACGCGCACGCTTTCCGGCAGCGGCTGCCGCATGGCGGCGGAAGACGCCACAGGGCTGACGCCAGATGACTCCGGCAGGTCCGGCGCTGCCGCGACACTCACGTCGGCGAGCGCCGCGACCTCGACGCCGGCGTCCAGAAGCTGGCGCGCCACCGCGTAGCCGATGGCGCCGTCGCCGGCCACGACCGCCCGCCGGCCTGGGCGCACGCGGTCACGGTGCAGGAGCCGCTGCACACCCCGGGCGAGCATCACACCGGGCAGGTCGCCGCCGGGGAACGCGACCTTGCGGTCGCGCGTGCCGGCGGCGACGACCAGCGTGCTCGTCGTCACCAGCAGCGGTCCGGACGGCGTCTCGACGAGCAAGACGCCTTCATCGCCCCACGCCTGGGCAGTGGCGCCCGCCAGGACCTCGAGGCCGTCCTGGCGCCGCCGCGGTCTCGGCCAGGTGAGCGGCGAGGGCGAAGCCGCGCAAGTCGGGAGGCACGTCACCCCCGACCAGCTCACGCAGGACAGCCGCCGACGAGCGTGCCTCCCCGAGCGCGGCTTCGTCCTCGCTCCCCTGCCCCACTCGCGCCACCGGAGGCACGTCGACGGCATCGAGCTCGGTCAGCGTCCGCGTCTCGGCCAGCAGGGCGCCGCCGATCTCGGCGTCGCGCTCGACGAGGAGGGTGGCGCGGCCGGCGCGCGCCGCGGCAAGCGCCGCGGCCACGCCGGCCGCGCCACCTCCGACCACGCACACGTCGACCTCCCGCACCTGCACGCCGGCCGAGCGGCAGAGGCGGGCCGCCGCCGCGTCGGGCAGGCGGCCCCCCGCCGCTAGGTTGGCCAGCAGGCGCTCCCACACGCGGTAGGTGCGCGGCCGGTCTGTGAAATAGCGGTAGTAGAAGCCGGCCCCGGCGAAGGGACCGGCGAGCTCGAGCGCGCGTAGCGCGTCGTGCTCGCCGGTTCCCCACGGACGGTCGCGCTCGACGACCGCGCCCTGCCGCACCGGCGTCACGCACGTGCGCACCCCGGGGAGCCCGTCGACGCGCATGCTGCACGCAGGGCACCAGCCACTGCCGCACAGCACCCCGCGCGGACGGTGATACTTGAAGCTCCTGCTCAACCCTTGGACGCCGGCGGCCAAGAGCGCCGCGGCGACGCTCTCGCCCTCATACGCCTCGACCTGCCGCCCTTCGAAGAGGAAGACGACAGGTCGCTTCTCGCGCGGCGGCAGACACGGGTGGGCCCCCATGCGCAGACCCGACGGGGCTTGCTTCCTCTCGCGACGCGAAGCGATGAGCCGCCGCATCGCCTCGACACGTGGCGGCGGTATGAGGCCTTCGCCGCGGCTCATCCCCGCGCCTCCGCGCTCACGACCAGCGACGTCTCGGGGATGAGACGACCCGCACGCAGACGCTCGACCCCGAACGGCGCCAGCACCTCCGGCATCACCCCGGTCGCGATGTGTTCGGCGAGCAGCGCGGCGGCGCCCGGAGCGCCCATGAAGCCGTACACCCAGCCGCAGTCGAGGATGAACCCCTGGACCTCGGGCACCGGTCCGAGCACGGGGGCAACGTCGGCAGTCTCGGTGACGAGTCCGGTCCACTGGCGCAGCATGCGCGCGCCGGCCAGCGCCGGTAGGAGGCGCGCGAAGCGGTCGGCCGCGTGACGCACCG
The DNA here is from genome assembly GCA_963725665.1 of uncultured Actinomycetes bacterium. Classification (GTDB taxonomy): domain Bacteria; phylum Actinomycetota; class Thermoleophilia; order UBA2241; family UBA2241; genus CAVRZA01. The sequence continues at coordinate 611,986 of CAVRZA010000004.1, read as the reverse complement.
CAGAGACGGTCGATCGCAGGCTGGTCGAGGGCTCGGTGCCGCCGGGCTCGGTGCCGCCGACGAACTCCCCGCGCGTCGTCTGGTGGCAGTAGCCCATGATCGCGGGGGCGCTGACGGCAGGCCTCAAGAAGGGCGCCAGCGACTCCGTCGCCATCATCTCCAGGCGGAACGTCTTCACGGGGACCTCGACACCCGCCATGGCCGCGACGTCGGCCGCGTGCCCCCCGGCGGCGTCGACGACGAGGGGGGTGGCCACCGTGACGGCGCTGTCCCTCGCCGCCGACGCCTTCAGCGCGCTCACGCCGCGGACTCTGCCGGCGGCGACGTACACGCCGGTCACCGTGGTGTAGGGGTGGATCTCGACGCCCCGGCGGGCGGCCGCTTGCGCGTAGCCCCACACGCAGGCGTCGTGGTGCGCGAAGCCGCCGTCGCGCTGCAGGATGCCGCCGGCGACCAGGTCGGGGTTCAGCGCGGGGCAAAGGTCGCGCACCTGTGCCGCACTGAGTATCTCCGTGTGCAGACCGAGCTCGTGCTGGCGGTGGACGTAGCGGCGCTGGGCCTCCGCCAGCTCTGGCGTCGAGGCCAGGACGAGGTAGCCCGCCGGCGTGAAGAGGACGTTGAACTCGAGCTCCGCGGAGAGGGTCTGCCAGCGGCGCAGGCTCTCGTCGAAGAAGCGGATCCACTCGGGAGAGGCGAAGGCCGAACGGATCATCTCGCCGTTGCGGCCGCTGGCGCCGCATCCCGGGTAGCCGCGCTCGAGCACGGCGATGCGCCCGGCGCCGAGCTTCGCGAGCTCGTAGGCCAGGGCGAGCCCCTGGATGCCGGCGCCGATCACCACGACGTCGTAGGCCTTGCGCAGCTCGCTCGTCGTCGTGCCGGGGACGCCGTGCCGAGGAAGCTCTCGGCGATGGGCCGCTCTGGCGACCGGACGCGCTGCGGTCGGGCGTGGCACACCCGAACGCGACACCTCCGAGCGCGGCGCCTCAGGTCCGGCGCTGCCCTGCGCGGCGGCCGCCGTCGACGTCTCCTCGTCGATGCCGCCGCTCAAAGCCCCGAGACGGGCGGCGTAGGCCGGCGGCCGCCGCGCCGGCAGCGCCTGTTCCTCAGCGCCGCGCCCCGTGAGTCGCGCCACCAGGTCCCGCAGGGCGCACGCGCACGTCTTGCCCTGGCAGGGGCCCATCATGGCGCCCGTGAAGCGCTTGACGGTCTCGATATCGTCGTAGCCCTCGGCGACGGCGCGGCGCACGTCGTCCTCGGTGACGTCGTGACACAAGCAGACGATGACCTTGCCGGGCACACTCCCTCCCTGTCGCGGCGATGCTACCTTGCCGCTGCGCCCCGACAAAGAGGGCGCCGGATCGGCACGCCGCTGCGCAGGGCCGACCCGGCGCCCCGAAATCGGCACGCCGCCCCGGACGCACCCGACCGCAACAGCGGCCCTCCTAAGATTGACGGAGGCCCGTCCTCGGGGAAGACTTCACGACGTACTCGACGGCCACGACCGGCCGTCGCGTGCCCGGCGGCGAGACGCGAGGAGAACGGATGTTCATCTTCGATTGGCACTACGTGCTCTACGTGCTGATCCCCACCCTGATCATCTCAGGCAGCGTGCAACTGTACCTGAAGAGCACCTACGCGAAGTGGCGCCAGGTACGCAACAGCTCCGGTGCGACGGGGGCTCAGGTCGGCGACGCGCTGTTCGCGCGCACCTCGCTCAAGGCGATACCGTTCCGGCAAGCCCAAGGCGAGCTCGGCGACAACTTCGACCCGCGCACCGGCGTCGTGAACCTGTCGCAGGCGGTCGCCACCCAACCCTCGGTGGCCTCGATGGCTATCGTCGCCCACGAGCTCGGCCATGTGCAGCAGCACCAGCAGCGCTCGGCGCTCATGGCGATGCGCAACTTCCTCGTGCCGGCGGTCGTCATCAGCCCCAACGTCGCCTACTTCATGATCTTCTTCGGGCTGATCCTGCAGATGACCGGCCTTCTCTGGCTGGGCGTCTTCTTCTTCGGCCTCATGGTCGTCTTCTGCCTGGTGACGCTGCCGGTCGAGATCGACGCCAGCCAGCGCGGCCTGCGTCTGCTGGCCGAGGCAGGCTTCATGCAGACCGACGATGACCGCACCGGGGCCAAGAAGGTCCTGACGGCCGCCGGGCTCACCTACCTCGGGGCCGCGGTGACGGCGATCCTGCAGCTCCTCTACTTCGTCTCGCTGGCGCGCCGGTAGAGCGCAACTAACAGGAAGCCTCCGTCAGGGCTTCTCGGTTTCGGGCACGGGCGGAGCGTCGGCCACCGAGGGCTTCGCAGAGGGCCTCGGCTCCGGGATGTCGAGCCCTTCGTCGACATGAAAGCGGACATACTCCTCGAACCGCTCGCGTAGCTGCTCGAGGGCCTCCTCCTCCGTCGTTCCAAGACCCGCGACGGCCGGGATCTCCTGCAGGTGGACCCGCCAGTACCAGTCGCCATCGGCCGACGCCGCGTGCTCCCAGACGGCCCGATACGGCAGGCCCTCGTAGTAGTCGAGATCCTTCATCGCCCCGTCCCTTCCGGCTGAGCGTCCTTGGTCTCGGACACTGGCCGAACGCCTCGTCTACGTCGCTCATCCCCACCGTTTGAAAAGCCGACCATTCTTGTCCTAGTTTTGCCTGAGCGCTGGGGGTACTATGTCGGCATGGCTCGCGACCAGCGTCGAGACCCGCCCGGGCCGCCGCCTCTCGATGACACTGCGCTTCTCAAGGCCCTGAGCTGGGTGGGCTACTTCACCGTGCGTCCCCGGCTGACCACGATCATCGGGGTGGTGGCAGTCATCGCCGTGCTTATCCCCTTCGCGCTCGTCAACCCGATTCCTTACTACGGCATGCCGGGCGCCCTGGCGACGGGAGTCGCGATCGCCGTCGCCATCGCCGCCGGACCGCTGCCGGGCGTTATCGTCGCCGGCGTCGCCGGCGCCTTCTTCATCCTCTTCGTCGCCGATCCCGCGCATCATTTCCACGGAGAGTCGACGTACGCGACCGCGGTGATCTGGATGGTCGTCGCCCTCGTCGCCGGCTTCGTGGCAGACCATCTGCGTTCGCGACTCGACCACCTCTTCAAGGAGGTCGAAACACGCGACGAGCGGATACGCGGCACGCTGGAGGCGGCCACGGCGGCGGTGGGCCTCTTCACCGGGCCCGACCTGCGCTGCCGCAACGCCAATGCGCGGCTCCGCTCCCTCTTCGCGCACGAGGACTGGGTCGACCGACCGCTCGCCGAGCTCATTCCCGGACTACCACCGCCAGTCGCGGGAGAGCTGCAGGCTTGTGTCGTCGGCTACCAGTCCTCGATGCAGGTGAGCGAGGTCTTCGTGCCCGCGGTGGGACGAACCTACTCGGTCTCGGCGCGCTGCCGCAAGGAGGCGCCCGAGCCGACGCTCTTCGTCACCATGATCGACGTGACGTCGTCACTGCAAGCGCGGCACGCCCTCGAGCGGCTCCTCGCTCTCACGCAGGAGCTGCACGTCGGCCAGACGCCGCGCGAGGTCGCCGACACGGCCTGCCGTATCGCCACCGAGCTATTCGGCTGCGAGACAGCCTCTTTCTGGAGCATCCAGGGGGACGAGATCGACATCGTCGCGCGCATCCCCGGCCCGCCACCCGTCGGCATGTGGAGGCTGGAGCAGATCGCCGACCTGCGCCGGCTGATCGACGCGCGCGAACCCGTCTTCATCTACGACGTGCAGGAGCACTTCTCGGGCGGATCGCACGCGCGCCTGGAGGCCTACTTCAAGGGAGAGGGCTACCGTTCGCTCCTCGGCCTGCCCATCTCGTACGGCGACGTCGTGGGAGCGCTGCTCTTCCTCGCCTGGCACGAGCACGTCGATTATCCCACCGACGAGCTCCTCGTCGTGGCGCGCCGCCTCGCCGACGAGTTGGCCATCGCGGTCGAGCGAGCCAGGAGCCTGCAGCAGCAACGGCAGCGCCTGGCCGCCGAGGAAGAGACGGCGCGCCTCCTCAAACGCCTCGAGCAGAGCCTCCTCCCGCGCCCCCACCTCGGCACGCCGCAGCTGCGTGTCGACTACCACTACGTCGCCGGCGAGGAGAAGATGCGCATCGGCGGTGACTTCCTGGGCGCCGTCGAGACGCCGAGCGGCGAGCTGGCCCTCGTCATCGGAGACGTCTCGGGTCACGGGCCCGACTCGGCGGCACTAGGCGCGACGCTGCGCGCGTCGTGGCGCGCCATGGCGATGGCCGGCCTCGAGCCGGCCGAGGTGATGGCGGGCCTCGAACAGGTGTTAGAGCGCGACCGCCCCGACGACGCCGAGTTCGCCACCGTCTGCTGCGCCTGGCTTGACTCCCGTGGCTCACGCTTGAGAGTCGTGCTGGGCGGCCACCATAGGCCGCTGCTCCTCGACGACGGCGTCCGTGAGATCGACATCCCCTATGGCCCGGCTCTCGGCATGTTCCCGGGAGAACGCTGGCGCCCGGCCGAGGTCAAGCTTCCCGACGACTGGGCGCTGCTCTTCTACACGGACGGCCTCGTGGAGGGTCGCGCCCAGGCCGGCTCGAGCGAGAGGCTGGGCTTGCGGCGCCTTGTCGGACTCCTGGAGAAGAACGGCTCCGCCGACGACATCGACCACGCCGGCCTCGTGCGGCTTGTCGACGAGGTGAGAGTGGCCAACGGCGCGCCGCTCGCCGACGACGTGGCGGTCCTCTTCGTGGCGCCGCGCGTCCCGGCGCCGGCCCGCGCGTGACCTAGGTCCTGAGGCGAGGGAGGCGCGCCGCCCTCAGGGACCGCACCAGCTCCTCTGCGGTGACTACCCTTCGTGCCACGAAGGCGCGCCGCTGGATCGAAAGGCGGTCGGGGCCGAAGGACGCCTCGACCACGACCACACGGCGACCGATGAGGTCGGCCAGCGGGCGAGGAAGCAGCCACTCCACCGTACCGAGCAGCCACGCGATCCTGTCGAGCCCCAGTGGACGCCTGACGTCGACCACGTAGGTGTCGGCGGCGTACACCGCCGCCTCTTCGCGCATGGCCAGAGACCTTTGCAGAGTCTCAACGACGGCCATGGAGGCCAGCGTGACGCCGCTCGCGAGGAGTGCCAGCCGGGGCGTGCCGAGCAAGAGCAACACGGCGGCGGCGGCGAAGCCGAGCGGAACGAACAAGCCGACCACGGTCGACCAGCGGGGCGGACGTCTCGCGCTCAGCCGGACGACGGCGCCCTCGACCCTGACCCACGCCTCTCCCACGCTGGCCGCGAGCAGGCCATCGCGCACGCGCAACTTGAAGCGACCGAACGGGAGGGCCACGATCCGAGCCGACGCCCCCTCAAGCGTGCCGACCGCGACGGGCGCTCTCACCTCTGTGCTGATCGTGCTCACGTCACCAGAGTAGCGCATTGCCGCTCTTCCGCAGCAAATCGGCGCTGTCAAGACTGTGCACGGCGCCAGGGTCGACCGGGATCAGCGCACGCCGCCGCGCGGGCCGACCCGACCTTCGGCCGCGGCCCGCGCCACGAGCGGCATCACCTCCCAGGCGATCTCGACCGTGCGCTCGATGTCGGCGTCGGTGTGACCACCCGACACGAAGAGCAGGCCCTCCTGCGGCGGCTGGATGATGACGCCGCGCTCGCGCAGCTCACGGTAGAGCGTGAAGTAGGGGCTCACCGCGGCGACCTTCATCGCCTCGCGGTAGGTACGCGGCGGACGCGTCGCGAACCACAGCTGCCCCATCTGCGGCGGGCCGCTCCAGCAGGCCCCGAGGCCAGCATCGTGGGCGGCGGCAAGCAGACCGTTGCGCAGACGCGAGCCGAGCTCACCGAGGCGCTCGTAGAAGCCCGCCTTGCCCGTCTCGGCCATCGTGGCAAGCACGGCGGCACAGACCAGCGGGCTCGAGTTGTAGGTACCGCCGTGCATCGTGCGCCCGTCGGCCGCCATCTCCATCACGTCGCGGCGACCGCCGAAGGCGGCCACGGGGAAGCCGCCGCCGAGCGCCTTCGCCAGCACGGTGAGGTCGGGGCTCATCCCGAAGAGGCCCTGCGCGCCGGCGGGGTGCACACGAAGGCCGGTCAGCACCTCATCGAAGATGAGCAGGGCGCCATGTCGCTCGGTGAGCCGACGCATCGTCTCGAGGTAGCTGGGTTCGGGCATGATGGCGCCGCTGTTGCCGTCGATGGGTTCGGTGATCACGGCGGCGATCTCGTCGCCGCGCTCCGCGAAGACTTGCTCAAGTGCTTCGGGGTCGTTCCAGCCGAGGACGAGCAGGCCGGAGGCGGCGCCGGCCGTCATGCCCGTCGTCTCCGGCACGACGGCCGGCGCCGCCTCCGGCCCGGCCTTCGCGAGGGCGGGGTGGGCCGACCAATGGATGACGTCGGACCAGCCGTGGTAGTGACCCTCGAAGCGCACCACGAGCTGGCGTCCGGTGAAGGCGCGCGCGAAGCGGATGGCGTAGTGGCAGCACTCGGTGCCGGAGTTGCCGAAGCGCACGAGCTCCATCGAAGGCACGCGCTCAGCGACGACGGCCGCCGCGCGGCCCTCGAGGTCGTGGGCGAGAGCAAACATGGAGCCGCGTTCGTTGATCACGCGCGTGACCGCCTCGATGACGGCCCGCGGCCGGTGACCGAGGATCAGCGGCCCAAGCCCCATGGCGTAGTCGATGTACTCGTTGCCGTCTACGTCGATCACGTGGGCGCCGCGCGCCGACTCGACGAAGATCGGGTACGGCTGCCAGCCGGAGCGCGGCGAGCGTGTGCCCGAGCCGACGCCCCCCACAAGGTGCCGCGCGGCGTCAGCGAAGAGCTCCTGCCCACGCGTCAGCCCCGGCGTCGGCGAGCCGCTTGCGTCCTGACGCCGGGCCTCCCCGGTTGGGCCGTCCTTCCCCGTCTCGTTCATGGATCCGCGACCTCCTCGGGCAGCCGCCAGGCGCCCACGTGAGAACAGCTCTCAGCCGCCTCCCGCGCTCCGCTGCCGAGAGCCTCATCGACGTCCGCTCCCTGGAGCGTGGCGCGCACGTAGCCGGCGATGAAGGCGTCGCCGGCGCCCAGGGTGTCAACCACGGTGACCGCTTCAGCGGGGCGCATCACGAGACGTTCGCCGACGCAGGCCACCACACCGTGCGCGCCCCGCGTCACGACGCCAGCGCGCGCCCCGCGTGCGACGGCTTGCTCCGCGAGCCGGCGCGCGCCGTCCTCGCCGAGAGCCGAGCCGGAGAAGAACGCCGCCTGGAGCCGAGGGCAGAGCTCTATCGCCGCGGCCTGGTCCCAGTGGTCGGTGAAATCGTAGGAGAGCGGCACGCCGCGGTCGGCCAGCAGCGCCAGGGCTCGCGACGCGCCCGAGAGGCGGGCGGCGTGCACCCACGCCCGGTCCTCGAGGAACCCCAGGCTGGCGGGCACGAAGCAGTAGCTGCCGGCCACCCCGTACTCCTCGGAGACGAACGTGCGCTCGCCGAGCTCGACCCGGACCACCGTCACGCCGCTCGGTCCACTGCGCACCTCCACGTGGCTCCCGTCGACGCCGGCCTCACCCAGCGCCGCCAGGATGAAGCGCCCGTCCTCATCGTCGCCGACGGCCCCGAGATAGGCGCTCGAGTAGCCGGCCAGCGCCAGGCGCACGGCCACGTTGAGGGCGTTGCCGCCGGCGTACCTGCCGGTGACGGCGCCAACGTAGCGGTCGACGCAGTTGTCGCCCACGCTGGCAACCTTGAGACCGCTCTCGCCGCGGGTGCGGACGGCATCCGCCGCTGTTCCTGCAGCCCGAGCGAGGTTCACGGCCACCCAGCCTGCCCGTCGGAGAGCACACGATGGCCCATGTACACCCGTTCGTCGAGGTCGAGGATACCGCGCAGCAGTGCCGAGTAGACGACGAACCACTGCAGCGGGACCTTGAGCACGTAGGGCGCGAGCAGCGGGTGCAGGCCTTCGTAGCCGGCGGCGTCGAACACGATCGTGCGCGCGCCGCGTTCGCCAGCGAAGGCGAGCGAGCGCTCGGTCATCGCCCGCGACTCGTCGCTGCCCAGCAGAAAGACCATGTCGGCACGTTGCCGCTCGAGCATCTCGGCGGGACCGTGGCGGAACTCGGCGCTCTCGACCACCGAGCCGTGCGTGCGGATGTTCTCCATGAAGACGGTGAGGGCGAACTTGTAGGCGAGGCCGTAGTTCGGCCCGGCGCCGACGCAGTAGAGCAGGTCCGAGGGCAGGAAGGCGCGCGCAAGCTCTTCGCAGCGCGCCTTCTCATCGCGGTAGGCGCGTCCGATGATCGCCGGCAGCGCCTCGACACCGGCACGCAGCTCGTCGATCGCGCGCGCGGTCGGCGCGTCGAGGTCGCCGGCGTGCGCGAACTCGATGACGAAGAGCGAAGCCGCGAGCGCCGGCAACGTGTAGAGGGCCGACGAGCCGTAAGCGACGACCTCGTCGGCCCCTTGGGCGAGCGGCGTGTCGGCGCTCTTGACCAGCGCCACCGTGTGCGCGCCGACGCGCCTGGCGCAGTCGAGAGCTGCGAGCGTGTCCTCGGTCTTGCCGGAGTAGGAGGCGAGGAAGACCAGAGCTTTCGGCCCCAAGCGTCGCGGCGCGCGCCAGCAGAGCTCGTAGGAATAGACGAGCTCAGACGGCAGCGTGATGAAGCGGTCGGCCAGGTACTTGCCCGAGTACATCGCCGACCAGGAGCCGCCGCTACCGACGAAGTACACGCTCTCGTAGGCGCGCTGGCGCGCCTCGCGCGCCAGCGCGCTCACCCTTTCGCCGTGCTCGCCCAGGAAGCGCGCCACGTCGGCTTCGAGACGTGGCGCGGTGAAGAGCTCCGAGTGCTCGGCTTTGGCGACGAGCTCGTCGAGGGAAGGTCGAGTCACGTGTCCCTCCTCGCGGCTGCGTCCAGGCTCGTTGCCAGACTCGGGCCCCTGGTCGGACTCGGGCTCGTAGCCGGACTCGGACTCACGGCTGGATCCAGTAGTCGAGGAAGTCGAAGATCCAGATCGGCGGCAGGTACCAGCCGCGCATGCGCTTGGAGAACACGGAGTTCACGTTGGGCTGGAAGAGGGGAACGGCCGGGGCCTGGTCCATGACCTCCTTCTGCATCGTCTGGAAGAGAGTCAGGCGCTGCGCCGTGTCGGTCATGGCGAAGCTCTGCGTCAACTGCGCCTCGACCGTCGGATCCCACCAGTAGCTCGGGTTGGCGCCGTTTTCGATGGCGTTGCTCTTGCTGAAGAGGGGCAGGACGAAGTCAGACGGGTCGGGGAAGTCCTGCCACCAATCCTGCAACCCCATGGGCGCCTTCTTCGGGATGCCGATGAGCGTCCAGTACGTGTCCATCGCAAGGAGCTTGACGCCGGCCTTGATGCCGACCTGCGCGAGGTCGTTCTGGATCGACTGGATGACCTTGGGCCAGGGGTCGACGTTGTGCGAGTAGAGCATCGTCGAGAAGCCGTTGGGATACCCCGCTTCAGCCAGGAGCTGCTTGGCTTTGGCGGGGTCGTAGCCGTAGAAGTCGCCCGCCGACCCGTCGACGTGCCCGGGAAGGCCGGCAGGGAAGATCTGGTTCAAGGGACTGCCGGCGCCGCTGATCAGCTTGAGGAGCTTCTCGCGGTTGACGGCCCAGGCCACCGCCTGACGCACCTTCAGGTTGTCGAACGGCTTCATCAGCACGTTCATGAAGAGGTAGTCGATAGCGATGGCCGGCTGCTCGGCGACCTGCTTCTTCCATACCGGGTCGGTGGTCACCGAGACGTAGTCGGACGACGCGATGTAGCTGCCCAGCACGTCGTTTTGCCCTCTCTTGAGCAACAGGAGCGCCCTCGTCTGGGTAACGGAGAATCGGAACGTGAAACCGTCGACCCAGGCCTTGTCGCCGCCGTCGTCGCGCCAGTAGTGCCAGTTCGGGTTGCGCACGAGCACGAGCTCCTGCCCCGAGGTCCAGTGGTCCATCATGTAGGGGCCTGTGCCGAGCGGATGGCGAACGAACTGCCTGCCCCACTTCTGCACCCACTCCTTGGGGACGACCGCGGTGAAGGGCATCGAGAGTGCGGCCAGCAGTGTCGCATCGGGGTTCTTGAGGTCGATCTGGACGGTGTACTTGTCGACGGCCTTGAAGCCGGCGATCGTCTTCGCCTTGCCTGTGTTGAATGCCTCGGCGCCGATGATGCTCAAGTAGAAGCCCGTGCCGGGCGGATTCGGCCTCGTCGTAGGGTCCATCATGCGCTCGAAGGAGTACTTGAAATCCTGAGCCGTGACCTCGCGGTTCACGGGCGGCGCGAACTTGATGCCGGGCCGGATGTGGAAGGTGTAGGTCTTGCCGCCGTTGCTGATGCCGCCGTTCTCGACCGTCGGCACCTCCGTGGCGATGTCGGGCACGAGCTTCGTGCCGGCCGTTCCGGTGGCGCTCGCATACGTAAGGAAGGTGTTGTACAGGCAGTGCTCGATCGACCAGCCGTTGCCTTCCCAGTCGACGGCCGGGTCGAGGGCCTGCGGGTCGGACTGGTAGGCGACGACCATCGTGCCGCCCTTGACGGGCGCGGCCGACGCCCCGGGGCTCGCGCCACCGGCTCCGCCGCCTGAGCTGCCGCAAGCGCCGACAAGAGCCGTTGCGAGAACGACGGCGAGCAGCGCGATGGCCGAAATGAAGAGGCGCTGGACAGTGGGCTTCGCGCTGGGCGAACGGTCCATGGTGCTCCTTTCTCCCCCGCCCCCGCGAGGGACGACTGAGAACGTTATCACATCCTCAACGCCAGATGGTATCATCCGGGCGCCATGAGTGCGACGATCAAGGATGTAGCTCGCGAAGCGGGCGTCTCGCAGGCGACGGCAGCGCGCGCGCTCGCCGGCTACGGCTACGCCAGCGAGCGCGCGCGCAACCGGGTCCTCGCCGCCGCGCAGCGCCTCGGCTACCGCCCCCATGCCGTGGCGCGTGCTCTCGTCTCGGGCTCCACGCGCACGCTCGGCCTCGTTGTCGGCGACATCGAGAATCCCTTCTTTTCCCTCGTCGCGCGGGGCATGGCGGACGCCGCCGGCGAGCAGGACTACACACTCCTTCTGGCCAACTCCGACGAAGACCTCGACGAGGAGCGACGCGCGGTCGAAGCACTGCTGGCGCGGCGCGTCGACGGTCTCGCGGTGGCGCCGACGTCGCCGGAGAGCCTCGCTCACCTCTCCCCCATCGCCGCCGACGGCACACCGCTCGTCGTGCTCGACCGTCCGCTGCGCGGCCTGCGCGTCGACACGGTGACGGCCGACAACGCCGGCGGCGCGGCGGCGGCCGTGCGTCACCTGATCGCCCTCGGCCACCGGCGCATCGGCGTGATCAGCGACTCGCCCGAGATCGGCTCGACGGCCGAGCGCCTGCGCGGCTACCGCAAGGCCCTGCGCGAGGCCGGCCTCGCGGTGGACCCGCACCTCGTCTCCGTGGGCGGCCCCTCAGCCCACGACGGCTACCGGACGGCCCGGTTGCTGCTCGAGCGCCCTGACCGGCCGACGGCGCTCTTCACGGCCAACAACTTCATGACGCTCGGCACCGTCCGCGCCCTGCGCGACCTGTGCCTGCGCGTGCCCGACGACGTCGCCCTGATCGGCTTCGACGACACTGACTGGACGACGATCGTCGCGCCGCCCCTGACCGTCGTCGCGCAGCCCGTCTACGAGCTCGGGCGCACGGCGGGTGAGCGGCTGCTGGCGCGCTGCGCCGGCGACGCCGGCGCAGCGCGCCGCATCCGTCTTGCGACCCAACTCATCGTGCGCGCCTCGTGCGGCGAGCGCGGCGATGCGTCTACGCTCGCCGCCACCGCCGCCGCCACCGCGAGCGAAGGCTCAGACCCCGGCGGCGACACGCCAGCAGAAGGACAGGAGCCCTCGTGAGCGATGTCGCCGCCACCGAGCTGACCGCGCTGCTCGCGGAGCTCGTCGCGATCGACACGACGAACCCGAGCCTGGTGCCGGGAGCGCCCGGCGAGGGAGTGCTCACGCGCTTCCTCGCCGGGCGCCTCGCGACGGCGGGTCTCACCGTCGACACCTGGGACGCCGCTCCGGGACGACCGAACATCGTCGCCCGCCTCGCCGGATCGGGCGGCGGGCGCTCGCTGATGCTGGTCGGCCACCTCGACGTGGTCGGCGCCGACCCCGAGCTCTTCCGAGCCCGTCGTGCGAGAAGGGCGCATGTACGGACGCGGCACGATCGACATGAAGAGCGGCCTCGCGGCGATGGTCGCGGCCGCGGAGCGGCTGGCCGCCCGCGGAACGGCGGGCGGCCAGCCGCTCCGCGGCGATCTTCTCATCGCCGGCATCATCGACGAGGAGTGGGAGAGCCTCGGCGCCACGGCGCTGCTCGACCGCTACCGGCCACACGCGGCCGTGCTCGCCGAACAGAGCGACCTCGACGTCATCACCGAGCACGGCGGCTTCGCGTGGTTCGAGATCGAGAGTCGCGGCGTCGAGGCCGCCGGCCTCGACGCCGCCCACGGGGTCGACGCCATCGCCCTTCTCGGCCCCGTGCTCGACGGCGTGCGCCGCCTCGACAAGGTCCTCGCGCAGAAGACGCCGGCCGCCTACGGACGCCCCAACGTGCACGCCTCGACCATCGCCGGCGGCATCACCTACCCGGCCTACCCCGCGACCTGTACCCTGGGCGTTGAGCGCTGTCTGATTCCCGGAGAGACGGTGAGCGACGCCGAGGCCGAGCTGGGGTCGATCCTCGAAGCCGCCGCGCGGACGGACCCGCGGTTCAAGGGTTCGGCGCGCACCGTCGTCGGCCGCGACCCGGTGCGCCTCGACCCCGACGAGCCTGTGGTCACCGCCCTCATCGCGGCCTCGCGCGCCGAGCTCGACCGACCCGTGACGGTGCGCGGCGACCTGGGCTGGATGGACTCGGGCATCCTCGTGGAGGGCGGCGTGCCCTGTGTCATCTTCGGCCCCACGGGTGGGCGTGAACACACGGCAGACGAGTGGGTCGACCTCGCCTCGGTCGAGACGAGCGCCCGCGTCTACGTGCGCCTCGCCGAGATCTTCTGCGCCTGACCCCAGGCCCGGACTGCCGCCAACGCGGGAGGGTACCGCGGCCTACTCCGCCTCATGGAGCGCCTGGTAGATGACGCTGCCGTGGGCGGCGCGCGGCACCAGGACGGGTGCTCGTCCTCACCCCCCAGCACCTGAGCCACCCGATGGCCCGTGCCCGTCGGCTCGCGAGCTCGTCGGGCGAACCTCGCGCGAGCGGCTCGCGCTAGTGCACTAGCGCCCTGCGGTCCGCAAGGCCTCCCGTGGGCCGCCTGCGGCTACTCCTCAAGCGCCCTCGGCCGCCGCCTGGCCAGAAGCCAGACGACCACACCGGCGACCACCACCGCGCCCACGAAAGCGGCGATGAGGAGCGACGGCGAGTTCCCCTTCGCAGCCGCCTCCATGGGGTGCACATAGAGGTAGCTGTCGATGTTGTCGACCGAGTAGATCGCCGAGCCCGTGCCGGTAGGCGACTGCACCCAACCCTCCCAGTGCGCCGCGTCGAGAGCCTCAAGCCCCTTGGGATAGGCAAGCACGATGTACGGGTTCTGCTCGCGGTCATGTAGGCGAACTTGACCTTGATGCCGATGGCCTGCAGCCAGGCGGTCAGCAGCTTGCCGATCTTCTGGCCCTGCGGCGGCCCGTCGCAGGCCAGGAGACGCAGCGTGATGGGCTTGCCCTGCTTGTCGAGGAGCTTCCCGCCCACCGTCTTGTAGCCGGCATCGGCCAGTAGCTGCGTCGCCTTGGCCGGGTCGTAGCCATAGAGCTGGTCGGGTGGCGGCTGCCAGTGCCAGTCGGGGTTCGTGTAGAAGTCGGACACGATGAGGGTGTCGCCCGGCACTGCGTAACCTGCGTAGGCGATCTTCACGAGCTGCTGCTTGTCGATGGCCCAGTTGAGGGCCTGACGGAAGCGCCAGTCTTTGACGAGGGGGTTGCCCAGCGAGGGGCCGGTGTAGCAGTTGAAACCGAGCTCGTCGAAGCCCTTCACAACGTAGGAGACCGCCTTGAATCCGGCCGTTTGGCCGAGCGGCGCGAACTGGCCCTCGGGCACGCCCCAGCAGGCGTCGATGGCGCCGCTCCGCAGGTCCTGCACCATGGCGTCAGGGTTCAGGTACGCGGTGAAGACGACCTCGTCGATGAGCGGGGCGCCGCGCCAGTAGTCCTTGTTGGCGACCATGCGCACGAAGTGGTTCTGCTTGTTGAAGTCGACGACCTGGAAGGGGCCGGTGCCGACGATCGGCGGCTTGTTCTTTCATGGGGTGACGACGGTGCAAATCTCGCCGGTTCCTTCGAGCCCTCGCCGCCCGCCACCACCACTACGCCGCGTCGCCCTCCTCGACCACGACCAGCTCGCCGGCCGGCACGATGGTCTCGGTAGTCGGCCTGCCGCCCTTCACGAACACCACCGAGACGATAGCCCCCACGGCCAGCGAGGCGGCGCTGACGAGGAACCCGACGTGGAGACCGGAGACGAAGGCGGAGTCCACCAGGACGTGCAGGCGGGCCGCCGTTCCCGCAGGCAGACCCGCCGCGGCCTGCGCTCCACCGTGGCTCGCCAGACCCACGACGTGCCCTTTGACGGCGGGCGGAAGCGGAAACGTCGTCAGCCTGGAGGCCAGGTCGCTGGCGAACCAGTGGGTCACGATGGCCCCGAGGAGCGCGATGCCGAAGACGCCGCCGATCTCGCGGCTCGCGTTCGAGGTGGCCGACGCCATGCCGGCACGAGCGCGAGGCACGCTGGACATGACCGCGGCCGTCATGGGGGTCATCACCAAGCCCATCCCGACGCCGAGCAAGGCGAGGTTCCACCACAGTGCGGAGTAGGGCATGCCGGGCTCGATGCGCACCATCAGCAGCATGCCGGCGCTGATGATGGTCATGCCTATGGTCATGGGCACGCGTGAGCCGATTCGGCCGGCGATCTGGCCGGCGAGCGGCGCCACGACGATGATGGCGGCCGTCAGCGGCAGCACGCGCAGACCCATGCCGAAGGCGGAGTACGCCTGCACATTCTGGAAGAACAGGGTGAGGAAGAAGAAGATGCCGAACATGCCGAAGCTCACGAGGCCGGCTACTGTGACCCCCGCGGTGAAGGTCCGGTTCCTGAAGAAGCGCAGCGGCAGCATGGGGCTCGTGCTGTGCAGTTCGACCCAGACGAAGAGCGCCTGGGCGACGACGGCCACGGCGAACAGGGAGAGGATGAGCGGTGAGGTCCAGCCGTAGTTGTTCGCCTCGATGAGGGCGTACGTCACTGATCCCAGCGCCGTGATCGCCAGTAGCTGACCGGCCAGGTCAAGATGGCGCCCCTCAGGATTCTTCGACTCGCGCACCACCCGCAGCGCCACGATGAAGGCGACCACACCGATGGGCACGTTGAGGAAGAACACGCTCTGCCACCCGAGGCTGTCGACCAGCGCGCCACCGACCACGGGGCCGGCGGCGAGGGCCATGCCCGAGACGCCGGCCCAGATGCCGATGGCCTGGGCGCGTTCGCGCGGATCGGGAAACGTCTGCGCGAGGATCGACAACGTGCCCGGCAGCAGCGCCGCAGCACCGAGACCCTGCAGACCGCGAGCGGCGATCAGGAACGACATGCTGGGAGCGAGACCGGCAGCCAGCGAGCCGACCGTGAAGATCACCAGTCCGCCGAGAAAGATCCGCTTGCGCCCGTAGAGATCGCCGAGGGTGCCCCCCGTCAGCATGAAGGCCGCGAACATCAGCGTGTAGCCGTCGATGATCCACGCGAGACCCGACACCCCGGAACCGAACTGGTCCTGGATCTTCGGCAGGGCGACATTGACGACGGTGTTGTCGAGCATCGCCATGAACAAGGCGAAGCACATCGTGAACAGGGTGAGCAGTTTCGTGCGGCGGTCGTGGGCGAACACTATCGTTGCCTCCGGGTGGTCGGGGGATATGCGGAGACTCTCATGCGGCGAGAGAGGCGCCTTTCTCCGTCTGCTCATACCCTGACGGCGATGCTCGGTAACGGCCGCCACGGGGTAGCATCACTGTGCGGCCGTATGCCCCGGGATGACCCGCAAAGGAGGCGCCTCCGGTGGACGTGAACCAACAGACGCTGGTGTCAGTCATGCGCATCCGCGATCCCTACGGCGTCTTGAGCGTCTACGTCGACGCCGACCCGAGTGAGCGGACCAGCGAGCGGCCGGCGTGGGAAGTCGTGATCAAGAACGAGCTCGAGGCGCTGCGCGAGCGCGTCAAGAGCGAAGAGCCGCACGAGACGTGGCGCGCGCTCTTCGCCCGTCTCGAGGCGCTCGCGCCCGACTTCGAGCGGCTGCTCGATCCCAAGGAGAGCGGTCGCGGTAGGGCGCTCTACGCCGCCGTCAGCGACGGCGTCGTAGAGCGCCTCGCCGTGCAACTGCCGCTGCCGAACCGCGTCGTGTTCGAGCGCACCGCTTACGTGCGGCCGCTGCTTGCCGTGCTCGATGAGGCACGCCCCGCCGGCATCATCATGGTCTCGCGCTCCGGCGTCCGCCTCTGCGAGTGGAAGATCGGCGTGGCCGACGAGCTGGCGCGCTGGAGGTTCGAGCCCGAGACCGAGGAGTGGCGCGAGGCGAAGGCCAAGCCGTCGCGGTCGCCCAGTCCGGGACAGCAGATCGCGCTCGAGCGCGACCGGTTCGAACGCCGCCTCGACGAGGCGAGGCGGCGCTTCTTCGTACCGGTCGCGCATGCGCTCGACGGCATCGCCACGGGCCGCTCCTGGGAGAGGCTGCTCCTGGCCGGCGACCCCCGCATGACCGAAGCCTTCGCCCAGGCGCTCCCCAAGGACGGGCGCCGCGAGCTCGTGTCGAGCGAACGCCTGCTCGAGGACCTCGACAGGCACGCGCTGAGCCAGGCGGTGGTGGACGAGATGCGCGCCGCGACGCGGCGCCGCGAGGGGCGGCTCGTCGAGCGCGCCCGCGACGCCGCCCTGGCAGGCGGCGCGGGCGCGCTCGGCCTGACCGACGTTCTCGCGGCGCTCTTCGAGGGGCGTGTGCACACGCTGCTCCTCGACGGCTCGCGCGAGTGGAGCGGCCTCATAGAGCCCGACGGCCGGCTGTGGCCCGAGGGCACACACCCCGGCGACGTCCCCTCGGGTGAGCTGGTGCCCGAACCTTTCCTGGCCGAGCGCATGATCGAGCAGGCGCTGGCGAGGGGAGCGACCGTCACGCCGGTCGAGCAAGACGCCGCGGCCCCGCTGGCCGATCTCGATGGGGTGGCTGCGATCCTGCGCTGGAAAGGGTGACCGCGCCTCGGCGCGGCCTACGACCGGCGCGACGTCAGTCGGAGAACGCGTACCCGTACGTGTTGGGCCAGAAGCCAGGCCCGAGGCCGAGCTTGACGGCCCTGGCGCTGGCCTTGATCTGCGCCGCGCCGTCGAAGATGCTCGCCCCGCGCCAGGGGTTCCAGGCGCCCCGCCAGGTCGCGTTGCTGTACTGGAAGAGCCCGCAGTAGGAGCCGTTGCGCACCGTGGCGACTCCTCCCGACTCGACGAGCATCAGCTTGTAGAGACCGCGCGCCGCGATGCCGTTGGCAGCGGCAGCAGCCTGGACTGCCGGCCACCAGGGACCCCCACCTGAGACCGTGCCGGAGGAGCTGGGAGCCGGCGTCGGTCTGGGCCGCGCCGCCGCCTTGGCCTTGGCGACAGCGGCCTTGCGCAGCTCGATGACCAGGTGGCGCCGCTGCGCCAGCATGGCCTCGAGGCTGGAGCGCTCGCGAGTCATGTCGGCGAGGCTCGTCCGCAGTCGGCCGACCGACTCCGCCAGAGTGCGGCGCTCGTTGAGCAGCTCGCGCTCCATGCGCACGGTCGAGGACACGAGCCGGGCGTCGCCGTCGCTGAGCCGCCGCATCATGGTCAGCTTGCCGAGGAGCTCCTCGAAGCTCGCCGAGCCCATGACGACGTCGAGCAGGTCGACGGGTCGCTCCTTGTACATGGCCACGACGCGGCGCAGCAGCTCGGCCTTGGCCAGGAGCAGGTCGAACTCGGCCTGACGCAGCTTGGTCCTGTTGGCGCGCATGCTCGCGCGCAGATCGACCAGGCGTTGGGAGGTGACCCCGTAGCGAGCGACGACCGCATCGAGCTGTGCGTCGAGATCGCCTATCTGGGCGCTGACGGTGGCCGCACGACCGCTCTGCGACGCTGCGGCCGCCTGAGGGACGATGACGACGGCGAAGAGGAACACCGCGACGAGGGCGGCGAGGCAGGCGAAGGTGATGGTGACGATCGGGGTCGCGGGGACGACGAACGCGGCGCGACAGACGCTGGGACTCGTTCGGCGCTCGGCAACCCTGACTCGTCGTCGCATCGCATCGCCCCTTCCGGCGACCGCCGACTCGCCCGTGGCGGTCCCGAGGCCGCGCCCTGGGAACGGCGCGGAGAAGACAAGCTGGCAACCTACCACAGGGTTCGGACCGACGCAACGCCGGGCAGACTGACATCCTAGGGACCCCGGGAAGGAGAATGGGTGGGCATCCCCTCGACGAGACTCAACAACGGCGTCGCCATGCCGGTCCTCGGCCTCGGAGTGTTCAAGGCGAGGCCGGGGCGTGAGACGCGGGACGCCGTGCGCTGGGCGCTCGAGGACGGCTACCGCCACATCGACACGGCGCGCATCTATCGCAACGAGGCCGACGTCGGCGCCGCGGTGAGGGCCTCGGGACTGGCGCGCGAAGAGCTGTTCATCGTGACGAAGCTCTGGAACGCCGACCAGGGCTTCGACAAGACGCGGCGCGCCTTGGACACGAGTCTGCGCGACCTCGGCATCGACTACGTCGACCTCTACCTGATGCACTGGCCGGTGACGGGCAAGCGGCTCGAGAGCTGGCGGGCCATGGAGACGCTGCTCGCCGAGGGCAGATGCAGGGCGATCGGGGTGAGCAACTTCACCGGCGCACACCTCGAACACCTGCTGGGCGCGGCCGATGTCGTCCCGGCCGTCAACCAGGTCGAGCTCTCCCCCTTCCTCTACCAGCGCGAGCTGCTCGACGTCTGCCGCCGGCACGGGATACAGGTCGAGGCGTACAGTCCGCTGACGCGTGGCCGCCGCCTCTCGGACGCACGCCTCACGGTCATCGCCCGGCAGCACGACAAGACCCCGGCCCAGGTGCTCATCCGCTGGAGCCTGCAGCACGAGCTCGTCGTCATCCCCAAATCGGTGCACCGCGGGCGCATCGCGGAGAACCGCGACGTCTTCGACTTCGAACTCTCGGCAGACGAGATGGCGCGGCTCGACGGCCTCCACGAGGGTCTGCGCATCGCCTGGGACCCGAGCGACGTCGAGTGAGGGCGAGGCCGGCGCCGCGAGAGGACCCTCTCGCGGCGCCGGCCTCGCCCCGGCACCAGGAGACACGATGGCTGCCGAGTCGAAGAAGGCGGTACTGGCGGCGATAGCCGGCAACGCGGCGATCGCGACCATCAAGTTCGCGGCGGCGAGCGTCACCGGCAGCTCGGCCATGCTCGCCGAAGGCATCCACTCCCTCGTCGACACCGGCAACGGCGGCCTGCTGCTCCTCGGGCTACAGCGCAGCAAGAGGCCCGCCGACGAGGCCCACCCCTTCGGTCACGGGCAGGAGCTCTACTTCTGGAGCCTCATCGTGGCGCTCGCCATCTTCGGCATCGGCGGCGGCATGTCGATCTACGAGGGCATCATCCACCTGCGCAACCCCTCCCCACTCGAGGACCCGACCTGGAACTACGTCGTCCTGGCCGCGGCGGCCATCTTCGAGGGCGCCTCGTGGTGGATCGCCTACCGGCAGCTCCGCAAGGTGCATCCCGAGACGCCGGTGCTGCGAGTCATCCGCGAGGGCAAGGACCCGAGCATCTTCACCGTCGTCGTCGAGGACAGCCTGGCGCTGGTCGGCCTCGCGATCGCCTTCCTCGTCGTCTTCCTCGGCCACCGGCTCGACAACCCCTACATCGACGGCGTGGGCTCCATCCTCATCGGCCTGCTGCTCGCCTCGGCGGCCTTCCTGCTCGCTGCCGAGAGCAGGGGCCTCTTGCTGGGCGAGGCCATGAGCCCCGACGTTGTGCGCGAGATCAAGGAGATCGTGCAGGCCGACCCTGCGGTGGCGGAGCTGGGACCTGTGCTGACGATGCACCTGGGGCCGGAGGATGTGCTCCTCAACCTGGAGGTCGCGTTCGAGCCCGGGCTGGCCGCGAACGAGATCCGCGCCGCAGTGGATCGCATCGAGGAACGGCTCCGAGAGCGCTTCCCGGAGATCACACGGGTCTTCATCGAGGTGGGCTCGCTGCGCGCCGCGGAGGCGGGACCTGGCGCTCGCACCGTCGGGACAGCCGACGAGCAGGTCGCCGCGCCGCGAGACGGCTAGAAGGAGCCTGCGACTCAAGCCCGGGCACGCGGCGATGGGACGCCGTGTTGCGACCGTCCAAGGTGTAGCATGGTACGAGCTTCGACCACACTCCTCCACGTCTCGTGATGGCCACCGACATCCCTGAACCCGCACGCCCCGAGGCGGACCAGCGTGACGCCGATCGGCGCGAGATCGTCATCGACGTGCACGGCCTGACGAAGCGCTACCACGACGTCGTCGCGGTGCAGGAGGCCACCTTCGAGGTCCTGCGCGGCGAGATCTTCGGCCTCCTCGGGCCCAACGGCGCCGGCAAGACGACGACCGTCGAGTGCCTGCAGGGGCTGCGGCACTGCGACGGCGGCAGCCTGCGGGTTCTCGGTCTCGACCCGCAGCACCAGACGGCGCAGCTCCGTCCGCGCATCGGCTGCCAACTTCAACAGTCCTCGCTCCCCGACCACATGCGCGTCTGGGAGGCGCTCGACCTCTTCTCGTCGTTCGTCCCCGGCCACTCCGACTGGCGTCTTCTCCTCGAGCGGTGGGGTCTCGCCGACAAGGCCAAGGCCTCGTTCCACAGCCTCTCGGGCGGCCAGCGCCAGCGTCTCTTCGTCGCGCTGGCGCTCGTCAACCACCCTGAGGTCGTCTTCCTCGACGAGATGACGACCGGGCTCGACCCCGCCGCGCGCCGCGTCGCCTGGGACCTCGTCCGTGAGATCCGCGAGCGCGGCAGCACGGTGGTCCTCGTCACCCACTTCATGGAGGAGGCCGAGCGCCTCTGCGACCGTATCGCCGTCATGGACGGCGGGCGTATCGTCGCCAGCGACACGCCGCGGGGCCTCGTCGAGAGCTACGCCGGCGGCGTGCGCGTGACCTTCACCACCGACGAGCCCGACCTCTCCTGGCTCTGCGACGTCCCCTGCGTCGACGAGCTCGTCCACGAGGGCACCTGCGTGCTCGTGCGGGGCACGGGACCGGTGCTGGCCCTCGTCGCGGCCGAGCTCGTCGACCACGGCATCGCGCCGGCCGACCTGCGCCTCGAGCAACCCTCGCTCGAGGACGTCTTCCTCGCGCTCACCGGCCACGCGTTGCGGGAGTAGCGGACGATGGCCCTCTGGAAGCTCACCTGGACCGAGATCAAGCTGCTCGTTCGCGAGCCGGTGACGATGATCTTCACGTTCGCCTTCCCCCTGCTCGTGCTGCTCGTCCTGGGCGGGATCTTCCGCAATGACCGGGTGACTGGAGGGAACTTCGGGGACGTCCTCGCGATGGACTACTACGTGCCGGGTTACATCGGTCTGGTGATCGCGTCCATCGGCATGATCTCGCTACCTGTACACCTGGCTACCTACCGCGAACGCGGAGTGCTCCGCCGTTTGCGAGCTTCGGGGCTCAAGGAGCTCACGTACTTCGGCTCGCAGACGGTCGTGGCGGTCCTCATCGCCGTCGTCGGCGGCCTCCTCGTCTACCTGCTGGGAGCCTTGGTCTACGACGCCAACCAGCCCGACTCCGTCGTGCGCGTACTCCTCACCGCCGTCGTCGGCGTGGCCACGTTCGCCGCCATCGGCATCCTGCTCGCCGGCCTGCTGCCGAGCGCGCGCGCCGTGCAGGGCGCCGGGCTCCTCCTCTGGTTCACCATGATGTTCCTCTCCGGCACTGCCAGTCCCCTCGAGCTCCTCCCCACCTGGCTCCTGCGCGTCGGCCAGGTTCTACCTCTGTACCACCTCGTCCAGGCGTTGCAGGAGCCCTGGAACACGGGTGCCATGGACTGGCAGCAGCTCTTGATCACGGCCCTGTACGGCGCCGCCGCGGGGGTGGTGTCGCTGCGCGTCTTCCGCTGGGAGTAGTCTCGCACGGTGGGCGCTCGGCCGTGCGGCCCGACACTCCCGTAGATCGAGGGTTGGTCAATCTCGTGTACCCTCCTTGGGACTGCGAGACTTACCCTCAGGGCATATGCGTAGCGGAGTCAATTGAGGAGGTGGTTCGTGAACCGAGGAGCCCTCGTTAGACGCATCGGAAGCGCGGCCCTGCTGGGTGGACTTCTGTTGCTGTGCAGCGCCGCGCCGGCCTCGGCGCATGTGGCGCGAGAGGTCGGCAACTATCATTTCCTGGTCGGGTGGGGCGCAGAGCCGGCCATAGCCGGGCAACTGAACAGCGTCCAGCTCGTGCTCACCTCTCGGGGTACGGCGAAGCCAGTGCTCGACCTCAGCAGTGCGTTCCGCGTGACGGTGGAATTCGGCACCCAGAAGATGTCGCTCGCACTCGAACCCACCTTCGACCCCGATTCGGGGGTCGGCACTCCCGGCGACTACAGGGCGTGGCTGATCCCCACGGCGCCGGGCAACTACACCTTTCACTTCACCGGCAAGATAGGCCCGCAGAGCGTCGATGAGAGCTTCACGAGCTCCCCGACGACTTTCGCCACAGTGGAGGACCCCGCGAGCATCCAGTTCCCCGTGAAAGCTCCCAGCAGCACGCAGCTCGCGCAGCGGCTCGACGCTCAGCTGCCTCGCCTCGCCACGGCGGACCAAGTGTCGACGGCGCGCACCTTCGGCCTCATCGGCATCGCCCTCGGCGCGCTGGGCCTCGTGGTGGCCGGTGTCGCCGTCGCGCGTCGCAAGACCTAGACAGCAATGAGCCTCGCGCGGACCCTCCGGGCGTTGGCGACGGGCGCCGTCGCTCTACTGACCACCGTCGCCTGCCTCGCCGTCCTGGCCCCAGCGGCCGGAGCCCACGCCTCCCTGGTCAGCTCGAACCCGGCGGCCAACGCGTCACTCTCCAGGTCGCCGCAGCAGATCGTTCTCACGTTCTCTGAGCGGCCCGACCCCTCGCTTTCCCGCATCGAGCTGGTGGATGCGTCCGGACACCCTGTTCCAGGAGTCTCCAGCGGTAGAGTCGATCTCCGGCTACCCGGCCGACCTCCGCGTCACGCTCTCACAAGCCCTTCCTCGCGGTGCGTACACCGTCGACTGGCGCTCGGTGTCAGCGACCGACGGTCATGTGGTCGTCGGAGCGTTCGCGTTCGGCGTCGGAGTAGTCCCGCCGCCGACCGCGGCCGACGTGCGGCCGGCGACGTCGTGGACGCTCTCTGCGGCCTCGGCCGCCGGCCGCTGGCTGCTCTACTGGGGGCTCGCGCTACTCGTCGGCGCCGCCACGACGTGCCTCATCGCCCTGAAGCGGCAGACTCCCCGCGGGGGGCACGACGTTGCTCCGCGGCGCCGTGCTGTCGGCGGCGGTGGGCCTGTCAGCAATGACGCTGGCCGAACGCGCCAGCGTCGGGGTTCCGTCGCTCTTGCCGCTCTTTGAAACGCGCGCGGGGTATCTGCTCCTCGCCCAGGGTGTAGCCGTTCTTGTGTGCGGGGTCGCGGTGGCCGTCGCTGACCTCATGCCCCGGCGATCGACGCTCGCCGCCGTCGGCGCGGCCGCGGCTCTCGCGATGCTGGTGCACGTGCTGGCCGGTCACGCCGACGCAGCGGCGCCCTTGCGGCCGCTCAACCTCACCGAACAGTGGGTGCATATGATCGCCGTTGGCGCGTGGATCGGGGGCCTCGCGTGGCTCTTGCTCGGCATTCACGAGAAGGGCGAGCACGAGCGCGGACGGGCTGTCGCTCGGTATTCGACCGTCGCGGGCATCGCGCTAGCGGCGGTGCTCCTCACAGGTCTTCTGCGAGCCATGACCGAGGTGAGCTCGATCGGCAACCTCCTCACCACGAGCTACGGCAACGCGCTCCTGATCAAGGTGGGACTGGTCGTGGTCCTCGCTTCGCTGGGCGCGCTCAACCGCTTTCGGCTCGTGCCGGCTCTGGCAAGCCGAAGCGAGGCAATCCAACCCTTCAGGCGCGCGGCAGGTAGCGAGGTCGCAGTTGCCACCGGCATACTCGCCGTGACCGCAGTACTCGTCGGACTCGCGCCAGCGTTCGCCAACAGTCCGAGGCAGAGTCCCTCCGGACCTGGCGTGACGGTGTCGGGCAGCGACTACGCGACAACGGTGCGGGTGCGTCTCACAGTCACGCCGGGGACTGTCGGCCGGAACGAGTTCCTCTTGACGGTCAGTGAGTACGACACCGGCAAGCAGCTCGCCAACGTCAGCTCCGTGCAGCTGAATCTCTCCCTCCCCGCGCGACCGTCCATAGGACAATCGACACTGACACTCAGCCAAAGTCCGAACGGCGCCTGGCGAGGTACGGCCGTCGAGCCGTCGATCGCGGGGGACTGGAACATCGAGGTCGTCATCCAGGAAACGGCCAACGCGGTCGTCGTGCCGCTGACCTTCCGCGCGCTGCCGCCGCCGTCGCCTGCACCGGGATAACCGGCCGACGGCTGGGCCCACGCCTGGCCCCGAAGACCCCCATTGAGGCACGACGGGTCCGACTGCAGATCAGAGCAGGTAGACGACGACGAAGACGGCCACCCACACGGCGTCGACGAAATGCCAGTAGTAGGTGCCGGCCTCCATGATGCCCGTGCCGCCGTCGCCCGTCGCGGCAGCGAGTCTCCTCTGCCTTCTGATGCGCACGAACACGTACAGCAGCACCAGGATGCCGGCGGTGACGTGGGCGCCGTGGAACCCGGTCAGGGTGAAGAAGGTCGATCCCTCCACGCCGCTCGAGAGACCGAAGCCGACATGCGTGTACTCCCAGGCCTGGCCGGCCAGGAAGGTGGCTCCAAGCGCGATCGTCAGAACGACCAGGAAGGCGAACCACCCGCTACGGCCCTTCCGCAGGCTGACGAGGGCGTAATGGGCGGCGATGCCGCTGCTGATGAGAACGACCGTGTTGACGATGGGCAGAGTGAGGCCCAGGCCGAACGGGCCGAGCGTGCTGGTGTGGATACGCAGGTGAACGGCGGCGGCGATGAGCGAGCCGAAAAAGACTACCTCCGATCCGAGGAAGACCAGCATGCCCAAGCCGGCGATCGTGAAGCGAGCGCCGGGCTCGTCCGGCGCATCGGGAGGCGGGAAGGGCGATGAGAGCCACTGGGCAGCCACAACGAAGAGCATCAGGATGCCGGCAAGAGACACAAGGAGCGAGGTGAGCAGCCCGATCGCCATCACGAGGATGGCCACGCCGGTGAAGAGAGGCACGAGTGTCGAGTGCCCGGACTCGGCCAAAAAGCCGTCGGCTCCTCCGCTGTCTCCCCCCGCCTCAGGTGCCACCGCCACCGCCGCATCGTGGGAGCTGGGCTCATCAGGATCCTCGGGGTGCTTGAGATCCCAGAGCGGTCTCGCGCTGTGGATCGGCGGTAGCGAGGTGAAGTTGTCGGGCGGCGGCGGAGACGTGGTGGCCCACTCCAGCGTCCACGCGTCCCACGGGTTGTCGCCGGCCACCTCGCCTGATCGCAGGCTGCGCACAACGTTGACCACGAAGACGGTAATCGACACGGCGAGGATGTAGCCACCGATCGACGAGACCAGGTTGAGGTCGTTCCAGCCCAGGTTGGATGCGTAGGTGTAGACCCGCCGAGGCATGCCCATGAGACCAAGCGCGTACATCGGCAGGAACGTCAGGCTGAACCCCACGACCATGATCCAGAAGTGCCATTTGCCGAGACGGTCGTCGAGCAGCCGGCCGGTGATCTTGGGGAACCAGTAGTAGAAGCCGGCGAAGACGCCGAAGATCGTACCCGCGAAGAGCACGTTGTGCAGGTGGCCGACGATGAAGAACGTGTCGGTCACCTGCCAGTCGAACGGCACTACGGCCTGCATCACGCCGGTGATGCCGCCGATGGTGAAGAGGGCGATCAGGCCGCAGGCGAACAGCAGTGGCGTCTTGAAGCGCAAAGAACCGCCCCACATGGTCGCCAACCAGTTGAAGATCTTCACCCCGGTCGGGATGGCGATCAGCATGCTGGTTCCCGCCATGATGGTGTTGAAGTAAGTGGGCAGACCCGTGGCGAACATGTGGTGCGCCCACACGATGAAGCCGAGGAACCCGATGGCCGCCAGCATGATGATCATCGTCGTGCGGCCGAACAGCACCTTGCGCGAGAAGATCGGCACCACCTCACTCATCATGCCGAAGGCCGGCAGTATAAGGATGTAGACCTCGGGGTGACCGAAGAACCAGAAGAGGTGCTGCCAGATGATGGGGTCGCCGCCGGTGGCGGCGTTGAACCACGTCGTGCCGTGCAGGCGGTCGAGGTACAGGAGCGCCGTGGCGGCCGACAGGCTGGGGATGGCGAACAAGATCAGGAACGAGTTGATGTAGGTCGCCTGAGCGAAGAGCGGCATGCGCAGCCAGGTCATGCCCGGCGCGCGCAGTCTCAGCATGGTCACGATGAAGTTGACGGCCCCCACGAGGGAGGAGACGCCGAGGACGGCCAGAGACACGATCCAGAACGTCACCCCGTCGTGGGGCGAGTACGCCTTCTCGGTGAGCGGCGCGTAGCTGAACCAGCCGGTGTCGAGCGCGCCGCCGAAGAGAAAGCTGCTGTACATCAGGATCCCGCCGAACAGGAACAGCCAGTAGCTGAGCATGTTGAGACGCGGGAAAGCCATGTCACGGGCGCCGATCATCAGCGGCACGAGGTAGTTGGCGAAGCCGATGAGGATCGGCATGCCGAAGAGGAAGATCATGGTGGTGCCGTGCATGGAGAAGATCTGGTTGTACTGCTCGGGCGTGAGGAAGTCGTTGTTGGGTCTGATGAGCTGCGTGCGCATCAGCATCGCAAAGGTCACCGCGACCAGGAAATAGATCAGCGCCGTGGCGATGTAGAGGATGCCGATCCGCTTGTGGTTGGTCGTGGTGAGCCAATCGCGAAGGCTCGCCCGCTGGGCCGGCTCGTAGGCGCTGAGCGGCACGGCCGCCTGGGCGCTCACTTCAGCTCCTCGAGGTAGGCGACGACCTGCGCAAGGCGATCAGGCGGCATGGCGATGAGCGGCATGAGCGTCTCGGGCTTCACCGCCTGCGGATCGGCGATCCAGCGGGAGAGGTTCTGGGGCGTGTTGGGCAGGGTCACGGCGGCGATGCTCGTGCGGCTGCCGAAGTGCGTCAGATCCGGGCCCTTCACGCCGGCCAGGCTGGTCCCCCTGATGGCGTGGCAGCCGCCACAGGCGATGGTGGCGATGAACTGACTGCCGGCTATCGCCTGTGCGCCCGTCGGCGCGCGGGCCGGGAGCTGCTGGTTCGCGAACCACGTCGCGAACTCGGCCGATGAAACGACGAACACGAGGAAGCGCATGTGGGCGTGCTGATGGCCGCAGTACTCGGAGCACTCCCCCAAGAACCTGCCGGTCTGGGCAGGGATGAAGGCGATGCGGTTAATGTGGCCAGGTATCATGTCGACCTTGCCACCCAGCTGCGGCACCCAGTAGCTGTGGATGACGTCGGTCGAGAGCAGGTCGGCCGACACAGTCTGCTCCACCGGAAGGTGTATCTCGTTGGCCGTCTTGAAGGTCCCGCCGGCGAACTCGAACTCCCACCACCACTGGTGGCCGGTCGCGGCGAAGTGGACCTGGGTGCTGGCGGGGATGGCGAGCTCCCCGGTCGTGCGGATGGTGAGGAAGAAGAGCACGGCGACGATGACGGCAGGGATCGCCGTCCAGACGATCTCGATCGTCAGGTTGCCGCGCGTCTGGCGGACCTGCGACTCTGGCCGCCTGCGGTAGCGGATGATGACGATCGTCAGGATGACCCAGACGGTGATGGCGACGCCGCTCAAGATGGCCAGTATCTGGATGGTGAGCGTCTTGATGTCGGTGCCGCCGGGAGAGCCAGGGCGAAGGATCGTCGGGGAGTCCTTGGCGCATCCCGCCAAGAGCAGGACGAGGAACAGGATGAGGGCGGCGAGCAAAGGCGCGCGTCTGCTCACGCCCTGCACACCCCCGTCTCGGCGCCTGGCCCGGCCGCGGGGACCTCACTGACCACTCCGGCTCCCTTCGTGACCGCGGCGTCGTCGCCTCCCCCGCCGGCCCGTGGCGGGGCGGCGGCGGCGCCGCTCCCAAGGCGAGTGTATCCACGAACTCGGCGCAATCGCAACGTGGGCGGCGTTTCGCGCGACCACACGCGCCCGCCGCGCGCCACCCGCGCGCCGCGCCGCGCCATGCGGCACAATAGCGTCATGGACTACATCAAAGCCGCGCAGCCGCGCGTCGTCGCCCTCTTCCTGCTCACCGTCGTTGCGGCGATGCTGCTCGCGGGGCCGCCGAGCGCGCCGCTCCTGGTGGCCGTGGTCGCCGCCGCCGGGCTCACGGTCGCCGGCGCGGCGATGCTCAACAACTACCTCGAGCGCGACCTCGACCGGCGCATGGAGCGGACACGGCGCCGGCCGATAGCGGCCGGCGCCGTGTCGCCTCGCCGGGCGCTCGCCGTGAGCCTGAGCGCGATGGCCGCGGGCGTCCTCGGGCTGCTTCTCATCGCCGGGACGCCCGCGGCCGTCTGCGCGCTCTGCGGCGCCGTCTACTACGTGGTCGTCTACACGCTCCTTCTCAAGCCGCGCACGCCGCTCAGCGCCCTGCCGGGCGGCATCGCCGGCATCTTTCCCGCTCTGATCGGCTGGACGGCGGCAGGCGGAGGCTGGTCGCACGACATCGTCTTCGTCTGTGCCCTGATCGTCGTGTGGTCGCCGCCGCACTTCTGGGCACTCTCGTTGGCCCTCAAGGACGACTACGCCTCGTCGGGTATCCCGACGCCGTCGGTCGCCTACGGCGAGGGGACGACCTGCCGGCAGATCCTCCTGCTCGTCGCCGTGCTCACCGCGCTGACCGCGGCACCACTGGCGTGGGGCCTCTCGGGTCTCGTCTACCCGCTCGTCGCCCTGGCCGCGGGCGCGCTCCTCTGGGTGCTGACGATCCGGCTCTACCGGCGCCGGACGGCGCGCAGCGCCTGGGTCTTCTTCAAGTTCTCGGGACCCTACCTGGCGGCGATCATCGTCGCGCTGGTCGTCGACAGGCTGCGCTGAAGGCGCGCCGGCGGCGGGCGGCCGCCGCCCGCCTGCCGGCGCGCCTTCAGCGCCCGGCGAGCGAAGTCCGACGCGCGGCCGAAGCCGCCTGGCAGGTGAAGTAGGTGAGCAAGGCGACGATCGGCGGCAGGACGATCACGGCGATGCGGAACCCCAGCACCAGGGACTCGATCGGCCAGCCGAAGAGCACCGACCAGACGTCGTCGCCGCCGGCGAACAACAGCGTGAAGAGGAAGGTCATGGTGCCGGCGGCGATGGCGCTGCGTCCCGGGTGGACACAGGGCGTGTCGATGAGGTTGTGGTAGCGGCTGTCGCCCGTGGCGACGCGCTCAACCAGCGGCCAGACGAGAAGCGGAGTGAGAACGAGGCCGGGCAGGACGACGGCCGGCCAGAACAGGCCCGGCAGCCTGAAGCCGCCGATGACGATGTCCCACGACGGGAAGAGACGCACGGACCCCTCGAGCCAGCCCGTGTACCAGTCGGGCTGAGCCAGCGTGGTTGCGTCCCAAGGCTTGTAGGGGCCGTACACCCACACCGGGTTGATCTGGAAGAAGCCGCCGAGCACGGCCAGCGCGCCGGCGACGATCAGCGAGAAGCCGACGGTGCGCAACGCGTAGGCGGGTATGAGCGGAGTCCCCACCACCGTTCGCTCGTCGCGGCCGGGGCCGGAGAACTGCGTGTGACGCTGCAGCCAGAGCACTCCCAGGTGGACCCCCAGCAGCGCGCCGATCGCCCCCGGCACCAGGAAGATGTGCACCGGGTAGATGCGCGGTATCAGAGCCTGGCTGGGGAACGCGCCGCCGAACATGAGAGAGGCCAGCCAGGGACCGACCAGCGGTATCGACTCCGTGATCGAGTAGGCGATTCGCAGGCCGGTGCCGCTGAGCAGGTCGTCGGGCAGCGAGTAGCCGAAGATGCCGTTCAGGACGACGAGCAAGAACAGGATGAGGCCGACCATCCAGTTGATCATGCGCGGTCTGCGATAGGCGCCGGTGAAGAACATGCGGAAGAGGTGCAGACCGAGTGCCGCGGCGAACACCAGGGCGGCCCAGTGGTGGACCTGCCGCACAAGGAGACCGGCCCTCACGTCGAGGCTCAGGTTGACCGTCGATCGGTAGGCGTCGGACATGACGACGCCCTTGAGCGGCTCGTAGCTCCCGTTGTAGACGACCTCAGCCGCCGAGGCGCTGAAGAACAGCGCCATGAAGACGCCCGTGACGATCAGGATGATGAAGCAGTAGAGCGCGATCTCGCCGAAGAAGAACGACCAGTGGTCGGGGAAGATGTGACGCAGCTCCTCGCGCAGCACGCTACTACCGCCGACGTTCCTGCCGACCCAGCGCGCCGCGCCGCGCGTCCTTGCCTGCGACACGTTGAAGGCCTTGGCCAGCCCTTTGATGATCGTCCGCTCACTCACAGGATCGTCCAGGACTTGGGGCCGACGGGCTCGGTGAAGTCACCCTGGGCGACGAGGTCGCCGGCGGGATCGATCGCCAGGGGCAGCTGGGGCAGCGCCCGCGCCGCCGGTCCGCCGATCGGCCTGGCCCCGTTCAGCACATCGAAGGTCGATTGATGGCACGGGCAGAGAAGGACCTGAGCCTCGTCCTCGTACTGCGCGACGGCGCAGCCCGCGTGCGTGCAGACGCGCGAGTAGGCGACGAACCCCTCGGGGCTCCAGCTCTCGCGCCCGGGCTGTGGCGTGAAGCGATCCGTCGGCAGGCGCAGCAGCACCACTTGCGAGTTCGCCGAGTCGGTGTGGCCCTCCGGGAACGCCACGAGGAAACCGCCGCCGGCCAGCGCGCCACGGGTCACGGGGCGGCCGTCGAAGGTGACCAGGCGGGAGCCGGCTCGCCACGCGCCCTCGTAGAAGCTGCTCCTCGGACGCGGACCCAGCGAGGCGACGAGCGCGAGCTGGCTCAGACCGAAGACGGCCGCGCCGCCGATGAGAAGCTTGGTGAGGAAGCCGCGGCGCGTCACCACCTCCGCATCGCGTTGCACGTCCGCCGCTAAGGCGACTTGAGCCTCGGCATCCTCGTAGGGGATCGGGTAGCGCCCCAAGGCTTCATCGTCGCCGGCGAGGTCGCGCCCCCAGTAGGCGAGCGCGAAGCCGAGGCCGAGGAGGCCCAGGGCAAGGAAGCCCCCGAGCCAGGCGTTGCCGGCGTCGACGACGTACGACCAGGCGAAACCGACGCCGCCGGCCATGGCGGCGAGAAGCGCCAGCGCCGACGGCCACGCGGGCCGCGGGCGCTGCGGCTCGCCGGCCGGCGGTCCCGCCCCGGCGAACGCCGACTCCGCGGCCTCGGTCACGCGCTCCTCCAGCTCAGTCACGGGCCCTGCCCTTGCCCCACTCGAGCCACACTGTGAAAGCGACCAGCGCCGCAAGGGCGATCGCCGCCGCGAAGCCCTCCGCGACGGGACCGATGAACCCTAGATCGCGCCCGCCCGGCGAAGGGGTCGTCAGGAGGGCCTCGACGTAGCGGGCGGCGGCGGCCTGCTGGCGGGTATCGAGGGTGTTGCCCGCGAAGACCGGCATGTTGCCCGGCCCGATGATCACGGCGGCAAGAGCCGTCGCGGCAGGATGCAACCGCAGGTTTGGCGCGTTGACGCCGTTCACGATGGCGCCGCCCCGACCCGCCGCGCTGTGACAGCCCGAACAGTACAGGCGGAAGATCACGCCCCCCTCGCCCGCCTGCGCGCTGCGCGCGGCGGGGTCAGAGAGCACCCCCGACACGTATGCGGACACGGCAGCGATCTGCTCGCCGCTCAACACGCCGGCGAAGGCCGGCATCTGCACGCGGGCGGGCGTCGGCGCCTGCCTGCCACGCTCGACCATCTCAGCAACGAGGCTGGGGAAGGCGGCGGCCTGCAGCGACGGGCCGTAGAAGGGGCCGCGCGAGTTGCCTTCGCCGCGGGTGCCGTGGCAGCCGGAGCAGTTCTGCGCGAAGACTGCCGCTCCCGACCCTGGCGGGATGACCGTGGCAGAAACCACGGGCGTCGAGAAAGGTGTCGGTGTCACCGATGTGGCCCCAGCCGCCGTTGGCGAGGCGCTGGGGCTGGCCGCGAATGCGGATGCGGGCAAGCAGAGAAGCGCGAACAACAGCAGAGCAGGTGCGAGACGACGGCGTCCCCTCCGGTGGTCCCTACGCTCCACTCTCATGCGCCCCTATCCCGGCTTCAAGACTCGCGGCCCTGCGATGGCAAGAGTACTCGGCGTGCGTCCCTCGCGCCAAGACTATAGCGCCGCCGCAACAGAGGGCTACGGGTCCAAAGCGGCTACCTTGAAGGATGCGCCGTCACGCGCAGCACTCGTGGGACGATGCGTCGACCAGCGCGACGGCCTCAGGACGACGTGTCGTCTCGCTTCTCTCGCCCGGCATCCTCGTCGATGAGACGGCGAGAGAGCGGCAGCCCATACCAGAACCAAGCGAACCAGCCGCTCATGAGAGCCGTCACCACGGCGGCGAACGTCGAGCGGTAGAGCACGTCGGTGACGACGAAGATAGCCCCCACCAGGGAGATCGCCAGGAACACCGTCCCCGCGATCACCAGGCGGTTGGAGGTGAAGAGCATGCGCTCCTTGTCGTGCTGGCGGAAGCGCAGGCGATGGTACGCCGAGGGCGTGATGAGCAGCGCGATCGCCGCCGCGGCGCAGATGAACGAGACGAAGTAGACGTCGCGCTGCGTAGTCGTGAGCTGGTCGAAGCGGGTCAGGAACGGCAGGCTGAGCAGGAAGGCGAACAGGACCTGTACTCCGGGAAGGACGACGCGCAGCTCGTTGAGGAGCTCGATCAGCTCCCGGTTGACGCGCTCGTGATGGGTCTCTCCGCCAGCCAATCCCGGTGCTTCCGGCTCCTCTTGCGCATCCCTTACCCTTGCGCCTCAAGTTCACCACGGCGGCGACGAATCCTGTCGCGCACCGCGGTGGCGGCGGTGCTGGGCGGCCGCACCGGCGGCCCCGGGGCGGCGACGCCGATAGAGTGCGGGCGCGGGGTCGGCGGGACGGCCGCGCCGCCGGCGTCGGGACGGCCCGCCTGCGTCGCTACCGTCGCCGGCACCTCGAGGCAAGCATGCGACCGCGGCTGTGCGGCTATCATGGAACCGTGAAGCTCTGGCGGGCAGCAGCGGACGGAGAGGGCGCGGCCCGCGAAGGCGCGGCCGGCGTAGGCACGGCGGTAGACGGCGCCGCCGGTCTCGGCGACGCGCGGGCGCTCGTGGCGCTCCTCGAACGGCGGCCGCTGACGGCCATGATCGACGCCACGCCCGAGATCAGGCGCGCCGTCGACGCCCTCGTCACGCTCGGCCCAGAGGCCGTGCAGCCGCTCGTCGACAGTCTCCCCCGCGGCGGCGTCGCCGCCTGCGCGGCTCTGGTGCGCATCCGCGACGCCGCGGTGTCGCCGCTTGTCGAGGCGCTTCATGGCCCCAACCCCAGCGTGACACCATTGGCCCTCGACGCCCTGCAGCAGATCAGCCGCTCGCTGGTGCGCGCCCTCAGCGACGGCAGGCAGCGCGACCGGGCGGCACAGCTCCTCCAGCTGATCGGCGCGCCGGCGACGTGGCACGTCGCCGGCGCGCTCTGGGACCCGGGTGTCGGCTTCGTGGCGGCAGCGGTGCTGGCCGACATCGGCCAGGCGTCGGTCGCGCCCCTTGTGGCCGCCCTCGATCAGGCTCTGCAAGGCGACTTCGCCAGCGGCCAGCAGACTGTCTCGGTCGCCGCCTGGGCCCTGGGTCGTATCGGCGATGCAGCCGTCGACCCGCTGCTCGACCTTCTCTTCGACGCCTCGCGCCGCGAGACGGTGCGCCGGGGGGCGGCCTATGCACTCATCCAGGTGGGGCGACCGGCCGTGCCCGGCTTGCTCGAAGCCCTCGACAGCGCCGAGGCACTGGTGCGCCGTGAGGCTGCCGCTGCCTTGGGCGAGATCGGCGACCGGAGTGCCATGAGCGCGCTGCGCGGAGTCTTGCACGACGAAGTCTCCGACGTGCGCGCGGCCGCGCGGCGCGCCCTCGTGAAGCTGGTCGAGGCGGGCGACTAGCCCTCAGCCTCGACTAGCGCGGCGCTTACCCGCCCCGCCGCCTCACAAGCTCCTGGGGCTGCGCCCCGCTCACGCCCATGGGGCCCCAGTCAGCGCCTTGGCCTTCTGGCGTTCTGCCCTCCGCTGACGCTCTCCCTCCTACGCCGTGAGCGCGCGGTCGGCCCGTGCGACGATCTCGCGGACCTCCGCGGTGACGTCGTCGGCGAGCCGCTCGACCTCGTGCGACTCGAGGATCCGGCGCGCTTCGGCGCAGGCCCTCGTGTAGAGGTCGGTCGAGCCGGCCTGCTCCCAGTCCTCGCGCACGCGCCGGTCGATCAGCTTGCTCTGCGACTGGATGCGCATGTTCTTGTAGGTGTCCTCGTGACTCAGGAAGTCCCCGAAGGCGCCTACCTGCGCGATGACGTCGACCGACAGCGTCTCGTCGTCGACCCTGATGCCTCCGACCACGAACTTGATCATGCGCGCGAACTCGTTGTCCATAACGAGCTGCCCGAAATCGAAGGTGACTCCCGACTCGATCATCCCCGAACCGTACAGGAGGTTGGCGCCTGCCAACGCCGGTAGCAGTCCGGTCAGTGTCTTCTCGTGACCGGTCTGGGCGTCACTGAGCTTCGCATCCCCCTACGCACCGGCAACGTAGCTCGGCAGCCGGTACTGACGCGCGAGACAGGCCACGCCGGCGTTGACCATGGCGCACTCCGGTGAGCCGACCGAGGCCGTTGCGAAGCGCAGGTCGAGGGCCGTCGTGGAGCTGCCGTAGATCACCGGCGTGCCGCGGCGGACAAGCTGCGCCAGAGTGATGCCGCTCAAGACCTCGGCGTTGTGCGTGACGAGCGTGCCGGCGAGGTTGGCCGGGGCCGAGCCGCCGCTCATCGCCATCGAGAGGATGTTGTCGGGCAGGCCGGCTTTGGCGGCCGAGATGATGACCTCGCAGACCTCCTTGGTGAGCTTGAGGGGGCTCACCGGGCAGACGCCCAAGTAGACGATCGGCCGCTCGCGTAAGCTCTCGCGCCCGCCGGCTACCACGGCGGCCATGTCGATGACGGCCTCCGTCTCCTCCGTCGAGAGCGTGCCGGCGCCGATGCACTTCGTCGTGTTCGCGAGGGCAGCCTCGAAGTTGTGGATAGAGGCCGTCTCGCCAGGCGCGTCCTTGGCGCCGATGGCGATCTCGAACGTGTCGATATCGTCCAGCGCGTCGGCCAGCTTGGCGGCGTCGCCGACGTCCTTCTTGAGCGGTTCCCGCAGCTCGCCGCTGTACGGATCGACGATCATGATGCCCTCGCCGAAGGTGCAGAAGCCGACGCGGTTCGATTCGAGGACGACATCGTTCTTCGGGTCGCGCCCCGCGAGGAGGATGCTGGCCGGAGCCGAGGCGATCGCCTCCTCGACCACGTGCGGCGAGATCTTGACGATCCTTTCGTCGCGGTCGACGTGGCAGCCGGCCGCCGCGAAGTAGTCCATCGCCTCGTCGTCGTCGACGAGCACCCCCGTGTGCTCGAGGACCTGCAGTGTGCTCAGGTGGATGTCCTCGAGCTCCTCGGGCGTGAAGACGTCGAGGCCCAGGCCGCCGCTGCGCCTGCGCCCGGCGTGGCGGTTCCGTTTCACGCGCGCCTCCTTCTCACGGGTCGTACATGCTGTGGAGCGTTCCTCCGGTCCGTGCCGCAGGGCACGCTCCATGCCGGTGGTCGGTAGCGCTAGTCAACCAACTCCCGCCGCGGAGGGAAAGAGCTGCTGACCGGTTCAGCTCATCCCGGTCCGTCGAGGCGACGTGGCCAACGTATGGGGCGTATCATCGTGGTGAATGTCGTACGGTGCGTTGCCCAGGAGGGTGTCCGAGACCTGGGCACGGTCGTAGCGTCGCGTGAACCGTGACGTGCCAGGAAACGAGACCGCGCGGCGGGCGGCGGCGCCCGAAGGCGCCGCCGCCCGCCGCGCCCTTCAAGCCTGCGCTACGAAGTAGTACCCGGGGACGCGGCCGCTCCGGCCGCTGCGACCTCTTTCACCCCGGGCCGCCGGCAGACGCCGCTGCGCAGTGACTCGTCGATGGAGCGCGCCGCCTCTTTGCCGTCGCCCATGGCCAGGATCACCGTCGCTCCGCCACGCACGATGTCGCCGCCGGCGAACACGCACGGCATCGACGTCATGTGGTTCTCGTCGGTGACGATGTTGCCCCAGCGGTTGAGCTCGAGGCCGGGCGTGGCGTTGGTCAGCAGCGGGTTGGCGACCGTGCCCAAGGCGACGATGGCGATCTGGCAGGGCAGCTCGTACTCGCTGCCCGGCACCGGCACCGGCCGGCGACGCCCGGAGTCGTCGGGCTCGCCCAGCTCCATGCGCTGCAGCGTCACGGCGCGCACCCAGCCCTGCTCGTCGCCGAGGATCTCCAGCGGCGCCACGAGGTACTCGAACTCGATGCCCTCCTCCTCGGCGTGGGCGATCTCCTCCACGCGCGCCGGCATCTCGGCCTTGGTACGCCGGTAGGCGCAGACGGCCCGGCCCGCACCGAGTCGCTTCGAAGTACGTACGGCGTCCATGGCCACGTTGCCGCCGCCGAACACCACAACCGTCTCTCCGCGGGCGATCGGCGTCGCGCCTTCGTAGGTCATCCAGGCGCCCATCAGGTTGACGCGTGTCAGGTACTCGTTGGCCGAGTAGACGCCCTTCAGGTTCTCGCCCGGGATGTTCAAGAACATCGGCAGGCCGGCGCCGTTGGCCACGAAGATGGCGTCGAAGTCGCGCTGCAGTTCGTCGATCGTGAGCGTGCGCCCGATGATCACGTTGCACTCGATCTCGACGCCCAGCTTGCGCAGGTTGGCGACCTCGTGGTCGACGATGTGCTTGGGCAGGCGGAACTCGGGGATGCCGTAGCGCAGCACGCCGCCCGTGTCGTGCAGCGCCTCGAAGACGTGCACGCCGTGGCCCATGCGCGCCAGCTCGCCGGCGACCGTCAGTCCACCGGGGCCGGCGCCGACGATGGCCACTTTCTTGCCCGAAGGCTCGACGTCGGGTAGCTCGAGCTCCATGTTCTCGGCCGCCCAGTCGGCGACGAAGCGCTCGAGCCAGCCCACGGCACCGGGCTCGCCCTTCTTGCCACGGATGCACACGCCCTCGCACTGCGTCTCCTGCGGACAGACGCGCCCGGTGGTCGCCGGCAGGGCGTTGTCGGCGAGCAGGATGCGCGCCGCCCCGGCGAAGTCATCCTGCGGCCACGCAGTCGAGGAACTCGGGGATGCGCACGCTCACCGGGCAGCCGGCGACGCAGGGTCGGTTCTTGCACTGCAGGCAGCGCTGCGCCTCGAGGATGGCGAGCTCCGGCGTCAGCCCGAGGTTGACCTCGTCGAAGGTGGCGCTGCGCCGCTCCGGGTCCTGCTCGGGCATCTTCACGCGCGCGATCGCCAGACGCTCCTTGGCTGAGAGCACCTTGTGGCCGAGCTCGGCCTCCTTGATCTTGGGGACGATGCGACAGCCGTGCGTGTCAAGCTCCAGGTAGGCGCTCTGGCGCCCCGCGAGCTCGTCGTAGTCGACCAGGTGACCGTCGAACTCGGGACCGTCGACGCAGGCGAACTTGGTCTCGCCGCCCACGGTCACGCGGCAGCCGCCGCACATGCCGGTGCCGTCGACCATGAGGGGGTTGAGCGAGACGACGGTGTGCACGCCGTACTTGCGCGTCAGCTCGGCAACTGCCTTCATCATGGGGACCGGCCCGACGGCGTACACGGCGTCGGGCCGATCCCCGTACTCGCCCTCGAGGATGCGCTTGAGCGGCTGCGTCACGAAGCCCTTCTCGCCCAGCGAGCCGTCCTCCGTGGTGCACGAGGACCTCGTGCGAGAACTCGGCCAGCTCGTCGCGCAGCACGACGTAGGGCGCGCTGCGGCCACCGATGATGGTCGTGAGCTCGTTGCCCGCGCGCGCCAGCGCCTTGGCCAGCGGGAAGAGCACGGCGGTGCCGGCGCCGCCGCCCACACAGACCACCTTGCCCCAGCGCTCGATCTCGGTGGGCTGGCCGAGCGGGCCGGCGATGTCGCGGATCGCGCCGCCGACGGGCACCGCGACGATGTCCCGCGTCGAGTGCCCGACCGCCTGGATGATGAGCGTGATCGTCCCCGCCTCGGCGTCGTCGTCGGCGATGGTGAGCGGGATGCGCTCGCCCCCCTCGCCGACGCGCACGATGACGAACTGGCCCGGACGTCTCGCACGTGCGATGCGCGCCGCGCTGACCACCATGCGGTGCAGCTGCGGCGCGATCTCCTCGTTTACCAGGACCTCGAACATGGACCGGACCTCCTGCCTTCCGCCCGCAACCCGCGCGTACTCGCCGGGTGCAAGCGGCTCTCGTGTACCACATCACAACTGTACTCCCGGCCGTATGCCAGTCCAGCCTGGGAGTCCGTTATTGTCGCACAAGAGCAGGGAGAAAGCCCACGCTGACCGGCCGCGCGTCGCCGCCGCGACAAGCTGACTCTCCCCGCGGCGCGCTTGACCTGAGAGGCTCCGGCACGGTATGGAGCAGTTACTACAAGACTATCGCCCGGGTATTCCTACTCAGGTAGGAGCCACAAGAGGGGGTACGGCAGCGTGATTGCAGCAGCGACAACGACCGTGTGGCCGGTCGCCGTGTACGCGATCGCGGTCTTCGCCCTGACGGGGATCATCCTGCTTCTGGCGCACGTGCTCGGCGAGCGTCACGGCGACCTCGGCACAGGCGACCGCTACGAGTCGGGCATCGAGCCGGC
This sequence comes from uncultured Actinomycetes bacterium, assembly GCA_963725665.1. GTDB lineage: Bacteria > Actinomycetota > Thermoleophilia > UBA2241 > UBA2241 > CAVRZA01. The sequence continues at coordinate 573,077 of CAVRZA010000004.1, read as the reverse complement.
CAGCCCTCTCCCGCAGCGTCTCTCGATCGAGTTCTACCAGCTCGCCATCTTCTTCGTCGTGTTCGACATCGAGACCGTGTTCATCATCGCCTGGGCGATCGCCGCCCGACGGCTCGGCTGGGCCGGCTATCTCGAGGTGCTGTTCTTCGTCGTTCTCCTCTTGGCAGGCCTGATCTATCTCTGGAAGGAAGGCGCCCTCGACTGGGGTCCCGGCTCGCGTGCGCGGCGCGCCCAGCGCGAGGCCGAGAGGGAGCGGCGGCGATGAGAATCCGCCGCGACGAACGACGGCTCGGGCACCGGACGAGCGCTTGCCGACCTGGCCAACGCGCCTCTGCCCGAAGGCCCCGAAACGCCGATCACCGTGTTTGCCGGCCTGCAGGACCTGCTGGCCTGGGGGCGCAAGAACTCCATGTGGCCCTTCGGGTTCGGCCTCTCCTGCTGCTTCGTCGAGATGGCCACCAGCTTGACCCCGCGTTACGACATCGCCCGCTTCGGGGCCGAGGTGCTGCGCACCTCACCGCGCGAGGCCGACGTGATGATCATCGCCGGCACACCGTTCCTCAAGATGGCCCCCGTGATACAGCGCCTCTACGAGCAGATGATGGAGCCGCGCTGGGTGATCTCGATGGGCTCCTGCGCCAACTCGGGCGGCATGTTCGACGTGTACAGCGTGGTGCAGGGAGTCGACAGCTTCCTGCCGGTCGACGTGTACGTGCAGGGTTGCCCTCCGACGCCGACGACCTTCATGGAGGGCCTCCTGCTGCTGCAGGCGAAGGTGGGCGGCCAGCGCCGTCCGCTGAGCTGGGTGGTGGGCCCGCAGGGGGTCCGGGAGCCGGCCGTCCTGTCGTTGCGAGACAGCAAACGGCCCTACCGTCAGGGCGAGACCGAGCTGCGACCCCAGGAAGAGGTCTAGGGTGGCCGGCGAAGAGAGACCCGGCGGACACCAGGTCCCGGCCCACGAGACGAAGGCGGCGCCGGGGGCGAGGGGTGCTCAGCCCGAAGGACAGGTACCGCCGCGGGCGGTCAGGGCCAGGTGGTGGGGCGCCCCCGCCGTAGTCCCAACGGTCGAGACCGAGGTCTTCGCCGAGCTCAGGCGAGCGCTGCCCGGCGTGGAGCTCATCCCTCAGGACACGCGCGACGGCGTGCCCACGGTGTGGGTGCACCGCGACCGCGTGCGCGAGGTGCTGCGCTTCCTGAAGAGCGGCACCGAGCGCCCCTACCGCACGCTCTTCGATCTGGGCGGCATCGACGAGCGGCTGCGGGCCGGCCGTGACGGCCAGCCCGCAGCCGATTTCACCGTCTTCTACCAGCTCCTCTCCTACGAGCGCAACGCCGACGTGCGCGTCAAAGTGCCGCTGTTCGGCGAGTATCCCTCCGTCGCCACCATCGTCGATCTCTGGCCGGCCGCCGAGTGGTACGAGCGCGAGCTGTGGGACATGTTCGGCATCACCGTCGAGGGCTGCCCACACCCTTACCGCATCCTCAACCCCCCCTGGTGGGAGGGCCACCCGCTGCGCAAGGAGTCGCCTTCGCGCGGGACGGAGCTCGGACCGCTGGTCATGCCCCCCCAGCAGGCCGACGCCTGGCAGGAGATGTTGCGCTTCAAGCCCGAGGAATGGCACCTGCCGCCGGCAAGCGAGGAGGCCGGTCTCATGTACCTCAACGTGGGACCGCAGCACGGCGCGACCCACGGCCCGCTGCGCGTCATCGTGGGGCTGAGGGACGAGGAGATCGTCTCCTGCGTGGTCGACGTCGGCTACCACCACCGCGCCCAGGAGAAGATGAGCGAGCGCCAGACGTGGCACACCTACATCCCCTACACCGACCGCATCGACTACCTGGGCGGGGTCCTCAACAACATGGCCTACGTCTCGGCCGTCGAGGCCCTGGCGGGGATCGAGGTGCCCGAACGTGCCCAGGTCATCCGTGTGATGCTCTGCGAGCTCTACCGACTGGCGAGCCACCTCGTGTTCTACGGCACCTTCGCGCAGGACATCGGCGCGCTCTCCCCCGTCTTCTACATGTTCAGCGACCGCGAGTTCATCTTCGACATCACCGAGGCCATCTGCGGCGGGCGCATGCACCCCAACTGGTTTCGCATCGGGGGCGTGGCAGAGGATCTACCCGCTGGATGGGACGGGCTCGTGCGCGAGTTCATCGACTACCTGCCGCGCCGGCTCGATGAGTACGACAGAATCGTCATGCGCTCGAGCATCATGCGCGCCCGGGCGCGCGGCGTCGGGCCCATCTCCGTCGACGACGCCATCGAGTGGGGCGTGACCGGGCCGAACCTGCGCGCCACGGGGTTTGGCTGGGACGTGCGCAAGGCACGACCCTACTCGGGCTACGACCAGTTCGAGTTCGAGGTGCCCGTCGGGTCGACGGGCGACTGCTACGACCGTGTCGCCGTGCACGTCGAGGAGATGCGCCAGAGCCTGCGCATCATCCGTCAGTGCCTAGACAGCATGCCACCGGGGCCCTACAAAGCGGACCACCCCCTAGCGACGCCGCCGGTCAAGGAACCCGGCACGATGCACGACATCGAGACGCTCATCGACCACTTTCTGGGAGTGGGCTGGGGACCGGTGATCCCCCCGGGGGAGGCGTCGGTGCAGACCGAGGGCAGCAAGGGCAACTACGCCTTCTACTGCATCTCCGACGGCGGCGTCTCGTCGTATCGCACGAAGATCCGCACCCCGTCGTTCCCTCACCTGCAGATCGTGCCACTTCTGTGCCTCGGCTACGAGGTGGCCGACCTGGTGACGATACTCGGCAGCCTCGACTACGTCATGGGAGACGTCGACAGATGAGCCCAGAGTCCCCAGCAGCGACGCGATGGGAGCCCCGATGCCATTGAGCGACGCCGAGAGGCACGATATCGAGGCGATCCTGGATCACTACCCCGACCGCCGCTCGGCAGCGGCCACCGCGATGCGCATCGTCCAGAAGCACCGGCGCTGGCTCTCCGACGAAGCACTGACCGATATCGGCGAGCTCCTCGGCGTCACCGCCGAGGAGCTCGACAGGGTGGCGACGTTCGCCAACATGCTCTTCAGGCGTCCCGTGGGTCGCCACGTGATCCTCGTCTGCAACAGCTTCGCCTGCTGGTCTCTGGGCTACGAGGAGCTGTGGCGGGCCCTGCGCGACCAGCTCGGCGTGGAGATGGGAGGCACCACCGACGACGACCGCTTCACCCTGTTGCCCATAGTCTGCCTGGGAGCTTGCGACCGCGGTCCCGCCATGGTGGTCGATTCAGACCTGCATGGCCCGGTGGCGGTCGACGACATCGAGCGCATCCTGGAGCGCTACCCGTGAGCCCGGCGCTCGACGCCCGCGGCTGGGAGCGACCGCTCACGCGGGCGATGCGCCCCGATGGTCGCCCCTCCTCGCTCGACGACTACCTCACCGCCGGGGGCTACGAAGGCCTCGGGCGCGCGCTGCGCGAGCTGCAGCCTCCCGACGTCACGACGCTGGTGACCGATTCCGGCCTGCGTGGGCGCGGCGGGGCCGGGTTCGCAACGGGACGCAAGTGGAGCACTATGCCGCTCGGCCCCGACGCGCCCACGCCGAAGTACGTGGTATGCAACGCCGACGAGATGGAGCCGGGGAGCATCAAGGACCGTTTCCTGATGGCGCGTAGCCCCCACCTCCTGCTCGAGGGCATGCTGCTGGCCGGCTACGCCACCGAGGCCACCGCCGGCTATATCTTCTTGCGCGCGCAGTACGACGAGCCTCAGGCCGCGCTCGAGCAGGCGCTCGTCGAAGCATACGAGCGCGGCTTCATCGGCCGGGGGATCATGGGCAGCGACTTCTCCTTCGACCTCTACCTGCACGTGAGTGTCGGGCGCTACATGTGCGGGGAGGCGTCGGCGGCGCTTAACGCGATGGAGAGCGACCGGGCGAACCCGCGCGCGCGGCCGCCACACATGACCGGCGCGGGACTGTGGGCGCGACCCACCGTCGTCAACAACGTCGAGACGTTGTGTTGCGTGCCCTCGATCGTGCGCAACGGTGTGGAGTGGTGGAAGGGCATCGGTCGCGACGATGAGGGCGGCACAAAGGTCTACGGCGTGTCGGGACGGGTGCACAGGCCGGGCTGCTACGAGCTCCCCGTGGGCACGACGCTGCGCGAGCTGATCGAGGTCCACGCCGGCGGGATGCTGCCGGGGTACGAGCTCCGGGCGCTGATCCCCGGCGGCGCTTCGACGGCCTTTGTCCTGGCGAAGGACACCGACGTTCCCATGGACTTCGAGTCCATGCTGACGGTGGGCAGCCGCCTGGGTACCGGCACCCCGTTGCTGCTCGACGACAGGACCTGCCCCGTAGGTCTCACGCTCAACATGATGCAGTTCTTCGCCCAGGAGTCGTGCGGCTGGTGCACGCCCTGCCGGGAGGGGCTGCAGTGGATCGTCAGCCTGATGGAGGGCTTCGAGACGGGAGGCGCCGAGCTCAGCGATCTCGACCTGCTCGGCGAGCTGATCTGGGCGAACGGCTCCGACAAGTGCTTCTGCGACCTCGCCCCGGGGGCCACACAGCCGCTCGAGGCTGCGATCAGGCTCTTCCGCGACGAGTTCGAGGCGCACGTGGCGGAGGGTGGCTGCACGTACGGACAGGGTGGCTCCTACGTCCCTGTCATGCGAGGGGAGACGTGGTGAGCGCGACGATGGCCGAGGCGGCCAAGTGAACGCCACTGCCAACGGAAACGGCTCTGAGAAGCTCGTGACCGTCGAGATCGACGGCCGCCGGTTCCAGGTCGAGGGCGGCCGCAACATGCTCGACGTCTCCCTCTCGCTGGGGTTCGACCTACCCTACTTCTGCTGGCACCCGGCGATGGGCTCCATCGGCGCCTGCCGGCAGTGCGCCGTGCGTCAGCACTGGGTGGGACGCGACGGCAAGGAGCACAGCGAGATCGTCATGGCGTGCATGACCGAGGCCGCCGAGGGCACCCGCATCGTCGTCGACGACCCCGAGGCGGTCCGGTTCCGTGCGCGCATGATCGAGCTCATGATGGTGAGCCACCCGCACGACTGCCCGGTCTGCGACGAAGGCGGCGAGTGTCACCTGCAGGACATGACGGTGATGACCGGCCATGCCTATCGTCGCTACCGCTCGCTCAAGCGGACGGCCGAGAACCAGGATCTCGGCCCCTTCGTCACCCACGAGATGAACCGCTGTATCACCTGCTACCGCTGCGTGCGCTTCTACAACGACTACGCCGGAGGGCGCGATTTCGGCGTCTTCGGCCTGCGCAACCAGACCTACTTCGGACGCGTCAGCGACGGCACCCTCGAGAGCGAGTTCAGCGGCAACCTGGTGGAGGTCTGCCCCACGGGCGTCTTCGACGACAAGACGCTGGCGCAGCACTACACGCGCAAATGGGACCTGCAGACGGCACCCTCCCTGTGCCCGCTCTGCGGGCTGGGCTGCAACGTGCTGCCCGGCGAGCGCTACGGCGAGCTGCGCCGGGTCCGGGCACGCTACAACGCCGACGTGAACCAGTACTTCCTCTGCGACCGTGGGCGCTACGGCTACGAGTTCGTCAACTCCGCCGAAAGGGTGCGCGTCCCGCTGCTGCGCGATGGCGAGGGTGGTGAGGCGAGGCCGGCCGGTGCGGGCGAGGCGCTGGGCCGCCTTGCGTCCCGCTTGCGCGGCGCCCGCGCCATCGGCATCGCCTCGCCGCGCGCCTCACTCGAGGCCAACTATGCGCTGCGCGCCCTCGTGGGTGGCGACAACTTCTTCCTCGGCTTCTCCGAGCGCGAGCGCGACCTGACGGACCTCGCGCTCGAACTCCTGCGTGACCCACGCACGCGTGTGGCCTCGCTGCAAGACCTGCGCCAAGCCGAGGCCGTGCTGGTCGCCGGTGAGGATCTCACCAACACGGCTCCGATGGCCGACCTCGCGGTGCGCATCTGGGACCGCCTGCGCTGGACAGACGAAGAGCGGCGGCTCCACATCACGCGCTGGAACGACGCCGCCATCGGCCGTCTCAAGCGCCGCGAATCCAAGAGGCTTTGCCTCCTGGGGCTGCACGCGACCAAGCTCGACGAACTGGCCGCCCAGACGCTGCACGCGGCGCCCGACGAGCTCGCGCGCGTCCTTTTCGCGGCGGCGGCGGCCGTCGACGGCCGCGCTGCCGCTGCCGTCGACGGTGGCGGCGACGCTACCGTCGACAGTGGCGGCGACGCCCCCGACGCCGACGCAGCCGTGACCCAGACCGCTGCCGACGTCGCCCGCGACCTGGTCGGTGCCGAGCGCACCGTCGTGGTCGCCGGCGCGAGTGCCGGCAGCGAGGCTCTGTTGCGCGGCGCGGCCCAGCTCGTCTGGGCGCTGGGAGAGCGAGCGCGTCTCCTGCTCGTGCTGCCCGAGCCCAACAGCCTCGGCCTCGCCCTGCTCGGCGGCCGTCGCCTCTCCGAGGCGTTCGCAGCCGTCGTCGACGGTATGGCCGACACGGCGCTCGTGCTCGACAACGACCTCTACCGCCGCGCCGAGGCGGCACAGGTCGACGAGTTCTTCAGCCGCTGCGAGCACACCGTGGCGCTCGCCTCAATCGCCGACGACACCACAAGCAAGGCGACCAGCGTGCTCCCCGCAGGCACGTGGGCCGAGTCCACAGGCACGTACGTCAGCGCCGAGGGACGCGCGCAGCGTTTCTTCGCGGTCTTTGCCCCCGGCGACGAGATTCGCGACCCCTGGCGTTGGCTGCGCGAGCTGCTCGTCTGGCTCGACCGCCCCGAGGGTCGCGCCTGGACCTCGGTCGACGAGGTGCTCGCGGCCATTGCCGAGGAACTGCCCCAGCTCGCGGGGGCGCGCGACGCGGCCCCCGGCGCCGGCTTCCGCCTCGCCGGGGGCCGCGTCGCGCGCCAGCCCGTCGGCTTCAGCGGTCGCACGGCGCAGGATGCGCAGCGGACCGTCCAGGAGCCGCCGCCGGTCGAAGACCTCGATTCGCCGCTCGCCTTCTCGCTTGAAGGCGTGCACGGACCGCTGGTCCCGGCGCCGCTGCTGACGGACATCTGGAGTCCCGGCTGGAACTCGGTGAACAGCGTCGCCAAGTTCCAGCAGGAGGCGAACGGGCCGCTGCACGGCGGGCCGAGTGGCGTGCGTCTGTTCGCCGCCGAGGGCACACCCGCGGAACCGCCGGCGTTCTTCGCCGCCGACCGCATCCCGCCGGCCTTCGTGCCGCGCGAGGACGAGTGGCTCATCGTCCCCCTGTATCACATCTACGGCTCCGAGCCACTCAGCCGGCACACGCCCGGCGTCGCCGAACGCGCACCCGGCCCCTACGTCGCCCTCAGCCCGGCCGAGGCCGAGACGGCGGGCTTCTTCGCCGGCCAGCTCCTCACCGTGACCCTGCCCTCCGGTGAACTGCGCCTGCCGCTGCGCCTGGTCGACGGCCTCGCTCAGGGCGTGGCCGGCCTACCGGCGGGCCTCGCCGGCCTCCCCTACGTCGCTCTTCCGGCCTTCGCGTCGCTCGCCCCTGAGACGCCCGAGAGGAGCGCCCGTGCCTGAGTGGTTCTGGCAGCTCCTGATCGTCTTCGGGGTGCTGATCGTCGCGCTCTCTATCGCCGCCGGGCTGATCTGGGTGGAGCGGCGCCTGCTGGGTGTCTGGCAGGACCGCTACGGCCCCAACCGCGTCGGGCCGGCGGGACTGCTGCAGGTCCTCGCCGACACAGTCAAGATCCTCACCAAGGAGGACTGGATACCCCCCTTCGCCGACAAGCCCGTCTTCGTCCTCGCGCCGGCCATCGTGCTCGTCACCGTCCTGCTCTCGTTCATCGTCCTCCCGGTCACGCACAGCATCGTCGTCGCCGACCTCGATATCGGCCTTCTCTTCTTCCTCGGCATGTCGTCGCTGGCCGTCTACAGCGTGGTCCTGGCCGGCTGGTCGTCGCGCAGCAAGTACTCCCTGGTGGGCGGCCTGCGCGCGGCGGCGCAGATGGTGAGCTATGAGGTCTTCATGGCGCTCTCGCTGGGGGGGGTCCTCGTCATGGCCGGCTCGCTCAGCCTCGTCGACATCGTGGAGGCCCAGCGCCACCTCTGGTACATCGTGCCCCAGTTCGCCGGCTTCGTCGTCTTCGTCGTCGCCGGCCTCGCCGAGACCCGACGGCTGCCCTTCGACCTCGTCGAGGCCGAGAGCGAGCTCGTGGCCGGCTTCCATACGGAGTACTCGGGCATGAAGTTCGGCATGTTCTTCGTCGGCGAGTACCTCGGCATCACACTCGTGTCGGGGCTCATCGCGACGCTCTTCCTGGGCGGCTGGCTCGGCCCCTGGCTCCCGGGCATCGTCTGGTTCTCCATCAAGCTCTTCCTCTTCATCGCCTTCTTCATCCTCATGCGGGCGACCTTCCCGCGGCCGCGCTACGACCAGCTCATGGAGATGGGCTGGAAGTTCATGCTGCCGCTGACGCTGGTGAACCTGCTCGTGACGGGCGCCATCGTGGTGGCCAGGAGCTAGGAGGGATTCGTGGCCGACGGCATCGATGAGAGGAGCGAGCCCATCTCCGAGGAGAGAGCCAAGGAGATGAACGTCGGAGACGCCGGCTTCCTGCTCCCCGTCGAACGCCGGTACGGCCTCCGTCGGGTAGGCTTCTTCACCCGTGTCTGGCACGCCGTTTGGAGCCCCATGGTCGCCATCGGCGTCGTCTTCTCCCACCTTTGGAGGCACCGCGACACCATCCAGTACCCCGACGAGATCGCCTACTTCGCACCCCGCTACCGGGGGCGCATCATCCTCGCGCGCGACCCCGAGGGCGGCGAGCGCTGCGTCGCCTGCTACCTCTGCTCGGCGGCCTGTCCGGTCGACTGCATCGCCCTGCAGGCGACGCAGGACGAGACAGGCCGCCGCTACCCCGAGTGGTTCCGCATCAACTTCTCGCGCTGCATCTACTGCGGCCTCTGCGAGGAGGCCTGCCCCACCTACGCCATCCAGCTCACGCCCGATGTGGAGATGTGCGAGTACGAGCGCGCCAACATGGTCTACGAGAAGGAGGACCTGTTGATCTCGGGCACAGGCAAGTACCACGAGCACGACTTCTACCGCGTGGCGGGGGTGGCCATCGGCGGCAAGGGCAAGGGTGAGGCCGAGCGCGAGGCCCCGCCTACCGACGTCCACGACCTCCTGCCGTAAGGACGAGGATGACCACCCAGACAGACACCCGGGCAGGCACGGTGCGCCGGCGATGACATGGCTCTTCTACATCGCGGCCGTGGTCGCCGTGATCGCGACGATCCTCGTGATCACGCGCCACAACCTCGTGCACGCCCTGCTGTACCTCGTCGTGTCGCTGTTCGCCGTGGCGGTCATCTTCTACACGCTCGGAGCGCCTTTCGTGGCCGCACTCGAGGTGATCGTCTACGCCGGCGCCATCATGATGCTCTTCCTCTTCGCCGTCATGCTCCTCAACCTGCGCGCCGACGACGCGCTGCGCGTGCCGGCGCGCTATTGGGCCGGGCCGGGCATCCTGGCCGCAGTGCTCCTCGTCGAAGTCATCTACGGCGTGGGGGCGGCCGACCACACGCTGCACACCGGCGTCGTCGGGCCACAGGCCGTGAGCCAGTCGCTCTTCGGTCCCTACGTACTCGGTGTCGAGCTCGCCTCGATGCTCCTCCTCGCGGCGCTCATCGGCGCGCGCCACATCGGTGGACGGCGCGGCGAGAAGCTGCCCGGCTGGGAGTCGGGCGTGGACGCAGACGAACGGGTCGGACCGGGCGACGACGGGGCGGAGCCGGCAGACGGCGGGACGCCCTCGCCGGACGAGCGCGAAGCGCTGGTCGCCGGAGGTGGTGCCTGATGGCGCACGTGCCGCTCGACGTCGGGCTCGTCCTAGCCGCCATCCTCTTTCTTCTCGGGCTCATCGGCGTGCTCGTGCGCCGTAACCTGATCATCGTGCTCGCCTCGATCGAGATCATGCTCAACGCGGCGGGGTTGGCCTTCGTCGTGGCCGGCGCTCGCTGGGGCAAGGCGGACGGCCAGGTCATGTTCCTGTTCATCCTCGCCATGGCCGCCGCCGAGGTGGCCGTCGGCCTCGCGCTGGCGATCCGCTTCAGACAGCTCTTCGGGCGTCTCGACGTCGACGCCGCCGACGAGATGAAGGGCTAGCGATGCTGCGCCTTCTGTGGCTCATTCCGGCCCTGCCCGCGGCGAGCTTCGTCGCGCTCACGCTCCTCAACGGGCGCCTCGGGCGACGAGCGGTCGCCTGGATCGGCGCCGGCTCGGTGGGCTGCGCGGCCGCGGTGGCGCTGATCGTCTCGTTGACGTTCATCGCCGCGCCACCGCCAGGTGACGCCTACCGGCAGGTGCTCTGGACCTGGTTCGACGTTGGCGGACTGCGGCCGCAGATCGCCTTCTACCTCGACGCGATGACGGTGATCTTCATCCTCGTCATCACCTTCGTCGGCTTCCTCATCCACCTCTACTCGACCGAGTTCATGGAGGAGGACGACGCCTACACGCGTTTCTTCATCTACATGAACCTGTTCGTGGCCTCGATGCTCACGTTGGTGCTCGCCGACAACCTGCTCCTGCTGTACATGGGCTGGGAGGGCGTGGGCCTGTGCAGCTACTTGCTGATCGGCTTCTGGTACCGCGAGCCCGAGTTCGGCTACGCGGCACGGAAGGCGTTCATCGTGACACGCATCGGCGACACGGCGATGATCATCGGCCTGTTCCTGCTCTTCGTCGACCTGGGCACACTGGAGATCCAGCCGCTGATGGGCGCCGCCCAGAGCCACTGGGCGGCCGGCAGCGGCGTAGCCGCCGTCGCGGCCGCCCTGCTCCTGGGCGGCGCCCTGGGCAAGTCGGCGCAGCTCCCCCTGCAGACGTGGCTGCCCGACGCCATGGCCGGCCCCACGCCGGTCAGCGCCCTGATCCACGCCGCGACCATGGTCACCGCCGGCGTCTACCTCATCGCGCGCACCAACGTGCTCTTCACGCTAGCGCCCGACGTGCGTCTGACCGTAGCCATCATCGGCACCGTGACTCTGCTCTACGCCGGCTTCAGCGCCCTCACCCAGCACGACATCAAGCGTGTGCTCGCCTACTCGACGATCAGCCAGATCGGCTACATGTTCCTCGCCCTCGGGGTAGCCGGCTGGGACGCCGGCATCTTCCACTTCATGACGCACGCCTTCTTCAAGGCCCTACTCTTCCTCGCCGCCGGCGTCGTAATCGAGGGGCTCGGGGGCGAGCACGACATCTTCAAGATGGGCGGCCTGCGCCGCAAGCTGCCCGTCGCCTTCTGGGCCTTCGTCATCGGCTCGGCTTCGCTTGCCGCGCTGCCCCTCGTGACCGCCGGCTTCTACAGCAAGGACCTCATCATCGAGGACAGCCTCGCCTCAGTCGACGGCAATCTGTGGCTCTGGCTGGGCGCCGTCGCCGGCACCCTGCTCACCGGCGTCTACGCCTTCAGGCTCGTGTTCGTCGTCTTCTTCGGCGAGCAGCGGACGGCGGTCACACGCCCGCCGCGCTGGCGCATGAACGTGCCGCTCTACATCCTCTCGGCGCTCGCCGTCGCTGGGGGCTTCCTCTGGTTCCCGACCTGGCTCGGCGGCTGGGCTCCGTTCGAAAGCTTCATCGACACCGCGCTGCCGCCGACGGTGCTCGTCGAGGGCACCTGGCGCACAGGGCTCTTCACCGACCTCCTCGCGCCTGAGCTGGCGATCATCGGTGTGATCGCCGCCTGGCTGCTCTACCTCAGCCGGCCGGCCGCCGCGGCGACGCTCGACGCCCGGCCGCTGCCGCACGCCCTGCACGAGTTCTGGTATCGGGGTTGGGACTTCGACCGCCTCTACGAGGTCGCCTTCGTGCGACCCGTGAAGTGGTTCGCACGGGTCGCACGCGGCGACCTCGTCGAGCCCGCCGTCAACGGCGTTGCGTGGCTCAACGTGCGCGCTTGGCGCGCCTTGAGCGCCTCGCAGAACGGCCTCCTGCCCCGCTACGTCGGCGCGGCCGCGGTGGGCATCGTCATCATCGTCGCCCTCGTGGTGGTGAGGTGACGGCGTGATCCTGCTCGCCTACATCCTCATCCCCGCCGCGGCCGCGCCGGTCGCTTGGCTGCTAGGGCGGGCGCGACCGTCGCTGGCGCGCTGGACGGCCGTGGTCGCGACGGCGGCGCCGCTGGCGCTCGTCGTCGCCCAGTGGATCGTCCAGCGCGCCTCGATCTCGGACTGGTCCGCGTTAGCGACGGCGCAGACCGCGGTGGAGACCTCGCAGGCGTCATGGATCACTCACGTGCGCCTGGACTGGATACCCCAGCTCGGCATCAGCTTCCTGCTCGCCGCCGACGGGCTCACGCTCATCCTGCTCGTTCTCACGTTCGGCCTCGGTCTGCTGGCCGTTCTCTCCTCATGGCGGGGGATCACCGAGCGCGCCGGCTTCTTCCACTTCATGCTGCTCTGGACGACGGCTGCGTTGGCCGGCGTCTTCATGGCCCTCGACCTCTTCCTCTTCTACTTCTTCTTCGAGATGATGCTCGTCCCCATGTACTTCATCATCGCCGTCTGGGGCTACGAGCGGCGCATCTACTCGGCGATCAAGTTCTTCATCTTCACCCAGGTGAGCGGTCTCCTGATGCTCGTCGCCATCCTGGCCCTGTACTTCATCCACGGTCGCTCGACGGGCATCTACACGTTCGACTTCACCCAGCTCGTGGGGACGAAGATGGCGACCGGCACCGCGTTCTGGCTCATGCTCGGCTTCTTCGCCGCCTTCGCCGTGAAGCTGCCGGCGTTCCCCGTGCACAGCTGGCTGCCCGACGCGCACACGGAGGCGCCCACGGCCGGCTCGGTCATCTTGGCCGGCGTGCTCATCAAAGTCGGCGCCTACGGCATGCTGCGCTTCATGGTGCCCCTCTTCCCCTGGGCGGCGCTGCACGACTTTCGCACCTGGGGCATGATCCTGGCGGTGATCGGCATCATCTACGGCGCCGTGCTGGCCTACGCGCAGACCGACCTCAAGCGCCTGGTGGCCTACACGAGCGTCAGCCACATGGGCTTCGTATTGCTGGGCATCTTCGCCTGGACGCCGCTGGCCCTGGCAGGCGTAGTGCTGGAGATCGTCTGCCACGCCTTCTCCACAGGCGCCCTCTTCCTCCTCGTCGGCTCGATGATGGAGCGCATGCATACACGCGATATGGAGCGCATGGGCGGGCTCTGGAGCGTCGTCCCCAGAATGGGCGGCACCGGCCTCTTCTTCGCCCTCGCCTCCCTGGGCCTCCCAGGCCTGGGCAACTTCATCGCCGAGTTCCTGATCCTCACCGGCACCTGGCAGGTCTCGAAGTGGGCGGCCGTACTGGGTGCGATCGGGCTCGTGTTCGCCACCGTGTACGCGCTCTGGATGGTGCAGCGCGCCTTCCAGGGGAAGGAAACGCACGGTTGGCGCTTCGCGGACCTGCGGCCGCGCGAGATCGGCATGTTCGCCTCGCTCATCGCAGCCCTCGTGTTCCTCGGCTTCTACCCACAGCCGGTCATCAACGCTGCCAACGTGCCCATCTACGCCGCGCAGTCGCAGGCCGACATCACCTCGATGGTCAACGACAAGGTGCTGCCGACCATGAGGGAATGGGAGACCGGGCTGCTGCCGCCGGACGCGCAGGCGGCGGCGACCTGGTCACAGGCTTCAGCGCGGACCTCGGCTACAGGACCGACCGACACGCAGACCGGTACGGAACAGCCGTGAGCGCCTCCGACCTCATCACCCTCGCGCCCCTGATCGCGCTCATCGTGGCGCCGGTGGTGGTCATGCTGGCGGCGGCCTTCGTGCGCTCCCACCTCCTGGCGCTCGTGCTCACGCTGCTCGGCCTGGCGGCCGCCGTGGCCCTGCTCTTCGTCGCCGCCGCCCGCGAGCCGCGCACCGTCACGCCGCTCGTCACGATGGACACCTACGCCCTCTTCTATATCGGCCTCCTGAGCGTGGCCACCGGCGCCGTCGCGCTGCTCTCGTACAGCTATCTGCGCCGCCACGACATCCGGCCGGAGGAGTACTACGTCCTCTCGCTCACGGCCACGCTGGGCGGCGCCGCCATGGTGGCGAGCACGCACTTCGCCTCGTTCTTCCTCGGCCTGGAGCTCCTCAGCGTGTCGCTGTACGCGCTGATCGTCTACCCTCTCGTGCGCACACAGTTCGTCGAGGCGGCCGTCAAGTACCTCGTTCTCGCCGGGGTCACCTCCGCGTTCCTCCTGTTCGGCATGGCCCTCGTGTACGCGGTCGGCGGGACGATGACGGCCGCAGGCGTGGGTGCACTGGTGACCAGAGGCCTCGGCGGCCTCGACGCCGTTGTGGCCCTCGGTGTCGTGCTGATCCTCGTGGGGGTCGGCTTCAAGCTCGCCGTCGTGCCCTTCCACATGTGGACGCCGGACATCTACCAGGGGGCGCCGGCGCCGGTGACGGCCTACATCGCCACCGTCTCGAAGGGGGCGGTGTTCGCGCTGCTCCTGCGCTACTTCCGCGGCGTCAGCCTCGACCAGGGCTCGACGCTCTTCCTCGTCTTCGCCGGCATCGCCGTCGCCTCCATGGTCGCCGGCAACCTGCTCGCGCTACTGCAGGACAACGTCAAGCGCATCCTCGCCTATTCCTCGATCGCCCACCTCGGCTACCTGCTGGTGGCTTTCCTCGCCACCGGCGAGCGCGCGGCGACGGCGGTCACCTTCTACCTCGTCGCGTACACCGCGACCAACCTGGCGGCGTTCGGGGTCGTCGGAGCGCTCTCGACCGGGGAGCGTGACGCCGAGGACATGGACGACTACCGCGGGCTCGCGGGCCGTCATCCCTGGCTCGCCGGCATCATGGCAGTGGCGCTCTTCTCGCTCGCCGGGATACCGCTCACCGCCGGCTTCCTGGGCAAGTTCTACGTGGTCACGGCGGGTAGCGGCTCCGCCCTGTGGGGTCTCATCATCGTCCTCGTGCTGACGAGCACGGTCGGCCTCTACTACTACACGAGGATCGTGGTCGCCATGTACGTGGCGCGGCGCGAGCCAGCCGAGGGCGGCGTGGCGGCCGGGGCGGCGAGCGCCCCGGCCGAGGTCGCCGCCCCCTTGAGCGCGAGCATCGTGCTCGGGGCGCTCACGGTCTTCATCGTCGTCTTCGGTGTCTATCCGACGCCACTGATCCGGCTCATCGAGCGCGCCGTTTCGACGCTACTCTGAGCACCTGAGCACTCGCGTCGCGGGCAGGGCGCCTGCAGGAAGCCCGACGCGACCTACGGGCTGACGGTGACGGTCGTCCGTGGCGACTCGGCCGAGCCCACGGAGAGGTAGTAGGTCGTGGTCGAAGACGGCGAGGCCTCGAATGACCACGTCGAGAAGTCGATGGCCGCCCCATCGACCGTCGTCGAGCCCGGCGTCGTCGCGACGCTCGTCGTCAGCCAGTCCGTCTTCCCCTCGGCACGGTGGTGAAGGATCGCTGTCTCCCCGGCAGCGAGAGCGGGGTAGACGGAACCCGAGAGCGTCACGCTGCCGCTAGGGGCGATCGTCGGCGGCGTGTTCCCCGCCGGGGTGATGGAGACGGTGCGCAGGTCGAACCAGGTGGAACGCAGGCCTAGCTTCGAGCGCAGTGTGTCGCCGCTGATAGCCTGGCCGCTGTCGCCCTGCACGATGAGAGCCGTCACGACACGGTGCGAGACGCCGCGCTCGGTCACCGCGATGGCGGTGAGCGGACCGCTCAGCCCGAGCGCGGCGTCTAGCTGCGCCTCGCTGAAACGCACCGGCTGCTGCCAGACGTGGTAGGGGGAGCCGGTGCGACCAGCGGCATCCTGGGTCTCATACGGGTCGGAGACGCTCTTGAGGTAAGGCGCCGGGCTGGCGCCCGGCCACACGTTCTCGATGTTCTCCGTGCGGCCACCCGAGGTGGAGAAGAAGAACGCCGTGATGACCTTTCCGCCATAGGTGGCCACGACACCTCGCGTCGCGTCGACGGCCGACGTGGTCGCCGCCTGCTCGCCGCCCCTGCCGTCGATGCCGTCGTAAACCTGGCTGCGCGTCGTGCAGTAGACGTCGAACTGGCCCCCGGTCTTGAGCGAGACGACGGCGTAGGAGCGCGCCGCCACGGCCTGCACCTTGAGCGCCCGCGCCGGCCACCACGCCGGGGACTCGTGCGGCATGACGCCGTAGAGGTAGCTCTCCAGCGAAAGATGGTTGACGATCGCGTAGCCCGCGGCGAGGTGGTGGACCCAGAGCGCGCCCCGGTAGTGGACGCCGCTGCTGCCGTTCTGGTTCGCGCCCACGAGCAGCAGGGGTCGGGTCCCCGGGTGCGCGACCAGGCGACCCGTGAAGTAGGCGCCGCTGACGCCCCAGGTGACGTGACTCGCGCTGCGCGCGGCGTCCCACACGATGCGTGCCCTGCGGCCGCCAGGGATACTCTTCTTCTTGACGCCGTCGCTGATCGTGAAGGTCGCGCTCGAGGAGATGTAGACCCTCGGCCGGGCGTCGTTGAGGAGAACCCGCACGATGCGGTTCGTGCTGCTGCCGAAGCCTATGCCCTTGTAGTAGTGGCTGAGGATCTGACGGTAGGTCAGCTTCGTCTTCGTCGCGTACCCGAAGGCGCCCCACTGGCTCAGACCGATGCCGTGGCCCCACCCCCGCCCGCTGACGGTCAGCATCGTCGCCGTCTCGGGAGCCGCCGCGGGGGCGCGCTGCGAGCCGGTCGCGACGAGCGTGACCACAGATGCGACGGCAGCGCAGGCGAGCGCCAGCGCGATCAAGCGCCACGGCCGCGGCCCACGGGCTCGTCGCGACCGGCTCCCGAGCGCGCCCCCGCTCCCGGCGCCTGCGCCTCGGGCGCTGCCCGTTCCTTCGTCGTCCTCGTTCATCGGCTTTCGACCTCACAGTTCGCAGCGGCAGGCCCCATCGAGGCACCCGGTGGCGCCCGCGTGAGTGTTCCCGCTATCGGCCTTTCGTGTCTTTCGACGACCCTTGGGCGTCGAAAGCTTCGCCCAGGCCGAGCCGCGACGGAACGAGCCGAGCCGCGACGCTCCGCTCCTCGCACCTCCACGATAGGCCGACGCGAGGCGGATGCAAGCCGGACCGAGCCACAGGGCCGCCGCCCGTGCGGTAGTCCACCGACCCGTCCGGCCGGTACGGGACGTGCGGGGCGATAAGATAGGAGCTCACCATCGCGCGAGTGGGAGCGGATGACAACGGTCACCGATCCGGAGCTGCTTCAGGCGTACGCCGACGTCGTTTTGCGCTGCGGGGTCAACGTGGAGCAAGGACAGAAGGTCCTGCTCATGGGCGCCGTCGAGCATCAGGACCTGCTGGGCGCTTTGGCGGAGCGCGCCTACGTCCACGGAGCCTCCATCGCTTACGTCCACTACTTCGACGGCCGCGTCGACCGGGCTCAGCTCATCAACGCCCCCGACGACGAGCTGGCCGGCCAGCTCGCGCCTTGGTTCTCGCAGATGATCGACGTGGCCATCGAGGAGCGCTGGGCGCGTGTGAGGACCTACGGCGACTCGAGCGACGATCCCTTCACGGGGGCGCCCGTGAGACGCGTCAGCTCGTTACGGGCGGCCCAATCGGAGCAGATCCTGCGCTTCGTCAACGCCGGCATCAACTGGTGCGTGTGCGCCTGCCCCACCCCCGGCTGGGCCGAGCGCGTCTACGGGGAGCCCGACGTCGGACGGTTCTGGAGCGACCTGAGCTACATCGCGAGACTCGACGAGCCAGATCCTGTCGCGGCCTGGGGGCAGCAACACACGAGGCTGGCTCAGCGTGTGGCGGAGCTGAACGAAGCCGCCTTCAGCGCCCTGCGCTTCGTCGGCGGCAAGACCGACCTCACCGTCACGCTCAACCCAGAGTGTGCCTGGCAGTCGGCGTGGCAGACCACCACGTGGGGCCGACCCTACGTCTGCAACCTGCCCACCGAAGAGGTCTTCGCCGCGCCCGACTTCAGGGGTGTGACGGGCACGGCCGCCGCCACACGCCCCATCGAGGTCAACGGCGCCCTCGTGGAAGGTCTCGAGCTGCGTTTCGAGGAGGGACGAATCGTCGAGGTGCGCGCCGCGGCGAACGCCGAGATGGTACGCGTGCAGCTCGGCGAAGACGAGGGTGCGGCGCGCTTGGGGGAGGTGGCCCTCGTCGACGGCTCGTCGCGCATCGGCCGCGTCGGGCTCACCTACAAAGACACCCTACTCGACGAGAACGCAGCCTGCCACATCGCCTGGGGAGATTCGGTGGACGAGCGTCCCGCCGCAAAGCCCGAGGACGACGTGGCGCGCGGCGTGAACCGCTCGCGCATCCATCAGGACGCCATGATCGGGGGACCCGAGGTGAGCGTCCTGGGGGTGACGGCCGGCGGAGACGAGGTGCCGGTCATCGTCGCGGACGAGTGGCGACTCGCGAGCGCGGCGGGCTAGCGCCATGATGACGCCCCGGTTACTGGCGATGCTGAGCCCCCTCGTGCTCGTCGCGTGCGCCGCGCTCGCCGGCCCGACGGCGGCTTCACCGCCGCCCTCCAGGTGGATCTCCGTCTCGGCCGCTACCCTGTGGACGGAGCCCGGCATCGCCCGGGGCGTCGATGCGCCGTCACTCGGCGACCCGGCGCATCCGCGCGCGT
The DNA here is from genome assembly GCA_963725665.1 of uncultured Actinomycetes bacterium. GTDB lineage: Bacteria > Actinomycetota > Thermoleophilia > UBA2241 > UBA2241 > CAVRZA01. Next base: position 554,533 of record CAVRZA010000004.1, on the reverse strand, counting down.
GGGTCGCGGGCATGAGCATCCAACAGAAGCGCTGGCTGGTCGGCAAGCTCGAGACGCAGGCGCTCTACGGCACGAGGGTGTACCTGCTCGGCACATCCGGGCGCTGGTCGAAGATCGCCGTGCCCAGCCAGCCGACGCCGCGCAACTCCCTGGGCTACCCCGGATGGGTCCCCACCGCGCAGCTCACCGACGCCGCGCCGCAGAGCACCTCGTCTGTTGCGATCGTGAAGCGTCGCACGACGTGGCTGTGGACCACGCCGGCGTGGACGAGCAAGGTGATGCTGCTCTCGTACGGCACCCGGCTGCGCGTCGTGTCGTCGACCGACGCCGCCGTAGAGGTCGTTCTTCTGGGCGGCCGTCACACCTTCTTGCGGCGTTCGGTGGTCGTCTTGCACGAGGTGGGCGCGCCTTGGCCGGGGCTGACGGGCGACAAGCTCGTGACGGAGGCGAAGCGGTTCCTCGGCCTGGGCTACCTCTGGGCAGGCACGTCGGGATTCGCCGTCGACTGCTCGGGCCTCACCTACTCGGTGTATCAAGCCCTCGGCAAGACACTGCCGCGCGATGCCGACGCGCAGTTCCTCAAGGGCGTCAAGATCGCCGCGCGCTCGTCGCTGCGGCGCGGCGATCTGGTCTTCTTCCGCAACTCCTCAGGCGTCATCCACCACGTCGGCATGTACGTGGGCGATGGCAAGATGATCCACGCGCCGCGGACTGGCACCGCGGTCCAGGTGACGTCGCTCCAGACGCAGCCCTACAGCAGCGAATTCGCCGGAGGTCGTCGCTTCACACCGTAGCCGAGCCGCCGCCCGCCGCGAACGAGCTCTCCCTGCCCCACCATCGACACAGCGACGAGAAGGAGCACGTTCGCCGCTCGACCGGGAGGCGCGGCGCAAGGCAGCCGCCACGCCTGAGAGGCTGGTACAATGATGCGCCATCGCCGGCTGGCGGAACTGGTAGACGCGCGCGACTCAAAATCGCGTGCCCGAGAGGGCTTCCGGGTTCGATTCCCGGGCCGGCGACCACCCCTTCTCCGCTCGCCGTTCTCCCCGCGCCAGAGACCGGCCACGCTCCCAGCGCTGTGCCGGCTGATTGCCAACCAGACCTTTCCGAGCGCCGAAACGATGGGGGCGGGCGGCCCTCTGCAAGAGCGCCGCCCGCCCCGACTCCTGCTGCTGGTGACAGGCCGTGAGAATCCTAGAAGGCCCTCCAATAGGTGTTCGGCCACATGCTCGGGCCGTAGCCCAGACGCAGGGCACGCGCGGTCGCCCTGATCTGCGCCGCGGGATTGAAGACGCTGCTCGTCCGCCACCCGTTCCAGGCGCCGTGCCAGGTTCTCCAGCTGTACTGGAAGAGCCCCAAGTAGGCGCCGCCGCCGCCGACGGCCGTCTCCCGCCCACCCGACTCGAGGATCATCATCCCGTACAGCCCGGCGGCACTGATCCCGTTGCGGCGGGCGACGTCGCGGATCAGCGGCACGTAGTAGCCCCTGGCCGTGGCGCGTTCGACCGCGAGACGATGCGCGAGGCGCAACACCGTGTGGCGCAGGCGATGCACGCGCACCTTCACGCGCACGATCTTCGCCCGCAGCTGGTCGATCGTGAGCGGCGCGCCCGGCGCCGCGACCGTGCCCGGGACACCGAGGTCAGGCGAGGGGCTCATGGTGGGCGACGGGTCGGGGCTCGGCGCCGCGCTCGCGGAGGGATCAGGGGTCGCACTCACAGAGGGGTCGCTGACGGGTGAGGGAGACGCATCAGGCGCCGCCGACGGTGTCGCCTCGGTCGTGGTCTGGCTGCCCGATCCGCTGTCCGCCGCGGTCTGTGCCGCGAGCATCGCCCGCAGCATGGCCCGGTACTGGCGCAAGTGCAGCGTCGCCGCACGCAGGTCATGCCGCGCGTGGCGCAACTTGGCGAGCGTCGAGCTCGCCTGCGCGGGGCTACTCGCTAGAAGAGCGAGCGCCGCGCAGAGTATCGTCGTGACGAGGAGCACTCTCCATCTACTCACGGCTTCCTTTCGACGGCGTGTGCCTCGAGGCAGCGGTCGCACCTGTGCCTCGCGGCGCTGGCCGCACGACCCCTCGTGCCCGCACTCGACCCGCATCCGGACATGCCGGCCGGACGCATGTGCCACAAAAGGAAACGAGTATGGCGAGACGGAAGGGCAGTGCTCTGGTGTTCGGCTCGCCGGGTACTAGACCACAGGGGTCCTCTCAAAGACAACCGGCCGAATCGAGTACACCCCCGTGTTTCCCTGCACAGCGCGTACTCTGCACTCGCCCGCGTGGGGTCCGCGAGAGGGCTCGAGAAGGGTAATCCGTGGTACAATACAAGATAAAATTACTCCGCTATATGGGAGACTCTCGTGTCGCACTTCGACGTCGTCATCGTCGGCGGAGGGCCCGCCGGTCTTGCGACCGCGACCTACGCCCGCCAGCGCGGCCTAGCGCCGCTTCTCCTCGAGGCCGAGACGTTCGGTGGGCAGCTCGTCAACCTCTACCCCACCAAGCCGGTCGACAACTTCCCCGCGCAGCCCGAGGTCGCCTCGCGTGACCTCGCCCGGCGCCTCGCCGACCAAGCAGTCCATTTCGGCGCCGAGTTGCGCGAGCTGCAGCCCGTCGACTTCGTCGGACGCCGTGACCATCGGTTCGCCGTGCGCACCGGCGACGAGGAGATCGAGACGGACGCCGTCGTGCTGGCGCTGGGTCTCGGCCGCTTCACACCGCGCACGCTCGGCCTCGAGTGCGAGCAGCGCTACCTCGGCCGCGGCCTGACCTACCGCCTGCCGCCGCGCGACCAAGTCAAGGCGACGCGCATCGTCGTCGTGGGCGGCGGCGACAGCGCCGTGGACACGGCGCTGTCGCTCCAGGAGATCGCGCGCACAACGCTGGTCCACCGTAGTGACACCCTGAGCGCATACGGCCACTCGCGGGAGCGGCTTGCCACGTCCGGCGTGCGACTGCTGCTGGGCGCCGAGGTCGTGGGCCTCGGCGGAGACGACCGCCTCGAGCACGTCCTCGTGTCGATCCACGACAAGCAGAGCGTCGAGGTGCCCGCAGACCTGGTGCTGGTCAGCATCGGCCAGGTGCCCGACCTGCGCGGCGCCCAGGGGTGGGAGATCCCGCTCGACGACAGTCACGTGGTCGTGGATTCGGCGATGACGACGAGGTCGCCGGGCGTCTTCGCTGCCGGCGATTTCGCGAGCTACGAAGGCAAGGTGAAGATGATCGCGACGGCGGTTGCCGAGGGCTCGACCGTCGCCGCATCAGTGGAGCGCTTCCTGATGTCGGGAGGCCTCGAGGCGGCCTGACCAGGGATACAGCGCGCCGTGACGAGGCGGCCGGTTGTCTTCGCCATCTCGTTCGCCGAGAATCTCACGAGGGTACCCGCCGTCGTCCCCGCAGACCGAGGTTGCCACCGTGACCGACCTCTTCCCATCACTCGGCGCGAGCTCCTACGACTCTGAGCAGGAGCGTCGCCACCGCGCCGCGCTCAAGGCTCGCGCCCTCCGCGACTGGCAGCGCCTCTCCGCCCTCTTCCTCGCCGGCGTGATCACGTTCGTCCTCGCCCTCGTGCTCGTCGTCGTTTTCGCCCTCGGCATTGTGCCGCCCGCGCTGGTGTCCGTCCTTTGGCTCGCGGCCATCGCCGGCGGCTTTCTCGCCACCTGGGTCTACGGCATGATCTTGAGCGCGCTGCTGCACTCCTACGTCTGGCTCGCCGTAATCGCGTTCCCGCCCACCGCCCTGCCGGGCGCGATCATCTTCGCCTGGCTGCGCCGCCAGGAGCTCGAGCCGCTCGCTTTCGCCGAGGACTAGGGCCCGCAAGAGCGCCTCCCGCCCTGGCCGACGACGCGCCGGCACAGTGGGGTCGGGACCCTTCGGCGTACGAGGCCTCGACGCGTGACATACGGGGTCAAACCAGGCAGACTTCACGGCTGTCAGCACGCAACCTTCAAGGAGAGGACAGCATGGGGGACTTGCGGCGGATCGGCATCCTGACTGGTGGCGGCGACGTGCCGGGACTCAACGTGGCCATCAAGGCGGCAACGATGCGCGCTCGCGAGTATGGCGTCGAGGTAGTCGGCTTGCGTCGCGGCTGGGCGAGCCTGCTCGAGATGGACCCCGACGACCGGGCCTCGGTCGAGAAGTGGACCGTGCGCCTCGACGCAGACCGCGTGCGCGCCTACGACCGCTCGGGCGGTACCGCTCTGCACACCTCGCGGACGAACCCGAGCAAAGTGAAGCGCGACAAGGTCCCCGGTGTGGTGCGCGACGAGGATCGCCAGGAGCGGGACGACGGTGCCGTAGACTGCACCCGCCACGCGGTGCGCGTCATCGATGCTCTCGGACTCGACGGCCTACTCCCCATCGGCGGCGACGACACGCTCAGCTTCGCCGGCCGTCTTCACCTCGAGAACGTGCCTGTCGTCGCCATGCCCAAGACGATGGACAACGACGTCTACGGCACGGACTACTGCATCGGCTTCTCGACCGCTTTGACGCGCTCCGTCGACCTGATCACCAACTTCCGCACGGCGCTCGGATCCCACGAGCGCATCGGCGTGGTCGAGCTCTTCGGGCGCAACTCGGGCGAGACCTCCTTCTATGCCGCCTACTTGGCCGACGCCGACCGGGCGATCATCCCCGAGGTGCCCTTCGATGTCGGCAAGCTGAGCCGCCTGCTCCTCGAGGACCGGGAGCGCAACCCGTCCCGCTACGCCATCGTGACGATCTCGGAGGGGGCGGTCCCCGAGGGCGGCGGCGTCACCGAATCAGGTGAGGCCGACGCCTTCGGCCATCGCAAGCTCGGTGGCATCGGCGACGCCACGACAAAGGAGATCAAGCGCCTGACCGGCGTCGACATGATGTTCCAGCAGCTCGGCTACGTCATCCGCTCCGGGCCGCCCGACGTGCTCGACAAGATGGTAGGCCGCGCGTTCGGCATACTAGCCTGCGACGAGATCGCCCGGGGGCGTTCCGGCGAGATGGTGGCGCTGCAGGGCGGCAGCTACACGACGATACCGCTCGACGCCGTGAGCGGACGGCAGCGCCACCTCGACATCGACGCGCTCTATGACAGCGAGAACTACAGGCCCAAGGTGCGCGAGGTGATGGGCAAGCCCATGTTCCTCTACTGAAGCAAACGTTGCAGGACGGATCGAGAGACGGAGCCCCGCGACACTACGACCCCGCTCACCACGGCTCCTGAGCGTCGGCAGCGGCCACGGCGCTGATCAGCTCGCCCAGCCTGGCCGCGTCGAGCGTGCCCGGGCGAGCACGCACAGCGTCGCCCACGTCGATCGCGAAGGGATGCACCTGCCGTACCACCTCACCCGCGTTTCGCGGGTCGATGTCGCCCGCCACTATGACGCGCTTGAACGCCGGTCTCGTGACGGGGTCCCAGGCGGCCGCTGACGCGTCCGGCGCGTCCGGCCGTCTCCTGGAAAAGACGACGAAGTCGGCCTCGTCCGCCCCGGGCGCGTCGCGCGCCGCGATGAGGGCCGCGGCCGAGAGGCTGCCGGCCCTCATCGCGGCGCGCACCGCCGCCGCGTCGACCTCGACGCCCACTTCGACGGCGCTCGCGCCGGTCGCCGCCGCGGCACGCACGATCTCGTAAGGGTCGCCGCTCAGTACACGAGCCACGGTGAGCAAACCGGCGTCGCGGGCACGCGCAGCGGCTACGAGCTCGGCCGCCTGCTCTGAGCTCAAGGGCTCCGGGTCCGACAGCGGCCGCGCCGGGACGGGGGCGCCTGGGCGCTGGGCTTCGCCGGCCACGGCGAAGCCCAGCGCCCAGGCGCCCAGCGCGATCGCGATCTCGACGTCGCCGGACCGCGTCAGACCGCTGACCTTCACGCGCGTCGCCATCTCATCCCCTCGCCGGCCTTACCGCCCCCCTATGATATTCTCGGCAGCCGGTCGCACCAGGGGTGACAGCGGGAGGGTGTCCGATAAAAGTCCTGCGTAGACTGCTCATCTTCGTCCTCATCGTCGTCGCCCTCTACCTCCTTCTGCCGCGCCTTGTCGGCGCGGAGAAGGCCGGCGAACTGATCAGCCAGGCGAACTGGGCACTGCTCGTGTTCGCCGTCGTGATCGAGGGCGTGGCCCTGACGGGGTACGCCAACCTGTTCCGCTTCATCCTGCACGTCCTCGACATCCGTCTGTCGCTGGGGACGATGGTCAAGATCGTCCTCGCCGGCCTCGCCGCCAGCCACCTCTTCTCTGCCGGCGGCGCGGCCGGCTGGGTGGTCAGCTACAACGCCCTGCGCAAGCACGGCGTCCCTCACGGACTGGTGTTCGTCGCCATCGCCGCGCAGAACTTCTTCAACTACATCGTCCTGTGGGTCCTCTTCTTGCTCTCCATGGTCTACCTCGTGGGCAGCGGCAAGCTCAACCCGTTCGCCTACACCGCCGCCCTCATCCTGATCGGCTTCTTCCTCTGGCTGACAGGCTACGGACTCTACCTCTACAACCACCGCGCCAAGATGCGCCGCCGAGTCACGCAAGTCGCCCGCCTCATCAACCGCATGACGCGCAGCGAGCGCATCAAGCCCGAGCACATCGACGGCTGGCTCGACAGCCTGTTCGCGGGTATGCGGCGCATGACGACGCACCGCGGCTCGGTACGCATGTCGGTGATCTACTCGCTCAGCTTCTGGTTCTTCGACCTCCTCTGCCTCTACCTGGTCTTCTGGGCCTTCACGACGCCGCCCAGCGTCCCGGCGATGATCGTCGCCTATGTGGTCGGCTACGCGGTGGGCACCCTGGCGCCGACACCGGGCGGCCTAGGCGCCGTGGAGGGTCTGCTGATCGCCATGTTCGTGAGCTTCGGGGTCGACTCATCGGAAGCGGTGGCCGTCGTGCTGACCTACCGCCTGATCAACTTCTGGCTACCCATCCCACCCGGGCTGGTGAGCTACGTCGCGCTGCGATAGGACACGCGCCGCTGTGAGGCGGTAGACGAGGATCGTCGGCCCGCGCTCGCCCGGCCCCGGCGCGAAGCGCTTGATCAGCCGGGCCTGCTGAGCGAGGCGCTCGTAGAAGGCGACCTGCCGCGGGTAGACGAGCGGCGCCGCCAGCACGCGCCGGTACACCTCGGAGCTCACGATCACGTACTGCACGTCGCGGTGGCGCAGGAAGGAGAGGTTGTGCCGCCAGTCCTTGCGGCCGGGGAGCGGCAGCGGCAGGCGCACCAGCCGGTAGTAGGCCGTACTGTGACCCGCGGCAGTGAAGAAGGGGAAGCTCGAGCGGGGCACGAGGGGTGGGCTGTAGGGTTCCACCGCCACCGTGCTCCCCGCCCTGACATGGGTCTCGATCCACGCCTTGGCGATAGAGCGCACGTCGGGTCCGGTGAGGGCGCGGTCGTAAGCGATCGACGCCGAGAGCGGCAACATGAAAGCCACGATGAGCAGGCCGACGACCGCAGGCGCGAGGAGCCGCCGGCGCACGAAGCGCAGGCGGGCAAGGCCGACGGCGAGGCGCGCCGCCAGCAGTACGAGCACCGGCACGATGGGCAGCAGGTAGCGGTCGTTCAGGGCCGCCCAGCCGCTCACGTACAGATAGTAGACGACGACGTACGAGGCCAGCACCAAATCGACGCGCCGGCGCCGGTACAGCGACCAGGCCAGCCCCCCGATGCAGAGCACGAAGAGCACCACGCCAAGCGACGAGGGCAGGTTGACGTGCACGTTGTACCAGTAGCCGTTGCCCGTATGCTCGAAGCCGAGCCAGCCGCGACGCACGATCTCGTTCTGCTTGTAGAAGTCGCGCGCGAAGTGGATCGGGTCGAGCAGCGCGAACGGGGTGAAGAGAAAGAACGCGACCGCCATCGGCGCGATGATGCGCCGGGCGGCGAGGCGCACGAGCGCCCACAGCCCCATTTCGCGACTCCAGAGCGGGCCAAGCACGTACCAGCCCGCGACAGCAGCCGGGACGAGCAGCATGCCGAAGTTGTACTTGGTCGACGTGGCGACACCGGCGACGAAGGCCCCGGCGCTCAGCAAGCGCAGCGCCCTCTCCCTGGCCGCGCGCACGAAGAGCAGCAGAGCGAGGAGCGAGATGGCCGTCGCCGGGACGTCGGTGACGGCGTAGTGAGAGTACGTCACGTGCAGCGGCACCACGGCCAGGAACAGCGCCGCGAGCAGGCCGACCGGCCGCGAGAAAGCCTTCGTGCCGAGCACGTACATGAGGTAGACCGAGGCCACGCCGAAGGCGACGACCAACAGCCGCGCGGCCAACAGGTAAGGAGCCGGATGGACGACGAACGACCCCTCCGAGAGGAACGACGATGCCGCAGCAGGATGCCAAACGAGGGCCATCGCCAGGTACACGAAGGCCACCAGGTTGAAGAGTCCCGACGGGTAGAGGAAGAACTCGGGGTTGGGGTGACCGCTGGCGATGCGGAACGCCTCGCGAGTGATCACTGCCTCGTCGGGATCGAGGTAGGCGAACGGCAGGCCCCAGGTGATGCCGTGCAGGCGCAGATAGAGCGCGTACGCGAGGATGCCACCGAGCGCGAGACCGTACCAGGTGAGCGCCGGTCGCAGATGTCCCACAAGGCGAGCGGCCGACGACAGAAGCCGCCTTGCCCGGCCCTGTTGAGCCGTCGCGCTGGGAACTGCTTCGATGTCACGCCTCCTTAGTCTCGCGCATAGATCTCGGCCTGACCGCCTGTCGCATGCACTCGTGCGACGGGCGCAGCCCGGGCCGCGCAAGCACGAAGGGTCACCCAAGTTATGTCTCGCCTGCCCTGCAGGCGAAACGAGACGAAGCACCACGCGCACATCCGCGCCGTGACCGTGCCCGACGTGGCAGGATACCACACGCTTCGTAGCAGACCTACGCGAGCGTCGGCACGACGGCGTCGGCGGTTCCCGTCAGCGCCGTCACGGCGCATTGCGGCGGAAGGTCTCGTGATCCCTAGGTCACTCCGGCGCGGCCGAGGAGCTGCTGCATGATGTCGACGCCGCTGCTCGTGCCGATGCGGGCCGCGCCGGCGTTGATGAGGCGCTCGACCATCTCATAGCTCCTGATGCCGCCCGACGCCTTGACGCCCACGTGCTCGCTGAGGCAGTCGCGCAGGAGCTCCACGTCGGGGATGGTGGCCCCCGCAGGCCCGACGCCGGTCGAGGTCTTGGCGAAATCGGCGCCGGCGTCGTCGACGATCTTACAGGCCAGCTTCTTCATCTTGTTGCTGAGGTAGCAGCACTCGATGATGACTTTGACGATCGTAAGCCCCTTGCCCGAGTTGACGGTCTTCATGCGCACGGCCCGGATCACGCTGGCCAGCTCGTCGCGCACGTACCCGAACTCGCCCGAGAGCATGGCGGGCAGGTTCATGACGACGTCGAGCTCGTCGGCGCCCTCGCTCACGGCCTGCTCGGCGGCGGCGATCTTGGCTCGCGTACGGTCGCAGCCGTAGGGAAAGGAGACCACAGAGCAGACCTTGACGTCGCAGTCGCGCAGCAGATCGGCGGCGAGGGGCACGAAGTACGGGAAGACGCACACGGTCGCGAAGTGGAAGCGGCGCGCCTCGCGGCACAGCTTCATGACATCCTTCGCGGTCGAGTCGGGACGCAGCAGCGTGTGGTCTATCGTCTTGGCAAGCTCTTCGGGATGCACCCCCAGCCCCCTTCGTAGCACGGAGTGCTCGCACCGGCGCTCCAGCCGCGATCCGGCACCCCCCTGCCATGTTCGCCCCGACCGCGCGCGCCGCGTTGCCGACTGTCCTAAGGGTATCACAGCGCGGTCGTGAGCGAAGAACGAAAGGGTAGCCTGGCTCGGCGACCCGCCGATTGCCTTCTAGAGGAGCCGCTCGACGTAGGACTCGTCGCGCCGCCAGCGGCGCCGCACCTTCACGCGCAGGCTGAGAAACACCGGCGTTCCCAGGACCGCCTCGATCTCCTTGCGAGCCTGGCTGCCCACGCGCTTCACGAGGGCGCCACCTTTGCCGATCAGGATGCCCTTCTGCGACTCGTGCTCGACGATCAAGCGCGCCTCGATCTCGACCAGCGGACGGTCACGGCGCTCCTCGAGGGATTCGATCTCGACCGCGACGGCATGCGGAACCTCCTCGCGCGTGAGAGCGAGGGCCTGTTCGCGGATCAGCTCGGCGACCAGCAGCTCGACCGGCTGATCGGTCGATGTGCCTTCGGGGAAGTAGGCGGGGCCCTCGGGCATGGCGGCGGCGAGGTCCGCGACGAGCCGCTGCAGCCCCTCCCCGGTCAGCGCGCTGACCGGCAGGACCTCACCGCCGGTCAGCTCCTCGGCCGCCGCGACGCGCTCGCCGAGAAGGTCGGCTGCCACCAGGTCGACCTTGTTGAGCGCGGTCACCGCAGGTGCGTTGGATGTGCGCACCGCCTTGGCGATGAAGCGGTCGCCGCCGCCGAAGCGCTCGGCGGCGTTGAGCACAACGAGGGCCGCGTCGACCTCCTCGAGGGCCGCGTCCACGGTCGCCTGCATGCGCCGTGTGAGCGAGTCGAAGGGCCGCTGGAAGCCCGGCAGGTCGAGAAGGACGAGCTGGAGGCCGGGCCGGTTCACCACGCCGCTGATGCGGCGGCGTGTCGTTTGCGGATGATCGGACACGATGCTGACCTTGTGCCCCACGAGTCGGTTGACGATGGTGGACTTGCCCACGTTGGGGCGCCCCAGCACGGCGACGAAGCCGGAGCGGAAGGCGGCTGCGGCCTCCTCGCTCACTCCTCGTCTCCCGATCGCGGCGGCGCGCCCTCACCGGCGGCGGGGCGTTCTGGCGAGTGCCGGTCGGCGACGGCGTCGGCCGGCGCGAGCGCTGCGAACGGCGACGTGAGCAGCTCGTGCAGGGCGAGCACGCCCAGCTCCCCGCCGAGACGAAAGACGACATCGGGGTCGCCGAGCTCGGCCAGGGCCTGCAGGCAGGCGCCGCAGGGGACGGCGTCGCGCCCGTCGGCCGTCGCCACAGCGACGGCCGTGAGAGCGCGCTCGCCGGCGACCACTGCGGCGCCCAGGGCGACGCGCTCCGCGCAGAGGCCGGTGGGAAACGACGCGTTCTCGACGTTGACGCCGAGGTGGGGGCGGCCGACAGGCCCCGTCGCGGCCGCACCCACCTTGTAGCCGGAGTACGGCGCGTAGGCGTTGGCCGCGACGGACTCGGCCTCGCCGAAAAGCTGCTGCTCGGCCGCGGTCGGCGGCCGTCCCCGTGGGTTTCTCCTGCCCTCGTTCATGCTCGGTAGAAGAGCCTGAAGATGAGCACCGCGACGGCGATGCCGAGCATCGCTCCAAGGGCGACCTCGAGCAGGCTGTGGACGCCCTCCTGCGCGCGGCTCTGCGCGGTGAGAACGGCCATGGCCAGGGCGATCAACGAGATGGGCAGCGCGTAGGCCGTCCCCGTGGCGATGAACGTCACCGCGACCCAGCCGCCGAAGGCTAGGGCCGCGTGGCCGGAGGGCAAACCGCCGCGCAACGCCGTGCCGCGGCCCAGGAGCGCCTTCACGGCGATGACGAGCAGGATGACGAGGACGAGGGCGACGACGGTGACGTCGATGGGCGACTGGCGCACGCTCTGCAGGATGGTGTACGGCGTACTGGCGACGCGCTGATAGAAGATCAGGTAGCCGACGGCGAGAGCATTGACGGTGGCGATCAGCACCGCTCCCGCGGCCACGTCCTTGGCGATCTTGGCCGAGGGGTCGTAGTCCGTGGAGAAGGTGTCGATGGCGTGCTCGATGGCCGAGTTCAGCATCTCCGTGATGAGCACGAAGGCGATGGCCGTGAAGAGGGCGATCAGCTCGAGGCGGGTGAGCTGGAAGAAGAAGCTGGCGACGATGACGCCGATGGCCACCCCGAAGTGGATCTGCATGTTGCGCTGCTGACGCAGCACGAGGACGATGCCGTCGAAGGCGTAGTTGAAGCTCTGCAGCAGGCTCTGCTGGCGACGGTCGGGCACCCTCGCACCCGCCGTCAGGCCGGCGGCGCGGCCACGAGGCCGTCCCAGGCGAGCGACCCGAGGATCTCGGCCTGGCGCAGCGCCATCTCGCCGGCGTCGGTCTCGTGGTCGTGACCGAGAACGTGCAGGACGCCGTGCACCAGAAGGACGGCCGTCTCGAGGCTGAGCGGCAGGCCGGCTGCGGCGGCCTGCCGCTCAGCCCGCTTCAGGCACACCACGACATCGCCGAGGAGCCTCGGGACGTCCTCGAGGCCGGCGGACTTCGTCCCCGGGCCGGCCGCGGCCCCCTCCGCGCTCTCGTCTGGCCCTTCGAGCGGGAAGGCCAGGACGTCGGTGACGTAGTCGGAGCTCAGGTGGACCCGGTTCAGGGAGCGCATGCGCAGCTCGCCGACGAAGCCGACGCCGAGCTCGGCGGCCGTCACACCCTCGGCGCGCAGCACGCCGCGCGCCAGGGCGGCCACGGCCGCCGTATCGACGCTGTAGCGCGTGTCGTTGCGCACCTCGATCTGCAGCGCTTCGCTCATCTCCCGCCGGCTCGACCGGTCACGGGCCGTTCTCCCCGCCCTGCTGCCGCTCGCCGTACTCCTTGTAGGCGGCCACGATGCTCTGTACCAGCTTGTGGCGCACCACGTCGCGGCTGTCGAAGCGCACGAACTCGATGTCGCCGATCTCGTTCAGCACGTCGCCGACAAGCACCAGGCCCGAGGTGCGGCCGCCCGGCAGGTCGATCTGTGTGATGTCTCCGGTGACCACCATCTTGGAGCCGAAGCCCAGCCGGGTGAGGAACATCTTCATCTGCTCGGGGCTCGTGTTCTGCGCCTCGTCGAGGATGATGAAGGAGTCGTTGAGCGTGCGCCCGCGCATGAAGGCCAGCGGGGCGATCTCGATCTCGCCCTTGTCCATCAGGCTCTGCAGGCGCCCGGCGTCCATCATGTCGTAGAGAGCGTCGTAGAGCGGCCTGAAGTACGGGTCGACCTTCTCCAGCACGGTGCCCGGCAGGTAGCCGAGGCTCTCCCCCGCCTCGACCGCCGGGCGCGTGAGGATGATGCGGCCGACCTGCTTCGAGAAGAGGGCAGCCACGGCCATGGCCGTAGCCAAGTAAGTCTTGCCGGTACCAGCGGGCCCGATGCCGAAGGTGATCGTCTTGGCGCGGATGGCGTCGACGTAGCGCTTCTGGTGGCTCGTACGCGGTCCGATCTGGCGGTCGCGGTGGGTCCAGACGACATCACCGTAGACCTCGGCCGCGCGGCCGTTCTCGCTCACGGCGATGTCGACCAGCGACTCGACCATCGGGGCGTTGACCGGCCTGCCGGAGCCGATGACCTGCAGGAGCTCACCGACGACGCCGGCGGCCTTCTCGACGTCGCCGGCGTCGCCGTCGAGGATGAGCTGGTTGCCACGCAAGATCAGGTCACAGGCGAGCGCCTTCTCGAGGACCCTCAGATGAGCGTCGTGCTCGCCGGCGAGCGCGAGCGCGGTGGCGTTGTCGCCGAGATCGATCGTGGTCTTCACCGTCGGTGTCCGTCGCCTCCTTCAGGCAGGGTTCTCGTTCGCGTCACACGTTCCTTCTCAAGCATTCAGACCTGCGAGCTACGCACCAAGCTTAGCGCGCACCAGGGCGCTCACGCGTCCGCCGTCGGCGCGTCCCGCGACCGCCCTCATCACCGTGCCTATCACCATGCCCATCTCCTTGACCGAAGAAGCCCCGGTGCTAGCGATGGCCTCGTCGACGAGCCGCGTCAGCTCCTCGTCGGAGAGCTCCTCCGGAAGGTAGGACTCGATGATGGCCTCCTCGTAGCGCTCCTGCTCGGCCTGCTCGGCCCTCCCCGCCCCTTCGTAGACCTCGGCCGCCTCCCGCCGCCGCTTGCGTTCGCGTTTGAGCACGGCGAGCTCCTCCTGCTCGGAGAGGTCGTGCCGCGTGCCCTGCGTGCGCTCGTGCTTGAGGGCCGCGACGATGAGGCGCAGCGCCTCGGCGCGGCGCCGGTCGCCGCCCTTGAGCGCCGCCATGGCCTCGCCCTGGAGGCGCTCGATCAGGCCCCCCCGACCCATGTACTGCGCGCTCATCGCCCGCCTCCTTCGTGCCGCTTCGAGGTTCTTCTCCGCAAACGCAGGGGGCCGGCGGCGGCGCGGCGTAGGCGAGCGCTCACACGATCCTGCCCTTGAGCCCGTCGGCGAACGCCTCGTCGCCGACCGCGCTCACCAGCTCGCCGCGCGCGCCGTCGCCCTCGAGGTAGTAACGCACGTAGTGCGAGCTGTACCCGCGCCAGAGGCCGTCGCGGCGCTCCTCGAGAAGGACCTCGGCCGTTTGGCCGAGGCGGCGCCGGTGGGCCGCGCGCTGGGCGTCGCGCGCGACGCCCAGCGCGCGGCCCACGCGCTCCTTCACCACCGCCGGGTCGAGCTCGTCGAGCGCCTCGGCCGGCGTCCCTGGGCGACGTGAGTATGGGAAGACGTGGACGCGTTCGAAGAGGCCGACCCCGCCGCCTGGTCCGCCCCGACCGTCGATCGCCGCCAGCGTATGTGCGAACGCCTCCTCGCCCTCGGTGGGGTAGCCGACGATGACGTCGGTGCTCACGGCGACGTCGCCGAGCGCCTCGCGCGCTCGCACGATCAGTCGCAGGTAGTCGGCGAACGCGTCCGGGCGAGCCATGTCGGCCAGCACCCGGTCGTCCGCCGACTGCAGCGGCACGTGCAGGTGGCGCGCCACGCGCTCGTGGGCGAGAGCGTCCACGAGCCTCGGCGTGAGATGGCCGGGTTCGAGCGACGAGAGGCGTACGCGGCGCAGGCCGGGAAGAGCGCAAAGCGCCGCGACGGCCTCGGCGAGGTCGGCGCCGCTCGCCACGTCGCGATAGGCGCCCAGGTCCACACCTGTGAGGACGACCTCGCCGCAGCCGTTCGTCACGCCACGCCGGGCTTGCTCGAGCGCGTCGGTCAGCGGCAGGCTCACCGGCGCGCCGCGGACCAGGCGCACGGCGCAGTAGCTGCACGTCTGAGAGCACCCGTCCTGGATCTTGAGCACAAGGCGTGTGCGGCGCGGCGCCGGCTCGCCTTCGCCACCGCCGTGCTCGTAGCCCGTCCGGGCCCGCGCGAGCGCTCCGTCTGCCGACGGCTCGTCGAGCGGGGTGACCCCCGGAAAGCGGAACTGCTCCGGACGTAGTCGCGAGGCGCAGCCGGCGACCACGACACGCGCACCTCGCCGCGCGAAGCGGTGGGCCAGCCGACGAGACTTGCGTTCGGCCTCCGCCGTGACACAGCAGCTCATGACGAGCGCGACGTCGGCCTCGTCTCCCTGTGCGGGCTCGAGACCGGCGGCCGCGAGCCTGCTCGCGGCCGCCTCACAGTCGGCCTGGCTCACTTTGCAGCCGACGAAGGCGGTCGTATACGTCGTCACGGCGTCGGCCCCTCGGCCTTGCCGGCCCCGCTCATCATCAGCCTCAGGAGCGCCCAGCCAGCTTCGCTCTTGCGGCCGACCAGCTCGTAGCCGCCGAACGCAGCCAGCGCCTCGTCGACCTGCTCCTCGAGCAGGCCGCCGAGGACGATATGCCGCGGCCGCGGTCTCCCCTGCTCCCCCGCCCGGGCGTACAGCCCGCCGAGCCCCACGAGGGGCTTGAGGGCGATGTTCGCCGCCACGGCGTCGGTGACGGGAAGCTCGACGGTGGGGTCACAGACGTCCGCCAGCAGGAGGAAGAGGTCGACCTCGTTCAGCCGCCTGTTGCGCTCCGCCTGCGACAGCGCGGTGCCGTCGTGGTCGAGCCCGTAGACGGGGCCGAACCCGAGGCGTACCGCGGCGATGGCGAGGACGCCCGAGCCCGTGCCCACGTCGAGAAGTGAGCCCAGAGGGAGGCGCTGTAGTTCGTCGAGGCACTGCCGCGTCGTCACGTGGGCGCCGGTGCCGAACGCCATGCCGATGTCGATGGCCACGTCGAGCGTGCCGACGTCGGGAGGCACCCACTGCGGACGGACCCTCACGCGTCCCACGGTCACCGCGTGGTGCAGGCGCCGCCAGCGTTCCTCCCAGCCGCTCTGCTCAGGCTCGCACCACAACTTGCCCAGCCCGCGCAGCGCCGACAGTCGCCCCAGCGTGGGCTCGCTGGCCTCCTCGTCCTGCGGCACCCAGAACGTGAACGTGCCCTCGGCCTCCTGCCAGCCCGAGATGGGCAGGTCGAGCAGCGCGGCGACGACGCGGTCATAGTCTTCGCCACTAGTCTCAAGGGTGCAGCGCGTGAACGGAACGTCGGCGGTCATTGCCTGAAGACGGCCCTCACCTTGTCGAAGAAGCTCTCGTCGGCCTCGAAGTTCTTGGCCGTCATGAGCTCGGCCAGACGGTTCAACAGATCGCGCTGCTCGTCGCTCAGATGACGCGGCACGGCGACGTTGACGACGATCTTCAGGTCACCGCGACCGTACCCGTGGAGGGCCGGGACGCCGCGGTTGCGGTAGACGCGCACCTCCCCCGGCTGCGTGCCGGCGGGAAGCGATACCTCGATATCGCCGTCGAAGGCCTCCACCCGCGTCTTGGTCCCCAGGGCCGCCTCTATCATGTTCACGTCGAGCCGATAGACGAGGTCGTCGCCGTCGCGCACGAAGTGCTCGTCGGGCCGCACCTTGACGGCCACGTAGAGGTCCCCGGGACGCGCGCCGGCGCCGCCGGCGCCGCCCTCCCCCGAGAGGCGCAGGCGCTGCCCGTCGTCGATCCCCGCCGGAATCTCGACCGAGATCGTGCGCTCCTTGCGCTGCTTGCCCGTGCCCCGGCACGTCGCGCACGGGTCCTTGACGATCGTCCCCTGCCCGCGGCAGAGAGAACAGGTGCTCGTGCGGATGAACTGCCCGAAGCCGCCGATGCTGCTCACCTCACGCATGCGTCCGCTGCCCCGGCACTGCGGGCACGTCTCGCGGCCCGTTCCCGGCGTCGCGCCCGAGCCCGAACACGCCTCGCAGGCGACGTCGCCCTTCACGGCAATCTCCCTGGTGACGCCGAAGACCGCCTCGCGCAGATCGAGCTCGACGGCGGCATGGATGTCCTCACCCCGCGGCGCGGGTCCTCCGGCGGCCCCCCAGGGTCCGGCCGCCCCGGCGTCGCGGAGCACCGACCCGAAGACGTCGCCGCCGAAGAAGGCGCCGAAGAGATCGGCAAAGTCGATGTGCGCGAAGTCGGTCATCGGACGCCCGCGCAGACCGTCGAAGCCGTAGCGGTCGTACACGGCCCGCGTGTCGTCGTTGGAGAGCACCTCGTAGGCTTCGGCCGCCTCCTTGAACTTGGCCTCGGCCTCGGGGTCGTCTCGGTTGACGTCGGGATGCAGCTGCCGGGCCAGCTTGCGGAAGGCCTTCTTGATCTCAGTCTCGCCGGCGCCGCGGTCGACGCCGAGCACGTCGTAGTAGTCTCGCTTCATGCGCCTCTCGCCGCGCGCCGGAAGGGCCGCGCCCTCACCAGATCTCTTCGAGCAGCTCGCTGAGGCTGCCGGCGGCCGCGCGCACGGTGCTGATGACCCGCTGGTAGTCCATCCGCGTCGGGCCCAGGACGCTCACCGTGCCGAGGTTGCGGTTGGCCACACCGTAGTTCGCTGCGACCAGTGAGCAAGCCTGCAAGGACGGCTCGCCGAGCTCGTGCCCGATGCGCAGGTAGACGTCGTCGGCGCGCAGAGCGCCGTAGAGCAGCTCGAGCAGGTTGTAGCGCTCCTCGAGGGCGCCGAGGAGCTCGTTGAGGTTGGTCACGCCCTGCGCGCTGAGCCGCTCGAGCAGGCGCGCGGTGCCGCCGATGTGGAGCGCGCGCGCGTCCTCTGCGGCGACCACTCTGAACGCGGGGACGATCGTGCTCAAGAAGCGCTGCTCGGTGGGCCCCAGATCGGGCGCGTTGAGCGACGAGTCGATCAGACGCGTGCCGAGCCGGACGCCGGTGAGGCGCTCGTTGAGGTACACGCGGGCGTAGTCAACGAGACCTTCGTCGACCGACTGCTCGAACGAGAAGACGCGCTTGCTGACGCGACCGGCCGTCGTGATGAGGACGACCATCACGAGGTGCGGCTGCAGGCGCAGCACTTCGACATGCTTGATCGTCGTGCCCGTCAGCGAGGGCGAGGAGATCACCGCCAGGAGCTCGGTGATGCGTGACAGAGCCTCGGCCGTCTCCTGCAGCGCCTCGTCGATCTCACTGCGCATGAGCTCGCGTTGGATCGAGAACTCGGGAGCCGGCCCCCTGCGCCACTCGTCGACGATGGCCTCGAGGTAGTGCCGGTAACCCTCGTCGGTGGGCACCCTTCCCGCGGAGGTATGCGGGTGCGCGAGCAATCCGAGCTCCTCGAGCTCGGCGAGGTCGTTGCGGATGGTGGAGGGGGCCACGTCGAGATCGTAGCTCTCGGTCAGATACTTCGAGCCGACGGGGGACCCCGAGGCGATGTACTCCTCTACCACCGCGCGCAGGACTGTCTCCTGTCTCGGCTTCAGAGCCAATCTATCCCCCAGAAAAGTAGTCGCGAAAAAGCCGCACGCAGACCTCGTTCGCCACGTAGCGTCCCTTTCGCGTCACACAAAGTGTACCACCGTGCAGGGAAATGAATCCAGCGCCCGCGAGCGGCTGCAGGGCGGCCCTGTCGAGCGCCGGGTCGAGCTCGGAGAGCTCGACCCGGGCGCCGATGCGCGCCGCCAAGAACAGCCGCTCGCGGGCGCGCGTGGCCGCGTCGAGGAGCTCCATCTCGCGAAGAGGGACCTCCTCGTCAACCACACCAGGGTTCACCTGAGAGCTGGTTGACCGCGGTTGACGAGCCAGAGGTGGCCGAGCCAGAGGCGGCCGGCCACCGACGCCTCGTGCCGAAGGCCGCGGCGCCCAGGCCCGCAGGTAGCGTTCGACGTCGGCAACGTTGCGCCAGCGCTGTTCGCCGACCGTACTCACCGCCGACGGACCGAGGCCGAGGTACGGCCGCCCCCGCCAGCAGGCGAGGTTGTGCCGCGAGCGCTTGCCGGACCGGGCGAAGTTGCTCACCTCATACCAGTCGTAGCCCAGCCGTCCCAGGCCGGCGACGATGCGACGATAGAGCTCGGCCTGCTCCTCGCCGGCCCCGTCATCAGCGGCGAGCCTGCGCGCCAGGCGCGCGCCCGCAACGAAGTCGAGCTCGTACCAGGAGACGTGGTCGGGACCCAGCGCGGCCACCGCATCGAGCTCGCGATCGATGTCGGCCGGTGTCTGGCCGGGGATGCCGAAGATGAGATCGACGCTCAGATTCGAGACACCGGCGGCGCGCAGGCGATCGAAAGCCGCGGCGGGATCGGCGGCGGCGCGCCGACCCAGCGTCTCGCGCAGGCGCCGGTCGAAGCTCTGCACGCCGAGCGAGACGCGCACGCGGCGCGCCGCCGCCCACGCGGCGTACCCCTCGCTCACATCCTCAGGATTGGTCTCGACGCTGACCTCAGCGTGCTCGGTCAGTAGGGGCAGACGGGGCTCCCACGGCGACCGAGCGGCGAGGAGCGGCGCCAGGAGCCGCTCCAAGCCCTCCTCCTCCAGGAGCGACGGCGTGCCGCCGCCCACGTAGACGGTCTCGAGGCGGCGCACGCGCTGTCGGGCGGCCTCGGCCGCCCACTCCGCGTGCGCCGCCTCGATGAACCGCTCGAGCCTGGCGGCACGCCACGGGGCGTCTTCGCCGACCGCCCCCACGGCCTCGGAGCAGAAGGCGCAGTAGTCGCACTTCTCGCGGCAGAACGGCACGTGGATGTAGAGGTGGCGCGGCGGGTCCGGTCGCAGGCCGCGCAGTCCCGGTTTCCCTGCCGCCTCCGTCGCGGAGTCACTCACAGCCGGCCGCCCCACCCGGTCCAACGCTCTCTCTCCCGAAGGCCGTCGCCCGCCCATCGCCGGTCGGCACCCAGAAGTACAGCGAGCCCTTCTCCTCCTTCTCGAAGAGGCCGCCGTTCTTCTCGATGACCCGCCGCGAGGCGATGTTGCTCACGTCACAGTCGATGCGCGCGCGGTCGATGCCCAGACGGGCGGCGTGGGGCAGCGCCGCGGCCAGCATGGCCGTGGCGTGACCGCGGCGCCTGACGCTGGGCCTCACGTCGTAGCCGATGTTGCCGCCCTCGCGCATCAACGCGTCGTTGAGCCGATGACGGATGCTGATTCGTCCCAGGTACTCGCGCCGCTCGGCCCACCACAGCACCGTCTCGGGGACGAGCTGCGCCAAATCGACGTTCTCGTAGGGCATGAGACCGATCTCATCAAGGACTCGCCAAGCCCCGCGCACGTCGAAGGCCTCGAGCCGCAGAGCGGCGACATAGCGGTCGAATGTCGCCGCATCGGCGAGCCGTAGGCCATCGAGGTGCAGCAGCCTGCCCTCGCCTTGGTACTCGGCGAGGGCGGAGAGGAACGAGACGCGCAGCTCCGCCGACGGCGCGACGAGACACGGCCGGCTCTTTGCATCCCCCAAAGTCCCCTCTCTCACCTCTCCTTCCCCGTGTCCAGCTCGAGCACCGCGAGGAACGCCTCCTGGGGCACCTCGACGACGCCCAGTTGCTTCATGCGCTTCTTGCCCTCCTTCTGCTTCTCGAGCAGCTTGCGCTTGCGCGTGATGTCGCCGCCGTAGCACTTGGCAAGGACATCCTTGCGCCGCGCCTTGACCGTCTCGCGGGCGACCACGCGATTGCCGATGGCGGCCTGCACGGCGACCTCGAAGAGCTGCCGGGGGATCACCTGCCGCAGTCTCTCGACGAGCGCCTTGCCGCGCGCGTGGGCGCGGTCACGGGGCACGATCAGAGACAGCGCGTCGACCGGCTCGCCGGCGAGCAGGATGTCGAGCTTGACGAGGTCGCTCTGCCGGTAGTCGCCGACCTCGTAGTCAAGCGACGCGTATCCCTTGGTGCGGCTCTTGAGCTGATCGAAGAAGTCGAGGACGATCTCGCTCAGGGGCAGCCGGTAGTGCATCTCGACACGCTCGGGCGAGAGGTACTTCATGTCGACGAAGTCGGCCCGTCGTCCCTGGCAGAGCTCCATGATGGTGCCAACGTACTCGGTCGGCACGAGGATGGCGGCCTCGACGTAAGGCTCCTCGACGCGCTCGATGGAGGCTTCGGGCGGCATCTCAGCCGGGTTGCGCACCGGGGCCATCGTGGCGTTCGTCAGGTACGTGTGGTACTCAACGTTTGGTGTCGTCGCCAGGAGCTCGAGGTCGTACTCGCGCTCGAGGCGCTCGCGCACGATGTCCATGTGCAGCAGGCCGAGGAAGCCGCAGCGGAAGCCGAAGCCAAGGGCTCTCGACGACTCGGGCTCGTACGACAGCGCGGCGTCGTTGAGCACCAGCTTCTCGAGCGCGTCGCGCAGCTCGTCGTACTTGTCGCCCTCGGTAGGGAACAAACCGCAGAACACCATCGGGTGCACGACGCGATAGCCGGGCAGGCGCTCGCTCGCGGGGCGGCGGCGCGAGGTGACGGTGTCGCCCACGCGCACGCGGGCCACGTCCTTGATGCCGGTGATGATGTAGCCCACCTCGCCGGTGGCGAGCGTTTTCGCCGGCTTCATCTCGGGACCGAAGAAGCCCAGCTCCTCGATCTCGGAGACTTCCTCGCTGCCCATGAGCCGCACCTGCTCGCGGGTGCGGAACTCGCCGTCGACGACACGCACGTAGGCGATGACGCCGCGGTACTGGTCGTAGACGGAGTCGAAGATGAGGGCGCGTGCCGCCGCCGCCGCGTCGCCGACGGGCGGCGGCACGCGCGCAACGACGGCCTCCAGGACCTCGCGCACGCCCTCGCCCGTCTTGGCCGACACCGTGAGGATCTCGTCGGGCTCGGCGCCGGTGAGCTCGTGCACCTCGAGCTGCGCCTCAGGCACGTTGGCCGCCGGCAGGTCGATCTTGTTCAGCACAGGGATGATCTCGAGGTCGTTCTCGATCGCCAAGTAGGCGTTGGCGACGGTCTGCGCCTCGACGCCCTGCGAGGCGTCGACGAGGAGCACGGCGCCCTCGCAGGCGGCCAGCGAACGCGACACCTCGTAGGTGAAGTCGACGTGACCCGGCGTGTCGATGAGGTTGAGCTCGTAGTCCTGGCCGTCGCGCGCGCGGTAGGCGATGCGCACGGCCTGCGCCTTGATGGTGATGCCGCGCTCGCGCTCGAGGTCCATGCGATCGAGGAGCTGCTCCTTCATGTCGCGCGGGCTCACCGTGCCGGTGAGCTCGAGGATGCGGTCGGCCAGCGTCGATTTGCCGTGGTCGATGTGAGCCACAATGGAGAAGTTGCGGATGTGATCGAGACTCGTCACTAGTGGGCGGCAGCGATGCGCAAGGACCTGGTCACCCCTCTAGAGTAGCAAAGGGACACTGCCCGCGAGCGTCACGTCGCATCGACCTCCGGCACCGGCCGCGCGCGTCGTCGCAGCAGGGTGCGCACCACCCCCAGCTCCTCCACACGTAGCAAACGCGCCACCGCGAGGTAGACGAGTCCTCCGGCGGCGAAGACGACGACGACCGTCAAGAGGAGCTGCGCCAGGCCACCGTCGGCGAAGCCACGCAGCGCCCGCCAGAGCGCGAAGCTGACGAGAGCCAGTCCCGCAGTGCCGACGGCCATCCTCGCGGCGGCGCTGGCGATGCGGCGCCCGTCGATGAGGCCGATCTGACGTCGCAGAAGCCACACCAGGGCGACGAAGTTGAAGGCCGAGACGAGCGACGTCGAGAGGACGATGCCGCGGGCACCGAGCGGCCGGTAGAGCGCCCAGTCGAGCAGGGCGTTCAGGCCCAGGTTCGCGAGGCCCACGTACAGCGGCAGCCACGGCCGCTGCAGGCTCTGGAAGCCGCGGTTGAACATGATGTTGGCGTTGGCGAAGAGCATGCCCAGGGTGAAGAAGGCGAGCACGGGAGCTACCAGCGCCGTGTCGGAGGCGGTGAAGCTGCCGTGCTGGTAGATGAGCCTCACGATGGCGTCGGGGACGACGACGAACCAGGCCACAAAGGGCAGTGAGACGAAGAGGATCTGCCGCACCCCGAGCGAGACGGTGTCGCGTACGCCGACGACGTCGTCGCGGGCCGCGAAGCGTGACAGCGTGGGAAAGAGCACCGTGGCGATGGTGATGGCGAACATGCCCTGCGGGAGCTGATAGAGCCGGAAGGCGTAGTTGATCTGCGCCGACGCCTCGACGCTGACGAACTGCGCGAACACGAAGTCGATGAGGGCGTTGAAGTTGAGGATGCCGAGGGTGATCGTGACCGGCACCATGAGGATGAGCACGCGCCGCAGCAGCGAGTCGCGCCAGTGGAACGACAGCGACCAGTGGAGGTCGACACGGCGCACGGCGACGATGAGCAGCACGAGCTCCGCCACGGTGCCGCACAGGGTGCCCAGGACGAGGGCGTAGATGCCCAGTGAGCCGGGCGCCGAGAAGAACACCAGGAAGGCGATGATGAAGAGGTTCCAGACGATCGACACCACCGCCGGCATGACGAAGCGCTCGTAGGCGTAGAGCACGCCGATCATGACGCCGGCCACGCTGAAGACGAGCACGGTCGGCAGCAGAAGCTGCAGCATCTGCGTCGCCAGGCGATCGAGTTCGGCTTGATCGGCGAACGCGGGGTAGACGAGGCGCACCAGCAGCGGCGCGGCGACCACGAGAAGCGCGACGACGACACCGACGACGACGATCATGAAGGTCAGAAGCGATGAGGCGAGGCGGTAGGCGCGCTCCTTCTCGCCCCGGCTGAAGAGCTGGGTGAAGACGGGCACGAAGGCCGCGCTGATGGCGGCATCGGCGAAGAGCTGGCGCACAAGGTTGGGGATCACCGACACGCTGGCGTACACGCCGATGTCGGCCGAGACGCCGTAGGAGCTCGCGGTGAGGATCTCGCGCGCGACGCCGACGAGGCGCGAGATCCCCGTCGCTGAAGCCACGAAGACGGCCGCCCAGGCGAGCCGCTTGGCGCGCTCGGCGGCCGTCGTGTGCGGCGCGGACCCGTTCACCCCCGCGTCGGGATCGCGCGGCCCCAGGGTGTCGCCTCTATCGCCCTCGCTCACCGTCATCCCGTTTAGATTCGCGCCGCTCGCGCCACTCCATCTCTTTCAGAGAAGCGAGTGGCGCGAGCGGCGCACGGCGACACAGTCTAGCAGACCGCCTTGCCGCTCGGCCTCGCGCTGTGGTAGCATGTCGCGCTTGCAGGCCACCCGGCCCTGCGAGCAGCGCAAAGTCCGACCTAGGAACGACGTGCCCAACATCAAGCAGCAGGAGAAGCGCATGCGGCTGGCGGCCAAGCAGCGCCTGCGCAACCGCCAGTACAAGTCGTCGATCAAGACGCTCTTCAAGCGCTTCCAGACCAGCGTCGATGAGCAGGACCGCGAGGGCGCGACCCGCCTCTTCACCGAGCTGACGGCGAAGATCGACAAGGCCGCCAGCAAGGGCGTGATCCACAAGAACAACGCGGCGCGCAAGAAGAGCCGCGTGGCGCGCGTCTACACCCGCCTCTCGTAGGCCTTCCCGCCCTCCCCGTCAGTTCCCGCTGATCAGACGGGCCAGGGCCATCTCGAGCGCGAGCTTCGGCTCGTACTGCGCTTTGCCCTTCATCTGACCCTCCGCGTCGGCCAGCGCCACGAGGCCCCGGCCGAGGTCGCGGCGGTCGAAGTTGCCCCGCTGCTCGACGAGCTTCTGCGCCCGGAACGGCGCCACGCCGAGGATGCGCGCCGCCTCCGCCGGCGGCGTCTCCGACGGCAGGTCCGTGAGCGTGCGTAGCTGTCTGATGTGGCGCAGGAGCATGTAGAAGACGCTGAACTGATCCTCGCCCCGCGAGTAGAGGATCTCGAGAGCGCGAAAGGCGCCGCGGGCGTCGCGCTTGCCCACCGCGTCCATGAGCTGGAAGATCGACGCCTCGAGGCTCTGCACGCACACCTCGTCGATGTCGGCCACGCTCACGTGCCCACCCGGTGAGTAGAGGGCCAGCTTCTCGATCTCACTCTCGAGCGACTCAGGATCGCTGCCCACCCACTCCAGCAGGTGCTGCGCCTCGGGGCGTCCCAGGTGGAGCTTCCTGGCCTGGGCGCGTTCTCGCACCCAGTCTGGCAGCTCGTAGCGCTTCGGCAGGTCGTAGCGCAACACCGCCTTGTGCTTCTCGGCCAGCTTGGTGAGGCGCTCGGTCTTCTTGAAGGACCCGCCCACGAGCGTCAGGCAGGTATCCGGCGCCGGATCGGCAAGGTAGTCGGCGAGCTTGTCGCGGTCGGCCGCCGGCCAGCGGTCGGCGTCGTAGACCAGCAGCAGCCGCGTGCCGAGGGCGAACGTCGGCGTCTGCACCTCCTCCAGAACGGTCGCCGCCCTGACGACGCGGCCGTCGAAGACGAAGACGTTGAGGTCGCTCGCCGTCTCGTCGTGCACCCGCCTGCGCAGGCGCGCCACGGCGCGGCGCACCTTCGGTGTGTCGCTGCCGGCGATCAGGTAGAGCTGTTCGAGCGGCTTGGTGTCGGCCATCGTCCGAAGGATAGCACCCGGGGTGGCCCGGAGCGAGCTCGATGCGACGAGCCGGGGCGCGGGCAGCGAGGAGGCGGCGGTCGAGGTGGCGCGCCGCTACCGCGACGGAGGCGGCCGCGCCACCTCGACCCCCAGGCCATGCGCCCCCAGAGCGAGATCGATCTCGCCCACCTGGTCGGTGCGCAGTACGGGGATCCCCGCCTGGGCGAACAACGACAGCATGCTCGGCGACGGATGGCCGTAGGTGTTGTCCTCGCCCACTGAGATGACTCCCAACAGTGGCCGGTAGTCACCCAGTAGCCGCTCGTCGAAGCCGTCGGCGCTGCCGTGGTGGGGGAGCTCGACGAAGGCCAGACCACGCAAGCTCAGCGGACGCAGCGCCGGTGTCTCGGCGTCGCCCGGGAGCAGCACGCCCTGGCCACCAAGCCGGGCGACCACGACGAGAGCGTGATCGTTCTCGGACTGGTTGCTCTCGGACTCCTGGGCCGTCGTCGGCAGCACCTCGAGACGCAGCAGCCCTGCACCGAAACTGAGCGGTGAGGTGCAGCGACGCACGGCGCACCCGTGATCTCGCAACGTCGCGCTCAGCTCGTCGAGAGCTTGCGAGGGACGTGGCGGCCGTGGGAGCACAGCGGCCGCGATCGGCAGATTGCCGACGATATCGGACAGCCCGGCGATGTGATCGGCGTGCCCGTGCGAGAGCACGAGCAGGTCGATGCGGCGCACGCCATGGACGCGCAGCTGCTCACCGAGAGGAGCGGGCCCCGCGTCGATGAGGATCGTCGGGCCGCGCGGCACCTGTATGAGCGTGGCCGCGCCCTCTCCGACGTCGAGGAAGCTCAGCGTCACCACGCCGGGCGCGGCCGGCGGAGGCGGGGTCGCCACGACGACCAGCAGCACAACGAAGGCGGTGCCGCCGGCGAGCCTCACCCGACCGCGCCCGCTGCGGACGAGCCGATCGACGAACGCGCGCAGCGAGAGGCCGGCGCGGCGGGCGAGGCGCTGGAGCACCAGCGCCTCGCCCGCCGCGCCGACCAGCAGCATGACCGTCAGCGTCGGACCGTGCCACTCATAGACGGCGAACGACAGGTCGCCGAACCACGCCGCCACCTGCAGCAGGAAGGCGATGCAGAGTCCGTTGAGCAGGTTGACGGGGACCGAGAGCGGGGGCACGAGAAGACCCACCACCATCGAGATCATGCCCAGGAACATGATGGGACCAAGGGCGAAGCCGCCGGCGACGTTGGCCGGCACAGCCACCAGTGAGGCCTGGCCGAAGGTGGCCAGCGACACCGGAGCCGTCGCGAGACTGGCGGCCGAGGTCACCCCGACCTGCTCGGCCAGCGGGCCGGGCAAGAAGCGCAAGCCCTCGGTGAAGCGGCGCGACCACAGGAGTAGCCCGGCCACGGCCGCGAACGAGAGCTGGAAGCTCACGTCGAGCAGGGTGTACGGGTTGAGGGTCAGCAGGGCCGCCGCCGGCATGAGCCACAGCAGCCAGCCGTCGCTGGGACGCGAGACCAGCGCCGCCAGGCAGGTGATGCAGCCGGCCACACCGGCGCGCATGATCGAGGGCGAGGCGCCCGTCACCACCACGTAGGCCGCGATGATCGGCAACAGGATCACCAGGCGAGCGGTGCGCGGGACGCCCAGGAGCAGCAAGGCGAAGGACCACATCGAACAGAGCAAAACGACGTTCTCGCCCGAGACGGCCAGGATGTGCAGCAGGCCGCTGCGCCGGAAGTCTTCGATCGCCCCTTCGTCGACCGCCTCATCGTCGCCCAGGACCATGCCTTGCAGCACCGGGCCCACGGGCGGCGAGAGACCCGCGTTGAGCCGCTCGCGTGCCGCCAGACGCAGGCGATCGATGAGCCCGGTGATGCCGCTCGCGGCGCCCGACCACGCGCGCCGAGGAGAGCGGCGCGGCGAGCACCACGTGCTCGCCGCGCCGCTCGAGGTAGCGCGCGTAGTCGAAGGCGCCGCGCTTGGGCTCGGGCAGCGGCTCGAGACGGGTCCGTGGGATCTCGAGCATCGTGCCTTCGACGAGCGCCGCCGCGATGCCGGGCGGGTCGCCGTCGCCCCGCTTGAGCTCGAGCTCAGCGCGCTCGGCCACCCGTCGTCCCGCCACGCTGGTGACCTGCACCATCACCTGCACGCGGCGCTCATCGCCGCGCGGCAGGTCGAGCACCGTCACGCGCACCGGGACCGACTCGTACAGCAGCGGCCGCAGTACGCTCTGCCGCACCACGGCGAGCCGCCCCGCGCCGACCAACAGGCCGGCGGCCAAGAGCAGCCCGGCCAGGGCCGCGAGGCGCACGGCGCGTCGCCGGCGGCAGGCCATCAGGATCGCGCCGAGGACCACGGTCGGCAGCGCGACCGCAAGCAGCGCGATCGTCAGCGGCCAGCGCGCCAGGCACATGCAGAGCCCGGCCGTGTAGGCGGCGAGAACGACGTGCGCGGGTGCGAAGCGGGGCATGACTCCTGGGGCGATACGGTTGACCACGGGCACGGGCAAGCGGCGCCCGCGAAACGCGACAGAGCGGCGGGGCGGCGCGACCTGAAGGGCCGCGCCGCCCCGCCGCCATCACAGGGTCACGTAGTCCTTGAGGGCGGCGAAGCGCACGTCGCCGATGCCGGACACGTTCTTGAGCTCGTCGACGCTCTTGAAGCCGCCGTTGGCGGTGCGGTAGTCGATGATCTTCTGCGCCGTCACCGGGCCGACACCCTGCAGCGCGTCGAGCTGCTCGAGCGTGGCTGTGTTGAGGCTGACGGGAGCCGACTGAGAGGCGCCGGAGCCGGTCGTGGCGCCCGCGGCGCCCGCGGCGACGGCGCCACCGGAGGCCGCCGGACCGCCGACGCTCCCAGCCGCGGACTGGGCGACCGCCCCCTTGAGCGGCACGACGACCTGCTGGCCGTCGGTGAGACGGGCCGCTAGGTTGATGGAGGCGAGGTCTGCCTTGCCGACCGGCATGGCCAAGGCGAGGACGTCGGCGACGCGCGCCCCGGCGGGCAACTCGTAGACGCCGGGGTGGTTCACGGCGCCGCACGCGTAGACGACGAGCGGCGCCGCAGACGCGGCCGTTGTCGGGGACGCAGAAGGGGACGCGATTGCCGCCGTGAGCTCGACCGCCGTCTGCCCGGCGTGCCCAGCCGAAGCCAGGTAGCGGACACCCACAGCAGTCACGACCGCAGCGAGGACGGCGTAGGCGATGAGCTGGCGACGGGTCGGATGCACAAGGACCTCCGGGTTTCGAAGGGCTCGCGAAACGGCGAGCCGGGGCGTGAGCGCAGGGACGATCCGACCGTAGCACTCCGGCGAAGGCCGGGCATCGTCCGCCGAGGCCAATATGCGGGGTTGACCGCGCAGTGGCTCCACCGGGTTGACCGCGCAGTGTGGCAGCGGCGTACCGCCGGCTCGACTCGACGAGGGACGCCGCGCTAGGCTTGCGATCGCACGGCAGCCGCCGCCAGGATTGCCCTCAGCGACACCAAAGCGGCGCGCTGTCAACTATCGAGGGAGAGAGGCGACATGCACCTGCCCGCGGGCGACATCTTCGGACTCTCTACAGGCGTCGCCATCGCGGTCGGCCTGCTCGTCATCGTCGAGCTCATCCTCATGGTCTGGGCGATCCTCGACATCGTGCAGCGCCCGGCCGTCCTCTGGGGGCAGAAATGGATCTGGATCGTGATCGTGATCCTCTTCGGGATCATCGGACCGATCATCTATTTCGCCATCGGTCGAGAGCAGCCGCCGGTGGCCGAGAAGGAGGCGGACCAGACGCCCACGACCGACCGCGCAAGCCACGCCGCTGACCTGCTCTACGGCCCCGGCGCGCAGCAGCCGCCCGACGGCGGGCGGAAGCCGCTCGACGACGAACAGCAACCGCCCGACGACGGACCGTCCCGTGACTGAAGCCAAAGCCGCCGCGGGCGCCGCCGCGGCGATCGAGATCAGGAACCTGACTAAGGTCTACGGCTCGACGCGCGCCCTCGACAGCGTCGACCTGACGATCCCCGAAGGCTCGGTCTACGGCTTTCTGGGACCCAACGGTGCCGGCAAGACGACGACGCTGCGCATCCTTGCCGGCCTGGCGCGACCGACCTCGGGGGCGGCGAAGGTGCTCGGCCGAGACGTGGTCGCGGCCACGAACGAGGTGCGCGCCGTGATCGGCTTCCTGCCCGACGTGCCGGGCTTCTACCCGTGGATGACGGCGCGGGAGTTCCTGGATCTGGCCGGAGGGCTCTTCGGCCTGCCCGAGCGCGTGCTGCGCGAGCGCGTCGACGCCCTGCTCGACCTCGCCGGCCTGCAGGGCGTCGACGCGCGCATCGGCGGCTACTCGCGCGGCATGAAGCAGCGGCTGGGGGTCGCCCAGGCGCTCATCAACGCGCCGCGCCTGCTCATGCTCGACGAGCCCACCAGCGCCCTCGATCCCATCGGGCGGCGCGAGGTGCTCGACATGGTCTCGTCGCTGGCGGGCCGCACGACGGTGTTCTTCTCGACGCACATCCTCTCCGACGTGGAGCGCGTCTGCGACCGCGTGGCCATCCTCGACCGGGGGCGCGTGGTGGCCCAGGCCGGCATCGACGAGCTCAAGACGCGGCACGGCGGCAGCCACGTGGTGTCGGTCGAGGTCGACGACCCGGCGCGGCTCGCGGCCGCGCTGGCGGCGGCGCCCTGGGTCAAGGAGGCGAGCCGCGACGGTCGCGAGCTGAACATCGACGTCACCGATCTCGAGACGGCCTTCATAGAGCTGCCGGGCGTCGTCGCGGCGCAGGGCCTTGCCCTGCGCCGCCTCGACGCCGCCGAGGTCTCGCTCGAGGAGGTCTTCGTCGACCTCGTCGCGGGAGGCGGTCGGTGAGTCAGGCCGCGCAGACCGCCATGGCGGCTCCTTCAACGCGAGGCTTCCGCGCCTTCCTCGGCAAGGAGTTCCTCGAGACGCGACGCACCTGGCGGCTCTGGGTGCTGCCGGGCATCATGGTCCTCCTCCTCGGCTTGGGAACGCCCGTGCTCACGGCGGTCACGCCGGCGCTCCTGCGCGCCACCGAGCGCTCACAGCCGGGCGTGGTCATCAAGCTGCCGAACCCGACGTCGCGCGACTCCTACCTGCAGTTCCTGGGCAACCTCGACCAGGTGGCCTTACTGGCCATCATCATCGCCGGGGCGGCGATCGTGGCCTCGGAGCGGCGCTCCGGCACCATCGTCCTGGTGCTCACCAAGCCCCTCTCGCGCGCCGGCTTCATCCTCGCCAAGGCGGCGTCACAGCTCGCCCTGCTGGTCGTGGCCACCGCCCTGGGGACGCTGGTCTGCATCCTGGTCACGACGGCCATCTTCGACAGCAGACACATCGCCGCGTTCATCGCCTCGGTCGCTCTCTGGCTGGTGCTAGGAGCGATGTTCATGCTGCTCATGCTCTTCCTGTCGGCCGCCATGAAGGGTCAGGCGCCGGCCGCCGGCGCCGGCATCGGCGTGTACGTCTCTTTGGTCGTGCTGACCGGCTTTCCCGTCATCCGCGACCACTCGCCCGCCGGCATCATCGCCGCCAGCGATGCGCTGCTGAAGGGACGCGACGTCGCCCTCGCCTGGCCGGTCGCGACCACGCTCGTGCTGGCCGGAGCGTTCCTGTACGCGGCCGTGCGCGTCTTTGCGCGGAAGGAGCTGTAGGAAGACCGCGCCGCCGGCGGGCGAGCCGCGACCGCACCGCCGGCGGGCGACCCGCGACGGCGCCGCCGGCGGGCGATTCGCTACCTGACGACGAAGTTCACCAGCTTGCCGGGCACGTAGACCTCCTTGAGGACCTGCTTGCCCGCGAGGAAGCGCCCCGTGTTCTGCATTTCGCGCGCGGCGGCGAGCACCTCGTCCTTGTCGGCGTCGACGGCCACCTCGAGGCGGTCGCGCAGCTTGCCGTTGACCTGAACGACCACCGTGACCACCTCGTCGGCGGCGAGGCCCTCGTCCCAGCCGGGCCACGACTGGTCGACCACGGATCCCCCCAGGCCGAGCGCGTGCCAGACCTCCTCGGCGAGGTGCGGAGCCATCGGTGAGACCAGCACCGTGAACGTGGCCACGTACTCGCGCCACTGCTCGTCGTTGAGCCCGTCGCGCGCCCCGCCCCACACGTCGAGCGCCTCGTTCTGCAGCTCCATCAGAGCCGAGACGGCGGTGTTGAAGCGGAAGCCCTCCATGTCGCCGGTGACCTTGCGGATCGTCTTGTGCAGGGAGCGCACCAGGGCGCGGCCGCGTTCCGCGGCCGCGCCCGCACCGTCGCTCCCGCCCCTCTGAGCGCCGGCGGCCGGCTGCGCCGCGCCGGCGCCGGCGCCCGCCGGCGCCGAACCCTGCCCGGAGAACGCCTCGTGCACGTCGAGGGCCAGGTTCCAGTAGCGCGCCATGAAGCGGTGGCAGCCCTGCACGCCGCGGTCGTTCCAGGCCACCGCCTGCTCGAAGGGGGCGATGAAGAGCTCGTAGACGCGCAGGCTGTCGGCGCCGTACTTCTCGACCACGCTGTCGGGGGTGATCACGTTGCCCTTCGACTTGCTCATCTTCTGGTTGTCCTCGGCGAGCACCATGCCCTGGTTGCGCAGGCGCGCGTAGGGCTCGCCGAAGTCGACCAGGCCGGCGTCCTGCGCCACCTTGCAGAAGAAACGCGCGTAGAGCAGGTGCATGACCGCGTGCTCGGCCCCGCCGACGTACATATCGACGGGCAGCCAGTAGCCGACCTCGCCGCGCTCGAACGGGCCGCCGTCGTAGTGCGGCGAGGGGAAGCGGAAGTGATACCAGGAGGAGTCGACGAACGTGTCCATGGTGTCGGTCTCACGCCTCGCCTCGGCACCGCAGCGCGGGCAGGTCGTGCGCACCCACTCCTCGTCCCGCGCCAGCGGCGAGCGGCCGTCGTCGGTCGGCTTGAAGTCCTCCAGGTCGGGCAGGAGCACCGGCAACTGCTCGACCGGGACGGGCACGATGCCGCACGATCCGCAGTACACGATAGGGATCGGCACGCCCCAGTAACGCTGGCGGCTGATGAGCCAGTCGCGCAACCTTGAAGTTGACCTTCTTGCGCGCCAGGCCGCGCTCGCCCAGCCAGGCCACGATGACCGCGAACGCCTCGCCGGGCGCCGGCAGACCGTCGAACCGACCGGAGTTGACCATGATCCCGTCGCCCGTGTAGGCCTCGCTGAGCGTGCCCTGCGCGCCGGTGGGCGGCGCGATCACCTCGACGATGGGCAGGCCGTACTTCGGTGGCGAACTGGAAGTCGCGCTCATCGTGCCCCGGCACGGCCATGATGGCGCCGGTGCCGTAGGTCATGAGCACGTAGTCCGAGATCCAGATGGGGATCTCCTCGTCGTTGACCGGGTTCACGGCGTAGGCGCCGATGAAGACGCCGGTCTTCTCCTTCTCGGTGGAGAGGCGCTCGATCTCGCTCTCGCGGCGCGCGCGCGCCTGGTACTCCGCCACCGCCGCGCGCCGCTCGGGAGTCGTCAACTGCGCCACCAGCGGGTGCTCGGGCGCCAGCACCATGTAGGTAGCGCCGAAGAGCGTGTCGGGACGGGTCGTGAACACCGTGATCGGCTCGTCTTGGCCCG
Source organism: uncultured Actinomycetes bacterium (assembly GCA_963725665.1). Lineage (GTDB taxonomy): Bacteria > Actinomycetota > Thermoleophilia > UBA2241 > UBA2241 > CAVRZA01. The sequence goes on along the minus strand of CAVRZA010000004.1, from coordinate 521,634 downwards.
GTATCGCGAAATCGACCTCGGCGCCCTCGCTGCGCCCGATCCAGTTGGCCTGCATGAGCTTGATCTGCTCCGGCCAGTCGATGATCGCCAGGTCGTCGAGCAGCCGCTGCGCGTAATCGGTGATCCTGAGGAACCACTGCTCGAGGTCGACCTTGGTGACCTCGCTGCCGCAGCGCCAGCAGCGCCCGGCGACCACCTGCTCGTTGGCCAGGATCGTCTTGTCGACCGGACACCACCACTGCGAGCCCAGGGCGCGGTAGGCCAGCCCGCGCTCGAACATGAGCAGGAAGAACCACTGCGTCCAGCGGTAGTAATCGGGGTCGATCGAGCTGATCTCGCGCGACCAGTCGTAGGAGAGGCCGAGCAGGTCCATCTGGCGCTTGTAGGTGGCGATGTTCTGCTCGGTCGTCACCTGCGGGTTCACGCTGCGCTTGATGGCGTAGTTCTCGGCCGGCAGCCCGAAGGCATCCCAGCCCATGGGGTGGAGGACGTTGTGGCCCGTCAGGCGCATGAAGCGCGAGACGGCGTCGGTGGGCACGTAGTTGCGGCAGTGACCCACTGAGAGGCCTTCGCCGGACGGATAGGGGAAGAAGTCAAGGCAGTAGTACTTCGGCTTGTCGGCGGTCTCGGGCGTGCGGAAGGCGTCGCGCTCGCGCCACGCGCGCTGCCACTTCGACTCGATCTCCTGAGGCTTGTAGCGTCGTTCCATGCCGTCCCCTCTGCATCGGACCCCGTCGGCCCGGGCACGGCTGCCTATTATCGCAGGGCGTGCCTGCGGCGCCAAAAGGGCGCCGCACACAGACACAGCGTCGCCACCAGACGGCTGGGAGAAACCCCGGCGGGCCGATTGTGGCCACCCGACTTGCGGCGACCTGTCCCGTACGAGACACTCCTTGGAGCGAGGCGTTTGCGGGACTAGAATGGCGTCACTGGGGATCTTCTCCTGGGGGGGCAGCATGAGGTTCTCTCGCACATCGCCTGCGTCCCTCCTCCTGCTGGCCGCCGTCATCATCCTGTTGCTCACCGTCTCCGGCTGCGCCGGAGAGAGCAAGGCCTCAGCTCCGAGCCCGACGCCGGTCCCGGGCGGCACCTACGTCGTGCCGCTCGAGTCAGAGCCTGCCTCCATCGAGCCCCTGAACGTCTACGAGGACCAGAGCATCCTGGTGAACCACCAGGTCTTCCAGGGCCTGGTGCGCTATGAGACCGGGAGCGACGGCACCGTGAGGGGAGTGCCCGGTCTCGCCGAGAGCTGGAGCGTCAACGCCGAGGCGACCGTGTGGACGTTCAGGCTGAAGAAGGGCGTCATGTTCCAGCCGCCGGTGAGCCGGGAGGTCACGGCGCAGGACTTCGTGAACGACTGGAACTACGTCACAGACCCTGCGAACAACTCGGCCCTGACCTTCGTGCTGTCGCCGATCAAGGGTACCGACGTCAATGGCTACGCCGAGAAGGGCCTGAGCGGCGTGAAGGCTCTCGATCGCTACACCGTGCGGGTCACGCTCAAGTACCCGCTCGCCGACTTCTACCTGCATCTCGGCCACCCCGTCGCAGGAGTCTGGCCTCGCGACTACATGGAGAAGGTCGGTCACGAGGCCTTCCGCAACAAGCCGATCGGCACGGGCCCGTACATGGTCGACCGCTGGATCCACGGCGAGTATGTCGACCTGGTGAAGAACCCGGACTACTGGGACCCGGAGCACGCGGGGTATGTCGACAGGATCCACATGCCCATCATGGACGTGGATACGCAGTGGCGGGAGTTCCAGAAGGGAGCGATCGACTTCACCTCGGTGCCCAGGGACCAGGTGGCTGCGGCGCGAGACCATCTCAAGGTGCGGGACGGCTCGTGGAGTGCAAGAGCGTGGCCCCAGCTGTGCCTGATCCTCGTCGGCATGAGTCAGAAAAACGCGCGTGTAGGCGGCCCTGCGAACCTCCCGCTCCGCCAGGCCTTGAGCTACTCCGTCGATCGCGCCGCGGTGATCGCCGCCAAGGACAACGCCAGCATAGCCGCCACAGGGCTGGTCCCCGACGGCATCCCTCACGACGATTCCGGCGGCCTTGTCTACCCATCCGACGCTGAGAAGGCCAAACAGCTCGTCAAGCAGATCGCCCCCCTGCCTACCCTCCGCTACCTGTCCCTGGAAACGCAGGGCGGGTCGTCACAGGGATTCAGCAACCTCGAGGCACCTCTGCTCTCCGGTTGGAGGTCGGTCGGCCTCGACGTCACGCTTGAGGGCTTGGAGTGGAACTCCTGGATCCGTGAGGGGATCAAGGGTGAAGGTGGGCTCTACATCAGCGGCTGGGCGGTCGACTACCCGTCGGCCGACAACTTCCTCTACGACCTCTTCCATAGCAGTTCGTCCGGGGCCGGCACCCTGTGGACCTTCTACAACAACTCACAGGTCGACCGACTCCTGGAGGAAGCGCGAGGCACCCTCGACGAGAGCCGGCGGCTCGACCTGTACGCCCAGGCGGAGAAGAAGATCCTCTCCGACGCCCCTGTGATCCCTCTGTACTTCTATCGCGACTTTCGCGTCGCCAACAACCGGGTCCAGGACCAGGCGCTGGACCCGATGGGCGTCATCGACATGTGGATGGTGTGGGTGAAGTAGGCGTCTCATCTGATTCCCTCGGCACCGCCGGGCATCCAAAGGGCAGGTGACACGAGGAGTCACAGTGGTGGCGCTGGCGGCGACAATGGAGAGCGGCTCTCGGCCGGCCTGGCGGCCGAGAGCAGGCGCCATCGTTGGGGGTACGGTGGGAGACACGGGACCCACTGGTCTAGAGGATGATCTCGCGCCGCAATCCCCGGCTACAGCGACGAAGCTCCGCGAGATCGACCCCTTCACGCTGGCAGCCGCCCAGCGCGGGGACCGTGCCGCCTTCGACGCCATCGTCGACCTGTATCTTGATCGCCTGCGTCTGCTGGCCTTCCATCTGCTGCACGACGCCGACCTGGTCGACGACGCTCTTCAGGACACCTTCTTCAATGCGTTCCGCGGACTGCCGGCCTTTCGTCGCCGCTCCTCGCTCGGCACGTGGTTCTATCGCATCACGTACACCGTGTGCATGGGGTATCTGCGCCGGGCACGCGGCGGCAGCGTCAGCTACGAAGAGTCCGAGGAGGTCCTCGGCACCGACCCTGATCTCGCCGACCGCTACATCACGCGCACCCAGGTGGCTTCGGCGCTGGCCGGTCTGAGCCCGGAGCAGCGCGTCGTCGTGCTGCTCGTCGACCGCGACGGCTTCGACTACCGCTCCGTCGCGGAGGTGCTCGACGTGCCGAAGGGCACTGTCTGCTCCCGCCTCAACGCGGCGCGGGCGGCGCTTCGGGAAGCCCTCACATCGGCGCAGGTCATGCCGGAGACGATGCAAGGGGATCCGCCTTCTCCCGTCAGCGCGGAGACGCCATGAGCGAGAAGCCCGATCAGGACCTGAAGCGCTTGCTGGGCACCCTCGAGGCGCCGCCGGCGAAGCCGCGGTTCCACGAACGGCTCTGGGAGAGGATCGACGCCTCAGAGACCAGGCCTGTCGAGCGCCCCGCACGGCGGCCGGTGTTCCGGCGGTCGCGGCTCGTCGCGGTGGCGCTCGCCGCGGCCGCCGTCGCCGTCTGGATGGCCGTGTCGCTCGTCGGCTGGCCGTTGAGCCGAGAGCAGGGGATGGTGGCCCCGCCTCCGGCTGTCGCGCAAGTCATCGACAACGTCAGGCTGCGTCTGGATTCGTGCCGCTCGCTGAGCGCGATCTTCTACTACCAACGCAAGGGTGCTCCCCTGATCCAGGCGCGCGTCCTGGCGACCAGCGACGGCCGCGTGAAGACGTCGGCCATCAGCGTTGCGGACGGCTCGTGGCGACTTCCGGCTGCCGGCGCGACTCTTACTGACACCCCACGACTGCACGTAGAGGTGAGAAGCCTGCCCGACGGGACGCGGACCGAAGCCTGGAACTCCGAGAACGGACTTACCGTCGCACGCAGCATCAACCTCGCCCCGGGAGCCCCCGACGCCGTCGGCAGCGGGCTCTTCCCCGTGGAATACGCGGGCCAGATGAGCCCGCTCGCCATCGCCGACGCCAAGGTGTCCACTTCGACGTATGAAGGCCGACCGGCGCTCGTGGTCACCGCTCCCGCCGAGCCCACGTCGGCAGTCACGCTTGGAGCGGAAGGCTCTTCGTCACCGCGCTTCGACGAGGTCTCCATGCTCATCGATCGCAAGACCTGGCTCCCTGTGCGGGTAATCAGGACCTACCACGGCACGGCGGTGGAGACCTGGGGGTTCAGCCAGGTGCGCCTCGATCCGCCGCTTGTAGCCTCCGATTTCGCCGTCCAGCTTCCCAGCAGCGCGGCGCTGATCACCGGCAAGGATCAGGGGTTCCACCGTCTCTCCCTGTCGAAGGCGAGCTCGGCCGTGCACGGGCGTCTCTTCGTTCCGGAGAGGCTGCCCCACGGCTTCACGCTCTCACTGGTGGCGGTCAAGACGCCGGAGGTGACCCTCGAGAAGCCCTGGCTCTCCAACGAGTCCGGGGTGGCGTCCCTGGTGTACCGCAGGGGCTTCCGTAGCATCGTCGTCACCACACGGTCTTTCAACGGCGCCCTCCCCGACCCGGGACACGACCCCTTCGTCAGGTCCTCGCTCAAGGGAACCTCCAGCTCGGCGAAGGTGCTACTACGGGCAGGTGCCCTCAGTGGGGCACGCGCTCGCCTCAGCGTACACGCGCTGGAACTACCCCACCTGTGGGCACTTCGCAACGGGCTTCTCGTGACGGTGGCCGGCGACGTGACGCGACGCAATCTCCTGTCGATCGCGGAGTCGCTGGAGACGTACGGGGTGTGGCGCACGCGAACGGTGTTCAACGCCTACGCTTCGGCGACCAGAGCCAACGATCTCAGCAGGTTGAGCGACCTCTTCACGAACGGGGTTCGGCTCGTCGACCACTACGCCTACGCGAGGGCGAGGGGCAAGGAGCAGGTCCTGGTCAGGAACAGCGACATGGCCGAGATCCTCGTCACCGGAAAGACGGTCTCGACCTACGTCGGCCGGGGGGCAGCGCTGTGGGAGGCGTGGCCGGGCAGCTACGTCGCGGTCGGAGGATGGTACAGCCCCGAAGCGGTCGCCGAGGTGGTCACGGTGCGCGGCGAGAGGATCGCGCGCGAGGATTTCTTCTGGGTCGAGGGCCCGAACACGAAGGCCGGCCAGGTGAGTCCGCATCCCGTTCGGCTGCGCACGCGGCCCGGTCCCGCCGATACCTCCTCAGCGGCGCAGCGGGTCGCCCTCTCATATACCGCCGCTCTGAGGGAGAAGGATGCCCCGAGGCTCGCGCGCATCAGTGCCGCCGACGTCCTGTTCCTCGACGTGGGCTATGGCGACCACGGCCGGCGCAAGGAGCTGCTGAGGCGGTATGAACGAATGTTCGCCTATCCAGGTGACCTCGCCTTCACCCGCATTCGGACGTTCTCCGGACCGGGATGGGCCGTGGTCAGATGGACGGCCTCCAGTGGCTCGTCGGGATATGAAGGCGTCGCGGGGCTGACCGTCCTCGAGATTCGAGACGGCAAGATCGCTCGTGAGACCCTCTACTGCGCGAAGGGGAACATGCCCTTCCGCTGAGGCCTCCTCCTGCTCTCCCGCGCCCTCCGATCGCCTCAGGTCCTCGCGCCGCCGACACCCGCCACTCAGAAGACCTCCTCTCGTGGATGTCGCTCCCGCGCATCCGGTCATCTCTCTGCTTTCGGTTGATCCTTCGCCGACTTCTACGCATCAAAAGGGGCGTACGTCAGCAGCAGCCGACCTTGGCGTCAGGCGGGCCGCACACGGTCCGCGTGGTTCTTGGGGCCGGTCGTTCCGGGGGTATCGGCACAGGGGGTGCCTATGGTTCAGCCGAGGAGAAGACGCACGCTACCAAGGGGCTTGCGTGCGCACCACCCGCACGCCACGAAAGGACCCACGCCATGAAGAGATACCTGCTTGTGTTCGTGCTTGCCGCCGCCTGCCTGGGCCTGTTCGCGGCCCCGGCATCGGCCTTCTATGCGCCACAGCAGCACACCGCTTACATCCCCTACTGGATCCAGGGCGAGGGGGGCGGCTGGCTCGAATGGGCCGGTACGGGTCCCTACGACATCATCGACCACACCGGCGTCAACAACGTCCCGATCCCGCACGACTACAAGGTGGTCGTCACCGCGGAGTGGTTCGACACGAGGCTGGGCGCGACGCTCATTCCGGCCGAGTGGTTCCACACCATGGCGATCTCGCGCTCGACCGGGTGTTGGAGCTTCGCGATCACCAGGGCTGCGTGTGGACTCCGCTACTGGAGCCCGGCCTACAAGTGGGACCCCGCCGCCCCGGATGATCAGACTTGGGCGCGTGACTGGTGGGTGCCACTCGGCAAGCTGCGCCCGGGTCACTACAGCGGCTGGGTGAGGGAGTCAGTGCCCCGCGCCTTCCCGACGTGGACCGACCCCGCCACCGGGGAGTTCCTGCCGCTAAACAGCCCCTACATGGTGCAGGCGGACGACTTTACGCTGCCCATCTCGTTCAGCGTACAGTAGGTCCCGCGGAGGCACGACGGACCGCGGACCGAGCACGAGTTCTACGTGGGTCGTGAGCTGAGGCCCTTATGAGTCACCGTCAGGTGGTCTTGACCGCACGCGCGGAGCCCCGGCATCGCCGGGGCTCCGCGCGTGGGTCGCCAGCCGGGCCTCATGGGCCGTTCGCGTCAGCGCGCGATGGGCGTGTAGGTCGCGGTCGATCTGCCGTACAGACCCTCGTAGCTCATGGTCGTCACCGAGAGGAGTCTGGGCTCGGGCTCCCGTGAGAAGTCGAGGATCTGGAACGTGTACGGCGGCGAGCCTTCCTGCCCCAGCGTGAGGTAGCCCGACGCGCCACTCGTGCCGGCGTCGACGAGTGTCACGGTGCCGTCGCGCTTCACCGAGGCCACGTGGTCGTGCCCGTAGACGACCGTGAGCGACAGGCCTCGCTCTTTCGCGTACTCGACGATCGCTCGTGCCTCGGCGAAGTCGTGCACCAGGAAGACCTGGGGCGGCGGCTCGAGCCGCTGGAAGCGGTCCAGAGCCGCCGCCCCACCCGCCTCGAGGAGCCCCTGGTCCGGCGTCGCCTCCAGGGACCAAGCCTTGGGGTCGGTCACCCCGAACACGCTGAGGCCGCCCTCTGACTCGGCCGAGTCGTCGAGTAGACGGTAGCCGGCCCGCTGGAACACCTTCATCGCCGGGTAGTCCTCGTGGTTTCCTCCCACCATCAGCACAGGCAGGCCGTCGCTCGAGAACTGGTGCGTGAAGAGCTGCGCTTCGGGGTTGGTTCCCCGCGTCGTTATGTCGCCGGCCAGAAGGACGAACGAGAACGGGTCCGTCTGGTCCTTTGCCAGCGACGAGGCGAGCATCATGCCTACAACGTTGTCGTGCATGTCGCTCACGACCAGCACCCGCGTGACGTCGCCCGACGGGGCGTGGGCCGCCGAGCCGAGCTGAGCGGCGACGGTCTGGATGCCGCGCACGAAATCGTCGATGCCGCTCTCGGTCACCCCGGAGTCGGCGTTGATGCGGCGTACGAGCTCAACGACGCGCGGCAGGTTCTTGGCCAGACCCTGATACTGCACCGCCGGCGTTGAGTCGAAGGTGAGGAGCGTCACGCCGACGAAGGCCGCCGTGAGGAGCGCCACGAGTCCCACGCCGTACAGCGCGTGCAGGAACGTCCTGCGCAGCCAATGCCGGCCGCCGTTCGCCACGAGCACGCCGGCGAGTGCCCCCAGCAGAAGCAGCCACGGGATGCGACTCTCGAGGAAGCCGTAGAACGCCGCCACCGCGTCCGGCCGCAGTCCGGGCAGGCCGCTGAGCAGGGCTTGGGCCTCGCTGACCGAGGGCACGCTATCGTTCAGGGTGAAGTCGAGCTTGAGGTTCACAGGCGTGTGGTGCGTGGCGAGCTGGAGCACCCCAGCGGGTCCCAGCGGCATGATGACTTTGCCGCCCGGCCATGAGGGCGCGAGCTGGAAGGTCACGAGTCCTTCGGCGAGGCGGTACGTCGACGGAGCAAAGATCTGCACCACGACGACGACCAGCAGCAGCACGAGGACGAACCTCAAGCCGCCCTTGAGGAGCGGCACGCGGTTCCGGCGTAGGTGGGCGGCCAGTCGGCGCAGCATGTCGGCCATCACACTAGACTCCGTGCGCTCGCATCACGCCGGCGTTCCAGGAGCCGGCTCTAGGAGATGTCGGACGCGGAGGACGAACCTTTACGCTGAAGGGACTCTGAGAGGAGAGGAGCGGTCGGCGCGCTTCCCATTGTAGGCTTCAGAGTAGGGGCTGTCCACGTGGCGGGCGCGGCGAAAGCTCTGCAAAACGCGGCCCTTTCGCCGCGCCCGTCCGTTTGCGTCCGACGTCGGCCGAGCGCGACCGCCGGCCGCCGTTCCGAGCCTGGCGGGAGTTTTCAGCACCTCCCCCGGCGGGCTATACTGTGCATTCGCCGGCTGTGCACGTCGGCCCCCGGTGGGGGTATAGCTCAGTTGGGAGAGCGTTTGGCTGGCAGCCAAAAGGTCACCGGTTCGAGCCCGGTTACCTCCACCACTTCCCGCTCCTCCGCACACGTCGTCGTCGATCGCAGGCTGGGGCTCGCCCCCCGAAGACGCAGCCCCCGTCCTTTGACGCACGGGCGTCCTTGCTGCGACCATGCCCTTCATGAGCAACGAGGCGCAGGCTTTGACCCACGGCTCCGGACGGGAAAAGGCGCGACCCGCGGACGCGGTCGGCCTCGGGCGGCTCTCCCTGCTCGTGTTCATCGCCGGCATCGGCTCAATGGCCACCGAGATCTCGGCGTCGCGCCTTCTGGCCCCCTACTACGGCTCCTCGACCATCGTGTGGGCCAACGTGATCGGCCTCATCCTGGCGTCGCTCGCGCTCGGGTACTGGCTCGGCGGGCGCTGGGCCGACAGGCGGCCCAGCGCCCGCCTCCTCGGCTTCATCGTCCTGGCCGCGGCCGTCCTCGTCGCCGCCGTGCCCTTCGTCGCGAGACCGTTCCTCGACCTCTCGATCAAGGGCGTCGACACGCTCTCGCCCAGCGCCGTCGTGGGGTCGTTCATCGCCGCCCTGGCGTTATTCGCGCCGCCGGTCGTGCTCCTCGGCATGGTGACGCCGTTCGCCATCCGCCTCTCGGTCGCCGACATCGAGGCCGCCGGCCGAGCCGCTGGGCGCATCTTCGCCCTCTCGACGGCCGGCAGCCTCATCGGCACCTTCGTGCCGGCGCTCGTGACCATCCCCCTCGTCGGCACGCAGCGCACCCTCCTCGGAGCGGCGGCGCTGATTGCTCTGGCGGCTACGCTCGTGCTCGGCTGGCGCTGGCTCGTGGTCGGCCTCGTGCTCGCGGCCGCGCTGCTGATCCCGCCCGGTGTCGTCAAAGCACAGAGCGGGCTGGTCTACGAGGGCGAGTCGCGCTACCAGTTCATCCAGGTGGTGCAGCACGAGGAGCCGTCGGGGGCGGTGCGCTACCTCTACCTGAACGAGGGCTACGCGATCCACTCAGAATGGCGTGCGGACACCGTGCTCACCGGCGGCGAATGGGACATGTTCCTCATCGCGCCAGGGCTCCTCGGTCGCCCCGCGCAACGTGTTGTCATGCTGGGCAACGCCGGCGGGACCACCGGCCGAGCCTTCGGAGCCTTCTTCCCCGCGGTGCGCTACCACGGCGTCGAGATCGATCCCCAGGTCACCGCGGTCGCCCGGCGCTTCTTCGGTCTTGGCGACAACCCGAACCTCGTTGTGCACACCGCCGACGCACGCCCGTTCCTCGCCACGAGCGGCGCCCGCTACGACGCCATCTTCATCGACGCCTACCGGCAGCCCTACGTGCCCTTCTACCTCGCGACGCGCGAGTTCTTCGAGCTCGCGCGTCGCCACCTCGCGCCCGACGGCATCGTCGCGCTCAATATCTCAACGACGCCCACCGACCACGTCCTGGCAAAGGACATCGCCGGCACGCTGGCGAGTGTCTTTCCGCAGGTCGAGTACTGGCAGGCGCTGCGCTTCAACGCCCTCGTGGTCGGCTTCGCGAACCCCGTGCCGGCCGCGGAACAGGCGGGCCGGCTGCGCGGCCTGCCGGCCCGCCTTCAGGTGCTCGGCGACCTGTACGCGCGGCAGGCTCGTCCCGTCGCTGTGCTGCAGAACCCCTGGACCGACGACAGGGCGCCGGTGGAGTGGGTGACCGACGCCATGATCGTCCAGTACGCCGCGCAGGGCCGCAACCTTGACGAGCGCCTCCTCCCCACCGCCCCGCGCTGACCATTCGCGTGTGAGCGCTTCCCGCCGGCCGCGGCGCCCTACCGTGTCGTCGTCGATGGTCGCTCGCGTGCTCTTAGTCCCTGCGTAATCGGAGTTTAGGAGCCCCAGGCGGCGAGCATAACCAAGGACATCAGCGGGCAGAGCGTACCGAGGTTTGACCCGCGACTCATCGAGGGGGAAGACTGCATGGAAGACAGGCCCCAGTTCCGCGTCGATCTCCTCAGACCGAGCGAGAGCGTCGCAGTAGTCGATGTCGAGGGTGAGGTCGACATCTACTCCGCTCCGCAGTTCAAGGAAGTCCTCCTGCAGGGGATCGAGGAGGGCGCCAGCCGTATCATCGTCGACCTGGCGAAAGTCACCTTCATCGATTCGACCGCCCTCGGCGTGCTCGTCTCGGGAGCCAAGCGTGTGCGCCCGCAGAACGGGACCCTCGACATCGTCTGCGCCGACGACAACATCACGCGCATCTTCGAGATCACCGGGCTGGACCGCATCTTCGGCATCTACCCCACTCGCGAGGACGCCCTGAGCGTGACCGCGGGTTAGGGTCCGATGCGCCGCGAGCTCGCGGCGGCGCAGGCGAGGACGGCAGCGAGCAGTAGACAGGCCGAGCAAGCGACGGAGCTGGCAGCGGGATCGGAGAAGCGCAGATGGAGTTCCTCAGCAGCAAGAGTCTTCGCGGTCGCCGGATGTACACCCAGGCCGACGATCTGCTGCGCACCAAGACCTACGGCACGGGGCGCGTCTGCAGCTTCGAGGGCTGCCAGACGAGGCTTTCGGCCTACAACCCTTCCAGCATCTGTGCCCTGCACTCGGGCGGCTGGCACGACGAGATGAGGCAGTCGGCGCGCAAGCGGCACGAGCGCGAGGAGATCACGCGCAACTGCAGCTTCGAGCCTTGCAGCCGCGAGTTCATCACCTACAACCCCGCCAAGAAGTACTGCAGCGACGCCTGTCGCATGCGGGCGTTCCAGGCGCGCACGGTGGCTGCTCGGCAGCCAGTCTTCGACCGCCAGCTCGACGTCGCGCGAGCAAGCTGACGTGGGCGCACAGAACCCTCTCGAACGGACCTTGCTCCTCGCCCTGGGCGCCGCCGCGCTCACGCGCGAGCGCGTGCAGGAGGTCGTCGACGAGGTCGTCCGCCGCGGCGAGCTGACGCGCCGCGAGGGAAAGGACCTCGTCGACGACCTCATGGAGAGGGCGAGCGATCAGGGCACCGGCTTGCGCCAGCGCTTCGATGCGAACCTGCAGGACCTCTTCAGACAGTGGGGGCTGGCGACGCAAGGTGAGTGGGAGGAGCTGAACCTCAAGGTGGCGCAGCTCGAGCACAGGCTCTCCCTGCTCGAGGGGGCACCGCCGGCCGCGAACGGGCTCGGCGACGAGGCCGCCGGGTCCGGCTCGGCGCAGCAGTAGCCGTCTGGGGCGCCGCGGCCGATGCCGCCTGCGACGCGGCGGCGAGAGCCCGTCAGACCGCGGGAGCGGCTCTGAAGGCCGGCGGGATCGCCGGCAGGCTGTCGCTCATGACGGCCGTCACCGCCTCGTCCAGCGAATCGTAGACGGGCACCAGGTTCGGAACTCCTATCAGCGAGAGCACCCGGCGCACGTGGCCCACGGGGCGAGTCAGCACGAGCTCCTTGCGCTCCGCATGCAGGCGGCGCACAAGGCCGACGACGAAGCCGATGAAGATCGAGTCGACGTGCGTCACCTCGTTGAGGTCGAGGACGATGTGACGCTTGAAGAACAAGGGCCCGAACGAGCGCCGCAGGAAGCGGTCGATCTCGGGGACCGTCTCGATGTCGAACTCGCCCTGCAGAAAGACCACCGGGAACCCCGGCTTGTCGCCCACGTTGCGCAGGTCGAGCCGCGCGCCCTGGCTGACGGACCATCCACCACGATCTGGCGTCACGGCGATTCCCCCGATCCTCTGTCCTCGACCCCATACCGGCGGAAGGACGAGCGCCGTGCCGCAGCGCGCCTTTGGCCATCTTTCGTCGACCGGTCTTCTCTCACGGCACCGAAACTTAGGTCAACCACAGCCTCCTGTAAAGCCGCAAAGGGCCACAAAACCCCTGCATTTGCGTGACCTTCGAGGCGAGGCTGAGGGACGTCGGAACGGTCCGGCCGCGACCTCAGGTGCGGCTAGAGGGTCGCCTCTGCCGGCGCCTGAGGCGCGCGCGGGCAGCAGACGCCGGGCGGCCGGGAGGGACGCTAAGACGCCGGCGAAGCCGACGCTCAGCGCGCCGAACCCGGGCTCTGCTGGGCCCGTGCGGCGAGCTTGCGGTTCTGCGGCTCGCGCTCCTTGAGCCAGCAGAGGAAGGGGCTGGCGACGAAGATCGACGAGTAGGCGCCCGATGCCACACCGATCAGCAGCGCGAAGGCGAAGTCCTTGAGAGTGGAGCCGCCGAAGAGCAGCAGGCAGACGACGGGGATCAACGTCATCATCGTCGTGTTGATGGAGCGCGTGAGGGTCTCCCAGATAGAGCGGTTGACCATGTCGGCATAGGGCACGCGGCGCATCTTGGGCGCGTTCTCGCGGATACGGTCGTAGACGATGACCGTGTCGTAGAGCGAGTAGCCGAGGATGGTGAGGACGGCGGCGATGGTGGCCGTCGTGATCTCGCGACCGGTCAGGGCGTAGATACCGAGCACGACGAGCAGGTCGTGGAACTCCGCCAGGATCGCTCCCAGCGCGAACTTCCACTCGAAACGCAGCGAGATGTAGACGAGGATCAGCAGCAGGGCGAGCGCGATGGCCTTGTAGGACGCCGAGGCGATCTCCTTGCCGAACGTCGGGCCGACGGTCTGGACCTCGTACGCGGCGATGGTCGCCTTCTTGTTGAACGCCTCGCTCAGCTTCGCCTTGAGCGCTTGCTCCTGCGTCGGGTCCAGCGTCCTCACCTGGATCTGGAAGCCGGGCGTACCGCCGGCGAGCGTGACCTGCTGGATGACGGCGTCGGGATAGCCGGCGGCCGTCACCGCCGCACGGACTTCGGGGACATCGATGCCGCGGTCGCTGAAGGCGATCCCGACACGGGTCCCCGTCTTGAACTCGAGACCGAAGTTGAAGCCGCGCCACGGGACGCCGTCGCCACGCACGAACATGGCCACCAGACCGATGGCGATGATGGTCGCGGAGATCCCGAACCACCACTTCTTGTGGCGCATGTAGTCGAACGAGTAGATGCCCCGCAGCCTACGCAGCACGCCTATCTCCTCTTCTTCTTCGCACCGCCGCGCTTGCGCCGCTGGCGCGTCGGGCGGCCGCTGCGGGTCGGACCCGCCGGAGCCGGCGCAGCCGGCGCTGCCGGTGCGGCCGGCGCCTCCGCCGGCTCCGGCGCCTCGAGCAGATCTGCGGGCTCCGCGGCTTCGTCATCGAGCAGGTCGGGCTCGGCGAGGTCGTCGAGGTCGCCGCCGCCGTTGCCGGCGGCGGCCGACGCCGCCGCGCGCCTCGCCCGCGCCCGCCGCCGCTCGACCGCGCCCACACCCGCAGGGGCGTCGGCGCGGATGTCGCCGCTCCTGACGCCCAGGAGCCCCGGGCGGTTGAAGAAGGCGTAATCGGAGAGCAAGCCGAGCATGGCACGCGTCGCCAGCACGGCGGTGAACATGCTCACCAGCACGCCGAGGATCAGGGTGAAGGCAAAGCCCTTGGGCTGCGCCGTGGCGAACTCGAAGAGCACGACTGCGGTGAGCAGCGTGAGGACGTTGGCGTCGAGGATGGTGCGGAAGCCGCGCCCGTAGCCCGTGTTGACTGCCGTGCGCACCGTCTTGCCGCGACGCACCTCCTCCTTGATGCGCTCGAAGATGACCACGTTGGCGTCGGCCGCCACGCCGATGGTGAGGATCATGCCGGCGATGCCCGGCAGGGTCAGCGTCACAGGGATGGCATTGAAGAGGCCGTAGAGCAGGACCGCGTAGATGAGCAGGGCGATATCGGCGATGAGACCCAGAAAACGGTAATAGACGATGAGATAGCCGAAGACGATGGCGAAGCCGACGGCGGCGGCGATGAGGCCGGCGATCAGCGAGTCCTTGCCGAGGGTGGCCGAGACCTGGGTCTTCATGATCTGCGTCAGGCTCACCGGCAAGGCGCCGGTGTTGAGCACCAGGGCCAGGTCCTTGGCCTCCTGGATGGTGAAGTTACCCGTGATCTCGGCGCTGCCGCCCTGGATGCCGTTGGGGTTGTCCTTGGGATCGACCTGCGGATCGGACTCCATCTGGCCGTCGAGGACGATGGCGAACTGCTGCGGCACGCCTTTGAGCGCGCCAGTGAGGGCGAGCTGCTTGGTCACCTCACCGAACTGCTTGCCGCCCTCGGTGGTGAAGTCGATGAGCACGTTGGGCCGGTTGGTCTGGTCGAAGCTCTGACGCGCGCTCTTGATGGCCGCGCCAGTCATGGCTGGCTTGTCCTTGTAGAGGAAGTACACCTGAGGGGAGTTCTGGCTCGCGGCCCCGGGGGCTGCGGTGATCAGAGTCATCCCCTTGGGCACCTTGCCCTTGTAGGGCTTGAGGAGCTCCTCGCGCGATGCCGTCGGGCCGGCGACGCGTGTCTTGGAGTCGTCGTAGAAGAGGAGCTGTGCGGTCTTGCCGATGATCGACACGGCCTGCTCTTGGTTCCTCACGCCGGGCAGGGCGACGGAGATCTGGTCGGAGCCCTGCTTCTGCACCTGCGCTTCGCTCACGCCGAGGCCGTTGACGCGCTTGTTGATGATGCTGAGCGTCTGGTTCAACTGGTCCGGCGTTGGCGGCTTACCGCTCGTGGTCTTCGCCTGGTAGACGACCTCGAGGCCGCCCTGCAGGTCGAGGCCGAGGTGGGTCTTCGCCGCCGGCGGGACGATGAAGTAGATCGAGACGGCGACGAGCGCCGCGACGACGAGCAGGATGGTGAGATGTCGTTGTTTGGGCTTCACGAGAAGGGTGCGGGATGTACCGATCTGGTCGAGGCCATCAAGCGTTACAGGTTAGACGGTTCAGAAGGCGAATGCAATCGACACGGAGGCTGCAAGAATGAAGAAACCCCTGCAAAAACGCACTTCGTTGGTGGCGACGGGGGGCACGCACGTCGCGCGGCACGGCCGACCGACGGCAGCATCCGCAGCCTGCAGGTCGCGAATCCGAAGTCGACGAACAGCACGCCGGCGTGGCGCGCCCGGTATCGTCAGCGGTCCTTCAGGAAGCTCGGGATGTCGAGCACGTCCTCGTCGATCTCGAAGGTCGGCTTGTCCTCGGTCCTTCAGGAGTGTCGACCCTTTGAGGGGCTCGTCCTTGGCGGCCGGCTCGGCTGCCTGCCGTTCGCCGGCGCGGGGATGGTCGAAGCCCGTCGCGATCACCGTGACGCGCACCTCGTCGGCGAGGTTCTCGTCGATGACGGCGCCGAAGATGATGTTGCAGTCCGAGTCGGCGGCGCCCGAGATGATCTCGGCCGCCTCGTTGACCTCGAACAGGCCGAGATCGCCGCCGCCGGTGATGTTGAGCAGGATCCCCATGGCCCCCTCGACGCTCGCCTCGAGCAAGGGCGAGGAGATGGCCGCCTTGGCCGCCTCCACGGCGCGGTTCTCCCCGCTGGACACACCGATGCCCATGAGGGCGGAACCGGCGTCTTTCATGATCGTGCGCACGTCGGCGAAGTCGAGGTTGATGAGGCCGGGCACCGTGATGAGGTCGGTGATGCCCTGCACGCCCTGGCGCAGCACGTCGTCGGCGACCTTGAAGGCGTCGATGATCGAGGTGCGGCGCTCGACGACCTGCAGAAGGCGGTCGTTGGGGATGATGATGAGCGTGTCGACCTTGTCGCGGAGGGCTCGGATGCCGTCCTCGGCCTGGCGGGCGCGGCGTTTGCCCTCGAAGCCGAAGGGACGCGTCACCACACCCACCGTGAGAGCGCCAAGCTCTTTGGCCAGCTGGGCGATGACGGGCGCCGCGCCAGTTCCCGTGCCGCCGCCCTTGCCGGCGGTCACGAACACCATGTCGGCGCCCTTGAGGGCGTCACGCAGCTCGTCCTTGCTCTCGACGGCAGCCTGGTAGCCGATCGTCGGGTTGGCGCCCGCCCCAAGACCGCGGGTGATCTTGCTGCCGATGTGGATCTTCACATCGGCGTCGCACATGAGCAGCGCTTGTGCGTCGGTGTTGACGGCGATGAACTCGACGCCGCGCAGGCCCGCGTCGACCATGCGGTTCACGGCGTTGGTGCCGCCCCCGCCGACGCCGACGACCTTGATGACGGCGAGGTAGTTGCTCGAAGAGTCCATCATCGCCCGCTCACCCTCCTGTCACCGTTGAGACTCGCCGAATCCGCCGCCGCAAACCCTCAAGCTCTGCTTGAAGCGTGACTGCGGGCCTTGCGGTCTCCACTTCGTTCAGAGCCGTTTTGCAGGGCTTTCCCACACTAGGGAACTCTCATCGCCGGCTTGAGCCGGGCTTCCGGCTAGCATACTGACGCCTCCTATGAGTGTCAAACGAGGCCTCGTCGATGCGCCGTCACGCCCGGCGACGCCATCGGGCCCGACTCGCCGGAGGACTGCGGCGTCGCCGCGCCGACAGGTCACGGCGACGCCGCAGTCCTCGTGGGCTTGGGCGAGGGAGTAGCGCTCTTGCCGTTCGCAGGCGAGCCACTGGCGGTGGGCGAGGGGCTGGCCTTCGTGGTCCTGGGCGTCGCGGTGGACTTGGGCGTCGGGGTGGACTTGGGCGTCGGGGTGGACTTGGGCGTCGGCGACGCGGACTGCACCTGGGCGGGACGACTGACGATGACCGGGGTGCCCAGCGGCCGGTTGGGCACCGAGACGTCGACCCAGGTCGCGCGCACACGATGACGCTGATAGGCCGCGAGCACCGCCCGCAGGGCGAGGACCTTGTTGTCCAGGTCGTGCGCGTCGCCCAAGGCGAAGGTCACCCCGCTGCGCAGCACGACGTCGATGCCGGCGGGGGCGACCGTCACGAACAGCACCTGCGATCGCAGGCTCGTGGGCAGCGCCGCCAGCACGGCGAGCGCGTCGCGCACGGAGCGGTCGGCGACGGTACTGCCGACCTTCACCTTCTTCTTCGTGACCAGCACGGGCAGCCGGTCCGCTTGCCGCGGCGGCGCGGCGGCGGCGAGGATCTCGGCCGTCAGATCTCCGGCGAACAGGGACGGCGCGTGCGCCGGAGCTCCAAGCGAGGCGGAGCTGATCGACGCCGCGAGCGCCGACGCGTCGCTTGCCGCGGCGGCGCTCGCGCTGGTCGTCGTCGAGTCGACGGCCGCGGCGTTGGTCGTCGATGCGGAGCTCGTCCCGCCGCTGCCGGCCGAGGTCCCTCCCGACGCGGCCGGCGTGGCGGCCGCCGCGTCGCCCGCGACGCGGCCGTCGTCTTGACGGTCCCCGAGCGGGCGTCGCCGTCGGCCTGCCCGTCGCCCGCCGACCCCTGCGCCCCAGCACTGACCCCGCTCGCCGCCGAAGGCGGCGCGACGACGCCCGGCAGTCGCAGCAGCACGCGGCCCTCGCGCGACACGACGTACCAGCGCCCCGCTGAGAAGAGCACGGCCGCCGGCCGGTACTCGACGATGCGCACAAGCAGCGTGTTGGGGAAGTCGCGGTCGATCTCGACGTGCGCGAAGTAGGGGAAGGACTCCAAAGCGGCGGCGACCTGGGCGACGCGCACGCCGAAGAGGTTGTGCCCGAGGAAGCGGGCGCGCAGGGTCTTGGCCGCCTTGGCGGCCGAGACCCTGCGCGCCCCCGAGAGCTCGATGCGCTGCACCGCGAATGCCGAGGAGCCGCGTCCCCACAGGTAGACGCTCAGGGGAAGCGCGACGATGAGCACGATGAGGAGGACGCGCAGACGCACACGAGGCCGTCGCCCACTGCTCGTCACTCGTCACACCTCCCATCGCCCGCGACCCGGCTCTCCCGGGGGACCGCAGGGTACGGCGACGCCGAACCAGTCCTCCCTTGTGGCTCATTCGCCGGGAGGCGGCCTTCTCCTTGAAGGGTCCGGCGTAGATGAACGCCTCCGGCGAGGCGTCAGTCCGAGATGGTGCCGGCGGCCGCGGAAGACTCATCCGCAGGCTCGCCGGCGAGCTCCTCGAGCAGCCTCTCCCCCACCCTGAACACATCGCCGGCGCCGATCGTCAGCACCAGGTCTCCGGGGCGCACGGAGCGCGCCAGATGACCGACGACGTCGCCGAGGTGCGGCAGGTACCACACCGGGCCGCCGGGACGCTCGGCCAGGTAGGCGTCGACGATCAGCTTGCCGCTCACACCCGGCTCGGGTTCCTCGCGCGCCGCGAAGACATCGGTGACGATGGCCTCGTCGGCCAGGGTCAGCGCCCTGCCGAACTCGCGCTGCAGGTAGCGCGTGCGCGAGAAGAGGTGGGGCTGGAAGACGGCGATCACCCGTCGGTGGGAGCCTGCCTTGGCAGCCTTCAGCGTGGCGGCGATCTCGGTCGGGTGGTGGGCGTAGTCGTCGACGACCACGACGCCGTCGCGGCGCCCCAACTCCTGGTAGCGACGGGCTGCGCCGCTGAAGGTGGCCAGGTGGGGCGCCGCTTGGTCGAAGCTCACACCGGCGTGCGCCAGCGCGCCGAGGGCGGCGAGCGCGTTGAGCACGTTGTGCTCGCCCGGCACGCGCAGCTCGACGCGCCCCAACTGCTCGCCGCGCTCGCGCACGACGAACGCACTGCCGCGATCGTCGACGCGCTCGACATCGGCCGCGAGATCGCCGCGATCGATGCCGTAGGTCACGACGGGCGCTCCCGAGGCCCCGGGCAGGAACGCGGTCGTCGGCTCCTCGGCGAGCACTAGAAGGCCAGTCGGCGGCAGCAGCGCGACGAAGCGCCGGAACACGTCGCGCACCTCGTCGAGACAGCGGTAGTTGGCGTGGTGGTCGAGCTCGACGTTGGTCACCACGGCCACCTCGGGACGCAGGAAGAGGAGGCTGCCGTCGCTCTCGTCGGCCTCGGCGACGAGCCACTCGCCCCCGCCCACGCCGGCGTTGGAGCCCATGTCGTTGAGCTCGCCGCCGACGAGGAAGGTGGGTTCGAGGCCGCACTGGAACAGGACGTGCGAGACCATCGACGAGGTCGTCGTCTTGCCGTGCGTGCCCGCCACGGCGATGCCGCGCCGCATGGTCATCACGCGCGCCAGCATCTCGGCCCGCTGCAGGACGGGCAGTCCCGTTCGCCGGGCGGCGCGCAGCTCGGGGTTGGACTCGGGGATGGCCGAGGAGATCACGACCATGGCGGCCTCACCGAGGTTGGCCTCGTGGTGCCCGATGTGGACCGCGACGCCGAGCCCCTCGACGTGACGCGTGTAGCGCGACACCTTGAGGTCGGAGCCCGTGACGGCGACCCCGAGACGGGCGAGGACGGCGGCGATGCCGCTCATGCCGGCGCCGCCGATGCCGATGAAGTGCACCGGCCCCGCCGGCGGCTCGTGCACAGCACTGCTCACGTCTCGACCGCTTTGCGTCATCCTCTCCTCGCTCCTCTTCGCCGGCACGCCCGCCGACCCTCGCCCGTTCGACGGGAGAGAGCGGTCCGGCGCGCCCTGCTACGCCAGCACCCGTGCGATCTCATCGGCCACGGCGGCCGTGGCCGCCGGCCGCCCCAGCGCCCGGCTCGCGGCCGCCATCCGCGCCAGCCGCTCCTGATCGCTCAGCAGCGCCGCGACCTCGCGCGCCAGGCGCGCTCCGTCCAGCTCCTCGTCGGGGACGATGACGGCCCCGCCGCCGGCGGCCATCCACTCGGCGTTCCTGCGCTGATGGTCGGCGCTGGCGAAGGGGTAGGGTACCAGAATCGCCGGCCGACCGAGAGCGGTGATCTCGGCCAGCGAGCCTCCCGAGCGCGCGACGATGAGGTCGGCGGCGGCCATGAGGTCGGCGAGCTTGTCGGTGTAGCCGACCGTCGTGAAGAGCGAACGGTCGACGTCCCGCCGCGCGAGATCCTCGTCTACGGCCGCGAGGTTCCTCTCCCCCGTCACCAGCACGAGCTGGAAGCCGCGCGGCGCCGGCGAGAAGCCCTCGACACAAGCGCGGTTGATGCTCTGCGCCCCCTGGCTGCCACCGAAGGCGAGCACCAGCGGGACGTCGGCAGCCAGCTCGAAGACGCGCCGCGCCTCGGCGGCGTCGGCGGCGAGCTGACGCTCCGAGAGGGCCCGGCCCGTGACGACGTACTTGGGCGGTCCCAGCCCCGCGATGGGGAACGCGAGACAGAAGCGGCGCACGAACGGACGCAGCAGGCGGTTGGTCACGCCGAGGTGGGCGTCGTTCTCGAGCGCCAGCGCCGGGACGCCGCGCAGCCCCGCCAGGGCGACGACGGGACCGCTCACGTAACCGCCGCCGCCGAGCACGACGTCGGGCCGGACCTCGCTCACGGCGCGCCATGCGCTGGGAGCAGCGGCTGCCAGCCGCCGCAGGGTAGTCACGTTCTCGGCGGCCAGCAGCCGCCGCTCGAAGCCCCTCATCTCGATGGCGCGCGCCGGGTAGCGTTCCGCGACGCGGGCGAGCTGCGACGGCGTCGTGACGAAGGCGACGCGAGCGCCGCGCCGGTCGAGCTCGTCAGCGACGGCGAGCGCGGGCGTCATGTGACCGCCCGTCCCGCCCGCCGCCACGAGGAGGGTCGCTCCCTTCAGGGCTGGCAACGATGTGGCTCCTGCGATTCGTGGCGATGTTGAGCACTATACCTACGCCGGCCAGGACGACGACGAGACTCGTCCCGCCCAGCGACACCAGCGGCAGGGGCACCCCGGTGAGGGGCAGCACACCCAGAGCCGCGCCGATGTTGATGAGAGCCTGTCCGGCGATGCCGGTCGCGATGCCGACGGCCAGCAGCTTGCCGAAGCGCTCCTTGCAGTCGAGAGCGATGCGCAGACAGGACCAGGCGAGGAGCACGTAGAGGCCGATCAGCACGAGCAGACCGGCGAGGCCCAGCTCCTCCCCGATGATGCCGGTGATCGAGTCGGTCGCCTGCTCCGGGAGGAAGCCGAACTTCTGGATAGAGTTGCCGAGGCCGACGCCGAACAGGCGACCCGAGGCGATCGAGATCAGTGACTGCACCGTCTGCATGCCGCTGCCCTGCGGGTCTCGCCACGGGTGCAAGAACGCTGTCAGCCGCGCCATGCGGTAGGGCTCCACGACGATGAGCGCCAGGACGCACAGCGCGCCGGCCAGGGTGAAGACCACGAAGTGGCCGATGCGCGCCCCGCCGGCAAGAAGTACGGCGACCACCGCGAGGACCAGCACCATGGTGGTGCCGAGGTCGGGCTCGAGCATGATCAGGGCCGCGGCCGGCAGGATGCCGATGGCGACCAATCTGGCGAAGCCGGGCGCGGTGCGCACCTCCCAGGGCCGCTGAGCGATGAGCGCCGCGACGAGCATGACGGCGGCCAGCTTGGCGAACTCGCTCGGAGTGACCGACTGGCCGCCGACGATGATCCAGCGCCGGGCGCCGTTGATCTGCGAGCCGACGCCGGGGACGAGCACGGCGACCAGTCCCAGTGTGACCAGGACCGCCAACGGCACAGCCAAACGGCGCCACCAGATGTAGTCGACGCGCGAGAGCAGGACCATCGCCAGCACCCCGAGGACGGCGTAAACGACCTGGCGCTCGAACAGGTAGAAGCTCGAGCCGTACTGGAAGTAGGCCTTGGCCGTCGAGGCGCTGTACGCCATGACGAGGCCGTAGACCAGCAGCAGCATAGCGGCGATGACGAGGACGCGGCGCTCGGCGACGCCGGGCGGCTGCCGCACCGCGGCCGCCCGGCGGCGCTCAGCGACGCGTCGCTCGCTCTCCCGGCGCTCGGCGAGGTCGCCGCCGGGCGAGCGCGGCGTGGCGCGGCGGTCCGTCGACCGCCGCTCCACGCCGCTGCGCCGCTCCGGCGGCGGCGTCACCCAGTCGGGGAGTTGCATCTGGTCGGGATTCTCTCCCGTGCTCGAACGCGAGCCGCGGGGCATGCAGCTAGCTCCTCTCCTCCAGCTCGCGGACCATGGCCATAAAGTGTTCGCCCCGCTCCTCGAAGTTCCTATACTGGTCATAGCTGGCGCAGGCCGGGCTCAGGAGGACGACGTCGCCCGGCTCCGCCGCGCGATGCGCGTGCTCGAGCGCCGCCGGCAGGTCGGGGAGCGCCACCGTCGGCGGAGGCGGCGCGGATTGACCGGCGAGGGCACCCTTCTTCTCGCTCCGTGACGCGTCCACGCCGCTGCGCCTTGCCTCGGCGGCCGCCGCCACCCGCGCGAAGGCCTCCTCCAGCTCCGGGGCCGCCCTCCCTATGAGGATGGCCTCCTTGATCTTGCCCACACAGGCTTGGGCGAGCTCGTCGAACGGCGAGCCCTTGCCGTAGCCTCCGAGGATGAGGTGCACCGGCCCCGAGTACGCCGTCAGCGCCTTGAGCGTCGAGTCGATGTTGGTCGCCTTGGAGTCGTTCACGTAGGTCACGCCGCCGACCGTGGCCACCACCTGCAGCCGGTGTGCCACCCCCGGAAAGCTCGTGAGCACGCCGGCGATGTCGGGCGGCGCGACCCCGAGTGCCGCCGCGGCGGCCGCGGCGGCCAGCGAGTTGCTCAGGTTGTGCTCGCCTTTGAGAGCCAGCTCGCCGCGGCGGCAGAGCGGCGCACGCCGCCTGTCGTCGCCGGCGACCCAGAGCAGCTCGCCGTCGAGGCCGGCGCGCAGAGGCTCGCGCCCGGTCCCCAGGGCGAAGAAACCCAGGCGGCCGCGGCCGGGGATCGCCCCTCGGCCCGGTGTCGCGACGCCCGGCCGCGTCGCCTCCGGCGTCCCTGCACCACGTGTGACCGCACTCTGCGCGGCTTCGCGTCCCGCCGGGGCAGCCGGCCCTCCCGCCGACCGCCCTTCGAGCTCCGCCGCCACGCCGGGGTCGTCCCCGTTGAGCAGCGCCAGGTCGCCCTCGCTCTGGTTCTCGAACAGGCGGAGCTTGGCGGCCACGTAGCCGGCGTAGGTCCCGTGGCGGTCGAGATGGTCCTCGGTCAGGTTGAGGAGAACGGCGACACGCGGCTGAAAGCGCTCCACGTACTCCATCTGGAACGACGACACCTCGGCGACGACGATCGCTCCCGGCGGCGCGTGGCCGGGCACTAGGGCGATGGGATGGCCGACGTTGCCGGCGACGACCACCGGGAGACCGGCGCCCGCCAGGATGGCGCCGGTCAGCTCGGTGGTCGTCGTCTTGCCGTTCGTGCCGGTGATGGCGATCGTCGTCGCGTCGAGGAAGCGGTAGGCGAACTCGAGCTCGCCCCAGATGGACACCCCGCGCGCCAGCGCCGCCCGCACGACCGGGCTCTCGTTGGGCACCCCCGGACTCTTCACCAGCAGGTCGACACTGTCCGGAAGGTGCGCCTGCGGACCGAGGTCGAGGGCGACGCCGGCCGAGCGCAGCTCGGCCGGCGTCGCCCCGAGCTCCTCCTCGCGCTTGGCGTCGAGCGCAGTGACGGCCACGCCGGTCAGGCGGCGCGCCGCCAGGAGCGCCGCGGCGCGCCCCGAGGAGCCCAGCCCGAGGACGGCGAGCGAACGGATGTCGGCGAGGTCGGTCATCTCATCCCTTGTACGTGCAGCGACGGCTCATCGACCTAGGTTCGCCGCGGTGTCGGTGCGTCCTGTGACAAAGGCGCGCAAGCCGGCATGCCACGAGGGTGGCGCGTCCTGTCCCTCGACGCTCAGAAGCTGGCGTAGTAGATGGCGAAGCCGGTGCCGGCCATGATGGCGGCGATGATCCAGAAGCGCACGATGATCTTCGTCTCCGACCAGGCCTTCATCTCGAAGTGGTGGTGCAGGGGCGCCATGAGCAGCACGCGCCTGTGGAAGAGCTTGAACGAGACGACCTGGGCGATCACCGAGAGGGTCTCGAGCACGAAGAGGCCGCCGATGAGGATCAGCAGGATCTCGGAGCGCGTGAGGATGGCCATGCCGGCGATGGCGCCGCCGAGGCCGAGAGAGCCGGTGTCGCCCATGAAGATGTCGGCCGGGAACGTGTTGAACCAGAGGAAGCCGAGACAGGCGCCGACGATACAGCCCGAGAGCACCGTCAGGTCGAGCATGCCCGGATCGTGCTCGCCGCGACCGATGATGAACGCGATCGACGCCAGGCTGAGCAGCACGATGGCCGAGGTGCCGGCGGCGAGCCCGTCGAGGCCGTCGGTGAGGTTGACGGCGTTCGTCGTCGACCAGATGACGACCACGATGAGCACGTACCACCAGAACGTGCTCAGGTGCCAGCCGTGGTCGGAGAAAGGCACGTCGATCGTCGTGTCGAGGCCGGTGAAGCGCAGCGCGACGAAGCCGATCAGCAGCCCCAGCAACAACTGACAGAGCAGCTTGTAGCGCGCCGCGAGGCCCAGCGAGCGCTTCTTGACGATCTTGATCCAGTCGTCGGCGAAGCCGATCAGGGCGCCGCCGATCATCACCGTGAGCACGGCGAACGAGGCCACCGACATGTCGCTGAAGACGAAGAACGGGACGAGCACGGCGAGCATGATGAGGACGCCGCCCATGGTCGGCGTGCCGGCCTTCGTGACGTGCCCCGCGGGACCGTCCTCGCGGATCTCCTGCCCGAACTCGTTGCGGCGCAGGTAGTCGATGAAGGCCGGTCCGATGATGAGAATGACGACCATCGAGGTGATGCCCGCCGCGAGCGCCCTGAACATCAGTCGGTCTCCCGGTACCGCTCGAGGATGGCTTCGGCGACCCGTTCGAGCGCGAGGGCGCGCGAAGCCTTCACGAGCACGGCGCTGCCCGGCTCGACGAGGTCGGGCAGCGCCGCGAGGCACTCCTCGACCGTCGCGTACCAGCGCTCTCCGGGAGCGCCGCTGAGATAGTCGCGCGCCAGCCCGCCGACGGCGACGAGGCGCACGCCGGCGCGCGCTCACCTCGGCCCCCACCTCGACGGTGGAACTCCGCCGCGCCCGGCCCGAGCTCGTACATATCGCCGAGCACGGCCACCGCCGGCCGTCCCTCGGCCAAGTCGACCAGATGCTCGAGGGCGGCGACCATCGACACTGGATTGGCGTTGTAGGCGTCGTTGAGCAGAAGGCCGTCCTCTGTCAGCGTCGAGAGCTCCCCGCGCAGCTTCGAGAACACGATCGCGCGCGCACCCGCCTTGGCCTCCTCGAGCGCGTAGCCAAGGGCGACGAAAGCTCCCAGCGCGGCCAGCGCGTCGGCGAGATAGTGAGAGCCCGAGAAGCTGAAATCGAAGGCGGCGCGGCGCCCGAAGGCGTCGATGATGGCGTGCATCCGGGCGCCGCGCCGCTCGGCGTCGACGACGTGCACGTCGGCGTCGCGCCCGCCGAAGGTCACGAGCCGGCCGCGGAAGCGGCGCAGGTGGCGCTCCAGAAGCGGCTCGTCCCGGGGAACCACGAGCGTGCCCCGCGCCAGCGCGCCGACGATCTCCGCCTTGGCGGCCGCGACCTCCTCGATGGTCCCCACAAGCTCGAGATGCACTGGGGCGACGTTCGTGATCACGCCGACGTCGGGCCGCACGATCCTCGCCAGGTCGGCGATCTGGCCGCGGCCGCGCATGGCGAGCTCGGTGACCACGACACGCGTCTCTGCGTCGGCCTCGAGAAGGGTCAGCGGCACGCCGACCTCGTTGTTGAAGTTGCCGGTCGTCGCCACGGTCGGGGCCAGCGGACGCACGAGCGCCGCGAGGATGTCCTTGGTCGACGTCTTGCCGGCGCTCCCGGTAATAGCCACGACCTGCGCCGGCACGCGGCCGCGGACGTGGCCGGCCAGGCGCCCTAGTGCCACGAGCCCGTCGTCGACGACGATCTTCGCCGCGCGCTTGGGCAGGCGCGCCGCCGTCTGCTCGCGCACCACCACGGCGGAGGTGCCGGCCTTGAGCGCCGCGGCCGCGAAGCGGTCGCCATCGAAGCGCTCGCCTTGCAGCCCGATGAACAGGTCTCCCTTCGCGACCGCGCGGCTGTCGGTGCAGACCCGGTCGACGACCAGGTCGCCGCCGCCGGCTACGAGGCGCCCGCCGCAGGCGGCGGCGACCTCGGTCAGCGTCAGCGGGATCACGATCCGCTCCGCTCGCGGGCGCGACCGTCGCCCGCACCGGGCGCCGCATCGGCTACGCCGTACCCCGCGCGACGCAGAGCCTCGAGCGCGACCTCGCGGTCGTCGAAGGGGATCTTCTCGCCCCCGATGATCTGTCCGCGTTCGTGTCCTTTGCCGGCGATGAGCACGACATCGCCGGTGAGGGCCTCTTCTACGGCAAGCTCGATCGCCGCCCGGCGATCGGGTTCCACGATGGTCCTCTCGGGGTGCACGCCGGCGCGGATCTGCTCGATGATGGCCAGGGGATCCTCGGTACGCGGGTTGTCGGAGGTCACGATGGCGAGATCGGCCAGGCGCGAAGCGACCTCGCCCATCAGGGGCCGCTTGCCGCGGTCGCGGTCGCCGCCGCAGCCGAAGACGCACAGCAGGCGGCCCGCGGCCACGCCGCGGGCCGCCTGCAGCGCGTTCTCGAGCGAGTCGGGCGTGTGCGAGTAGTCGACCAGGACGGTGAACGGCTGGCCGGCGCGCACGGCCTCGAAGCGGCCGGGCACGCCGGCCGTCGACTCGAGACCTTCCACGACGGCGCCGAGCGGCAGACCGATGGCGAGCCCGGCCGTCGCGGCGGCGAGCCCGTTGGCCACGTTGAAGTGCGCCGCCAGACGCATCTCGACGCGGCGCGCGATCCCGAGGCGCGGCACGCGCAGCGTGAACGACGAGCCGTCGCCACGCAGATCGAGGTCGTCGGCTGTGGCCGTCGCGTCGGCCGTGGCCGTCGCACCGGCCACTGCCGCCTCCTTGGTAGCCGCGCCGCGCGCCGCGCCACTCGCGGGGACGTGTTCGCCGCCCGAGGAGCGCACGGCGAAGGTCCAGAGGTCGTCTCCGTACGGCACGCGACACTCGCCGGCGAGGCGCCGGCCGTGGGCGTCGCCGACGTTGACGACGGCGACCGCGCGCGGCTGACGTCCGCCGTCGGGCAAGAACAAGCGGCGCTTGGCGAGGAAGTAGTCGTCGATGTCGCTGTGGAAGTCGAGGTGATCGCGCGTCAGGTTGGTGAACACCACGGCGGCGAACTCGATGCCGGTCACGCGCTCCAGGGCGAGCGCGTGCGAGGAGGCCTCCATGGCGCAGCTCAGATCGCCCGCGCGTACCATCCCGGCGAACATTGCCTGCAGGTCGCACGACTCGGCCGTCGTGAGCGTCACCGGCGTCTCTTCACCGCCGATGCGGTTGACGACGGTGCCGAGGAGCGCCGGCCGCAGCCCGGCCGCGTCGAGGATCTGCGCCGCGAGGTGGGCCGTGGTCGTCTTGCCGTTCGTCCCCGTCACACCGACCACACGCAGCTTCGTGGTCGGGTCGCCGAAGAAGCGCGCCGACATGAGCGCCATGGCGCGCCGGACCGAGGGCACCAGGACCTGGGTCACCGCGATCTCGAGCCGGTGCTCCACAACGAGGGCGACCGCCCCCCCGGCCGCCGCCTTGGAGGCGAACTCGTGCCCGTCGACGCTGACGCCGGGGACGCAGAAGAACAGGGCGCCGGGGGTCACGCGCCGGCTGTCGTAGGCGAGCGACGCGACCTCGGTCGCCGGGTCACCGACGACCGTCGCGTCAGAGACCACGGCCTGGAGGGATGCCACGTCCATGCGGCGCGATTCTACCAAAGCCTGCCTCCCCTCTCGCGAAAGCCGGCCGACACGGCGAGGGCAGCCTAGGGCGCGATCTCGAGGTGCTGCAGGGCGAAGCTGGCGATCTTCTCGAACGCCGGGGCGGCGACGACGCCCCCGAAGTGGGCCGAGGGCTCGTCGACGACCACGAGCACGACCAGCTGGGGCTTGCGCGCCGGCACGAAGCCGACGAACGAGGCGACGTAGCGTGTCGTCGAGTAGCCGCCGGGGATCGCCTTCTGGGCGGTGCCGGTCTTGCCGGCGACGACGTAACCGGGGATGCGCGCGTTGGTGCCGGTGCCGACCGAGACGGCGTCGCTCAGCATCGAGGCGAGCTGCCGCGCGGTGGTCGCCGAGATGACGCGGCTGGTCTTGGGCGCCGGCGTCGTGGCGCCGCCCACCTGCAGGACGAGATGCGGCTGCACCCAGACACCGTCGTTGGCCACCGTGGAGTACGCGGCCGCCATCTGGATCGGCGTCACCGCGATGCCCTGCCCCATGGGGACGTTGCCGATGGTCGATCCCGACCAGCGCCGCAGCGGCAGCACGGCGCCGGCGACCTCCCCGGGGAAGTCCATACCGGTGGCCTTGCCGAAACCGAAGGCCCTGATCCACCTGAGGAGCCGTTCTGGCCCCGAGCTGCTGACCCAGCCTTACCGCGCCGACGTTGCTCGACTCGGCCACGATGCGGCGTACGGTGAACCACTCCGTCGGGTGCGGGTGGGCCTCGTGGATCACGCGGTCGGCGACGAGCAGCGAGGAGGGGATGCGCAAGCGGGTCGAAGGGCGCACGAGCCCGTCCTCGAGACAGCCGGCCACGGTGATCGTCTTGAACGTCGATCCCGGCTCGTAGATCGTCGTCACAGCCTTGTTGCGCAGGTCTTCCTCGCTCGCGCCGGCGAGTTGGTTGCCATTGACGAGAGGCACGTTCGCCATGGCGTAGATCTCCCCGGTCTTGGGGTTCTCGACGATGGCCGTCGCGCCGCGCGCGTGGTACTGGCGCACCGTCGTCGCCAGTACCTGCTCGGCCGTGAACTGGATGGCCTGGTCGATGGTCAGCCGCACGGCCACGCCCGGCCGCGGCTCCGCCGCCTTGACGATCTTGAGATCGCGGCCGACCGGGTCGCGCACCACGACCTCACTGCCGGCGCGTCCCAAGAGCTTCCCGTCGTAGCGGTACTCGATGCCCTCGAGGCCCTTGTTGTCGACGCCGGCCACCCCCACCACCTGCGTCGCCACGGTCTTCATCGGATAGACGCGTTTCTCCTCGCTGTAGGCGCCGACGCCGGGCAGGTCGAGCGCCAGCGCCGGGTCGGCGAGCTGCGGATCGGCCTTACGCGCCACGTAGACGAAGCCGCTGTCGCGATCGGAGAGCTGCTTGAGAAGGGGCCGGCGCTTCACACGCAAGACGTGGGCCAGCCGCCGTGCGGCGGCCTGCGGGTCACGGAGCATGTAGGGCGTGGCAAAGACGGTGCGCTGTTGCTTGCCCACGGCAAGCTCGGCGCCGTTGCGGTCGAGGATCGCGCCGCGCGGCGCGGGGAGCACGATCCTCCGCAACTGCTGCTGGGCGGCGATGGCGGCCAGGTTCGACGACGAGGAGGCGAGCGCGACCGCCTTTCCGCCCACGGCCAGGAAGGCGAGGACGAGGACGACCCGCAGAAACCGAATGCGCCGGTCGGTCGAGGCGGCGCCGGCGCCGCTCCGCCGGCTCCGGCGCCGCCTCCCGCCCGACCGGCCCCCGCCGGCGCCGCTGGGGCCGCCGGCGCCCCCGGCGCCCCGTACGTCGTCGAACGACAGCTGGCCGGAGCGCGGCGAGGGCGACGAGCGCAGGCCCTGCCCAGCGGAGCCGGCGCGCGAGGACGAACGCGTGGCTGGCCGTGACGAGCCGCTGCCGGCCCCCGTGCGGCGGCGCGGGGGCGGCGCCGAGGAGCGGCCGCGCCCGTCGCGGCGGCCGCCAGCCATTAGCGGCTCCGGTTCTGTCGTCCCGCGCCGCCGTGCGCACGCAGATAGAGCACGGTGCCGCTCGCCGCCAGGTGCAGCTGGTCGACGGCCAGGTTGCGCACGCGCAGCGTCGAGGAGAGGGTCGCCGCCTCCTCCGCGAGACGCGAGTTCTCGGCCGCCAGCGAGCGCTGCTCGTTCACGATGCGGGTCGTCGCCAGGTTCTTCTGCACCACGGCGAAGCTCAGGCTGATGCGCACCACGGCGAGCAGCGCCAGGCAGACGACGAAGATGAGCAGCTTGGCCGGCGGCTTCGCGTGGGGGCGGCTGCGGGCGCGACTGCGGCTACGCGGAGCCGCGCCCGCGCCGCCTCCCGCGGCAGCGCCTCGTCCCACGGCTCGTCGTCGAGCCTGGGCGCCAAGGAGACCCGCGACGAGACGGTGGCGCGGGTGTACGCGGCCGAGGGCACGGAGGCGCCCCTCAGAGCTTCGCCGCCACGCGCAGCTTCGCGGCCTTGCTGCGCGGGTTGATCTCGACCTCACGCGCGCGTGGGACGACCGGCCTGCGCGTCAGCACCCGCATCGTCGGCTCGTGACCGCAGACGCACTGCGGCAGGCCGGGCGGGCAGATGCAGCCGGCGGCCTTCTCGCGGAAGAACTCCTTGACCATGCGGTCCTCGAGCGAGTGGAAGGAGATCACGCCGAGACGTCCGCCGGGCTTGAGCACGCGGTAGGCCTGGTCGAGCCCGCGAGCGAGCGATTCGAGCTCGTCGTTGACCACGATGCGCAGAGCCTGGAAGACGCGCCGCGACGGGTTCCCGGCGCCGAACCGTGCGGGCGTGGGGATAGCCGCCTTGACGATCTCGACGAGGTCACCGGTCGATTCCAGCGGCCGCCGCGCCCGCTGCGCGACGACCCGGCGCGCGATGTTCTTCGCGTATCGTTCCTCACCGAAGCGGCGAAAGATGTCGGTCAGCTCGTCGGCCGAGAGGTCGTTGAGCAGATCGGCCGCCGTGACCGGGAGCGATGGGTCCATGCGCATGTCGAGCGGCGCGTCATGAGCGTATGAGAAGCCGCGCTCGCGGCGGTCGAGCTGCATCGACGAGACGCCGAGGTCCATATACACGATGTCGAGCGATCGGTCGCCGCGCTCGGCCAGCACCTCGGCGAAGTTGCCGTGGTAGAGCTCGCTCAAGCAGGGCGAGTGACGCTCGAAGTCGCGATAGTAGTCCGCCACGCCGGGGTCGCGGTCGCAGGCGACGAGCAGTCCCCCCGGGCCGAGACGCTCGGCGACGGCGGCGGCGTGTCCGCCGGCGCCGAAGGTGGCGTCAAAGGCCACCTCACCCGGCGCGGGTTTCAGGAGGTCGACCAGCTCCTCCAGCAGAACCGGCGTGTGGGCGAGCACCATCTCGTACTCACGGAACCGTGAGTTCGTCTGCGCTAGCATCGGCCCCCTCCTCCATGCGTTGGCGATAGTCGGCCCACGAGGCGCGGTCCCACACCTCGAGATGGTCGTAGACCCCGATGATCGTCACGTCCTTCGTGATGCCGGCGAACTCGAGTAGGCTCTGCGGCAGCTTGACCCTCCCCTGGCCGTCGAGCGCCTCGGCTGTCGCCCCGGCAAAGACGAATCGCCGTACCTGTCGGCCCTTGCTGCTCATCTCCGGCAGCTCGCCCGTGCGTTCGCCGACGAAACGCTCCCACTCCGCGGGGGGATAGACGCTCAGGCAACGGTCGAAGCCGCGCGTCACGAAGATGCCCTCGGCGAAGACGGGACGGAAGCGAGCGGGTACGGCGACGCGGTTCTTCGCATCGAGGGTGAACTCGTACTCCCCTAGCAGCAGCGGCCCCAACATGCGCGCCACTTTACCCCACGATTCCCCACAATGCAATACTCTTGTACCACATTCATGGGAGGAATCGACACCCGGGGTGCGACGGGCTCATCAGTGAGGCTGGGGGGATGACCGAGACAGCGTTCGAAGTGCGCTCGCGGACCGTGCGTGGTTCGACCTTTGCGGCGGGCGCGGGCTTTAGCCCCGCGAGGTACCCGCCGCGCGGGTCACGGGCTGGGCGACGGCAGTTTCAGCCTCTGCCCTACTCGCAACGTCGTCGAGCTCAGGTTGTTGACGATCATGAGCTCGTTCTCGGTGGTGTGGAACTTCTCGGCGATGACGCTCAGCGTGTCGCCCGCCTTCACGCGGTAGAACTTGCGCACCTTGACGACGGGGGAACCGCTGGCCTTCGTAGTCTTCTTACCGGTCGCCGTGGCCGCCGGCGTCTTGCCGGCCTTCGTGCCGCCGATGACGCCGCTGTCGACGGCGATACTGAGCACGGCGATGACAGCCGCGAGGAAGACGACGGGGGCGATGAGGCGCGGGAGGTTGAGGCGCGCCCTCCGGCGCCGCCGGGGCTTCGTCCCGGCGGCGCCGGAGGGCGCGCCCGTCACGCCGGACGAGCCACGAACAGCGCCGCCATCGGCGGGGCGCGGCGGCGCTTGACCGGTCGGCGCCGCGTAGGTCGGCTGCAGCCGCGTGGGCTCGAGCGCGCCGCCATCGATAGGGGCCCACCGGGTCGCGGCTTCGTCGGCGCTCAGCGCCCCCGTGCTCGCGCCGCTCTCGTCGACCACACCCTCCGGCGGCGCGCCGATCTGCGTCGCCTCGGGGTCATCGTAAGGCGGCCCACCCCTCGTCGGGTCTCCCATCTCACACCCCAGCCAGCTCTGCCTTCATGACCGCCACGGCCTCGGCGGCGGCGAGCTGGTACTCGGCCCCGGTCTCCTGCCAGGCGTAGATGATAGACCGCGAAGCGTTGACTATAAAGCCGAGGCCCCGCTCGTCGCCGAGCCCGGCGAGCGCGGCGGCGTCACCCCCTTGCGCACCGTAGCCGGGCACGAGGAAGAAGCTCTTCGGCAGCTCCGGGCGCAGCGAACGCAGGGCGTCGGGCGCCGTCGCCCCTACCACGGCGCCCACATCGCTGAAGCCGTAGCGGCCGACGTGGGGCTCGCCCAGGCGGCGGATCATCGCGGCCACGTGGGCGAACAGGGGACGCTCCCCGCTCTCGCGCTCCTGGAGATCGGCCGCCCCCGGGTTGCTCGTGCGCGCCAGGACGAAGACGCCCTTGCCACGCTCGCAGTACTCGATGAAGGGGGCCAGCGAATCCGCACCCAGGTAGGGGCTCAGCGTGACGGCGTCGGCGCCCAGGCCGGCGAGCTCGCCGTTGAAACCCGGCGCGCCGCCGAAGAGGGCTCGCGCGTAGGCCGTCGCCGTCGAGGCGATGTCGCCGCGCTTGGCGTCGACGATGACCAGCAGGCCGCGACGCTGCGCGTGCTCGACGACGGCGCGCAGCGCGATCCAGCCAGGCGCCCCGCACTGCTCGAAGAAAGCGGCCTGAGGCTTGACCACGGGCGCGCTATCGGCCACGACGTCGATGATCCCGCAGCAGAACTCCTCGAAGCAGAGGGCCACCGCCTGGGCGTCGTCGATCGTGGCCGCCCGATGGCTGTACTTGCGCACCAGGGCGGGCGGCATGCGGGCCAGATCGGGGTCGAGACCGACGCAGACGACGCTGCCGGTCGCCAGGACGCGCGCGGCGAGCCTGTCGGAGAACCGCTCCAGGAGCTCTCCTTCCCTTCACTCCTGCCCGCGGTCGCGGGGAGCGCGAGGGTGCCCTCGCGCCGGGCTAGTATTCCGGTCGCAGGCTACGGGGTCAAGCAGCCGCGGGCGGCGGCGGAGGCACGCACGCGGGGCTGCAGGTGCGCTCAGTCATCCGTGTCCTTCTCCTCGTCGAGGCCACGGTCGATGGCCTCCTCGGCGCGCTTCGCCTGGGCCTGGAACTGGCGCACGTTGCGCCGGATCGTCGCCAGCTTGGCGCGCACGTAGTCGGTGGCTTCCTCCTCGGGAGGCCCCTCGCCGTCCAGCTCCTCGGACTCCTTCTGCATCTGGCGCAGCACGTCCATGAGCTGGCCGTCGGACATCCTCGAGAGCTGGTCGAGGTCGTAATGCATGACCTTGCTCGACGCGTCGTGGACCGCCTCAAGCTTCGAGCGCACGATGGGGTTGAACACGGCGCTGGGGTCGACCTGGGCCGTGATCTGGTCGACGTCGCGGATCCAGTCCTCCTCGCTCGCGTCGGCCTTGGGCACGATCTTGATGCGGCCCTCGTCGGTCTCCTCGATGCGTTCGATGGAGAGGTAGGCGCGCAAGAAGCCCTCGGTGAAGGCGACCGGTACCGTCACGGCGTAGGCGAGGACCTTGAGCACCTCGGCGGCGAACTGCGTGAAGGTGCCGCTGTGCAGATAGCTCTCCTCGATGAGGCTGAGGAGCATCGACTTGAGGTAGGGATCGGCACGCTCGTCGGCAACGACGCTCGCCACGGCGGCGGCCGCGTCGGCCGGCGGCGGCATCGAGGCT
The DNA here is from genome assembly GCA_963725665.1 of uncultured Actinomycetes bacterium. Classification (GTDB taxonomy): domain Bacteria; phylum Actinomycetota; class Thermoleophilia; order UBA2241; family UBA2241; genus CAVRZA01. The sequence goes on along the minus strand of CAVRZA010000004.1, from coordinate 487,381 downwards.
CTCCGTGGCGACCTCGTCCATGCCCGAAGGTGTCGGCATCGCCCGTCTGTTCCTTAACGTTGCGCGCGCCGGAGACGAAGCCTTTCGCAAGCCGTCTGTAGCGGGCGGAGAGAGCTTCCGATACCCTTAGGCGCGGCCCGGTGTCGGCTGCAGCCGCGCCTCGACCGAGGAGATGCACCCATGACAGGCTTGATCTTGCACGGTGAGGAACGGCTCGAAGAAGGCCTCGCGGCGGTGGCGCTCGACCCCGCCGCCACGGCGCTGTTCTGCGACATCGACGGCACCATCTCCCCCATCGCGCCGCGGCCGTCCGACGCCGTGGTCCCCGAACGGCAGCGCGCGGCGCTCGCGACGCTCACGTCGCGCCTCGGTCTCCTCTGCTTCGTCACCGGTCGGGCCGTCCTCGACGGAGCCCGGCTCGTACGCCTCAAGAACACCTTCTACATCGGCACGCACGGCCTCGAGCTCATGGACCCCGCCGGCGTGGTGCAGACGGACCCCGGAGCGGACCCGTACGTGCCGCGTGTGCAGGCCATCGTCGCCGGCCTCCGCACGGCCGAGCTCGAAGCGCTCGGGATCGTCCTTGAGAACAAGCGCAGCGTCCTGGCGGCGCACTACCGGCTGGCGAACGACGAAGACGCGGCGTTGCGCGCCATCGGGCAGCAGATCGTCGCGCCGGCACGTCAGGCCGGGCTCGCGGTGACCACGGGGAAGCAGGTGATCGAGGTGCGCCCGCCGGTGGAGGTCACAAAGGGCACGGCCGCACTGGCGCTGCTGGGACGTGAGAGCTACACCACGGCCTTCTTCCTCGGCGACGACCTCACCGACACGAGCGGCTTCGCCGCCCTCCGTGTCTGGGTGCGCAACAGGCCCGAGCGAGCGGCTATCGGCGTGGCGGCCGTGAGCGACGAGACGCCGGCGCGCGTGCGCGAGACGAGCGATGTCTGGGTCGACGGCGTCAGCGGCATCGCGGAGGTCCTACGCCGCCTGTTGGCGGCGACCGCCAAGCAGGGTATGGCCAAGGGGCGCGGGCTCAGCTAAGGCGACCGCAGCTGAGGGCCGGAGCAGCGCGGGATGTCGCGCAGGCGTCGGGCGGCGCCGCGCAGCGTCGCGCCTGCGGAACGTGCTGCTACCGCCCCCTGAAGCGCGGCTGACGCTTCTCGAGGAAGGCCTTCATCCCCTCAGTACGGTCCTCGCTGGCGAAGGCGAGGGCGAAGAGGTCGCGCTCGATCTCGCAGCCCGTCTCTAGGTCGACGCTCTGCGCGTAGTGCAGGGCCGACTTGACGTAGCGCCGGGCGAGGGGGGCCTTGGCTGCGAGCTCGAGCGCCAGCTTCTTCGCCTCGTCCATGAGCTGCGCGGCCGGCACCACCTGCTGCACCAGACCGATGCGCAGCGCCGTCTCGGCGTCGATCACGCGCCCGCTCAGGCAGAGATACTTGGCCCAGCCGAGACCGACGCTGCGCGGCAGCCGCTGCGTGCCGCCGTAGCCGGGCATGATGCCGAGGTTGATCTCGGGCTGGCCGAAGTGCGCCGTGTCGGCGGCCAGGCGGATGTCACAGGCCAGCGCGAGCTCGCAGCCGCCGCCGAGGGCGTAGCCGTTGACGGCGGCGATCCAGGCTTGCGGCGAGCCCTCGATGGCCTCGCACACCTTGCTCCCCAGCCACGACGACTGCCGGGCCTCCTCGGGGCTCAGGGCGGTGAACTCGGCGATGTCGGCGCCGGCGGCGAAGGCCTTGTCGCCGTCGCCCGTCAGCACCACCGCGCCGACGCCCTCCTCCTGCGCCAAATCGCGCGCGGCGGCCAGTAGGAGCTCCTTGGTCTCCGCGTTGAGCGCGTTGCGCACCTCGGGACGGCTGATGGTGACGACGGCGACGCTGTCCTCGCGGCTGACGTAGACGGACATCGAGCGACCTCCTCGGGAGTCTCGCGGGCCTGCCGTCGGCAACTCTATCGCACCAGGGAGCCTCTCCAGGCCGATGCCGACCTCAGACCGGACGCGACCAGGTCGCCGAGAACGCGCGGCCGTCTCGCCGGGGTCCGAAAGCGCAAGCACCAGGCAACGCCTGGTATAGTCGGGACTGAGCGGCCGCTCGTCTGACAGGCCGCGGAAAGGGGATCCATGGCCGTTGAACTGGGTAACTCGGCCACACTCGCCGTAACGCACGCCGAGCGTGCTCGCACCGAACTCGGCCATCGGCACCTCGGTGTCGAGCACCTCTTCCTGGGCGTCGTCGCTCTCGACGACAGGAACATCCACCTGCGCTGCGGCGCCGCCGGCGTGGACATCGACGAGGCCGCGCGGCGCGTGCGCGAAGCGGCTCGACAGGAGGGTCCCCCCGGGGAGAGCGACGTAGGGATGACCCCACGGGCTAAGCGGGTCATGGAGGCGGCGATGCAACTCGCCCTCACCGTGCGGCCCGAGGGCAACACCGACGAGGTGGTCTGGGCGCCCCACATCCTGCTGGCCATCCTCGCCGAGGAGAACAGCCTGCCCGTGCGGACCCTCGGGAGCATGGGCGCGGATCCCGCCGCCGTCGCCCAAGCCGTCCGCGACATGATCGCCGCCTACGAGTGGACGGAGAGCGCCTACCGCGGCCGCACGCCCGTCGAACAGCCCGAATTGGCCTCGTCGAGCGACCTCATGGAGACGCTCGGCCGCGACCTCACCGAGCTCGCGAAGCAGGGCAAGCTGCGCCCGGTCATCGGCCGCCAGATGGAGCTCCTGCAGATCATCTCCGTCCTCTGCAAGAGCGAGAAGAACAACCCCGTGCTGGTGGGCGAGGCGGGCGTCGGCAAGACGGCCATCGTCGAGGGTCTCGCCCAGCTTCTCGCCCGCGGCACCGTGCCACCGCAACTGCAAGGCAAACGCATCCGCACGGTCGAAGTGGCCAACATCGTCGCCGGCACCGGCGTGCGCGGCCAGCTCGAGGAGAAGCTCCAGGCGCTCATCAAGGAGGCCCGCGACGACTCCTCGCTGATCCTCTTCATCGACGAGATCCACATGCTCGTCGGCGCCGGCGCGACCGGCCTGCACGACACAATGGACGCGGCCAACATCCTCAAACCGGCTCTCTCGCGCGGCGAGATCACCGTCATCGGTGCGACCACCTACGACGAGTACCGCAAGAACATCGAGAAGGACCCGGCACTCGAGCGCCGCTTCGCGATGGTCCGTGTGCCCGAGCCGACGGCCGACGACACCCTGGAGATCCTGGCCGGCCTCCGCGCCCGCTACGAGGAGTTCCACAACGTGAGCATCTCCGACGACGCCCTGCGGGCTGCCGTCCAGCTGGCGATCCGCTACGTGACCGACCGCCGTCTGCCCGACAAGGCGCTGGAGCTGATCGACCGCAGTTGCGCCGAGAGCCGCATGCGCGAGTGGCTCGGCCTCGGCGACCTCGACCTGAGCGACCTGTCGCCGGAGGAACGGCGGACGCTGTTCGAGAGGACCGCCGAGTCGTCGCCGGACGCCAAGCTGACGATCGGCCCCGACGAGGTCGCGCTGGCGGTCTCGAGCTGGCGCCGCATCCCCGTGGGCAAGGTGAAGGCCACCGAGGCCGAGCGGCTGCTCGATCTGGAAGGCATCCTGCGACATCGGGTGCTCGGCCAGGACCACGCCGTGGCGGCGGTGGCGCAGTCGATCCGCACCGCACGCACGGCGTTCGGCGATCCCATGCGGCCCATCGGCTGCTTCCTCTTCCTCGGCCCCACAGGGGTGGGCAAGACGGAGCTCGCCAAGTCGCTCGCCGAGGCGCTCTTCGACGACGAGAGTCGCCTCATCCGCGTCGACATGAGTGAGTCCTACAGCGAGCACTTCATCTCACGCCTGATCGGCTCGCCGCCGGGCTACGTCAACTCCGAGATGGGCGGCATGCTGACCGAAGCGATCCGTCGCGACCCCTACTCGGTGGTCCTCTTCGACGAGCTCGAGAAGGCAGACACGGCGGTGCACGAGCTGCTACTCGGGCTGATGGACGAAGGCCGACTCACCGACGGGCTGGGCAGGGTGGCCGACTTCCGCAACGCGGTCATCGTCATGACCTCGAACGTGGGCTCGCGCAACATCGGCAAGCGACGCTTCATCGGCTTCAGGGTCGACCTCAAGGAGAAGCTGACGGCCGACGAGGTGAAGGCAGCCGTAGCAGAGGACCTGACGCGCACCTTCGCGCCCGAGTTCCGCAATCGCTTCGACGAGATCATCGTCTTCAACCCCCTGGGCGATGCGGACCTGGCGCGCATCGCCAGCCTGATGCTCACTCGACTGCCGATGCGCGTCGAGGCCGACGCGAAGGCGCTCGCCTTCCTCGTCAAACACGACCAAGACGAGACGATGGGCGCCCGACCGTTGCGGCGCGCGATCCAGGACCTCGTGGCCGAGCCCCTCTCCAACGAGCTGCTCAAGGGCGCCCTCGGGGAACACGACGGTGTGCGTCTGGGCGTGAAGCGCGGCAAGCTGACCTTCACCGTCCTACCGGCGAACGAACCCGGCGACATGGGAGCCGAGCCGCCGGCCAAGGTACCTCGGCCGGCGGCAGAGCCGTCGGAGCCAGCCGCGGAAGGTGCGCCTTGAGCGGCGAGTGGCACGCGCGCTTCGAGTTCGTGTCGGGGCCCTACGACGGGCTGACGTTCACGATCGCTCACGGCGGCGTCAGCCTGGGGAGCGAGATTGCCGACCTGCCTCCGGTGCAGAAGCCCGATCTCGGCGACTTCGACGACGTCGCGTTCGAGGTCGGCAGCGAGGGCGTGAAGCTCACGTGTGGCGAGACGTTCACCCTCAACGGCGAGCAGGCGACCGGCACTCGTGAGATGTCACAGGGCAACATCGTCAAGATCGGCGCCAGCGAGGTGCTACTGGTCGAATGCAGCACCAGCGCGGCACAGGAAGACGAGGGAGGCGGGGCCGCCGGCCCCGCCTCCCTCGTCTGTCGCAACCCCAATTGTCGGGCGACCAACAAGCCCGGCGCCAAGTGGTGCGCCAAGTGCGGCTGGGACCTGGAAGGCCCAGACTGAGCGCGCACCGTGATCGTCTCGTGCCGCGAGGCCAGATGGCCCCGCCGCGCGGATCAACGCGACTCGAAGGGAGACCACCGTGACCGACTCCGAGCACCTCAAGGCACTCCGCGAGACCTGCAAGAACTACCTCACGGCCTGCGGCCTCAAGTACATGATAGACATGGACCAGGACTTCGTGCTCATGTTCGAGGACGGAGTCCAGGTCTTCGTCATGCCGCGCGAGCTGCCCGACGGGCGCACGGTGGTCAAGGTCGAGTCGTTGTGCAACAAGGACATGCGCATCGACGGCGATTTGGGCATCTTCCTCTCGGAGGAGAACGCCAAGCTGCTGTTCGGCAAGCTGGCCCTCTACACCGAGCGCCAGGAGGTCCACTTCGAGCAGGCCTTGCTGGGCGACTTCCTCAACCAGGCCGAGCTCGAGGTCGCCGTCCATCTGGTGGCCATCAGCACGAACCAGTACGACGACCAAATCAAGGAGAAGTGGGGCGGCAAGAAGCGCAGCGAGCTGTGATGTCTTCCATGTCTCGTCGCGCCACGAGAAGCGGCTCGCGTCGCGTTCGACCCTTGGCCGCCCGCTGAAGGGCTGGAGTCGCAAATGGGACTCGACAACTTGGTCTCGCGCATCCCCGAGGACGTCGTCCTCACACCCGAGGACGAGCGAGCCTTCGCCGAGTCGGATATCGAGCTCTGCGGCGGGATGTTCAGCGACGGGGCCGCCTCGATCCGCGGCAAGGTCTACGACCTCTTCGTGATGGAGGTCACCGAGGAGTCGCTGTACCAGGAATGGATCCCGCCCGAGACGATGGCCGCGATGGCAGCACGGATCGCCAAGTGCGATCCAGAGACGGCCACCGAGGGTCTCGACCTGGGCGAACGGTACACGCCCACGCCCGACGAGATCCGCATGCTGCAAGCCTTCTTCGGCCTCTGCGCGCAGCGCGGCCTCGGGCTCATCGGTTGGTGGTGAACACCGGCGGCGTCAGCGTGACGGGCGCCGGCGGCGTGGCGAGCGACTACAGCGCCAGGTAGCGCACCTCGCCGCCGGCGCCGGCGCAGACGATCTCGCTGCCGGTGCCCATGAACACGACGCCCTTGACGGCGCTGGACGCCATGCGCCCGTCGACGAGCACCTCATCCAGGTCCGTGTCGCTGACGCGCACCGAACCGCGCGACGTCCCAAAGGCGACGCTGCCCGAGATCTCATCGACCGTGAGGCAGACCACAGCAGCCCCGGCGTCGATGTCGCGCACCAGCTCTCCTTCGCCGCCCCACAGTGCCAGGCGCTCGTTGTCGTAAGCCACCAGCCAGCGGCCGTCTCGCGCCCCGGCGACGGCGCTCACGGCACTGCCCGCGAAGCGGTTGTCGCGCAGCTCGCCGGTCACTCCCTGCCCACCCACATCGAGGATGCGCACGTCGCCGGTCGCTGTGCCGACGGCGAGGCGGCGGCCGTCGGCGGCGAAGCCGAGGGCCGACGGCCGCCCGACGCCGTCGGCCAGCACGCGGGTGATCTCGCTGCTCAGGAAGAAGGCGGAGACCTGCGGCCGCGCCGCGGCCGCGAAGGCGACCATCGTCCCCGACGGGCTGACGGCAAAGCAGTCGATGGCCTCGGTGACGCCGGCGTGCACGATGTGCGCCCGCCCACTCGAAGCATCTTCCCCACCGTAGTCCTCTTCGGCGAGCGAGAACTCGACGACGCGGCCGTCGCCGTCGACCAAGACCAAGTGATCGTCGAGAGCCACGCCCAGGCCGAGCGGCCGCGAGACGGCCAGGCGCTTGCGGCGCACGGCCTTCTCTCTGCGATACACGGTCACATCGCCCTTGTCGTCGAGCACGACGAGCTCCACGCGGTGCAGACAGGCCAGATCGACGATGGGTTCGCCGTGCACGAACCACTGGCTTCCCAGAAGCTCATCCGCAGGTTCGCCGGCAAGACCCTCGAGCGCCGCGCCACCCGCGATGAGCCCGCCGGCGACGGCGGCCTCGCTCGGCGTGACCTCGCCTCCACGCTCCCACACCGGGCGCTCGTCCTCGCCCGAACCGCGCTCCCACACCGGGCGCTCCTTGTCGCCGACGACGCCCAGCCCCGGCACGGCTTGCGCGCCGCCGGCGGCGCGCTCTTGCGGCGGCGGTTCCTTGGAGACCACCGTGCCGGCACCCAGCTCAGTCGTCGTCTGCGAGCTTTGCAGCGCCTCCAGATACTCGAGCATCGAGGCCGCACCGGGTCCCACGTCGCTCTCCTCGGGTCCTGCGCGCCCGGCCAGTATCGGCGCCAGGGCGGCCTGCATCCAGATCCCCGACAGGCTCAATAGGAAGACACCAGCGGGAGCGAGAAAAGCCCCGATGACGACGATCCCGATCTGCCACACGGGGTTGGTCAGCACCGGCACGCGCTCCGAGACCCGCAGGCGCACCATGATGCGGCTGGCGAGGACGGCCGACGCACCGACCGCCACGGCCAGGGCGAAGTACGAGAGCTGCCAGACCGGCCTGAAGTTCGGTACCGCGAGATCGGGGATGCGGAAGGGATCGAAGGGCAGCGCCCCGGCCGTGCCGGCCGCCCACCGCAGCCCGACCCAGAGGGCGATCCCGATGCCCACGATGAGCCCCTGGAACGCCGACAAAACGAGCATCATCGTGCCCGGCCCGCAGCCGCGCTCCACCATGTAGCGAAGCGACGCCTCGTCGCCCTCACGACGCTTGACCACCTCGGCCGCCATGACCACCCGGTTGATGGCCAGGAGCTTGCGCAACAGCGGCGCCGCGAACGCCACGAGACCGAGGCCGAGCAGCAGGATGCCCCAGCCGGCGGTGCCCCAATGGTCGTTGGAGGCCAGGACCAGGCTCTTCATCCACGAAGCCGGGCTGTGGCCGGCGGCAGCCGCGAGGTCGGCGCCGGCGCTGCTGGAGAAGCCGCCGACGACGAAGGCGGCCGCCAGCACGAGCGCGGGCAGCACCCACGCCCCGTGGCGGCGCCACATCGCGACCCCGATGAAGACCACGAACAGCAGGTTCAGCCAGCCCCACAGCGACGTGACGACCGTGCCGACCAGATCCCATGCGGCGCCGAGGCCATCGCTCACGGAGAAGCCGACGGCGCTCTCGGGAGCCTCCGAGGCGAGCGCCGGGTAGACCCACAGCGGCGCCAGCACGCTGAAGATCATGAGGAGCACGCCGAAGGCGATCAGTGAATCCCCATGACGCCTGTCCGTCAGCCGTGCCTTGTTACCGTTGAACAACACGACGTAGCCCAGAAACAGCCACACGGGCAGCCACCACCAGCGTCCGCCCATGCCGCCCAGCCACATGGCGGCGGCGGTCGCCCCGACCCCAGCCACGATCTCCGTCCATCCTTGCACGGCCCCGCCCCCTGCGGCGCGGTTGCTACCGTGCATCACAAGCAGGATGCCGGCGAAAACCAGCGCCCCGGTGAGCACACTGTCGCCGAGGATGGCGAGCAATACGGCCAGCGCGGCGAAGACGACCAGGACGGCGATGCTGCAGCCGGTATCGTTACCCATGGGGCTCCCCCGACTCGTGGCGGGCGCGCCGACTCGGTCGGCTTGTCGCCGAGACGCGGCCGCCGAGGCGCTCGCCGGTCATGCGCCCTCCTCGCCGTCGCGTCGGACGATCTGCAGGCCGACGTCGGCCAGGATGAGCGGCAGGTCGCGCACCGCGCGACGGTCGAACTCCTTCTCGCCGTCGCTCAGGTCGTCCCACGGCCTCAGGTAGGGGCTCGACTTCCTGGCGATGTCCTTCGGTCCCGGCTGGTACGTCCAGCCCGCGTCGAGACGCTCCTTCACAAAACGGACGTGCTCCATCTCGGCCAGCTTCTCGACCTGCTCCCGCGTGAAGGTGAAGGACTCCGCGTTCCAATCGGTGAGCGGGGCTAGGTCGCAGTCGACCTCGCGCAGCTTCTCGAAGATGTGCGCCGCCTGATCGAGGTTCGACTCACGCAGGCCGGGGGGCAGCTCGTCCCAGTCCACGAGAGCCGGGTTCGTCGCGGAGCTCTCGCCGGCCTGCAGGCGCCCGGCGACGAAGTCCTCGTGGACCGCCCTGGCGAGGGTCTCGTGCATGCCGGCGAAGAGCCGCTCGGGCGCGCACACGTAGCCGAGCACGCCGAAGGCACGCAGCTCCGTGCCGCCGTCCTTGTCGCCGGTGGCGAGCGTCGCCAGTCCGACCTCCTCCATCATGCGCACGACGACGAGGATGCCCGCGGCACGCGTGCGCGGCAGCAGGGCGAGACCCGCCGACAGGCTGCGCGAGTCGTCGTCGAGACAGATGTAGGCGGCGGTGACGGCGGGCACGCCGTCACCGCCGCCCAGAAAGGCGGCGTGCTCGAACTCGGGGGACGTGACGTCGAGCTCCACCGGCGTCACCTCGCACGCATCGCCGAGGCGCGGGTAACGGAGGCGCAGACCCTCGAGCCGCGCGAGCGCGTGCCAGTCGACGATCGTGACCCAGAAGCGCTCGCCCGAATCACGATGCTCACGCCACCACTGGCGGGCAGCCTGCACGATGAGGTCCTGGCCGGTCCGGCCGCAGCCCACGACGAGGACGTGAGGCCGAGAGGCCGGTATCGACCCCGTCGGTCTTCCCGTGACAACGTCCGCCGCGAAGAACGGGAACTCGTTCAGCAGCGCGCGAGCGCAGCGATGGTGGACGTCGAAGAACTCGAGCCGCAGGGAATCGCGTCCTGCCAAGCGGAGCTCCTGCTCGTAGAGGAGCCGGCAGAGCTGAGTGTCGACGAGGTGCACGAAGCAGTCGAGGGGCGAGCCGCGGCGGCCCGTGACCAGCCCCCGGCACGCGACGGCGACCTCGGCATTCACGCCGTCGTCGCCGGTGACGGCCACGACCCGCCGGGCGCGGTCGACGCGCGCGCGCCCCAGCAGCCGGGGGTCGGCAGCATCCCCGAACAGGACCGGCACGCCGCGCTCCCGGCAGCGATCGAGATAGTCGTTCTGCTCGTCGCTCTCGACGACCAAGACACGCTCGCCGCGGCGCGCCAGACTCTCGGCGATCATGAGCCCCTTGCGGCCGAGGCCGCAGACAACGGTGTGGTCGCGGAGGTAACGCAGGCGGGCCAGTCGCAGGCGTTCGCTGAGCAGGGCAGCGATGGCCGCCGCGGCTGTGACCGTGGTGACGGCGGGAGCGAGGAAGCGGGCGACGTTGAGTTGCCAGGGGACAGGGCCGGTCGTCAGACCCGACTGCAGCGGGAACAGCTGCAAGTCAGAATACAGGACATCCCAGAAGCCGCGCTGCTCCCCGACAATCTCGTAGTACTCCTTGAATCCTATGTAGCCCAGCACGATCGCCAGCGCAGCCGCAACGCCGACCAGTGGCCATTGGATCGCTCGTAGTCGGTGCGTGAGACGGCGTCGGAGAGACCGACGGAATCGATCCGGCGTGCCGTTCTCCGTCACGGGTCCCCCACCCCTTCCTAGGGCCGGCTCACGTGCACCCAGAGCAACGGCACACCACGCTTCGCAGCATACGCGACGGCCCCGGACGTACCACCCTGGTCGCGAGAGAGCTCTCCGTCCCAGAGAGCGACGACAGCGTCGCTGTGGTCGACGACCCAACGGCCGACCTGTTCGTAGCCGGCCTCGCGCGTGGCCACCGGCGGCATCACCTCGACCGCCTGCGCCCGAGCAAGGAGATCGCTGTACTCGCGCTGCGACTGCTCGCTGGCGAAGTCCTGCGCGTAGTCGCTTTGGGGGAAGGGCAGTGCCGCCACCAGGGTCGCGCCGGGCAGGGCGAGCGCCTCGCGGGCGACGAGGCGGTCGGCGCCCTCGGCGAGCGGCGAGATCACCTCGAGCCGCACCCGGGCGCCGTCGCCCTCGTCGCCCGCGAGGCGCAGCAGACGCCCGAGGACGGCACGCACGCGCACCGCGACCGCATCGACATCGGCGAACGTGCGGTGGCCCGTGACCCCCACGCGGACCACCCGTTCGGCCGCCGTCACATGCTCTCCATGAGAACGAAGACTCGAAACGTGCGCGTTGTGTGCGGCATCGCCCCCCCAGCCGTTTGCGCGAGCCAGAGCCGCGACGCCGCGGCTACCACGCTCCGGGTTCTCTCGCGCTCTCCTTGCCTGTTATACGCCCGTCGGACCGCGGCGACTAGCGCAATGGTACGTCGCGGTCCCTTCACTCGCTGCGCGGCAGGTCGTATCCGTCCTGGCGCGCACTGTAGCGTCTTCGGCGGATTCACGAAGCCGTGGCTGGTCGCTCCGCAACAGCGGCGGCTCCAACCGAGCGGAAGGCGGCGCGTCCGGTACCGCCCCAGTCCGCGCAATGCCCGCCGTGCCAGCAGTTAGTCGTCGCTCCGTCTCACCACGACCCGACGAGCCCAATGCCGCGCTCGGCGCAGAGCCGCAACAGGGCGCGCAGGGCACGCACCTCGTCGGCGTCCACCGGATAGTGGTCGTTCTGCGAGGCGGCCGCCACCGACTCGGGGTCGCAGGCTTCAAAGGCCTGCGCCATGCGGGCCACGTCCTCGGGCGGGATCCACTCCTCGCCCAGGTTCATGCCGGCCACCCGGTCGACCACGTCGAGGTAGACCTTGCCGCGGAAGGAGCCGCCAGTGGTCCACTCACACAGCGGCAGGTCGAGACCAGCGAAGGCGGCCTCGTCGGCGGGTGTCAGCACGATCTCGTCACGCAAGCGCGAAGCGTAGGTGTCGAGCCCCATGGTCCCCCATCCTCCTCGTCGGCGACCGTACCCGAGAGCGACCGCCGGACCGAGTCGATGGAGCGAGCTAGAGCCTGACCCCGAGTGCGGCCGCGACCGCCCCGAAAGCCAGATTCTCGTCCGCTGATATCTCGTCGCCGGGTGTGCCCGATGCCGCGGCAGCGCGAGCACAGATCGCGAGGATGGTCTTCTTGAGATCGTCCGCACTCTCCGACGCAGCCTTTGCCGCCAGGACGGCTGCCGCTTCCTGGAGCCCTGTGAGGAAGTTACGCCCATCCGCAAAGAAGTCTTTCATCGTCCCTTCGAGGTCGGCGGCGATCGACGTGAGCACGTTGCGTGTAAGCTCGTCCTTGTAGAGAAGTGACTCCGCCAGCTCCTTTGCGAGCACGCCGAACTCGGCTTCATCAACGTTGCCGTCGACGTAGGCGACGCCCATGAACGCCCACAGCAGCGCGAACTCGAGCGTCCGCCACTCCGATGCGGTGTATGAATCCCTGACGGCCACGGCTCCTCCCCAATATCGTAGGACGACGATGCCCCTACAATGCGTCTAGTGAGCTCGACTGTCAACGACCGGGGAGCGCCATGTGCCCCCTGCCTATCCACGCGCAGCGCAGCACGCCTGAGCGTATGCAGCTTGCCGGCCCTGCGGCTGTCTGTGCCAGCCCGGGCGCTCCACCTAGTCCGGTCAGTCGATCCGCCAGACTTGGACCTCACCGTAAGGCCCACCGGGCTCGGCAACCTCGAGCAGCCCGGTGCCTACGAGCAGGCGGCGGCCGTCGGGCGACAGGGCGCACGTCTCGGTGGCCTGCTCGCACTCGATGCGCGCCACCTCCTGCCCGGTCTCGAGGTCCCACAAGCGCGCGGTCTTGTCGAGGGCGGTCGTGGCCGCGAGGGCGCGGTCCGGCGCGACGTCGAGCGCGGTGATGACGCTGTCCGGGTGGCCGGGGAGCGACGGGGCGGGCCGATGCTCGACCATGTCGAACACATCGGCCCGCCCCAGCTCCGCCCTGGCACAGTAGCGGTTGCCCGCGGCCACACAGCGACCTCGCGTATCGACGCCGCCGGTGCGGTCGTGGGCATTCAGCCACACGATGCAGGCGCGCTCGGCCCACATAGGCTCGGTCTCAGGCATGGTCGTGAAGTCGGCGACCTGCATCAGGCCGTCGGGGTCGACGACGACCGCGCGCCGACCGTCAGGACTGCCGACGACGTGCAAGGTTGGCAGCGGCCGGTGTTCGAGCTCGGTCTGACGGCCGTCGTCCATTGAGAACTCCGCGCGCAGGTACTCGTGCTCGTCGGTGGCGAGGTGCACGGAGAGGGCGTCGCGCTGGTCGTCGATCAACACGCCCTGCACGTGCCCGCCCGGGTCGTCGACTTGGCTGAGCGCGGCTCCGCTGGCTGCATCCCACAGCGTCAGTGTCTCGCCGGGACCGACCGCGAGCGCGCGGCGCCCCTCGGAGTCGAAAGCACAGCACCGGATGGCGCCGGCGTAGGCAGAGATGACACGTGCCAGCGCGTAGTGCGCCATCGCTTTCGGATCGGCCGACATACTCATGTCGCGCGGCTCGCCGGCCACGCACACCCGCCCGCCGCTGGTCAGATCCCAGACACGCACGGAGAGGTCGACGCCGGCGCTGACCGCCAGCCGCCCGTCGCGCGAGAAGCGGCAGTCGGTCACCGCGCCACTGTGGCCGCGCAGGACGTGGACAAGCCGTGGTTGCGCGGGCCGACTCACTCCTCTGCTCGATGCCGGCGCTTGCGCTACACGTCACCAGTCCCCTCGAGATCGCGGCCGGGTCGCCTCCTACACAGACGACGCCCGCACCGTGCCGTCGCCCGACGCCGAGAAGAGACGGCGTCCGCTGGGTGCGAAAGCGACCGCAGCGACGACGTCCGTGTGACCCTCGAAGGTCTGCTCCCGTCGACTCTGAGACAGGTCGTGCAAGGTGATGAGCCCGTCCCCCGTGCCACAGGCGATGATCTCGCCGTCGGGGCTCATTGCGCAGCTCCAGACGCCTCCCCGGTGGCCCTCGAACGTCGCCAGCTTGGAGAGTCCGGGAAGCGACCAGACCTTGACTTCGGGAGCGTGCTTGTAGCCGCCGGTGACGAGGCACTGGCCGTCAGGACTGAAGGCGCAGACCGAGACCAGGTCCCAGTGCGCGCGTTTGTGCTCCAGTCGTTTGAAGCCGATGGCGTCGAAGAGTCCCACGGTGCCGTCGCGACAGCCGAGGGCGAGGTGCCTTCCGTCGTCGCTCAGAGCGACCGAGCTGAGACCCGGCTGGCGCAGACCGAGGAGGCTCCCGGGGCGCCGTCGCAGGTCGGCCAGCCCGCGGCCGGAGGCGACGTCGATGAGGACGACGTGCGTGGGGAACTCGACGAGCGCGTGGCTTGGTGCGGCTGTGTGCCACAAGCCGCGCCCTTTGGGATCGAGGGCGCACCATGCCATCGCCATGGGCCGCGGCTCATCGAAGCGGTAAGTCACCGTACCGCTCGCGACGCCGATCACTCCCACGTGGCCGCCGCCGGCTGCCCAGGCGATCATGGTGCGCTCAGGGTCCGCCGAGCAGGACTGCAGACTGCAGGCGCCCAACGATGATTCCGAGGAGCAGACCACGTGGCTCGCGAGTCGTTCGCCGGTCAACGCGTTCAGCTCCACCACCTGGCCACTGCCCGTGCCCGCGAACAGGATCGTGCCGTGGGGAGAGACCCAGAGGGCGCCGACGCCGGCCGCGTCGACGTCTGCGACGAAGTCCGGAGCCTCAGACTCGATGATGAAGTTCACGGCCGCCTACCTCCTGTCCCTGAAGGCCGACACAGTGAACGGGAGGCACGAAGCCCCGATACTGATATCGGCGCCGGGCGCGGCTGCCGCCACGGCGCTACAGCACGAACCACGACGAGGTGGCCCGGTAGGCGTAGTTGCGGCCAGCACACCGGCCGGCCGAAGAGGACGAAGATCACCTGAACGCCCTGGTGCCGCCCCCGCCCCCCCGCCGCTAGGCCCCGACGTGCACCACCGCCATGCCGATCAGCAGCATGGTGAACTGCGCCTCGATCTGGTCGAGGGTGTCGGGCGCCACCTCGGGCACCTCGTAGAAGAAGGCCGCGTCGCCGTCGGAGTCCAAGACCAGCCGCGCGACGTCGACGGTGCCCGACAGCTCGAGCATGCGGCGCATGTAGGCGACCTTGTCGCCGCTGGGCTTCAGGTCGGAGAAGTAGGCCGCGAAGCTGACCACCGTGCTCGAGGTGTGCACGACCACCCTGGTCTCGGTGCCGGCCAGCGGCAGGTGCAGACGCAGGCTGCCTCCCTCGCTGTCGGTCCTGATGCCCTTCTTCTCTGCCAGGCGCTCGACCTCGGCCTTGGCCTGCTCGGCGTCGATGTCGAAGAAGTGGCTCTGCCGCTGGGCACAGCCCAGCTGCAGCTCGCGCCAGCCGGCGTCGCTGGTGAAGTCGTTAGCGGTGGAGTCGGCCAGGTAGGCGAGGCCGCGGATCAGGCCCTCGGCGACCTTGGGAGTGAGCATCGCGCGCGGGATCTCGCAGGCCAGGCGCACGTCGGAGCCCCTGGCGACCGCCTTGATGTAGTCGGCCGCGAGGCTCAGGCGCAGGAGATTGTGCAGCCAACTCTCCTCCTTGGAGCCCCCGGGGTTGGGGCTCGGCGTGCTGAAGAGGACGATATCGTGGGCCACGTCCTGCACCGCGACGGCCACCTGCTCGGCCTTCTCGGCGTGGAACAGCAGCCCGAACGCGTTGCCGACCTGGCGATAGGTGAGGCCGGTCTCGTCGAGGATCTCGCTGAGGGGTCGGTGGCCGGAGCTCTCTGCGGCCTCGCGCTTGAGCCTCTCCTCTTCTTCAGGTTTGGCCTTGGCGGCAGCCTCGCGTCTGGCCTTGGCGGCGGCCGCGCGCTTGGCCTTGGCCTCTTGTGCGCGCTGCGCCTTCTCCTCCGCCTCGCGAGCGGCCTTCTCTTCGGCTTCGCGGGTGGCCGCCGCCGCGGCCTCGCGAGCGGCTGTAGTCTCGGCCTCCGCCTCGGCAGCGGGTTCGACGATGGGCGGCTCAGCCTCGGCCACCGGCATCTTCGCCGCCTGGGCCATGCTCAGCATGTCGGCCATGGCCCGCTTGCGCCTCTCCTCCTCTTCGCGCGCGGCCGCCGACTCGGGCTGCGGCCCGGCGGTCATCTCGGCCTCGGGCTCGGGCTCCCGCCCGGGCGGTTGCTCAGGCTTGGCAACCAGCCCTTTCTCCGCCTGGGCTTCCCTGATCATGGCGGCGATGGTCCGAACGCCGTGGTCCCAGGTCTTGTTACCAATGTCGTGGGCCTGAAACTCGGCTAGGTCGGCGATGTCCTCCGGTAGCTCGTCCTCGTCGGGCATGACCGCGCCCTCGACGAGCAGCGGTACGACCCTGATGTCGCGCTCGAGCGCCGCCGCGATCTCGCGGCGCACCCAGTCCCTCTTGTCCTGCTCGCGCTCCTTGGTGATGGCGGCCCATTCGGTACCGATCATCGCCAGCAGCACGTCGGAGGAGGCGAGCGTCCTGTCGATGATCACCGAGAACTTCTTGCCGATGAACTGCGGCATCGACTCGACGTCGAAGAAGATCTCCGCATCAGGGAGCTCGCGCCTGAGATCGCCCCGGAGGCGGCCTGCGTAGCCGGCCGCCGTGTCCCTGCGGCGGTAGCTGATGAAGATGCCGAACTTGGCACCTTCGCCTGTGCCGGTGTCTGAGCTCTCTGTCATGTGTCACGCGCCCGTCGTGTAGCGAGCCGCTCCTCCTTTAGACCCTACCCCCGTCCGCGCGAGCCATTCAATCCCGCCGCCCGACGCTACAGTCCGAACTGCGCCTTGGCCCTGCTCGTGGAATCCTCCGTCTCCTGCAAGGCGACGCCCGGGAAGAGGAGCGCCACGGCGATCATGCCGATGAAGAAGCCGACGCAGACGCCGAGCACCACCGACAGCCACCACGTGTCCCAAAGGCGCTGCGCCAAGTAGAGGGCGCCGACAGCCGTGACCGTGGGGATGAGGTAGTAGAAGAAGCGCTGCACCTTGCGTCGCTCGGTGAGGACCTGGCCGAAGCCGCGGCCGATGAGCCACTGGACCAGAAAGAACGTGAAGACGACGAGGAACCACGACGAGGTGGCCCGGTAGGCGTAGATGGCGCCCAGCACGCCGGCCACCAGGCCGATGAGGCTGAAGATCACCCTGACCGCCTTGCCGCCGCCGCCCCGCCGGGTCGTCGCGGGACGCGCCGGTGTGAACGTGGCCGGCTCCGGTCTGGGCTGCTGTACCCCAAGGTCGCCGAAATCGACGCCGAACTTGTCATTCTCTCCAGTCACTGCTGCCTCCTCATGCGATCCGGGGCCGCCGGGCTGGGACAAGTGCTGTCCGCCGAGGCGACGGGGACGAAGGAATCGGGGCGGGCGGCGCGGGCACGCGTGGCGGGTGCCGTTCGGCTCTGGTCATGAAGTCCCCGCAAATCGCCCATGCACCCTCCCCCATTCGGTGCGTCTGCTTTCGATTGTACCAGCGCACCGGCGCCCGCTCCACAGACCCCTCTTGTCGCCACGGGCGGGGCGATGCGAGTGGCCGTTGGGATCGATGGGGCGGCGGGGCGGCGCAGCCGCCCCGCCGCCCCATTCCTCACCGCTGCAGTCCGCCGCGGTCGTCGAGGTCGCGGGTGCGCGGTGACTCAGTACCAGGTGCGCTCGGTCTTGAGCGTCCGCGTGACCGCCTCGTCGACGGGATTGCCGCCGCGGACGGTCTCTCGCAGCGTGCCGTCGGGCAGGATCTCGATGTCGCGATATCCGCCGTCGAACAGGCGCTCGACGTCCTGCGGACTGAGCTGACCGGCGCGGGCGCCGCGCCCGGTTTCGTTACCGTTGCCCGTCATCTTGCACCTCCCGTTTCAACCCAGAGACGGGCGAGACGCGCCGACATCAAAGGCCGTCCGCGTTGTTTGAGGTAGGCCCTTGTGAGACACTCGCCGGGTCGTAGGGAGGCAGGAGTGGACTTCGAGGGGACCGAGAGCCAGGTCAGAAACCAGGTCGCGGAGGTGCTCGGCCGGCCTCTAACAGACGACGAATGGGAAGCGCTCAAGCGGGAGGCCCAGCAGCAGGGCGCAGCGAAGGGCAGCTCCGGCGCCAAGAGGAGCAAGAGCGCGTCCGGCCGTGCGTCGTGGTTCGCCCGCGGCGTCGCCTCCTGGGTGGCCTTCTTTGTCGTAGCGTTCCTCCTCGGCACGCTGTTCATGGGGCTTCTGACCGGTATCGCCTGGGCCTTCGGCTCCGGGATCGACTGGGGTGTCAGCGGCGTGGCGGGGTTCGCAGTCGGTGCCGTGGTCTTCGGCCTCATCTTCGGCCTCCCCGTTGTCGCGGCCTTCCGCGCCTACCCGGTCGCCACCTCGGTGATCGTGGGGAGCGTGATCGTCGTGGCCCTCGTCGTGCTGGTGATACGAATGATCTTGGGCGGGGCCTGAGGCAAGATCGACCGCGCCGTGCTTGGCGTCCGCGCCTCGAGGGACAGGTTGCCAAGCAGGAGAGGGGAGGTCGGCGATGGGACTCGACAACATCATCTCGCGCACGCCGGACGAGACCACGCTCACCCCCGAGGACGAGCGCGCCCTCACCGAGTCCGGTATCCAGCTCTGCGGCAGCATGTTCAGCGACGGCGTCACCTCGTTCCGCGGCAAGGTCTACAGCTGGTTCGTCTAGCGAGGTCACCGGCGAGTCCCTCTACCAGGAGTGGCTCCCGCCCGAGACGGTCGCCGAGATGGCCGACAAGCTGGCCGAGTGCGACCCCGACACGGTCTGCGAGCGGCTCGACCTCGACGAGTACTCCACGCCCAGTCCCGGCGAGATCCGCGACCTGCAGAAGCTCTTCCGTATCTGTGCCGACCGCGGCCTGGGCATCATCGCCTGGGCCTGAGCGGGTGCGGGGCCTAAAGCTCCCCGCGCAGCGGGCGGCACATCATGCACTCCTCCTGCCGCGCCACCTGCACCAGCGCGCTGGCCAGCGGGCGCGGGAAGAGACCCTCCATCGCCTGGTTGCCGAACAGCACCACGTTGGCGTCCAGGGCCAGCTCGGGCACGAGCGTCGCCAGGCAGACCTTGGCGTGGAGCAGGGCGATCAGGCGCACGTCGAGGCCCAGGCCGGGCGCGCCGTGCAGCGTGCCGTCGGCGTCGACGGCGCCGTAGTCGAGCTCGGCCTCGTCGACCGGCGTCTGCGCCGTCTCCTTGAGCACCGAGGTCACGCAGGCGTAGCAGGCGTCGTCGGGGCCGCCGGCGCAGCGGATCACCTCGCCGCCGGCGGCCCGCGCGTACACGCCCGCGTACACCGCCGGCGTGCCGGCCACCGTGCAGAGCTCGTTGAGCAGGTGCTTGGGCGGCTCGGCGTCGGTGCAGACGGCCACCAGGTCCGCGCCGGCGACGAGCCGCTCCAGACGTTCGCCCAGGTCGAACACGTCGGCCGCCAGCACCTCGACCTCGGCCTCGGGGTCGCGGTGGCGGATGAGATCCGCCACCGCGACCGCCTTGTTCTCACCGAGGTAGCGGTCGTCGCACTCGTGGCGGATCAGGTTCGCCTCTTCCAGCGTGTCGGGGTCGATCAGCGTGAAGCGCGCGACGCCGGCCTTGGCCAGCTCGAGGGCGACCGTCGAGCCGCCCGAGCCGAGGCCGACCACCACGACGCGCTTCTCGCGCAGGGCACGGCGTGTCGTAGAGGCCCTCGAGCCTCTGCCGGCGCGAGTCGGTCACCTAGGCCACCTCCCTGCAGCAGGTCGACGATGAAGCGCTCCGGCGACCACGCCGAGCGCAGCCGGATGCGGCGCCCCTTGGCGTCGCGCACCAGCGGCTCCTCGTAGGGATGCCGCAGGCCGGTCTCGACCGTCAGCGGGTCGCCGCCGTCGCGCTCGAGCCGCAGGATGACCGCCGGACGCGCGCCGGGCATGACCGGCTGCAGCGCCGGCCGGAAGCCGTTGGCGAGCAGCAGGCGGCACTCGGCGGCGAAGCGCGCCGGGTCGACGATGTACCACGGCAGCGGCGGCAGCCTGGGCGCCGTCTCGGCGTCGATGCGCACGCGCACCGGCACGAGCCCGTGCGGCTCGCACTCCTGGTAGAAGTGGATCTCCTGGTCCAGGCGCTGCGACCGCGTCAGCGTCACGACGTTGTCCTCGGCGCCGGAGTCCCGCTCGGAGGTCGCGTCGTCGACGGCGATCGCCGTCAGCCAGAGCGGCGCGGCCGTCAGCTCCCACATCTCGCGGGCCGTGCGCTGGTCGCCGCCGGAGGGCTGCGGACTGCCGAACGGGTGCCGGTGCCAGTCGCCGAAGTGGAGCAGGTCGAGCCCGGTCGTCTCGCGCAGCCAGCGCAGCGCCGACGCGGCGCGCTCACCGTCGCTGCGCGCGCCGAGGCCGACCGATCCGGGGCCGCCGTCCACGGCCGGCCCCGGCGGCAGGGTGCCCAGCAGGGCGGCGACGAAGCGGTACCCGTCGCCGTCCCACGTGCGCTGGACGGTGCCGAAGAACGGTCCGCCGGTCTCGTCGTCTCCCGCGCGCGCGACCCCACCGAGATCGTGCGCAGCACCTCGGGGCGCACCAGCACGGTCGCGGTCGCCGGCGCGACCGCGTGCCGGCGCTTGGCCGGACGCAGCGGCGCGACCGATGCAGCGGCGCGACCGATCGCGACGGCGGCGCCGCAGCGCGCGTCCGGCCGCGCGGCAGAAGGTCCGCACCGAGGTCGAGCGTCGTGCGAGCGCCGTCATCTCATTCCTCGCTTCCCGGCCAGGTGCCGGTGGCCTTCCAGGTCTCGTAGGCGTGGATCCAGAGCGCCGTCCAGGCGACCAGCGTCGCCGCCGTGGTCCGCGCCGGGTCGTACCCGTTGCGCGGGCCGTTCAGGCCGCGGTACAGACAGGGACGGTTGCCGCCCAGAAGGTGGGGCGTCTTCTCGGTCGAGGGCCGGCTTCTCGATGGTCACGACCGGCGCCTCGTGGGGGAAGCGGTCGGGGTAGGTCACCTTCACGAGGTAGCGCTTGCGCCGGTTGAAGGTGCTGCGCAGGACGCCCGCCCAGGTGAGGTTGCCGCCCTCCGGCAGGTGCAGGCTGAAACCCGGAAAGCGCTTCATGGCCTCGGACTCGGCGGCCAGGCGCCAGCGCCCGTAGGGCGTGGTCCGACCAGTGCGCGCCGGCCGCCTCGGGGTGCTCTGCGGCGATGCTCCAGCCTGGTACAGCGTCATCGGTGGCCTCCGCCTGCGTCGCGCTCTCACCCGAGACACGCGGGCGCGGGGAGATCATCAAACGGCAGCCATCTCACCCACACCGGCGTGAGTGTGAACCTGGCGCACGCGTCGCAGCGCTGGGCTCCGGTGCGCCCGACCACGGTGGTGAGTCGCCCGCACAGCGGGCACGGGGTGTGGAGCACGAGGGCGGCAGCCACCAGAAGGATGGCCGCCAGCAGGAACAGCGGCACGGCGACGAACCACAGCCAGGCCGACAGCGTGGTCAGCAGGTAGCCCCCGATGGCGCAGCCGCAGACGGAACACGACAGGCCGATCGTCCATCTCAGGTGACGGACCGGATCGGGGGTCGCGGGCGGCGGCGGCTCCACATCGGGCTCCGGCTCCAGGTCGGGCGCCTGCAGCTCGGCCTCGTCGTTCAGGCGCGGGGCGGCGGCCAGCGGACCGCGGCGGCGCGCGATCTCGTGGCCGTCGTGGCTGACCACGACGGTCCAGTCGCAGAGGGCGGCCTCGGCGACGGAGACGCCGTCGGGGACCGCGAGCGTCCCCAGCACGAGGTCGGTCCTCGTCGCGGGGTCGCTGAAGCGGCGCTCGGTGGTCAGGCGCACGTCGCCGCGCTCGTCGCCGACGTGGAGATCCACGGTGATGTCGGAGGGAAGCTGGGGGCCGAGGAGCTGCACGATCGGGCGCAGGATGCCGGACTTCTCGTCGGCGTCGACGAGGAGCGAGATCGCCCACTGCGGCGCCGGCTGCGCCGCGAGCGCCGCGGCCTTCGCCCGGCGCGCGGCGCGCTTGTCCCACGTCCAGGAGGACGACCGCGACGATGCGACGAGAAGGATGCCGAGGATGACGAGGCCGTCGGACGTGAGCCGAGCCGACGCGACGGCGGCGATCGCCGGCCTCCCGCGAAGACGAGAAGCAGGCCCGTCCATGCCCAGAACACGCCGGCGGCGTGCCGAAGGTCAAACCTTCTTCGCGGGGCTCTCGGGTGGAGGAGGTAGATCTGGTCGAAGAGCGTGGCGCGGCGGCGCGGCGGGGCTCCGCGACGGCAGCGCGCGCCGCGTCTGCGGCGCGACGGCGGAGGCGCCGCTGCCGCAGCGCGCCTCCGTCCGCCTTCCTCGACCTTCCCCAGCCGCACCCGCAGCGACCCTCGGAGACCGGCTCGGAGGCGGCGATCAGCCCGGGCTCGTCTCCGGCCCACACGACCGTGATCTCCTCCACCTCGAGCGCCCCCGGGACGGCGACCACCGGCTTCGTGTCCTCGACCTCGGCCGGCAGGCCCTCGACCGTCAGCCAGAGGCCGTCGGGCTCGCGCGAGACGCGCCCGCTCACCCCGCGCTCGCCGGAGAGCACGACGGTCTCGTCGTCCTGCGTCTCGGCGCCCGCCAGACGCGTGACGCCGGTCGTTGGCGCCGGCGGGGGCGGCGAGGCGAGCCAGCACACCCGCCAAGTAGGGGCCGCCTCCGCCGGCGCCGCCGACCACACGTCGATCACCCACTGGGGAAGGGAGACCTGGGTGTCGAGGCGCTGGAGGGCGGTGAGGGCGGCGGCGCGGACGCGCTCGTCGCGGTCCTCTCCCGCGGCCGCGACGAGCGCGTCGACCGCCGCCGCCCCCAGCCTCGTCATCTCGCCCAGCCGCTCGGCCGCGCGCCGGCGGACGATGTCGTCGGGGTCGGAGAGCGCCGCCGTGAGGGCGGACTCGAAGAGTGCTGCGGGATCGACTGGTACCTGTGCCATCGCGTGGGTTTCCTCCCTACTCTCCAACCACGCGGCCGTCTCGGCGAGGTCAAAGCGGCGGCTGCACTCCTCGCAGGACGCGATGTGGGCGAGCGCCCGTTCGAGCTCGGCGGGATCGACCGCGGCGGCGGCCGTCGCGACGCCCTCGAGCGTGCCGCGCGCGAGCGCGCGCTGCAGGATCGACTGGGCGGACCGGTGCTCATCCATCGTGGTCCTCCTCCGGGTGGGGCGGGTGCTCCGGTGGGGCAGAAGCATGTCGAGCAGCAGCTTCCAGTAGGGGTCGCGCGCAGCCAGCTTGCAGCGCGCGACCGAACGGTTGGCGGCCACCAGTCGCGTGGTGGTGCCGAGGCGCTCGGCGATGTCGTGGTCGGAGGCCACCGCCCCATCCCCCGTCTCGCCGAACAGGTCGGGGGCGAGCTCGCGCAGGCGCTCGGCGACCGGATCGAGGTCGCGCCGCGCCAGCGTCCAGACCATCACCGAGCGCTGCACGGGCGGCAGCTCGCGGACGGCGTCGAGGAGCCCCGGCAGCGCCTTGTGCGCGCGCTCGAGCGTGGCCGCGTCGAGGCAGGGGGGCTTCCGCGTGGCGTGCACCCGCGGCGCCTCACGCTCGCGCGCCTTGGCGCCGTTTGTCGTCGACGATCAGGTTGATGACCACGGCGCGCGCCCAGAACGGGAAGGGCGAGGTGAAGACGTACTCGTTGCGGGGACCTTCGATCGCCTCGGCGAGCTGCGCGGCCGCCCGGGACGGAGGCGTGCCGGTGAGCAGCACGATGGCGATCTTCTGCAGCGCCTCGTCGGCGTACTCGGCGGCCGCCGCGTCGGCGCGCGAGCAGGCGCTCGCGTAGAGCAGACGGCGCAGCTCGGTCCAGGCGCCCGCGTCGCCAGCCACGAGCCGGTCGACGCGGGCGCCGTCGTCGTCGAGGTTGCGGACCACACGCGCCGCGATGTCCGCGACGTGGTCCTGGTCGAGGGCGGCGACGTCGGGTTCGGCCCGCCGGTCTCCTTCTGGCACCAGCGAGCGACGAAGAAGAGAACGGTCTCGACGGGGCGCGCCGGAGCCGGCGACGTCGCACGCGTCGGCGCACAGCAGTCTGAGCGGCTCATGCCACGGTGCCCCCATCGCCCCCATACCCTCCGAAGTCGATTCGGTCGACCGGCGGTGCCAGTGCTGAGTCTACCGCCGACGCGGCCGTCGAGATGAGCGCCGGTCTTGTCCGCCCGGCTACTTCGCCGCAGCTCTCAGCGCCTCGATCGCGGATGCGTAGTAGCGATAGACGGTGCGCGTGCGCGGGTCGTCCTTCACGAGCACCGAGACGGGAAGGCGAGCGGAGAAGCGGTTCATCGCGAGGTTGCCGACGAACATGCGCTCGCCGTCGACGGCGTAGGCCCAGAACACCGGGATGCCCGAAAAGTAGGACACCTCGCCGTCGAAGTCGTCCCTCAGGTTGAGTCTCTCGATGAATCGCGAGGTGCGCCGGATGATCACGCGATCCTCGGCGAACAGCTCGTCGAACTCGTCGTCGGGCAGGGCACGGCCTTCGCGCAGGTGGTAGACGTAGCGCCAGCCGTCGCGGTCGTCGGGGTCGAGGGCGAGAAGACGAACGCGCAACGGCGCGGTCCGCACACCCTCCTCGATGACGCGTGTCAGCAGCTTCGCGAAGTGCGCGCAGGTGATGCCGACACCGACGATCTCGGCGACGGCGCCGACGACCATCTCCTCCTCGTGGGTCTCCTTCAGGGAGTCGACGTGCCTACTCTCGCTGCAGGTGAGCGGCGAGCGCTTCGCGAGGAAGTCCTGGACCGGGTTGGCGATGCCCTCCGCGTCTGCCTCGAGGATGGCCGCGAGGGAGGCGGCGAGCGAGGCGGCCGCCTCGCTCGCCGCCTTCTCATACGCCGCCATCTCCTCGTCGCTGCAGGAGTCGTCGGGCCGCATCGGGTAGATCAGCACCCGGTACGGCGCGATGTCGAACGGGATGCGGTCGCGGAAGTCCTCACGCACGACCGTGATGGTCTTGCGCGCCGTGCTGTGGGAGATGCCGAGCTCGTAGAAGACGTTGGGGTTGGCGCCCGAGACGTCGGCGATGACGACGGGCGACTCGAAGATGCGCTCGAACATCATCCCGTGGATGTTGCCGAGCGCCTCCTGGTCGGCGCGTACGCACGCCAGGCCGGCGGCGCGCATCCCCGGCGCGATCACGTCGTCGTATCCGGCCCTGAACTCCGGCGCGAACGGCATGATGACGAAAGCCGACTTGGACCCTACCTCAGACATCTGCGCTGCCCCCCACATCGCCGCCTGCGGCCTCACCACACCGGCCGCCGACCGGGCAAAACCGGTGAGTCCGCCACCGTTGCTGAAGTCCTTATACCGCCGTAGGCGCGAAGAAGCGAGCGCTGGAGGCTCGATGGTGCGGCCGGGTTGCTGGGCGGCGGGGCGGCACAGCCGCCCCGCCGCCCGCCGAACGCCGTAGCACTATCGCACTCCCCATAGACTACGAGAGAATGGCGTTCAGGACTCCGCAAGCGATGAGGATCGCATGGGTGGGAGGGACGCCGTGACGACCAAAGAAGCTCTCATCAAGACCGTCGTGGTCGCCGGCGACGTGGTCGTCGACTACCACATCTACGAGGGCGCGCGCGACAAGCCGTACGCACACGGCAAGCAGGGCACGTCGATCCATCAGGAGACCGGCGGCGCCAAGCTGCTCTTCAGGGTCCTCGAGAAGCTTGGCGCCGCCGCACCCGAGCCGTTCGCGGTCGAGTTCGGCATGGGCACCACGCCCAAGAACAGGTTGGTTGAGTCCTACTCGCTCCTGACCCCTTGCCCCGCCGGAGACAAGGGCAAGGGCCGGGTCTGGCGCATCACCGGCAACCTCGGCTACGGCGACAGCCTCGAGCACAACACAAGCTATGCGGAGGCACCCCCGCGTGCGGCGGCGGCCTCGATCGTCGTGCTCGACGACGGGGCTCTCGGCTTCCGCCACCGCACCAACGAACTCGCTTGGCCTGCGGAGTTCCGTGACGGCAAGCCGGCGGCCGTGGACTGGGTCGTCCTCAAGACGTCCGCCCCCGTCGCCCAGGGCGACCTGTGGCGCCAGGCCTGCAAGAGATTCTGCGACCGCCTCGTCGTGGTGGTGTCGGCCGCCGATCTTCGCCAGGAAGAGGTCAGCATCACCGAGGGGCTCTCGTGGGAGCACACCGCGCAGGACCTGTTGCAGGAGCTGACGCTCAACAAGAGCATCTCGGACCTGACGAAGTGCCGGCACCTGGTCGTCAGCCTGGGCACCGACGGCGCCCTGTGGCTCGGCAGACGCGCCGACGGCATGTCCCGGTACCGGCTCGTCTTCGACCCCGGGGGCTCGAGGGAGCCTGGGCACGGAGCGTGACCGGCCAGGTCTGGGGCGGCACGTCGTGCCTTGTGGCGGCGATCGTGGCGGAGCTGGCCGCCTCCGACGTGGCCCCAACCGGCGCGGGCACCGGCCCTGGCGCCGATGAGGCCGGACCCGACATCGGCGCCGGCATCATGCGCGGTCTCTCGGCCATGCGTCACCTGCTGCGTGTCGGCCACGGCGCGGCCGACGGCGGCGACGGCGGCGCCGATCGCATAGCCAGGCAGGGGTTCCCGCCCGAGCCGGTCGTCGAGGATCTGCTCAAGCCGTCATGCCGATACAGGATCGCCGACGTACCGGCGACGGTGGCCTCGGCGGGCAAGTCGAAGGCCTGGACGATCGTCTCGGGCGAGCCGGGAGGTGCGGCCGCGCGCCCGCTCTACGGCCTGGCGCGGCGTGTGGCCCTGTTCGGACCCCGGGCACTGGTCGACGAGCTTCCCTACGCCAGGTTCGGCAAGCTGCTGGTGGTCGATCGCGTCGAGATAGAGAGCTTGCGCGGTCTCGAGCGCCTCATCAAGGGCTATGAGAGGACGCAGCGCCCCTCCAAGCCCTTGTCGATCGCCGTCTTCGGTGCCCCCGGTTCGGGCAAGTCGTTCGGCGTCAAGCAGATCGCCAAGACGGTGCTGGGCGACGCTGTGCCCATACTCGAGTTCAACCTCTCGCAGTACTCCGATCCCGGAGAGCTCATCGGCGCCTTCCACCAGGTGCGCGACAAGGTGCTGGGCGGCACCACGCCGGTCGTGTTCTGGGACGAGTTCGACTCGCGCGAGTACATGTGGCTGCAGTACCTGCTGGCGCCCATGCAAGACGGCGCGTTTCAGGAGGGCCAGGTCACGCACCCGATCGGCAAGTGCGTGTTCGTCTTCGCCGGCGGCACAAGCTACGACTTCGCCAACTTCTCGCCGCACGAAGAAACGGGCCCCGAGGCCGACGACGCCACCGCCGGCGAGGGCGAGAAGGGCCTCTCGAGGTTCGAGAAGTTCAAGCTCGCGAAGGGCCCCGACTTCGTCAGCCGGCTGAACGGCTACCTGAACGTCGCCGGCCCGAACCGGCGCCAGAAGTACGACGCCAAGACAGGCAAATGGGTCGACGACGATGCTCCCCGCGACCTCTCCTTCCCCATCCGTCGCGCTCTGCTCATGCGCGCCACCGGCGGGTTCGTCGGCGCTGCCGAGGGCGACGAGATGGACATCGACAGCGGGCTGCTCACCGCCTTCCTTGAGATCGGCAAGTACGAGCACGGGGCGCGGTCGCTCGAAACGATCATGGGGCTCACCAGGGGCGGCGGGCTGTCGGGCCTCAGGCGTTCCTCCCTACCGCCCGAGGACCAGCTCTCGCTGCACGTCGACTACGACGAGTTCATGGAACTGGTCGACTGCGACCGGCCCTTCAAGATGAACAGCGAGGAGCTCGCGCCGGCCGTGCACGATCATTTCCGTGAGCTGTGCCACAAGGAGGGATGGCCGATTCAGCCCGACATCGACGTGCCCTACCCCGAGCTGCCCGACGGTGTGAAGGCGGACAACATCGCCGCAGCGGCCCGCATCCCGCGGGTGCTGGCGCTCGTGGGACTGGCAGTCGTTGCCGAAGACCACCCGCCGACTCTGACGAGGGCCAAGGTGCTGGGCATCCTTGAGGGTGACATGGAGCGGCTGGCCGAAGACGAGCACGATGGCTGGATGGAGCAGAAGTACCGCGACGGCTGGACTCACAGCCTGGTCCGCGACGACAAGGCGAAGAAGCACCCCTGCCTCGTGCAGTACCCGACTCTGAGCGAGGAGGACAAAGAGAAGGACCGCAACAACGTGAGGTACTACCCCGACATTGTGGAGAAGGCCCGTTACGTGATCGTCGAGGCCGGCAGCCGGGCGAGACCGGCGGCGCGGGGGACGCGGCGCGGCAAATAGGCCGGGTCGTGTCGCCTGCAGGTCTGCGGCTGCTCACGATTACGCCATCTCCGCACGGTCTGGGGCGCAATGCACTGGCGAGCCGCCCAGCAGTCCAGCTCCGTCTGGCCTCCCCGAGCGACAACGCCCGTGACGTGCCCCGCCGGTGGCAGTGTGGCCCCGTGGGCGAGGGCATCCCTTTTGACATTCTGAGGGCTGTGTCGTGTATCCGCACACACGACGATCGATAGGGGGACAGACCGATGTCGTTGAGATATGGTTCAGGCGAGGACGGCTCGTTCGAGTCGTCTGAGAAACGCACCACCGGCTTGCTCGTCGGCGAGCACGATGTGCCGCTGACCGGCGTCGTCATCGACGTCAACGCGCGGGGGACGGCCTCGACGGTGACCGTCTCACAGCGCTACTTCAACCGTGAGACGGTCACCGTCGAGGCCGTCTACTCCTTCCCTCTCGAAGAGTCGGCGGCCGTCTGCGGCTTCGAGGTCGAGATCGACGACCGGTGCATCGTCGGCGTCATCGAGGGGGCTGAGAAAGCCTTCGAGGAGTACGACGCGGCCATGGCGCGCGGCGACGGCGCCTACCTCCTCGACCAAGATCGGCCGAACCTGTTCACGGCCAGCGTCGGCAACCTGCTGCCCGGGCAGGCGGCGGTCGTGCGGCTCTCCTACGTCGCGCCGCTGGATCGCTTCGGCGACCAGGTGCGCCTCAAGATCCCGACCACGGTCGCGCCGCGCTACATCCCGCCCGAGAAGCTCAAGACGATGGACCCTGCGGAGCTCGCGCACCTCGCGCCGCCGACCGTCATGGGAGATGTGCCCTACGGCCTCACCCTGGGCATCGACTTCGAGGGCTGGAGCGACGTCACGTCGGTGGAGTGCCCTTCGCACCCCGTACAGGTGCAGATGAGCGGTCGGCGGGCGCGCGTCGACCTGGCCGGCAGCGACATCCAGCTCGATCAGGACGTCGTCGTCACCTTCAGCATGGCGGCGCAGGCGGTAACGAACGCCCTGGTCGCAGAGGACGAGCAGGGCGACACAGTGATCATGCTCGACCTTGCGCCGGCCGTCGAAGATCGCCGCAAGGCGGCCGAAGTGATCTTCGTGCTCGACCGCTCGGGGTCGATGATGCACTCGAGCATCGACGCGGCACGCAATGCCCTGCTGCTCTGCCTGCGCTCGCTCCAGGAGGGTGACTCGTTCAACGTGGTCGGCTTCGGCAGCACCTACGAGAAGCTCTTCGCCGAGAGCCGCGCCTTCGATCAGAACTCCCTCGACGAGGCGACGAAGGCCGTGAAGGCGGTCGACGCCGACCTCGGTGGGACGGAGATCCTCAAGCCGCTGCAAGACGTTCTGGGCGGCCGGCGCGGCGAGCTGCCGCTGCGCGTGTTGCTACTGACCGACGGTGAGGTCGGCAACGAGGACGAGGTCATCGCCCTGGCCTCACGCCACGCCGACAACGCCACCATCTTCACTCTGGGGATTGGCTACGGCGCCTCCGACCAGCTGGTGCGCGGACTGGCGCGGGCGTCGGGCGGCTGGGCCGAGTTCGTGCACCCCAACGAGCGCGTCGAACCCAAGGTGATGCGCCAGATGGCACGCGTCGGCGCCGGCGAGCCGGGCGACGTGACCATCGACTGGGGAGGGCTCGAGCCCGACCTCGTGGCGCCGGCCGATCTGCCGCCGCTCTTCCCCGGCTCGACCTTGACGGTCTACGGGCGGGTGCCCAAAGACAAGGCGAATGCGGCTCGCGCGGCCAAGCAGGTCGTGGAGGTTGCCGTGGTGCAGAAGACTGCGGAGGGCGAGATGCGCCTGCCGGCCACAGTCGATCTCGACGACGTCGAGGCCGACCTCACGATCCCGCGGCTCCTGGCGCGCGAGGCGATCCGCGACCTTGAGGAGGGCCGCGGCGCGCTCTTCGGCGCGGGCGGCTCAGCGCAGGCGGAGCGCAAGGCCGGCAAGGCGAAGGAGGCGATCGTCGCGCTCGGCAAGCGCTACTCCCTGATGTCGTCCGAGACGAGCTTCGTGGCCATAGAGGAGCGCAGCGACGAGGAGCGCGGCGCCGTCGGCAAAGCCGAGTTGCGCCGCGTCCCGGTCGCGCTGCTGAAGGACTGGCACGGCACCGAACGGCTGAGCATGTTCACCTCGATGATGGCCGCGGCGCCGTCTCCAGCCGGAGGTCGTGCGCACCGCGCGATGGGTTTCTCGCCACTGGCGCCGATGGCCATCGACGCGGGTGGCCCCACCTTCGCCTACTCCCCTCGCGACGACCTGAGCCCTGCCGCAGACGATCCTCTCACCGTCCTGATCGTCCTCCAGCGCGCCGACGGCTCGTGGCCGGCAAGCGAGGCGTTCGCGGCGGTGAGCGGTCTTGAGCTGGACGCCCTGCGGACCGCGACTGAGGAGCTCGGTCTTGGCGGTCAAGAGGGCGAAGCGGCCGTGGCGACGCTCGCGGCGCTGCACATCCTGCGCCGCGACTACGCCGACCGCTCCGACGAGTGGGCCCTGCCGGCGGGCAAGGCCGAGCGCTGGTTGGCGGACAAAGGAGTACAAGCGCCTTTCGGCCACGCCTCGCTCGACGCGTGGATCGCGGAGGTGATCGCGCGGATCTAGACTCGGGCGAGACTCACGCGACGACGCAATGCTCGCCCATGGGGGTCACTGCCCGGTAGACGATACCCCTAGAACTTGGAAGCCGTTCCCGACTCGTCGACAAGCCATTCGCCGCCCTCCGCGTCGATGGCGCTCACGAGAACGTACTCTTTGCTGGCGTTGTCGTGGGCGATCGTCCATGCGCGCTGCGCGATCTCGCGTGCCTGATCGCCATCCAGCCCGGATCCCTGCTCGTCGCGGATGACAACACAGAGACACTTGCCGAACGACTGCTTCTGGACCTCCGCTGCGACGTCCAGGTCTGGGTACGCTGACTGGATGGACTTCACGACGCCCTCGGCGCTGTCGGAACCGAAGAGACCCACCTCATCCCCCTTCCTCGCCGGCGAGGCCCTCGCGGCCTCGCGCGACTATATGTCGGGGCGCCGCGAGATACCGGGCACCCGCGGTCTCCATCGTCTCTCGTTGGAGTCGGCTCATTCAATCCCAGGTGAGCGAGAGGACGAGATCGTCCATTAGTCGAGTCATGAGGCAATACTCCCGGAACGAACCGAAGAGCCCGAAGGTGAACACGAATTCGCCAGCCGCCGACACCGCTTCGTTGGGGATGATGACCGACACCTTCCGCGTCCAGTAGTCGTCCATGAAGTAGGTCAGACCCATCTGGCTGCGTCCGTCTTTGAGCAGCAGGTGTACGCCACGTGCTTCGGCCCCGATCGTGCCCAGATG
The DNA here is from genome assembly GCA_963725665.1 of uncultured Actinomycetes bacterium. Classification (GTDB taxonomy): domain Bacteria; phylum Actinomycetota; class Thermoleophilia; order UBA2241; family UBA2241; genus CAVRZA01. The sequence continues at coordinate 456,094 of CAVRZA010000004.1, read as the reverse complement.
ACGCGGCGCATATGCGAGGAGGAATTCATAGACGGCCCGGTCGCCTTCGACCTCCTGGAGACGCTGCGCTTCGGGCGAGACCTCGGTGCCGGCCACCACGTTGACGATGAGGACCGGCCGCTTGACGGCGTACTTGAACTCGGGGGCCCACCCCGCATAGCGCGGATCGCGGGCCGGGTCCTTCTCGATCGTCCAGCCGCTGAGCGCTATCCGGTAGGGCCGGCCAAGGAGAGACCCCTCGTACGCCTCAGGCTGTCCCTTCGTCCCGCTGTGGTGGCCGGCGGGGTCCCGGTATCCTCGGCGCCTCGGTCGGGGTCGCTCGACGGGTGATATCCCGAGCCGCGCACCCGCGCGCCGCAGGATCTCGTCGGGATCTCGCAGGTCGAGCAAGTCGCTGCGGTCGAGCGAGGGGTACTCACGGTGCGGCCCTTCTTCGCGGGGCAGCGTGATCTCCATGATGCGCTCGGGACCGGCGAACTCGAGCAGTTGGTCGAGCTCACGTCGGCAGTAGGGCGAACCGACGAAGCGGTCGTTGGTGAACACCAACCCATAGGCCGAGCGGCGGATGCCCTCGTCGATCCGCTCCTGGAAGCGCTCTCGACCGGAGAGCAGGATCTCGTACTCCGCGAACCAGACGCGGGCGCCGGCCGCGATCAACCCGTCGGCCACGGCTCTGACCACGGTGACGTCCTCACTCTTGTAGCTCACGAATGCGTCGTAGTCGTGCCCCGCAGGCCCACCCGCCACTCGTCCGTCCACCATCGATCCTCCTACCTGGCTTATCCCATGACCTGCACGACATCGGCGATGTCGGCGCCGCCCGGAAGCGACCCCACGCCTCCTGACTGTGCCGTGTCAGCCGCGCAGCTTCTTGAGCGGTGCCACACTGGCCATGAGGCGGCGCTCGGAGCCGTCGTTCTCGAAGCGCACGAGCACGATGCCACCGTGCTCCATGGAGAGCACCGTGCCCTCGCCGAGCGTGGCGTGCAGCACGCGGTCGCCGGGCGCGAAGTACTGCTCCACGACCTGCTCGCCGAGTGCGCTTCCCGCCCGCTCGCCCGCAGCGCCGCGGCGACCCCAGGATGGCCCGGTGTCCCACCCCCCCGAGGCGGCATTGTAGCGCAGCGCCTGTCCCACGGTGACCTTCTGCACCTGGTCGGAGGGCAGCTCACCCAGAAAGCGCGACGGGATGCCGTACAGCGAGCTGCCCCACAGGTTGCGCGCCCGCGCGTGCACCAGGTAGAGGCGACGCATGGCGCGCGTGATGCCGACGTAGGCGAGGCGGCGCTCCTCCTCGATGTTCTGCTCGTCGAGGGAGCGCTGATGAGGGAAGACGCCCTCCTCCATGCCGGTGATGAAGACCACCGGGAACTCGAGCCCCTTGGCGTTGTGCAAGGTCATGAGGGTGATCTTGGCCTCGTTCTCGACCAGCGCGTCGGTGTCGGCGAAGAGTGAGACCTCCTGCAGGAACTCCTGCAGCCTGGGCTCCTCGCCGGCCTGCTGTCTGCGTTCGTCGAACTCCTGGGCGACGCCGACGAGCTCCTCGAGGTTCTCGAGGCGGCCCTCCGCTTCGAGGGTCCTCTGCGCGCGAAGGGCCGCCTCGTAGCCCGAGTGCTCGAGCACGGCGCGGACGACCTCCGCGGCCTTCTTGTCGGCGGCCAGGCCGCGGAGGTCGTCGATCAGCTTCACGAACTGCGTCAGCGACGCGGCCGCGCCGGACGTGACGGCGGGCACCTCCTCCACGCGCGCCATCACGTCCCACAGGGTCTCCCCCATGGTCGCCGCCTCGCCTTGCAGCCGCTGCAGCGTGGTCTTGCCGATGCCGCGCCGCGGCGTGTTGACGATACGCAGCAGGCGCTGCTCGTCGTCTGGGTTCTGGATCACCCAGAGGTAGGCGAGGAGGTCGCGGATCTCGGCGCGCTCGTAGAACTTCGTGCCGCCGATCACCTGGTAGCTGATGGCGTAGCGGCCGAACTCCTCCTCGATCACGCGCGACTGCGCGTTGGTGCGGTAGAGCACGGCGATCTGGTCGGGCGTGTAGGCATCGACGGACGGGCCGCCCGAGGAGGCGCCACTTGAGGCAGCGCCGCGCGATCGCGCAGCAGCGGCCGATCGCGCGGCCGCGTCCTGCGGCTGCCGCGCACCCTCGTCGCGGCCGAACAGGCCGGCCTTGCGCAGCCTGTCGGCCGGCGTCTCGTCGGCCTCGCCCTCGAGTAGCTTCTGCACCTCGCTGGCCACGAACTGGGCCTCGGCGCGCTCGTCGTTGACCTCGACGACCTTGACGAGCGCGCCCTCGCCCTCGGCCGTCCACAGATGCTTGCCCTTGCGCTCGCGGTTGTGGCGTACGACGGCGTTGGCGGCGTCGAGGATGCGCTGCGTGGAGCGGTAGTTCTGCTCTAGCCTGATCACCTTGGCGTCGGGGTAGTCGCGCTCGAACTCGAGGATGTTGCGGATGTCGGCGCCGCGCCAGGAGTAGATCGACTGGTCGTCGTCGCCGACCACGGCGAGGTTGCGGTGCCCGCCGGCGAGCAGGTTGGCGAGCCGGTACTGCGCGTGGTTGGTGTCCTGGTACTCGTCGACGAGGACGAAGCGGAACGTGCGCTGGTAGTGCGCCAGCCGGTCGGGGAAGAGCTCGAAGAGGTTGACCGTCTTCATGAGCAGGTCGTCGAAGTCCATGGCGTTGTTCTCCATGAGCTTCTTCTCGTAGAGCTCGTAGACGCGTGCCGCGTGCTGGGCGAAGAAGCTCCCCACCTGCTCCTTGAACGTTTCAGGGTCCTGGAGCTGGTTCTTGGCGTCGGAGATGGTGCGCACGAGGGCCTCGGGCGGCAGCCGCTTGGGGTCGAGGTCGAGCTCCTCGAGGCAGCGCTTGATCAGCCGACGGCGGTCGTCCTCGTCGTAGATCGAGAACGTCGACTTGTACCCCAGGCGCTTGGCCTCGCGGCGCAGGATGCGGGCGCACATGGAGTGGAAGGTGCTGATCCACATGGTGCGCGCGATGGGGCCGATGAGTTGCCCGATGCGCTGCTTCATCTCGCCGGCGGCCTTGTTGGTGAACGTGATGGCGAGGATCTCCTCGGGTCGCACCCCGTAGGCGTAGATCAGGTAGGCCACGCGATGCGTGAGCACCCGGGTCTTGCCCGACCCCGCGCCGGCGAGGATGAGCAGGGGGCCCTCGTAGTGCTCGACCGCCTCGCGCTGCGGCTGGTTGAGGCCGGCGAGCAGGGGCGACTCCGCCGCGGTCATCGTCATCTTCCTACTGTCGGCGCCGCGGCATCAGAAGCGGCCCTCGAGCAGCAGGCTGAGCCCGAGGGCGACCAGCCCGGCGGCCATGAACTTGGCCCCCGCCCACAGCCAGCGCTCGCGCGAGATGCGTCCCAGGTACACGCCGAGCAGGAACATCTCGACGAAGGCGACGCCCAGGGCGGCGATGTACTCCGCCCTGACCGTCACCGCGTCGGCGAAGAAGAACGGGACGATGCACAGCAGCGCGGCGCCGAACGGCGAGGCGCCGTCGACCACCGCGATGAGGATGGTCGCGTATCTGGAGGCCGAGGCGATGTCGGTGTTCTCGAGGCTCGACAGCGTTGATTCCTCGAGCTCGCGCATGGCCCGGCCACGCTCGGCCTTCTCGACCAGGTACGAGCCGTAGAACCCCGAGACGCTCATGCCAACGGCGGTCGTCAGCACGACGGTGATGATCGTCCCCCGGTTCTCGACGCCGCCCAGATAGGCCCCGACGAGCACGCCGAGAGTCGTCAGCACGCCGTCGAAGGCGTTCATGGCGAAGTAGCGGCGCACGATCTCGCCCGCCCCGGAGACCGTGTGATAGTGCTGGAGTAGTTCGACCTTGTCGCGGATCCACGACATGGCGCCCGCCGGGCGTGTGGAGGTCAGAGGTCAGCCGCCGGACCGGCCGTCACCGCGGCCAGCCCGCGTCCTGCGGCGTCTCCGCCTCCTCGACGAGGCGTTTGCCCGTGGAGACCTTGTCGATGGAGTGGATGCTGCCGCCGCTCTCCTGGATCACCTCGGAGACCTCCTCGTAGTCGATGTCGGTGCCCTCCAGGGTGATCTTGATGTTCTCGACCTTGCTGTCGATCTCGAGCAGGCTGATGTCGATGCCCTGCACGCCCTCGAGGTCGCCGAGCTTGTCGGCCAGCGTCAGCATGGTTGGCTGATGCGGCTTGAGGACGTCGAGGACGAGGCGTCGTACGTGGCTCACGGTCTTAGTTCACGCTCCTAGGCGGGTGGCGGGTCGTCGCATCGTAGCATACCCCTGAGCAACGACCGGGATGCCGCCGCAGTGAGCGCCGCCGCCGCCGATCGTCGCCGGCGCCTCGCCGAAGCGGTCGCCTTCAGATGCCGGCCCCTCCGGCGAACTCGCTCATGTACTCCGTGATGCGCCGCTCGGCGTAGGCGGTCTTGGCCCTGCGCTTCTCTTTGCGCTCGGGGTAGAGGTCGTCGAGCTCGTTCTCGAGCTCGACGATGCGCTTCACCAGGCAGCGCATGGCCTCGGCCACGGGGTCGGGGAGGTGCGTGTAGTCGATGTCGGGGATGCCGACGCGCTGCCCTTCGAGAAGCACGGGGTGGCCGGGGTTGCCGACGACGGTCGAGTCGCGTGGCACGTCGTGCACGACGACGCTGCCGGCGCCGATGCGCGCGTTGTCTCCTATCCTGATGGAGCCGAGCAGCTGCGCGCCGGCCCCAACGACGATGTTGTCGCCCAGCGTGGGGTGCCGTTTGCCGGTCTCCTTGCCCGTACCGCCCAGCGTCACACCCTGGTAGAGAGTGACGTTGTCGCCCACCTCCGTGGTCTCGCCGATGACCACCCCTGAGCCGTGGTCGATGAAGAACGACTCGCCGATCCTCGCACCGGGGTGGATCTCGATCCCGGTGAGGAAGCGACTGAACTGCGAGATCCAGCGCGGCGCGAGAGGCACGCGGTGCTCGTAGAGCGGATGGGCGAACCGGTGCAGCCAGAGCGCGTGCAAGCCGGAATAGGAGGTGACGATCTCGACGGCGCTCGTGGCCGCTGGGTCACGCTCCTTGACGGCCCGCACGTCGCGTCGCGCGCGCTCCAGTTCGCGACGCCCGAAGCGAGCCAGCCGCGCCGCGAACGACACGCCGTCGACGACCGCGCGCGTCACACTGGGCCGTCCTCCGTTCATCGACGATGACTCGTCGCGCCCCGCCTCGACCGCGAGTGATGCCTCCCGGCGTCCTGCAGCCATCGCGGACGCCGTCTCCCCGCGTCCCGCGCCGGCCGCGGACGGTGTCTCCTCGACCTCTACTGGTCTGGCGTCCATGTCCTCACCTCGTTCATGCTTCCCGAACGAAAGCCCCTCAAATCAAGAGTCACGTAGGTGAAGCCCAGGGCGCGCAGCCGGCGCACCAGCTCTTCGCGTACGGGTGCGCCGGCTGCGCGCTCGATCTCGTCGGCATCGACCTCGATGCGCGCCGTCTCGCCGTGATGACGCACGCGGCACTGACCGAAGCCGAGCTCGCGCAGGACATCCTCGGCGGCCCCGATCTGGTGCAGCTTCTCAGGTGTGATAGGACTGCCGTACGGCAGGCGCGAGGCGAGACAGGCCTGCTGGGGCTTCTCGGCCGTCGGCAGCGCGAGCAGCCCCGACACGGCGCGCACGTCGTCCTTCGTCAGGCCGGCCTCGATCAGAGGGTGACGCACGCCGTGCTCGTGCGCCGCCCGGAGGCCGGGACGCTCGTCGCCCAGGTCGTCGGAGTTGGCGCCGTCGAGCAGCGCGTCGGCACCGTTGTCGCGCGCCACGCGCATCATCTCCTCGACCAAGTGCGTCTTGCAGTAGTAACAGCGCTCCCTGGGGTTCGCGGCGAAGCGCGGGTCGTCGAGCTCGCGCGTCTCGACGACAAGCTGGCGGACGCCGAAGGCGGCCGCCAGCTCGCGCGCCTGCGCGAGCTCGTCGGGACGGTACGTCTCGGACGCCGCCGTGAAGGCCACGACGCGCTCGGGTCCGAGCACGCGCGCCGCGGCGGCCAGCACGAGGGTCGAGTCGACGCCGCCCGAGAAGGCGACGCAGACCGACGGCAGCGGCGCCAGCACGCTCTCGAGGCGCGCGAGGGCGGCCGCGGCCTCGCCGCGGCCGCCCTCGCGCGCCCGATCGCCGACGACAGCGCTCACGCCCTCGCCTCCCCGACACTCGTCTCGTGGCCGCTGGGGCCGGCGCCTGTCTCGTGCGCTGACGCGGCCGCCCTCTCATCTCGACTGAGATCAGTGATGGTGGGCCGCTCGCCGCACACCGGGCAGGCCGGGTCGCGCGCGACCTCGACCTCCGTGAAGCTCATATCGGCCAGGTCGACCTGCAGCAGGCGGTCGTAGAGCGGGCGGCCGAAGCCGACGAGCACCTTGATGGCTTCGGCCGCCTGCACCGCCCCGATCACGCCCGGTACAGGCCCGAAGACCCCCGCCTCAGCCGTCGTCGGCGCGTCCTCCTTCTCCGGTTCGCGCGGGAACAGACAGCGGTAGCAGGCCGTCTCCCCACCCCTGATTGTGATCGCAAGGCCCGTGAAGCGCAGGATGGCTCCCTCGACAAGCGTCTTGCGCGCGAGCACGCAGGCGTCGTTCAGAAGGAAGCGGCTAGCGAAGTTGTCGACCGCGTCGATCACGACGTCGTAGGCGCTCACGAGCTCGCCCGCGTTGGCGGCGTCGCAGCGCACCTGATGGCGCTCGACGGTGACGTCGGGGTTGAGCGCCCGCAGGGTCGCGGCCCCGCTCTCTGTCTTGGCGCGCCCCAGGTCGTCGGTCGCATGCAGGATCTGCCGCTGTAGATTCGAGAGCTCGACCACGTCGCTGTCGACGATTCCCAGCCTCCCGACTCCGGCGGCGGCGAGATAGAAGAGCGCCGGTGAGCCGAGACCTCCCGTGCCGACCACGAGCACGCTGCCGCGCTTGAGCCGCTCCTGCCCCTCTTCCCCGATGTCGGGGATCACCAGGTGGCGGCCGTACCGCTCTCGCTCGTCGTCGCGCAGGCTCATGCCGCGCTCATCCCAACCCGAGAACGGCGGCAGGCTCAGCGAAGAGCGGCGTCGAGAGGTAGCGCTCGCCCGTGTCGCAGAGGACGGTCACGATCAGCTTGCCGGCGTTCTCGCTGCGCCGGCCGACCTCGAACGCGGCGAAAGCATTGGCGCCGGCCGAGATACCGACGAGGAGCCCCTCGTCGCGCGCCAGCCGGCGCGCCGTCTCGATGGCGTCGTCGTCGCCCACGCACAGGACCTCGTCGTAGGACTCCCGGTCGAGCACGGCGGGCACGAAGCCGGCTCCGATGCCCTGGATCTTGTGCGGCCCCGCCGGCCCGCCCGAGAGCACCGACGACTGCTCAGGCTCCACTGCCACCACGTGCACGCCGGGCTTGCGCTCCTTGAGCACTTGGCCGACGCCCGTCAACGTGCCGCCCGTGCCGACGGCGGCCACGAACACGTCGACCTCGCCGTCGGTGTCGCGCCAGATCTCCTCGCCCGTCGTCTCGCGATGGATGCGCGGGTTGTGGGGGTTCTCGAACTGCTGCGGGACGAAAGCATGCGGGTCGCTCGCGGCCAGCTCCTTTGCCTTGGCGATGGCGCCGCTCATGCCCTCGGCGCCCGGCGTGAGCACGAGCCGCGCGCCGTAGGCCCTGAACAGGGTGCGACGCTCGAGGCTCATGGTCTCAGGCATGGTGAGGACGATCTCGTACCCGCGCGCGGCCGCGACCATGGCGAGTGCGATGCCGGTGTTGCCGCTCGTCGGCTCGATGATGGTCGTGCGTCCCGGGGCGATGCCGCCGTCACGTTCGGCAGCGTCGAGCATGGCGAGGCCGATACGGTCCTTCACGCTCCCACCGGGGTTGAACGACTCGAGCTTGCCGACGATCGTCGCCCCCGACTCATCTGAGAGACGTGCCAGTCTCACGAGCGGCGTGTGCCCGATGAGCTCCGTGACGTTGCCTGCGACCTTCATCAGTTCTCCCTGGCGTCGGTGCTCTGCCTGCGACCCGCTACGCCGCACCTAGATGTAGTACATCGCCGGACGCGCTCTGGCACGGCGCTCGCGCTCGAGCAGGCCGGCGATGGTGGCACGCCCCAGCACCTCTTCGAGAGCCTGTTTGGCTTCGATCCACACGCCCGCGGCGCCGCAGCCGTCGAGCCGGTCGCACTCGCCCTGCGTGCAAGTCGCCGGAGAGAGGAGACCGTCGAGAGCCTCGACGACCTCCAACACGGTGATCTCCTCGGGGCGCCGGGCGAAGCTGAAGCCACCGCTGGCGCCGCGGTGGCTGCGCAAGAGGCCCGAGCGACGCAGCGAGGAGAAGAGCTGCTCGAGGAACTGCGGCGGGATGTCACGCGTTTCGGCGATGTCGCCCAGCCGGACGGGCTTGCCCGGCGCCGCCTCCGCGCGCTCGGCGAGCTCGACCAGCGCGCGCACCGCGTACCTGCTCTTGGCCGAGATGTTCACAGCTTCAGAATGACAAACTGGATAAGCTTGGTCAAGAATGAACGCTCTCGGATCGAGGCGTCTACGCCGGGTCCCCGTCCGACTCGCCGCGCCCCGATCACGACCGGCGCCGCCGCCGCGCGAACGCCGTCGCGGCGGCGCCCAAGACGGCCGTCACGCCGATCGCCCAGACGGTGCGGAAGCCGAAGATCCAGAGGGCGCTCGCTCCGACGGCGACGAGCACCAGGCTGTCCTCGACGATGGCGTGCACCATGCTCAGGAAGACGCTCATCAGAAACACTTGCCGACGCCCGAGGCCGTGACGCTCGGTGTCGCGGACGATCACGCCGCCGCCATAGGCGATGCCGAAGAGGAACCCGATGAGCGTAGGAGCGGCCGTCTCCTCGGTGAGACCGAGTCGTCCCACGAGGCGCGACCAGCCGCGCACCAGGGCCGCGAAGGGCCTGCTCCCCTCGAAGAGCTCGAGCACCACCATGATGGGCACGACGATGACGAACACCCGGATGAGCAGGTCCAAGCTGCCCGCGAGGAAGGTACGGATGAAGTCAGCCACTTCTTCCCCGTTCTTCGCGCACGTGCCGTCGCGTCGTCGTCACGGCATCCTCACAGAGCGTTCATGATCAGGTTGGCCACGGCGCCGCACGCAAGGCCTGCCACCACTCGCAGGGCGCCGAAGAAGAAGGGATTCATCCCTGTGCGCCGCTGCACGGCACCCTCGACGAGCAGGTTGTGGCCGATGAGTATCGCCAGGGCGAGCACGGTGATCTGCTGCGCGCTCAGAGTGAGCGCCTGCATGGCCCCCACGGCGGCGTAAAGGTTGAGGATGTAGGCGAGCAGCAGCGGCACCGCGGCGTCGCCCGGAAGGCCCAGGAGCGACATCACGGGCCCCGCCGCGTGGGCCAGCCAGTCGATGACCCCGAGCTCCTTGAGGACCAGCGCCAGCAAGTACGCCGGGATCATGGCGCGCGCGAGGATCCAGAAGGTGTGCAGACCGGATCGCACTCCGCTCCGTAGGTCGCGGCGTACGGCGACGGAGAACGCGGGGGGCGCGTCGGCCGGCGGCGCGCCGGCAGGTGGCGCGCCGGCGGGCGGCGCGCCGGCGGGGGCGCGCCGGTCGGCGGCTCACCGGTCGGCGGGAGGTTCGGCGAGGACGGATCCACTGAGACTGATTCTGCCACGGGCGACGCGCTGAAGACAGGCGACGCCTTCGGGAGCGGCGGCGACCGGCGTGCGGTCGCGTCGCGGTCGAACGTCACCCTCCACAGCCGATCGTCATCTCGCACTTCTCCCGACGGCGGCGCACACTCAGACCCATGGACCGCCGCCCCGCGCCGGCTGCTCCCGCCGGCCTGCTCCGCATCAGCCGCATCGCGCTCAGCCTCATGCTCGTCACCTCGACGCCCATTGTCTGGGTGGTGACGGGCGGCTGCGGCTCTAGCGGTGCGGGGTCGCCGCAAGGCTTCACCGGAGCTTCCGCCGCAGCGAGCGCCGCCGGGTCTCCACCGCAGACCCTCAGCCCAGCGGTCCGCGCCAGCGCCACAGCGCTGTCGGCCGGGGCACGCGTCCTCGCGGCCACGGCCGTCGTGCGGCGGTTCTGCCATCTCGTCGACCAGCATCGCTACGCGGCCGCGCGACGGCTGCTCACGGGGCCGGCGGTCTGGCCGCTGCGCGAACTGCACGCCGTGCGACGCATGGGTTTCGAATCGGCTCAGGCCTGGGGTGGGCCGGCCGACGACGAGGTGACGCTACTGGTCGGATTCACGGCCACCGTCACCTGGCGCAGCCCACTGACCGACGGCATCAACGACGTCTTCTTCACGCTCACGAGGAGGGTGACAACGGGGGAGTGGCTGATCGCAGCCGTCTCGACGAGCCCGTAACCCTAGCGAAAGGGGTCACCCATGCATCACTCCTCCCTGCCGCGAGCGGCGGCCGTGTTGTCGCTGCTCGCCGTCCTTGCGCTCGCGCACGTTCCTGAGGCGGCGGCGTCACCGGGCTCGCCCGGTGACGCCGCCGCCGCCTACCTGCGTGCGCGAGCCGCGGCCTGCCTCGCCGGCGGCGCGGGTCTGCGCGGTCTCTGCCTGCCCGGCTGGCGTCAGCTCGCCAGCGAGCAGCTCATCGCCCGCGGAGTGCGCCGCGGACACGCCGCGCTCAGCCAGACGCTCACGACCAGCGAGTGCCGAGTCGCAGTCGGCGCCGTCACGCTGGCGCCCGACGGGCGCAGCGCCACGGTCAAAGCGCACGCCGTGACCACCGTCACATGGACGACCGCCGACGGCAGCCGCGACCGTGAGGCCACCGGGCTCGATCACACCATCGCCCTGCGGCTCGTCGCCGGCCGGTGGCTCGTCGCCGGCGACGCGTACTTCGACGACCTCGCGCCACGCTACCTCGAGGCCGGAGGGGCGCCGCAGACGGCCGTCCGCGCCGCGGCGGCCCGCAGCGAAGCCAGGAGCCGCGCCTTCGCCGTCTCGGCTCGAGCCCCGGCCGGCCTGTCCGCCGGCCCGGCGGCGCCCGGCGCAGGAGATCCCGCCCCTCTATCCCACAGGCTCCGGGCCCGACAGAGGCCCCGGTATCGTCCCGAAGACGCGCCTCGGCTACCGCGCCATCCTCTACTACGACCGCGACGCGGCGAAGGCCTACGCCGACAAGTACGCCCTCTCGTACAACCCCACCTACTTCGCCTTCTCCGCCGACTGCGCCAACTTCGGCTCCCAGACCATGTTCGCCGGCGGCTTCCCAAAGGTCCCCGGCGCCTACGAGCAGGGCTGGTGGTACGACAAGCAGAGCACCTCCTCGCCCGGCGACGACACCTGGAGCCACAGTTGGATCGCCGTGATCCCCCAGATGCAGTTCTGGAACGCCCGCTACACCGACGTCGTGAGCTCGATCGGCGACTGCGCCAGAGGCGACTTCGTCTACTACGACTGGACCGGCGACGGCACCTGGGACCACGTCGCCGAGCTCGCCGGCACCAACTCCAGCGGGCAGAAGGTGGTCGACGCCCACACGACCGACCACTACCACGTCTACTGGAAGCTCGGCACGAGCGCGACACACTACCGGTTCGCGCACACTCGCCAGCAGATCATCATCTACTGAAAGCGCCGCACGAGCGGCGCGCCCTCGCTCGCCCGCCGAGCCTGTTGAGCCCGCCGGTCCGCCCGCGTGGCCGACCGACGCCTACGGGCGACAGGTGGCCTTTGCCCCGATTCCGGGTATCCAGGCGCTAGCAGGCCTGGGCGGCGCGGCGCGGCCCTCCGGGCCGCGCCGCGCCGCTCCCGCATGCGTGACCACCTACGGAGCCGACGCGGCCAGGACGCGAGAGCCGGAGGCGCAAGGCCAGCATGACCGAGACCCGGAGTGAGGACCGGCCACGCGGCGGGGAGAACGTGATCCCCTTCCCACGGCGTCCCGGCGAGAGGCTCGACGGCCTCGACGAGAGCACGAATGAAGCCCTCAAGTCGGGCTGGCTCACACAGGGACGCGAGGCCCGGGAGCTGGCGCGACGCGGCGCGGAGCTGCTGCAACGCGAGGTCGTTCCCGTCGCCGGCGGCGTCGCCGCGGCCCATCTGGCGCTGCTCGCTCTCGACCTCGCCCTTGGCGACGAGGTCGTCCTGCCGGCGCTCGTGCCTCCTCCGCTGGCGAACCTCGTGCTCTTCGCGGGAGGCAGGCCCGTCTTCGCCGACATCGTCGCCCCCGAGACCCCGGTCCTCGACCCGCACGACGTGGCTCGCCGCTTGAGCCGCGCCACCCGGGCGATCATCGTCTACCACACGGCCGGCCACCCGGCGCCCGCAGAGGCACTCGCCGAGCTCGCCGACGAGCGCGGCCTGGCCCTGATCGAGGTCTGCTGGGACGCCCTCGGCGCCCGCCTCGCTGGTCGTCCGGTCGGCTCGTTCGGGGTCACGGGCGCCTTCGCGCTCCAGCGCACGCCCGACGGCGGCGGTCTGGTGGCCTGCGCCGACGACGCAGTGCGCGGCCGGATCGAGGGACTGCGCTCGACGGCCGCGGCGCCCGGCGACGAGATCTTCGAGCACGACGTCGAGACCATCCTCGGCAACGGCTACCGCATCAACGAGGCGGCGGCCGCAGCGGGGGTGCGCAGCATCGAGACGCCTGCGACAACGCATCGCCGAACGACGGACGATCGTCGAGAGCCTCCGTGAGCGCTCGTCAGGGAAGGCCACGTTCGCCTTCCCCCCGGGCTACCTGCCCGGCGCCGAGCCGAGCTACGACGTGCTTCCGGTCCTCACCCCGTCGCCCGGCGCCGCCGCCGAGCTCGCACGGCGCGCCCGGCTGCACGGGCTCGACGCCACCCGCCCCCAGGGCGCCCACCGGCTGGCGCCGCACAACGCACACCTGCCGCGCGTCAGCCTGAAGCAGACCGAGGACTACTGCTTGCGATCTGTCGAGCTGCCCGTGGTCGAGCAGCTGGCCGACTTCGTCCTAGGCTGACCGCGCCATCTCTAGCCGCTCGGCCGCCCGTCCGAGGCCTTGCCCGACCCCGACGCGCCGGCCTGCGGCGGCAGCGGCCGGTCGTGGGCCACCATGTCGCTGAACGAATCCTGCTCGCGGATCTGGACCACCTCTTTGCCGGTGACCGCGTAGGCCGCCGCCCTCGGGCGCGCGTTGTACGGGAACATGGTCTCGAGCGTGTAAGCGCCCACGTTCAGCAGCGCCACCAGGTCCCCGACCGTAGTGTCGGCCGGCAGCAGCCGGTACGGGGTGCCCGGCTCTCCCGGCACCACGTCACCCCCGTCACAGAGCGGACCCGCAAGGCGGAACTGCGCCGTGTGCTCCTCGCCGGCCTTGTTGGCCACGAGAGCGGGGAAGTACCAGTCGACCGAGACGTGGTCCAGGAGCACGTTGAAACCGGCATCGATCGTCAGCCAGCGGTCCGTGCCCACCCGGCGCCCACTGCCGTCGCGCAAGCCCTTGGTCTTCTCGTTCTCGATGCGTGTCACGAGCAGGGCGGCGCTGGCGGCGACCGATCTGCCCGGCTCGAGGAAGAGCCGCAGATCGGGGCGCCGCCGTTCCAGCACCCCACAGATCGCCTCGGCGTAGTCGTCCGCCGTGCGTCGCGAGCAGAGGTAGTCCTGAGGATCGCACACGGGCTCGTTGCGGTAGGGGATGGCGAACCCGCCACCGGCGTCGACATGTTCGAGGTTTGTCTCGAAGCTTCGCTCGACACGGTCGATGAGATCGAGCGCCGTCTCCATCGCCTGCACGTAGGGCTCGACGCCGGTGATCTGCGACCCGATGTGCATGTGCATGCCCCTTAGATCGAGGAGCTCGTGCGCGGCGGCGAACCCGAACGCGTCGTGTGCGTCGTCGATGTCGATGCCGGCCTTGGCGCCGTGCGACGTCTGGATCTCGGGGTGGGTGAGCGTCTCGACCTCGACATCCACCCGCAGGCTGACCCTCGCCGGCTTGCGGCGCTCGCGCGCCACGTCGGCGATGCGCTCCAGCTCATTGAGGGAGTCGACCACGATGGCGCGGATCTCGTGCTCGATTGCCTGGCTTATCTCAGAGCGTGTCTTGGCGACGCCGTTGAAGACGATCTGGTCGGGCGTGAACCCCGCTTTCAGCGCCTTCCAGAGCTCCCCAGCCGAGTTCACCTCGACGCTGATGCCGCAACGCCGCACCTGGTCCAGGAACCACAGGTTCGAACACGCCTTGCTGGCGAAGAAGATCTCCGTGTCGAGATGGCGGCGCGTGAAGGCGTTGCGCAGCCCCTCGATGTTCCAGCGCAACTGCCGCTCGGAGTAGAGGAAGAACGGCGTCTCGAGCTGACTCGCCAGCGCGACGACGTCGACACCATCCATCAGCAGGTGACCGTCACGGACTTCAAGACTGCGCTCGAGCTCCATGCGCGCTCCCTCTCTCGGTGATCATCGGCCGCACCGTCGGGCCATCCTCGTGCCCTGCCCTCGCTACTGTCGCGACGGCCTTACGAGTATAAGGCTCCCTCGCAGGCGTGAAACGCCGCCATAGTGCTCCGGTATACTGCCGGAGTCCGTGGCCGAGGCACGGACGCGAGCGCCGATGAGAAAGGAAAGCCGTATGAACCCGACGCTCACCATCGACCTCGACGTCGTGCGCGCCAACGCGCGCGCTCTCTCCGGGCGCCTGCGAGCAAGCGGCCTCGAGCTCGTGGGCGTCACCAAGGCAGTCGACGGCGAGCCGGCCATCGGGCAGGCGCTCCTCGAGGGCGGCTGTACCGGCCTCGCCGACTCGCGCCTGCCGGCCATGACCCGGCTCGCCGCGCGGGCGCTCGGCCCGCTCGCGTTCATCCGCGCCCCGCAACCAGACGAGGTCGAGACGGTGGCGCAGATCGCCGACCGCGTGCACCTGAGCCGGCCTGAGATCGCGCGCGCACTTGGCGAGCGCGCGCCCGGTGACCCCATCGAGGTCCTGCTCACGGTCGACCTAGGCGACCGCCGTGAAGGCGTGCTCCCCGAGCACGCCGCGGCGGTCGCCGCCGAGCTCGGCCGGCTCTCCGGAGTGAGCCTCGCCGGCGTCGCCGTCAACTTCGCCTGCCTCTCGGGACAGCTCCCCAGCCACGAGCTCTTCGCGCGCGCCGAGGGGGTCCTCGCGGCGCTGGCGGACTCCTGTGCCGCCGAGCCACTCCTCTCGCTGGGGGGAACCTGCTGTCTGCAGTACGTCGACGGCTACCGGCCGCGCTTTCGCACCGAGCTGCGCTGTGGCGTGGCGCTCTTCCACGGCTGGGACATCGTCTCGGCCTCTCCGATCGAGGGCCTCGAGCCGCGCGACCCCGTACTCACCGCGACCGTCCTCGAGTGCTTCCGCAAGCCGCCTGCTCCCGGGGGCCTCATGGGACGCGACGCCTTCGGTCGCGAGCCCGACGTGCGGCTGCCTCAGCAGGACGCCTGGTACGCCCTTCTCTACGTGGGCAGACGGGACTGCGAGCCCCACGGCATGCGGCCCCTTTTGGAGGGCGCCTACATCGCCGGCATGACGAGCGACGTCGCCGTCCTCGCCGTTCCCGAGCCCCTGGCGACCGGCGACGAAGTCTCGTTCGCCGTCGACTACGAAGCGCTCGTCAGGGCAGTCACCTCGCCCTTCGTGACGAAACGGTGCGTCGGCAAGGCGACGTCCTGAGACACCGAGCCGGTCTTCGCTGTCCGCGCCGCTTGCTTGACGCCAGGGGCGGCGGCGCGCTCTTGCGCGCCGCCGCCCTCCTTGCGCAGGCGTGACGAGCACACATCGGCCGACGTGGACTGATGCGCGCGGGCGCGCCACTGGCCCGCCTGCGCGCTTTTTCGGTACCATCGGGACGATGAGCGAACCTCCCCGCAGAGCTCCCCGCGAGAAAGGCTTCTCGCGCGACGCCGACAAGCTGATCCGGCGTCTCTCGCTCGTGGCCTTCCTGCTCTGCCGCCGCGGGCAGCCGGCCACGGCGCAGCAGGTCCGCGAGCGCGTCGAGGGCTACCCGCTGATGACCGACGAGGCCTTCAAGCGCCGCTTCCACGAGGACCGCGCGGAGCTCGCCGAGCTAGGCATCGAGATCAGGCGCGACTTCGACGACGAGGCCGGCACCGAAGCCTACTCGCTGCACCCCTCGAGCTACCACCTGCCGCCCATCGACCTCACAGACGACGAGATATCCGCCCTGGCGGCCTGCCTCTTCGTGCTCCAGGACCGCTTCGCCTTCTCGCAGCCGCTGCGCCTCGCCCTGTTGAGCCTCGCGCACGGGCGTCCGGAGTTGCTGGCCGAGGCGGGCGCGCCGCCGCTCGCGGTCGTCGCGGGCGGCGGCGCGCCCGCCTCCTCCCTGCTCCCCAAGCTCGAGGCCGCCGTAGGCGAGCGTAAGACGGTCGTCTTCGACTACTACGCCATCGAGCGCGACGAGACGTTGACACGGACCGTCGACCCCTACAGTCTGCTGCTGGTCGGCGACGAATGGTACCTGCTGGCGTGGTGCCACCTGCGTGAGGCGGTGCGCACCTTTCGCCTCTCGCGCATCCGCTCGCGCGTGCGGCACGCGACGCGCGCGCCGCACGACTTCGCGCCGCCGTCGCGCTTCGAGCTGGCCGACTACCTCGACCGCGCTCCTTGGCAGCTCGGCGGTGTGCGAGGCGAGGCCAAGGTGCGCATCGACGGCGACATGGCCTGGTGGGTGGAGGCTCACTTCGCCGGCAACGGCGCCCTCGAGCGTCTGCCCGACGGGGCGGTGCGCTTCGCGACCGCGTACAGCTCCGGCCCGCAACTCGTCAATTGGGTGCTGGGCCTCGGCGAGGCCGCCGAGCTCGAGGCGCCGGCCGAGCTGCGCTCACTGCTGGTGGCTCAGTTGCACCTCCTGGGCCGGCGCCTCGACGCGCCGCCGGCCGTCGACGAAGCGCGACTCGAGGCGGCCTTGCGGCTCGCCGCCGGCGCCGCTGCAGGCGAGGGCGGCGGAGCGAAGACCGGCGCCAGCGGACCTCGAAGCATGGACCGTGCCCGGGCCGCCGGCGAGGGTGGCGACTGGCACGTCGAGGCCGACCGCTTCACGCGCCTCTCGACGCTGCTCACCTACCTCCTGCGCTCGTGCCGCGAGGGCGAGGAGGGCGACCTCGACCCCGCCCGCGTGGCGGCCGATCTCGAGGTCCCGCTCGACGACCTCAAGGCCGACGTGCGCCTGCTCAACCTGGTCAACTTCGGCGGCGACGGCGCCATCGTCTACGCCGAGTTCGAGCGCGGCCGGCTGCACGTCACCTGCGACCTCGCCGGGCCCGCGTTCGCCAACCCCGCGCGCCTCTCGCCGCTGCAGGCCGACGTCCTGCTGTTGGCCGTGGAGCTCGTCGGCGGCCAGCTCCCGGTGAAACATGGAGCGGCGCTGCGCGCGGCGGCCGCCAAGCTGGCCGCCGCGCGCAGCGCCACGTCGCCCGCGCTGGGCACCGCCGACGCCCTTCCCCTCGAGGAGGGGGTGCTCGACGCGGTCAACGACGCCATCCGCAAGCGGCGTCTGCTCCAGATAGAGTACTGGTCGGAGGGCACCGGGCGCAGCACAAGGCGAGTCGTCGAGCCGTATCTGCTCGTGCGCAGCCGCGGCGAGTGGTACTACGTCAGCTACTGCCGCACTTCGGAAGGCCGGCGCACGTTCCGGGTGGCCACGACGAAGAGCGTCCGCGTGCTCGAGGAGCGTTTCCCGCCGCGCGCCGACATGGAGCTCGACCTC
Source organism: uncultured Actinomycetes bacterium (assembly GCA_963725665.1). GTDB lineage: Bacteria > Actinomycetota > Thermoleophilia > UBA2241 > UBA2241 > CAVRZA01. The sequence goes on along the minus strand of CAVRZA010000004.1, from coordinate 438,461 downwards.
TACCGCCGCGAGGGCATCCCAGGCAGCGAACGGTACGCCTCGCGTACGGCGGCGGTCTGGTACGCTCAGACCGTGCGGCGCTGGATCGAGGAACGTCAGCCGGTCGAGGCGCTGCCCGACGGGTCCTGCGTGGCCGCCCAACCCTACGTCGGCGAGCACTGGCTGGTGGCGCACTTGCTGCCCTTCGGCGGCGAGGCGGTGCCGCTCGTGCCGCCGGCCGCGACGGCCGCGCTGCGCGCGGCCGTCGCGGCCCTTCTCGCGCGCTACGAGCGCGCCGACGCGCCCGCGGACACGTCGACGTGAGGGGAAGGCCATGGGAGTGATCTGGCTCACCGTCTTCGCGGTACAGCTGGTGCTCTGCCTGTACCTCGGCTCCCGCGTGGCCAAGAAGACGGGGCGCTCGCTCCTCAACTGGCTCTTCGTCGGCTTCCTCGCCGCAATCGCACCCATCGTCGGCCCGGTCCTGATGATCGTGTGCGCCCTCTGGTACCCGCCCAAGATGCCCTCCGGCCGGTGGCCCTGGTGAACTTGGCCTTGGTGGCTGCCGCTCTACGGCGCCAACCCCCACGAGCACAAGGCGACCCCCCGCCCAGGAGGGGGAGCTAGAGGAGAGGCGAGGATGGCCGACGCGTGGGTGCTCAACGGACCGCGGCGTATCGCGCTCGACGTCGAGCGCCTGGCCGCACGCGCCGCGACGCTCGACGTCGAGCCCGCTCCTCACCTCACCCAGCTGCCGGAGATTCACGCCGCCATCGCCGACGCCCTGGCCCATCCCGTCGACTCGCCTCGCCTGCGCGAGCTGGCCCGCGGCGCCCGACGGGTCGTCATCGCCATCCCCGATGGGAGCCGGCCCTGCCCGACCTTCCTCCTGCTCCCGGCGCTCCTCGACGAGCTGAACGCCGCCGGCGTGACCGACGATCAGGTGCAGGTGATGGTGGCCTGCGGCGTGCACCGGGCGACGACCACCGAGGAGAAGGTCGCTGCTGGCCGGAGGCGCGGCGTCGAGCCGGGTCACGGTGACCGATGCGCAAGGCCTGCGGCAGGTCAACGTCTTCCTGAACCAGACGCGCCACCGCGCACCGGCGTTCATGAACCTGCAGCTCGCGCGTGCCGACCTCGTCGTCGCCGTGGGCATCGTTGAGCCCCACCTCTACGCCGGCTTCTCGGGCGGCGCCAAGACGGTCGCCATCGGCTGCGCCGGTGCGCGCACCATCGCCTGGACGCACGATCCGCGCTTTCTCGACCAGCCCGGCGTCGAGCTCGGACGGCTCGCGGGCAATCCCTTCCAGGAGGTCGTTCGAGAGCTCGCGGCGATGACGTCGCTGCGCTTCGCCTTCGACGTCGTGGTCGACGCGCAGGGACACGCGGTCGCGCTGGCCGCCGGCGAGCCCAGCGCGGCGCAGGCAGCGCTCGCCGGCGGCCAGCGCGACGCCTGGCTGCGCACCGTGCAGGGCCGCTACGACCTCGTCGTCGCCGGCCTGCCGGCGCCCAAGAACGAGAGCCTCTACCACGCGACGCGGGCGGCGACCTACCTCGCGCTGGGCGACCGCTCGCCGGTCGCCGACGAGGGTCTCATCCTGCTCTGCGCCAGTGTCGAGAAGGGTGTCGGCGACGGGCCCGGCGAAGCCAACTTCGGCGCGCTGATGGCCGGGGCCGAGCGGCCCGAGACGCTGCTCGAACGCGGTCGGCGCGGCGAGCCGCTCGGCCCCGGCGGCCAGCGCGCCTACATGATGGCCAAGGTCCTTGTGCGTTGCCGCGTGGGCGTGCTGCAGCCGGCCGACGAAGCGCTGTGCGGGACGCCTCGGCCTCGTCGCCTTCCCCTCCGTCGAGCGAGCGCTCGACGACACGGCGCGACGCCTGGGTCGCCCGCCGCGCGTCCTCGTCGTGAGCGACGGCATCGGCACGATCGTCCACTCCTCCGGCGTGTCGCCGGTCGACGCCGCATCCTCGTCCTAGCCCGCGGCTCGTTACCGCCAGGTCGGCCACGGGAAGAGTAGTGGTGCTTTCACGACCGGTGTCGCCGGTCCGGGCGCTTCACGGGAGCGACAGGATGAAGACGAGTCTCCGCATCGCCCGTCTCTTCGGCATCGACGTGTACGTGCACGTGAGCTGGTTCGTCATCCTGTTCGTCGTCGCGGTCTCGCTGGCCGTCAGCGTCTTCCCCGCCCTCTACCCCTGGTGGAGCACCCCCACTACCTACGTTGTGAGCGTCGTCGCGGCGCTGCTCCTCTTCGCCTCGGTGGTCGTGCACGAGCTGGCCCACTCGGTCGTCGCGCAGTCGCAGGGGATCCGCGTGAGGCACATCACCCTCTTCCTGCTCGGCGGCGTCTCCGCCCTCGAGGAGGAGCCGAGGTCGCCGGGCCGCGAGGCGTTCATGGCCGCGATCGGCCCGCTCTCGAGCCTCGCCATCGCCGGCGTCTGCCTCGCGGCGGCGGCGCTCGCGACGCTGCCCGAAGCCGTCGCGGCAGTCGTCGTCTACCTGGGGTGGATGAACCTCCTCCTGGCCGTCTTCAATCTGCTGCCGGGGTTTCCGCTCGACGGTGGGCGCGTGCTGCGCGCGCTCCTGTGGGCGCGCATGCACGACTTCGTCAAGGCGACCCGCTGGGCGGCGCGCACGGGACACGTCTTCGGCTACGTCCTCATCGCCGGCGGGATCGTGATGTTCTTCTCGAGCCCCGCGGCCGGCCTGTGGACCGGCTTCATCGGCTGGGTGCTCACACAGGCCTCGCAGGCGAGCTACGCGCAGTCGGTGCAGTCACGCGCCCTGGAGGGCGTGAGCGCCGGGCGCATCATGTCGGCGCCCGGCGCGAGCATCCCGCCCGAGATCACCCTCGAGGCCGCCGTCGAGCGCTACTTCTGGAGAGGCGGCCGCTGCTTTCCCGTGCAGGACGGCTTGGAGAGCGTCGCCGGCGTCGTCTGCCTCGACGACCTGCAGCGCAGCAGACGCGCGGCGTGGGGCGACGACCGTGTCCGTGAGGTCATGACGCCGTGGACGGACATCGTCCGCGTGCGCCCGGATACGCCGGTCACCGAGGCCGTACGGCTGATGGGTGAGAACCACGTCGACCGCGTAGCGGTCATGCACGGCGACCGTCTGATCGGCTTCGTCGACCGCACCGCGATCATGCGTCACGTGGAGCTCTCACACTCCCACAACGATGACCGCGGAAGCGGTCTTCGGACCGAAGATGAGTCCGGCCGACCAGGCGATCGAGAGCCTGACCGGAAGCAGGGTGACCGCGGTGCCGCCGCCGAGCCGGGGTCTGGCAAAGAAGCTAACGCAGCTTGAGGACGAGGACCGCGACGTCGTCGTGCAGGTCGCCCCGCGCGTGACGCCGCACGCGCTCGATGAGGTCCATGGTGATGACCCTCGCCGGCTTGTCGAGCGACGACCGCACGGCGTTGAGAAGCCGTCGCTCACCGAAGAAGCCCTTGTCGCCGCGGGCCTCGGTGAACCCGTCCGTGTAGAGGACGACCGTGGCCTCTGAAGGCAGGATCACCCGGTTCGTTTCGTACACGGTCGGGAAGATGCCGACCGGATAGCTTCCCGACTTGCTGCACGGCACCTCGTCGCGCCCGCCAAGGATGAGCGGCCGTGGATGGCCGGCCACAGCGAACTCGAAGAGGCGCGTGGGGATGTCGAGAAACCCCACGACGAGGGTCGTCAGCGGCGTCTCCACCTCCTGGGCGAGCAGCGCCGCGTTGAGACGCGAGAGGCTCTCCCCCGGTGACCCCTCGGCGGCGTAGGCGCGCAACATGTAACGCAGTTTGGCGATGACTGCCTGCTGGTGATAGCCCTTGCCGCAGAGGTCGCCGATGACGACCATCAGCTGGCCCTCCCGGAGCTTCACGAAGTCGTAGAAGTCGCCCCCGTGGTGCAGGTCGCTGGCCCACTTGCACCTGACGGCTGCGTCGAGCCCCGGCATGACCGGCGGCGTGACGAGAAGCGCGTCGAGGAAGGTACCCGCGAACTCGTGGTCGCGCTGGTAGGCGATCGCCCGCTCGAGGCCGGCGCTCAGGTGAGCTCCCAGCGTGGTCGCCAGGGCCGTATCCTCCGTGTTGAAACCCGACTGACTCCCGTCGCGTGCGAACACCAAGGAGCCGCTGGGACCAAGACGCCCGGGGGCCAGCGGCACGACGAGCAGCCGACCGTCGGCGGGCAGCGAGGCGCGCGCCGGCCGCACAGGGAGCGCTCCGTCAAGCAACACGGGCAGCCGCGCAAGCCACGGGTCCTCACGCAGGGGTTCCTCGCGGGCGCCGCCGACCACCGGCTCGCCGACGGACGCCTGCAGCCTCACCGCCTGCCCGTCGCGGCTCACGACGGCGCCGTGGGGAGCATCGAGCAGCTCCGACCCTCTGGCGATCACCTCGTCCAGTATCGCCTGCGGATCGACGAGCTGGTTCACGGCTAAGGCGACCTCCTCCAGGGCGCGCAGCTGCGTGGTGAGTAGCTGCAGACGGCGCGTCGTCCGGTGCTCGGCGCCGAACAGGCGTGCGTTGTCGATGGCGAGGGCCGCGAACTGGGCGATTGCAGAGGCGAGGTCGGCGTCCTCCTCCGTGAAGAAGCGCGACTCGCGCTTGTCGTAGAGCTCGACGATGCCGATGACCTTGTCCCTCACCTTCAGCGGCACCGTCACCTGCGAGCGATGGCCGTCGGCGACCATCAGGCCGCGCTCCTTGGGGTTCACACGTGGGTCGGAGAGGCCGGCGACGATGACCTGACCCTTGGCCACCACCTCGCTGGTCACGTTGTAGTCCGCCAGGACGAACTTCATCCCGATGCTGTTCCGGGTGGAGGAACCGTAGGAGGCGACCCGGCGGATGGTCTCGCCTGCATCCTCGAGCACGTAGATGTTGCACTCGTCGACCTGGAGCACTTCGACGAGACGCAAGACCACGGTCTGCAGCACGTCGCCGAGGTCAAGGCTCGACGCGAAGCTCAGGCTCGATTCGACGACGAGCGAGAGCCCGTGACGTTTGGCCTCGAGCTCGTTCAACAAGCGAGCGTTGTCAATGGCGACGGCGGCGTGGCCGGCCACCGCGGAGACGAAGCGCAGCTGCTCCGACGTCAGGGGCTCGGCACCCGCGGGGCGGTCCAAGACGATGACGCCCAGGTCCTGACCGAAGGCACGCAGCGGCACGACGAGCAGCCTGCCCGGACGGTGCCCGGCGACGACGTCGCCGCGGATGCGCTCGTCCCGGCCCGCGTCCACCACGAGCAGCGGCTCGTCGCTCTCGAGCGCCTCGATGCCGAGTGCGAAGCCCTCGTACGGCGCCCGCGTGTCGCGGGCGCCGGCGTCCCAGCCGTACCCGGCGATCCCCACCCACTCCCCCTCGCGCAGGAGCAGCAGGATGCCGGCGTCAGCGCCGACCTGTGCGCCGACCCGCTCCACCGTGTACTGGACCACCTCGTCGAGGTCGGCGCGGCTGTTGGACAGTTCGATGATGCCGGCAGTCGCCTCGGCGAGTTCCGCGCGCACTACCGCGCGTCGAGACACGCGCTCGACCTGATGCTGAAGACGCGCGAACGAGATGAGGCCGATGGCCGCGAGACAGCCGAACAAGACGAGCATGAGCTCCACCCCGCCGGTCCGCTGCTGTTCCAGCATGACGCTCACGGTCAGGACCAGGCACAGCATGGCCAGTAGGGCCGCGAAGCGCTCGCGGAACACGAAGGCGACCAGAGTCAGCGGCACGAGATAGAAGCCGGCGAGGGGATAGCCAGGCAGCGCGACATCGAGCACGAAGACCGCAGCCACGAGGGAGAAGGCCGACACGAGCACCGCACGGCGATGGGCACGTAGCCACGCGACGCGACGGACGAGCCATGGGAACCGGCGTTCGCCAAAGGTGGTGTTCGGAACTGATACGGCCAACTCACGCCCCCCGCGACATCACGTGACGCCGCCGCCCTGCCCAGACCGCTCGCACGAGCGGCCGCTACGGCGTGTCGCCGTAGGGCAAGCTTAACGCCGCCGGTGGTGGGTCCACAATGGGCCCCAAGGCGCGCTGAGCGGCCCTAGAAGCGGGGCTGTCGGCCGCGGCCGCTCACAAGGCGCCGCTGGACCTTGTCGGAGAGTAGCTCGCGCAGCGCGTCGCCGGCGATCCAGCGCGCGCTGCGCGAGCCCTGGGCCCTGATGCGCTCGGCCGTCGCGATGGCCGCCCGGTTGAGGGCGCGGTCGCGCTTACCGATCTGGCGCAGGGCCCAATTGACCGCCTTCTTCACGTAGGGGCGTTCATCGCCGGCCTCGCGCTCGACCAGCGGCAGGAAGGCGAGGAAAGCCGCCTCGTCGGCCGCCTTGTCGTGCACCGACAGCGTCGCCATGAGGGCGAAGCCGGCGCGCTTGACGAACTCCTCGTCGCGGCCGGACCACTCGGCGGCCTTCGCGTACGCCGCGGAGGTGCGGTCGAAGAGGTTCGAACACACCTGGTCGCAGAGGTCCCAGGAGTCGAAGGCCGACACCCACGCCTCGAGCTGCTCGCCGCTCACCTGCGCCGGGTCGTCGACCATGGCGGCAAGGATGCGCGCCTCGTGGTTGCCGGTCTCCCAGAGACCCAGCGCGAGCTCGTGGTCGGTGCCGAGCCGCTTGGCGACGGTGCGCAGCTCGACGACGGAGACGCCGAAGGCTTGCGAGACGTTGATGCCGTAGCGGGCCATGCCGGCGCGGTTCTCGGGGCTGCCCATGGTGGCCAGCTCGTCCATGACCGTGTGCAGACGTTCATCCACGCGTACGGGCACCTCCGGGTCGGGCGGGCGCGGGCTGCCGTTCGATCGCGGGCGCCGGCCCGCGCATCATACGGTAGCCCGCGCCCGCCACGCTACGCGAGGCGCTCGAACCAGCCGCGCGTCTGCTCGACACGCCCGACGGACCGCTGCGCGCCACGCTCGTCGGCTCGCAGCTGGTCGGGCTCGCGCTGCTGCGCTACGTGACCCGCGTCGAGCCCCTCGCCTCGGCGCCGGTCGAGACCGTGGCCACCCGCGTCGGACCGGCGATCGAGCGCTACCTGACGGGAGCGTCGTAAGGCTGCGGGCGGGCGCGGCCGGCGCACGTAGGGGCTCGCCGCGCCCGCCCGCAGCCGCAGCTTCGCGAACGGGGGTATAACGGGCACTATGAGGATACTGGTGGTCGAGGATGCCGAGAAGCTCGCCCGCTCGCTCGAGCGGGGGCTCGAGGCGGAGGGCTACGCCGTCGACGTCGTGTTCGACGGCCTGACGGCGCGTCGGCGCATCATCGCGCGCGAGGAGGCGTACGACCTCGTCGTGCTCGACGTCATGCTGCCCGGACTCGACGGCTTCACCCTCTGCCGCGAGGTGCGCGGCCGCGGCGTGACGACGCCGATCCTCCTGCTGACGGCCAAGGACACGACCAGCGACAAGGTGACCGGCCTCGACAGCGGAGCCGACGACTATCTGGTCAAACCGTTCGCGTTCGAAGAGCTCCTGGCGCGCATCCGCACCCTCTTGCGTCGCCCCGCGCAGACGTTGCCGACCGAGCTCGCCGTCGGCGACGTGGCGCTCGATCCGGCCGCTCGCAAGGTGCGCCGTGGCGACAGGGAGGTCGAGCTCACGACGCGCGAGTTCTCGCTCCTGGAGCTGCTCATGCGTCACCCCGACCAGGTGCTCAGCCGCGACACGATCCTCGACCACGTGTGGGACGAGGGCTTCGACTCCTTCAGCAACGTCGTCGACGTGCACGTGCGCAACCTGCGGCGCAAGATCGACCGCGAGGGCGAGCCCAGCCTCATCGAGACGGTGCGCGGTATCGGCTACGCCGTACGCCGGCCACCCTCGTGAGCCCCGGGATCGAGGGCGGGGAACGACCCGCGGCGCGTGACGACAGCGGGAGCGCGACTCGCCCCAGCCGAAGGCAGGCCCGCCCTGCCGACGACACCCGCCGCGGCCGCGACATGTTCTCGCGCGCATCGACGCGGCTGTTCCTGCTCTTCGCGGCGATCGTCATCGTGCTGCTGGTCGTCTCCGGCATCACCACGTACGCCGTCTTCACGACCGCCCTGCACGACGTGACTCGCGGGCATCTCTCCCAGGCCGGCGAAGAGGAGCTCGTCACGCGCACGAGCGCGCGGCTGCGCTGGCAGATCCTGGCCATCGACGGCGCTCATCGTGGTCGCCATCGGTGGTCTCGGCTTCTGGTACGCGCGGCGCACCCTGCGGCCCATCCGCGAGAACTTCGCCGCCCAGAAGCGCTTCGTCGCCGACGCCTCGCACGAGCTGCGCACCCCGCTGGCCATCATGAAGACCGAGTTCGAGGTCGCGCTGCGTCACGAGCCGCAGCAGAGCGACGCCGGACGCGCTCTCGAGAGCGGCCTCGAGGAGGTCGACCGCATGAGCGACATCGTGCAGGACCTGCTCACAGTGTCGCGCATCGACGCCCGGCAGGAGGAGCTGCACTTCACCCCCCTCGACCTCGCGGTGCTCGCTCGGCGTTGCGGCGAGAAGCTGCGGCCGCTCGCGCAGAAGCGCGACGTCGCGCTCACGGTGAGGGCCGCAGGCCCCCTCACCGTCGACGGCGACATCGCGCACCTCGAACGCGCTCTGCTCAACGTCGTGCGCAACGCCATCGAGCACTCGCACGCGGGCGACGAGGTCGCGCTCGCGGCTCTGGTCGCCGATGGACGTGCGGTGATCGAGATCCGCGACGAAGGCGAAGGCATCGCGCCGGCCGCGCTGCCGCATATCTTCGACCGCTTCTACCGCGGCGACGAAGCACGCTCGCGGGGCGGCGGGGGCAGCGGCCTCGGCCTCGCCATCACGCGCTGGACGGTGGAACGCCATCGCGGTTCCGTGACGGCCTCGAGCACGCTGGGCGAGGGGACGACCATCCGCCTCTCGCTGCCGCTCGCGTCGGCCGCGGGCGTCCCGGCGACGTAGTCACCCCGGAGCGCCCGCTCCGGCCGCCACCCGCGACCTCGGCTGGGTCCTCCATCAGCTCGCAGGCCTGCCACCCTCGTCCTTCATCCTGCCTTCATGTGGCACGGGCACAAGACGCGGGAGGCTCGCGAGCGGGGAGCGTTGCCCCGGCGCTCCCCGCCCGCGAGCCTCCCCGAGAGGCGACGGGGGCGGGGCGACCCTCCCCGCCCCGCCCCCCGTCGCCGGCGAACTTTCTCTGCTCTCGAACGTCTGCTACCGTAGGTACATCCTGCGATGACCGGCGATTTCGACACACCACAGCACGAAAGCGACAAGCGGGCGGGCGATAGTGCGCGAGAGAAGAGTCGCAGCCGCACACTGCTCGACTACGCGCTGACGGCGCTCGTCGCCGTCACGCTCGCCCTCGCCATCCAGGCCTTTATCGTCAAGCCTTACCTGATCCCGTCGGTCTCGATGGCCAACACCCTGATGCCCGGGCAGCGCGTGCTCGTCGACCGCCTCGTCTATCACTACCGCACCGTGCACCGCGGCGACATCATCGTCTTCCGCTGGCCGGGGCACGAGAACGGGACCCCGCTCATCAAGCGCGTCGTCGGCCTGCCCGGCGATCGCCTGTCGTTGCGTAACGGCCGGCTCTTCGTGAACGGCAGATCGCTGCCCGAGGGCTACGTGAGACGCGTGCGGGGAGCCGCGGAGCAGACCCTCCCCGCGTTCGAGGGAGACGGAGTCGAGGCCTGGTCACTGGCCACCCCCTACACCGTGCCGCCGGGCCACTACTTCGTCATGGGCGACAACCGCACGGAGAGCAACGACAGCCGCTACTGGGGCACCGTGCCGCGCGCCAACATCATCGGCCGGGCCTTCTTCATCTACTGGCCCCTCGGCCGCGTCCGAGTCCTCTGAAGCGGCGGGCTCGCGTACCGCGAGCCCGCCGCCCGCCGCACCCCCGCGTCCGGCGCGGCGGGATCACTCGTAGTGGATGGCCTCGAGGATGTTGAGGTTGGCGGCTCGCCGCGCCGGCAGCACGGCGGCCAGCACGCCCACGAGGGCCGCGATGATGAGGAACGCCACGAGCTGCAGCCAGGGGACCGAGAAGGTGATGCCCTGCGCCGCAAGGCGGGTCGACACCACGTAGGCGAAGATCACGCCCAGGATGGTCCCCAGCACGCCGCCGATGATCGAGGTGATCACGCTCTCGTAGCGCACGATGCGGCGCATCTGCCTGCGCGTCGTGCCGATGGCGCGCAACATGCCGATCTCGCGCGTGCGCTCGTAGACGGAGAGTACCAGGGTGTTGACGATCCCGAAGAGCGAGATGATGACGCTCACGGCGAGCAGCGCGTAGAGAAGCAGAAGGATCTGGTTCACGCTCTTCTTGACGTAGTCGTTGTACTCGGACTTCGTCCGGACCTCGGCCGTGGGGAACGTCTTGAGCGCCGTCTCGAGCTGCGCCTTCGCCTGCGCAGTGTCACCGGAGGTCTTGGCGATGATGAAGATCGGATCCCGCTGCGTCTCCGGGGCCAAGCTGTCAAAGGTCGTCTTCGCCACCGTGAAGCCCGTCATCAGGACGGGGTCGCGATACTCACCGATGACCTTGAGGGTCGCCTTCTCGCCGGTAGAGGTCATTGCCGTAAACGAGGAGCCCGGCTTGAGCTTGTACCTGAGCGCGAACTGCTCTTCGACGAGGGCAGCGTCGCCGCCGAGCTTCCCCACCAGCGCGTCGGAGCCTCCCCTGAGCCACTTGAAGCGCCACATCGGCGCGAACGACCCGGGCTCGACGGCGTCCATGCTCGCCCTGCCGTCGTTGTTCACCTGGACGGTGGTGGAGGACAGGCTGGCCGCGTCCTGGACGCTCGGCACGGCCGTCACCGCGCCGAGGGTCTTGGCCGGCATAGGGGTGCCGTTCTGCCCGCTGATCACGAAAGACGCCTGCAGCGATCGATCGAGCGCGTCGACGAACGAGGTCTTCAGGCCCTGGGCGAACACCGCCACGAACACCACCACGGCGAGCCCGATCATGAGGGCCGCTGCGGTGGCGGCCGTGCGCGCGGGGTTGCGCGTGGTGTTCTCGCGCGCCAGGACGCCGCTGGTGCGCGCCACCTTCGAGAGCGGCCATCCCACCACACCGGCCACCGGGCGCACCAAGTACTTCGACATCACGGCGACGGCGATGAAGATGAGAATGACACCCCCGCCGAGGAACAGCAGGCGCAGGCTGGTCGGGTCGCTGGCGAACAGGCCCCTGGTGAGTGCCAGCACGCCGAGCGCGACGAACACCACGGCGATGATCGTGCTGTGGCGGCTGATGAACGACTCCGGCAGCGAGGCCCCCTCCTGCAAAGCGGCGACGGGGGGGACGCGGGTCGCCCGCAGAGCCGGGGCCATGGCGGCGAGGACCGCGACGCCGATGCCGACGCCCAGGGCGACGACGATGGTCCGCGGCTCGAGCGTCAGGCCGGCGGTCGGTATGTCCGCTCCGACTGCTTTGAACAGCGCGTTGATGCCCTTCGCCACGCCAAGCCCGGCCAGGAGGCCGACCACAGAGGCAGCCACGCCCATGACGAGGGCCTCACCGAGCACTGTCAGCAAGACCTGCCGGCGAGAGGCCCCCAGGGAGCGGAGCATGGCGAACTCACGCGTGCGCTGCGCGACGGTGATCGAAAAGGCGTTGAAGATGATGAAGGCGCCGACGATGATGGCCACGCCCCCGAAGGCGAGGAGCGCGGGCGTCAGGACGCTGCCGAGCGCGTCGCTTACGGCCTTGCTCGCCTCGGCCGCAGTCTGCTGGCCGGTCTTCACGTCGGTGTACGCGGGCAGCGTGCCTTTCAGCCTCGTGGCAAGCTGCTCGGGCGTCACACCACTGCGCGCGGCGACGGCGATGCTCGAAAGCTGGCCGACCATGTCGTACCATCCCTGGGCGTCGGCGAGCGTCGTTTGCACCAGCGTCGCGCCGCCGATGGAGGTCGAGTCCCCGAAGTTGAAGACGCCCGAGATGATGACGTCCTTGACCCCGTGCGCCGTGGTCAGCCCGATGTGGTCGCCGACCTTCAGGTTCTTGTCCTGCGCCAGTTTCGTGTTGATCGAGACGTGACCGCCTTCAGACGGCGGCCCGCCGGACACGTAGGTGCTCGCGCTGAAGCGATCAGGGGTCGCCGAGTAGACGAGCGTCGGCGCGCCCCCGGTCGTCACCGTCTTGCCGTCGATGACGACGGCACCCGAGGCGCCGACCTGGCCCGCGGCTTGGGCGACCCCCGGCGTGGTCTCCACCACGGTGAGCAGCGACGCGGGCAGGGTGCCGGTGGGTCCGAAGTAGTTGGCGCCGGTGAAGGCCGACTTATACGTGATGTTGACGTCGACCCCCTGCTCGGACTTCTTGAAGATGTCGTCGAAGCCCTTGTTGATCTGGTCGGTGAGCACGTAGGTGCCGCTGATCATGGCCACGCCGAGCAGGATGGCCAGCAGCGTCAGCACCGTGCGCAGCTTGCGCGACCAGAGGCTGCGCAGCGCGATGCGGATCATCGCGAGCTCCCTCCCCCGCCACCGTCAGACTCGAGCGATTTCACCACGTCGTAGATCTCGTCGCGCCCCATCTTGCCCTTGTCGAGCACGATCACGCCGTCCTGGAGGAAGAGGATGCGGTCGGCTATGGTCGCCGCGTGCGGGTCGTGCGTCACCATGACGATGGTCTGCCCGAACTCGTCGGCCGACTGGCGCAGGAGCGCCAGCACCTCGTCGCTCGTCTTCGAGTCGAGGTTGCCGGTCGGCTCGTCGGCGAACACCACGGCGGGCTTGCTGACGAGGGCCCGCGCGACGGCCACGCGCTGTTGCTGGCCACCTGACATCTCCGCCGGGCGATGGCCCTTGCGATCGGCGAGACCGACGGCGTCGATCAGCCGCGCCATCCACCCCTGGTCGGGCTTGCGGCCGGCTATCTCGAGCGGCAGGGTCACGTTCTCCTCGCCGGTCAGCATCGGCAGCAGGTTGAACTGCTGGAAGATGAAGCCGACCTTCTCGCGCCGCAGCTGCGTCAGCTCGCGATCGTTCATACCGGTGATCTTCACCCCATCGATCCACACCTCACCGCTGGTCGCCTCGTCGAGGCCGGCGAGGATGTGCATGAGGGTGGACTTGCCCGATCCTGAGGGGCCCATGACGGCCGTGAACTGGCCGCGCAAGAGATCGACGGAGGCGCCGCGCAGCGCATCGACCGCCGCGTCGCCGCTGCCGTATCGCCGCGTGAGCTCGCGCGCCACCACGACGCGCTCGCCATCGCCCTCAGGTCCGAGGGTCTCCGGGCTTGCGCCGCCTCTCTCGCGGGCGACTCGCTGCTCTTCGTGGTTCAACGCGTCGTCCATGTCCGCCTCCTGAAGTGGCTGTTCGTTGCCGCGGACGGCTCGCATCGCACTTGTGATCCGGTCGAGCTTGTCCGGCCCGCACAAGAAGGTATCCTCGCGGCCTTCGCCCGTCGTCACCCTTGCGAGGGAACCTTCCCTGTCCCTCGAGGGAGAGCGTCATCATAGCCTGCGTACCCGCTACGAGGATGGTGATAGCCGTTAGCGACGTTGGAGGAGCGGAAGGAATGCGGCAGGCAACGAACGCAGGTGGTGGAGGCGGCGGGATTCGAACCCGCGTCCACGGACGCCCGAGCGGAGTCTCTACAAGCTTAGCCGTCGCTTTTCGTCTCGCCCTGCGACTCCGCGTCGGCCGGATCCGCAGCGCCAGCCCCGCTTGGCTTCGGTCGCCGCCGGCCGGGGCGACCGGCGGTCTCCTAGCCCACTAGCTGATGCCACGTCCCCGGCCGTGGGCCTACCGGGGGTGACATCGCCGCCTACTTAGGCAGCGAGCGCGAGGTTATCCTCGGCAGATGTTCGTTTCCGGCAGTTTAACGAGGCCACCGGACCTCGGCTTGCTGCTCCAACCTGAGTCCGTCCATGTCGAGACCGATTCGCCCCCACTAGGACAGCCCGATCGCTGCTCCTCTAGTGTACCACCCCCGGCCCCGACCCACTCGCGGCGCCGAGCATGGCCCCGGCCTAACCCTCGCCGAGCGCCTCGATCTCGCGCCGTTCGCGCTTGCGGAAGTACAGGTTGCGGCAGAGAGGGCTGTCGGCGCACTGGTAGCAGCTCTGCACGGCGACGGAGCACGACTCGAGCGGCTGGCGCGACGCCTTGACGACGCCGAAGCCGCCCTTGGTGCGCTCGATGTCGTGAAACGATTCAAGGTCGATCTCGTGTACGAAGACCTTCTCGATGCAGCCGAAGTAGACGCGGCCTTCCTCGCGGAACGCATACACGTAGCGGCAGTTGCCGGCCAGGCACTCCGCCGGATAGACCACCTTCTCACAGACGATCGAGCACTCGTGGCACTCGAGGACTCCGTCGACCTGCACCGTCTCTCGACCTCCAGAACACGAAAGCCGGCATCCGGCCGGCCCTGATACGCATGGTAGCACACGTTGGGCATCAGCGACCAGAGTGACGTTGCGCCGCTGCCGCAGGGCATCTACCCTCTCTACTCGGTCCGCCCGTCACCGTTCTTTAGACGCCGTCGGCGATGCTCGTTGTCGGGGCGGGCGGCGGCGCGCGCCGCGAGGTCGCGCGCGCCGCCACCCGTCCTCGTCGGAGGCCAAACATTGACGGCCCGCCGACGCGGCCGGTGTAATACCGCGGGGTACGCAGGCGAGATCTCGCGTCGCTTGCGAGCGGCGACCGCGCTACGCGGCGAGCCGACAGCGAAAGGAGGCCCTCATCGAGAACAGCCGCCGGCCCAGCCGGCTATCGTCCCACCATCTCTACCGGGAGGTCACGCCACCTTCATGAGCGCACTCTTGCTGGACCGGCTGCAGTTCGCGTTCACGATCGGCTTCCATTTCATCTTCGCGCCGTTGACCATCGGACTCTCCTTGCTGCTGGTCCTCGCCGAGCGTCGCTACTACAGGAGCGGCCTCGAGGTCGACAAGCAGGCGGCGACGTTCTGGCTCAAGCTCTTCGTCGTCAACGTGGCCATCGGCGTCGCCACAGGCGTGCCCATGGAGTTCGCGTTCGGCACCAACTGGTCCAACTACTCGACCTTCGTCGGCGGCGTCTTCGGCGCCCCGCTCGCGATCGAGGGACTGCTCGCCTTCTTCCTCGAGTCCACCTTCATGGGCGTCCTCATCTTCGGCCGCAAGCGCGTCTCGAAGAGGTTCTACTACCTCTCCGCCTGGCTCGTCGCCAGCGGCGCCCACCTGTCCGCCGTGTGGATCCTGATCGCTAACTCGTGGCAGCAGACGCCGGCCGGCTACAAGATCGTCGACGGCCGTGCGGAGCTCTCGAACGTGTGGGCGGCTCTCATCAACTACTCCACCGTCCCGCGCGTGCTGCACACCGTGCTGGCGGCCTGGCTGCTGGGCGCCTTCGTCGTCATGTCGATCAGCGCCTACTACATCCTCAAGGGGCGCCACCTGCAGTTCGCCCACCGCGCCCTGCCGTCGGCGATCGCCGTGGGGCTGATCTCGGCGGTGATGCTCCCCATCATCGGTGACTGGAGCGCCCGTGTCGTGGTCGCCCACCAGCCGGCCAAACTGGCGGCCATGGAGGGCCTCTTCGAGACGAAGGCAGGGGCGCCGCTCTACTTGTTCGGCATCGTCGACATCAACGGCCAGAAGGTCTACGGCCCCTCGATCCCGAAGGGTCTGAGCCTGCTCGCGGACCGCGATCCGAACGCCGTCGTGACCGGCCTCGACCGTTTTCCGCAAAGGGACTGGCCACCCATCGAGATCGTCTTCCAGTCGTGGCACCTGATGGTCGGTCTCGGCATGCTTTTCGTCCTCATCATGCTCATCGCGGCGTGGCTTCTGTGGCGACGCCGGCTCGCCTACCACCGCTGGTTCCTGTGGATCATGGTGATCGCCGTGCCCCTGCCGTGGGCGGCCATAATGCTCGGCTGGATCACGGCCGAGGTGGGCCGCCAGCCCTGGGTCGTCTACGACCTTATGCGCACGTCCGCGGGCGCCTCGCCAACGGTGACGGCCTGGCAAGTGGCGGCCAGCCTGGCCCTGTTCGCCATGATCTACGCGCTGCTGTTCATCGCCTGGGCGTGGGTCATGACGAGCTTCGTCTTGAAGGGTCCCGAACGCGTCCCCGTCGAGCTGCCGCAGAGCGGCGGCAGTGTCGCCGCCGCCGGCGCGCAGGGGAGGTGATGAGATGAGCCTCCAATGGATCTGGTTCCTGCTCGTCGGCCTGTTGCTCGCCATCTACGCCGTTACCGACGGCTACGACCTGGGCATCGGGGTCCTCTATCCGTTCCTCACGCGCAACGAAGAGGAACGGCGTCTACTGCGACAGTCGATAGGTCCGCTCTGGGACGGCAACGAGGTGTGGCTCCTCGTGGCCGGGGGCGCCCTCTTCGGCGCCTTCCCCCTCGCCTATGCCAACGCTATGAGCGCGTTCTACCTCGCCATCATGCTCGTCCTCTTCGGCCTGATCCTGCGCGCCGTGTCGCTCGAGTTCCGCAGCCACGGAGCAGACCCCTGGCGATTCGTCTTCGACGTGGCGTTCTTCCTCGGCAGCCTTCTCCCGGCGCTGCTCTTCGGCGTCGCTGTCGGCAACCTGATCGAGGGGATAGGGCTACGTGCCGGCAGGGGCGGACCACACGTCACGAGCTCCTCGCTCTTCGCCCTCATCACCCCTTACACGCTGCTCGTGGGCCTCACGGGTCTCGCCATGTTCCTGATGGTGGGGGCATCGTGGGCGGCATTGAAGACTGAAGGAGCCCTCCAGAGACGTACGGCCGCGGCGCGCTCGGTGATGCAGATCGTCTTCGTAGTGCTCTTCGTGGTCGTCACGGCGGCTACCTCCGTCAACAGCGTCGCCAAAGAGCAGCTCAGCAACGGCCTGGGTGGGCCCGCCGGCTGGCTCATGCTGGTCGTGCTGATCGGCGGCCTCGGCTACGCCCGCTGGGCCATGCTGACCGGGAACGACTGGCGGGCCTTTCTCGGCACGGTGATCGCAATCGGCGGGCTCATCGGTGTCGCCGCGGCCGGCATGTATCCCGCGCTGATCCGCTCGGACGCCAGCAAGGACCTGGCCGTCACGGTCTCGAACGCGGCCTCCGGGCACCTGACGCAGGTGCTGATGCTAGTGGTGGCGGTGATCGCCGTACCTGTGGTCATCGCCTACTCCGTCTACGTGAACCGCGTCTTCGCGGGCCGCGTCACTGCCGAGGACGTCGAGTACTGAAAGCGAGCCTCCGGGCGTGGCGATGCGGCCCGGCAGACGCGACGCGCGTCGCCGCGCCCGAGGGCGCGCCGGCGCGCGTCGCGTCTAGACCTCCCAGTAGGCCCGCTGCACGCTGAGGGCCTGCTCGATAGCGGCGGCGGCGCGACCCGACTCGCCCCCCACCTCAGGTGCATCCTCATCGAGAAGCGCGCGCAAGATGGCGGCCACGGAGTGCGCCGTCGCTGTGCGCTCGTAGCCGCCCTCAAGGGTCAGCGCCAGGCGGCCCTCGCAGTGGCGCTGCGCGAGCTCCTGCACGCGACGGGCCAGCCGGGCGAACCCGCCCTCGGTGAGCGACATGCTGGCCAAGGGGTCGTCGGCATGCGGATCCTGTCCGGCGGAGACGAGCACGGCCTGAGGCCGGTAGAGATCGACGATCGGTCCGACGATCTCGTCGAAGGCCCTCGCATAGTCGCCGTCGTGGCTCCCCGGAGGCAGCGGGACGTTGACGGTGTAGCCCTCCCCCTCACCCACGCCACACTCGTCGAACCACCCACTGCCCGGGTAGAGCGGCCACTGGTGCAGCGAGAAGAAGAGCACCCGCGGCTCGTCGATGAAGGTGGCCTGCGTGCCGTTGCCGTGGTGCACGTCCCAGTCCACGATGGCGATGCGCTCGAGGCCTTCGGCCAGCAGCCGGTGCGCGGCGATGGCGATGTTGTTGAAGAGGCAGAACCCCATGGCGCGGTCGGGGAGCGCGTGATGGCCCGGCGGGCGCACGAGCGCGAAGCGGGCCTCCCCGAGCTCGAAGCCGCCCAGTGCGTCGAGCGCTCCTCCGGCGGCCAGCAGGGCGATGTCGAAGCTGCGCGGGGAGACGTAGGTGTCGGGGTCGAGCCAGCGGCCGCCGCTCGCGGCGGCCTGACGGACGATCTCGACGTAGGCGCGCGTGTGGACCGCGAGCAGGTCGTCGATGGTCGCCGCGTGCGGGCTCACCACCGTAAGACGGGCCCAGAGATCGCTCGCCTCGAGGTAGCCGAGGATGTGCGAGAGCCTGTCGGCTCCCTCCGGGTGCCCACCCATCTCGTGCTCCAGGTAGGCCGGGTCCCATACGACCGCCGCCTTCACGCCTCCCTACCTTTCTCCTGTGGCGTACGGATTCTTTGCTGTGAGCCCTCTTTGCGGTAGCGTCCGGGACGCCCAGAAGGGTCGAGGATGGCTGTCATGTCTCTGCCGCTCGCATGGCTCGGGAGGAATGGCCCCTCGGCCCCTTTGGACGCCCTGACCGCTGATAGAGATCGGCGAGCGATCGCTGTGTAGGGAGGTGCCGGCGGGGTGCTCCACGGGCAAGGGGTCGGCGGAAGCGAGGAGGTGGCCATGGCTGGGCTGTGGGTGGGCATCGACGCGGGCAAGGACTTCCACTGGGCGGCGGCGATCGATGAGGAGGGACGCCTCGTCTTCTCTCGCCGGGTGGAGAACGACGAGGACGAGCTGCGGCGGCTGATCGCCGAGGCCAGAGCTCAGGCCGGCCAGACGACCTGGGCTCTCGACATCCCCGGCGGCGTCGCCGCCCTCGCCCTGGCCGTGCTGTGGAGCGGCGAGGAGCGCGTGCTCTACCTGCCGGGCGTGGCCGTGAACCGCTCCCGCGACGCCTACCGGGGAGAGGCCAAGACCGACGCCCGCGATGCGCGCATCATCGCCGAACAGGCACGCACGCGCCGTGACCTTTCCGAGCTGCGCCCCAGCGAGGCGGTGCTGGCCGAGCTGGCCCTGCTGACCTCGCGGCGGCGCGACCTGGTTCAAGACCAGACACGGGCCGTCACCCGCCTGCGCGCGGCGCTGGTGGGCGTCTTCCCCGGCCTGGAGCGCGCCCTGGACCTCACCACCAAGGGCGCCCTGCTCCTCGTGCAGCGCTACCGCACGCCGGTCGAGGTACGCCGCGCCGGCGCCCGCCGCCTGGAGGCCTACCTGCGCGCCCGCGGCTGCCGGGGAGCGGCCAAGCTGGCCGAGAGCGCCCTTAAGGCGGCGGGCGCCCAGAGCGTTTCTCTGCCCGCCGAGGAGGTGAGCGCCGCGATCGTCGCCGACCTGGCGAGCGAGGTGCTGGCCACAAAGGAGCGCCTGGCGCGGCTCGACCAGGAGCTCGAGCGGCGTTTTTTCTCCCACCCCCAGGCGGAGATCCTGGTGAGCCTGCCGGGCATGGGCCCCCGCCTGGGCGCTGAGTTCCTGGTGGCGGTGGGCGAGCTGAGCAGCTTCGCCTCCGCCGACCACCTGGCCGCCTACGCCGGCCTCATCCCGGTGGCCCGCGACTCGGGCAAACGAAGCGGCAACGTGCGCCGTATGCAGGGGGGCAACAAGGTCCTTAAGCGGGTCTTCTACCAATCCGCCTTCGCCAGTCTGCGCAGCCCGCCCTCGCGCGCCTTCTACGACCGCAAGCGGGCCGAGGGCAAGCGCCATCACCAAGCCGTGATCGCGCTTGCCCGGCGGCGGGTGAACGTCATCTGGGCGATGCTTCGCGACGAGACGATGTTCAGGTCCGCCGCGGCGGCTTGACATCGTCATAGAGATTCCTCCTCCTCCTTGCGCGCCATGAACGTCTGCATCATCTCCTCCCAGAGCCGCGTGGCCGACGCCACGTCGACGCGCTCGGGATCGAGCTCTCTCTGGACGGCCAGTCCGTCGACGATGGCGATCATCAGCATGGCCAGCGGGAGGAGACTGTGCTGCGCTGCCTGGGTGCCGGCACCCAGGCAGCGCAGCACAGTCTCCCGGTAGCCGTCGTAGAGCCGGGCGACGCGCGGCCGCAGACGGTCGTCGCGTAGCACGTGCGGAAGCACGTCGAAGAAGGCGCGAAACGACTCGCTGTCCGCCACGATGCGCGTCTCGCCGTCGACGAGCGCATGAACGCGCTCCTGCCCCAGCGGGAGCAACTCGGTCTCGGTGATGAGCGCCAGGTTGGCGTCGTGGATCAACGAGTCGACGAGCGCTTCGACGAGGCCAGCTTTGTTGCCGAAGTAGTACGCGATGCTCGCCTTTGGCTCGCCAGACGCCCGCGAGATCGCCTGCAGCCGCAGGGCGCTGAAGCCGTCCACCTCGAGCAGTCCGCGCGCCGCGGCGAGGATGCGCTGCGCCGTGGAAGGGAGCGTCGCCATGGGGTCATCGAGCGAGATCCTCCGCGGCTCCGACTCACCGCGCGGCCCTTTGGCGGTCACCCGTCCTCCTGTCGTCCTGGTCTGCGGCGAGCCACGCCATTCTACACGCGTTGACCGACCGTCCGGGCAACAGGCTGCGTCGGGCCACGTGCCGAGCACGACCCGACGCGTCGTTGACGTCGCGCCAGACACCGTTCTATGCTTTGCCCCGTTGACCGACCGTCCGGTCAAGACCCGCCGCGGACCACTGCGACCACGGGCGCGACGCAAGGGCGAATGCTCCCGGGGAGAAGCGACACGATCGCTCCGCCCAGCGGGATCCCTTCGTGTCCGCGTGACCCGAAGCGCCGCGACGAGGGACGGCGGCGCACCCGTGCGACGAGCTGGAGGTCCTGCAGCATGAGCGATCAGCGCCTTCCCGGACTACGCCCCCTCCGCGGACGCGACTACGTCACCGACCTCGACTACAGCAAGCAGGAGCTGCTCGACCTGCTCGCGCTCGCCGTAGCGCTCAAGAGGCTACGCGGGGAGGTGCGCTACACGCCCTTCCTCCTCGGCAAGCACCTGAGCATGATCTTCGAGGCCGCCTCGACGCGCACCCGCGTCAGCTTCGAGAACGGCTTCGCCGAGCTCGGCGGCAACGCGCTCTACCTGCGCCCCGGCGAGATCCACCTGCCCGGCCGCGAGACCATCGGCGACACGGCACGCACCCTCTCCTACCTCTCCGACGCGATCGAGATACGCTGCAAGAAGAACGAGACCATCGAGGAGCTTGCGAAGCACGCCACCGTGCCGGTCATCAACGGCATGGACGCGAAGCGCCACCCGGCGCAGTCGATGAGCGACGCGCTGACGATCCTCGAGAACGCGGGGCGCCTGACAGGCGTCACGTTTGCCTACGTCGGCGACGCGGCGCACCCCTGCAACTCCCTCGCCACCACGCTCACCAAGCTGGGACTGAACGTGCGCATCGGCAACGCTCCCGGCTACGAGATCGCGCCCGAGATCGCGGAGGCGGCGCGGCGGTTGGCGGCGGAGAACGGTGGCGAGTTCCTGCTCACGAACGACCCGCTGGAGGCCATCGACGGCGCCGAGTTCATCTACACCGACTGCTGGTGGTGGACCGGCCAGGAGGCCGAGTACGAGGACCGGGTCAAGGCGTTCAAGCCCTTCCAGGTCAACACCGAGTTCTGGAGCCACACGAAGCCCGGCGCCAGGTTCATGCACTGCCTGCCGGCCATGCGCGGCGAGGAGGTCGCCGATGAGGTGATCGACTCCGAGGCGTCGATCGTCTTCCCACAGGCCGGGAACCGCATGCACTTCCAGAAGGCGCTCATGCTGGCGCTCATCGGCATCGACGAGCTGCCGACCGATCCCCGGCTGCATGAGATCGGCCAGGCGCTGCTGCGCTAGCCGGATGCCCGGGATCAGCGGGACAGCGAAGGACGACACCGCCCGCCTGAAGAGCCGGTCCGCAGGTGGGCCCGGGACACAGCCGGGCAATCGGTCGCGAGGCGACGGACGTGTCGATTCTGATAGGCTGGCTCCTCCTGCCGGCCGCACCCCCGCAGAGTGTCGACCACGGGCAACGGAGCAAGGTTGAGCGCTGAGAAGAAGACCGTCGTCATCGCCTTGGGCGGCAACGCCATCCTGCAGCCCGGACAGGTCGGCACCTTCGAAGAGCAGCTCGTCAACGTCGACGCCGCGGCGCGACGCATCGCGCGCCTCGTGGCGGCCGGCTGGCAGGTCGTCATGACCCACGGCAACGGGCCGCAGGTGGGCAACCTCCTCATCCAGAACGAGGCCGCCAGCGCCCAGATCCCACCCATGCCGATGGACGTCTGCGGTGCCGAGAGCCAGGGCCAGATCGGCTACCTGTTCGCGCAAAGCCTCGACAACCACCTGCGCCGCCTCAGACTCGAGGTACCGGTCTGCGCCCTGCTCACCCAAGTGGAGGTCTCGCCCACAGACCCCGCCTTCGCGGCCCCCTCGAAGCCCGTGGGACCCTTCTACTCGGAGGCGCGCGGCAAGGAGCTCGCTCTCGAGAAGGGTGTGGTGATGCGCGAGGACGCGGGGCGAGGCTGGCGACGCGTCGTGCCGAGCCCCGACCCGAGGCGCATCGTCGAGCGCGACGTGATCAAGGACCTGGTCAAGGACGGCGTGATCATCGTCTGCAGCGGCGGCGGCGGCGTCCCGGTGGTGCGCGACAAAGCCGGCAACCTGTCGGGCGTCGAGGCGGTCATCGACAAGGACCTGGCCGCGGCCCGGCTCGCCGCCGACGTCGAGGCCGACGTGCTGCTGATCCTCACCGATGTCGAAAAGGCCTACATCGACTACGGCACGCCGAAGCAGACGCCCATCGACACCGTGAGCGCCTCGGAGATGGCCCGCTACCAGACGGACGGTCACTTCAAGGCCGGCTCCATGGGACCCAAGGTCGAGGCGTGTCTGCGCTTCACCCGCGCCGGCGGCACGGCGATCATCGCCAACCTGCTCGACGTGGAACCGGCGCTGCGCGGCGAGACCGGCACCAGGATCGTTGGTGACGCCGCGCCCGAGGCCGGCGCTCGCGCGGCCCGCTAGGCACTCCGGGCGCGCCGGCTCCGCGCCGCCTGCCCGACTCACTGAAGACCCGGGGCGCGCCCGCGCCGCCTTGCGGCGCAGACGCGCCCTTTTCTATCATCGTGCCACGGCCGGTCGCACCTGGGGTCGGCTCGTCGCTTCGCCGTTCGTCGCCGCACTGGAGGACCGCATGGATGAGCCCCGCAGCCACCTCGAAGAGGACGTGGTCGAGCGCGTGCGCGAGAGACGCGACGAGCTCGTCGGCCTCGTGACCGAGCTCGTCGCCTGCGACACGACCGCCCGTTCGCCGAAGGACCCGCCCCGCGACGAGGCGAAGCTCCAGGGCATCCTCGCCGCGCGCCTGAAGGCTCTGGCAGCCGAGGTCGACGTGTGGGAGCCCGATCCCACAAGCAAGGGCGACCGCTTCGTCCCCGACGACCTCGACTTCAAGGGGCGACCGCAGCTCGCGGCGCGGCTCGCCGGCGCCGGGAACGGCCGCAGCCTCCTCCTCAACGGTCATATCGACGCCGTGACGCCCGGCCCTGTCGAGTCCTGGGCGAGCGACCCATTCAAGGCTGAGGTGCGCGATGGCCTGCTCTACGGCCGTGGCGTCAACGACATGAAGGGCGGCCTCGCCTCGCTACTCTTCGCCCTCGAGTGCTTGCGGGGCGCTGGCGTGCGGTTGCGCGGCGACGTCGTCTACTGTGCCAACACCGACGAGGAGTCCTCCGGCGCCGGCAGCCTCGCCTGCATAGCCCATGGGGTGCGCGCCGACGCCGGCATCTGCGCTGAGCCAACCGGCTTCGACGCCTGGGTGACCTGCCGTGGCACGGTCTGCCCCATCATCACCGTGCCGGGGCGGGCGGGACACGCCGAGGTGGTACACCCACACTGGTCGGAGGGCGGCGCCGTCAACGCCATCGAGAAGGCACAGGTCGTGATCGACGCGATCAAGACGCTGCGCGAGGAGTGGCGCGGAAGGGCCGACAAGCGCCACCCGCTGCTCTCGCCGGGCGACATCGTCCCCACGCTGATCGAGGGCGGCGTCTGGGTCGTCACCGTTCCCCCGTCGTGCACTGTCACCTGCGACGCTCAGTACCTGCCGGGCGATGTCGATGAGGAGGGCACGGGCAAGGCCGTGGAGCGCGAGATCATGACGTGGATCGACGCCGCCGCCCAGGCCGACCCCTGGCTGCGCGAGCACCCGCTGCAGTGGGGATGGATGGAGGACGTCGTGCCGGGAGAGATACCGGCCGACCACCCGCTGGTACAACTCACGCTGGCGACGGGGGCCGAGTGCGGCAGGCGAGGCGCGGTCGCAGGCCTCGACTCCTGGCATGACGCGGCGCACTTCTCGCGCTCCGGCACACCGACGTTCTCCTACGGCATCGGCGGTGAAGAGACGGCGCACGCCGTCGACGAACGCGCGCCGGTCGAGGACCTCGTCGATTTCTGCGCGATCGTCGCCCTGGCGGCGATGCGCTGGTGCGGTGTCACCGGTTGACGACGGGCCGCGCGTCGTGACCGGATGCGATGCAGCAGGGGCCCAGCCATGACAGACGGTGCCCGGCTGACCTTGGACGGCCCGCAGGCCATCGCCCCCATGTCCTGCCTCTCGCTGCGTGACGGCCGACTCTTCGTCGAGGACTGTGAAGCCGCCGGGCTCGCCGAGCGTTTTGGCACGCCGTTGTACGTCGTCTCAGAGACACAACTGCGCGCCAACCTGCGCGCCTTCCGTCGCGCCTTCGAGGCGAGCTGGACCGAGGGACCGGTGCACGTCCTGCCGTCGATCAAGGCCAACTACGCGCTCGCCCTGCGCCGCGTCCTCAGCGAGGAGGGCGCCGGTTGCGACACCTTCGGCGCCAGCGAGCTGAGGGCCGCGCTGGCCTGCGAAGTCGACCCGGCGCTCATCTCGGTCAACGGGACCGGCAAAGACGAGGGATTGCTGCGGGAGGCGGTGCTCGCCGGCGCGCGCGTAACGGTCGACAGCGTGCGCGAGCTCGAGCTGCTGCGGGCGGTCGCGCGCGAGCTCGGCTCGCGCGCGACCGCCCGCCTGCGCGTCAGGCCACGCTACACCGCCCTCGCCGGCGTGAGCGACTTCTTCCCCGGTCAGCGGGTGCCGATCCGCGAGGTGGCGCAGCGCTACAAGCCCGGCATCCCGCCCGACGATCTGCTGGCGCTCGACGGCGAGCTGCTGACCGACCCCGCGCTCGACGTGAGCGGCGTGCACTGCCACGTCGCGCGTCACAGCCGGCGAGCCGAGCTCTTCGAGGGCATGGTCGCAAGCCTCGTCGAGCTGCTCGCCGAGTTGCGCGAGGCCTGGGACGGCTGGCAGCCGCGCGAGCTCGACCTCGGCGGAGGCTTCTCCTACCCGGGAGATCCCGTGGGGCTGACCGGCCTGAGCGACGAGGAGCTCGGCGATCTGCCAATCGCGCCGACGCCGGCCGAATACGCCGCGGTGCTCACCTCGACGTTGCGCCGGGAACTCACGACGCACGGCTTCACAACTACCGGGCTCTGTCTCGAGATCGAGCCCGGCAGAGCCGTCTACGCGACCGCGGGGCTGCATCTTGCACGCGTCGTCAACCTGAAGGAGCAGCGCGATCCGATACCGCGCACCTGGGTCGAGACCGACACCTCCGAGGCCTTCCTCCCCGACGTCAACCTGGAGCACGTGCGCTGGCCGACGATCCTGCCTGAGAAGGGCGCAGCGTCGTCGACCCAAACGGCCGACATCGTCGGCTGCAGTTGCGGCTTCGACCTGCTCGTGCCCGACGCGCACCTGCCCGAGGTCGTGCCCGGCGACCTGCTCGCTTTCCTCGCCACCGGCGCCTACCAGGACTCCGGCGCCAACAACTTCAACGCCCTGCCCCGCCCGGCGACGGTCCTTGTGAGCGGTGCGCAGGCAGAGGTGATCAAGCGCCGCGAGACCATCGCCGAGGTGTTCGCCCGGGATGTCGTGCCTGACCGCCTCGGTGGCGCGCCGCAGTGGGAGCCGGACGGATGTGTCGGCACACCGCCCTTCGACAAAGAGAGCGCCACAGACCCGCGAGGAGAGGAGCGACCGTGACCGCGAGACGTCTCCACCACTTGGGGCTCGAGGTGGCCGATCTCGAGCGCTCGCTCGCCTTCTACCGCGAGCTGCTCGGGCTCACCGTGACCGACGAGGGAGAGGGCGGCGGGCCCGACACGGACGAGCTGGTCGGCGCCGAGGGCATGCGCTTCCGCTACGCGGAGCTCGACCTTGGCGCCGACCAGCTCCTGGAGCTCATCCAGCCCCTCGAGCCCGCCGCCCTCCCCCACGCCCACCCGGCCGCGAGACCACCCTCAGGCGCGCATGTCGGCCTGCTCGTCGACGACATCGACGACGCGTTCCGTCGGCTCCAGAGGGCGGGTCACCCGACGCGCTCGGACCCAGTCGAGCTCCAAGACGGTGACGCCTGGCGGGGCGTGCGCGCCCTCTACGTTGCCGACCCCGACGGCTTCACCGTCGAACTGCTGCAGCTTCCCTAGGGCGCTCCTCTAGCAGGGCGAGTCGTCGGCGGGTCCTCCGAGCAGCTTGCCGACCGGCCAGAGCCCGTCCTCGATCTCCCAGCCACGCTGCCTGAAGAACGCCAACGACCCGTCGTTGTGCGTGTAGATCTGGCACTTCGCCTTCAGGGCGCCTTTGCGCCGCAGGCGCTCCTCGAGCTCGTCCATGAGCGCGCCGCCCACCTCGCGGCGGCGCAGCTCGTGCACGACGGCGAGGTGGTAGACGTAGGCGCGCCGACCATCCCAACCGCCCATGACCGCACCGACGCTGTACCCGTCGAGTGTGGCGACGAGGAAAAGATCGGGGTCGCGTTCGACCTTGAGCGCCACCTGGTCATGCTCGTCCGACGGCCGCCGGTCGACCCCCGGCCCCGCACCGAGCCAGAGCGCCAGCACCTCGTCGTAGTCGTCCAGTGTGAACTCGCGGATGACGATGTCGGGCCGCTCGCGCCCCGTCGACTCCTCCTGGTGTGGCCGCTCGCTCGCCACTCGCTCCCTCCCTCCAGTACGACGGCCGGATTCTAGCTCAACCAGGAACTCAGGACTGCCCCTGATAGAATCGCTCCCGGAGTCGGAGGAGGGGACCATGGACGCACTCGACCTGTTGCTCGCCCGGCGCAGCATCCGCCGCTACACCCGCGGCGACATCTCCGAGGAGGACGAGCAGAAGCTCATCGACGCCGCCTTCGCCGCCCCCAGCGCCAACAACGCCAGGCCGTGGCACCTCGTCGTGGTCCGCGACGCGGAGACGCGCGCCCGGCTCTCGCACGTGCACCAGTGGGCGGGCGTGTGCGCGCGGGCACCGCTGGTGATCGCCGTGCTGGGCCGGCCGGACTCGGCTTGGTGGATCGAGGACTGCAGCGCCGCCACCGAGAACGTCCTCCTCGAAGCGCAGTCGCTGGGGCTGGGCGCCGTCTGGGTGGGCATCCGCGACGAAGCTACCGAGGGCTACGGCGACGAGCGCCGCGCGCTGGAGATCCTCGGGGCGCCCGTCGACGACTGGCGCTGCCTGAGTCTGATAGCGGTCGGGCATCCCGCGGAGACCAAGGCGCCACGCACCCAGCGGCAGGTGAGCAAGCTCTCGTTCGAGCGCTTCGGCCGGCGCTCGCGCTGACGGGCTGATTGCAGGCGAGGGGGGTCGGGTTGGAGACGACGATGGACGGGGCGGCAAGGACCACGGCCGGCGGCGCGGCGGGCGAGGGCCGCGCTCCGCTGGGCATGGACCTGGAGCAGAAGGTCGAGGCCACGGCCCGCTCCCTCTTCTCGCTGATGGACCAGTCCAAGTCGTCGCTGCTCTCGCAGGAGCGCTGGCAGCAGGAGATGATGGACTGGGCCATGGCCGACGAGCGGCTCAAGGTCGAGCTCTTCCGCTTCGTCGACGTCTTCCCCACCCTGACCTCTCGGGCCGAGATCGACCGTCACCTGGCCGAATACTTCGACCAACCCGGCCTCGAAGCCCCGCGTTTGCTCAAGGCCGGCCTCGGCGCCGCCAGGAACGCCGTCGTCTCACCGCTGGCGACGGCCTTCATCCGGCGCCAGATGCTCGCCTTCGCGCAGCGCTTCATCATCGGCCGCGACGCGCGCGACTCCATGCCGGCGCTGCGCGACCTGCGGCGCAAGCGCATGGGCTTCACCCTCGATGTGCTCGGCGAGGCCACGGTGAGCGAGAAGGAGGCGGTCGCCTACCAGCGACGCTACCTCGAGCTGCTCGACGGGCTCGCCGCGGAGGCCCGCAGCTGGAGCCCCGACGCCGCCATCGACGAGGCCGCCTGGGGCGAGCTGCCGCGCGTCAACGTGTCGCTCAAAGTCACCTCGCTCTTCTCGCAGATCGATCCCCTGAACTTCGGCGGCAGCGCCGAGGCGATCAAGGGGCGGCTGCGGCCCATCTTCCGCAAGGCCATTGAGACCGGCGCCTTCGTCAACCTCGACCTCGAGCAGTTCCGCTACCGCGACCTCACCTTCACGATCTTCACCGAGCTGCTCGACGAGGAGGAGTTCCGCGGCTACGACCAGGCCGGCGTCGTCGTGCAGGCGTATCTACGCGACGCCGAGGACGACCTGCGCGGCGTCATCGACTGGGCGCGCGAGCGCGGTCGCGTCGTCACCGTGCGCCTCGTAAAGGGGGCCTACTGGGACTACGAGACGGTGCTCGCCGCCCAGGAGGGATGGCCGGTGCCGGTGTTCACGCACAAGCCCGACAGCGACGTGATGTACGAGCGCCTGACGCGCATCATGCTCGAGCATGTGGACGAGATACGCCCGGCGTTCGGCAGCCACAACGTGCGCTCGCTGGCGAACGTGATCGCCAACGCCGAAGCGCTCGGGCTGCCGAAGAGCGCCTTCGAGCTGCAGATGCTGCACGGCATGGGCGAGCCCATCAAGGCCGCCGTGCGCAAGCTGGGGTTGCGCCTGCGCGAGTACACGCCGGTCGGCGAGCTGATCCCCGGCATGGCGTACTTCGTGCGCCGTCTGCTCGAGAACACGGCCAACGAGTCGTTCCTGCGCCTGACCTTCGCCGAGGGCGCGACCGTCGACGAGCTCGTGCGGGCGCCGCGGCCGTCGGCCGAGTTCGGGCAGCCGCCGCGGCGGCTGCCTATCGTGCGGCCGACCGACCCCGCGGCGCCCGCTCCCTTCGACAACATGCCGCACGCCGACTTCTCGCGCGCCGAGAACCGCGAGGCCTTCGCCCGCGCGCTCGAGCGCGTGCACTCCGGAACGGCCACGGCCGGCTTGGGCAAGCACTGGCCGCTCATGATCGGCGGTGAGCCGGCCGAGCCGGCCGACAAGCTGACGTCCTTCAACCCGGCGCGTCCCGACGAGGTGATCGGCACGGTCGGCTACGGCGGCAAAGCCGAGGCGCACCGGGCCGTCGACGCCGCCCTCACCGCCTACCCCGCCTGGCGCGACACGCCGGCTCGCGAGCGCGCCGCCGTGCTCTTCAGGGCGGCCGAGCTGATGCGCGGCGAGCTCTTCGAGCTCGCCGCGCTCGAGGTCTTCGAGGCCGGCAAGACCTGGCGCGAGGCCGACGCCGACGTCGACGAGGCGATCGACTTCCTCGAGTACTACGGGCGCGAGATGATCCGTCTCGGCGGGCAGCGGCGCATGGGTGACGAGCCCGGCGAGCTGAACCACTACTTCTACCAGCCGCGCGGCGTCGCCGTCGTCATCGCCCCCTGGAACTTCCCCCTCGCCATCCTTACCGGCATGACCAGCGCCGCCCTGGTCACCGGCAACGCCGTCATCGTGAAGCCGGCCGGTCCCACTCCGGTGATCGGCGCCCAGCTAGCGCGCATCCTGCATGCCGCGGGAGCGCCCCCGGGCACGGTCAACTTCCTCCCCTGTTCCGGTGGTAAGGTCGGCGACCTGCTCGTGCGCCACCCCGACGTCGACATGATCGCCTTCACCGGCTCCAAAGAGGTGGGCCTGCACATCATCGCCGAGGCCGCCGCGAACCCCGGACGCCAGAGCGTGAAGCGCGTCATCGCGGAGATGGGAGGCAAGAACGCGACCATCGTCGACAGCGACGCCGACCTCGACGTAGCGGTGCTCGAGACGATCGTCTCCGCCTTCCACTACCAGGGACAGAAGTGCTCGGCGACATCGCGGGTGATCGTGCTCGAGGGCGCCTACGACGAGTTCGTGCGCCGCCTCACGGAGGCGGCGGCCAGCCTCGTCGTGGGTCCACCGGAAGACCCTGCCACTCGCATGGGCCCCGTGATCACGGCCGATGCCAAGGCCCAGATCGAGAGGTACATCGAGCGCGGGCGCGGCGAGGGCCGTGCGGCCCTCGCCGCGCCCGCTCACCCCGGCGGCTGGCCCGGCGACGGCCACTTCGTCGGCCCCCACATCTTCGTCGATGTGAAACCAGACGCCGTCATCGCTCAGGAGGAGATCTTCGGTCCCGTCGTCGCCGTCATGAAGGCGCGCGACCTCGACGAGGCGCTCGCCATCGCCAACGGCACGCAGTACGCCCTCACTGGCGGCCTCATCTCACGCAGCCCGGCCACGATCGCCCGCTGCCGGCGCGAGTTCCGCGTCGGCAACCTCTACATCAACCGGGGCACGACCGGTGCCCTGGTCGAGCGGCAGCCATTCGGCGGCTTCAAGATGAGCGGCATAGGCTCCAAAGCGGGCGGCCCGGACTACCTGCTGCAGTTCCTAGAGCCGCGGACAATCACCGAGAACACGCTGCGGCGGGGCTTCGCCCCGCCGGAGGCGCTGCTCACAGACTCCTGACGTTGGTCAAGCGCGCGCCGAAGGTTGCCCGCGCGTCGCCGCCACCACGGTCAGCAAAGGATTGCCCCTCGCCCGCCGCTCGATCAGCCGGCGGGAAGTCGGGCAACGAAGCGGCCTCCGTCGGTGCTCGCGTCGGCCCAGACGTCGCCCGAAGCAGTGCGAGCCAGACGCCGCGCCAGAGCGAGCCCCAGGCCGGCTCCCACCGGCGCGCCGGCGCCATCTGCGGCGCTGCCCCTTACGCCCGCTTCGAAGATGTTCTCACGCTCTGCCGGAGTGATCCCGGGTCCGTCGTCGTCGACGGTGAACAGCACCCGGCCGTTCGCAGCGTGCGCCGTCAGAACGACCTCGGTCGAGGCGTACCGGCACGCGTTCTCGACCAGCGGCTGCAGGATGCGAGCTGCTACGTCGCTGTCGACGCCGACGCGCATCCCCGGCGCGTAAGACGCGACGGCGACCCGCACGCCACGCTCCCTCGCGAGCTCGGCACACCCGTCAGCCGCTGCATCGAGCACCGCCGCGGGGTCGGCGCTGCCGCGCGCCAGCCCGGCCTCCTGACGCGCGGCCGCCACGAGCGTGTCGACGGTGCGGGTCAACACCTCGACGTTGCGTTCGACTGTGCGCAAGGCCTCCTTGTAGGCGCTCGGCTCGCGCTCGCGCCGCAGGGCGAGCTCGGCCTCGACGCGAATCTTTGCCAGCGGCGTGCGCAGCTCGTGAGAGAGCTCGGCCGAGAAACGCTGCTCGCGGCGCAGGCTGCTGGCGAGGCGGTCGAGCAGCCTGTCGAGGGTGGCGGAGAGCTGGCTCAGCTCGTCGGTCGGCTCTCCGAGGGCGAAACGACGGTCGAGGTTTTCGGTGCTCCAGGCATCGGCGGCGGCCGTCATCTCGGCTACAGGACGCAGCGCAGCGGCGAGCACCCAGCGGGTCGCGAGGGTGACGACCACAAGCAGCACCGCGGCCAAGGCGAGTGACCCGATCAAGGCGATGCGCCTCGTGGCCTCAAACGGCTCCAGCGAGACGCCGGCCACCACAACGGCCACCTGCTTGCCGCCGACGATGGCCGGCACGGCGTAGAGGCGAGCTCTCTCAGCAGGCACGTTGACGACCACCCCGGGTGATGCGGCAGCACTGAGGGCCGCGCGGTCGAGAGCCGCGCTCACGTGGGGACTCTCGAAGGTGCGGTCTCCGACGAACAGCCATGACTGGCTCTCCATGCCCCCCGTCTCGGGGACTCTCGACAGCACGGCGCGGTCGTTGACAACGTCGGCCGAACCGGCTTCGGCTCTCGAGCGCGCCAGTGAGTCGGCGTCGTTCGACAAGGCGCGCGACAGCAGCAGGTTGAACCCTGCGGTCATCAGCACCAGGGCCCCGCCCACCGACACGACGACGGTCAGCAGCAGACGAGATCTGACGCTGCGCGGGCGGAGGGCGGTGCGCAGGCTCACCGTATCGAATAGCCGACACCGTGCACGGTGCCTATCGCCGGAGCTCCGGGCAGAACGGACAGCTTGCGGCGCAGGCGCGCGATGTAGGCGTCGAGTGTGTTGTCGTGGACGACCGCTCCATGGGGCCAGGCGGTCTGCACCAGCGCGTGGCGGCGGACCGTTTCACCCGGGGCCGCAGCGAGACGCGCCAACAGCCTGAACTCGGTCGGCGTGAGCGGGACCGTGGCCCCACCACACACTGCCGCGTGAGCCGCCGGGTCCAGCCGCAGCTCGCCGACTTGCACGCTATGCTCGCCGCCGGCGCGACGCAGGAGCGCAGCCAGCCGAACGACGAGCTCGGCAAACGCGAACGGCTTGGTCAGATAGTCGTCGCCGCCGGCGCTGAAGCCGGACAGACGGTCCGGCAGGGCGTCGCGAGCCGTGAGGAACAGCACCGGCACGACGATGCCCTGGGCGCGCAGCGCCTGGCAGACATCGCGCCCGTCGGCGTCCGGAAGACCGATGTCGATGATGAAGAGGTCGGGAGGCCCGGTCCTCGCCACTCGGTCGATCAGCTCCGTGCCCAGACCGACGCTCTCGGCGCGGTACCCCTCCTCACGCAGGCCGCGCACGAGCAGCGAGCGCATGTCGCTGTCGTCCTCCAGGATGAGGATGGAAGGTCTGCTCACTGCTCACGGAGTATGGAGGCCAAACGCATGTCCTTCAAGCCACGCACGCAGAGAACGACCGAGAGCGCCGTGCGAGCGGCGGCCGCACCGCGATCTCGCTCCGAGGTGCTCGCCTGTATCTGAGATGCTCCAGGACTCTTGCCCCATCGCGGCTGCGGACGTCCCGAACGCGGACCGCGCGCGCCGGAGCCCGAGGCCCCGAAGCGCTCGAGCCACGAACCGGTTCAGGAGCGGGGCGGGAAAGGTGGGGGAGGATTCACAAGGACCGCGGCGCGTGTCTCCGCCAACCCGCCGTGCAAACGGAGCGTACCATCAAGGGTCAAACCAGCAACCTCCGCAAGCTCTCGCATCTGCGCTTCCGTCAATGGATACCAGCTCGTGAGAGGCCGCCCACGGCGGTGCTGCCAAGCACGGCGTATGTCGAGCCACATCGTCTTGCCCGGGAAGAAGATGACGGCTCCACGACGGCTGACTCGCTGGATCTCGCGAAGTGCGTCGGCCTTCGCGGCGTCAGGCAGATGCCCAAAGAGGCGCACGCTGACGACGACATCAAACTCATTCTCTTTGAACGGCAGGCTCTCGATCCTCGCCACAACGTAGCGTGACGCTGACCCCTTGGCGCGAGCGATGTCCAGCATGTCCTCAGAAGTGTCTGCACCGGTGACGAGAAACCCCGTACGCGTCAGACGCTCAGCCATCCGGCCTGTACCGATGGGCACGTCCAGAGTGGTATGGATCGGGGATTGGCTAGCCCGTCGGAGCCTCTTCAGGGCCCGCGACAGCAGCAGCCACTCGAGCAGGTCAGTCACCCGGCCAGCCCGAGATGTGAAGCGACCCCAATCGTACCGCCCCGCTTGGTCACCGCGGTAGTTTCGCAGCGCTGGATACTCGTGCGCCTCTACCTCTCTCCCCCCCTGGCCACCGGTCTGAGCCTGGACAACTCTCACGAAACCCTCGCTGCTTGCGGCCGCGTATGACCCTCAAGAAGAGCGCGGGGCGGAGAGCGCAGACGCCGGCACCCGCCCTAGCACCTTCTTGTTCACGTCTAGTCTGAAGCGCGTCACCTGAACAAATCCTGACCGCGCATCGGTGAGAGCCACGCGAGTGGCTACTCGATCGGGGGCAGTTCTGCAGAAGTGCGCTGCGATGAGGCCTACAGCTGGTGCACAACAACGATTGGCCAGGGGTGTCGGAGCGAGCGACGATCGGGACGATGACCCAGTCGTGCTGCCGCGTCCGAGATCCGGGGCGACCAGGACCACGCCCCATCCGCTCGCCTAACCCCGGTGGCCTTGGGGCAGGTTCTGGTCCCGCCCCGCCGCTGGCCTTCCCGTCGCCCAGGCCGGAATCCTGCGTCTCCATCTGCCCGTCGCTCTAATCTTCCGACGGGCTCTGACCACGGTCATCAAGCCCACTCGGCCTCGGCTTGGTCGGAACGCCGGCCTACGGCGCGACGGGCGAAGGCTCGGCCGTGGCGAGCGTGTCGGGATCGGGCAAGAGTGCCGGACTCGTGGCGGCGCCGTCCTGCTTCCTGGCAGCGGTTTTCACGACCTCCTGCAAATAGGCATACGAGGCGGCTTCGGCCTTCACTGACCGTCCCTGTACGGTCCACACCAAGCGCAGCGCCTGGCCGGTCAGCACGTCCTCCTGCTCCCAGGCGACGTATACCGTGTGCTCCCAGGGACGGTCGATCACATACCAGCGCGGCGCGGCCTGCTTGACGGTGAGGCCGCCGAGAGGGCCCTGGCCAGTCAGGCCGCCCAGCGGGTCGAGCGCCTTGCGCACCAGATGCAGCGCCTGGCCGTAGCTTGTGCCGTCGGCCATGCGCGCCTTCTCGACGGAGCCGATCGCCGCCCGCTCGCGCGGCGTCAGGACCGGCAGATGGCCCATCTCGACGCGGGCGACGGCGAGCAGACCGCCGACGACCACCCAGATGGCGAACACGACGATCCAGGCCCTGGTGAGGGCGAGCGGCTTGCCGAAGGCGAAGAGCCGCTCGCCAGAGAGCAGCGAGGTCGGGGCCGGCACCGGAGCCGGCGCTGCAGGTGGCACACCGGACACTTCTGCGGCCATCTCGCTAGCACCGCCTCGTGTCCGGTCCCTCCAACGCGCCTGCGGCAGCCGCGCTCGGCCCAGCCGTAGCGGCGACGAAGTTCACGCGCGCGCCGCAGTGCGGGCAGCAGGCGGTCCTCGACCACTCAGCGAAGGTGAAGCGGCCGGCGCACGCATGACAAGCGAGAAGTCGATCCACGGCGCTCACTCCAAGAGCGCCCGTCGGCGGAGCTCGATCGGGTGCTTGGGGAACAGATAGGCGAACAGCGCCCCAGTGGCGAAGCCGCCGATGTGGGCGAACCAGCCGACGCTCCCGCCGTACTCCGGGTTGACGAGCACCAGAGCGCCCGACCAGAGCTGCATGCCGAAGAAGAGACCCAGCACGAAGTACGCCGGCAACTCCACACCGCGCACCATGGCCGAAACGAAGCCGCCGACCTCGCGCGTCATAAGCATCGTCACGACGCTGCCGAGCACGAAGAGCAGCGGTCCGCCGAGCAACAGCGGCGGCAGGCCGAGCAGCACGAGCACCTGGTAGAGCAGAAGCAGGGTGTACACGAGCAGGAAGATGCCGGGGATCTTGAGACGCGCCGTCGGCCACATCACCAGGCTGGCGGCCATGACGCCCGAGATGGCGCCGCTCGCCCCTACCACCGGCGTGGCGGAGCCCGAGCTCGTTGCGAGGTAGGCGACGCTGCCGAAGAAGCCACTCGTCAGGTACAGGAGGAGGTACCAGCGCGGGCCCAGAGCGTCTTCAACGGAATCACCGAACACGTACAGGAACCACATGTTCGTCAGCAGGTGGATGACGCTCACGTGCAGGAACATGGAGGTGCCCAACGTGACGAGGTTGTGTGAGGTGATCTCGGCGTTGACGCGCGCCGGCACGAGGCCCCACTCCTGCAGGAACGGGACGAAGCGCACGCCGATGGTGGCCTCGAACGCGAACACGGTGAGGTTGAGCCCGATGAGGCAGACGGTGACGTGCGGCCACCGCCCCGTCTTCACCTCGTGACTGACCACGGGGAGCATGCAGTCTGTATCGCCCTCGCCGACGCAGCGCTTTAGCTGCCGCGCGAACCATCGGCAGAGTCGGGACGTCTCCCCGGCAGACAGGAGATACCCCGAAGCGAAGGGAGCGAGCATGAACGAGTCCCCGAAGAGACGGTGGTTCAAGCGCCGCGGCGTCATCGTCGCCGCGCTTGTCGTGGCCCTCGTCCTGGCGGTCGCCGCCGTCATCGCAGTCCACAACGGAGCCGCGCGAGACGCGACCTACGGCGGCGGTTCCTCGGCGCCGGCCAAGCTCCTGCCGGAGGAGACGGGCGCCGTCACGGGCAGCGACGTCCAGGTCCGCGCCCCGGGTAGCGACACGAGCGCGTCGAGCGCAGCGCCAACCGACCTGAACGCCGCTCTCGCGCCCCTCGACCCGGCGCGTTTCCTCGTGCAGACGGGCGAGATGACGCTCTACGTCGCCAAGGGCCAGGTGCCCAGTGCGGCAGGCAAGATCACGGTCCTCACCGGCGCGCTGCGCGGCTACGTGCTGCAGAGTTACGTCATGAGCGGCGTCGACGGGCAGAAGCCGTCGGCGAACATCGTCGTGCGCGTCCCGGCGGAGAACTTCCAAGAGGCGATCCGCCGCATCGGGCAGTTGGGCGAGGTCAAGGCGCTCCAGACGGGAGCCGAGGACGTAACCGGCCAATACGTCGACCTCAAGGCCCGCCTGACGCACTACCGCGCCGTCGAGCGACGCCTGCTCACCTTCCTCGCCAACGCCACGAGCATCAATCAGGCGCTCGCCATCCAGCAGCGCATCGACAATACGCAGCTGACGGTCGAGAGGCTCGCGGGGCAGGTCAAGGCGATGGGCGAGCAGATCACCTACGGCACGCTCTCGGTCAGCATCACGGAGAAGCCGGGCAAGACCGTGGCGCCGGCGACGAAGCACCAGACGTTCCTCGCCGCCTTCGTGCATTCCGTCACGCTGCTGGGAAGCGCCGCTCGCGCCCTGTTTGTCGCCCTCGGAGCGGCCATACCGTTCCTGGCGCTGATCGCCGTGCTCGGCTGGCTGGGCTGGATGGCGGCCAGGCGACTGGGCCTCCTGCCGCCCCATCGCGGCTCGCAAAGCATCGAGGTCCGCCCCTGACGGCCGGCTCGCTCCCTCGCCGGGACTCTTGGCGACGGGCGGCGGCACCCGAGGGTGCCGCCGCCCGTTGCTCATTCCCAGAGTCCCACCCGTCGCCCACGCGAAGGACTTGCCATCGCCAGCGTGCTGCCCTCTCCCCCGGATCGCGCCGCCGAGCCAGCGCTGCAGCGTGTCCGACTGCCGCCCCGAGACAGCGGGCATAAGACACCAGTGCCGCGCCAAGACGGGCGCGACGGCCGCACACACCACGAGGATGGGAGGGACGGTGAAGGCTGTACGCATCCACGAGACGGGGGGGCCGGAGGTACTCGTCTACGAGGACGTCCCCACGCCGTCTCCCGGTCCGGGACAGGTGCTCGTGCGCATCGAGGCGGCCAGCGCGAACCAGGTCGACGCCGCCGTGCGCGCCGGTGCCTTTCCCACGCCCAAGAAGCCGCCCAAGACCATAGGTAGCGACGGCGCCGGGGTCGTGGAGGCCGTCGGCCCCGAAGTCGGCGGCGTGAAGACCGGCGATGAGATCTTCTTCCAGGGCCTCGGCATCGGCAGCGAGGGAAGCTACGCCGAGTACGCCCTGGTGGCGGCAGAGCAGTGCGTGGCCAAGCCCGAGAACCTCTCCTTCGCCGAAGCGGCGGCGATGGGCCTCGTCTTTCCCACCGCCTACTACGCCCTGGTACGCAAGGGCGATCTGCGACCGGGCGAGACGGTGCTCGTCCAGGGCGCCTCAGGCGGAGTCGGCACGGCGTCGGTGCAGCTTGCCAAGGCCCTGGGGGCGCGTGTGCTGGCGACCGTGGGCAGCGAGGAAGCGGCGCGGCGGGTGCGCGACCTCGGCGCCGACGAGGTCATCGTCTACAAGACGAGCGACGTCGGCGCCGAGGTCGCCCGCCTCACCGACGGCCGCGGCGTCGATCTCATCCACGAACTGGTGGTGAGCGAGAACCTGCCGGCCGACATCGGCATGATCGCCAGGCGAGGACGCATCGTCTGCACCGGGCAGGGTCCGCGAGCCGACGTCGCCGTGCCCATCGGCGCGGCCATCGGCAAGGACGCTGCGGTGCTGTTCATGAGCACGGCCAACGCCGGCCGCGCTGGCGTCGCCGAGATGATGCGCGAGATCGCCCGCCTGGCCGAGCAAGGCCTCATCAAACCGGTGATATGGAAGACCCTGCGACTCTCCGAGGCACGCACCGCTCACGAGTTGCTCGCCGAGCACCACGTCGGCAAGATCGTGCTTGTGCCCTAATACCCCTTGCCGTTGCCGCGGATGGCTTCTTCGCGCGACTTGCGCAGCTCGAGCCGCGGTATGAGGGAGCTCATCAGCCCGACGAGCTGCTGCAGGCGCTCGGCCTCGGAGCGCGACTCCAGGAGCTGCTGCTTCACCATGAGCCCGAAATCGACGGTGCCGGCCATCCTGAACGAGGCCTCCGCGCCTTCGCCGGCTCCGGCCGCGACCTCGACGTCGGCGAGCTCCAGCAGGCGCCTGTACAACGACTCGGCCTTGCGCAGGACCCTCGCAGGAGCCGCCGGCTCGTCGTCCTCGAAGACGGTCACCCGCGCGCGCAGGAAGTCGTTCTCGTCGTCGGGTTCGAACAGCTCGTGGAGGCGGAAGCGCTCCCGACCTTGGACGACGATGTTGAGCCGACCGTCGTCGAACTCCTCCAGGACACTCGTCACCTCGGCGGTGCAGCCATACTCGGCCACGCTGTCCTCGTGCCGCAGCACGATGCCGAAGACGTCCCCGGTCTCCCGGCACTCCCCGATGAGGCGTTTGTAGCGCTCCTCGAAGATGTGCAGAGGCAGGAGCTCGCCGGGCACCAGGACGAGGCCCAACGGGAATAGACCAAGCACCGATTCAGAACTGGTCATTCCAGGCCAAGACGATCGCTTCGAGCTTGGTCTCGCTGGCCTCGTCGGGATCGTCCCCGAATCCCGGCAGGTCGACGACCATCGCGTGCAAGTCGACGAAGTTGAGATCGAGGGGATCGGTGTCGGGATGCGTCTGCAGAAGCTCGAACGCGATGTCCTCGGGATCGTCCCAGGTAAGCGCCATGCTTCCCCCTCCGTGACCTGGTCTTGCGCCAGCGGCTGCCTCGGCCGTGTTCTTTCCGCGTCGACCCCTCGTCGAAACGGCGCCGCGGCGGGGCACGGGAATCGGCGCGTGGACGGTCGGGGCGCACATGCCTACGAGCAGCACACGTACATCGTGTACGCCAGTCTCCTGCCCTGCACCTGGTCGTGCGCTTCGCTTGTGGCGACCGACGTGAACACACGGAGCAGGCGTCGCTCGAACCAAGCGTACGGTTCGGGGGACCAAAACACCACCGCACCACCCGGCCGCAAAGCGCGGCGCACCGTCTCGAGCCCGGCGACATCGTACAGGTCGGCGTTCTCGCCGCGCACCAGCCACGACGGACCGTTGTCGGTGTCGAGGGCGATGAGATCGAAGGCCGTCGGGGAGTCGTTCAATACGTCGGCCACGTCGGCGATGACGATCTGCGAGCGCGCGTCGCGGAGCGCCAGCGACGCGCGCTCGCCGAAGTACCCGCCGAACCACTCGACGATCACGGGTTCGAACTCGGCCACCGTGACGCGCGCCGGCGCCTTCAGCTTCAGCGCCTCGTCCAGCGCATAACCCATACCGAGACCGCCGATTAGGACATCCAGGGGGCGATCCGGCAGGAAGGGCAGCGCAGCCCGGATGAGAGCCCGGCTCGACACCTCGTTCACGCTGGCGATGAGGAAGGTCCCGTCGAGGACGACCTCCCACTGCTTCTCGCGCCGCCGCAGGACGAGCTCGCCGCTGCGTCCCTCGCGGCGCTCGACGACGACCGCCTGCTCCCCTGCGTCCACGTGGTCCTACGGCAGGCGCGCGACGAGCTCGCCGACCACGTCGCCAACGTCGTTGACGACGGGCGGGCGAGCTCGTCGCGCGCAGACCTCGGGCACCTCGACACCGAGCAGGCGCGCCAGCAGATGGACCTCCGCGGCCTCGACCGCCCGGTCGCCGCCGTCGAGCACCTTGAGGGAGAGACCGCCTCCGTCGGGCAGCGAGACGCACCCCAGTCCCTCCGCGCCGACCTTCGCGACCGCGCCGGCGAAGCCCTGCATGACCACGGTGTCGACCTCACCCTCCCCCTCCACCAGCACGGGGTGCTCGCGCATCGCGTCGGCGATGCGCGGCATGAGCCCGGGCAGACGCGCGTAGGCGCGCGCCGCAGCCACGACCGGGGTCGCGTAGACGACGATGCCGCAGCCATCGACACCGAGCTTCGTGTCGGCCCGCGAGACGCCCGTCGCGTCGGCGAACGAGCGCAGCATCGCTTGCTGCGCCGGATGACTGGGCTGCTGGTAGCTGGGGACGTCCCACCCGTGGTAGCGGCAAGCGGCGAGGATCCCGGTGTGGTTGCCCGAGCAGTTGTGCCGGGCTCGGAGCTCATGGTCGCAGCGCAAGTCGTCTTCGCTCAGGCCCAGATCGGCGAGCATCCGCCGCACGAGATCGGCGTGCTCGTCCGAGCCCACGTGAGACGAGGCGATGATGGCCATCTCGCGAGAGCCCCAGCCCCAGTGGTCGATCGTGCCGTCCTCGACCCAGATGCGTTCCTGGAACGGCTTCGCCGCGGACCGCCAGAAGGTGACGAAGTCGGGGTCTCCGTAGCGCTCGACCTCGCGTCCCTCGGCGTCGACGACCGCGGCGACCACGGTGTGCAGGCTCTCTACCGCCTCGCCGCGCCAGACCTCCACCGTGATGGGATCGCGCTGCTGCACTCCGGCCACGGGCACGTCGCCTCACGCCCGCCTGGCGGCGGCGTAGGCGGCGATCGTGTCTGCGACGTGGCGCGCGACCTCATCGCCGACCGGCGGGACCTCGTGCGTCGCGATGAGGTCGCGCGCCTTCTCGACGGCCTCCTCGAGCAGCGAGCGCCCGACGTAGTTCTCGAACGGCCCGCGCTGGAAGAGCGACGACTGCCACAGCTCACCCCCGCGGTAGAGGCGGCGCGTGCTCTTCGCGGCCAGGAAGTGCCCGCCGATGCCGACCGAGGCGATCTCATCCAAGAGCGCGGTGCTCTCGTTCAATTCGTCGCCGCGCAGGAGCCGCTTGATCATGGCCACCGTCTCGGCGTCGATGACCGTCTTGGCGTAGCTCAACATCTGCGCCCCGTCGAGGAGGCCGAAGGCGATGATGCAGTCGAGGGCGCCGAGCACCTCCAGCACGCCGGTCATGCCCGCCTCGACGCCGGCCTGGAAGTTGACGGCCTTGGCGTCGCTGCCGATGGCGCTGCCCTGGGTCGGCAGACCGTAGAAATGCCCCATCTCGCCGCAGAGCAGGTTGATGAGCGCGACCTCGGGCGTGCCGCAGAGATAGAGGCCGCTGCGCATCTCAGCCGCGGCCGAGCCGACCCCGACGGTCAGCGGACAACCCGGGCTGGCGAGCTGGAAGAGGACGACGGCCGACAGTGCCTCGGCCATGTTGAGTATGCAAGTGCCCAGCACCGTCATCGGTCCCGTCGTGCCCATGAGGACCATCGGCAGGATGAAGATCGGCACGCCGGCGCGAGCGAGAGCGACGCTCGCCTCGGTCATGGGGCCGTCGTGCATAAGAGGCGCGATCGTGCAGTTGATGACCGAGTAGACCGGTCGCTCCTTGACCGGGGCGCCCGCGATGGCTGTGATGATCTCCAGAAGCGGGGGCACAAGGTCGGGCGTGCGCACCTCGTCCTGCACGTGCTTGCTGCAGGCCATGAGCGAGATCGACGACATCTCGAGGCCCGCCGTCGCCGGATCGCAGTCGCGCGGGTAGACCGACGGCCAGACGAAATCGATCTCGGGGAGCGCGTCGAAGAGGCGCATGGCGGCGCGCAGGTCCTCCGCCGTCCCTTCGTGGCGTTCACCGGTGAGATCGTCGAGCACGTAGTTGGCCGTGCCGTCGGTCGTGAACACCGGCGGTCCTCCGACGCGCACGACACGGTCGTGCCGGCCGTCGCGCGCCGCGAGCAGCACGGAGTCGGGCACCGTCTCGAGACATCGCTCGACCAGCTCGCGGGGGATCTTGGCCGTCAGCTTCTCCCGGTCTACGGATGCCCCGGCCTGCGCCAGCAGGTCGATCGCCAGAGGCGTGTTGTAGGCCACGCCGACCTCCTCGAGCACGCGCATGGTCTGCTCGTGCACGTACTCCCTCTCGGAGTCACTCAGATACTGGATCCTCGGTCTGACCACGGCCTCCCCGCTCCCTACGCTTCACCGGTCATAGACCGTCACGACCAGCGCTTGACGACGACCTGCGGACGGCAGGCGCCGCCGAAGCGGCGGCAGTCGAGACAGTCCGCGAGGAGCGCGTCGCGCTCGTCGCCCGTCGCACTTACCTCGTACCCCGCCGCCCTGAAGAACTCCGGCGCGCGCACCGGCGCCCAGACCTCGCGGACGCCACGACGGCGCACCTCCGCCTCGAGCTCGCCGAGCAGGAGCCGTCCCAGCCCTCGGCCTCGGTACGCCTCGTCGACGGCGAGCCGGCTCACGACGGTCAGTCCGTGCAGCGTCCCCAGCGTTACGGTGCCGACGAGGGAATCGCCGTCGTAGGCGCCCCACACCGCGGCGACGTCCACGTCGCCGGGGCCGCGCTCGTCGAGACCGCCGGCGATGCCGAGCGCGACGGCGGCTCGCCTGTCGTCCGTCCGCCTGATGTCGATGCTCGCCGCAGCCACGACAGCATCCTAGTGGTTGACGCAGAGCTCTGTCATCCGGCGGCTGGCGCGCGGGCCAAATGAAAGAGGCCCTCGAGGGTCTTTCCTCGAGGGCCTCTTTCATTTGAGAAATCCGGCGGCGTCCTACTCTCCCGCGGGGTCGCCCCCGAAGTACCATCGGCGCTGGAGGGCTTAACTTCTCTGTTCGGAATGGGAAGAGGTGTGACCCCTCCGCTATGGCCGCCGAAAACCTTACCCGCGATGTGCGGGAAAAAGACGTGCCGGCGCCGGCGCGAAACGCCTGAAAACTACATAGCGACGCGGGTGTTCAAGTCAAGCCCTCGGCCAATTAGTACTGGTCTGCTGAACACATTGCTGTGCTTGCACATCCAGCCTATCAACCAGGTGGTCTACCTGGGGCCTTACCCAC
This sequence comes from uncultured Actinomycetes bacterium, assembly GCA_963725665.1. Taxonomy (GTDB): domain Bacteria; phylum Actinomycetota; class Thermoleophilia; order UBA2241; family UBA2241; genus CAVRZA01. The sequence continues at coordinate 395,496 of CAVRZA010000004.1, read as the reverse complement.
TCGAGGTGGTGGGACATCTCATCTTGAGGTCGGCTTCCCGCTTAGATGCTTTCAGCGGTTATCCGGTCCAGACGTAGCTAACCTGCAGTGCCGTTGGCACGACAACAGATACACCAGCGGTCTGTTCGTCCCGGTCCTCTCGTACTAGGGACGACTCCTCGCAAATGTCCAGCGCCCACAGCAGATAGGGACCGAACTGTCTCACGACGTTCTGAACCCAGCTCACGTACCGCTTTAATGGGCGAACAGCCCAACCCTTGGGACCTACTTCAGCCCCAGGATGCGATGAGCCGACATCGAGGTGCCAAACCCTCCCGTCGATGTGGACTCTTGGGGAGGATAAGCCTGTTATCCCCGGAGTACCTTTTATCCGTTGAGCGACCGCGATTCCACTCTCCACGGCCGGATCACTAAGCCCGACTTTCGTCCCTGCTCGACTTGTCAGTCTCGCAGTCAAGCTCCCTTGTGCCTTTACACTCTACGCACGGTTTCCAAT
>CAVRZA010000004.1:0-390000 GCA_963725665.1 uncultured Actinomycetes bacterium | reverse complement strand
GATGCGCCGGCGCGCGTCCGAGCGCGTCACCCCGAACCAGCGCTCCATCACGCGAGGCAGGTAGACAGAGCCGTTCTCCTCGTCGTCGGCGAGGATCTCGAGAGTAGGCAGGTCGGTGGCGACCTCGTGGCGGCGGAAGACGCGCTCGAAGTGCTCTTCGGCTTCCGCCGCCGCCTCCGTGCCGCGCAGGCGAGCGATGATCTCGCGCGCCAGGCGCGCCTTGAGGTCGCGCGGGGGGGCCTCGCCCGACCTCAAGGCACGCTCGATCTCCTCGAGCTCGTCGGCGTGGTGCGACGTCAGCAGGCGGAAGTAGATCGGCATCGTGTCGTCGGGGATGCTCATGACCTTGCCGTAGACGTCGCGAGGGTCCTCGGTGACACCGATGTAGTTGCCGAGCGACTTGCTCATGCGCTCCTGCCCGTCGGTCCCCGGCAGGATGTCGAGCGTCATGATCGCCTGGGGCTGCTGACCGTAGTACTGCTGCAGGTCGCGCCCCATGAACAGGTTGAACTTCTGCTCGGTCCCGCCGATCTCGATGTCGGAGCGAATCGCGACGGAGTCGTACCCCTGCGCGAAAGGATAGAGCATCTCGAGCATGGAGATCGGCTGGTGCGCACTGAACCGCTTCTCGAAATCGTCACGCTCCAGGATGCGAGCAACCGTGGTCGTGCTGGTGATCTCGAAGAGCTGCTCCATGCTCAGTGCTCCGAGCCATTCCCCGTTGAAGCGGACCTCGAGCTTCGCCGGATCGTCGGCGAGGACCAGATACGCCTGCTCCTGGTAGGTGGTGGCGTTGGCGTCGATGACGGCCGGGTTGAGGCGCGGGCGCGTCTTGGACAAGCCGGACGGATCGCCGATGCGGGCGGTGTAATCGCCGATGATGAGCACGACCATGTGACCGGCGTCCTGGAACTGGCGCAGCTTGTTGAGGACGACGGTGTGGCCGAGGTGGATGTCGGGGGCGGTCGGGTCGACGCCGAGCTTCACGCGCAGCGGGCGCCGCTCGCGCTCGGCGAGGTCGAGCTTCTCCTCGAGGCCGCCTTCGGGCAGCACCTCGACAGTGCCGATCTTGAGATCCTCGACGAGTCGCCGGTCGGCCATGGGCGTGGGTTCTCTCTGACTGTCGCCGGAAGATGCCGTTGGCGGCCGCTGCAGCGGCCGCCAACGGCGCATGATACCACAGCCTCTTCCCCAGCTCGGGAAGCCCCGCATGGCGGTGGAGCGGCCGCCCGGGGATCGCCGGCCGGCGGCCGAGAGTCGCGACCGGTCGGGCGCGGCCAAGGCGGGTCACCGTCAGCGGGCGCCGCCGCTCTCAGCACGCGCGCGCGTCGTGCCGATACAGAAGCGCGATGTCGGCACGGCGACGTAGAGCTCTGCGCGAGCACGGCGAGGTGCGCGCCCTCGGCGCGCACCTGGTCGTGCTCGCAGCCGCGATCGCCATCGTCGCCGTCGTCATGCTCACGCAGGCGGTGATCGCGACCGTCGCACGCCAGGTGCCGCAGCTCGACCAGCAGAAGACGCGCGCCAAGAGCGAGAACACCTACATCTACGACGGCTCCGCGCGTCCCCGCCTGCTCGCCGTGCTACAGGGCGACGAGAGCCGTGTCGTCGTCACCTCGCGCCAGATCGCGGAGGTCATGAAGCAGGCCGTCGTGGCCATCGAGGACGAGCGCTTCTACAGCCACAAGGGAGTCGACTACCACGCCATCGCACGCGCCTTCCTGGCCGACGTGCGTGCCGGAGACACGGTGCAGGGCGGGTCGACGATCACGCAGCAGTTCATCAAGAACACCTATATCGACCCCGACGAAGCGACCGAGCAGTCGCTGGGCCGCAAGGTCCGCGAGGCCGTCCTGGCCTACCAGCTCGAGAAACGCTGGTCGAAGGACAAGATACTCACCAACTACCTCAACACGATCTACTTCGGCCAGAGTGCCTACGGCGTGGAGATGGCCGCCCGGACGTTCTTCGGTACCAGGGCAGCGCGGCTCACCCTGGCACAGGCGGCGCTGCTCGCCGGTGTGATCAGGGATCCCAACGATGACAACCCCTTCGAGCACCCGCAAGCGGCGCGGCAGCGGCGGCAGCTCGTGCTCGACGCGCTGGTGGAGCAGGGCTACGTGACGGCGGCGCGAGCAGCAGCCGCCGCCGCCGCGCCCCTCCCCGTCAGGCCGCACACCGTCGTGCGCAGCCACATCGCCCCGTACTTCGTCGAGTACGTGATCCAGCAGCTCGTCGAGCGCTTCGGTGCCGCCCGCGCCTTCGGCGGCGGTTTGCGCGTCTACACCACCCTCGACCGCAACGTGCAGCGCGCCGCCAATGCCGCCGCCACGACGATCCTCGATCAGGCCGACGACCCGGTGGTCTCCATCGTCGCGATCGATCCCCGTACAGGGCAGGTCAAGGCCCTCGTCGGCGGCCGCGACTTCGGCCGTCAGCAGTTCAACGTCGCCGTGCAGGGCCGCCGCCAGCCGGGTTCGGCCTTCAAGCCCTTCGCGCTGGCGGCGGCCCTGACCCAGGGCATGACGCCGGCGTCCATCTTCGTCTCCGAGCCCAAGACCATCGCCATGGGGTCCGGCTCCCCGCCGTGGACCGTGGCGACCTACAGCGGCAGCTACGCCGGCCCGATCACCCTCCGCGACGCCACCGTCGTCTCGGACAACACTGTCTACGCCGACCTGGGCATCATGCTCGGCCCCCAGACCGTAGCCGCCGAAGCGCGCAGTCTCGGCATCAACAGTCCGATCGGCAACAACCCATCGATCGTGCTCGGCGGCCTCCGCCGCGGGGTCAGCCCGCTCGACATGGCCGCCGCCTACGCCACCTTCGCCAATGGCGGGGAACGCGTCACCGGGTCGGCCGCGCTCGGCGACGAGCCCGGTCCCATATCCATCACCAAGGTCACCGACGCTCACGGCCGCGTGCTGCTCGCGAACCGTCCCGTGCGGGATCAAGTCCTCGAGCCGTGGAAGGACGCCGTCCTGACCTCGATCCTGCAAGAGGTCGTCACCCGCGGCACCGGGACAGGGGCCGCGCTGGGCCGCCCCTGCGCCGGCAAGACGGGGACGACGGAAGACTTCGGCGACGCCTGGTTCTGCGGCTACACGCCCGACCTCGCGGCCGCCGTCTGGGTCGGGTACCCGACCCACCGGCGGCCGCTCTTCGTGCGCGGCATCAACGTCGCCGGCGGGACCTTCCCGGCCACGATCTGGCGCGCCTTCATGCTCGACGCGCTCGCCGACGTACCGGCCGGCCAATTCCCTTGGTTCACGGAGCCGCCCAGTCAGCCGGCCGCCGTCTGCACCCTCTCCGGCGCGCTCGCCTCACGCTGGTGCCCGGCGAGGATCAAGGCCTACTACTACCGCGGCAGCGAGCCCACGGAGGTCTGTAGCCTGCACGGGCCCGAGCAGGTGGCGATGCCCTCCGTGGAAGGGGCGACGCTGGAGAGCGCCAAGGCTCTGCTGCTTCAGGCCCAGCTCGACTGGCAGATCACTTACGCCCCCTGCGAGCCCGCGCAGCAGGGCATCGTCCTTGCGCAGAAGCCGCCGGCGGGAGCCGCGGTGCTGCAGGGCACGAAGGTGAGGCTGCGGGTCGGTGAAGGCCCCCTGGGAGTCGTACCCCACGTGACAGACCTCTTCGCCGGCGCAGCGCGCAGGCTGATCGAGGACGCCGGTTTCACCTGCACCGTCCGCTGGGTGGGCGAAGACGGCCCACCGGGCATCGTGACGAGCCAGTCTCCGGCGGGAGGGACGCCCGGCCACGGCGAGGTGACGATCTCGGTCGGCGGCGACGGTAGCGACGTGCCTGTGCCAAACGTCGTCGGCCTCACCCTGGCCGACGCGCGCGCCGCGCTGGCGCAGGCGGGACTCGACGTCGCCATCATTGCCGGTCCGGACGCAAGCGACGCAACGGTCACCCTTCAGGACCCGGCTGCCGGCGTCAATCTCGCCCAGGGTGAGGCCGTCTCCCTGACCACGCAAACAGTCCTTCAGGACAGGGTGCGCCCGCCGGCCCTACGCTGACGGCCGGCGCTAGGTCACGGCCCGCCGGACCGCGGCTGGGGCCGCACGTCCGGGGCAGCCGGCGCGGCCCGGAAGCCGGCCGACGGGGTCGCCGATACAGCGCCGCCGGCGGCCGCCGAAGCCCCTACGAGACGCCGCGGAAGAGGTGGCCGGTCGTGGAGCGCTCGCGGGCGGCCGCGGCCGCGAGGCCGTCGAGCCCGCGAGCGCGAAGGGCCTCCACCTCGTGAGGACTCAAGCTCCGCTGCTCGACGATGAAGCCGCGCACGCCGGCTCGCGCCAGCTCCGCGGCCGCCTGCGCCAGGTTCGTCACCCGCGCGTTGGCGAGCCTCGTCTCACCACGGCTCACCGCGACCGGGAACACGAAGCCCTTGGCGTCGACCAGGGACAACTCCTGTGCGACCCTCGAGTCGTCGGCGAGGGACACGAGTCCCTCCTGACGGCCGAGCTCGTCACGGCTGAGAAGGAGCTGCTGGCGCCCGAAGCCGAAGACCTCCACGGGCAGCCCGCTCGACGCCACCAGCGAGGCGATCTCGTCGAGCGACGACTCGGGGCTGGCGACCAGGCCCCCAGCACCGAGCAGCAGCGGGGTGAGGCGGTTCAAGCCCTGCAGCGGGTACTCGAGTATCGCCGGCAAGTCGCCGACGAGGTGCGCCGCGTGCCTCGCGTAGACGGCCGCCCAGGGAAGCTTCGCGACCTCCGACCACCAGGCCGGCTCCGCGTCGAAGAGCACCTCGGGAGGGCGGCAGCGCACCTCCACGCCCCTGTCGACCAGCGGTCCGAGCGCGGCGGCGACATGCGCAGCGGAGTCGCCGCCGCGCAGGTCCAGGCACACCGCGGTCACGCCGTTCGACAGGACCGGCTCCTCGCCGGGACGCAGACGCAGTATGAGCGCCAGAGCGTCGCGCGTCTCGCCGGGACGTGGCCCGGGACGGGCCGTCGTCGACCGGCGGATGGGACCGACACGGTCGCCGCCGGGCGGCGCGGCGGCGGCCGGCTGCGCCGGCCGCCGCCGCGCCGCCAGCCGCCGCTCGTCGAGCTCGGCCACCGCTTGGCGCCGCAGCTCCTTGAGGACCGCCACGGGCAGGAAGACCCGGCCTTCGAGCCGGGAGTCGAGCTCGGCCAGACGGTACGGCGTGCCGCCGAGAGCCCCCAGGGCGTCGCGCAGCCGGGCCTCGTCGAGCGCGACTGTGCGCGCCGGCTCCAGGGGTGCAGAGCTCTCGACGCTGACCGGAGACGAGCGCTCGCCGCTCCCGAGCATTGTGACCGTCAGGCGCGCGCGCTCGCCCGCCCTGCCCGCGATGCTCACAGCGAGGTCGATGGGGCGAGCGAGCACGCGCGCCGCCACCGCCTCGCGCGTGAACTCGTCGAGCTCGCCGGCGCTGAGACGAAAGACGCGGTCCTTCAAGGTCACCCGCTCCCTGAGACGGACCCGGGTCCGGTACGTAAGAGTCCGCTCGGGAGGCTCGACGCCGGCGGACACGGGACCCGCCCCCGCACGCAACGACCCGACGCGCGCCGGCTCGGTGTGACCCCAAGGCGTATACACGACGATCACGTCGCCGTCGGCGAGCGGCTCGCTGGTACGCAGTGTGACCAACCCGGTCTCCTCGTCCACGCCCTCGACCCGCCCTACGGCCACGCCGCGGTGTCCTCCCCTCCCGGCCGACCGCACGTTCGCGTGTCGCCCCTGGAGGTGGGCGTTGGTGAAGCCGCGCGAGAAGCTCTGCCCGAGACGCGCGAGCCATTCGGGCCTCACCCGGTAGCCCTGAGGATCGGCCAAAGCCTCGTCGAGCGCCTCGCGGTAGACCGCCGTGGCCACGGCCACATAACCGGCGTCCTTCATGCGTCCCTCGATCTTGAACGAGGTCACGCCGGCGGCGAGCAGCGCCGGCAGCGCGTCGATGGCCGCGAGGTCGGAGGTCGAGAGCACACGCTCGAGCCGGCCCCCCTCGCCGCCGGCGACGAGCCGGTAGCGCATGCGGCAGGCCTGGCTGCAGCGCCCGCGGTTGCCGCTGCGCCCGCCGACCATGCTTGAGAAGAGACACAGGCCCGAGTAGCCGTAACAGAGGGCGCCGTGCGCAAACACCTCGAGGTCGAGGCCGTGTGGGTCGAGCGCGGCGATCTCGTCGAGGGCCAGCTCGCGGGCGAGGATGGCCCGCTCGAAGCCAAGGTCGGCCAGCAGGGCGAGCTGGGAGCTCGAGTGGGTGTTGAGCTGCGTGCTCGCGTGCAGCGCGAGGTCGGGGTAGCGCACGCGCACCTGGCCCGCGAAGCCAAGGTCGGCCACGATGAGCGCGTCGAGGCCGGCCCCGTACGGAGCGGCCAGCGCCGCGAGCGCGGGCTCGATCTCGTCGTCCTTGAGCAGCGTGTTGAGGGCGAGGTGGAGACGAGCGCCGAAGAGATGCACGCGGTCGACGGCCTCGAGCAGCGCTCCGGCGCCGAAGTTGGGCGCGAAGGCGCGCGCACTCCAACGCTCGAGGCCCAGGTAGACAGCGTCGGCGCCGGCCGAGAGCGCGGCCTGCAAGGCCGCACCGTCGCCGGCCGGCGCGAGAAGTTCAGCTTTCTCGCTCACCGCTCGGTCCCTTCCCGGCCAGTCCAGCCGGCGGGCGCCGGTCGTCAGGCGCCCTCCTTGACCACCTTGCCCTGCTCGTCGCGGTGCACGCGCAGGTAGCCCGACACGGGGATGATGTCTACGCCCTTGCGCTCGAGGGCGTCCATGAGCACGTTGATGCCGAGCGAGTCGCTCGAGATGTGCCCCGCGATGACGACATGGATGTGGTTCTCTTCGGCCGCCTTGCGCAGGTCGGGGCTCATGTGCATGCCGACGATGGTGCCCACGCCGTTGTCGGCCAGCTTCTCCATCACCGGGACGGGACCCTCGGTGCCGCCCGTCATGTCGACGAAGATCCTGCCCGCCCGCTTGTCGGCGATGGTCTCCTTGATGTAGGGACCGGCGCCGCGTTCGGCGGCGATACGGTACTCCGGGATCTCGTAGAGGAGCCGGTAGACGTCGTCGATGATGATCGGGGAGCGTTCCTCGAAGTAGCGCGCGAGGAACTGTGTCACGAGGTTGTCGGTCGGCGTGTGGGCGCTGAAGAAGGGGACGCCGAGCAGACGGGCCGCGTCGATGGCCTGATCGGTGTTCATAGGCATGAAGCGGCGCCTGACCTCGGTGCGGCGGACGTCGAGCACGGACTCGCCCACGTTGATGGGCACGCCGAAGCTCTGCCAGATGTCGGCCTGCATCTCCATCACCTTGTCGAGCTTGGCCAGCGCCATGCCCTCGGGGTGATGCGTGTACATGGCGTCGATCCTCTCGCCCTTCTCGCGCAGCCTGTCGGTGAGGAGCACCTCGCCCACGTTCATGTCGATGCCGCCGATGAGCCTCGACACCTCAAGGTCGGGGTCGCCGACGTAGATGCGCGTGTCGACGTAGGGATTGGTCAGCTCCTCTTCGTCAAAGACGGCCTTCTGATAGTCGGGGAGCTGTTCGTAACGCCGCTTGGTGACCTCGAGGAACTCTCCGACCCCCTTGCGGCCCCGCGGATCGGCGTCGATGCCCATCTTGATGGCGGTGTCGTAGATCTCGTGCAGCTTCACGAGGTGTCCTTTCGTTCGTTGTGACGAGCGGCTGCGGCGCCGGCGCGCGGACGCGCGAAAGCGGCGCCGCAGCCGCTCGGCGGTCTTACTCAGATCGCAGAGGCCAGTTCTATCATTCCCGCGCTTGTGGCTCAAAGAAGCCGCGGCGCCGCAGAACAGGACGGCGCGTGTGTCCGGTGGAGGTTCCTCCGTCTTCCCAGGTCACCGGGACCGCGGCGCCGCCGGCAGGCGCCGTGAGAGGAAGGGACTTCCGGCATCGACGAAGCGCCAAGGCTGCTCCTTCGCGCTGGAAATGCCGATGCGCCCCGTCGCCGCGATGGGCGGCGCGCCGCGCGACCAGACGGCGGGATCTTCGACATCGTGCTCCGTGAGGCCGGGGCGCGAGAGCACGTGCATGCCCGCGCTGCCTAAGGCGAGGCCGTTCTGCTCACGCGCGATGGCGAGCGCCTGGGTGAGCTTCGCCGGCCCGCTGCAGAGCTCTCGTCGATCATCGGTGCCCCGGCGTTCCGCCATCAGAGCGACGCCCTCGTGTGGTTCGAGGGCCCGCAGCAACACGGCGGCCCCCTGTCCCTGCGGCTGGCAGACGATGTTGCAGCAGAAGTGCCGGCCCATGGTGAAGTACACGTACAGTTGGCCGGGCGGACCGAACATGACCGCGTTGCGCGGCGTCGGGCCGCGGTAGGAGTGGCTCGCCGGATCGTCGCTGCGGTAGGCCTCGACTTCGACCAGGCGGCCGCCGACGCCGCCGAAGAGAAAGACGCAGCCGACGAGATCGGGTGCGACTTCGAGCACCGGGCGCGCGAAGAAGGCGCGCGGCAGCGGCACGCGGGCGTCGCGGTCGCTCGGGCTACTGGTCGCCGGGCTCATCGCCGGGATTGTACCCGGCCGCGCGCCTGTGCGCGGGTGTCAGACGGCCCCGGGCCGCGGGCGTGATCGCGTCAGACGGCCGCGCGCGGCGACGTCAGAGGGCCGCGCGCGCCACGGCGAGCTGCTCGCGGACGCGGCCGGGCGCAACGCCTCCGGGCGACCGCTTGCTCGCCAGCGAGGCCTGGGGCGAGAAGAGGCCATAGTAGGCGTTGTCGAAGGCGGGTGAGAACGACGCCAGCTCTTCCCTGGTGAGATCCGCCGGTCCGATACAGCGCTCCAGGCAGTGGCGCACGAGAGCGCCGCTCGCGCGGTGGGCCTCCCTGAAGGCGAGGCCGCGGCCGACCAGGTAGTCGGCGATGTCGGTGGCGAACAGCCAGACGTCGCACGCAGCGGCGAGCCGTGCGACGTCGAAGGCCGCCCCTTCGAGCAGCCCCGCGACCACAGGCAGCAGCTCGCCGAGGCAGTCGACGGCGTCGAAGAGGTAGCGCTTGTCCTCGCGCAGGTCGGTGGCGTAGGCGAGCGGCAACCCGTGTACTACTCCGAGGAGGCCCTGCAGGTCGGCGGCCAGGCGCGGCGCGGCGGCGCGCATGAGCTCGGCCGCGTCGGGGTTGACCTTCTGCGGCATGATGCTCGAGCCGCCGCTGTAGGCCTCGGGCAGGCGCACGAAGCCGAACTCCGTCGTCGACCAGAGAACGAGCTCGGCGCCAACGCGTGATAGGTGCGAACCGAGGACGCTCGCCGCGTAGAGGTAGTCGAGCACGAAGTCACGCTCCGCGACCGCGTCGAGGGAGTTCGGGGTGACCGAGGCGAAGCCGAGGTCGTCCGCCTCGGCGCCGCGGTCGATGTCGTATGCGACCCCGACCGCGGCGCCGGAGCCCAGCGGCGACACCAGACAAGCCTCGCGCGCGCGACCGAGCCGCGCTCGGTCGCGCGCCAGCATCCAGAACCACGCCAGCAGGTGCTGCGCCAGCGAGCTCACCTGGGCGCGCTGCAGGTGGGTGTAGGCCGGCATGACCGTCTTGACGTGCTCGCCGGCGCGCCCGAGCAGCGTCTCCTGCAAGCCCCGTAGCCGCTGGTCTTGCCGCTCGATCACGCGCCGCAGGTGCAGGCGCACGTCGGTGACGACCTGGTCGTTGCGGCTGCGGCCCGTGTGCAGCTTGGCGCCGGGCTCGCCGATGAGCTCGGTCAGGCGTCGCTCGATCGCCATGTGCACGTCTTCGTCGGCGTCGTCGGGCGTGAACGCGCCCGTCTCGATCTCGGCCGCCACGCCCGAGAGGCCCTTCTCGATCGCCGCCAGCTCCGGCTCGGTGAGGACGCCCGCGCGCATCAGCGCGCGGGCGTGGCCCACCGAGCCCTCGATGTCCTCGCGCCACAGACGCCAGTCGAGAGCGAGCGACGAGTTGAGGCGCACGAAGGCCGGCGCGCGCTCCTCGCCAAACCTGCCGGAGCGCGCGACCGTCACCGGACCCGCCCAGCGTTCGTCGCCGCCGTCGTCACAGGTCGTCCCGCCATTGTCACAGGTCGTCTCGCCGTCATGCGGCCATCATACGCGCCGCGCGACGAGCCGCGTCAGTCCTCGAGTTCCTTCATCATGTGGTGCTCCTTGCCCACGCGCGCCCACACCTCGATGGGCAGCCCCCAGAGCTGGATGAAGCCGGCCGCCGCCTCGTGCGAGAACTCGTCCTCGCTGGTGTAGGTGGCCAGCTTGTAGCTGTAGAGCGTGAAATCGCTGCGCCGGCCCTCAGGCGTGCACGAACCCTTGAAGAACTTGAGGCGGATGTCGCCGCTGACCCGCTCCTGGCTCTGGAACAGGAACGCCTTGCAGGCGTCCGTCAGCGGATCGAACCACTGTCCCTCGTAGATCATGTCGGCCAGCTTGCTCTCGATGGTGCGCTTGAAGTGCAGCAGGTCGCGCGTAAGCACCAGATCCTCGAGCTCGCGGTGCGCCGTGATCAGCGCCAGCGCGCCGCCGACCTCGTAGACCTCGCGGCTCTTGATGCCCACCAGCCGGTTCTCGATCATGTCGACGCGGCCGAAGCCGTGCCTGTTGGCGATGCCGTCGATCGTCTCGATGAGCTCGACCAGACCCATCGGCACGCCGTCGATGGCGACCGGCCTGCCCTGCTCGAACGTCACGACGACGCTCTGCGCCTCGTCGGGGGCGTCCTTGACAGCGACGACGAACTGAAAGGCGTCTTCGGGCGGCGCCACCCAGGGGTCCTCGAGCACGCCGCACTCGTTGCTGCGTCCCCAGAGGTTCTCGTCGATGGAGTAGGGGCTCTTCTTCGAGAGCGGCAGGGGGATGTCGTGGGCGGCTGCGTAGTCGAGCAACTCCTCGCGGCTCGGCCAATCGGCGCCGCGAGCGGGGGCGATGATCTGCAGGCTGGGGTCCTGACTGCGTACGCCGACGTCGATGCGCACCTGGTCGTTGCCCTTGCCCGTGCAGCCGTGGGCGACCGCCGCGGCGCCGTACTCGTGCGCGGTGTCCACAAGCTTGTGGGCGATCAGCGGCCGCGAGAGCGAGCTCACCAGCGGGTACTTGTCCTCGTAGAGCGCGTTGGCCATGAGCGCCGGCAGGCAGTAGTGCTCGGCGAACTCGTCCTTGGCGTCGACGGCCACGGCCGCGACGGCGCCGGAGGCTCGCGCGCGCTCCATGATGTGCGGGATGTTCTTCACACGGCCGGCGTCGACCAAACAGGCGACGACGTCGTAGCCGTACTTCTCGTTGAGCCAGGGGATCAGACAGGATGTGTCGAGACCGCCTGAGTAAGCAAGGACGACCTTCTCGGAGCTCATGGACGCAGGGATCCTTTCTCGGCGGCCGTCGAGACCGCCGCGTGACGAAGGGAGCACGGGGACCGCACGGGCGGAGTCCGCGTGCCGGCCTCACGCGAGGCTGGAGTGCGCGCCGCGGGGTGCCTGCGCGCTAGGCCTCTCGGAGGCGGTCGACATAGCGCTGCATCTCGACCGCCGTCGGCGCGTCCTTGAGGATGATGAGGAAGGTATCGTCGCCGGCCAGGGTGCCGACGATGTCGGAGTGATTCAGATTGTCAATGGCCCGCGCAACGGTGTTGGCGGTGCCTATCTCGGAGTGCACGACGACGATGTTCTGGGCGACGGCCGTCGAGCGCGCGAAGTCGCGCAGCACGTGGCTCGCGGCCTGCTCCGGGTCTCTCGGCCGCTCCCGAGCCGAGAGGACGTACTTCGCGCGCCCCAGGTGCGTACGCACCTTCTGCAGGTCGAGCTCGCGGATGTCGCGCGAGACGGTGGCCTGCGTGACCGTACAGCCGAGCGCCCTCAGAGCGTGGACCAGCTCGCGCTGGGTGCCCAGCTCGTGCTGCTGGACCAGTGTCAGGACCAGCCTGTGGCGCTCTGCCTTGGTCATCCCGTACCTCTCCGACGACGGACCCGCCGCGGTCGCGGATCGCACCGACCCACGGAGTGGGGTCGCCGTCTCGACGCGGGTTTGCATATAATACGTCAAGTCTTCACGGAATATGCAAGACCTTTTCTTCAGCCTTGCCCTGCAGGGTGATCTTGGTGCCGCACCCTGCGTCGGTGAGGATCTCGAGGAGCAGAGCGTGCTCGACGCGGCCGTCGATGATGTGCGCGCTCGCCACTCCCGCCTCGAGCGCCACACGCACGGCGCCTACGGCCGCCATCATGTCGGGCTCGATGACGCCGGCGGCCTGCAGCAGGCCCACGTAGGCGAGGTCGCACTCGCTGACGATGCGCGGCTCGTAGGGGTCGTTGTCGTAGAGGCCACCGGCGTCGGACAGTATGAGGACCTTCTCGGCGGCGAGGGCGACGGCGAGCCCGCCGGCGAGCGTGTCGGCAGCCTCGCTCGCCGGCTTGCCGTCGCCCTCGCAGGCGACCACAGGGATGGAGCCCTTGGCGAGCAGGTCGGCGACGGCGAGCTTCACGTCGTGAGCGAGCGAGTCCGGGGTCAGCTCCAGCATCTCCCCGCCCGCGTGCGCCTCGCCGTCGCTGAGCCAGGCGGCGTCGGCGCGAGTCTCCAGACCGACACCCGCACCGCCGTGGAGGCCGATCAGGCCGACCAGCCCGCGGTGCGTCGGCACATCGGTGGCCGGGTGGACGACGATGGGCTTCATCCCCACGAGCTGCAGCAGGGCGATGTCGCCGGCGAAGCTCGCCTTGAGACCGGGCGACCAGAGGGTCGCCCCGGCGATCTCGACGACCATGGTGCAGCCGCTGAAGCGGCGGATGTAGGGAAGGGCCTCTAGGAGGGTCTGTACGGTCTGCTGCTGACGGGCTGTCATTCGGTCTCGCTCCTTCGGAGTGGTAGGCGCGGCGCTGGTGGCCGCCGGGTGCGGGTGGGTCAGGGACGACCACCGCGGCGTCGGCCTCGCCGACACCGCGAACGCTCCGCTCTCTCGAAGGGCACGGCCATGATGCGCGGAGGATACAAGAAAGATGCTGTCTTATGCAAGCGTCGCTCTATCAGACTTAGAGTCGTATTCAGAAAAGGTGCGCGGCTGTCAGTCTTCGCTCAGTCGCCGACCCCGCCCAGCCGCCGATCCTCGCCGGGCAACGGCGACGTCTGCGAGTCCAGGCGCCGTTCAGCGCAGCGTGGCCCCGAGCTCCCTCTCGAGCGCCTGCAGGACCCTGCGCCGCACCTCCGTGATGTCCTTGTCGGTCAGGGTGCGTTCCGGAGAGCGCATGACGAGGCGCAACGCCAGCGAGCGCTTGCCGGCAGGCACCTGGTCGCCCTCGTAGACGTCGAAGACGCGCACGTCGCGGATGAGCTTGCCGCCCGCCTTGCGGGCGATCGCCACCACCTCGGCCGCCGGCACGTCGCGACCGATCACGACCGCGAGATCCTGGGCAGCGGGCGGGTAGGTCCCGAGGTCTTCGAACGCCCTGACGTGCAGCGCAACCTGCGCGAGGCGCTCCAGGTTGAGTGAGGCCACGTAGAGCTCGAGGTCCTCGATGCCGTAGGCCGCGGCCACGTCGGGCCGCAGCATGCCCAGCACGCCCACACCGACGCCGGGAGCCACGCCGACGAGCGCCGCCTTGCCGGGATGCAGGTACGGGAACATGGCGGCGGCGTCGTCGAGCGGCGCGAAGTGGCCGTCGAGCCGCAGCGTCCGCAGCACACTCTCGACGATGCCCTTTAGGGTATAGAAGTCCGTCGGGCGTCCTGCGCGCGTCCAGTCCTCTGCCTGCAGCGGGCCGCCGAGCACGATACCCAGGGCCTCGGGCTCGTGCGGGAGCACCGCGCCGGGCTCGGCGGCGTGCGCCGGCGCGGCCACCACCTCGTCGTCCCACAGGTAGACGCTCCCCAGCTCGAACAGGTCGGGCGGGTCGTTGAGGTGATCCACGTTGTCGCGCACCGCCGATAACAGCCCCGGCAGCAGCATGGTGCGCATGACCGACTGCTCGACGCTCATCGGATTGCTCAGCCTCACCGGGTGGAGGCGCACGTCACCCTCGGGCAGCCCGAGCGGAGCGAGGGCGTCCGGTGCCACGAACGCATAGGTGATGACCTCGTCGAGGCCGCAGCCGGCCAGCGCGCGCCGTACGGCACGGCGCACCTGCTGCGGCCTCGTGAGCCTGCCGGCGGTGCGGTGACACGGCAGTGTCTCGGGCGCCAGTCCGTAGCCGGCGATGCGCCCCACTTCTTCGATGAGGTCGACCTCGCGCTCCAGGTCGAGGCGGAAGCTCGGCGGCGTCACCGTCCACTCCGTCGCCGACGATGGAGAGGAGACGGCGGCCGAGTCACTCCCCTCGTCGACGTCGCACTCCAGAAGGCGCAGCGTCGCGGCCTGCTCGGCTGCCGGGACGGCGTAGCCGAGCAGGCCGTCGCACTTCGCCGGCCGGTAGCGCACGCGCGGCGGTGCGGGCGGCACGCTCATCACATCGACCGTGCCAGGCGCGACCGTGCCCTCGCAGAGCTCGGCAAGCAGCCGCGAGGCATAGGCCAGCGAGCCGGGCACGAGGTTCACGTCGAGCCCTTTCTCAAAGCGGTTGCTGGCCTCGCTGCGGATGCCGGTGTGCATCTCGGTGCGCAGGATGCTGGGGCCGCTGAAGTTAGCCGCCTCCAGCACCAGGTCGGTGGTTAGGTCGTCCACCTCGGCGTCGACGCTGCCGAACACCCCGGCGATGACCAGCGGCCGCTGCACGTCGGCGATGACCAGCATCTCGGCATCGAGAACGCGCTCGACCTCGTCCAAGGTGACGATCCTCTCACCGTCCTTTGCGCGCCGCGCGATCAGCTTGTCGCCGTGGATCTTGCCGGCATCGAAGGCGTGCAGCGGCTGGCCCCAGCCGAGCATCGCGTAGTTGGTGACGTCGACGACGTTGTTGATGGGGCGCATGCCGGCGTGCGTGAGACGCGCCTTGAGCCACACCGGCGATTCGCCGACCTCGACGGCGCGGATGACCCGCGCCGCGTAGCGCGGGCAGAGGTCGGCGTCGGCGACCTCGACGGCGATGGACTCGGCGGCGGGGGCGCCACCGAAGACCGCCGCTTCGGCGGTGGGCGGCGGCGCCAGCTCCAGACGGGCCGCGGCGGCGACCTCGCGCGCGATGCCGTACATGCTGAAGCAGTCGGGCCGGTTCGAGGTGAGCTCCAGCTCCAGCACCGCCTCGCTGACCGGCAGGTAGTCCCCCAGCGGCGCGCCCACGACGCAGTCGTCCGGGAGCACGGCGATACCCGGGCTCTTCTCCTCGAAGCCGAGCTCCTGCTCGCTTAGCATCATGCCGTCGCTCTCGACGCCGCGCAGGTTGGCCTTCTTGAGCTTGAGGCCGTTCTCGAGCACGGCGCCGCTGAGCGCGACGGCGACGGTGTCGCCGGCGGCGAAGTTGGCGGCGCCGCACACGATCTGCTTCACACCGCCGTTCGCATCGCCCACGTCGACTGTGCATAAGCTCAACTTGTCGGCGTTGGGGTGCTGCTCCTTGGTCAGCACCTTGCCCACCACGAAGCGGCTCAGGTTGTCGCCGTCGCGCGGCGCGCCGACCCGGTCGATGCCCTCGACCTCGGTGCCCGACATGGTGAGCACCTCGGCGAGCTCCTCGACCGTGCCGCGCCAGTTCACGTAGTCCTTGATCCAACCGAACGGTACACGCATCTCCGCCTCCCCTTAGAACTGCCGCAGGAAGCGGACGTCGTTGTCGTAGAAGAGGCGCAGGTCGGGGATGCCGTGCTTGAGCATCGCCATGCGCTCCACGCCCATGCCGAAGGCGAAGCCGCTGACCGTCTCGGCATCGTAATCGACGAAGCCGTAGACGTTGGGGTCCACCATGCCGGCGCCCATGATCTCGAGCCAGCCCGAGTGCTTGCACGAGCGACAGCCCGCGCCGCCGCAAAGCCCGCAGCTCACGTCGACCTCGATGCTCGGCTCGGTGAACGGGAAGAAGTGCGGCCGCACGCGGATCGAGCGCTCGGGTCCGAAGAACTCGCGCGTGAAGTGCGCCACGGTGCCCTTGAGATCGGCCAGCGTGATGCCCTCGTCGACGACGAGGCCCTCGACCTGGTGGAACATCGGCGTGTGCGTGGCGTCTGAGTCGCGACGGTAGACCTTGCCCAGGCAGACGATGTACACAGGCGGGCGCTGCGACTCCATGACGCGCACCTGAACGGGGGAGGTGTGGGTGCGCAGCAGCACGCCCCGGTCGGCGTCGACCACGGCCTCGGGCATGGTCTCGCGCGGCTCCTCCACCCAGAACGTGTCGTGGGAGGAACGGGCGGGGTGGCCGGGCGGCGTGTTGAGCGCCGTGAAGTTGTAGTAGTCGAGCTCGATCTCGGGTCCCTCGGCGATGCGGTAGCCGAGGCCGATGAAGATGTCCTCGACCTCACGCATCGTCTGGCTGATGAGGTGCTCGTGGCCGGCCGGGAACGGCAGGCCGGGGAGCGTGACGTCGATGCGCTCCCCGGCGAGCGAAGCGCTGAGCGCGGCTCGTTTGAGCGCCTCGCGGCGCTCGTCGGCGAGCTTCTCGAGCTCGGCGCGCACGAGGTTGCCCAGACGCCCCACCAGCGGACGCTGCTCCGGGGGAAGCGTAGGGATCGAGCGCAGGACCTGGGTGAGCGGGCTCTTGCGGCCGAGAAGACGCACGCGGACCTCTTCGAGCGCCTCCTCGTCGGCGGCGTCGGCGATCGCGCCCGAGCCCTCGAAGTAGAGCGCAGCCAGCTCGGGGGTCACGCTCTGCAGCTCGCGCACCCGCGCGTCGTCCATCGTCACTCCTTGTCTTCGGCCGGGCGCCGGCGGCTTGGCCGCGACGGGGGCGCGACCCTCGTCGCGGCGCGCCGGGCGAACTCGTAGAGGGCGACCGCTCCGGCGACGCCGGCGTTGAGCGACTCTACCCCAGCCGACCCGCCTTCAGCCAGGGGGATGGTCACGCGGTCGCTGACCTGGCGCAACACCAGCTCGCCGAGGCCGGCGCGTTCGGCGCCGACGCAGATGAGCGCCGGACGCGCGAGCTCGACCGACCACAGAGGCGCGCCGTCGTGCGCGACGAGACCGTAGACTCTCGTCGCACCGAGCTCGCGCGCCGCCTCGCCGAGCTGCACCTCGCGGTAGAGCGGTAGGCCGAAGACGGCGCCCATGCTGCCGCGCACCACCTTGGGCGAGTAGAGGTCGACGCACCCTGGAGAGGCGATCAGCGCGGCGGCCGCGAAAGCGGCCGCCGCGCGCACCAACGTGCCCATGTTGCCGGGATCGGCCACGCGGTCGGCGTACACGGCGAGAAGGTCGGCGTGGCGCAGCGACTCGAGGGGCGAGGGCTCGGTCAAGGGAAAGACCGCCATGACCTCGGGCGGCGTCTGCAGCGTCGTGAGCTTCTCGGCGACGCGGCGAGTCACAAGATGGACTTCGAGACCGGCAAGTCCGGGGTCGCTCTCGGCGGCCGCGGCGGCCTCGCTCCCTTCGGTCAAGAACACGGCCTGCGGCCGCCATCCGGCTGCGAGCGCAGCGGCCACGACATCGGCGCCCTCGGCGAGGAACGCGCGCTCAGCCTCGCGATGCTTGCGCAGCGCAAGAGAAGCCGCCCGCTTGACGAGCGAGTTCTCGAGGCTTGAGAGCGGTGTGCTTAAAACCCCACGCGGTCGCCGCCCTAGGCTGCCTGACTCGCGTCGGCCAGCGCGGCGCGCGCCTTGTCGGCCAGTGAAGTGAAGAACGCCGGGTCGCTCACGGCGAGCTCAGCGAGGACCTTGCGGTCGAGCTCGATCTCGGCCAGCTTCAATCCGTGGATGAACTGGTTGTAGGAGAGGCCGTTCTCGCGCGCGCCAGCGTTGATGCGCACGATCCACAGCTTGCGGAACTCGCGCTTGCGCACGCGGCGGTCGCGGTAGGCGTACTTGAGGCTGCGTTGGACCTGCTCCTTGGCGCGCTTGTAGCTCGCGTGCTTGGTACCGCGGTAGCCCTTGGCCTCTTCGAGTATCTTGCGGCGCTTCTTGCGCGCGTGGACGCTTCGCTTCACTCGGGGCATCGTGTTCTCCTTGAAACCGTCCGCGGGTCTTCGCCGGCTCTCGGCGGCACGACCCGCGCTACATCATGTTCTAGCGGCGCCCGAGCAGGCGCAGCACCCCGCGAGCGTCGCTGTCGCTCACGCCGGTGCCCTTGCGCAGATGGCGCTTGCGCTTAGGACTCTTGTGCTCGAGCAGGTGGCTCCTGAAGGCGCGGTTGCGCCGCAGCTTGCCGCTGCCGGTCAGGCTGAAGCGCTTCTTCGCCGCGCTGTGAGTCTTCATCTTCGGCATACGCACCCTCTCCTCGAGCTACTTGACCGGTGCCAGCATCATCACCATGTTGCGGCCGTCGAGGTTGGGCATCGACTCGATGGTCGCGAGCTCTTTGACGTCCTCCGCCAGTCGCATGAGGAGCTGCTCCCCGCGCTCCGGGTGCACGAGCTCCCGGCCGCGGAACATGATCGTCACCTTCACTTTGTCCTTGTGTTCCAGGAAGCGCACCACGTGACCCCTCTTGGTCCCGTAGTCGTGGGCGTCGATCTTGGGCCGGAACTTGATCTCCTTGACGACCACAGCGCTCTGGTGCTTGCGCGCCTGCTTCGCCTTGAGCTCCAGCTCGTAGCGGTACTTGCTGAAGTTCATGACGCGGCAGACCGGTGGATTGGCTTGAGGGGCGACCTCGACGAGGTCTAGGTTCTGCTCGGCGGCATAATCGAGGGCCACGCGCAGCGGCTTGATGCCGAGCTGCTGGCCCTTCTCGTCGACCAGTCTCACCTGGTCGGTCGTGATGCCGTCGTTGATGCGGATCCGGGTGTCGGGCCCCCGGTCCCTCCTGTCCCTATCTCGTGGCGTGAATGGCTTTCCCATACAAAAAGGGAACGCTAAAGCGAACCCTCGGTTCTCCTTCCGTTCGTGACCCTGTCGGCCGGCCTACGGGCGCAGGGTGAGAAGCTGCGGCTTCTGCTCATATGCGAGGTGGGAGTATACACGACGCCGCAAGGGGAGTCGACAGGCTGGCGTCGTTGCCAAAGGCACGTGCGCAGGCACGGACTCGATCGGCTCTCCACTCGCGCGCGACTGCCCAGAAGCGGCCAGGGGCGGCGGCTCTTGCCAACCGCCGCCCCTGGCTTGCCTGCTGCCGGGTCTGCTGCTACACGCGCCCGGCACAGTCAATCGCTGGGTCTACTTCACCTTGAACGTACGCCAGACACTGGTCGCCGCCGTGTGTGTCGCCGTCTTGGCGAGAACGGCGCGCATCCGGAACGTGCCGCGGCTACCCGGTTTGTAGATCTTGCTGTAGGCACTGGTCACCTTGACGGTGCTGAGCGTCTTGACCGGCGCCCAGGTGCCGTTGGCGCGCCGCTTCTGCACCGTCAGCTTCACGACCTGAGAGAGGGTGAGCTTCGGCGCGATGACACCCTTCGCGGTCACGCTTCTGCCTAGCAGAATCGTGAAGATCGTCGTCCTGCCGTTCAGCTTGAGCGTGATGGTCTCCTTGACCACCGGGATCGTGACCGGCATCAGCTTCTTGACCGGCAACACCACCGGCGGACCGGCCACGCCCTGCGCGACGGCGCGATACTGCAGACCGGCGGTGGCCGCCACCACCGTGTGGGTGAAGGCGCCCGTGGCGGTCGTCGTCACCGAGGTAACGTCGGTGAAGGTCGTCCCGTCGGGCGTCGACTGCAGGTAGACGAGAGCGCCGGCAAGGGCCGTCGTGCCGTTCTTCAGGGTGCCCTTCAGCGTCACGTCGGGGTTACCAAGGGGCTGCGTCGCCGTGAAGGTGAGCGTCGGCGTCTTGACGGCCGCGCTCAGCGGATGGTTCGGGTCGACGCCCTTGTGGCAGGTCGAGCAGACCACACCCACGACGTAGGTCCCGTGCGGGACGGGCGCGCCGTCCACCGGCGTGGCCGCGTGACAGGTGGTGCACGTCGGCGCCGCCACAGCTGCTGTCGAGTGGTGAGGGTTGTCGACCGTGAGATTGTGGCACGTGGTGCACACCTTGAGGTTGGAGCCCACGTGCGCCGGGTGCGAGTGCGCGGTGGTGTAGGTCGGCGGGTTATCGCCCGCGTAGAGGTGGCAGCCGTTGCAGGGGCTGGCCACCACGGCAGCGCCGGGCTTGTGGCACGACCAACAGTCGTAGCCGGTGCGCACCGACGGGCCCGGGTGACAACCCTGACAGGCCGCGTTGGTTCCCGGCACGCCGGTGTTGCCGCCGGGGTGGCAAGAGGCGCAGGTGTTTGCCGCCGAGTGGACCCAGCCCATGTAGGCCAGCGCCGACTGAGCGCCTATCGCAAACAGAGTGAGCAGCGCCAGTGTCACCACCACCAGCAGCAAGAAGCGGCCTCTCCCAGGGCCGCCTATCATCCGTTTCACCATGGCTCCTCCTGGCTCGGAATCGGGTCCTTCTGACGATTCGAGGATGCATTCTCTAGGAACAGGCCGCCTCCGACCACCATAGGAGGCCTTGACCCTCTCGTGACCTTGGACGAAACGAGCCCCGGATCCTCATCGACCGGGCTCGACACCGGCTCCTCGCTCTACCACGATGCCCTCGAGCTCATCGATGAAGCGACGCTGGTAACCGACGATGGCCTCGCGCGCCTTCTCCAGGTCGAAGAACGCCGCCCGGTCGACCTCGGGGACCTGGAGTGGCCGCCCCGTTCGGGGCGGCCACTCCATCTCGAAGGTGTTGCTCGCCAGGTCCTCGGGGTCGCAATCACCCTCGAAGGCCCAGGCATAGACGATCTTGTGGGTGCGCCGCTTGACTCCGCCGAGCGGCGTGAACGGACCCTGCGCCACGAAGCCCGTCTCCTCGGTGAACTCTCGCCGCGCCGCCGCAAGGAGGTCCTCGCCGCTGTCGACGAGGCCCTTGGGGATGCTCCACGCGCCACGGTCCTTCTTGGCGAAGTACGGTCCGCCCGGGTGGACCAGGAGCACCTCGAGACGCCCGCCACGGCGGCGGTACATGAGCAGGCCAGCGCTCGTCGGAGCGGGCATCGTCACCTCATCGTTTGCCGACTACTTCATGAGCACCGGGAAGAACACCTGCCACGCCAGCAGCGCCTTCGCGGTCAAGCTGAGCAGGATGTACACCTTCTCCCCGAACAGGTAGTCGCGCCACGGTCCGACCTGCTTGTACTGCAACACCATGTTCACGGCGAAGCAGTTGAAGAAGATGAACAGCGAGACGATTATCCCGTAGACGAACGCCGGCGGGTTGGCGTTGATGCCCGGTGCCCACGTGTAGATGACGACGGCCAGCCACGGGATGATACCGGCAAAGCAGCCGAACCAATAGGCCAGCCAGTTCGCCTTGCCCGGGGTCTCGTACTTCTCCATCAGCAGCCCGAAGAGGATCATGCTGGCGTTGATGCCGAAGATGGCCAGCAGCGCGGCGATGTCGCTGATGCCGACGAGCTGCGAGATGAGCACGATCATGAGCGAGGAGCTGAAGAAGTACTCGATCCAGCGCCCGTAGTTGCGGCTCTTCAACAGGTTGCGCTTGTACCAGCCGAAGGCCAGTGGCGAGGCGATGATCAGAAGGGCTCCCGCCGAGATGGCGAGGAACGCGAACACGCCCCAGCCGGTGGCGATATCGAACAGGTGATGCAGCTTGGCCGCCGTGCCGGGCGGGCCGTCCATGAACGTCGCCGTCACAGGCAGCGAGAAGTTGCTGGTCAGCACGGCGATCATCGCCGCCTGCACGGCGAGGACCAGCCCGACGATGACGTTCCACCAGCGCAGCCGGTCGAGGCGCCGGTCGACGTCGGAGTGCACCGTGGATGCGACGTCACGACCGAACGTGGTGGTCGTATCTGACATTGATATCCCTCCTTGATCCTCCCTGGTCGTCAGTGGAGGCTCGGTCGTCGAGGTCGCTCTCCCGCCCGCGGGTTCCTCTTCGGCGTGTCGTTCGATGATCGACTATGAGCTCCTCGAGGAAACGGCCGATGCGCGGCGTTCGCTCCTCGTCGTTGAACGTCTTCGCGAGAGCGCGGACGTCGTCGGCAAGCGGCAACACGTGACGCAGCACCTCGTCGAGTGCGTGCGGGGTCACCGTGAGCAGCAGCTTGCGTCGATCGGCGGGATGCGGCTGGCGTTCGAGGTGACCCCGCTCGGCCAGCCTGTCGACGAGCGCCGTGACCGCGCCCGTGGTGACGTCGATGCGGTGCGCGAGCTCGCTCGGTCCGAGGACCCCTTCGGAGCTGACGTGCGTGATCGCCATCAGCTCGGGCTGGCTCAGGTGCAGCCGGCGGCGAGGGCCGCGTTGAGCTTCACCAGGGCGACGTCTAGCCTGCGCGTAGCCTCGCTCAACTCCTCGGCTGTCGGGGCAGACGGGTGGTGCGGCCTTGCTCCCCTCTCGATGACGACACCTTCGCCTCGATGACAAGTTTCCTAATAGATAAGAAACTCATTCATACGTCGTTCTGCCCAGGTGGGGAGCGAACGTAACCTCGGCAGCGGTGAACTAATACCACCGACTTTAGATGGAATCGCCGAAGTACCGCGCGGTGAGCCGCGGCTGAGCCCGGTCACGCACCGGCCCAGCGAGGGCGGCCTCCTGCCTGCAGCGTCCTTACACGCCGACGACCGGAAACCCCAGCGCCGGGCGGCGCGACCGAGCCGGCGATCGTGGGTCGCGAACACAAGGTCGGGAGCGCGGCGTTCACGCCACTGCAAGGCCGTCGCGAGATGGATGGCGTCGAGGTGTGTTGCACCAGCATGTCAAGGACTCACCAGCCCGCGTCAGGACAGAGCGCGAGACCCCGAGGCGACGCATGCGGCGCAACTGAGCGAACACGAGCGAACGCCGGCTGACCAACTCCTCGTCCGTGAGTAGGCCACTCACCCGTGAAGCGTCGACCGCGCGGAGACACTCCACCTCGGTGACCGCCGACGTGAAACGTTCGTCAAAGAGTGTGAGCTCGACGAGCCTGTCCGGCTGATCGAGAATGAAGCGAAGTAGAACAGACGAATCGACGTAGGCGATCATTCGTCGCCCGCGGCCTTCGTGACGGCCATGGCCGGTCTCCGCGACCCGCGCATGATGGCGTCAGAGCCGGCGTCGCGAGTCGTCGCGATCCTCGCGGATCAAAGCCACGACATCGATCTCGCGCCCCAGCGGCGGCAGGTCGATCTGACCCCAGGTGGCCGGGTCTTCGGTCGGCTCGATGACGACGAGGTCGTCGATCTCATCGGGGTCGTAGGGCCCCAGCCTGGCGACGGGATGTCGCGGCTGAGACCGTGAACGACTTGCCGGCACGTACCTCGCGTAGGTAGTGGCTCAGTCTGGCCTTGAGCTCGGCGACGGTCACGCGATCCATGGTCACAGTATGACCAGAAGTGGTCAAGATGACAACGGGCCGGGAGCTTACGACGTTTGGGCCCGCACGTACGCACCCGAGCCGGCGGCGGCAGCGGCAGGCCTCGCCGCCAGCGGTGCGACCCTACCCGATCCCCATCGCCCTGCGCGTTGGGGCAGCGCCCCTTGGCCGCGCAGTGCGGGCACGCGGTGCGCTTGAAGACGACGAAGAAGCGGAAGGCGAGCAGGAACGCGGTTACGGTGAGGAGCAACGCCAGACCGACGAGCGCGAAGTTGACGACGAGCCCGGGCACCATGAGCGGGATGGGGGCGATCAACGAGCCGAGATACAGGTTGTTGTGGCAGAGGATGCCGCTGCCCCGGCGGGGGAACTCCTCGAGCGGCCTCGTCGCCGCGATGCGCGCCGAGAGGATGTTCATCGCCGAGACGCAGCGCGCGCCGCTCATCGTGCGGTACACGCACGACGGGCAGACGACGAGCGGCATCATCAGGTACATCTGCGCGAGCGCGAAGACGAGGTACGCACCGCCGACGGCCAGGGCGAGCGCGGGCCAGCGGTCGTAGGCGATGATCAGGCCCGCCGTGCCGAGGCCGAAGTGGAGCAGCGTGGCGCCGTTGTACAGCGCCACGCTGCTCCACGGATACACGCGATACACGGTCGCCGCCATGAACCTCCGATACAGAAGCCCGTCTACAGCTACTCGGGCGGCAGCCGCAACTCGACGTGACGGCACTCTTTGCAGCCGAGCAGCTCGAAGCTGATCATGTCCTCGCCCAGCTCGGCCCACTCCCCGAAGAAGAGCTTCCAGCCGCCGCTCGTCCCGCCGACCCGGAACTCTGCCGGGCCGAGCTCGTACAGATCCGCTCCGCAGCGAAGACACTTGACGCCGGCTGGCGGATAGTCCTCGTCCTTGCCCACTAGACCTCCCTCGCGAGTCGCCGTGGTCGGCAGTCCCGCTACCCCGCCGCCGCCGGCAGCCGCCGCTCCGCGACCTCTTCACGCAGTTCGCGCACGAACTCCTCGATCGGCACGCTGCCCTTCTCCTCCCCCCGCGCGCGCACGCTGACGGCGCGCGCGCCCTCCTCCCGATCGCCGACTACGAGCAGGTAGGGCACCTTCTGGAGCTGGCCGTCGCGGATCCTCTTCCCCACGCTCTCGGAGCGATCGTCGACCTCGGCGCGCAGGCCGGCCACCCTGAGCGCCTCCATGACGCCGACGGCGTAGCCGGCGTGGCGGTCGGCCACCGGCAGCACCAGCGCCTGCACCGGCGCCAGCCAGGTCGGCAGGTTGCCGCCGTAGTGCTCCAGCAGGATGCCCATGAAGCGCTCGATCGCGCCCAGCATGGCGCGGTGGATCATCACCGGCCGGTGCTCCTCGTTGTCGGCGCCGGTGTAGGTGATGTCGAGGCGCTCGGGCATGGCGAAGTCGACCTGGATGGTGCCGCACTGCCAGCTCCGTCCCATCACATCGCGGATGTGGAAGTCGATCTTGGGCCCGTAGAAGGCGGCGTCGCCGGGGTTCGAGCTGGAAGTCGGTCCCCTCGCTCTCGAGCACGTGGCGCAGGGCGCCCTCGGCGCGCTCCCACATCTCGTCGGAGCCGATCGACTTCTCGCCGCGGGTGGAGAGCTCGATGCGCACGTCGGTGTCGGTGAAGCCGAAGGCGGCGTAGATGTGCAGCATGAAGTGCAAGCACGCCGCGAACCTCGTCCTCGAGCTGCTCGGGGGTGCAGTAGATGTGGGCGTCGTCCTGGGTGAAGTAGCGCACGCGGAAGAGCCCGTGCAGCACGCCGGAGAGCTCGTGGCGGTGCACCTGACCGAGCTCCGCCATGCGCAGCGGCAGGTCGCGGTAGCTGCGCCGTCGCGACTTGTAGATGAGCAGGCCGCCGGGGCAGTTCATCGGCTTGACGGCGAACGGCTGCCCGTCGATCTCGGTGAAGTACATGTTTTCCTTGTAGTTCTCCCAGTGGCCCGACATCTCCCAGAGCTCGCGGCGCAGGATCTGCGGCGTGCGCACCTCCTCGTAGCCGGCCTTCGACGTGCTCGTCGCGCCAGTAGTCGATGATGGCGTTCCAGAGGCGCATGCCCTTGGCGTGGAAGAAGGGAAAGCCGGGGCCCTCCTCGTGGAAGCTGAAGAGGTCGAGGTCGCGGCCCAGGCGGCGGTGATCGCGCTGGCGGGCCATCTCGAGTGCCTCGAGATACGCCGCCAGCTCCTCCTTGCTCGCCCAGGCGGTGCCGTAGATGCGCGTGAGCATCGGGTTACGCTCGTCACCGCGCCAGTAGGCGCCGGCCAGGGAGGTCAGCTTGAAGGTGCCCTTGCCAATCTTGGCTGTCGAGGGCACGTGGGGTCCGCGGCAGAGGTCGACGAATTCTCCCTGGGTGTAGATGCTGATGGTCGGGACGGCCTCGCCGGCCTCTTGCGCCGCCGAGACGAGGTCTTCGACGAGCTCGACCTTGAACGGCTGGTCGAGCCCGGTCGGCAGGTCGTTGGCCGTGCGGCCGGCTGCGCCGGCCCCGAAGACGGCCAGCGCCTCGTCGACTGGGACCTCGAAGCGAGTGACCGCTTCGTCCTCGGCGACAATCTTGGCCATCTCCTCCTCGATGCGCGCCAGGTCCGCGTCCGAGATCGGCTGCGGCAGGAGGAAGTCGTAGTAGAAGCCGTTCTCGATGGTCGGCCCGATGGCGTACTCGGCGCCCGGCCAGAGGCGCAGGACCGCCTGGGCGAGCGCGTGGCTGGTCGAGTGGCGGATGACGTCGAGGCCTTCGGGGCTGGCCGGCGTGACGATGGCGACCTGGTCGCCCTCGTGGAGTGGGGAGTTCAGATCGACGAGGCGGCCTTCATCATCAGTCGTGCGCTCGACGCCGTTGCGCGCAATCCGGGCCGCGACCGCGGCCTTCGCCAGTCGCGGCCCGATCGCCAGCGCGGCGTCAAGCGCAGTGGCGCCGTCGACGAGTTCGAGCGGGGAGCCGTCGGGAAGGATGACGTGAAGGGGCATGCTGCACCGGTCCTCTGCTTCGCGCCCGCGCACCTTGCGGGGGCTGTTGACCGGGAGAGTGTAGCCCAATGCATTGACGAGTTACACTCCAGCGACCTGCCACCCTATTTCGGCAACCTCAAGGTCGCCGATGGCGTGTTGATCGACTCGCTCACAGGCGCGGTAGCATCGCCCCGTATCGTCACCTAGTATCTTCTTCGTGATCAGGGCAGCGACAGCCGCAGCGGCATGGTGATCAGGCCGAACGACTCGGTCCGCGCCCGCTGCGGTTGGGAGAGCGACTTCCCAACCTTCTCCGAAACCAAGCCGGAAGTCGTCCGGATCTCGCTCGAGGAGTTCCTCGCCGACGTGAGCGAATCTCAAGTCTTCGCCTGGAAGGACTCGATTCCCAAGCTGCAGCATGAGGTCGGCGAGGTCGTCGTCCTCGACGACCTCGCCGACACATACACCGCGATCCTCGAGTACGAACTACCGCTGGAGTCTCGACGACCCACGTCGTCCTGCTCGTCAGCGGTGCCGTTGTATGCCTCGAACTCAAGGGCAAGGAAGAGCCCGACCAGGCCGATCTCGACCAGGCGGCTGCATACGCGCGCGACCTGCGCTGCTACCACAAACACTGCGCCGAGCGCGAGGTACACGCCGTGGTTGTACCGACGCGCGCGCACGGATTCGTCGGGACGCGCGACGGCGTGCGCGTGTGCGGCCCCGACTCGCTGCACCAACTCATCCAGCAGTTGCAGCGACCTTGGGCCGACGGTCCGCTCACCGCTGACCAGTTTCTCGCTCGCGATGCCTACTGCCCCCTCCCCACGCTCGTTCAGGCGGCACGGGAGCTGTTCCTGCACAACGAGATCCGGCCCATCCACCGTGCCCGTGCAGCGACGCAACCCGCAATCGATGAGATAGCGCGCATCGCCCACGAGGCTGCGCTCACGCGCTCACGGCATCTCGTGCTGGTCACGGGCGTGCCGGGATCAGGCAAGACGCTCGTCGGTCTGAGCGCAGTCCACAACCCGGCGCTCGACGATCTCGCGGTGGATCGCGCCGGCGGCAAGCCGCCGGCGCCCGCCATCTTCCTTTCTGGGAAGGGCCCGCTGGTGGAGGTGCTGCAGTACGAGCTGCGTGACGCCGGCGGTGGCGGCAAGACCCTTCGTCCGCGACGTCAGAACTACGTCAAGCAGTACCTCGGCGACAGGGCGGCGGTGCCGCCGCAGCACGTGATCGTCTACGACGAGGCGCAGCGCGCCTGGGACGTGGAGCAGGTGGCCGCGAAGCATGCCTTCTCCACACCGATGTCGGAGCCTGAGGCCTTCATCGAGTTCGGCAGCGCATCCCAGAGTGGTGTGTGCTTGTCGGGCTCATAGGCTCAGGACAGGAGATCCACGTCGGTGAGGAGGCCGGCCTGAGCCAGTGGCGCCGGGCGCTGGCTGAGGCCGACCAAACTGACGGCTGGACGGTGCACGCCGCGCAGCGCGTGCTCGATGAGGTCTTCGCTGGCCCCGACGACGACGGGCACGTCCTGCGGTGCCGCTCGAGGCATGCGCGCAGCTCGACCTCCAGGTCGAGCTGCGCTTCCACTCTGCTCAGATCTCGATGCGTGGGTCGACGGGGTGCTGGCTGACGACCGCGGCTGGCCCGACGAGGTCAGCGACAGAGAGGCGAATCGCATTTCGGTGCACTGTCGAGAGCTCTCCGACCGACTGGAGAGGCAGGCCTACCACCTGCGCATGACGCGCGATCTCGGGACTGCGCGCGCGTATCTTCGCGACCGCTACGCGGATGTGCCCGACGCCCGCTTCGGCCTCGTCGCCTCCTCACGGGATAAGGCTCTGCCTGACTGGGGTGTGTTCAACGACTGGCACTCGACACGACGCGTGCAGCTCGGTCCCTGGTATGGCGACGGCAAGCGAGACAGTCACCACTCGTGCCGCCATCTGCGCGACTGCGTTACGGAGTTCGGCGCTCAGGGGCTCGAGCTCGACGGCGTGCTGCTCGCCTGGGGCACGGACCTTGTGCGACGAGACAACAGGTGGTCGAACGCTTGGGCGAAGCGGCACGCACGGTCGGCGCACGTTCGCGATCCGTTCCAACTGCGCCTGAACGCCTACCGCGTGTTGCTGACCCGCGGCCGTGAGTGCGCTGTCATCTACGTCCCCCCGATGAGGGAGCTCGACGAGACGGCGGCGTGGCTGCAGGAGTGTGGAGTTCGCGCGCTCGCTTCCACCTAGTCGTGTGTTGATATGCTCAGCGAGTGTTTCCGAGCGCGGTCAGTCCAGCGCGAACGATCCTGTGACGATCTCGCCTGCCGGCTCGTACGTACCGATCACGACTCCGGTGGTGGAGACCTTGCTGTCGACGAGCTTCAGCGCGGCGGGGATGGTGCCGTCCGAGAACAGGCGTTTCCCCGACCCGATGACGAGGGGAATACCCACAGGCGGTACTGGTCGACGAGGTGGTGGCGCAGGAGCGTCTGGATCAGATTCCCGCTGCCATGCACCTGCAGCTCCGGCCCATCTTCCCTGCTTGAGCGCCGCGATGCCTTCGGCCGCGTCACCCTCGATCAGGACCGAGGGGCTCCACTCCAGCGTGGGATGACTCCTCGACGCCACGTACTTGGTGGCGTCGTTCAACGGCTTGGCGCCGGCATCGTCCGCGGCGCGTCGGCCAATATGCGGCGAAGATGTCGTACGTCTTGTGTCCGAGAAGGAGGTCGAACGGCGTGCTCATCGCCTCGCCCATGACCTGAGCCATCTGCTCGTCCCAATAGTTCACCGACCAGCCACCGTGCGCGAAGCCGCCGCTGTCGTCCTCTCCAGGTCCGCCCGGGGCCTGCATGACCCCGTCGAGGGTCATGAAGGTGCTCACGATCAGCCTTCTCATCTCCCGTGTCCTTTCCATCGGATCCCCGGATTGAGTTAAGCCCAGACGCCAACGTGCCCAAGGGGTTGGCTGTCAACCTCATCCTTGACAACTACGTCGACTACAAGCACCCCGACGTGGCCCGTCGCGCTGCTTGACCAGCGCGCCGCGTCGGCGTCCTCGTGGTCCAGGGTGTACCCGGCCGGATGCCTAGGAAACACGCAGTGAGATGCAAGCTGCAACGTCCAGACGGCGCCGCCATAGGAGGCACGTCGCCGGCAACGCAGGGGCGAGCGTCCCGCAGGGCCGCGCGCCCCACCCCTGTTACGTGATCTTGAACTTGAGCGCGGTGCTGAACGAGCCGATGCCGCTCGAGTTGCTGCCCCGCACCTTCCAGGTGAGGTACACGCCCTTAGGCAGGGCCTTGCTAGCGCGCCACGACAGCGCCGCGGCGCCGTGCCAATCGACCCCCAGATGCGCGAAGACCCCGGGGTCGCAACCTCGGAGCACCGACGATCCACGCCCGTCGGAGTGGATCATCCGATCTTGATCGCGAGCCTCGACCCGGGTCCCGGTCCACGACCGGTCGCTGACCCCAGTGGGACGCTGTAGGGTTCGGGGACGGGGGCGGGGCGGCGCCAAGCGCCGCGCCGCCGGACGCGAGACGGGAGGCAACGGTGTCCACCGACGTGCCGCACGACCGGGCATCAGCGGCTTGGCCGTACCGGCGCATCACAGCCGGGCAATGCGAGCGGCTCCACGAGGCAGCCGTCACGATCCTGCAGCGGACGGGCGTGCGACTCGAACTGCCTCGCGCCGTCGAGCTGCTGCGCGGCGCCGACTGCGCCGTGGACGGCGACGGCATCGTGCACATCCCCGCCACGCTCGTCGACTGGGCTCTGGAACGCGTGCCGCGCAGCTTCACGATCTACGACCGTGACGGCGAGCCGGCCATGGTGCTCGACGGGACGCGCACATACTACGGCCCCGGCTCCGACTGCCTCAACATCCTCGACCACCGCAGCGGCGAGCGACGAGCGCCCACCATGGCGGACGTCGGCGAGGGTGTCGGCCTGGCCGACGCCCTCACCGACGTCGACTACGTAATGTCCATGTTCCTACCCGCGGATGTGGACAGCCGCATCGCCGACCGCCACCAGATGCGTCTCATGCTGACGCGCACGCGCAGGCCGATCGTCTTCGTTACCTACGACGCCTCGGGCTGCTACGACGCCGTCGCCATGGCCGAGATCGTCGCCGGCGGTGCCGACGCTCTGGCGGCCAGGCCGTTCCTGGCCTGCTACGTCAACGCCGCGACCGGCTTACTGCACAATGCCGACGCCCTCGAGAAGCTGATCTTCCTGGCGGAACGCAGCGTGCCGGTGCTCTACATCCCTGGCTCTCAAGCCGGCGTCACCGGCCCGGCCACGCCGGCTGGGACGATCGCCATGTTCTGGGCCGGGGTGCTTACCGGCCTCGTCATCTCGCAGCTTGTCCGCGAAGGCGCGCCGTTCGTCGCCAAGGGCTGGGGCGGCGGCGGCCTCGACATGAAGACCATGGTCTACGGCTACGCGAGCCCCGACCAGCGGGCCACCGCTATCGCCCTCGCCCGGCATGTGGGTCTGCCCAGCTTCTCACTGGCCGGCGCGAGCGACGCCAAGACGGTCGATCAGCAGGCGGTCGCCGAGGCGGCCCTCAGCCTCGCCGTCGAGTCGCTTTCCGGACCCGACATCGTGCACGACCTCGGCTACCTCGAATCGGGTCTCACGGGCTCGCTGGCCCAGCTTGCGATCTGCGACGAGATCGTGGCCTGGCTGCGCCACCTCAAGGCACCCCTCGACACGAGCGACGAGGCCCTGGCTCTCGACCTCATCGACGAGGTCGGACCCGACGGTCAGTTCCTGGCGAGGAGCCACACCGCGAAGCACTGCCGCGAGCTCTACTACCCGACGCTCTTCGAGCGCGCCACACGCGAGGCGTGGACCGCCGGCGGCGGCACTAGTCTGGCCGAGCGGGCGGGGCGCCGCGTCGAGGAGCTCCTCGACGCGGCGCCCCGCCCCGAACCGCTGCCCTGCGAGGACGAGCTGGCGGCGATCGTGGCCGAGGCGGAGCGGCGGATGAGGGCGGGCTGACTCAGCGCAGATCGCCGGCGCGGCGGTGGTGGGCCGGTACGGCGGCCCCATGGCCGCGGGCCGCGGCTGCAATCTGCGCGACGATGTCAGTCCGCGCGTTGACGCCTGCGGCGACGAGGCGCCCGGCCGCAACCGTGGGCCTGAGGACCTAGCCGCCGGCGCGGTTGACCTGCGCGCCCCCGGAGACGTTCGTCTGGACCGACTTCGGCGAGCCGTAGTAGTCGAGGTGGGCGCCGCCGCTGGCCTCGACCTTGAGCGTGCCGGTGACACGCACCGTGCCACTCGCGCCACCCGAGAGCTGCAGGTCCGCGTCCCGCAGGGTGAAGCTTCCCAGGTCAAGCTTCCCGGCCCCGGAGGCCTCGAGCTGCGCGTGTGAGGCCGAGCCCTCGAGCGACACCCGGCCGGCGCCTGAGACCTGTCCGCTGACCTCCTGCGCCTCGAGCCCGCCGGACAGCTGAGCCCCACCGGAGACGTCGATGGTGACCTTGTCGGCGCCGCATGCTTGTGAGGTCCACCCCACCGGCGCCCGAGAGCCGCAGATCGAGCGCGTCCTGCGAAACGAACCCCGCCACGTCGGCCGTGGAGGCGCCGGTGACCTCCAGCGCTCGCAGGCTCGGCAGCGTCACCTCCGCCTTCAGTGTCGTGTTCTGATAGCTCATGCTGGGATCAAGGCCGATGTGCAGCGTGTCTCCATCGAGCTCGACACGCAGGTACTTGACGAGGTTGTCGTCCACGGTGACCGAGACGGCGAAGGCGTCGCCGCAGGTCACGGTGGCGGCGAAGGCGTTGTCCACGCGCAGACCGGTGAAGCCGCTGTAGTCGTAGTGCTTGGTCGCTGGGTTGCCCGAGCCGCTGACCTGGCCACCGGTGCCGGGGACTGTTGAGCAGCCCGCGGCCAGGACGAGGAGGAGCGGCAGCGCAGTCGCCGCGATCCACCGATGGACACCACCCGGTCTCGTGATGGCCCTCCCTTCGCGCCGCATGCTCTTGCGCCGGCGCAGTCGACAACCACCTCGATCACGCTCTTCCGGTGGGGACGCCTGCGACGGCGGCCTCTCAGCCGAAGATCATGTCAAGAGTAGACCTTCTTCAAGTCGGGTTCTATGGAGGTCGTCTTGTCGGCCGGCGCCCTTGACGCGGCGGCCGCGCGAGGTGAAATCATGATCAGAGGCGCGGTGGCGCGCATCCTAGCCGCACGGTGCCAGCTGCTAGGCGAGCGGCTCCGCTTGTGCCCGAAGTCTGGCAAGAAGGTCGGCGACTTCGAGTCGATGCGCCCACTCGTCCAGGTAGCCGGCGTCAAGAGCCGTCGCCTGCAGCTCGTAGACACGCAGAGCGTCGGTGAACTGCTTCTCGCTGCCGCCCGATTCACGCGCCCAACGTAGCTTCATGAGGATCGTGTCCTCTGGCGCCGACACGGCGAGTCGCAAGCCGAGCGCGTCGACCCACTGGCGGCGCGAGAACCGCGCGACGTCGAATGCATCCTCGGTCAGCGGCCAGAAGTCGACCTTGTCGCCAGTCGAGGGTTGAATAAGGTTGAACACCGTGCGCTCCCGGACCGCTTCGGCGACGGCCGACCCTTCGAGGTAGAGGTCGGGCGCGGCCAGAGCCTGCAGCAGTCGAGGCACGTCGGGCTCGCCGATCTCGATGACCAGGTCGACGTCGTGTGTCGCCCTGGGCTCTCCTTGCAGACTCGACGCCAACGATCCCGTGAGCATGTACGCGATGTCGGCGACGCCAAGGGCCTCGACGATACGCGTCAGGAGCGCCTGTTGTGACATAGGTCGAAGCGCTGAAGGTAGATGCGCTGGAGCTCATCTTCGGCCGCCTCTGGAAAGCGCTGCCGAAGGCCGTCGCGGAAGAGCGCCCGAGACAGGTCGGTAAGCTCGAACGCCTTGAGCAGGCGCTGCTCCGGCGTAAGCCGGAGCAGCGCCTGCAGATAGATCTGATGATTGGGACGCGGCTTGGCGATCATGGCTGCAGCATAGCACCGGAGAGTGACGGTGGAGCGAGTCGACGGAGGTGGGTCACCTCGCCCTGAAGAACGGGCGTCGCGATCGAGACGGCCGTACAATGTGGGATCGTGGGGGATGGGACAACAACGCGGCAGGCCGATGCGACCGCCTGGCTCCTCGACGGCGACGAACCGTCGGTGCGCTTCTACGCGCTGACCGAGCTGCTCGGGTCGTCGCCCGACTCGCCCGATGCGGCGGCGGCACGGCGCGAGATCATGACCAAGGGCGCCGTGCCGCGCATCCTCGACGCTCAGGGCGAGGACGGCCACTGGGAGGGTCGCGACCGCTTCTACACGGCCAAGTACCGCGGCACGGTGTGGACGCTCATCATCCTCGCCGAGCTCGGCGCCGACGGCGGCGACGAGCGCGTGCGGCGGGGGTGTGAGGCGGTCCTGCGCGACGCGCAGGACCGCCGATCCGGCGGCTTCGCGATGCACGCGTGCAGGGAGGGCGGCGGCCGACGCAGTGAGGTCATCCCCTGCCTGACCGGCAACCTCGTCTTCAGCCTCATCCGCCTGGGTATGCTCGACGACCCGCGTGTACAGGCCGGCGTCGACTGGCTCACCACCTACATGCGTTTCGACGACGGCGACGGCGAGGCGCCCACCGGCTGGCCCTACGACCGCTTGGAGATGTGCTGGGGGCGCCACACCTGCCACATGGGCGTCGTCAAAGCACTCAAGGCGCTGACGGAGATCCCTCCGGAGCGCCGCACTCCCGCGGTATGGCACACGCTCGATGAAGGGACGGAGTTCATCCTCAGGCACCACGTCCACAAGCGCAGCCACGACCCAAAGCGGGACTCCAAGCCGGGATGGAAGCGCCTCAGCTTCCCGCTCATGTACCAGACCGACGCACTCGAGATCCTGGGGATCCTGGCGAAGCTCGGACGGGCGGGCGACGAGCGCGCGCGCGAGGCGCGCGCGCTCGTCGCCTCCAAGGCCGATCCCGAGGGTCGCTGGATTCTCCAGCAGACCTTCAACGGCCGCTTCATCGTCGACATCGAGACCAAGGGGCAGCCCAGCCGCTGGGTCACGCTGAAGGCTCTGCGGGTGCTGAACGCGAGCGACGCCGACTGACGCCGTGAACCGCGGCCGCGGCTGATCGCAACCCCTCCTTCCCAGTCGTCATCTTCTCCGCCCGGGCGGTCCAGTTTAGCCTCGCTAGCGCGGCTCCAGTCGCATTGTGTACATACAATGGGTGTACATGGCGACGACTTGTGGGTACAATGTGCTCACATCTAGAGGTTCCTGAGAGGTGCCGATGAGCATGCCGATCCCGAGTGACAACAAGGTCGAACGCTTCAATATCCGCGCCACGAAGGCAGAGAAGGCACTGGTCGAACAAGCGGCTCGCCTAAGTCGCGTGAAGTCCAGCCAGTTCGTGCTCCAGGCCGCGCTGCGTTCAGCCGAAGCGGTCCTCGCGGACCAGACGGTATTCACCCTGCCGGCAGCCGAGTGGGATGAGTTTGTCGCGCTGCTTGACCGTCCAGCACGCGTGGTTCCCGCACTGAGAGAAGCGGCGTCGAAGCCAAGCCCCTTCGGTGAGCGCTGACCTACGCCTCGAGATCGAGCCGCTCAATGCCTCGCACGAGGTTCTCGCGTTCGACTGCGGCGACGCTGCCCTCAACGAGTACCTGACCAAGCGCGCCCTAACCGACCAGCGTGCCGAGAAGTCACGCACGTACGTCGCGTGCCAAGGCTGCCGAGTTGTGGCCTTCTTCAGTCTCGCCGCGGGAAGTGTCAACCCCGAAAAGACCACAGAGCGGAGGGCCAGGGGGCAGGGCCGGCAGGCCATCCCGGTCGTTCTTCTCGCTCGTCTGGCCGTCGACCGATCCGAGCAGCGACGCGGCCTCGGCGGGGCGCTGCTCGTTGAGGCCCTAGGCAGATGCGCCCACGCGGCGGACACGATCGGCGCCCGTGCGGTGCTCGTGCACGCCAAGCACGAGCGAGCCCGGCAGTTCTACACGAAGTTCGGCTTCGAGCCGTCGCCCACGAATCCCCAACATCTCGTCATGCTGATGAAGGACATCCGCAAGACGCTGGCGGGGTAGGTCTCCCAGCCAGAGCGCCCGGTCTTACAGCCCGAACGCCCCTTCCATGAGCTCCATCAGGCGCCGCAGGAAGAGCGCCACCGGCACGCCGTCGACCACCTCGTGGTCGAACATGATGGTGGCGCTGAGGATCTCGCGCGGCTCGACGTTGCCGTCGGTGAGGCGCGGCCTTCGGCCGACGGCGCCGAGCGCCACGACGAGCGGATGGACGGCGATCGGGATCCCCCAGCCCCCGCCGCCCGACCTGCTCGTCAGCGGCACCGAGGTCACCACCACCGTCCCCATCGTCTTCTTGACCCGCCAAGGGTTGCTGAGCACTCGGTCCCAGTAGAACCAGCGGCGTAAGCGGCGGGGCAACCTGAAGGCCAAGGGCAGCAGCCATGACGGTGGTACGATGCCTTGTGGCTCGAGCCACTGCTCGCCGGGGGCAAGCGGCAGACTCTGTGCGCGGCGCACCTCGGTGCTGATCTCCCCCACGCTCCTCTCGTTGGCCTTGCGCAGCACGAAGGGCATCGGCAGGCGCTCGTCCAGGCTCTCGTCGGCGATACGCCGGTAGACGGCGATGGCAACGTCGACGTCCTCGAAGAGCACCAGCGTGCGCCACCCGTGTCGCAGCGCGTGCACGCGCTTGTGCTCGCTGGCCGCCTGCGCCACGCATCTCACCGCCCAGGCCGTGAACGAGATGTCCTCCCCCTCCTGTTTGTGCCGGCGAATGGCGGCCCGCGCCTCGGTCACATCGATCTCGAGGAGGACGGGCACGTAGTGCTTGGCCTTGGCCAGATCGAGGATGTCGAGGCCGGCAATGCGCGAGGGCACGAAGGGCAGCTCTTCAAAGGGACCGATGAGGTCGTCGCTCATGCGCGTCATCCTAGCGCAGACCGGGCGTCATATCGGTATCAAGGAGGCGCGCCGCCTGAGGGCAGCTCCGCCCAACGAAACGGCTTGCCGTGCCCCGGGTAGACCGTTTCGACTCGGACGGCGCGCAGCTTTTGGAGACTGGCTGTGTGGTCGGCAAGGTCGTCCACGATCGGGGTGCTCGGTCTGCGCCAGTTGTAGAGCAGATCGCCGCAGAAGAGGTCACCGTCGGCCGTAAGGATGCCGATCGACCCCTTGGAGTGTCCGGGCAGATGGAGCACACGCGCGTCGAGTCCGTACTCGCTCAGCTCGAAGCCGTCCTCGACGAGCAGGTCGGGCTCGAACACCTCGAAGGAGCCCGACCTGCGGAAGCGCTCCATCAGGGTACCGGCGACCATGATGAAACGGCCGGTCACGGTCACGAAGTCCGGCTTCGCCTTGCGGTTCCAGGTCGTGTCGCCGCGCTCGACCATCCCTTTGTCGTCGGCGTGCATCGCAATCCGGGCACCGTACTTCGCGCGAAGGCACGCCGCGTTTCCGGCGTGGTCGACATCGCCGTGCGTCAACACGACCAGTCTCAGCCTGCCAGACGTGCAGCCGGCCCGGGCAAGCGCGCGCTCGAGCGCGTCGCGCTTCGTCGCCAGCCCCGTGTCGATGAGGACGAACCCCTCGCCGGCGGGCAGAAGGTAGCAGTTGACACCGCTCAATCCGATTGTTGTGACGTCTCGCGCCATTCGCCCCCCGTATTCGTCGCCGTCCGGCAGTCTACAACGGGCGCGGACACGGCCTGCTCAACAGCGATGGGGTGTGGGGCGCTTCTCCGAAGCGCCCCACACCCCATCGCGGGAGGCCGGCGGGGCGGCATTCGCCGCCCCGCCGGCCTCCCTCTCCTGCCGTCTGCGCGACGACCTCACCGCGCCCGTGCCGCGCTGACGGTAGAGGGCCGAGCGGTGGTTCCTACCTCCACCGGCACCGACACAGTGCGATCCTGCCTCTTGAGAGGTCGCATGCCGAACAGGAACCGCGGGGTCGCGAACCGGCGCACGACCTCGTAGAGCGCGAACGTGAACGCCACCGAGACCACGAGCAGCGTGAGCCACTGCAGGGGCTCAGCGGCCGGCAGGCCGACGATGTAGAAGGCAGCCACCACGATCACCGTCTGGTGCAGGATGTAGACGGGATACGATGCCTCCGCCAGGTAGCGCAGGGTCGGCGACGTGCGATCGAGATACCGTTTGCCGCACCCCAGCAGCCCGACGATGACGAGCCACGACCCGAGTATCCCCAGGAACGTCAGCCCGGCACGCTGGAACGACGGGTCGGGCAGAGAATCCCGCAGGTCGCCGCTCATGACCCACCACAGCGCAAGCGCCGAACCTGCCGCGAGAGCCTTCCAGCGAAGCCGCTCCGCCGTCTTGACGAACTCCCCGTCGCACACCACGACGTAGCCGAGCACGAAGAACGCCAGGTAGTAGAAGGGCTGCAGGCCGGCTTCCGGCATGGCATCGCCGACCATGATGAACAAGACCGCCAGCGGCCACGAGGCCGGATGCGCGAGGCGCCGCGAGATGCTTCGCAGGAGCGCGGCGCCTCTCTCGGTCCTGCCCCACCTGAACAACGGCAGCGCAATGATCGCGACGAACAGCAGCACGAAGATGAACCAGAGGTGGCCGATCCCGAAGCCGCCGTAGTAGTCGCCCCCGTCCTTGACGTTCATCTGCAGGAAGTCGCCGCTCACGATGTAGTGCCAGAACGAAGCCGCGTAGCCCGAGTTGAAGCGGCCGCCGTACCACGTCTGCGGCGGGATCAGCACGAGGAAGCCGAACATGAACGGCACGGCCAGGCGCTTGACACGCTCCAGAATGTACTGGCGCGAGCTGCGCTTGCCGAGCGCGAAGTAGGTGGAGGCGCCGGCAAGCACGAAGAGCAGCTGCATATGCCAGACGGAGATGAAGCCAAGAGCGTAGCTGAGCGGGACAGACAGGCTGTCGGCCTTCACGTAGAAGGGGTCGTCGGCGTTGAAGACCCTCGACACGTGGAAGGGGAAGAGCAGCAGCACGGCGAGAACCCGCAGCCAGTCGATATCGTGCCTGCGGACGAAACGAGCATCGGCCCGCCCCACGGCGAGGAAGCCGCCCGTCACCGTGCCGGCCGTCAAGGTTCGCACCCTGGTCTTTGCCTCAGCGCTCATGGTCCCTCCTTCTGCCCCTGGATCGCCGCCCCGGACTTGCCTCCGACGGCTGCTCATCCCTGTTGATATCCACGGGAAGATCATCGCGCCGCGCGGATGTGCGCACATCGACCGCGCGAACGATTTTCGCGGGCTCGGAGGGCGTATCTGTGACTGCGACCTGAGGAGGAGACGCCTACGTCTCAGGTCCGACGGGGCTCCTGGCTCAGTCGTCGCTTGCGGCGTCGGCAGCGACGTCCGGAGCCGCAGGGCGCAGCTCGCTGATGATGGCACGCATCTGCGCGAGCGCCTGTTGGGTCAGCGCCTGCAGGTGCTCGAGCTGCCCACCGGCTCTGTCGGGATGATCCAGCACCTCCCCTGCCGCACCAGTGACCGAAAGGATGGCCGACAGCGTCTGCGACACGGACTCCTGCAGTTCGCGAGCCAGTTTGGAGCGCTCTTCGATGCTGACGAGCTCGTCGACCTGGCTGGCGTACCGCTTCAGCTGCTGCTGGGCCACCTGCAGGTCGGCGACCATGCGTTCGCTTGTCGCCCGAGCCGCCTCGAGCTCACGATTCACGATTACGTAGGTCGACAACACGACGCCGGCCGCCATAGGGACCAGCGCCAGCGCAAGGCCGCGCAGCAGGCCCAGTTGCAGCGCCAGCGAGGCGCCGATCAGCGTCACGAGCAGGGCTACCCAGACCAGGCGCGTGCGACCCGTGAAGACGATGGCGGCTTGGTAGCACTGGAGCACGAACAGTGTCGTCAGGAAATCCCGCTCGGGGTTCAGCGCCAGCAGCAGCAGCACGATGGCAGACTGGAGCGCGAACGCGACGTGCAGCAGTCCCGTCGAGAGGGGTCGGCGCCACAGCACGATGATGAGGATGACAAGAAAGGCCGAGAGGCCCGCCGCGTACCACAGCCGCAGGCCGGTGTCCGTCGTGAGTGTGAGCACGCGCGCCAACACGGCGGCCCACACGACTACCGTGGCTGCCAAGCCGATACGACTGGGCCTTTCGCCGCCGTTGACGCCGCTCACACCGTCGCCCGACCCCAGCACGAGCGAAGCTCCTTCCCTACCCGCCACGGGTGACGTCGGATTGGCCTTGCGCGTCCGCCTGGTCGGCGAGGCCGTGCTTGAGGGCGTAGATGGCGAGCTGGGTGCGGTCCTTCAGTTCCAGTTTGGCCAGGACGTGGCTGATGTGCGTCTTGACGGTCTTTTCGCTGATCACGAACTCGTCGGCGATCTCGCGGTTGCTGCGTCCCTCCGCCACCAGGCGGATCACCTCGAGCTCGCGTTCGGTGAGGTCGCCGGGCGGCGCACCAGGCTCGGGGTGGGCGTCGCCTGGCCGCGCCGCCTTGGCCGCATCCATGACCTTGCGCAAGGCATCGGGGTGCAGGCGAGGCTCGCCTCGGTAGACAGCGCGGACAGCCTCGACCAGATCCTCAGGAGTGACGTCCTTCAGCAAGTAGCTCGAGGCGCCTGCCTCGATAGCCGGCATGACCTGCTCGTCTCCGGCGAAGCTGGTGAGGACGATCACGCCGATGCCGACGCCGAGCTCCTTGATCCTGCGCGTGGCCTCGATCCCGTCCAGCTTTGGCATCACGATATCCATCAGCACGATGTCCGGCCCGAGCTGAACGGCAAGGTCCACCGCCGCCAGTCCATCGGCCGCCTCGCCGACGACGACGATATCCTCCTGTAGGTCGAGGAAGGTCCGCAGGCCTCGACGCACGACCTGATGGTCGTCGACGATCAGCACCTTGATCGTTTCACTCTCCGGCATCGCTTCCTCCCTCCTGGCTCAGCACCTCTTCGGCCACGACCCGCGTACCCGCACCCGGGGAGCTGTCGACCGTCAAGCTCCACCCGATCTCGGCCGCCCGCTCCCTCATGCTGATCAAGCCCACACCTCCGGTATCGGTCTGAGCCGGGTCGAAGCCCCGGCCCTGATCCTCGATCTCGATCCGGAACGGCTGTCGCAAACGTAACCGGACGACCGCGCGCGATTCTCCCGCGTGCTTGACGATGTTGTTGAGCGCCTCCTGGACGATGCGCAGGAGAGCCTGCTCCTCAAGAGGCGGCAGCACGCCGTCGGCCTCCACCTCCATAGAGACCAACAACCCGTCCTGGAGCGGGCGGTCGGCCAGATGACGCTGCAGACTTGCGACCAGCCCCCCCTCGGTGGGCGGCGACGACGGCAACTCGGCGCTCAGCACGGTCATCTCCGAGAGGGCGCTGTGCGCGAGGTGGTCGATCTGGTCGACCTGGGCCTTCACCTGGTCGGGATGTCGCTGGAGGAGCAGCAGAGCCGACCGCGCGGTGAGCGTCATGCTGAAGAGCGTCTGCGTCACAGAGTCGTGCAGGTCGCGAGCCAGTCGCTGCCGCTCCCGCGCGCCCGCCAGGCGCTCCGCGCGCCGCGCATAGTCGGTCGTTTGCCGGTTCGCCTCCTGCAGATCGATCACCAGCGCCTCGTTCCGCAACCTGGCCTCAGTAGCCCGCTTCGTCGCCAGTGCGAACGTGCCCAGGAAGAGGTTGGCGGCGGTGTAGATGGCAGCGAAGGTGACGGCCTGGGCGGGGCCGTACTCATCGGTCAGTGAAAGCCCCGTCAGCACGGCAAAGAGCCCGATGACGACCGCGGCCGTCCTGGGCTGCCACCGTTGCATGGCCTGCATGCTCGTCACCGCCAAGAGGATGGCGAAGAAGTCGCTGGAATCCGACTGAGGAAGAAGGATGGCGACGACGGCGCTCTGCAGCGCGACGTACACGCCGAAGT
Source organism: uncultured Actinomycetes bacterium (assembly GCA_963725665.1). Taxonomy (GTDB): domain Bacteria; phylum Actinomycetota; class Thermoleophilia; order UBA2241; family UBA2241; genus CAVRZA01. Next base: position 348,906 of record CAVRZA010000004.1, on the reverse strand, counting down.
AAGGACGCCACAGGCGGGACAGTCGCGGCTCGGTGAGCAGCAGGACGAGCCAGACGAGCAGCAGCGTGACGGCAAGGACGCGCTGCTCGCCGTCGAACGCGAGCAGCGACCGCAGCACGGTTGCCGCGTACAGGAAGGCAACCGTCATAGTGAAGACCCAGCGCTGCGAAGCCAACGGCTTGTCTCGCGCACCGGCCGCCACGATCGTCGCCCCCTCTCTCATCCAGCGGTCGAGCCCACGGTCAGTCTCGAGCTCCCGCACCGAATACTATAGGACCGGACCGACCGGGACCCTGAGGCTGAGCGGCGGGCCTAGGGCCAGGGCAAACGGCGAGACGGGTGCTCTCGGCGGGGAATCCATCCGTGAGGAGCTGACCCGCCCGTTACATCCGGACCGAAAGGAAGCCCATGCACATCCTGCAGATAGAACATCCGGTGCCCGACTTCGACGCCTGGAAGCGCGCCTTCGACAGCGACCCGGTGCATCGCGAGCAGTCGGGGGTCCGGCGCTACCGCGTGATGCGCCCCGTCGACGATGCGCGCTACGCGATCGTCGAGCTCGAGTTCGACAGCGAAAGCCAGGCCGAGGCCATGCGGACGGCATTGCGCGAGCTCTGGGGGCACGTCGAGGGACAGATCATGACGGACCCAAAGGTGCGTATCGTCGAGGCGATCGAGAGCAGGGAGTACTGAACGGCTGAACCCTGTCGCACGGGGCCGACCGGCGCCGCCGCCCCCGAATCGACCCGGCTCCCCGTAGCGCCGATTGCCGAGCCCTAGCGCGGAACGACTGTCCGGGGCACGTGCTTCTGCGCGTCGGCGACCTCTCGCAGCGCCTCCTGCAGGGTGACCCGGGTCAGCGGTCGCAGGCGGTCTACGGTGAGGAGGTTGTCGGGTGTCCGGCCGGCGCGGACGGCGTTGGCGTGGTGGCGGAGCTGAAGGTGGGCCATGGCGATGAAGGCTTCGCGCAGCGACCGCGCGCGATCGGCATCGAGCACGTCCGCCTCACGCAGGGCGGCAAGACGTTCGAGCGTCGCCGCCGCCGTGATCCTCCTGGAGAGAGCGAGGTAGCGCGCGAGGCTCTGGATGGGCAGCAGCCCGTCCTTCTTGATGTCGACCAAGCCGAGGAGCCGATGGCGGAACCCGAGCGGCAAGGGGGCATGGGTCGCCAGGCGCGACATGGCACGCAGGAAACGCGGGTGCTGGGGCGCTTCGCGGATGACATCGGTCAGGGATGGCACTACGTCGAGCTCGCCGGCCACCTGGCGGAAGTCGAAGGAGACGCTGGCGCGCGCGAGGCGATCGAGATCGACGCCCTGCAGGCTGCGCTCGAGGACGTAACGCCACGTCGAGAGCGACAGGCGCCACTGGGAGTTGCTCGCCACGGTGCCGTGGGGATCGAGGCCGAAGCCGCAGCGGCGCAAGCCGGAGTTGACATCGAGGGCGAGTACGCGGAAGTACTCGTCGACGGCGGGATCGTCGCTGTCGGCGTAGGCGAGACCGTTGTCCTGGTCGGAGGCGAGGGTGAGCTCGCTGCGGCCGGCGCTGCCGAAGGCGAGCCAGGCGTAGGGAACGGGCGGCTCTCCGCGACGCTGCACAGCGAGCTCCAGCAGACGCGACGTCATGGCATCCTGCAGCAGGGTGAGGATGCGCGTCAGCGCCGGCGCTTCGAGGTGAACGTCGACAAGGTCGACGAAGAGCTTCGGCATGTCGCCGGCGGCCCTCACGACGTCGTCGTCGGAGCGCGCCGCGAGGATCGTGCGGCGCAGCGCGAACGGGCTGCGCGCGTCGAGCGTCATGAGGCTGCTCGCCGACAGGATGCCCACGACTCGGCCGCGGGCGTCGACCACCGGCAGGTGGTTGACGCCCGCGGCCATCATCTCGATGCTCGCCTCGGGCGCCGTGACCTCGGCGCTCACCGTCTTTACCGGCGCCGTCATCACGGCGCTCACCGGCGCGTCGCGTGACACGGCGCCGGCGACGACCCGGTCGCGCAGGTCGACGTCGGTGACGATGCCAAGGCCGTCGCGCGTCTCGACGAGCAGGGCGGACCTGCCCTCGGCGGCCATCAGTCGAGCCGCCTCGCGCACGGTCGTGTCGGGCTCGCAGAACAGCGGTGCGCTGCGCACCAGTGAGGTGACCGGCTGCGTGCGGATGTCGGGCAGGGCGCGCATGGTGCGCGCCGCCTGGATCAGGCGGTCGCGTCCCGTGCGCGCCACGAACGCCACCCCCTCGGGCCGCGTGAGCAGCTCGAGAGCGATGTCCTTGGGAATGCAGTAGAGAAGCGAGTCCTCGCGGGCGCGGACAGTGAACTCCGGCGCCAGACCGGTCAGCAGCGTCGGGTGGCCGAACACCTGGCATCCGGTCATGATGTCGACGACGACCTGCTCGTGGATGAGCTCGAAGGTGCCCTCGCGCACCACGAAGAGCTCCGTGCCCGGCGGGCCGCCCTCGACCAGCACCGCTTCCCCCGCCGACGCCACACGCTCCACGATCGAGGCAGCAGTCCGCTCGAGCTCGCGGGGTGTCAGCGACTTGAAGAGCTCGTGGCGGGCGAGGAAGCGCGCCCTCGCCCTGAGGTGCTTCGCGTCGTCCGTCTGCTGCGCGGTCAAGGTAGGCCCGTTCCGAGCCGCCCTACCCACAGACGGCCGACTCGACGTCCTCTGCGGGCGAGGTCGTCATCGACCTTCCCGTCGGCCGAATCGGCCCGGGCGATCAACCCGCGAGCCCGTAGATGCTCGAGGCTCGTGCCGACGTGGGCCTCGACGATGTGCTCGAGAACGATCGTGGCGCCGACGGCGCGCGCCAGCGTGAGAGCAGGGGCGACGTCGACCACTCCCGTCCCCAACGAGTGGTGCAGATCATGACCCCCGGCTGCCGTGGTTGTCGTGCAGGTGCACGTGGCGGACCGTCCCGCGAGGGTTGGCGAGCCAGGCGCCGAGCGTACCCGCGATGGCGGCGTGGCCGACGTCCAACGCTATGCCGAGGCCTTGCAGGTCGAGATCACCGGGCGCGGTGAAGTGCGAGCGCCCGCTGAAGGGCATGTTCTCGACGACGACGGTCACGCCGAGTTCGTCCTGCAGGGCACGAAGCTCCGCGAACGAGCGCTCGAGCGACGCCGCCACCCGTGAGCTCCTCGGTCTCTTGCGATGCCGCAGGTCGGGGTGTAGCACGTAGAGCGTCGCTCCGAGCTCGGCGGCGGCCCACAAGTGCCGCCGATGCAGATCGACGGCCGCGCGTCGCTTCGACGAGAGACGGCTGCCGAGCCCGTCGTGTGTGAACGGTCCGTGCACCGTGAAAGGCAGGCCGGCGACGGTGAGGGCACGCGCGTTTTCGGACTCGAGCAGCGAGTGGCGACCCCAGGAACACACCTCGGCCGCGGACGCGATCTCGGCGATGCGCGAGAGCGCCTCAGCCAGGGGCAGCGCCGCGTACGCGCCGGTCGAGATGCCGATATCAGAGCGATCCACCAGGGTCACCGCGTGCCTCGCCGCAGCCGCCAAGCAGTCTCATACTACCCCTGCTCGGTCTGGTCGAGGTACCGATGGCGCGGCGCTCCTCAGGCGCGACCCGATCCCGTGCCATAGACCGGACTTGTGTATGGGGCGGCGGGTGCGGCTGTGCCGCACCCGCCGCCCCGTGACTACGTCCCGCCCGCCGGGAGGCAGACTGAAACGAGTGACTACGCGGCGCGCCGATCCCGCGTGGTCTCGTCGCTCGCGCTCCCGGAACGCGGCGAGGTGCGCGACTCAGTCGACTCGTAGTAGCCGGAGCTCTCGCTGGCCGCGTAATCGCGACCGCCATAGGCGGCCAGACCGTAGATCACCAGGACGTTGAGACCCATGATCATGAGAGACCAGAGCGGATACGCCTGGGCGAACAGCAGCTGACCCACGGCGCCCAGGCCGGCCACGATGATGCCGGTCCAGCGGGCCCATTCGCGGCCTGTGAACACGGCGAGACCCGCGGCGATACCTGCGACGCCGAGACCGAAGACGATCCAGCCCCACGTGTTCAGATCGCTGAACACGTAGACGGCGTTCTGCGTGAAAAAGGTCGACTTGTAGACGGCGACAAGACCGTCGATGACGGCGAACACCCCCGCGACGAACAGTACGATCGCGGAGAACATCACCCAATTGGCGCCTCTGGAGCGAGTGTCCATATGGCAGCTCCTCGAAATACGGCTGTTGCAGCCGGTTCTTTGTAAGACGTCGTGAATGGTGCCCGTTTCGACGCCGATCATCACATCGACGCGTTCCCAGCCGGAGCGACACCTCGGCGGTGGTTCCGAGAGCGTAGAGGACTTCCGTAGCGCGCATGCGATGGTCCACTTGACTGGAACATGCCGAAAGCTGAAACGCCGGCTGCATGCAACGAGGGTTATACTGGGAATCGCAACCGGGAACTCTAGACGGCGATGTACGTCGCACACAAAGGGAGGACAGTGATGGCAGTGAAGAAATGGAACCCAGCCGACTACCTGAAGCCGCGGGATATCTCGACGCTGGCCACGCGTCGAGGTCGTGAGGCATCGACTTTCTACCCAGACCTGGTCAAGGCCTTCATGGAATCCGGTGAGGCCGCCATGGAAGTGAACGTCACCAAGATAGGCCGCAAACCGGAGACGGTGCGCTCGGCGATAGCAAAGGCGATCAGGTCGCTCGAGGTGCGCGACAAGGTGCGCGTCTCGATGCTGCACGACGAGGTCTTCCTCATCGCCAAGTAGTGACTCGCGAGCGGATGCCCCTGAGCATCACCGTGGCGTTGAAGAAGTCGCCGAGGCCGACGACGGCCTCCACCAAGGGGAACGGCCAGACCGGCGCAAACGCGACACGGGCGCGCACGAGAAGCCGGGTACGCTCCTCCGGCAGGGGCAAGAGCACGAACACCCAGCTGAAGTCGACCGTGCGCAGTGGCGGCACGACGTGCCTAGTCGAGTGCAGGACGAGGCGGCCGGGCCTTTCGATCTCAGCGACCGTGTAGTACATGCCGAAATCGGCGCTGTCGGGCACCTTGTCGCCGAGCTTGAGGTCCTGCAACTCGGGGACGATCGTGTCGGCGCTGCGCGGCCGTTTGCCCCACATGAGTTCGTCCAGCCAATGCGGCGTGTACCAGCCGGCGCGGAAGGTCGGGTAACCCATCTGCACGATCCAGGGCCACACCGCCGCCGGCGGGGCGTCGATGGTGATGCCGCGCGTCGATGTCCAGAGCGGGTGAGCGACGACTTCATCGCCGGGCAACGGGCGCCTCGCCTCCTCGGCGGTCACGCCCGAGCGGCGGGCGAGGCGGTGGACCACTGCCGAGGTTCCGGCCGCAGCTGCGGTCGCGGTCAGGCCCTTTGACACTCTCCTCACTGCAGGCCGGATCGTCACCCGACCGGCGTCGCAGCAGAGCACGACCGATGCCGCCGTAACGTGCCTCTGCTCAGGACGATCGCGACGACCGTGGTGAGCACGATCCCGGCGGCGCAAGCCGTATAGAGCCACGACAGCGTTGAAAGGCGTTCGATCCAGAACGTGAACAGCCGCGCTGTGACGGTCACGCCTTCGCCGTGGGGGTAGACCATGAATCGTGCCTGGAGGCTCGCGCTGGCCGGGTCGAGCACGAGCGCGGAAGCGCATCCCGCGAGGGCCATGATGCTTCCCGCCGCCAGGCGGACGACAAGCCGCAGCCGGTCGCTCCAAGCTGCCAGGGCCGAAGCGATCACCAGCGCGCTCAGGCCGGCAGCCACAAGGGCGACGAAGATGGCGTCTCCTGAAAAGCTCTGGATGGCGCTGGCCGACGACAGTGTGTCATCGTTGAGTGGCGAGGTGAGGAACTCCCACGCCATGGCCGCGGCGATGGCGGCAGCGACGGCCGCTAGGACAATCGACGCGCCAGCGACGATTCGTTTCGCGGAGTCAGACATGAAAGGCCCCTTTCGCGTCGACGTCCATCAGCCTAGCACTGAAGCCTTCGGCACGGTGCTCACTAGTGCGGCCAACGTGTTGCGCGTGAACTGTGCCGCGCGCAGCGCGGCATCTGCGCGATGCGCCTGCTCGCCCTACTCGTAATGCGTCCACATCCTCAGAACCTTCACCGCTCGCTCGTCGTCCAGGACCTGGTAGACGAGCCGGTGCTGGATGGTGATTCGCCGCGAGTACGCACCGGACAGGTCGCCGACCAGCTTCTCGAAGGGCGGCGGTGCCTGATAGGGGTTCTCGGCGAGGAGATCGAGGAGCACCTGCACCTTCGGCCTCAGGCCAGCGGCGGCGAGCTTCCTTGCATCCCGCTGCGCCTGCTTCGTGTAGAAGAGACGCCAGCTCACCAACCAGGCTTCTCGTCGAGCTCATCGATCGGGGTGGCCATGCCCTCCCGGATGGACTCGCGCATGCCGGGGATTGAGAGCAGGTGCAGCGTTTCTTGGACGGCTCGCCAATCATCCTCGCCCACGAGTACGGCGTTGCCGCGCTTGCCGGTGATCTGGACTGGCTCGTGAGACTCAGACACCTCGTCGAGAAGCCGGTAGAGGATCTTGCGCGCTTCTGTCGCCGTGAGACTGGTCATGAGGGTCCTCCTGCAAACCGTACGCTATAGCGTACCTCAAAGTGGGCCTAAGTCAATCGTGGGGCGAGTCAGGGCGAACGCTCTGGCGATCACCTGCAGCGCGTTGCGCGGTCAGATGCATCGCCCTGTTGGGCAGCACCCGGCTTGATGATCTCGCAGAAGAGAATCGATCCGTCCACCTCAGCAATCATCGGTGCCACACCGATCTCAGAACAGAGGGAGCGGAAGTCTCCGGCGGTCATTCGTCCCGCACGAAAGCCGTCGTCGCAGACGATGACGCCGTTGTGGGACGCCGTGTAGTCGATGGCCCCGACCAGCCCCTCGGCCGCCTGAGCCTCAAACCACGCCAGGCGCTCGGGCCAGATCCCATCGGTGTACGTGGAAAACAGCACCATCCCGCCTTCACGTGTCACGCGGAGGGCCTCCCGAAGAAGAGCCTCCTGGTCGACTCCGAAAGCGCATATCCCGTTCTGAAGACACACGACTGCATCAAACGCGCAGTCAGGAAAGCGTAGATCGAGCGCGTCCATCTGCATGAACTCGCACCATGCCCCGGGCTCTAGCATTCGCCGAGCGAGCTCGAGGCTCTCGGATGCCGTGTCGATCCCGACGACATGGTGGGCAACTGTCGCGAGCCTCCGAGCGATTCGTCCATACCCGCACCCCAGCTCGAGGACGGAGTCCGTGGACCGAAGTCGTTCAAGAACGTGGCGGATCTCCGCCTCGAGATACTGCCTCACGCGCGTAGGCGCCACCTCGTAGCAGCGCTCCAGCCGGCTGCCGGACAGCTTGTTCGTGTAGTAGCCAGTCATCCAGCTTTCACCGCGGCCCTCGGTCAGGTGGCTGCCGAACGGCGCGCATCAGTTGCCGCACGGAGCGAAGCGGAGCGCGGTCAACTGCGTGCGCTGGTTCGGCGGCCTGCACCCAAGACCTCAGCTGGCTCTATCCAAGATGAAGTTGAATTCCACTTTGTAGAACGGCGGCTGGAACCCATAATGGGATGCCTCTTCAGCCGAATCCACCCGAACAAACTCTGCCACGAGCGAGTCTTTGACCCCGAACACGGTATCCGACTCCAAATACTCATCGCCTTCCGCGAAGATCTGAGTGACGATTGGCCGATAACCTTCGGCTGAGACGATAAAGTGGATATGGGCCGGACGGTAAGGATGTCGGCCTAGTTTTCGCAGCAATCCCCCGACAGGCCCATCATCGGTGATCGGGTAGCTTGCTGGCTTGATACTACGGAAGCGATAGTCACCAACTTCATCCGTGCGGATAATGCCACGCAAACACATAGCGCCATTCTGCAGGTTCCAGCGCAGGCGTTTCTGGATGCGCTGGCGCTCACCGACGAGGTCGTCGCGGTGGTCGACGAGCAGGCGCACGTCCTGCTCGGGCCCGGCGAGGCTGGCCTTCGGAAGGTCGGGCTCGCGCAGCGCGGCACGCGCCACACAGGCCGCATCGATGGGGTCGGACTTGCCGTAAGTGCGCGCCGAGGAGCGCGCGCCCGCCATCAGCTTCGGCGGCACGCGCACTAGGCGCTCGCCGCGGGGCAGCAGGTGGCGCTCAAGCCGGCTGGAGACGTGGCGGCAGTCCTCGATGGCAAAGCAGCGCTCGGGACCGAGAGCGCGTGCCCATAGAAGCAGCTCCTCGTGCCCGCGCGGGTCGCTGCTCACCGTCTTCTCGGCGAGCGTCCGCCCGCTCGCAGCGTCGACGGCCACGGCGGTATGGGTCTTCATATGCGGGTCGATCCCGATTACGATCACTTCAGTCCCCCTTGGTCGGTTGCAGCCGATCTCAGTGGGACCGCCGGCGGACACGCCTTGGCTGGGGCCTTCCGGCCAGGCTCCTATCAGGTCACGTCGGCGACCCCTCGGATCCCGGCGGCGGGGGACAATACAGCTGACGGTCCGCCCCTCGGGGGCGACAGAAACGCTTTGGGTCACTCCGCCGTCGGGTCCGAGGCTACCTGACGAGTGCCAGGGGATCCCACGGGGAGAGACTGACACCAATGATGCGCTTGCTAGGCGGGTCGGAGCACACCGCGAGGGGTAGCTCAGCACGGCGCGAGGACCATGCGGTAGTAGGGGACGGCCTCGCCAGAGGGCAGCGACTTGGTGCCGCTGCCGGTGACCGCGAAGCCGACACGGCGGTAGCAGGCGATGGCACGCTGGTTCGTGCGGCGCACCCGCAGCGAGACCGGCAACTGCGGATGGGCGCCGCGGAACTCGGCGACGGCGAGCTCGATGGCCGCCGCGCCGATGCCGCGACCGAAGAACGTCGCATCGCCGAGGAACACACCCAGGACCGCTTCGTCGGAGCCCGGAGGCAGCTCAATCCACACGGTGCCAAGGTCGCGGCCGCCGTCGGCGATCACATACCAGAAGAGACCGCGGTCCGGGTCGTGACGGTCCGCGCCCTCGGCGTAGGGACGTGTGCGCGACATGTGGTCGGCCGCCACCGCCGCCCAGCGGTCGATGCTCGGTTGGTCGCCTGCCGCGACGGGCCGGAGTGAGATCCCCACGGTTACCCCGCCTAACAAGGATTAAACAGTCTGTAGATGATGTTCGGCACAGACTGCCTGCTTCTGCAGAGGACCCTAGACCATATGGAACGGCCCGTCGCCCCCGGTGCATAGTCTGGCGCGGGTCGCCGTTGCGGCTGGCGCGACGGCAGACCGCGGCCGTAAGGAGGCGACGGTGTGCATGAGCGTTCGTTCATCGGCCTGGACGTGCACGCCCGCTCGGTCCAGGCGGGAGTGCTCGACGGGCTTAGCGGCGAGGTGCGCAGCCTCGCCGCACCGGTGCCCGCCAAGGAGCTTGTCGGCTGGGTGCGCGCGCAGCCCGGCCCGCAGGCGGTCGCCTGCGAGGCCGGACCAACCGGCTACGTCCTGGCCCGCGCTCTGAGCGAGGCCGGGATACGCTGCCTCGTGGCGGCCCTCTCGCGCATCCCGCGCGCACCCGGCGAGCGCGTCAAGACCGATCGCCGCGACGCGCTGCGGCTGGCCCGCCTGCTGCGCCTCGAGGAGCTGGTCGCGGTACGGGTGCCCGATCTCGCCGAGGAGGCCGCCCGCGACCTGGTGCGCGCCCGCGAGGACGCGCGCTGCGACCTGATGCGCCACCGTCACCGCCTCGCCAAGCTGCTTTTGCGTCGGGGCATCGTCTGGGAGGAGCACAGCTGGACACAGACACACGAGCTGTGGCTCGCCCGCCAGCGTTTCTGCGAGCCGTCATTGCAGGTCGCCTATGAGGAGGGGCTGGCGGCGATGTGCGCCGCGCGCGATCGCCGTGACGCCCTCGACGCGGCGATCGCCGCGGAGGCGCTCAAGGAGCCCTGGGCGCCGGTCGTCGGGCGCCTGACCTGTCTGCGTGGCATCTCGACGCTGACCGCGTTCGCGCTCACCGTCGAGATCGGCGACTGGCAGCGCTTTTCTGGCCGCAGCCTGGGCCCCTTCCTCGGCCTTGTGCCCTGCGAGCAGTCCTCCGGGACGAGGCGGCGTCAGGGGGCGATCACCAAGACCGGCAACGGCCACGCGCGGCGCCTGCTCATCGAGGCCGCCTGGCAGCAGCGCCGGCCACCGGGCAGAAGCGTGCGCGTGCAGCGCGCGCGCGCCGCCGCCGCGGGCACGGTGCGCGAGCGGGCGCGACTTGCGGAGCGTCGCCTGCAGCGTCGCCGGCGGCGCTTCGATGAGCGTGGCAAGTGTTCCAAGGTCGCCGCCGTGGCGGTCGCCCGCGAGCTCGCCGGCTGGTGCTGGAGCCTGGCGGTGATGGAGAGCTAGAGCACCGTCGGCAGGAAGGCGGCGAGGCGAGCGCGCCGGGCGCGCGAGGAGCATCCGCGTTGGTGCTATTGAGCAACCCGCGCACGGGCCACGCTCGACCTTAGAGAAGCGGCAGCTCCCGACGCAGAGACGGTCATGCGGATGACCAAACCCGCGCATATCAGCTTGGACCGCGCGTCGACGACAGAGCCCGGCGCGCTCCCCCCGCCGTCGCCATACTCCACCCATCCTCTGCCCCCGGCAAGGTCGATTGCGCCTGCCTTCTTGACAGCAGGTCCTTCCATATCAGCACCAGGCTGGGCGGGAGTCATGGGCAGTCTGTGAGAGCTGGGCTGCGGCGCTTACGGGCGGAGGCCGGAGTCCGCTGAACTGCCAACGCGAGACCGCTGCTTCATCCTCGCTTCATCTTGCCCGGCTACACTCCCCCGCAGCCCTGTGAACGAGAGACGCGCGGCGGGGTCGTCCCGACCCCGCCGCGCACAAGGGAGTTGAGGCCAGTGAACATTGAGTCGGAAGCCGGCGCCGCCGAGGTCGCCGGCGAACTGATCCGATGGAGGCCGCGTGAGCGCTCCCGGGCTCGGGCCGAGGCGACACGGCCGAACAAGCTATGGGCACGCCTCTTCAACACGATGACGTGGCTGGGAGCGGCGGTCAGCGTCGCTCTCGTCGTGCCCGTCACGACGGCGCACGATTTGGCCGCGCCGGGCGGCATGCTCACCTTCGCCGGCCGCGTCGCGGGTCTGCTCGGCACGTACCTGATGCTGGTGACCATCCTCATGATCGGCCGCATACCGGCGGTCGAACAGGCGCTCGGGCAAGACAAGCTCGTGCGCTGGCACAGGCGGCTCGGGCCCTGGATCATCATCCTGATCGCCGCCCACGCGCTCTTCATCACCCTCGGCTACGCCCAGGGAGTCGCGACCGGCGCCATGCATGAGATCGGCGTCCTCGTCACGACCTTCCCCGGGATGCTCGGCGCGGCCGCCGCGCTCGGTCTGTTCTTCCTGGCCGGTGCGACCTCGTATCGCAACGTGCGCAAGAAGATGCGCTACGAGACCTGGTGGGCCGTCCACCTCTACACGTACCTAGCAGCGGCGCTGTCGTTCACGCACCAGCTCGCTACCGGAGCTCCGTTCCTGGGTCATCCCTGGGCGCGGGCCTACTGGATCAGCGTGTGGCTGCTGACCGCCGGCGTCGTGTTGAGCTACCGTTTCGCCCTGCCGATCGTGCGCAGCCTCGGGCATCGGCTCAAGGTCGTGCGCGTCGAACACGAGGCGCCCGGCGTCGTGTCGGTCGTCACTCGGGGGCGCAACCTCGACCGGTTGCCGGTCTCGGGCGGGCAGTTCCTGCACTGGCGCTTCTTGAAGCGCGGCATGTGGTTGCAGGCGCACCCCTACTCGCTGTCGGCTCTGCCGGCGGGGAACGAGATGCGCATCACGGTCAAGTCGGTCGGCGACCACAGCTCGGCCCTGGCAGAGCTCAAGCCGGGCACGCGGGTCGCGATCGAAGGACCCTACGGCGCTTTCACCCATCACATGCGTGATACAGACAGGGTGCTGCTCGTCGGCGCCGGCGTCGGGTCGACCCCGGTGCGGGCCATGCTCGACGACCTGCCCGATCACGTCGACCTCGTCGTCGTGCTGCGTGGCTCCACCAAGCACGACCTCGTCCTTCGGGAGGAGATCGCACGGCTCGTGGACGAGCGCGGCGGACGACTTCACGAAGTCGTCGGACCGCGCTCGCAGGCGCCGCTCGACGCGGCTCACCTGCGCCGGCTGGTGCCCGACATCGTCGATCGTGACCTCTACGTCTGCGGTCCGGGTGGCTTTATGGAGCACCTGATCGCGACGGCACGGTCGTTGGGTGTTCCCGACAGGCGCATCCACTACGAGGACTTCGCGTTCTGAACACGAGGAGATGACTGACGATGACAACGACAGTTCAAGACAGAGTCCGCAACCCGACCCTGACCGGCGGTGCGACGGCCCGCGGGACGCGGGCCGTCGCAGGGACCCTCGCGCCTGAAAGGGGCTCGTCATGAAGCGCACAGCAGTAACGGCGGCGGCCCTGACGGCCACGGCGGTGGGCGTGGGGTTCGTCGTCGGGTTCCATCCCACAGGCAGCGGCGCCTCGGGCCTGCCCTCCAACCTCAGCGTGGGAGCGAGCTCGGGCAGCGGCCCCGGTGTCACGGCCGTCGGCACCGACCAGCCGCTCGCAGGCGGGCTCGGCGACGTCCAGGTGCGCGTGAGCGCCCAGAACGGCAAGATCACGAGTGTCGGCCTGGCCAAGCTCAACGTGCACGGACCGCAATCGGGACAGATCTCGGGCAGTGTGATCCCGAACCTGATCCAGCAGACGATGGCCACCAATGGCGGCCCCATCCACGCGATCTCGGGCGCCACCTACACGAGCCAGGCCTATGCGACCTCCCTGCAGGCGGCCATCGACAAGATCGCCGCCACGGGCGGGGCGAACGCCTCGCTGGCCAGCCACGCGGCCGCCAACGGCGGTCTCATCGCCAACGCGGGCGGAGAGCACGACGACTAGACGAGAGAGGCGAATGACGACGACAGGATGCGACATGAGACGATGCGAGGGGCGCGGCCGCCGAGGGCGGCCGCGCCCCTCGCCCTTCCTGCCGTCGCGTCGATGCTCTCCCGAACGTCGAGAGCGGGACGAACGATGTGTGCCGATCGCTCCGAGGCGGCCCTCCCGCGGCGTATCATCCGCGACGAGACCAGAGCGGGCCGGCAGAAGGGGATCGCCATGCGCCAGGGCCACAGCGACGAGCAAGCGACCACATCACCGCGGCGGGTGCTGGCGGCGCAGAACGTGAGTCGCATGTGCCTGGTCTGCGGACCCGAGAACGCCTTCGGCTTGCGGAGCCGGTTCTTCGAGCTGGCGCCCCCGGGTGACGAAGCCGTCGAGCCGGGGCAGACGCGGGCCTCCGGCTGCTGTGAACTCCTGGGAGTGTTCACGCCGCGGGACGAGCACCAGAGCTATCCCGGCCGGCTCCACGGCGGCGTCGCCGTCGAGGCCCTCGACGAGACCATCGGAAGGGCGATCGTCATCGCCCATCCCGAGACGTGGGGCGTCACCATCGAGCTGATCGCGCGCTACCGTCAGCCATTGCGGCTCGACCGCGAGCTGCGGGTGCTGGGACGGATCACCCGCGACGGCTCGCGACTGTTCGAGGGCAGCAGCGAGATCCTCCTCGACAACGGCGGCGTCGCCGTCGAGGCCAAAGGCAAGTACCTCAAGATGCGCCTCGAGGACATCGCCGAGGAGGGCATGGACGAAAGCGAGTGGTTCGTTGACGAGCGACCGCGCCCCGAGTGGGTCGACCTCGGCTAGAGCAGGCCGGCCGCGACGATGAGCATCCAGAGCAGCACGAGGGCCAGGAACACGCGCTGCACGAGACCGGAGTAGCGGCCCAGCCCCTCGTCCATGCTGCGCATGGCGGCGCGGAAGCCGGCGAACTGCGCGACGAGGGCCACCAGCACGGCGACGGCGAGCGGCGTCGCGAGGTGCGACAGCGAGCGCCAGGCGCTCTCGTGGCCGAGATCGAGCGACACCAGCAACTCGCCCACTGCCACGGCGACGTAGACGATAGCTGCCACAAGGGCGTGGATCGCCCCGTGCGCCGTGGGCGGGCCATCGGGCATGTCGGTGGCGAAGAACGCCAGCAGGAAGGCCCCCACCCCCCAGACGGCGATCAGCGTCAGACCCCACCCGGAACGTCCCGACCCGGGCACGACGACGACCACGGCCGCGACGAGGGTCAGGGCAGCGAGACCGCGCGCCACGAAAGCGAGCTTCATGAGCCAGCCGTGGCGGCCGACGGCCAGCGCGCTCGCTCCCATGCTGAGCGCATTGTGGCCCGGCGTCACGAGCTGGGCGGTCAGTCCGAGGCCGACGGAGGCCGCGATCCCTACGATCGTCGCGATGGACATGACAGATCCCATGGACCACCCACGCGATTCGGCGTCGGCGCCTCCGTTTGCGGGAAGAGTGACACATCCGCGCCGGTTGTCGCATGGGCTCGGTGAAGACACGGTATTCATCGCAGGAGGGTGACCATGAAGATCGGAATCATCGGCTCGAGCACAGTGGCACAGACGCTCGCGACGAAACTCGTCGAGGTAGGCCACAACGTGACCATCAGCTCACGCGACACGAGCCAAGCCAAGGACCGCGGCCCGATGGGGATCGTCCCCTCGGCCGACGACTGGGCGGCCGAGCAGTGCGGCAAAGGACACGAGGCGGCCGCGGCTGGCTTCGCCGCCGCCGCCGCCTCAGGCGAGTTCGTGATCAACGCCACGCTCGGGGCCGCCTCGCTCGCGGCGCTGCACGCCGCCGGCGCCGAGAACCTGCGCGGCAAGATCCTCGTCGACGTTTCCCAGCCCCTCGACTTCTCACGGGGTATGCCGCCCACCTTGACCGTCTGCAACACCGACTCGCTGGCCGAGCAGATCCAGGCGGCCTTTCCCGAGACGCGCGTCGTGAAGACGTTGTGCACCGTCACCGCCGCACTCATGGTAGACCCCGGGCGCTTGGCCGAAGAGACGGACATGTTCGTCGCGGGCAACGACGCCGAGGCGAAGGAGTGGGTAGCGCAGCAGTTCTTGCGCGAGTGGCTGGGGTGGACGCGGGTGACCGACCTCGGCGATATCACCTCCTCGCGGGGGACCGAGATGTACATGCCGTTCTGGCTGCGCCTTTGGGGAGCCACCGGCACGGCCATCTTCAACGTGCGCCTCGTGGTCGAGCGGGACTGACGGCCACAGAACGCCCCCCGGGCCGCGTGACTTGACCAACGTCAGCCCGCGGAAAGAACCCCGGGCCGCGTGACTTGACCAACGTCAAGCTAGCGGATGCGGCCCGCAGGGGAATGCGAGCGTGAGCGCCGGCGGCCGACTTCGTCGACACCGGCGCTGATCCCGACCGAGACACGCGAGACCAACGGAGGTCCCATGCAGACGATCGTCCCCCACGAGATGCCCATGGCGCAGAACCCGATGGGTCTCAGCGTCCGTCACCTGCACGAGACGCCGCACGTGATGATGTCCATGCTCACCCTCGAGCCCGGTGAGGCGGTCCCTCCGCACGCCGCCCCCGTCGACGTCGCCTTCTTCGTCATCGAGGGATCCCCCGTCGTCCAGATCGAGGAGGAGTCGCAGCGGGTGAGTCCGCAGACGCTCATCCCGAGCAGCGCCGGGCATCTGCACGGGTTCAGCAACGACGGCGACGCAGCGGTGCGCATCTTGATCGTCAGGACGCCCAGCCCGAACGCGGCCAAGTGACCCGAAGGAGCGCGCGATGAGCGAATCAGACGAGCAGCTCGCACCGACCGACATCCTCAAGCACGAGCACACCGTCGTCCTGTTGGTCGTGGACGCGATGGACCGTGAGGCGCAGGCGATCAGGGGCGGCGCGCCGGTGCGTCCCGATGAGGTGACGAAGATGGTCGCCTTCATGCGCGAGTTCACCGACGGGTGCCACCACAACAAGGAGGAGAAGATCCTCTTCCCCACGCTGCAGGAGCTCAGTCCGGCGGCCTCTGGCCCGGTCACGGTGATGCTCCGCGAGCACGAACAGGGGCGAGGACACGGTCGCGCGATAACCGCAGCGCTGCCGCAGGCGGCCGCCGGCGATGCCGCCGCTGCCGCGGTGGTCGCCGACAACCTCGCGGGCTATGCCGAGCTGCTGCGGGCGCACATCGAGAAGGAGAACCAGGTCCTCTTCCCCTTCGCCGAGCGCACGCTCTCCGCCGGCGACAAGGCCCGCCTGGCCGAGGAGTTCGAGCGCATCGAGGAAGAGGAGACCGGCGCCGGCGTGCACGAGAAGTATCACGCCCTGGCGCACGAGCTCGCCGAGAGCTAGCACTGTGAGGGTGGCCCGGGCGACCAGACCTGGCCGTCCCTGCTCAGGCGAGGGGGTGGTGGGCGACGTTGGAATCGAACCAACGACCTCCAGCTTGTCGAGCTGGCGCTCTCCCATCTGAGCTAGCCGCCCATCGGAGCTAGCAAGTATAGCAAAGGGTATCGGCGCCGGCAGGGGCTGTTCGGCAGGCCGTAGACTCCTCCCTACTCTCCGCGGGCCACCGATGCCACGGCGCTTCACGAGGGCGGCCGTCCCGCTCGTGTATGCTAGGCCGCGTCGTTGCGGCGGCGAAGGAGCGGCGGTCAGGAGCAGCTCGTGCATGAACGGACCATGCTTAGGGTCGTGACCGTGGCGGTCCCCGCCACGACCGCGAATCTCGGCCCGGGCTTCGACTGCTTGGGGCTGACCCTCGATATCTGGAACGAGGTCACGGTCACCCTTGGGGTCGACGGCCTGCACATAAGCGTCGAGGGCGAAGGGGCGGGCCTCCTGCCTGACGACGAGTCAAACCCGATCGTCAGAGCGGCCCTCGACCTCCTGGAAGAGCGCTCAGCGCGCCCACGAGGGCTGCGCGTCGCGTGTCGCAACAGCGTGCCGCCGGCCTCCGGCCTGGGTTCGAGTGCCACGGCGGTGCTGGCCGGTCTGATCGCCGCCAACACTCTGCTCGGCGGGCCGCTCACCGCCGACGAGCTCCTGGCGCGCGCCGTGCGCCATGAAGGCCACCCCGACAACGTCGCGGCAGCCCTGTACGGCGGCCTCGTCGTCGTCGTCGAGCGCGAAGACGTGCTCCTGGTGCGCCGTTTCGACGTGCCTCGCACCCACGTGACGGTGGTCATCCCGGCCGTGGCCGCCAGCACCCGCCAGTCGAGGGAAAGCCTGCCGGACGTCGTGCCTCTGGCCGACGCGGTCTACAACATCGGGCGCGCTGCGCTCGTCGTCGAAGCGCTGCGCTCGGGCGATCTCGGCCTTCTCGGTCGTGTGATGGACGATCGTCTCCACCAGGAGAGACGCCTGCGGATGATCCCGGGGGCAAGTGCGGCGCTGGGCGCGGGGCGCGAAGCGGGGGCTGGGGCCGTAGCCCTATCGGGCTCGGGCCCCAGCCTGATCGCCTTCGCGCCCTCGCGCCCGTCAGCCGCGGCCGCCGGCGAGGCCATGGCCGACACGCTGCGCGCGGCCGGCACGGAGTGCCGGACGCTCGCCGTCACAACTACCACCCGCCCGGCCCGCGTCGAGGGCGTGCCGCTCTAGGCTCGGCCGCGCGCGGACGAGTCGCGCGGCGACGCGTTCGACAACGCCGCTGCCCCATCCAGGTGTGTGCCGGGACCGGCGTAGACTAGGCGCCGTGAAGGACCCGCGCGTCATCCGCCGCCTCGCTCTCACCGCGCTCGTCGTCTCCGCTTCGGTGACCGCCGGCTGCGGCGGCTCGACGGCGCAGCCGTCGTCCTCGCCGCAGCCGGCCGCCACGACCTTCGTTGCCTCGCCGACCGCCGCTCCCTCCCCCACCGCCTCTCCGTCTCACTCCGCCGCGCCGGAGGCCGCCTTCCACGCCACCGTGAGCAAGCTCGACGAGGCGACGCGCCGGTCGATGATCGCGGCCGGGACCTGGCAGCCAGGCTGCCCCGTCGGCCTCGACGAGCTGCGCCTGGTCTCCGTGAGCTACTGGGGCTTCGACCGCCGCGCCGCACATCGGCCGGCTCGTCGTCAACCGCGACGCCGCGGCGGCGATCGTCTCGGCTCTGCGCAGGCTCTATGCCGCCCGCTTCCCGATCCGCCGCATGGAGCTCGTCGACCGCTACGGCGCCGACGACGAGCGCTCCATGAGGGCCGACAACACCTCGGCCTTCAACGGCCGCAAGGTGCCGGGCACCGACACCTGGTCGCAGCACGCCTACGGGCGAGCGATCGACGTCAACCCCCTGGAGAACCCGGAGATCGCCAACGGCGTGGTCGACCCGCCGCAGGCCGCCCCGTACGTGGACAGGTCTCAGAGGGTCAAAGGGATGATCCACGCCGGGGACGTCGTCGTACGGGCCTTCGCCACCGCGGGCTGGAAGTGGGGCGGCGACTGGCACTCCCTCAAGGACTACCAGCACTTCTCGGCCAACGGCTACTGACCGTTCCCGAGGGCGCCCTGGGCGCTGCGTCCAGACCACCGCCTCCGAGATGACGCGCTGATCGGGCCTGCCCTCTGGTCATCCCGTCCATTCCTCCTCGAGGAGCTCCATGAGGACGCCGTCATGCCACGGTCCGCCTTCGACGCGTTCGTAGCGGCGCATGATGCCCACCCGCCTGAAGCCCAGCTTCTCGTACAGGTGGATGGCGCGCTCGTTGGTCGCCGCGGGATCGATCGTGAGCCGGTGTAGCCCGAGCTCATCGAAGAGATAGACGATGAGCGTTCGCATGGCCTCGCTGCCGACGCCACGCCCCTGAAACAGAGCCGAGACGAAGATGTCTAGCGACGCGAACAGGTAGCAGGGGTCGAGGTTGGCCAGGTACTGGATGTAACCCGCGGCATCGCCGTCGACCTCGATGACGAAGCCGACCTCGCCCCACTGGGGGCCTATCTCGTCCCAGCGCGTCCGGCCCCACCACTCGGACACCTCGGGCTCGTTGAGGATGCCCTGCATGACGGGCGAATCAGCCTGGGTCGCCGGGCGCAGGAGCAGACCGGCGCCTTTCAGAGTCGGTTGCTTTGGCGTCGTCATCGACACATCGGGCGGCCGGTCGCCACGCGCCGCGTGTCTTCCACGACCGTGACGGCCATTGTGGCGCGACCGGCGACGCTAGCCGCTGCGGCCGTCGGCCACGCCGTTCTTCGAGCGCCAGACGAGGTACTCGTGCACGAACGGGTCGAGGTCGCCGTCGAGCACGGCCTGCGCGTTGCCGGTCTCGTGGCCGGTGCGCAGGTCCTTCACCATCTGGTAGGGGTGCAACACGTAGCTGCGGATCTGGCTGCCGAAGTTGACGTCCATCTGCACGCCGCGTTCCCGGGCGAGCTCCTCGGCGCGCTTGCGCTCCTCGAGCTCGAGCAGACGTGACTTCAGCATGCGCATGGCCGTCGCCCGGTTGGAGATCTGCGAGCGCTCGTTCTGGCACTGCACGACGATGCCCGTGGGCAGATGGGTGATGCGCACCGCCGAGCTGGTCTTGTTGACGTGCTGGCCGCCGGCGCCGCTCGAGCGGTATGTATCGATACGCAGGTCGTCCTCGTTGACGTCGATCTCGACGTCGTCCGAGACGAGCGGGCTCACCTCGACGGCGGCGAAGCTCGTGTGGCGGCGGTTGGCCGAGTCGAACGGGCTGAGGCGAACGAGCCGGTGGACGCCCTTCTCCGAGGCCAGCAGCCCGTAGACGTTCTCGCCCTCGACGGTGATGGTGGCGCTCTTGAGGCCGGCCTCGTCGCCCTCCTGCGTGTCGTTGATCTCGACCTTGAAGCCGCGGCGCTCGAACCAGCGCAGGTACATGCGCAGAAGCATCTCGGCCCAGTCCTGCGACTCGGTGCCGCCGGCCCCCGGGTGGATGGTGACGATGGCCCCGCCCTCGTCGTAGGTGCCGCTGAAGAAGCGCTGCTCCTCGCTGCGCTCGAGCTTGCGCGCCAGATCGCGCAGCCCCGTCTCGAGCTCGGCGAGGAGCTCGCCGTCGACGGAGTCGCCGGCGAGCTCCTCGCGCACCATCTCCTCCGTTGTCTCAAGGTCGCCGAGCTGGTCCTCGAGTTCCGTGAACTCCGCGAGACGCCGTTTTAGCCGGCTGTACTCGGCCGAGGCCCGCGAGGCGCGCTCCTGGTCCTCCCAGAAGTCGGGCGCGCGCATGCGCTCCTCGAGGGCCGCGATGTCGGCTTCTACCTTGGGGGGGTCAAAGATAGCTCCGCAGCCAGCTCAGACGCTCGGAGGCGTCCTTGAGCCGCTCGCGGAGCGAGTCCAGGTGGACGAGTGCTTCAGAAGCGGAAATCGTCATGTCATTGTCCAGTGTATCAGCCACACACCGCGGGATGAGACGGCCGTAGGCGACGGCATCACACGAGGCCCGCGGCCGTAGCCGCCGGGCCTCGTGACAACGCCTCAACCTCGCTGCCGTAGGCGGCGAGCCGAAGGCATCGTCACGCGGCGTGAAACGAAGTCGCTTCACGCCCCGTGACACTTCTTGTACTTCTTGCCGCTCCCGCAGGGACAGGGGTCGTTGCGCCCCACCTTCTCGGTGACGACGCGCTGCTTGACGGCGACCGCCCCGACCTCCCCGGGTATGTTCTGCGGCGCCGGCGCGGCGCCGCCGTAGCCATCGTCCTGCGGCTCGTAGGCGGCCTCGGGCACGGCGGCCGCCGCCGCGCCCGCGAACGACGTCTGGTAGGCGAGATCCTCGCCGCTCGAGTAGTTGAGCGCCGTCATCGGCTGCTCGAGGGTGATGGCGGCGAAGATGGCCAAGTCCTCGGGGCTGTTCTTGAGCAACGTTGTGACGACGCTCTGCTTGAAGCCGCCGAGCATGTCTTGGAAGAGCTCGTAGCCCTCGTGCTTGTACTCCGCCAGCGGGTCACGCTGGCCCAGGGCGCGCAGATGGATGCCCTCCTGCAGATAGTCCATGTCGAGCAGGTGGTCCTTCCAGCGCCCGTCGATCACCTGTAGCATCACCGCCCGCTCGACGGAACGCATCTGCTCCTCGCCGATGATCTCCTCGCGTTTGAAGTAGGCCGCGAGGGCGTCGTCGACGGCGCGTTCCTCGAGGTCGGCCCGCGTCAGCGACGTTATCTCGAGATCGTCGGGTCCGAAGGTCGGGTCGTACACGTTCCTGAGGCCCACGAAGAGGCCGTCGAGGTCCCACTCCTCGGGGTACTCACCCTCGAGCCCGCCCTCGATGACCGCCGTGACGACCTCCTCGGTCATCTCCTGCACCTGCTCCCCGAAGTCCTCGCCCGCGATGATGCGTTCGCGCTGGTCGTAGACGACGCGCCGTTGCTCGTTCATGACCTCGTCGTACTTGAGCACGTTCTTGCGGCGCATGAAGTTGAGCTCCTCGACCTTCTTCTGCGCGCGCTCGACGACCCCGGAGAGCATCTTGTGCTCGATCGGCAGACCCTCCTCCGGCCCCAGCCGATCGAGCACCTTGTACATGCGGTCGCCAGCGAACAGACGGATGAGGTCGTCCTCTGCCGAGAGGTAGAAGCGGCTCTCGCCGGGGTCGCCCTGACGCCCCGAGCGGCCGCGCAGCTGGTTGTCGATGCGCCGGCTCTCGTGGCGCTCGGTGCCCAGCACGTAGAGGCCGCCGAGCTCGGGGACGCGTGGGCCGAGCTTGATATCGACGCCGCGGCCGGCCATGTTGGTGGCGATGGTCACGGCGCCGGGAAGCCCGGCGTCCTTGATGACCTCGGCCTCGCGCTCGTGCTGCTTGGCGTTGAGGACGTTGTGCTCGATGCCGTGCCGCGCGAGCATGCCCGAGAGCATCTCACTCACCTCGACCGAGACCGAGCCGACGAGCACCGGCTGACCGTTGTCGTAGCGCTCCTTGATGTCGGCCACGACGGCCGCGAACTTCTCCTTCTTGGTCTTGAAGATGAAGTCGTTCTTGTCGCCGCGGACCATGGGCACGTTGGTCGGGATCTGCACGACGTCGAGGCCGTAGATCGTGCGAAGCTCGTCCTCCTCAGTCTTGGCCGTACCGGTCATGCCGGCGAGCTTCTCGTAGAGGCGGAAGTAGTTCTGCAGCGTGATCGTCGCCAGGGTCTGGTTCTCTTCGCGGATGGGCACGCGCTCCTTGGCCTCGATCGCCTGGTGCAGGCCCTCGGAGTAGCGCCGCCCCTCGAGGATGCGCCCCGTGAACTCGTCGACGATCAGCACCTCGCCGTTCTTCACCACGTACTCGACGTCCTTGTGGTAGAGAGCCTCGGCGCGCAGCGCCTGCACGAGATGGTTGACGAGCTGCCCGTCCTTGTAGAGGTTGTCGACGTCGAGCGCCTTCTCGACCTTGGCCACGCCGGACTCCGTGACGGCCGCGGTGCGCTGCTTCTCGTCGACCTCGTAGTCTTCGCCCGCACGAAGCCGCGGGACGATGCGCGCGAACTGACGGTACGTGTCGGCCGCCGTCTCCGGGGCGCCGCTGATGATGAGCGGCGTGCGCGCCTCGTCGACGAGGATGGAGTCGACCTCGTCGACGATGCAGTAGTGATGCCCCCGCTGCACGCAGTGGTCGAGGCGCATCGCCATGTTGTCGCGCAGGTAATCGAAGCCGAACTCGGTGTTGGTGCCGTAAGTCAGGTCGGCACCGTAAGCCTCCTGGCGCGCCGGCGGGTCCATCATCGCCTGGATCAGCCCGACGCGGAGACCGAGGGACTCGTAGATCGGCCCCATCCACTCGGAGTCGCGCTTGGCGAGGTAGTCGTTGACCGTCACCAGGTGGGCGCCCCGGCCGTCGAGCGCGTTCAGGTACATCGGCATGACCGCCGCGAGGGTCTTGCCCTCGCCGGTCTTCATCTCGGCGATGTCGCCCTCATGCAGGACGATGCCGCCCATGACCTGCACATCGAAGGGGCGCATGCCGAGCACGCGCTTGCTCGCCTCGCGAACGACCGCGAAGGCCTCGGCCATGATGTCGTCGAGCGTCTCGCCGTCGGCGAGACGCTCCCTGAACTCGTCGGTCTTGGCGCGCAGTTCGTCGTCGCTCAGCGCGCCGATCTCTGGCTCGAGGGCGGTGATCTCGCCCACCTGCCGTTCGAGCGTCTTGAGTCGTTTACCCTCGCCCGCGCGAAGGAGCTTGTCGACGATGCTCATCTGGATCCTACGGTCCTCTCCGGGGCCGGGCGCCCGTCGGGGCGCTCGGCCTCCGCTCGTTCGTCACTCTTCGCGGCTCCGCGCGGCGCACCTGCTACTCGCGGGACGGCTCTATGACGCCGTACTGGCCGTCGCGGCGCCTGTAGACGACGTTGGTATCGTTGGTCTCGGCGTTCCTGAACACGAAGAAATCGTGCCCCACGAGCTCCATCTGCATGGCCGCCTCCTCGGCGGACATGGGCTTGATGATGAACTGCTTCGTCTTCACGATGCCGGGGACGGGATGGTCGCCGCCGTCCCGGTCGGTGCCGGCCGCAGCCGACTCGCGCCGCACCGCCTCATCGTTCGTGACCGCCGGCACCGCCTGCGTGACGGGGGGCGCGTGGCGCTCCGCTTTGCGCTGGGTGCGGTCGCGGTATCTCTTGACCTGCCGCTGCAGCTTGTCGGCCACGAGGTCGATCGACGCGTACATGTCGGTCGACGACTCCTTGGCGCGGATCACGGGGCCGCGCGTGAAGACGGTCGCCTCGGCCACCTGCGGGTTCGCGATGCTCTTGTTCTTCTCGACCATGAGCTCGAGCTCGACACGACTGACCTCGTCGGTGTGGTGCTCCTGGAGGTAGCGCTGCAATCGCGACAGCTTCTCTTCCGCGTACTCGTGCAGGGCGTCGGTGACAATCACGTTGCGGCCCCTGATCTGGATCTTCATCGGCGCTGCTCCTTTGCGGACGAGGTTTCAGCCGACCCCGCGTACAGGTGACGACGCACGGCGCGCGCGAAGGTGAAGGCCCGTACCTCGCGGGCCCCGTCTCCGAGCGCTCTGGAGCACTGGCTCAACGTCTCACCTGTCGTATAGACGTCGTCAACGATTACTACCCTCTTGAACGGCGCGACAAGCGGGGCCGTGCGAGGGACGACGGCGAACGCTCCCGCGACGTTGGCGGCCCGCGCGGCCCCGCTCAGCTCGCTCTGGCGCGCACCCTGGCGCGGCCGCTCGAGCGCCGCCAGAAACGGCAGGCCCGACTGCCGTGCCAGCTCGCGCGCCAGCAGCTCGGCCTGGTTGAAGCCCCTTTCGAGGCGCCGGTCGCGGTGCACCGGCACGCATGTCACCGCATCGGCGCCGCCGGGGCCATCGAGCATCGCCGCGCGGAACGCCGCCTGCGCGAGCTCGGCCATCTCGACGCCCAGCGAGTGCAGCGAGCGGAACTTGCAGGCCGTCACGAGCTTGCGCGCCGGCCCCTCGTAAGCGAAAGCGGCGCGCGCCGAGACGAAGCCCAGGTCGCGTTGGCGACACTCGGGACACTCCGAGCTCGGCACCGAGGCGGGCCTCCCGCAGCGCGCGCAGCAGGGCCCCTCGAGGGGCCGCAAGCCGCGCGCGCACGCCGCGCACAACCAGCGGCCGGGCGCGCCGCACTGCACGCACCGTTTGGGAAGGAAGAGGTCGAGGAGCCCGTCGGCGAGCTGCCCTATGGCGGGGCTCACGCGGCGGTGGCGGGCACGTGGCGCCCGGCCTCGATGCGAGCGTCGGCAGGGACCGTGGCCCCCGCATCGATGACGCTGCCCTCACCGATGACGGCGCCCTCGTGCACCTGAGCGTCGTTGTGAACGTGAACGCCGCTGCCGACGATAGCGCCGGCGTGGTTGGCGTTCCGCCCGGTCTTACACCCATCCCAATGGATCACGCCCTCTAAGACCGCGCCCGATTCGATTATACAACGGTCGCCGACGATGAGCGGTCCGGTGAGCGTCACGCCGGGCTGCACGACGCAGTCCTCGCCAAGCAGCACCGGGGGCGCGACCGCGACCGTGTCGGGGAGCACCGTGCCGGCGCCGATCCACACGCCGGGGCGAACCTCGCGTCCCGGCATGTCGATGGCGACGCGCCGGCAGAGCGCGTCGAAGTTGCCCTCGCGGTAGGCGTCGATACTGCCCACGTCGTTCCAGTACCCCTCGAGGGACCAGACGTAGAAGGGCATCTCGTCGGCCAGCAGCCGCGGGAAGACGTCCTTGGCCCAGTCGACGAAGACCGCCGGCGGCACGTAGTCGAAGATGGCCGGCTCGAAGGCGTAGATGCCGCAGTTGCAGAGGTCGGAGAGAGCCTCGCGCGCGGCGGGCTTCTCCTGGAAGCCGGTGACGCGGTCGGCGAAGTCGTTGACGACGACGCCGTACAGCGACGGGTCGGAGACCCGCTTCACGGCCATGGTGGCGATGCCTCCGCAGGCGCGATGGTGAGCCAGGAACGCACTGAGGTCGATGTCGGTGAGGCTGTCGGCACTCATGACGAGGAAGGTCTCCTCGCCCAGCACGTCGCGAAAGTTGCCGACGCCGCCGGCCGTGCCGAGAAGCTCCTCCTCAAAGCGGAAGGCGATCTCGACACCGAACGCGCTGCCGTCGCCGAAGCGCTCGACGATCGCATCGGGGTGGTGGTGCAGGTTCGCGCACACCTTCGTGATGCCGTGCTTGGCGAGCAGCCTCACGATGTGTTCCATGACCGGCCGGTTGAGGACCGGCACCATGGGCTTGGCCGTCTGGTCGGTGAGCGGCCACAAGCGCGTGCCGAGACCGGCGGCCATGATCATGGCCAGCGGCGGGTCGTGGCGCGGGGCTTCGTCGCCCGCGCGACCCGACCGCTCGTCGGGCCGTCTCACCGAGCCGCTCATGACGTACCGTCCTCCCGCCTCATCGACAACTTGCCTCCGCGCAAGCCCCGCGCAGCGCCTGATCGAAGGGCTCGCGCAGCACGCCCGCCTCGGTGACGATCGCCGTGATGTTGGCATGCGGTGTGACGTCGAACGCGGGGTGATAGGCTCGCGCCCCCTCAGGCGCCAAACGCCGCCCGCCGTACGACGTCACCTCGTCCTCGTCCCTCTCTTCTATCGGTATCTCGGCGCCGGACTGAACCGTCAGATCGACGGTCGAGAGCGGCGCCGCGACGTAGAACGGCAGGCCGTGCTCCTTGGCCAGGACCGAGAGGGTGTAGGTGCCTATCTTGTTGGCCGTGTCGCCGTTGGCGGCGATACGGTCGGCGCCGACGATGACACTGTCAACGGCGCCGCGGCTCATGAAGTGGCCGGCCATGTTGTCGGTGATCAGATGATAGGGAATGCCCTCGACCGAGAGCTCCCACGCCGTCAGGCGGGCGCCC
The DNA here is from genome assembly GCA_963725665.1 of uncultured Actinomycetes bacterium. Lineage (GTDB taxonomy): Bacteria > Actinomycetota > Thermoleophilia > UBA2241 > UBA2241 > CAVRZA01. The sequence continues at coordinate 322,793 of CAVRZA010000004.1, read as the reverse complement.
TGGAGCCACGGCCGGGTCTCGTCGACGAGGACCTCGGCGACGCCGCGCCGCGCGTGCGCGGCGCGGATCACGCCGAGGGCCGTGCCGTACCCGGCCGTCGCCAGCGCGCCGGCGTTGCAGTGGGTGAGGACGCGTGCGCCGCTGCCGAGGAGCTCGGCGCCGTAGGCGCCGATGGCGAGGCAGCGGCGCACGTCGTCGTCGTGGATCTCACGCGCCCTTGCGAGCAGTGCCAGCCAGCACTCCGCGGAGCTCCCGCCGCAGCGCCGCCACACGGCGCGCATCTCGGCGATGGCCCAGGTAAGGTTGACGGCCGTGGGCCGTGTGGCGGCGAGGCCCGCGGCGGCTTCTTCAAGGAGAGCGTCGAACCGGTCGCGCGCCTCGGGCTCGACCGCGCACGCCTCACGGGCGGCGAGCGCCAGGGCGCCGGCGGCGGCGACGCCGATCGCCGGCGCCCCCCTCACCGTCATGTCGCTGATGCGCGCCGCGACCTCGCGCCAGGTCGAGCACGTGACGTAGCGCTCCTCGTGCGGCAGGACAAGCTGGTCGATCAGCACGACCGCCTCGGGAGAGATCTCGACGGTGCGCACACGCAGCTTGCTCGGCAGCGCCTCGGTACTCACGGGTTCCGTCCTCTCATGTCCCCTGGTCCCACGAGGCAAGGTAGGCCGCCTGCTCGTCGGTGAGCGTGTCGATGGCGACTGCCATCGTCGCCAGCTTGAGTCGCGCGATCTCGGCGTCGATCTCGCTCGGCACCACGTAGACCTTCTTACCCAGCTCGGCGTGGTGGGCGACCAGATACTCGGCCGAGAGCGACTGGTTGGCGAAGCTCATGTCCATGACCGCCGCCGGGTGTCCCTCGGCGGCGCTCAGATTCACCAGCCGGCCCTCAGCAAGGAGGTAGATGCGCCGCCCATCGGCCAGCGTGTACTCCTCTACGTAGGGCCGCATGGTGCGCTGCTTCACCGCCAGCGACTCGAGCGCCGGGATGTCGATCTCGACGTTGAAGTGGCCGGTGTTGGCCACGATGGCGCCGTCGGGCATGATCTCGAAGTGCTCCTTGCGCAGCACATGGATATCGCCCGTCGCGGTCACGAACAGCCGAGCTATCTTGGCGGCCTCGGCGACGGGCATGACGCGGAAGCCGTCCATGACCGCCTCGAGGGCGCGCAGAGGGTCGACCTCGAGGACGACCACGTCGGCGCCGTGGCCCTTCATGCGCATCGCCAGGCCGCGCCCGCACCAGCCGTAGCCAGCGATGCAGACCGTCGATCCGGCGATGAGGATGTTGGTCGCCCGCAGGACGCCGTCAAGGGTCGACTGACCCGTACCGTAGCGGTTGTCGAACATGTGCTTCGTGTTGGCCTCGTTGACGGCGACCACGGGGAACATGAGGCGCCCTTCGCTCTCGAGCGCCTTGAGCCGGATGACCCCCGTCGTAGTCTCTTCGGTGCCGCCCACGATGTCGCTCGCCATGTCGGGGCGCTCGCCATGCAGCACGCCGATGACGTCGGCCCCGTCGTCCATGGTGACGTTGGGACGATGGTCGACGGCGGCGTTGATGTGCCGGTAGTAGGTCGCGTCGTCCTCGCCCTTGATGGCGTAGACGCGCACGCCGTATTCCTCGACCAGCGCGGCCGCGACCTCGTCCTGAGTGCTGAGCGGGTTTGAGGCGCAGAGCACCACATCGGCGCCACCGGCCGTCAGCGTGCGCATCAGGTTGGCCGTCTCGGTCGTCACGTGCAGGCAGGCGGCGACGCGCACGCCCTGGAGCGGCTTCTCGACCGCGAAGCGGCCGCGTATGGCGGCCAGGACAGGCATGTGCATGTCGGCCCACTCGATGCGCAGCACTCCCTCGGGCGCAAGGGCGATGTCTTTGATGTCGTAATCGCTGGTCACGTCACTCCCTGCCTCGTCGGATCCCGTCTCACCGCCGCTCGCCCAAAGACCGGGCGCGGCGCCGTTCGCGCGCGTACTCACGCTGGGAGCGGAACGCACCAGGCGATCACGCTCAGCCCGTGGTAGGCGGCGACGATGACGGCGTCGACCAGGCTATCGCTCGCTGCCGGGAGGGAGAGCTGGTCGATGGCGCGGCGCTCGAAGCCCGTCAGCGCTTGTGCGTCGCCGACCCCCGCCACCGTGAGCCCAGAGTATACCCGAGCCCCCGGCGGCAGGCGACGCGGCGGCGGTTCACGTTCGTAGACGGCGCCCAGTTCGGGGAAGGACCGCGGCGCGCCGGCCGGCCAGCGGCCGGTGAGCGCGCCGCGCAGGCAAAGGTTCACGTGGTCGGCGACGCTGAAGGCGTAGGGCACCGGTCTGTCGGCAAGCCAGACGGCCGACACGAGGAGCCGCACCGGGGCCGCGGAAACGGCCGACGATGACTCGTGGAACTCTGTGGTCTCCGACGGCTCCCCCGATGCGGCCCTACCCGCCGCAGCAGCCAGGATCTCGAACAGCCGTCCCGCCAACGGTCTTGCCGGCCGCAGGTCCTGCTGAGTCAGCGTGACGGGGTCGTAGCCTGCGGCAAGTGCGGCGGCGGCGGGCGCATCCGCGAGCTGCGCAGCGACCATGAACAACGGCTGCGCCTCCGTAGGTGTCAGGCCTTCTCGGTCTCAATGCCGGCGACGTCCACCGACACCCGCCTCGGCGCTGCCGAGCCGTCCAGGGACGGCGGGGGCAGCTCCTCACCGGCCATGCGCCGTTTGAGCCAGGTGATGGCCTCGATGGCGGCCGGATCGATGCCGTACAGCAGCGCCAGGTAAAGCGAGGTGAGGTCGCCCACGATCGAGAGCGAGAGAAGGCGCGCCAGCGGGGACTCGCCCCTGCTCTGGACAACGTCGACGCCGGCTGCGTACGCGGACATGAGCTCGTGTGTGAGCGCCGTGCGACGGCGCAGTGGCGCGGCGGCGAGACGATCCTCGAGAAGTATGACGTGCAGACTGCTCGAGATGGCCCGGTCGGCCGTCCAGCCCGAGAACTCGTTATGGTTGAGCTCGGGTAGCTCGGCGTAGAAGGCGGCGGCGTTGGCGTTCTCGTTGATCTGCGCCTTCCAGCGCCGCGCCGCCGGGGCGGCGAGCGCGGCGCCGTAGATCAGCGCTACGCGCCCGTACAGGCGCCGCGCGAGCCGCTTGGCGACGTTGTCGGGCTCGGGCACCTCGGGAGCGAGCTCGGCGGCAAGGCGACGTGTGAGCTCCGACGCCTCCGCCACCTGTCCGCCGAACCCGTCGACCAGGCCAGCGCGCTCGAGGAGGGCGGCGAGCGCCGCGACCAGGTAGCCCAGCGCGGCGCGGGGCTGCAGCCCGCCGCCCGGGACGGGGACGAGGGGAACAGGGCGCTCGCGCGCGACTACGGCGAGCTCTCCGCCCGAGGCGACGGCCACCAGACGGCTCTCGCGCGCGAGCGCCCCTCTCACGCAAGAGAGCGTCTCCTCGGTGTTCCCCGAGTGGCTCACGCAGACGACGAGCGTGTACGGCGAGGCCCACGCCGGAAGCTCGTAGCCGCGCACTACCTCAAACGGCACCGTCATGCGGTCCACGATGGAGGCCCGTACGACGTCGCCGCCGATGGCCGAGCCGCCCATGCCGCAGACGATGACGCCGTCGATCGCCCCCGTTCTTGTTCCCAGGACGGAGACTCCATCGAGAGCCTGGGCGGCCAGGGCCCAGCCTCTCTCGAGCTGCCCTCCCAGGTCGGCGGCCGCGGCGAACTGGCCGCTCGGGTCCAGTCGTGCGACGAGGACGAGGTCGAGCTCTGCCTCAGGCCGCGGGGGAGTCCCGTCCCACCCCGTCGACATCAGGACTCCCTGATCGTCGTCAGCACGAGGTCGCGCTTCTCCTCCATCTCAGCCTGGCTGTCCGCCCCGAGGTTGAGGCGCACCAGCGGTTCGGTGTTGGAGGGCCGCACGTTGAAGTGCCACGTCGGATAGTCGACGGAGATGCCGTCGAGGTGGGCGACCTCGCCGTCACCGAAGCGCTGCCCGAGACGCGCCAGCGCGGCGCCCACGTCGGCCACCTTTGAGTTGATCTCGCCCGAGATGAAGTAGCGCGCGCGCAAGGGCTCGAGCAGCTCGCTCATCGTCGTTCCCTTGCGCGACAGGAGCTCGAGGATGAGCAGCGCCGGAACGAAGCCCGAATCGGCGTTGTAGTTGTCTCTGAAGTAGTAGTGGCCGGAGACCTCGCCGCCGAAGAGCACCGGCTCGCGGCGCATGCGCTGCTTGAAGAAGGCGTGCCCGACGCGGTTCACGAGCGGCACGCCGCCGTTGGCGCGGATGGTGTCGGGCACCGCGCGGCTGGCGCGCAAATCGTAGAGGATGTGCGCGCCGGGATGGCGCCGCAGGAGCGCCTCGGCCAGCAGCGTGGTGACGAAGTCGCCGGGCACGAACTCGCCGCCCTCGTCGATGAAGAAGCAGCGGTCGGCGTCGCCGTCCCAGGCGATGCCGAGATCGGCGTTCTCGGAAACGACGCGCCGGCGTATCTCGCGGCTGTTCTCCTCGAGCAGTGGATTGGGCTCGTGGTTGGGGAAGTCCCCGTCCACTTCGAAGTACATCTCGACGCGGCGCACGGGGGTGCGATCGAAGACCAGTGGCGCCAGCTTACCGGCCATACCGTTGGCGGCGTCCATGACGACTCGCAGTGGGGCGAGCTCCGCGGGCTCGACGAACGACAGGAGGTGGTCGGTGTAGTCGGGATAGAGATCCTCCTCGCGCACCCTGCCGTCGAGGGAGGCGGCCGGCACCCGGTCAAGCTCGAGCACGCGGCGCTTCAGCTCGGGCATGCCCTGCTCACCTGAGAGCGGCAGGGCGCCCTCGCCGACGAGCTTCATCCCGTTGTAGGACTTGGGGTTGTGCGAGGCGGTGATCTCCGCGCCCCCGCCGAGGCCGCGTGAGGCCACGCCGTAGTAGAGCATCTCGGTGGCGATCGTGCCGAAGTCGACGACGTTGGCACCGGCAGCGATCGCGCCCTCGGTGAACGCCCCCTGGAGCTCCGGCCCCGACAGGCGCGGGTCCCTGCCGGCGCCCATGCTTGTCGCCCCAAGCTGCTGCGTGAGCGAGTAGCCGATGCATCGCGCGACGTCGGCGTCGATCTCTTCGGGGTAGAGGCCACGGACGTCGTAGGCCTTGAAGATGCCTTCGGCGACCGTCATCCCGATTCTCTTCCCTCCACCTCTCTGAACTTCATGCTCCCATCCGGTAGTACCACTTCAGGGTACAAGCACAAGCCGTTGGCGAGCTGGTTCTCTGCTCCGACACGACAACGCTCACCGATCACGGCGTGGCTCACCTGCGAGCCGGCCCCGATCGAGGCCTCGCGCACGATGATCGTGCGCTCGATGCTGGCGCCGGCTCCAACGCGCACTCCCTCCTGAAGCACCGACTCGACGACCATGGCCTTCTCCCCGACCACGCTGCCGGCGCCGATCACGGCCAGCGGCCCTACCCGCGCCCCGCTCGCCACGCGCGCACCGGGACCGATGTAGGCGGGTGGAACGACCCGGGCGCCAGGCTCCACCGTCGCGTCCGGCGACACAAGGACGTACGACTCTCCAAGCTGTCCCGAGAGCGGGGTCTCGAACGTGCGCTGGAGGATGTCGAAATGCGCCTCGAGATAGCTGTCGGGAGTGCCGATGTCGCGCCAGTAGCCGCCGCCGGCGTACCCGAACAGCTTGCCGAGCGAGGCAAGTCCGGGGAAGACCCCGCGCTCTATCGAGTACGTCCTGCTCGGCGGGACGAGCTCCAACACCTCGGGCTCCAGCACGTAGATGCCGGCGTTGATGAGCGCGCCCCCCTCGACGTCGCTGCTCGGCTTCTCGAGGAACTCGAGGATGAGTCCGTCGTCCCCGAGCTCGACCATGCCGTACCGGCGCGGATCGTCCACGGGCGTCAAGAAGATGGTCCCCAGAGCACTCCGTTCTCGGTGGAACTCGATCAGCGCCGTCAGATCGACCTCGCTGAGCACGTCACCGTTGAAGGCGAAGAAGCAGGCGTCGTCGAGCTCGCTCTGGGCGTTCTTGATGGCGCCTGCGGTACCGAGGGGTCGGTCCTCGACGACATAGCGCACATCGAGGCCGAACGCTGACCCATCGCCTATCGCCGCCTGGATGGCCTCGGCCAGGAAGCCGGTCGAGAAGACCACCCGCTCCACGCCGTACCGCGCCAAGTGTTCCAGGAGGTAGACGAGCATAGGGCGCTCGAGCAACGGCGCGACGGGCTTGGGCACGCGCGAGGTGATGGGTCGCAACCGCGTCCCCTCGCCGCCGACGAGCACCACCGCTTGGGGGCAGGCACACCTGGTCACGACAGCGCTCCCACGCGGCGCTAGGACGACCTCGAACGCACCGCTTCGGGAAGGCCCGCGACACCCACCCCTTCGTAGGTGAAGCCCGCCTCACGGAGAGCGTCAGGGTCGAGCACGTTGCGCCCGTCGATGACGACCGGCCTGCGCATGGTTTCCTTGAGGGCGGTCCAGTCGAGGCGCAGGAACTCAGGCCACTCCGTGACGACGACGAGCGCGTCGGCATCGCGCACGGCCTCCAGCGGCTCCGCGCACAAGGTCACCCCGGGGAACTGCTCGTGACCGCCCGGGGCTAGCATGGGGTCGTAGGCGGCAACCGTCGCGCCCTCGCCGCGCAGCCTCGCCGCGAGGACGATGGAGGCCGCCTCGCGGAGGTCGTCGGTGTGGGGCTTGAAGGTGAGACCGAGCAGGGCGATACGCGCGCCGCGCAGGCTGCCGAGATGGTGCTTGAGCTTCCCGATCACGCGTCTCTTCTGCAGATGGTTCACCTCGATGACGGCGGTCAGCAGCTGAAAATGATAGCCCGAGTTGCCGGCGAGTTGCTTGAGCGCCTGCACGTCCTTGGGGAAGCACGAGCCGCCGAAGCCGATGCCGGCCTGCAGGAAGTGAGGCCCGATGCGATGGTCGAGACCCATACCCTCGGCGACCGTGCGCACGTCGGCGCCGACCTCCTCGCAGACGTTGGCGATCTCGTTCACGAAGGAGATCTTGGTGGCCAGAAAGGCGTTGGAGGCGTACTTGATCATCTCCGCGGTCGGCACGCTCGTGCGCACGACGGTGGCATCGATACCCCGATAGAGGGCCTCCACCTCGTCGCCGGCCTCGTCGGTGAACGAGCCGATGACGATGCGGTCGGGGGCAAGGAAATCCTGGATCGCGGCGCCCTCGCGCAGGAACTCAGGGTTCGAGACGTAGGCGATGCCGTCGACGCCCTCACTGTCGAGGTCGGCCATGATGTGCCCGCCGGTCCCCACCGGCACGGTGCTCTTCATGACGAGGAGATGACGGCCGCCGCGACTCGCCACCTCGTCGACCACACGGCGCACACGCGACAGGTCGGCGTCGCCCGACGCCGTCGGCGGCGTGTCCACGGCCACGAAGAGGATGCGGCACTGCGCCAGGAGCTGGTCGTAGGAGGTGGTGAAGGAGAGACGCGCGGCGTTGTCGTCGACGAGTTTTTCGAGACCGGGCTCGAAGATGGGCACGGTCCCCCCGCGGAGCGCCGCGATCCTCGCCTCGTCGACGTCGAGACAGGCGACGCGATGGCCCAGATGCGCCAGACAGACGCCGGTGACGAGGCCCACGTAGCCCACTCCGACGACGCCGATGGGCTGTTCTGCTTCGCTCACGCCGGCACGGCCTCCCTGCTGGACAATCGCAACGCGTTCCGCCACCTGTGGGACGCGACCGGCATCGCGCGTCTCGGAGGCGGCGGTGGGCGTAGTCTACCATGGGGGACGCTTCGGGCCCGCGACGGGGTCTTCGCCGAGCGGCCGTCACCGGCCGGCCGGGCCTTTCGTCGACCGGGCGTCATCAGCTTCGGTGGGGACTCTCGCCCCTCTCAGCCCCCCTCGGCCACGCTCAACTGGTACTGCGTTGCCGCATCCTTGGGATTGAGCACGAGCGCTTTGCGGAACCACGCGGCCGCATCGGCTTTGTTGCCGAAGGTGTTCAGCTCGAGCAGTCCGAGCTGGTAGTAGACCTCGTAGTTGCGCGGCTGGAGCCTTAGCGCCCGCTCCAGCGTCGCTCTCGCCTCTCGCCCCTTTCCTTGCTGCTGTTCCAGCTGGGCCAGCACGATCAGAGGATCGACGGCCAAGGGGTCGAGCCTGCGGGCTCGCTCCGCGGACGAGACGGCCGTCGCGATGCGGTCCTGGCCCGCCGCGTTGACGGCCGCGTTGTAGGCGCTCTGAGAGAGATACGGCAGCGTCCAGCTCACCACGCCGAGCGCGATCAGGCCGGAGGCGAGGGCGCAGGCCGCCACCGGCAGCCGCCGCGCCGTCGCGTGGCGGCCTGCGCCCTCGCCTCCCTCGGCGGACGCGCCGGCGGTGACCGCCTCAGTCGCCGTGGCGCGAGTCCTCAGATACCCGACGGCGGTCGCCGTGAACAGCAGGAAAGCGAGCGTCGCCGACGCCATCCCCCAGTCCCAATCCACGGAGATGTGGAAGACGAACGCCACGATGCCCGCCTGGAGCGCGGCGAGCAACGCCCGGTCCGGGTCTGACCTGTCTTTGAGCAGGCGCGCAAAGGCGGCCACGATCAGGCCAGCGACGGCAACAGCGAACAGCGCCAGCCCGACCACGCCGAGCTCGCTGTAGATGTTGAACCACTCGCTGTGGGCGTGCTTCACGACGCCGCCGCTCCGCTGCTCGTAGTGCGTGAAGCGGAACGTCCCCGCCCCCCTGCCGAGCAATTCGTGACCACGTGCCCCACGCAGCGCCTCGCGGTAGAGCTCCAGGCGCCCGTTGGTGCCGAAGGCGAGCAGTCGGCCCGCGCCCTCGCCCTGCGCCCCCGTGTCGTTGATGAGAGCCTCGTAGTGCGTCCTCACCCAAGGCCCCAGGCCGCCGTGTCGGGGCAAGTACCAGGCGCCCGCGCCGACCGCACCGGCGATGAGCACGACGACGATGGCCGACCCGACCGCGAGCCGCACGCGTGATCGCAGGCGCAGTCGCCGCTGGACGAGTGCCGCCAGCGCCTGTACGGCGACGACACCCCCCAGCGCAACGAGGAACCAGCGCCCGAGCGCGTGACCCTGGGCCGTGCGCAGCGCGTCATCGGTTGTCGCGCTGAAGAGGGTCGAGAGGTGCCGCGCATGCCAGAGCACCGCCCCGGTGAAGGCGAGGACGAGAACCAGAGTGAACGCGGCGCTCAACCTGCGGTTCGACAGTAGGAAGAAGACGAAGAGGGCGAGGACGAAGGCGACGACTCCGCCGCGGGAGAACGTGAAGAAGAGGGTGAAGACCATAAGCAGAAGCCCAGCCGCCGCGGCGCTGCGAAGCGGCGGGGGCAGGCCGGGCCGAGCCGCAGCTTCGAGAGCGAGGACGGCGCCGAAGACCATCGTGATGGCGAGCACGTTCCAGTAGCCGACGGGATCGCTGAGTCGCGCGTACGTGTGAGCATGCGTCACGACGTCGGGCAGGACCTTGGCGAGGAAGGCGTACGCCGCGACCGCCACCGCCACGCCGACGTAGCCGTAACCGACGACGCGGAGTTGAAGTCGGTCGACACGCACGAGCGCCGCGATCCAGGCGACGCCGACGTACAGGACAGTCACGTCGAAGACCGGCCACGAGAGGTCGGGACCCACCGACCAAAGCACCGACAGGCCGGTCCACACGGTGAACGCGGCGAAGGCCGCCAGGGCAACAACATAGGGTGCCGGCAGGCGCTCTCGGTGACGTGCAGCCCACAGCCACACGAGCGCGGCCAGGGCGAGGACGAGCGCGACGGGAGCCGTGCGCGAGAAGACATACCCCCCCGAGAGAAAGGCCAGCGCCGCCGCGGCCGCGAGGAGCACCGTCTGCGGGAGCACGGCAAGAAGACGCGAGGCGGACATGGCGCCCATTATAGCCAGCCTCCCAAGCACCCTCGCCTGGTTCTCGGGCAGGTGCCGGCTGGCACCGGCCGCGCCGCTGCGATGAGGCGCCCGAAAGCCGTGTCCTCGACGGACGACACCGTGGACAAGCGACGAACGTATGGTATAAGAGAGTAAGATCGGGCCCTCGAAGCGAAGGGGGGTGCACGCATGAAGGCCGGGATCGGAATAGCGATTGTTCTTGCGCTCGTCCTGACGCTCGTCTTCGCGTCCGTCGCGTTCGCGACCTCGCAAGCCACCATCGACGAGATCATCAACGACGCGACTGACGGGACAATCGACGGCACCTACAGCGCGGCCGACATCCAGGCCGCCCTCAACTACGCCAGGGCCAACCCGGACGTCTTGCAGTACAGCAACGTCCAGGGCGTGCTCGAGGATTATCTGGCCAGCCTACAGTCCCCCGGCGCCGCCAACGCCGGCGAGCTGAAGTTCACCGGCGGCGAGCTGCTCATGATGTTCGCGGCCGGCGCCGGATTGATCGGGAGCGGCACACTCCTGCGACGTCGTCGCGGCTGATCGCCGGCGCAAGAAGCGTACGTCACTGCGAAACGCCCCTGCAGGGGCGTTTCGCCTTTCTCCAGTCTGGACGGCGAGTCCTCCGCTCAGGCACCGCCCTTACGGCAGGATCAAAGCGAGGTCGCTCGACGGGGGCGGCGGCGACGCCGTGACGGCGACCTCAGGCACGTGTAGCTCATCGGCGAGGATGAGCGCCGGACGCAACGCGGTCGGCTGGTAGTAGAGGGTCCGGTAGCCTGCGTCCGGCATCTCCTTGGACTGGCCCTCGGCGACGGCGAAACCGAGGTTGGCGACCGAGGAGGCCTGCCGGACCACCCGGGCGGGATCCGGGCCGGCAACGGCGACGCTGGTCTTGGTGCGCTGGTAATAGTCGAAACCGCTGCGCGTGGAGAGCAGGCGCGGGGCGAAATACACGGGCTGCACCGCCCTGACCAGCGCCTGAGCGTTCAGTGCCGCCCAGCGCGAGTAGACGGGGGCGGCGAGCGGCACGCCGCTCTCGCCGGTCCCCTGCAGCAGCGGCGCCACCGGCGAGAGCGGCGTGCCGCTCGCCGCCGCTGCGGCGTCGATCGCCTTGTTCACCCCTGCCCAGACACCGTCATCGCCCACGGGCACCTCCGAGACGAGGGCCGGCTGGCCGGCCGCCGTGAGGGCATCGAGCAAGATGCGCAAGCCCTGCTCGATGCCCTCGGGCGCAGCCGGCCGCTGGCGCCCGATGGCCACGACAACGGCGAGCGGCGGGCGCTCTGCCAGCCCTTCGACGACGGGGAGTGCGGCGACGGCCGTGGCCACGGGAACCACGTCCACGGCTACTCTGCGACCGGCCGAGTCCCGCAGGGCACGCTCCAGCCCCTCCCCGTAGGCACGTAGCAAAGCGGCCGGCGCCGGCGAGGCAAGGACGAGCACCCGCGACGGAAGCCGTTCTTGAGAGACGACGGGGCGCAACACCGGGACGCTGGCATCGAAGGCGAAGGCCTGCCGCAGGGCGAGCAGAGGAAGCCTCGCCGGCATCCAGCGTCGATAGCGGCCGCAGCGCAGCTCCACCACGGGCACCGCGCCAACCAGGATCTGATCGGGGGGCGCCGTCTTGAGCACCGTGGCGATGGCTGACGCCCCCTGCAGGCGCAGGTCGGTATCGACGCTGGGCGCCGCGAGGACGTAGTTCACGAACGCCACCAAGTTGAGGTCGACCCACGACGAGCCGTTGATGGCGCCGCGCAAGGAGCCGGTCTGCAGAACAAAGCGGCCCCGGGCGGCGCCTCTCCCGCTCCAGGCTCGCTCCATAGCGCGCAGGCGCGCTCGCATGGGCAGCGTGCCCGCGTCCTCGAACACACCCGGGAAGGCGGTCCGCAGGGCACTCCGGTCGAGATACACCCACGACTTCATCTTCACCCCGAGAGCCTCACCAAGAGCCTGCGCGCCAGCGGCGGGACCGGCGTCGCGCACGATGCGCGCCAGCGACTGGTAGCCGGCTCCGGCAAGCCCGCCCTGCAACTCGGCCGGCACGACCATGCAGGCGAGAGCAGGTGAGTCGTAGCGCAGATGGAGCCACACGATGCCGGTGCAGCCGCCGGGACTCGATGTGCCGTTGACGAAGACGGCGACGTCGGAAGGCGGCGGGGCGGCGAGACGGATCTGCGGCGCCGACCTGACGACTACGTGCCACGGTCCCGGAGTGGCGACGAGGATGATCACCCCGAGGGTGACGAGGACGCCGAGCACCACTGCGGCCCACGCATCGAGACGGCGCAGGACCGCGCGCAGACGGCTCACCCCACCCGGGTGAACGACGTCGCGATCGCGAGCAGCGTGGCGTTGGGGATCGCGTCATCCAACGTGTTGTTGACCCAGTAGGTCGAGGCGCGGACGCGCCACGCGACCATGTGCAGCTTCCTGCCGTCGTAGAAGAGCAGGTACTTGCGGCCGTCGATCGTCCGTCGCTGGTCGGGCTTGGCCGTGGCCGGCGGAGAAGCCCAGTGCAGCACCTGGATGTCGAAGTAGCCGCCCTGCAGGGTGGTGCACACGACGACGGCCGCCCCCGCACTTCCTCCGCGCACCTTCGGCGTCGTGTAGACGCGGAACTGGTCGAAGCCGTACCCACTGGGCCAGGTCGTCGGCATGTAAAGCTTCATACGCGTCTGCTTGTCGAGCGCCCGCCACTCGGCGAGGTCGGGACGCGTGTGGTAGACGAGCGTGGGCGCCGGCGTCGCCGTCGATGTCGACTCGGGGACCGCGAGCGTGCCGGCATAGCTGGCCCCCACGATCACGGTGACGCCGTCGTAGACCCCCGGTCCGCGCGGGACGACCTGCACCGGCGCGCCCTTGAGGAGGCGGGCGATACGGTCGGCCTGCGTCACGAGACCCGGGCTCGCGTAGACGATGGACTCCTGGTAGTCGAACGTCGGGGCGTTGCCCGCGACCCTGGTCCGGTAGCCCAGGCTTGACAGTTGGTGAGAGACCTCCTCGGCGATGCCGGGCGTCCCCGAGCCGTTCTGCACTCTCACCAGGAACGCATCGAGGGGCAGACGTTCGACGGCAGCCGCCGGGGCCGCCTCGGGATGGAGGAAGCTCTGCACCGCGGCCTGGATCTGCTCCGGAGAGGCCTCGAGCTCGGCGGCCATCGTGCCGTCGGCCGTGGGGACCTGGATGTTCTGGGCCTCGATGTGCGTCTGGTACACGTGGGTCGCGTCGAGCCCCATGACCAGCCGCCCGAGCGAGAGGAGCTTCGGGAACGACGAGATGTCGCTGATCGTGTTCTCCGCCACCAGCCGGATCAGCCCGGGAAGCGCGCGCCAGTTCGTCCACTTGGCGGACTCGCCGATCTGCCGCTTGAGCTCGCGCAGGAACATCTGCTGCCGCACGATGCGCCCGAAGTCGCCCGTCTGGTCGTGGCGGAAGCGGACGAACGACAGCGCGTCCCTGCCGTCGAGCCGCTGATAGCCCGGCTGCAGGTCGATCGACGCGAAGTTGGTCACCGCCGTGTCGTTGTAGTAGCGGCGATCGACCATGAAGTACGCCCCGTCCAGCTTGTCGATCACGCGGATGAAGCCCCTGAAGTTGATGTCGATGAAGTCGTTGATCTGCAGCCCCGTGAGCTGCTTCACCGTCTTGAGGGCGAGTGCGGCGCCGTCCTTGCCTCCACCCAGCGAATACGCGGCGTTGATGCGATCGGTGCCGTAGCCGGGTATCTCGACACGCAGGTCGCGCGGGATCGACAGCATCGAGATGCTCTTCGTCTGGGGGTCGAGGCGCGCCAGGATGAGGGTGTCGGAGCGGCCGACGTCCGAGGGACCGAGCACCTCGCGGCGGTCGCTGCCGAGGAGCAGGACCGTGACGGGCTTGCCGGGCAGGGTCTCGGTGAGCTGCTTGCGCGCGGCGCTCACCGTCTCCGGGTTGCGCGTCTCGACCTCTGCTACCGTCCGCGACAACCAGCCGAACGCCATGCCGGCGCCCATAGAGACGACGACGACGAGGACGAGGCTCGTCCACCAGAGGATAGAGACCCACAGCCGGCGCTTGCGCCTGGGCCGCAGGGTCGCCGTGTAGCGTGTGTACTCGGCCACAGCAGACTCGCTTTCGAGGTGACTCCGGGAGCTCGCGCCACCGGGCCGCCGCGGATTCTATCGTATCGTCGCTCGCTCCCGCTCGACGCGACGGCTCAGACCGTGGCGATGAGCGGCGAATGCTCGCCCGTTAGACGCCTGATATCTGCCCCCAGCGTCGCGAGCTTCGACTCGAGCGCCTCGTACCCTCGATCGATGTGCATCACCGAGCGCACCTCGGTAGAACCCTCGGCGACGAGCCCGGCGATCACAAGGGCGGCGCCACCGCGCAGATCGGGGGCCTCGACGACGGTGCCCGTGAGCTGGCGAGGCCCCGCGATGACAGCATGATGCCCACTCGTAGTGATACCCGCGCCCAGGCGGTTGAGCTCGTCGACGACGACGAAGCGATTCTCGAAGACGTTCTCCGTGACGATCGACGTCCCCGCCGCCAGCGACAGCAGGACCATCACCTGCGCCTGGAGATCGGTCGCGAACCCTGGATGGGGGAGTGTCGAGATGTCGACCGGACGCAGGCGCCCGGCGTAGCGGGCCCGGATCGACCCGTCACCTTCGTCGACCTGGATGCCAATGGCTCGCAGCTTGTGGAGGAAGAGCTCGAGATGGACTGGATCGAGACCGCGGACGGTCACGTCGCCGTGCGTCGCGCCCGCGGCGATCAGAAAGGTGCCCGCTTCTATGCGATCGGCGATGACCTCGTGTCTCGCCCCGCGCAGCGGGTGGCCCCCCTCGACACGGATCGCGCTCGTCCCGGCGCCCTCGATGCACGCCCCCATGGCCGAGAGGAAGCGGCAGAGGTCGACGATCTCGGGCTCCCGGGCGGCGTTCTCGATGACGGTCACGCCCCGCGCGGCGGTCGCCGTCATCAACAGGTTCTCGGTGGCGCCGACGCTCGGGTAGTCGAGGGGCACGACGCCGCCCCGCAAACGGTCGCCATCGACCTCGATGAAACCGTGTTCGATGGCGACCCGGGCCCCGAGGCGCTGCAGCCCCCGCAGGTGGAAGTCGATGCGCCGCGGGCCGATGTTGCAGCCCCCCGGCATCGCAATGCTCGCCCTGCCCAGGCGCGCCACGAGCGGACCCATGACGATGATGCTGGCGCGCATCGTGCGCACGAGCTCGTACGGCGCGTGACCATTGAGCGGCCCCCGCGGGTCGATGACGACCTCATCGCCGTGGAACGACACCGAGGCGCCGAGGGCGCGTAGCATATCGGCCATCGTGAGGACGTCCGAGATGCGCGGCACGCGCGTGATGACCGACACCTCGTCCGAGAGCAGGCCAGCGGCCATCAGCTTGAGGACGGAGTTCTTGGCTCCCGCGAGCTCGACGGAGCCCACCAGCGGGCGGCCTCCCTGGAGGAGATAGCTGTCGCTCTGATCGGGACCGTTCATCATCGAGCTGACTCCACCGCTCCGTGGGGCCCAGGCCGGCCGCGTGCGGCTCAGGCCCGCGCCGCCACCTTGAGGCGGTTCTCGGCCCGCTTCAGGGCCATCTCGGAACGGAAGTAGTCGACCTCGGCCTCGGCCTCGGGATCGGCCCCGCGAGCGAGCCGCTCCTCAGCGCGCCTGCGCGCTGTCTCGGCTCGCTCCACGTCGATCCTTCCAGCCTGCTCGGCGTGGTCGACGACCACCATCACCTTGTTGAAAAGTACCTGCAGGTAGCCGATGCCGGTGGCGAAATGCTCCCAGTCGCCGTCGAGGCGCCGCACGCGCGTCTCCCCGATGGCGAGCAACGAGACGAGCGGCTCGTGACGCGGCAGGATCCCCAGCTGACCCTCGACCCCTGGCGCCACCACCATGGCCACCGTGTCGGCATAGACACCCCCGTCGGGAGCGACGATCTCGACCTGCAACGACGGTTCGTCGACCACCTGCTCCCCTTACGCCGCCGTCTGGCCCGAGAGCTTCTTGGCCTGCTCCACGGCCTCCTCGATCCCTCCGACCATGAGGAACGCCTGCTCCGGGAGGTCGTCGAGCTTGCCGTCGATGATCTCCCTGAAGCCGCGGATCGTCTCGGTCAGCGGCACATACTTGCCCGAGGTCCCGGTGAACTGCTCGGCGACGAAGAACGGCTGCGAGAGGAAGCGCTCGATCTTGCGCGCCCGCTGGACGATGACCTTGTCCTCGTCGGAGAGCTCGTCCATGCCGAGGATGGCGATGATGTCCTGAAGGTCCTTGTAGCGCTGCAGGATCTCCTGCACGCGCGTCGCGCAGTCGTAGTGTTCCTGTCCGACGGCGTCGGGGCTGAGGATGCGCGACACCGAGTCGAGAGGGTCCACGGCGGGATAGATGCCCTTCTCCACGATGGCGCGCGAGAGCACCGTGGTCGCGTCGAGGTGTGCGAACGTTGCCGCCGGCGCCGGGTCGGTGAGGTCGTCCGCCGGCACGTAGATCGCCTGCACGGAGGTCACCGACCCGTTCTTGGTCGAGGTGATGCGCTCCTGCAACTCGCCCATCTCGTTGGCCAGCGTGGGCTGATAGCCCACGGCGCTCGGCATGCGTCCCAGGAGCGCGGAGACCTCGGAGCCGGCCTGCACGAAGCGGAAGATGTTGTCGATGAAGAGGAGGATGTCCTGCTTGCCGACGTCGCGGAAGTACTCGGCGACGGTGAGCGCCGCCAGCCCGACGCGCAGACGAGCTCCCGGTGGCTCGTTCATCTGGCCGTACACGAGCGCCGTCTTGTCGATGACGCCCGATTCCTGCATCTCGAGCCAGAGGTCGTTGCCCTCGCGCGTGCGCTCGCCGACGCCGCCGAACACGGAGAGACCGCCGTGCTGCTTGGCGATGTTGTGGATGAGCTCCTGGACGATCACCGTCTTGCCCACGCCGGCGCCGCCGAAGAGACCGATCTTGCCGCCCTTCACGTACGGGGCGATGAGATCGATGACTTTGATCCCCGTCTCGAAGATCTCGTCCGTGGGGTCCAGGTCTTCGAAGTCCGGCGCGGGCCGGTGGATCGGCCAGCGCTCGCCGGTCAGTTCGGGGCCTTTGTCGATGACGTTGCCCATGACGTCGATGAGCCTGCCGAGGGTCTGCTCGCCGACCGGGACCGTCATGGGCTGGCCCGTGTCGATGACTTCGGCACCGCGGGCCAGCCCGTCGGTCGAGTCCATCGAGACCGCGCGCACCTTGTCGTCGCCCAGGTGCTGCTGCACCTCTGCGACCAGCTTGACCGTCTGGCCGTCGCCTCGGTCGAGCTCTATGTTCAACGCGTTGTAGATCGCCGGCAGCTGGTCGGCGGCGAAGCGCACGTCGACCACCGGGCCGATGACCTGCACGATCGTTCCTTTGTTCATGCCCCAGACTCCCGTCGTCCGTCGTCTCGGCGTCGTCACGGCGCCGTCATCCTTCACAAACCGCCGGCCGCCCTCATCGCACGCCGAAGGCTCACGCCAGCGCGTTCGCGCCGGCGACCACCTCGAGGATCTCCTGCGTGATCGAGGCCTGGCGGACTCGGTTCATCGCCAGGGTAAGACTCGAGATCATCTCCTCCGCGTTCTCGCTCGCGTTGCGCATGGCCGTCATGCGCGCCCCCTGCTCGCTGGCAGAGGACTCGAGAAGGCCACGGTAGACGGCGATCTCCACGTAGGCCGGGAGCAGCTTCTCGTAGATCGTCGGCGCGTCGGGCTCGTAGAGATAGGTCACCGGCGACGCCGGATGTGCGTCGCGGTAGACATCCTCGCGCACGATCGGCAGCACCACCACATCCATCACCCGCTGCTCCAGCGGCGACTTGAAGTGGTTGTAGATCAGGTGAACCTTGTCGACCCGGCCACTCGTGTAGAGCTCGATCACCCGGCGCGCGATGGCCTGGGCGTCAGCGTAGCTGGGGCGGTCGCTCTTGCCCGTCCAGCTCTGCTCCAGCTCGTAGCCTCTGAAACGCAGTGACCCGACACCCTTACGGCCCACGACCAGCCAGCGGGCCTCGACGCCGCGCGCCCCGTGTTCGCGGCCGATCTCGATGGACTTGCGCAGCACGTTCGCGTTGAAGGCACCCGCCAGACCGCGATCGCCCGTCACGACGACGAGGGCGATCGCCTTCTCCTGGTCGTGCTCGCGCAAGAGGGCGTAGCGCCCCGGTTCGTCGGCGTACGTGGCCAGATCGAGCATCATCTCCACCATGTCGATGGCGTAGGGGCGCAGGGCTTCTATGCGCGTCTGGGCCCGGCGCAGCTTGGCCGCGGAGACCATCTCCATGGCGCGCGTTATCTTGCGCGTGTTCTGTACCGAGCCGATGCGCCGGCGTATGTCCTGCAATGTGGCCAACGGACGACCTAGCCCTCCGCCGCCTCTTCGGCGGCTTCGACCTCGTCGGTCGTACTCTTGACGTCGACGGTCGCCGGGGTGCCCACCTTGAGGGCCGGAACCTCATCGCGGCCGGTCTCGACGACGAAGCTGCGCCGGAACTCGTCGATGCCGGCGCGCAGTGCCTTATCGGTCTCGTCGGTGATCTCCTTGGCCGCGGCCAGCTTGTCGAGCACGTCGGCGTGGTGCGCGCGTAGATGGCCGCGCAGACCGGCGAGGAACTCCCTCACGCGCTCGACCGGGACGTCGTCGAGGTAGCCCTGCGTGCCGGCGAAGATCTGCCCCACCTGCTCCTCTACGGGCAGCGGCTGAAAGCGCGGCTGGTTTAGCACCTCGACCATGCGCGCGCCGCGGGACAGCGCGCGCTGCGTCGACTCGTCGAGCTCGGAGCCGAACTGCGCGAAAGCTTCGAGCTCGCGGTACTGAGCGAGGTCGAGGCGCAGGCGCCCGGCTACCTGACGGTACGCCTTGATCTGCGCGTAGCCGCCCACGCGGGAGACCGAGATGCCAACGTTGATGGCCGGCCTGATGCCCGAGTGGAAGAGGTCGCTCTGCAGGAAGATCTGGCCGTCGGTGATGGAGATGACGTTGGTCGGGATGTAGGCGGAGACGTCGCCGGCCTGCGTCTCGATCACCGGGATGCCTGTCATCGAGCCCCCGCCTAGCTCGTCGTTCAGCTTGCACGACCGCTCCAGCAGCCGCGAGTGCAGGTAGAAGACGTCGCCGGGAAAGGCTTCGCGGCCCGGCGGACGGCGCAGCAGCAGTGACATCTGGCGATACGCATCGGCGTGCTTTGAGAGGTCGTCGTAGAAGCAGACGGCGTGGCGACCGTTGTAGAGGTAGTACTCGCCCATAGCCGCCCCGGCGTACGGGGCGAGGTACTTGAGAGGCGCCGAGGCGGAGGCGGTTGCAGCCACGACGATCGTGTACTCCATGGCCCCGTACTCCTCGAGCTTCTGCACCACCTGCATGACGGTCGAGGCCTTCTGACCGATGGCCACGTAGATGCAGATCTCGTCCTGGCCCTTCTGGTTGATGATCGTGTCGACGATGATCGAGGTCTTGCCCGTCTGACGATCGCCGATGATCAACTCGCGCTGGCCGCGTCCGATCGGCGTCATCGCGTCGATCGCCTTGACGCCGGTCTGCAGCGGCTCCCTCACCGGCTGCCGCTCGACGACCCCGGGGGCCTTGAACTCCACCGGCCTGAAGGCCGCCGCCTCGATGCGACCCTTCTCGTCCAGCGGCACGCCCAGCGGGTTCACCACGCGTCCCACGAGCGCATCGCCCACGGGGACCTGGAGCACGCGACCCGTGCGTCGCACCAGGTCGCCCTCTTTGACCAGGGTGTCCTCACCGAGCAGCACCGCACCGACGTTGTCCTCCTCGAGGTTGAGCACGAGGCCGGTCACGTCGTGCGACAAGTCGAGCATCTCCGACATGACTGCGTTCCTGAGACCGTAGATGCGAGCGATCCCGTCCCCGACCTCGAGGACGGTGCCGACCTCCTCGACCTCGACCTCGGCCTGGTAGTTCTCGATCTGCGATCTCAAGACCGAGGTGATCTCTTCTGGACGCAGCTTCACTGGTCGCCACCTCTCACATCTGCGGTCAGCAGTCTCTCTCGTAGTTGCTGCAGCCGGGAGCGCACGCTCGCGTCGATGATGACGTCGCCGACACGGAGGATGAGACCGCCGATGATCGCTTCGTCGACGCGCTTTGTGAGTTGCGGCCGCATGCCCGTGGCCTCCTCGACGCGCCGCGCGATGCGTTCTTCGGCGTCGGGCGTCAGCCGGACCGCCGTGGTGACCTCGACGGCCACGACCCGCGCCTCTTCGGCGGCGAGCTCCTCATACTCGCGGCACACGCCGGCGATCGCCGCCTGGCGCCCCTTGTCGAGCAGCAGACGCAGGGCGTTCGCCACCAGTGGATCGACCCCCTCGGTCAAGGCGGCCACCACGCCTCGCTTGGCAGAGACCTCGATCTGCGGGTCGAAGAGCACGGCGCGCAGCGGCTGCGACGCGTCGAGCGCGTCGGCAAAGGCCTTGAAGTCCTTGCCGACGTGCTCGACCGAGCCGGCCTCGCGCGCCGCCTCGAGCAACGCGCCGGCGTAGACGCGTGCGACCTGTTCCTCGCTCACAGCGCGCTCACCCGGGCGTCCCCGGCGTCCCCATCCCGACGTCGCTCAGATCGACGCCCTTGAGAGCGTCATCGATCAGCCGCCGGTGGTCCTCGTCGGTCAGGCTCTTCGCCGTCACCTTCTCGGCCACCATAAGAGCCAGGTCGGCGACCTCACCCTTGATGTCCCGCAGTGCCGCCCGAGTGTCGCGCTCGATCTGCTGGCGCGCATGCTCGAGCCGGCGGTCGGCCTGCTCCTTGGCCGTGGCCAGGATCTCGGCCTTGGTCGATTCGCCCGCCTTGCGCGCCCGCTCGACGATGTCCTCGGCCTCGCCGCGCACGCGTGCCAGCGACTCCTTGTACTCCGCCAGCAGACGCTGCGCCTCGGAGCGTGTCTCCTCGGCGGCCTCGAAGCTCTCCCTGATGCGCGCCCGGCGCTGGTCGATGATGCGCTGCAGCGGCCCGAAGGCGTACTTCCACAGGATGAACACGGCGATGGCGAACGTAATCAGGGTCCACAGCATGAGGCCGGGGTTGATGCTCAGCATGCTTCCTCCCCGCTCTTCCGTACCCTGCCGTCCCCGCCTCGTCAGGCGACGAAGATGAGGATCAGGGCGACAACGAAGGCGTAGAGGGCCACGGCCTCTGTCACGCCGATGCCGATGAACATGTTAGTGCGGATGTCGCCCGAGACCTCAGGCTGTCGCGCGATACCCTCGAGGGCCTTGCCGATGAGAATGCCCAGGCCGACGCCGGGACCGATGGCGCCGAGACCCATCGAGAGACCGGCCCCGAGCAGCTTTGCGGCTGAAGCATCCATTCACTGACCTCCTGCTCTTGCGACTATCGTCATTGCTTTGCGACTGTCCCGTCCCTAGTGCTCCTGGTCGAGCGCACCGCCGATGTAAACGGCGGAGAGGATGGCGAAGATGAAGGCCTGGATCACGGCCACGAAGATCTCGAACATGTAGATCAGCACGGAGCCACCCTGCAGCACCACGGCCGCAAGGTAGCTCTGGAAGATCAGCGCCATAGCGAAGAACACGGCCAGGATGGCGTGCCCGGCGACCATGTTGGCGAAGAGTCGGACCGAGAGCGAGATCAACCGGAAGACCTCGCTCACGATGTGGATGACGAAGATGAACTCGCGCAGCACCGGCGGCGCGCCCCTGGGCATCCAGTTTCTGAAGTACGTCACGGGCCCATTCTTCTTCATCCCGGCGTAGTGCGTGAAGAGGAACGTGAAGAAGGCAAGCGTGATGGTCACGTTCAGGTTGGCCGTGGCGGCGTAGAAGCTCAACTGGTGGTGCTCGCCGAAGGGCAGGGGGATGAGACCGGCGAGGTTGTTGACGAGGATGAAGAAGAAAGCCGCGCCCACGTACGGGAACCACGTCGAGACGCCGCTCTTCATCACCGAGGAGGTGATGCCGTCGTAGGCGAGCTCGTAGAGAGCC
Organism: uncultured Actinomycetes bacterium; assembly: GCA_963725665.1. Classification (GTDB taxonomy): domain Bacteria; phylum Actinomycetota; class Thermoleophilia; order UBA2241; family UBA2241; genus CAVRZA01. Next base: position 300,956 of record CAVRZA010000004.1, on the reverse strand, counting down.
TCCATGGCGTACTGGAACCGGCTCGGATGCGGCTTGATGTTGCGCGCGATGACGATCGCCACCACGACGATGACGGCGGTGGCGATCCAGAGGTAGACGACGGCCTTGGTGATCGACAGGTCGAACGGGCCGATCTTGGGCAGGCTCACCAGCGGCTCGAGGTTGAACTCGCCGGCGATCTCAAGCTCCTGCTTGGCACCTCCGGGGATGAAGAAAAGCCCCACGAGCACGAGCAGCCCTATGACCCCCCAGAGCCACACCGGCAGGCCCCCGAGGCGGCGGTGCTTGGCGATGGTGGCGATGACCTCGTCCTCGCCGGCCGTGACCCGCCGCATCTCCTGCTGGTGCTGATCGCGCGCAGGGTCCACTACTCCCCCCGGGGATGCGCGGACAGAGCCGGGTGGGCGAACAGCCGCAGCACCTGGTAGGCGCTGTACGTGACGAGGAACGATAGCGCCGCCTCGGGGAAGGCGGGCCTGGCGAAGAGCCCGATCGCCGCCAGCACGCCGAGCACGACGACGAGGCGCGCCACCATGCCGCCGAGGCCCAGGGCGACGGCGTTGGCAAAGCTACCGCGGGCGCCCAGTCTCGCCACGAGCAGTTCGAGGAGCCAGTAAGCGATGACGAGCGCCGAACCGAGCGCCGCCGCCCACACGCTGCGTCCGAGGAGGCCGGCAACGACGCCGCAGGCGACGGTCATCGCCAGCAACGTCAGCACTAGTAGCGTATCGCGCTTGATGCTTCCACCTTCGTCCGGACCGAGCGGGTTGCGGAGCCCTCGTCACCTCGTCTCGAGAAAGACCGCGTACAGCGCGGCGGCGAACCCGACGAACACACCCAAGATCAAGAACAAGGGGGACGTCTTCGCCAGCCTGTCGATCACGTATCCGATGCCCAAGCCCACGGCTACCCCGGCCAATAGCGTGAACGCGATCGACTCGGCCTGAGCAGGGGATTTTCGCTGCTCAGGGCGACGCGAACCCTTCTCACGGGGTTCTTCGTGCGGCACAGTATATAGACCTTTCCCCGCAGCGACAAGGAACGTCGGCGATACCGCCAGGGGTACTTCGGAACCCCTCGTGACGGCCATCACGTTCCCCCGCCGACGGATGTTCTGCCCGCCTCACAGCGAGCCTACACCCGCCACGGGCCACTGCCATCCGCGCCCGGCGCGGCCCCGCACGCCGCCGTCCCGCGGGGGCTGCGTAGATTGCGGTGAGGACGCGCTCCCGGTGCCCGGCGCGGACGCCTCGTCCCCGAGCACCTCGCGCCGCGCCTCCTCTTCGGAGCGAGCGCGAAAGCGGCGCAACAGGCGAAGCATCGACACCGTCGCAACGAGGGCGGCCGCGCCCAGAACGACCACAGCCCACAGCGCGCGCTCGCGCATGGCCACGGCGAGGCCGCTCAGCAGCACGCACCAGCCGTAGAGCAGCAGCACCGCCTTGCGCTGCGAGTAGCCGACGACCAGGACCAGGTGGTGATGCACGTGGTCCTTGCCGCCGCGGTAGAAGGGCACGCCCTCGCGCCAGCGCCGGAAGACGATGCGGAAGAAGTCGACGAAGGGCACGCCCAACACGAGGAGCGGGAAGATGAGCGCCACGGTCGCGGCGCCCTTGAGGACGCCTTGCACACTGATGACGCCGAGACAGTAGCCGAGGAGCATCGACCCCGTGTCCCCCATGAAGATGCTCGCTGGGTAGAAGTTGAAGCGCAGGAAGGCGAACGCGGCTCCTGCCAGCACGGCGGCCTCAACGCCCATGGGCGCCCGGTCGAGCGAGAGGGCGATCACGCTGAAGGTCATGGCCGAGATGGCGCACACGCCCGCCGCCAGGCCGTCGAGGCCGTCGATGAAGTTCACCATATTGATGATGACGCCCATCCAGAGGACTGTCAGCGCCACCGAGACGGCGATGTGGAAGGTGAACGTCTCGTCGCTGAGGGGCAGCGTGAAGCGCGAGATGCGCACATTGAAGTACAGCATCACGCCGATCGCGGCGAGCTGACCGGCGAACTTCAAGAGCGGACGGATGTCGAGGAGATCGTCGACGAGCCCGACCAGCGTGATGATCGTCCCGCCCACAAGGATCGCCTTGCTCGCGTCGCTCATTCGCACCAGAGCCAGCGTGGGCACCATCACGCCGATGTACATGGCGAGGCCGCCCAGCAGCGGCATCGTGGCGTGGTGCATGTGCCGCTCGTCCGTGGGCCGCACGACCACGCCTGCCCGCCGAGCGATCCAGCTCATCAGCGGAGTGACGAGGTAGACGATGCTCGCCGCCAGGACGAAGCCGGCGGCGGCGAGCAGGACGCTCGAGGGCGCGTCCAGGAGCCTGTCTATGGGACCTCCTCGCGATGCAGAGCGACGCCGGCCTCAGAGAACATGGCCAGCGACAGCTCGTCTGGGTACCCCTCGGCGAAGTAGATCTCCTTGACGCCGGAGTTGATGATCATCTTGGCGCACAGGATGCACGGCTGGTGGGTGCAGTAGAGCGTCGAACCCTCGATAGCCACGCCGTGGATGGCCGCCTGGATGATGGCGTTCTGCTCCGCGTGGATGGCGCGGCAGAGCTCGTGACGCTCGCCGGAAGGCACGCCGAGCTCCTCGCGCAGGCAGCCCACGTCGAGGCAGTGTGCGATACCGCGCGGAGCCCCGTTGTAACCCGTCGCAAGGATGCGCTTGTCGCGCACGAGCACGGCGCCGACCTGGCGACGAAGGCAGGTCGACCGGCTCGAGGCCTGCCGCGCAAGCTGCAGGAAGTACTCGTGCCAGCTGGGCCGCTCGCGACCCGGCGCCTCCTCGAGGCGGTCTGCGCCGTCCGGGCTCACGACGACTCGTAGAGCCGCTCGCGGCGCCACTCCAGGGCGACCGGCGACACGACGTCAGGCCTCCTCTGCGGCGGTCGTCTCGTCGATCTGAGCGACGCGCCGCGCGTGACGGTCGCCCTCGAAGGGCGTGGCGAGCCAGAGCTCGGTGATCGCCCACGCCTCTCCCTCGTCGAGGCTGCGCCCCGCCAGACAGAGGACATTGGCGTCGTTGTGGCGGCGCGACAGCTCGGCGAGGTGCTCCGTGAAGCAGTCGGCGGCCCGGACCCCGGGATGGCGGTTCGCCGCCATGCACATGCCGATGCCCGTGCCGCAGACGAGCAGGCCGCGGTCGACATCTCCGGCAGCCACGCTCCGGGCGACCGCGTGAGCGAAGGTCGGATAGTCGACCGATTCCGGCGAGCTCGTGCCCACATCGACGACCTCGTGGCCCGCTTCTCGCAGGCGCACGACCAGCGCGTCCTTGAGCTCGAAGCCGGCGTGATCGGCTCCAGCCGCGATCCTCATCCCGTCCTCCTCCCTGCTCAGGGCGCCGCTCGAGCGGGGGCCCGGGCGCGCGTCACGACGGCGGTCGGGCGGTGGCGTCGGGCGGGCACGAGCAACACTCTCGATCACGGCCGATTCTACCAAAGCGGAGCTAGACGAGGGCCGAGGGGCGGCGCGGAACCGGTCGACACGGCCGTGGCGGCCTCAGGCCGGATCGCAGGCTTCCTCTACAGCTCGAGCACGCCCGAGAGCACCGGCACCACCCCGCCGGCGACCTGCACGTCGACGATACGTCCGTGCTCCTCGGTCACGGAGACGGTGAGCCGGCTGGGGCGGCCCGCGTGGTCGCCCTGGGCGACCACGCGGGCCGCCCCAGCCGGCAGCAGCCCGGCGCGCGCCAGGTAGGCCGCCAGCGGGCCCGCCGCGCTGCCGGTCGCCGGGTCCTCAGGGATGCCGACCAGGGGGAAGAGACCGCGAGCAGCCACCCACGGCTCCTCCTCGCCCGTGAACGCGAAGGGGTAGACCTCGGCATGGGCGCGCTCGAACTCGGGCAGCAAGGCGATGTCGAACCACGCGCGAGCGAGGGTCCGGGTGCTGCGCAGCGGGATGATGGCGTAGGAGAGCCCGGTGCCGACGACACGGGGGACGAGCTCTTCGTGCAGGTCGCTCCCTTGCAGACCGAGCACCGCCGCCGCCTCGCTCGCCGAGATCTCCTCGCCGAACTCCGCCGGCCCCTGGTGCACGAGGCCACTGGTCGGCCGACCGCCGACGACGGAGACGTCGACGGCGGTCGGCCCGACGCCCAGCTCGAGGACCACGGTCGTCACCGGTTCACGCACCGTAACCAGATCCAGGTGCACAAGCAGCCAGGCGGTGCCGACGCTCGGGTGACCGGCGAACGGCAGCTCGGTCTCGGGCGTGAAGATGCGCACGCGCGCGTCACCCGAACCCTGCGGAGGCGAGACGAACGTCGTTTCAGAGAGGTTCATCTCGCGGGCGATCTCCTGCATCTCGCGCTCGCCCAAGCCTTCCGCCTCGGTGAACACGGCCAGGGGATTGCCCGCGAACGGGCGCTCGGTGAACACGTCGACCTGTTGGAACGGCAGCCGTCTCATGGTGCCATGCAGCCTATCACCGCGGCAGGTCCTCGCGCCTGCGTTCGAGCATCTCGCGTACCTCGTCCTCGCCCACCGCTCCCGTGCGCAGGACGCGCCAGCGCCGCCCCTGCCCGTAGGTGGTCAGGTCGACGACCGTCGACGGCACCCCGGCCACGGGTCCGGCATCGAGCAAGAGATCGCACGCCGCCCTGATCTCGGCATCGACCTCGTCGAGGCTGCGCGCCGGCGGCCCGCCGCTCACGTTGGCGCTGGAGCCGAGCAAGGGAAGGCTGAGCGCGCCGAGCACGCGGGCAGCCTCGGGCCAGCGCGGCACGCGCACGCCCAGCGTCTCGACCTCACGCCGGCGCTGCCCCTTCCCCGGCACCTCGACCTTGCCCGGCGGCGGGTAGTCGAGCCCCACAGGGTAGGGGAGGAGCAGCGTCAGCCCACCGGGGAGCAGCCGCCGCACCGCGTCGAGCGTCCGCCTGCCCAGCGCAACCGCGCCGACCAAGGCCTCGACGGTCGGGAAGATGACCTGGAGAGGTTTGTCGGCGGCGCGCCGTTTGGCTTCGTAGACGCGCCGCCCGACCGACGGTCGTAGCAGCCCGCCGATGCCGTAGAGTGTGTCGGTCGGGAAGCAGACCAGGCCGGCCTCGGCCACGAGGTCGATGAGGCGCAGGCCGTCGGCCGGCCCCAGGTCCGCCAGCGCGACACGCCGCGGCCCGCTCACCCGTCGCAGCCCGACCTAGGAAAGACGAGCTCGTCGCAGTCGTCGCGGTCGTAGCGCACCGCGAGCTCGACCGGATCGCCGGCGTCGCGCACCCCCACGAGCCGGACGCCCTTCACGACCCGGCCGTCGAGGACGTCGAGACAGGGGATGACGCGGCGCGTGGCCACTAGGCGAGGGCGGCCTTGGCCTGAGCGAGCGTGAAGGCACCCTCGTACAGGGCACGGCCGACGATGATGGCCACCACATCGGGTGCCTCGCGCTTGACCCAGCGCAGGTCTTCGAGGCGACTGATACCGCCCGACATGACGACCTCGAGCTGGGTCCCTTCCGTCAGCTCGTGGAGCCCCTCCAGGTTGGGCCCCTCGAGCATGCCGTCACGCAGCACGTCGGTGTAGACGATGCGCCGCACTCCCCGATCCTTGAGCAGGTGCACGAAGTGCAGGGCGCTCATCTCGGAGCGCTCCTGCCAGCCGTGCGTGGCGACAATGCCGCTTTCGCAGTCGACGCCCACGACGAGCCGTGGGCCGAGCACGCGCAGGGCCTCGTCGAGAAGGTCGAGGTCCGTGACGGCGGCGGTGCCCAGTACGACCCACTCGACCCCGCTCGCCGCCACCGTCTGGAGCGTCTCGGAGCTGCGCACGCCGCCGCCGTACTCGACGGGGATGCCGACCGCGTCGACGATGGCGCCCACGATGTCGAAGTTGACCAGGGTGCCTCGCCGAGCCCCGTCGAGGTCGACGACGTGCAACGCGTCAGCCCCCTGCCGCTCCCAGTCGCGCGCCTGCTCCACGGGGTCGTCGGCGAAGACGGTCGCATCGGCGAAGTCGCCGCGCCGCAGCCGGACGGCGCGGCCTTCCTGGATGTCGATGGCAGGGAACAGTTTCACCTTGCACGCTCCTTTCGCACCGGCGCCATGAAGTTGGCCAGGAGCAGCCCGACCGACGAGCTCTTCTCTGGGTGGAACTGTACCGCCCAGACAGCGTCGCGCGCTACGGCGGCGACCACGCCGCCGCCGTGGTTCGTCACGCCGGCCACCACGGCGACGGCGGCGCAGCGCGCGGCTAGGTGACCCCGGCCGTAGTCGATGAGGACGATCTCAGAAAGCGCCTCCACGGGCACTCCTTCAGTCGCCAGCCTCGCCTGTCGACTCATCCCCACTCCCTTTCGGCCGTAGGCGGGGCGAGATAAGAGGAAAGGCCGCGCCCGACGTGCCTCGAGCCTCGGGCGCCTCCTAAGGGACGACCTTGGCCGAGGGCAGGTCGTCGTGGTCGTGGCGCTCGCAAGCCACGCCGAGAGCGCGGGCCACCCCCTTGAAGACGGCCTCGACGATGTGGTGCGTGTCGCTCCCGCTGATCAGCCTGATGTGCAGCGTCAAGGCCGCCTCGTTGACAAGCGACTGGAAGAAGTGGCTCGTGAGCTCGGCGTCGAAGTCGCCGACGCGGAGCCCCGAGAGCTCGAAGTTGTGGGCAAAGAAGGGCCTCCCCGAGAATTCGATAGCGACCTGCACCAGCGCCTCGTCCATGGGCAGCATGAAGAACCCGTAGCGACGGATGCCGCGCTTCTCTCCCACCGCCTCGCGCAGCGCCTGTCCGAGGGCGAGGCCGATGTCCTCGACGGTGTGATGGCCGCCGACGTCGAGGTCGCCGGTGGCGCGCACCTCGAGTCCGAATCCGCTGTGGTGGGCGAAGAGCTCCAGCATGTGATCGAGGAACCGGATGCCGGTCTCGACCCGAGCGGTGCCCCCGCCTTCGAGGTCGAGTCGCACCGAGACCGTCGTCTCGCTGGTGGTTCGGGCGACCGCGGCCACCCTGGGTCCTGCCTCTGTCATCGCCGCACTTTCACCTCTCTCCGATGCTCCTCGCGGCGCTCGTCTCGGCGTCGGGCCCGTCCTCGAGCCGGAGCAGCGCCGAGCGCGCGTGAGAGCGTAGACCCTCCTCCCCGGCGATCGCGGCAACGGCTCGCGCCAGACGAGACGCCGAGCCCTCATCTACCTCGAGCACCCCCACGCGTCTCTGGAAATGGACCACCGAAAGGCCCTGCGCGAAGCGGGCCGAGCCGCCCGTGGGCAGCACGTGGTTGGTGCCGGCGCCGTAGTCGGCGAACGCCGTGGCGGTCGATGGTCCGACGAAGACCGCGCCGGCGGCGCGCACGCGCGGCACGAGCGCCGCGGCGTCGTCGAGATGCAGCTCGAGGTGCTCAGGAGCGAAGGCGTCCACCAAGGCGAGCGCGTCATCGAGCGAGGGACACGCGACCAAGGTCACACCGCCGAGGGAAACCTTCAGCTCCTCGCCGAGGCGTCGCACCTCCGCCTCCACCCGGTCGAGCAACGAGCCGCCCACGTCGAGCAACACTCCCGAGGCCCCGGCGCCGTGCTCGGCCTGCGCCAGCAGGTCTGCAGCCAGCCAGGTGGGCCGCGCCCCCTTGCCGGCGACGATGAGCACCTCGCTGGGACCGGCGAGCCCGTCGATCGCCACGTCGCCCATCACCTGCCGCTTGGCCTCGGTGACGAAGGCGTTGCCCGGACCGACCACGATGTCGCAGCGCGGGACCTGCGCGGTGCCGTAGGCCATGGCCGCCACGGCCTGGGCGCCGCCGATCGGGAACAGGTCGGTGATGCCCAGCAGGGCGCAGGCCGCGGCCACCCCGGCGGCCACGCCGCCGCCGGGCCGCGGCGCCGAGCAGACGACCAGCCTGCCGACGCCGGCGACCTGTGCCGGTATGGCGGTCATCAGCACCGTCGAGGGATAGTCGGCAAGGCCGCCGGGCACGTAGAGGCCTGCGACGGCCAGCGGCACGATCTCCTGGCCCACCGTCTGGCCCTGCGCCAACGTCTCGCGCCACGAGACGGGCGCCTCACGCTCGTGATAGGCGCGGATGTTGGCGACGGCGAGCTCGAGGGCCGAGCGCAGCTCGGGGTCGAGCTCGCGCAGCGCGGCAAGCATCTTCTCGGGCGGGACGGCGAGGTGCGGCGGCAGGGCGACGTCGTCGAGGCGCTCGGTGAGGCGCCGCAGCGCCTCGTCGCCCTGCCGCCGCACCTCGCCCACGATCTCCTCGACCGCCGCGCGCACGTCGCTGCGCGCCGGCGCCACCGAGCGCAGCTCGGCGACCGTTGCCGCTATGTCGGTCAGCTCAAGGCGCCTCACGCCTGTCCCTCCCCGCTGCCCGCTTCGAGGGCCTCGGAACCTGTACTCTACCCGCGAAGCGCAGGCCCAAGCACGCTGTCCGAGGGGGCACTCTCCCGTCGGCGCTCGGCGACAGCGGCAGACCAGCGCACAGGTGTAGCCGCTCGTCCCCGGCGCCGGAACCGGTCTAGCAAGCGATCTGGATGCAGCTCTCGCCGAGCAGCGCCTTGAGCTCGGCGTAGAGGCCGCCCACTGGGGCCACGCGATAGCCATCGCCGATGCGCAGCCGCTGCTGGCCCTGGAGCGACTCCATCTGTAGGACGACGGGCACCTGACCCGGGAACGAGGCGAGGATCTCCTTGAGCTCCTGCAGCAGGGCGAGTTGCACGCGGTCGGCGTCGACGGTCACCGTCAGCGGTCGCGACTCGCTGACGCCGCCGAACGGCCGCACCTCCATAGCGATCAGCTTGGTCTCGTCCTCGCTCTTGCGGTCGAGACGGCCCTTCACCTTGACGATGGCGTCCTCGCGCAGGAGCTCGGCGTACTGCTCCGCCACGGTGTTGAAGGCCACTACCTCGATGCCGCCGTCGACGTCGTCGAGGCGGAAGATGACCATGATGCCGCCGCTGCGCGTCGGCCGCCGCTGCAGACCGGAGATGACGCCGCCGGTCCAGAGGATGGTCCCGTCGGGCATGTCGGCCAGCTCGCTCACGGTGGCGTCTACCTCGTCCTTGAGCTGCTGGCGCAGGCCCTGCAACGGGTGCGAAGAGACGTACAGCCCCAGCGCCTCCTTCTCGCAGCGCAGCAGCGTCTCGCGCTCGAACTCCTCACGCGAGATGGGCGCGTGGTGGGTCTCCTCGACCTCGGCGTGGGCGAAGAGATCGACCTGGCCCACGGCCCGGTCCTTGCGCCGGCGCTCCCCCTCGCTGGCCGCGGCGGGCAGCGCCGCGAGCATGCCGCGCCGCGTGTCGCCGGTGGAATCGAGGGCTCCGCTCTTGATGAGAGCCTCCAGCGTCCGCTTGTTGACCAGGGCCGAGTCGACGCGGGCGCAGAAGTCGTACAGCGAGGTGAAGGGGCCGTCGGCGCGCGCGGCGACGATCGCCTCGATGGCCCCCCTCCCCACGCCCTTCACCGCATTGAGTCCGAAGCGGATCTTGCCGCCGACCACGGTGAACCCGACGTCGCTCTCGTTGACGTCCGGCGGCAAGACCTCGATCGCCATCTCGTGGCAGGCGTTGACGTAGAACGGCACCTTGTCCTTGGTGTTCATGACGCTCGAGATCAGCGCCGCCATGTACTCGACCGGGTAGTTGGCCTTGAGGAAGGCTGTGCGGTAGCTGATGAGCGCGTAACAGGCGGCGTGGCTCTTGTTGAACGAGTAGTCGCCCGTGGCCTCGAAGTTGCTCCACAGCCTGTTGATGACCTGCTGCGGCACGCCGCTCGCGCGCAGACCCGCCATGAGGGGCTCCTTGAGCGTGGCCATCAGCTTCTTGTCCTTCTTGCCGATGGCCTTGCGCAGATCGTCCGCCTGCGCCGGGGTGAAGCCGGCCACGCGGCGGGCGATGGCCATGTATTGCTCCTGGTAGATCGTCACCCCGTGCGTCGACTCGAGGATCGGGCGCAGCAGCTCGTGGTCGTAGACCACCGCTCCCGGATCCCTCTTGTTGCGCGCGTAGGCAGGGATGTACTGCATCGGTCCGGGCCGGTAGAGAGCCACGATGGCGATCAGGTCTTCGAACTGCGTCGGCCCGACCTCGCGCAGCGCGTCGCGCATGCCACCCGACTCGAACTGGAAGACGCCCAGGGCGTCACCGCGGCGCAGCATCTCGTAGGTCTTCGCGTCGTCGAGAGGCAGCGTCGTCATGTCGACGCAGACGCCCCGGCTATTCTCGATGAGCCCCAGGGCCGCCTCGATGACGTCGAGGTTGCGCAGGCCGAGGAAGTCCATCTTGAGGAGCCCCAGCTTCGCCACGTCGTCCATGCTGAACTGGGTGACGATCTCGGCCTCGCCCTTCTGCTGCAACGGGACGTACTCGGTGAGCGGTTTGTCGGAGATGACCACGCCGGCGGCGTGGATGGAGTCGTTGCGGATGAGTCCCTCGAGCGCCCGCGCGAGGTCGACGGCCTCCTTGACCTGCTGGTCGCTCTCATAGGCCCGCCGCAGCTCGCCGCCGGGCGCCATGGCCTGCTCGAAGGTCGCCGGCGGCGCCTGCTCGGGGATCATCTTGGCGATGCGGTCGCCGACCGCGTAGGGCAGGCCCATGACGCGCGCCGCGTCTCGCGTCGCGGCGCGCGCCGCCATGGTGCCGAAGGTGATGATCTGGGCCACGCGGTCGCGGCCGTACTTCTGGGCCACGTACTCGATGACCTCGTCGCGGCGCTCGACCGAGAAGTCCATGTCGATGTCGGGCATCGACTTGCGCCCCGGGTTCAGGAAGCGCTCGAAGAGCAGGTCGTACTTGAGCGGGTCGAGATCGGTGATGCTCAGGACGTAGGAGACGATGCTCCCCGCCGCCGACCCGCGGCCCGGACCGACGGCGATGCCGTTGTCCTTGGCGAACTTGACGAAGTCCCAGACGATGAGGAAGTAGGCGCTGAAGCCCATCTCGGAGATGACCTTGAGCTCGTAGTCGAGACGCTCGCGCACCTCGGGTCCGGGCTGCGCCCCATAGCGCTGACGCACGCCCAGCTCGCAGAGCGCGCGCAGGTACCCCTCCTCGGTCTCCCCCTCGGGGACGGGATAGCTCGGCAGCAGGATGCGCCCGAACTCGAGCTCGACGGCGCAGCGCTCGGCTATCTCGAGCGTCGCGTCGCAGGCCTCGGGGTAGGCCGCGAAGCGCTCGCGCATCTCCTCCGCGGTCTTGAGGAAGAACTCGTCGCTGCCGTAGCGCATGCGGTTCTCGTCGTCGAGCATGCTTTGCGTCTGGATGCAGAGCAGCGCGTCGTGCGCGTGGGCGTCCTCGTGGCGCAAGTAGTGCACGTCGTTCGTGGCCGCCGTCTTCACGCCGGCCTGCCCCGCCAGCGCGACGAGCTTGGGCACCAGCTCGCGCTGCTCGGGCAGGCCGGCGTCCTGCAACTCGACGTAGAGGTCGTCGGAGCCGAACAGCTCCTTCAGGCGGAGCACCTCGGCGAGCGCCTCGTCGCCGCGGGCCTCACGCACGAGGCGCGCGATGCGCCCCGTCATGCAGCCCGTGAGACAGATGAGGCCCGCGTGGTGCTGCGAGAGGAGCTGCCAGTCGGCGCGCGGCTTGTACCAGTACCCCTCGAGGTAGGCCGTCGTGGAGAGCTCGACCAGGTTGCGGTAGCCGTGTGCGTCGCGCGCGAGGAGCGTCAGATGGAAGCGCTCCTCGCGCACGCTCTGGCGGTTGAGACGGTCGTCGACGATGTACAGCTCGAGACCGATGATCGGCTTCACCCCGGCCTTGCGCGCCTCGCTGTAGAACTGCACGGTCCCCGCGAGCGAGCCATGGTCGGTCAGCGCCACCGCCGGCATGCCGAGCTCGCGCACTCGGTCGACTAGAGCTGGGACGCGGCAAGCGCCGTCGAGGAGCGAGTACTCGCTGTGGACGTGGAGATGGACGAAGCCGGAAGCCATGTACAGAGGTCCATTCTATCGCCAGGCCGAGCCGGCGGTCCACGTCGCTTCAGGCCACGGGGTTCGTTAGCGACCCGACACCGTCGACCTCGACGGTGATGGTCTGGCCGCGGCGCAGCGGTCCCACGCCCGGCGGCGTCCCCGTCATGATCACGTCGCCGGGCTCGAGCGTCATGACCGAGCTGACGAAGGCGAGCAGGTCGAGGGGCGAGAAGAGCAGGTCCGCGACAAGGGCGCGCTGCACTTCGACTCCGTCGAGCAGCGCGGCCACGACCGCGGTCTCGGCCGGCGCCGACCTCACCACGTTAGGTCCCAACGGACAGAACGTGTCGAACGACTTCGACCTCGTCCACTGCCCGTCCCTGGCCTGCAGGTCGCGCGCCGTCACGTCGTTGCCGCAGGTGTAGCCGGCCACGAAGCTCGCCGCCTCGCCGGCCTGCACCTGCCGGCAGCGACGCCCGACGACGAGCGCCAGCTCCGCCTCGTAGTCGACACGCTCCGACTGGCAGGGCAGCACCACCGCCTCGCCGGGGCCGATCACGGCCGACGATGGCTTGAGGAAGAGCAGCGGTTCGTCGGGCACCTCCTGGTCGAACTCGGCGGCGTGGGCCTTGTAGTTGAGGCCCCCGCAGACGATCTTCGAGGGCGTGACCGGAGCCAGCAGCTCGAACGTGCCGAGGCCCACCTCCCCGGTCTCACGCGTGTCATCCAGATAGGCAGGCCCGTCGAGCAGGCGCACGCACTCACCGTCGAACAGGCAGTGGCGCCCCTCGCCGGCGACGAGCACGCGGCCGAACGGCAGTGGACTCTCGCAGGGCCGCACGCTCATGGGCCGGGAGTCCCCTGCGAAGATGCGTCGGCGTCCGTCCCTCCGGCTCCATCAGGAGCTGCTCGATCCGCGACCGGGCCCTTCGATGGCGTCTCTCGCTGCGGCCCGGCCACGTGCAGCATCCCGTAGACGATGGAGTCGACCAGAGCCTCCCAACTGGCCTCGATGACGTTCTCCGAGACGCCGATGCTGCCCCAGCTCTCCTCGCCGTCGCTCGCGTCGAGCAGGACGCGCGTCACCGCCCCGGTTCCCTTCGCCTCGTCGAGGATACGCACCTTGTAGTTCACCAGGTCGATATCGGCGAGGTGGGGGTGCTTGCGGGTGATGGCCAGGCGCAGCGCCTTGTCGAGCGCGTTCACGGGGCCGTTTCCCTCGGCGGTCGCGATCAGCCGCTCGCCGCCGGCGTGGACCTTGACCGTGGCCTCCGTCATGACCTTGCCGTCCTCGCGCTTCTCCACGATCACGCGGAAGCTCTCGAGCCTGAACAGGGGCTCGGGCGGGTCGAGCCGTTCGCGCAAGAGGAGCTCGAACGAGGCGTCGGCGGCCTCGTAGTGGTAGCCCTGGTGTTCCCTCTCCTTGAGGTGCTTCAGGACGCCGCCGACGCGCTCGTCGTCGCCCTCGAGGACGATGCCGAGCTCACGCGCCTTGCGCAGCACAGCGGCCTTTCCGGACAGCTCCGAGATGAGGATACGCTGCTCGTTGCCGACGAGCTCGGGATCGACATGCTCGAAGGTCTGCGGCGCCGCGTCGACGGCCGCCACGTGCAGCCCGCCCTTGTGAGCGAAGGCGGTGCGGCCCACGTAGGGCTGGTGCGCCCACAGCGCGACGTTGACCGTCTCGGCCACGAAGTGCGCCGTCTCGGTGAGGCGAGCGAGCTGTTCCTCGGTCACCACGGGCAGACCCATCTTGAGGACGAGCGCCGGGATGATCGAGGTGAGGTTGGCGTTGCCGCAGCGCTCGCCGTAGCCGTTCATCGTGCCCTGCACGTGCGTCGCGCCCGCCTCGACGGCGACGAGGCTGCCCGCCACCGCGCAGTCGGTGTCGTTGTGTATATGCACCCCGATCTCGGCGGGGACGGCGGCGACCACCGCAGCGACCGTGTCACGGACGAACCCCGGCAGCGAGGCGCCGTTGGTGTCGCAGAGGCAAACGACGCCGGCGCCGGCCGCGGCCGCCGCACGCGCACACTGCAGCGCGTAGGGGGGGTCGTCCCGGTAGGCGTCGAAGAAGTGCTCCGCGTCGTAGACGACCGACTTGCCCTTCGCGACGAGGAAGCCGACGCTGTCGGCGATCATGCGCAGGTTCTCGTCGCGGCTCACGCGCAGCACCTTCGAGAGGTGCAGCCCCCATGTCTTGCCCACGATGGCCACGGTCTCAGTGAAAGTATCGGCGAGCACCTGCAGGCCCTCATCGTCTTCGGGCTTCACGCCCTTGCGCCGCGTCATGCCGAAGGCGACCAGCCGGGAGTGCTGCAGATGCTCGCGTTCCATCTGTTCGAAGAAAGCGAGCTCCTTGGGGTTGGAGGCGGGAAAGCCGCCCTCGATGAAGTGGATGCCGAGCTCGTCGAGCTTGAGGGCGATGCGCACCTTTTCGTCGACCGAGACCGACATGCCCTCCTGCTGCATGCCGTCGCGTAGCGTGGTGTCGTAGAGCCGGACCCCTGTGCCGCTCATCGCTGCCTCCCCGCCTACCCCGTCACGTACTCCAAGTAGTGGCCGAACTCCTCGTCGCGTCCCTCGACGATGTCCCGGAAGCGCTCCTGCATGCGACGTGTGATGGGTCCGGGCTCGCCGATGGGATGGTCGTCGACCTCGCGGATGGGGACGATCTCGGCCGCCGTGCCGGTGAAGAAGAGCTCGTCGGCTAGGACCAGGTCGCTGCGAGCCAGCGTGCGTTCCTCCGCCCTGATGCCCTCCGACTCCGCGATGCGCAGCACCGTGTCGCGCGTGAGGCCCTCGAGCACGCCGTCGGCCGGAAACGGCGTGTAGATCACGCCGTCGCGCACGAGGAAGATGTTCTCCCCGGAGCCCTCGGCGACGCGCCCGTGATCGTCGAGCATGATCGCCTCGTCGTAGCCGGCGTTGACCACCTCGACCTTGGCCAGGATGCTGTTGAGGTACTGCCCGGTGGCCTTGGCCGCGCGTGCGAGCTGCGTGTGGCCGAGCGCCTGGATGGTCGAGACCTTGGCGCGGATGCCGTGCTTGATGCCCTCGTCGCCCAGGTAGGTCCCCCACGGCCAGACGGCGACGATGCAGTCGACCGTCGCCTTGAGGGGAAAGAGACCCATCTCGCCGTAGCCACGGTAGGCCAGCGGCCGGATGTAGCAGGCACTGAGGCCGTTGGCGGCGATGACGTCCTTGGTCGCCTGGACGAGCTCCTCGACGGAGTACGGCAGCGACATGTAGTAGAGCTTGGCCGAGCGCTCGAGGCGGCGCAGGTGGTCGGTCAGGCGGAAGACCGCCGCGCCACGGGCCGTCTCGTAGGCGCGCACGCCCTCGAAGACGCCCGAGCCGTAGTGCAGCGCGTGGGTCAGGACGTGGATGCGCGCCTCGTCCCAGGGCACGAGCTCTCCGTTCATCCAGATCTTCTCAACGGGCGTGATCGACACCGTCGCCTCCTCTCCACGCTTCTGCGCGTCGTGTCGTTTCTCGGTCTGGTCGCCGGCGGCGTCGCCGGCGTCACGCCGTCACCTCTTCGCCAGCGAGAGCGAGCTCGGCGATCACTCGGTCGGTCATCTGTTCGGTCGACAGCGCCGCTTCCCCCTGCTGCGCGATGTCGGCCGTGCGCGCGCCGCCGTCGAGCGCGCGTTCCACCGCGCGCTCCACGGCGCGCGCGGCCTCCTTGCGGGCGAAGCTCAGGTCGAGCATCAGCGCCCCCGAAAGGATAGTGGCGCACGGGTTCACGACTCCGCGGCCGGCGATGTCGGGCGCCGTGCCGTGGATCGGCTCGTAGAGCGAGACACCGCCGGCGCCCACGCTCACCGACGGCAGCATGCCGATGCTGCCGGTGAGCATGGCCGCCTCGTCGGAGAGGATGTCGCCGAACATGTTCTCCGTCACGATCACGTCGAACTGCCTCGGCTCGCGCACGAGCTGCATGGCGGCGTTGTCGACGTAGAGGTGGCGCAGCGAGACGTCTTCGTAGCGCTGCGCCACCTCCTCAGCCACCTCGCGCCACAGGCGCGAGCTCTCGAGCACGTTGGCCTTGTCGACGCTCGTCAGCTCGCGCCGGCGGCCGCGCGCGAGCTCGCAGGCGAAGGCCACGATGCGCTCGATCTCGCCGCGCTCGTAGTACATCGTGTCGTAGGCCGTGTCGGCCGTTCGTTCGCGCTCGCCGAAGTAGAGGCCGCCGGTGAGCTCGCGCACGACCATGATGTCGACGCCAGCGATCACCTCGGGCTTCAGCGTGCTGGCGAAGGCGAGCGGCGCATGGCATTTGACTGGCCGCAGGTTGGCGAACAGTCCGAGCCCCTTGCGCAGCGCCAGGAGCCCCTGCTCCGGCCGCGGCCTGTCAGGGTCGGTGGTCTCCCAGCGCGGACCGCCGACGGCGCCGAGGAAGACGGCGTCACTGGCGGCGCAGCGCGCGACGAGACCGGGCTCGAGCGGCGCGCCGGTCGCGTCGATGGCCGCGCCGCCGGCGAGCCCGGTCTCGTAAGCCAGCGAGAAGCCGAAGCGAGCGGCCGCCTCGTCGAGGACACGCTGCGCGGCAGCGATGATTTCAGGGCCGACACCGTCGCCCGGCAGGAGCAGCACCCGGTAGGTCTCGGCGGGCGTCACGACTGCTCCGCCAGACGCGCCCGGACGTACGGCAGAAGGCCGCCGCGCTCGATGAGCTCCTGCATGAAGGGTGGGAACGCGTCGGCCGCGTAGCGAGTGCCCTGCGTCAGGTCCTCGACCAGGCCGGCAGCCGGATCGATGCGCAGACGGTCGCCCGCGCGCACGCCGGCCGCCGCCTCCTTCGAGACGACGATCGGCAGGCCGGTGTTGATGGCGTTGCGGTAGAAGATGCGCGCGAAGCTCGCCGCGACGACGCACGAGACGCCTGCGGCCTTGATGGCCACGGGCGCGTGCTCGCGCGAGGAGCCGCAGCCGAAGTTCTCGCCGGCGACGATGACGTCGCCCGGCCGCACGCGGCGCACGAACCCGGCGTCGATGTCCTCCATGCAGTGCGCCCCCAACTCGGCGGGGTCGCTGGTGTTCAGGTAGCGGGCCGGGATGATGACGTCAGTGTCGACGTCGCGGCCGAACACGTGCGCCGTGCCCTCGAACATCATGACCGCCCTCCCGTCGCCACGCGTTCCCTCTCGAGCATCTCCGGCGTCGCCACATGCCCCGCGACGGCGGAGGCGGCGGCCACATAGGGGTTGGCCAGGTAGATCTCGCTCTCGGGGTGCCCCATGCGGCCGACGAAGTTGCGG
Source organism: uncultured Actinomycetes bacterium (assembly GCA_963725665.1). Lineage (GTDB taxonomy): Bacteria > Actinomycetota > Thermoleophilia > UBA2241 > UBA2241 > CAVRZA01. The sequence goes on along the minus strand of CAVRZA010000004.1, from coordinate 283,857 downwards.
TTGGTCGTGGCCACCGCACGCTCACCGGCCGCCAGGACGCCCATGTGCCCTCCGAGGCAGGCGCCGCAGGTCGGCGTCGAGAAGGCGGCGCCTGCCTCGACGAGCGCCTGCATCGTGCCGTCGGCCAGGGCGTCGAGATAGACCTGCTGCGAGCCGGGCAGCACGATCAGGCGTACGTCGGGGTGCACGCGCCGGCCCCGCAACACCTCCGCCGCCTGGTGCAGGTCCTCGAGATGCCCGTTCGTGCACGAGCCGACGACTACCTGATCGATGGTCACGTCGGTGAGCTCCGCGGCCGAGACGGTGTTCGAGGGCAAGTGCGGGCGGGCCACCGTGGGCTCGATCGCGCCGGCATCGACCTCGACGACCCGCTCGTACTCGGCGTCGGCATCGCTCGCGAACACCCGACGCACCTGGCGCGCGCGGCTGCCCTCGGGCCTCGACTCGAGATAGGCCGCCGTCGTCTCGTCGAAGCCGACGAGGCCGCACTTGCCACCCGCCTCGATGGCCATGTTGCACATCGTGAAGCGGCCGTCGATCGAGAGGCCGTCGATCGCCTCGCCGGCGAACTCCATCGCTTTGTAGAGAGCCCCGTCGACCCCGATGAGGCCGATGGTGTGCAGCATCAGGTCCTTGCCGACGACGTGCCGGCGCGGTATCCCCTGGTAGACGAACCTGATCGACTCGGGCACACGCAGCCACACGCGGCCCCACGCCATCGCGGCGGCGAAGTCCGTCGAGCCGACGCCGGTCGAGAACAGAGCCAGGGCGCCGTAGGTACACGTGTGCGAATCGGCGCCGATCACGACGTCGCCCGGCGCGACGAGCCCCTGCTCGGGGAGCAGCACGTGCTCGATCCCCATGCGTCCGACCTCGAAATAGTGCACGATGCCGTACTTGCGGGCGAACTCGCGCATCAGCTTGCTCTGTCCCGCCGCCTTGATGTCCTTGTTGGGCGCGAAGTGGTCGGGCACCAGGGCGATCTTCGCCGGGTCGAACACCTTGCCGAACCCAGCCTTCTCGAACTCGGCGATGGCCATGGGCGCGGTTATGTCGTTGGCCAGGGCCAGGTCGACGGGCACCTCGATGATCTCGCCCGGTGCGACTTCGTCGCGCCCCGCAGCCCGCGCCAGGATCTTCTCGGCGATCGTGTGTGCCATCACTGCCCCTTCACCGTCGTCGCCTGGCGGGCCAGGAGACGCTCGCGCCCCTGCGCGGTGGCGGCGTTGTTCATAGCCCGCACGTAGGCTTTGGCGGACGCCTCCATCACATCGAAGCTCACAGCCTGGCCGTTGTAGGTCTCGTCGTCGACCGCCACGGCCACGCGTACCTCGGCCAGCGCGTCCTTGCCGGCCGTGACCGCACGCACCTGGTAGTCGGCCAGCGAGCCCTTCATGCCGACGGCGTTGTCGATAGCCTTGAAGATGGACTCGACCGTGCCGTTGGAGAAGCTCTTGCCACGCCGCAGGCGGCCGCGCACCTCGACCTCGACCTGCGTCGTGGGGATTATGCTCGAGCCCGCCTGCATGACGAAGCTGCGCAGCGTGAAGTGGTCCGTGCGCTCACGGATCTCCTCGCCGACGAGCGCCTCGAGGTCGGCGACCGTGACTTCCTTCTTCTTGTCGGCGATGCCCTTGAAGCGACGGAAGGCCTCGTCGAGCTCGTCGCCCGACAGCTCGTAGCCGAGCTCCGAGAGCCGGGCGCGCAGGGCGTGACGTCCGCTGTGCTTGCCCAGCACCAGGTCGCTCTCGGTGAGCCCGACGTCGGCGGCGCGCATGATCTCGAAGGTCGAGGCCTCCTTGAGGATGCCGTCCTGGTGGATGCCCGACTCGTGCGCGAAAGCGTTGCGGCCCACGATGGCCTTGTTGGGCTGGATCGCGTAGCCCGTCACGTTCGAGACCAGCTTGCTCGTGCGCGCGATCTCCTCGGTGCGCACCGTCGTCTCGGCGTCGAAGTAGTCGCCGCGCGTGCGGATGGCCATGACGACCTCTTCGAGTGAGGCGTTGCCGGCCCGCTCCCCGATGCCGTTCACGGCGCATTCGACCTGGGTCGCGCCGCCACGCACGGCGGCCAGCGAGTTGGCCGTGGCCAGGCCCAGGTCGTTGTGGCAGTGCACGCTCACGACGACATCGGCGAGAGCCGGACAGCGCCGGAAGAGCTCGCCGATAAAGTCGCCGAACTCAAGCGGCAGCGCGTAGCCGACAGTGTCCGGGATATTGATGGTCGTGGCCCCGGCGGCGATGGCGACGCCGACGGTCTCGGCCAGGAAGCTGGGTTCGGATCGGCTGGCGTCCATGGCGCTGAACTCGACGTCGGCGTCGGCGTGCCCGGCGGTGAGCTGCTTGGAGAGCGTGACCATGGCCTCGGTGTCGGCGAGCACCTCGGCCTCGGTCTTGCGGATCTGGTACTTCAGGTGCAGGGGGCTGGTCGAGATGAACGTGTGGATGCGCGCCCGAGGCGCGTGCTTCACCGCGTCCCAGGCCGAGCGCACGTCCTGCTCGATGGCCCGTGCAAGACCGGCTATGCGCGGTCCTTGCACCTGCTTGGCGATCGCTTTCACCGCCTCGAAGTCGTCGGGGGAGGCGATGGGGAAGCCGGCCTCGATGATGTCGACGTTGAGGCGCGCGAGTTGCTGAGCGACCTCGAGCTTCTCGGCCCTGTTCATGCTCGCGCCCGGCGCTTGCTCACCGTCGCGCAGGGTCGTGTCGAAGATGTGGATGTGGCGTCTGCTCACGGCGTTCCGCCCTTCGTCGGAGGGTGGGTCGACCACGAGGTGGCCGTCAATGAGTGGGAGAGCGTGTGGGCACGGGGCCCGGGCTGGTGTCTACCTATCCCCCCGCGGGGGGAGGAGCACCACGACCGGGAGCAGGAGCAAGCGCCCCGCGACGATCCCGGGTACATCAGACGTCTCTCTCGACTCACCGTGATGCATGGTCTGGCGATTGTATGTCGCCGCGCGAACCAGGCGCAAGCGAGCCTTCCGGACATGGCAAGGCCGGGCGCAGCAGACGGGGCACGGACGGCGGGGGCGGCGGCCGCGAGGGCCGCCGCCCCCGCCCACCCCGCCGCTACAGCTCGACGCGCTTGGCGTCGAGCAGGCCGGCCGCCTCCACGAGCTCGACCAGCTGCGTCTCGGCGATAGGCGCGTCGAGGGCGAGCCCCATCACGCCGGGCTCGTCCTCACCGGCCTTCGCCACAGAGACCTGCAAGACGTTGACACCGAAGCCGCCGAGGAGCGTGCCAATCTTGCCGAACGTGCCCGGCGCGGGCGACTGCGCGCGCACGAAGACCATGTGCTCGACCGGCTCGATGTCGAGGTCGAGGCCATAGACAGTGACGAAGCGCGGCCGGTGGCGAGGTCCGAGGGTGGTGCCCGCCACGACCAGCTCATGCTCTGCGTCGAAGGCGCGCACCCGCACAAGGCTGAGGAAGTCGGTGACGACCGGATTCTTCTCCTCCCTGTAGGAGATGCCACGCTCCTCGGCCATCGGGCCCGCACTGACGAAGTTGACCTCGTCCTCGACGGTGTTCTTGAGGATCCCCTCCAGGACCGCGACGGTGAGGATACGCGTGTCGTAGCGTGCTACGTTGCCCTCGTAGGCGATCTCGAGATCGTCGACGGGTCCGTCGGAGAGCTGGGTGACCAGCTCCCCCAACATCCTGCAGACCGGAAGGAACGGCATGAGCTCGTCGGCCTCTTCGCCCGGGACGAGAGGGACGTTGACGGCGTTGCCGGCGAGCTCGCCCTTGAGCGCCGCCGAGACCTGCTCGGCGATGATCGTCCCGGCCCGCACGCTCGCCTCTGCCGTCGAGGCCCCCAGGTGAGGCGTCACGACGACGGCATCGTAGGCCAGCAGAAGGTCGTCGGTGGTCGGCTCCACCGGGAACACGTCAACCCCTGCAGCCGCCACCTTGCCGCTCTCCAGAGCGCGCGCCAGCGACTCCTCGTCGATGATGCCGCCCCGGGCGACGTTGACCACGCGCACGCCGTCCTTCATCTGCGCGAACGCCTCGTCATCGACGAAGCCGAGCGTCTCGGCGTTCTTGGGCAGGTGCACGGTGATGAAGTCCGCCTCGCGGTAGACCTTCTCGGGCGAGTCCGCCCGATCGAGGTCGAGCTCGCGGAAGCGCTCCACCGGCACGTAGGGGTCGTAGGCGATGACGCGCATGCCGAGACCCTTGGCTCGCTGCGCGACGAGGAAGCCGATGCGGCCGAGCCCGATGACGCCGAGCGTCTTGTCCTGCACCTCGACGCCACCCCAGCGCGATTTCTCCCAGCGGCCGGCCTTCAAGGCGCTGTGGGCCTGCGGGATGTTGCGCGCGCAGGCGAGCAGCATGGCGATGGTGTGCTCGGCCGCCGAGAGCACGTTGCTCTGCGGTGCGTTCACGACGACGATGCCGCGCCTTGTCGCCGCCTCGACGTCGATGTTGTCGACGCCCACGCCGGCACGCCCGATCACCTTGAGACGCGTTCCTGCCTCGATGACCTCTGCCGTGACCCTGGCTGCGGAACGCACGACGAGTCCGTCGAACTCACCGATGCGACGCACGAACTCGCCCTGGTCCCAGTCGATCCCCTGCACGACGTCGAACTCCTGCTCCAGGAGGTCGACGCCCGCCTTGCCGAGCTTGTCCTTGACGAGGACCTTCTTGCGAGCCTCGCTCACAGCGCCACCTCGCTCTTCAGGAAGACCCGCTCGGCGGCGGCCAGCGAGGCTCCGAGGGGCACGTCGTAGCCGAGCTGCGCCAGGACCATCTCGACGGTGGAGAGCCCGACGACGATGTCCGACGCGCCGAAGTAGCCGCAGTGACCGAGGCGGAAGATCTTGCCCTTGAGCTTGCCCTGGCCGCCGGCGAGCCAGACGCCGTATTTGTCGCGCGCCAGCTTGCCGATCTGCGCGCCGTCGACGCCCTCCGGGACTCTCACTGCTGTCACGGAGTTGGCTTCGGGGTCATCGGGACCGAAGAGCTCCAGGCCGAGGGCCTTCATGCCCTCTTTGGCCGCACGTGAGAGCACGCGGTGACGCTCGAAGACGTTCTCGAGCCCCTCTTCGCGGATCATCTCGATGGCCTTGCTTTGCGCTACCAGCGCCGACACCGCCGGCGTGTAGGGCGTCTGCGCCGCGTCGCCGGTCATCTTCTTGCGGTAGCTCACGAAGTCGAAGTAGAAGCGCGGCGCGGCGTTGGCCTCGATCACCGGCCAGGCCTTCTCGGAGACGGCGACGAAGGCCAGGCCGGGTGGTGTCATGAGCGCCTTCTGCGAGCCCGCCACGCACACATCGACGTGCCAGGCGTCAGTCTTGAGATCAGTGGCTCCAAGCCCGGAGATGGCGTCCACCACGAGGAGGGCCGGCGTCTCAGCGACGATGGCGCCGATGGCCGCAACGTCGTTGACGACGCCGGTCGACGTCTCGCTCTGCTGGACGAACACCGCCTTGATGGCTGGGTTCTCCGCCAATGCCTTGCGGACGTCGTCGGGGTCGACCTTTGTGCCCCACTCGTACTCGAGCAGAGTCACAACGGCGCCGTAGGTCGTCGCCAGCTTGTTCCAGCGTTCGCCGAAGTTGCCACAAGAGGTCACTAGCACCTGGTCGCCGGGCGACACCGTGTTGACCACGGCGGACTCCATCGCCCCCGTGCCCGACGAGGCGAAGATGATGATGTCGTTCCCGGTCTGGAAGACGTACTTCAGACCGGCGATCACGCCTTTGAGGATCTCCGTGAAGCGCGGCGCGCGGTGATGGACGACCGGCTCCGCGGAGGCCAGGAGCACCTCGGGCGGGACGGGGGTCGGTCCGGGTGTCAGCAGGAACCGCTTCTGCATGTTGGCCGCTCCTTTGCCCATGGGCGAACGTACTCTGGGAGCTTAGGACTCTACTTGCTCGACGGCGAAGCGGCAACGGGCGCGGAGGAGACTCTGTCACAGCCGCGTCGAGCCCCTGCGAGGCATAAAGCGGACAGAGGTCGCGCGACTGTCCCACGGCCCGCTATGAGCCGAATCTGCGTAGCGCGCGAGCGTGAGCCCTGGCGGCCTCGGTCGCACGATCCCGAGGGGGAGCGGTGGTCACGAGCTGGCCGAGCAGGGCCGAGGACGCCCCCGCGACCTCGTCCACTGCGTGCGCGAACGCTTCTTCGTTCGCGGCAGAGGGCGCCGCGAATCCGCTGATCTTCCTCACATACTGCAAGGCGGCAGCCCTGATCTCGGCATCGGTCGCCGGCGGCTCGAAGTTGTACAACGTCTTGATGTTCCTGCACACGTCGCTCACCTCACGCTTTCGTCCACAGCCACGCGGCGGCCGCGACATCCTCAGTCGTCGATCGCCTCGTAGACCGAGGTCCAGAAGTCGAGACAGGCGGGCGGGGGGCTCGGGGACTCCCAGGCTCGCTGTGTCAGCAGAGTGCCGACCAGGTCCTCATGGGGATCCGCGTACCAGGAGGTGCCCAGGCCGCCGTCCCATCCGAAGCGTCCGGGGACGGCGGCCACGTCGTCTCGCCTGGTGACGATGGCCACGCCGAACCCCCAGCCGTGACTGTCGAAGTAGCCCGGCACGAGTCCCGAGATGGCCTTCTGCTGCGGGGTCAGCTGGTCGCTTGTCATGGCCTCGACCGAGAGCCGCGACAGGATGCGCTCACCGCCGAGTCTGCCCATGTTCAGCATCATCCGGCCGAAGGCCAGGTAGTCGTCGATGGTCGAGACCAACCCTCCGGCACCCGAGGGGAATGCCGGCGTCCGCGCCCACTGGCTGTCTTCGGCTTGGTCGTAGATCTCGAGCGCCCCCGTCTCGGGACTCGTCCAGTAGCTCGTAGACAGCCGGCCGAGCTTGGCGGCCGGCACGCTGAAACCCGTGTCCTTCATGCCCAGGGGGTCGAAGACGCGCTCGCGCAAGAACGCCTCCAGCGGCCGGCCAGAGGCGCGTGCTATCAGGACGCCCAAGACGTCGGACCCCGTGTTGTAGAGCCACCTCTCGCCCGGTTGGTGAAGGAGCGGCAGCGTCCCCAAACGACGCATCCACTCATCGGGCCCAGGCTGCGACAAGGGACTCGGGGGCCCCGCAGCCCCGATCGCCTCGGCGACCGCCTGCTGGATCGGATACATGCCCGGCGGCGCCATGATGAGGCCCAGGCCGAGACGGAAGGTCAGCAGGTCGCGCACCGTGATCGGACGCTTCGCGGGCACGGTATCGTCCAGCGGCCCGTCGAGTCGCTTCAGGACCCTCCGCCCGGCCAGCTCCGGCAGAAGCCGATCGACCGGCTCATCGAGTCGCAGCCGACATTCCTCCACAAGGATCATGGTCGCCGCGGCCGTGATCGGCTTCGTCATGGAGGAGATGCGGAAGATGGTGTCACGCCGCATCGGCTCGGCTCCCCCGAGGGCCGTCGCCCCGAGCGCGGCGACGTGCACCTCATCGTGCCGGCTGACCGCCGTCACGAGGCCGGGCACGTCGCCGCGCTCGACGTGGCCGGCCATGACCTCGTTCATGCGCTCGAGACGAGCCTCTGAGAATCCTGCGGCGCTCATGTCCTGTGCCTGCGTCTGCCTCCGAGCGACGCTGAGGTCACTCCCAACCCGTCGTGGCGCTTGCAGGGGCGCGCGATCGATGCCCGCGGCCTGTTGTGGCCATCCCTGCAGTCGGGCTGAGCGTTCCCCTCGTTCCTCTGCCTCGAACGCGTGCCCGCGTTGCTCGCGGGTTCGCAGTCGAGAAGGACTTGACCCTCACGTAACGTGAGGGTCTATCCTCCACTCTCGGAGATGGACACGATGTCGTACAAGGTCGGCGAGGTCGCGAGGCTCGCTCACGTGAGCGTGCGCAGCCTGCACCACTACCATGAGATCGGCCTCCTCGCGCCCTCAGGGCGCAGCGAAGGGGGCTACCGCTTCTACACGCCGGAGGACCTCGAGCGGCTGCCGCTCTACACGCCGGAGGACCTCGAGCGGCTGCAGCAGGTGCTCTTCTACAAGGAGCTCGGCTTCGGCCTCGAGCACATCCGCGCCCTCGTGACCGACCCGGCGTTCGACCGCCGAGAGGCTTTGATTGCGCAGCGTGACCTGCTGGCGCGACGGGCGGGTCGGCTCGAGGCCATGCTCATCCTCATCGACAAGACGCTGGCGGCGCAGGAAGGTGGCATACAGATGCGACAGGACGAGATGTTCGAGGTGTTCGGCGACTTCGATCCATCAGCGCACGAGCAAGAGGCCCGAGAGCGTTGGGGCGGCAGCGAAGCCTACGAGGCGTCGACGCGCCGGACTCAGCGCTACACGAAGGACGACTGGTCGCGCTTCAGGTCCGAGAGCGACGAGGTCAGCAGCTCGATCGCGGCGCTCATGGACGAGGGAGTCAAACCCAGCGGCCAGCGGGCGATGGACGCGGTGGAGCGCCACCGCCTGCTGATCGACTCGTGGTTCTACCCGTGCTCGCGCGAGATGCACACCCAGCTCGCCCGGATGTACGTCACCGACCCTCGTTTCAGGGCGACGTACGAGAAGCTGCGCCCAGGAATGGCGCAGTACCTCTGCGACGCGGCCGCGGCAAACGCGGAGCGACCGCGGCCGTGATCGCGCCCACTAGGGCGTGACAGCCACCGCGACTGCGCTGCCCTACTACTGGTACGTTTGCCCGTCGTGGCGGATCCACCCCGCTGCGTGCCGGCCATCCGGATCGTGGTGCGTCCAGTGGATCGTGCCGCCCTCGACGCTCCACTCGTAGACGCCGCGGAACACGATGCTGTCGCCGATACTGAGGCCGGCGACCCTCGGAGCGACGTCGATGTTGTGCGCGATGAGGAGCGTCTGTCCGGACGCCAGCCGGACGACGAACCGCTGATGCCGGCCCCCCTCGGTGTCGTCCTTCAGGATCCGCACGACGGTGCCTTGGCCCTCGAGCTGCAGATCGCGAGCGTGATCCGCGAACGCCTTCGCCAGGACGACGTCGCCGGCAGGGATCTCCGCACCCTGGTCCGCCGTGCAACCGCCCGCGACGACACCGACCAAGCTGGAGATAAGCAGGACCAGGAGTAGCACCATGTTCGTCCCCGTCAGCGCCGAAAGCGCTCCGCGCGGCCTACCGACGCGGTCGTTTCGGCCTGCCTCGCTATGCGGAGCAAGACGGCCGCCTAGGCGAACAGGTCCAGACGCCAATCGTTGCAGCGCATGGAGTGGCCCGGCGGGTACTCGATGTCGACCTCCTCCTGAAGAGCGAATCCGACCTTCCTGCAGATGGCGTTCGACGACCCGTTATCGATCGACGGAAAGGCATGGATGAACCGGTGTCTTCTTTCAGCACGTGCGCGCTCCACCACGACCCTGGTCGCCTTGGTGGCCACGCCTCGGCCCTGGTACTCCGGGAGCACGCTCCAGCCGGTCTCCCAAACGAGCTGGCCGCGCCACCCCGTCTCCCAGTACCCGGTCCAGCCGGCAGCGGCTCCCTTGGGGGCCACAACGATCACGAACGTGCCCCCGTCGCCGGACTCGCTGATCCGGCAGTAGCGGCGATGGCGCTCGAGCAGCTTCTCCGGGGGCTCGGGCCCACCGAGATGTTCGGTCATGACCGGGTCACCCAGCAGGCGCTCGAGCACGGGCAGGTCGCCCTTCGACCACGGTCGGATATCGACGTCGACTCGGTTACTTCCGCCCACTCCCCTCTCCTTGCGCGTGCCTGCGAGAAGGCTGACAGGACGTCCGGCGCACCGGCGCGCACCACGCCCACCGACGAGGATAGCTCAGCCGGCAAGCCGTGTCTGCACGGTCTTGGGCGGCCAGCCGGCCTTCGCGCTGCGCGAACGCGCACCTCCCGCTAGCAGGCGCCCTCTGCGAAGGAAGAGGTGAGAATGGCGAGGATTCTCGGCGCCAAGAAGGCATGCACCGCAACCCGATCCACGCCCTTTCGATCGACGCAGAGGGGCACACCGTTCGCCGCCACGTCGGACCGGCATGAGTTGAGATAGACGAAGTGTCCCTCGCCGCGGCGCAACGTGATGAGCGACGCATTCGGGAGCAAGACCGCGTAGCGACCGGCATGGCGGTCGAACGGCAGGAAATCGTTGTCTTCGGAGCCGATCACCAATACCGGGTCGTTCACCTTGGCCAATGAGGCGGCGCTGTGCCCAGGGCCTGCCGCCGGATCCATCGCGACGATGGCCCTGATCCGCGAGTCTGGAGATGACCGCCTGGTCTCGGCCGGTGGAGCAGGAGGATCCACGGGTCGCTGACCGTATTGGCACCCTTTGTCGCCCTTCCCGGCATCGGAGCGACAGTAGGTCGAGAGTGCCGTGGGGTCGAAGGCCGCACCGCCGAGCGCGAGAGCGGTCGCGCCACCCGTGCATGTTGGTGCTTTTGAGGTGCTTGTGGTGCTCCCGGGGCAGACGATAGAAGGTAAGCGTCTCGGCGATGTTCTCCTCCACCCACTCGCATGGAGCGCTTCAACGAGGAGATCCGCCGCCGCACCCGCGTGGTGCGCATCTTCCCCAACCAGGAGAGCTGCCTGCGCCTCATCCGCGCCCTCGCCGTCGAGACGCACGAGGGCTGGCTCGAGGAACACCGCTACCTCAACATGGCGCTGCTGGTCGAACAGAAGAAGGAGCTGATGCGCGTGATCGAAGAGGCCGCGTGACCCAAGGACTCACACACGCATGCCACGATCAGCTTCTGCACCACTTGACGTACACAACTTCGTAGCGGGCGACTTGTCGGATCTCTTGACCCGCACAATCAGCCATGGGGCCCCTCTGCGACCGACGGGTCGGCCGACATATGACCTTGATCGGCGCTCGTCCTCGCATACCCGTTTTCAAGCCGAATGCCAAACTGACTCCGTTGCGCGAGGGAACGTGTCACTCACGAAGGAGGGCGCTGGCATGGGCTCACACGTCGGTCAGGTCGGCGTGGTTACCGCCCTCCCGGTGAGCGTGCCCGTGTTGCTGGGTGCAGTCGGCTGGAGAGCGCCAGCGAAGAAGCGGCTGCCTGTACCCGCCCTCCGCGGCGGATCAAGCGGCGAACCGCAACGTCAGCGAAGCGGCGTCTTGAGGAGCTCGACGTCCCTGATCCGGACCTTCCCTCTGCCTTCGACCACCAGGTTGAGCTTGATGAGATCGGGACGTTGTCCCTTCTCGAGGTAGAAGGGAGTCTCGTAAGAACCCCAGTCGGTCGTACCCTTCACGGCCTGAGTGAGGCCCTTCGAGAAGAACTCACCGCGCCCCGGCAGGCGGCACCACATCTCCAGGTAGGCGCGACCGGCCAGGTCTTCACTCTTCACCATCGCCCTGTAGGTGAGGAGGCACTGCTCGACCAGCGGTGCCTGGACTTCGAAGAGACGGACGGTCATCTCCTCCCGCGAGTCGACCACCCAGCTGTCTTGCTCGATAGTGATGCCGTCGTGGCTCAGCGTTGGGTCGCTCGTCAGGAACTGTCGCACGGTCTCCGGCGGGCCCGACGGCTGTGGATTCCTGAGGATCGACTTGAGCCAACTGGCCATGCTCGTTCCCTCCTGGAGGCACCGTTTGAGTTCGGTCTGGGAGCGTATCGGCAGGTTGGGCGTGTTCTTTCAGCTTCTCGCCTGCGGCGGCGAGGGGGCGGTAGCCACGAGGCTAGGGGCCGAGCTGAAGGGCGGCGAGCCTCGGCCCCGCCGCCCCGCCGCTTCTACCCGCGCGCGATGGCGACGGTGCCCGTACGCACGATCTCGATGACGCCGAATGGCTGCAGCATCTCCTGGAGCGCGAGGAGTTTGCCGGGAGACGAGGCCATCTCGATCGTCAATGTGCGCTTGTCGACATCGACCACCCTCGCCTCGAAGATCTCGACGATCTGCACGATCTCGCTGCGCGTGGCGCCGCTCGCGTTGACCTTGATGAGCGCGAGCTCGCGGGCCACCATGTGTTCCGGGTCGAGCTCGCGGATCTTCACCACGTTGATCAGCTTGTGCAGCTGCTTGGTCACCTGGTCGATGGGGTGTGCCGCGCCGTCGATGGTGATCGTCATGCGCGAGAGCCTGGGATCCTCGCTCTCCCCCACCACCAGGCTGTCGATGTTGAAGCCGCGCCGCGCGAAGAGCCCGGCCACGCGCGTGAGCACGCCGGGCTTGTTCTCGACCAGCACCGAGAGTGTGTGCTTCATGGCTTCTTCCTCCGCCCGGCCGTGCCGCCGATCATCTCCATGATCGAGGCGCCTGAGGGCACCATCGGGTAGACGTTCTCCTCCTGGCGCACGTGGAAGTCGATGACGGCCGGCCGCGGGTCCTTGATCGCCTCGCGCAGGGCGTCGCCGACCTGGTCCTTCTCGGTCACCGTGGCGCCGTAGGCCCCGTAGGCCTCGCGCGATCTTGGCGAAGTCGGGCTGTGTCTCGAAGTAGGTGTGCGAGTAGCGCTTGTTCCAGAAGAGGTCCTGCCACTGGCGCACCATGCCCAGGTAGCGGTTGTTGAGGATGGCGACCACGACCGGCACTTCGTACGCCATGGCCGTGCCCAGCTCCTGCATCGTCATCTGGAAGCTCCCGTCGCCGCCGATGTCGATGACCTGCTTGTCGGGGCGACCGATCTGCGCCCCGATGGCCGCCGGCAGGCCGAAGCCCATCGTGCCGAGGCCGCCGGAGCTCACGAGCTGGCGCGGCTGCGTGTAGCGGAAGTACTGGCAGGCCCACATCTGGTGCTGCCCCACGTCGGTGGCGATGACCGCGTCACCGCCGGTGACGCGGTCGATCTCCTGCACGACGAACTGCGGCGGGATGCCCTCGCCCTCGTCGTGGTAGGCCAGCGGATGCTGCTCGCGCAGCTCCTCGATGCGCGCCAGCCACTCGCGCGTCAGGCCGGGCGTACGCTCCATGCCCTTGAGCTCTGCGACGAGGTCGGCGAGCACGCGGCGGGCGTCGCCGACGATAGGGATCTGGGGCTCGACGTTCTTGCCGATCTCGGCCGGGTCGATGTCGACGTGGATCACCTTGGCCTGGGGCGCGAAGGCCGAGAGCTTGCCGGTCACGCGGTCGTCGAAGCGCGCCCCGACGGCGACCAGGAGGCTGCACTCGTGCACCGCCCAGTTGGCGTAGGCGGTGCCGTGCATGCCCAGCATCCCCAGCGACAGGGGGTGCGTCTCGGGGAACGCGCCCATGGCCATCAGCGTCGTGGTCACGGGGATCTCGAGCAGCGTCGGCGAGCTCCATGCAGCTCTTCGGTGGCCCCGGAGGAGATCACACCGCCGCCGATGTAGAGCACCGGCCGCTGCGCCTCGGCCAGGGCCTTGGCCGCCGCACTGATCTGCTTGGTGTGGCCCTTGAGCGTCGGCTTGTAGCCGGGCAGGTCGAGCTGCGTCGCCTTGCGGTAGGCGAAGTCCTCGAGCTGACTGGTCACCGGGACGTCGATGAGCACCGGCCCGGGCCGCCCGGTGCCGGCGATGTGGAACGCCTCGTGGATGGTCTGCGGCAGGTCCTGGCCGCGCGTCACGAGGTAGGAATGCTTCACGATCGGCAGGGTGATGCCGGTCGTGTCGGCCTCCTGGAAGGCGTCGGTGCCGATCAGGTCGGCCTTGACCTGCCCGGTGATGGCCACGATCGGCACCGAATCGAGGTAGGCGTTGGCGATGCCCGTCACGAGGTTGGTCGCGCCGGGTCCGCTGGTCGCCACGCAGACGCCGACCTTGCCGGTGGCGCGCGCGTAGCCGTCGGCGGCGTGGGCCGCACCCTGCTCGTGGCGCACCAGCACGTGACGCAGGTCGCTGTCGAAGAGGGCGTCGTAGAACGGGATGACGACCCCGCCGGGGTACCCGAAGATGACCTCACAGCCCTCCTCCTGGAGGGCCTTCACGATCGCCTGCGAGCCTTTCATCTGAGAACCGCTCCCTTCTCCGCTCCGGAGACGAGTTTGACGTAGCGGGCGAGATAGCCCGTGAGGTCTCGCGGCGGCGCGGCTTGCTTCGCGGCGCGCCGCCGCTCGAGTACCTCCACGTCGACGTCCAGCGTGAGCGTGCGAGCCGGGATGTCGATGCTGATGTGGTCACCGTCTTCAACGAGACCGATGGTCCCTCCTGCCTGCGCCTCCGGCGCGACGTGGCCGATCGCCGCGCCGCGCGAGGCGCCGCTGAAGCGCCCGTCGGTGATGAGGGCGACCTCGCGGTCGAGGCCGCGGCCGTCGAGAGCCGACGTCGGCGTGAGCATCTCGGGCATGCCCGGCGCGCCCTTCGGCCCCACGTTGCGGATCACCACGACGGAGCCGCGGCGGATCTCGTCGGCCGCGATCGCCGCCACCGCCGCGTCCTCCGACTCGAAGACTTGGGCCGGACCGCTGTGACGCAGCATGGAGTGGTCGACGGCAGACTCCTTGACGACCGCCCCGTACGGAGCGAGGTTGCCGAACAGGACGGCCAGGCCGCCCGACTTGTGGTAGGGCTCGTCGAGTGGGTGGATGACGGCCGGGTCGACGACGCGCGCACCGGCGACGGCCTCACCGAGAGTGAGGCCGGTCACGGTGCGCGCCGAACCGTCCATCAGCCCCGCCTCGACGAGCTGCCGGCAGAGCGCCTGCACGCCGCCGGCGCGGTAGAGGTCCTCCATGTGATGGATGCCTGACGGCGCGAGCGCGCACACGTGTGGCGTCGTCGCCGCGATCTCGTTGATGCGCTCGAGGCGAAAGTCGAGCCCCGCCTCGGTGGCGATGGCGGCCAAGTGGAGCACGGTGTTGGTGGAGCAGCCCAGGCTGGCGTCGGCGACGAGGGCGTTGCCGATCGCGACGTCGGTGACGATGTCGCGCGGCCGCAGGCCGTCGGCGAGGACGCGCATCACCGTCTCGCCTGCCCGCTTGGCGAGCCGCAAGCCGCTCGGAGAACGGCGCCGGGATGGTGCCGTTGCCCGGCAGACCGAGGCCCAGCACCTCGGTGAGACAACCCATCGAGTTGGCCGTGAACAGCCCCGAACAGGACCCGCACGTCGGACAGACGGCGCACTCGATGGCCTTGAGCTCCTCGTCGTCGATCTTGCCGGCCATGTGCTGGCCGACGGCCTCGAAGGCCGTGTTCAAGTCGATCGCGCTGCCGTCGTCCGCGCGCCCGGCGAGCATCGGCCCGCCGCCCACCACCACGGCCGGCAGGTCGAGGCGCACAGCGGCCATGAGCATGCCGGGGACGACCTTGTCGCACGAGGGCACGAGCACGAGGGCGTCGAACGCGTGCGCCTCCGCCATCGACTCGACCGTATCGGCGATCAGCTCGCGGCTCGGCAGCGAGTACAGCATGCCGCGATGGTTCATGGCGAGGCCGTCGCAGATGCCCATGACCCCGAACTCGAACGGCGTGCCGCCGGCCTGGCGCACGCCGGCCTTGACGGCCTCGACGATGCCGCGCAGGTGCATGTGCCCGGGCACCACCTCGTTGAAGGAGTTGGCTATGCCGACGAAGGGCCGTTCCATCTCGGTGTCGCTCACGCCCAGCGCGCGCAGCAGCGAGCGGTGCGGGGCGCGCAGGACACCGCGCTTGATCTCGTCGCTTCTCACGGCGCTGTGCCTTTCTCGCGGGTCGTGGGTCGAACGGCGCCCGGACACTCACGTCCGGGCAGCGTTTGGACTGCCAATAATAGCGGAGCCCCTGCAGCGACGCCACGAGTTCTGCGAGGCGACGCGACAGCTCTCGAGATCTGCGCCGCAGACCCTGGCGCAGCGATGCCAGGGACCGTCGGCAGCGGCGCGCTCGGCCCCCGAACGGGCGGCGGCGCCGTTTAGCGCCCTCCGGCCGTGGCAATCCTTCTCTCCGTCCGGTCGTCTTCGTGACGCGGGAGCCGCTTGTCTCAGATACCCTCTGGGGTATACTGTCCTGCGAACCCCGGCAGCGAAGGAGGCAGCATCATGGCCACGGCGGCGTACGGCATCGGCAAGCTTGTGCAGCGACCGTTCGACGAGACGGTGGCGAGCGTGCGCGACGCCCTCAAGGAGCAGGGCTTCGGAGTCCTGTGCGAGATCGACGTGCAGGCGACGATGAAGGAGAAGCTGGGCGTCGAGGGCGACAAGTACGTCATCCTCGGAGCCTGCAACCCGCCGCTCGCCCACCGCGCCCTGACGGCCGAACGCGAGATCGGGCTGCTTCTGCCCTGCAACGTCATCGTCTACGAGAGCGAAGGCGGCGCCAAAGTGAGCGCCATCGACCCCGAGCTCATGCTCGGCTTCGTGGGCAATCCCGAGTTGAGCGACGTGGCCGTGGAGGTGGGCGAGCGGCTGCGCTCCGTCATCGAGAGCGTCTAGACTGGCAAGAGCCGCCCAGCGGGGGCGGAGAACAAGGAGGGACCTTTGGCGAGCGAGATCATCAAGACCCTGACCGACGCGACCTTCGAGCAGGAGCTCAAAGACGCAGCGACGCCCATCATCGTCGACTTCTGGGCGCCGTGGTGCGGTCCGTGCCGCACTGTCGGTCCCATCATCGAGGAGATCGCCAGTGAACACGCCGGCAAGGTGACGGTCGGCAAGCTCAACGTCGACGAGAACCAGTCGACGGCCGGCAAGTACGGCATCATGAGCATCCCGACCATCATCCTTTTCGACAAAGGACAACCGGTGAAGAAGGTCATCGGGGCGCGCAGCAAGCGCGACTTCGAGCGCGAGTTCGAGCTCGCCTGAGGTCCCGACGCACAGAACGGAGATGCGCGACGGGCGCCCCTCGGGGCGCCCGTCGCGCATCTCCCTACGACCGCGGCCCGAGCGCTGCGCCCGCGATCGCCCCGCCCGCCGCTGCCGCTTCAAGCGGCTCTTACTTGATGGCCGCCTTGCCGCGCTCCCCGGTGCGGGTGCGGATGGCGTCCTCGATCGGCTGCACGAAGATCTTGCCCTGCCCGACACCGCTCGTCTTGAGCGACTCCCTGATGCGGTTGATGATCTTCTCGACCTGGTCGGCCTCGACGACCATCTCGACCTTCATCTTGGGATGAAAGCGGAACTCCCCCGGCGCGAGCTCCTCCCCGCGCGTGAAGCCGCGCTGCACGCCGAATCCCTTGCACTCGGTCACGCTCATGCCCACGACGCCGTCGACCGCCAGCGCCTCCGCGAGGTCACTGAGGTTGTACGGCTGTACGAACACTTCGATCTTCTTCATGGAACCCTACCTTTCGACGCCCCTACACGGCATCGTAAACAGTTGGCCCGACAACCCACAGGCTACTCTGCCTGCGCCGCGCGTTTCAGACGATGCCCTGGTCGAGCATCGAATCGGCGACCTTCAGGAAGCCGGCGATGTTGGCGCCGTTGACGTAGTTGCCCGGCGTGCCGAACTCGTCGGCGGCCTCGACGCACTGCTTGTGGATGGCCTTCATGATGCCGTGCAGGCGGCGTGTCGACCTCCTCACGGTTCCACGCCAAGCGCAGGCTGTTCTGCGACTGCTCGAGACCGGATGTCGCTACGCCGCCCGCGTTGGCGGCCTTGCCGGGCCCGTAGAGGATGCCCGCGTCGACGAACTGCGTGACGCCCTCGGGCACCGTCGGCATGTTGGCTCCCTCGGAGACCACGTACACGCCGTTCTCCAGCAGGTTCGCGGCGTCGTGGGTGTTGATCTCGTTCTGCGTCGCGCTGGGGAAGGCGCAGTCGGCCTGGTGGTCCCAGAGTGGGTTGTAGTCGATCGTGGGATCGACAGGCGTGTACACGGCGCCCTTGAACGTGTCCGCGTACTCCTTGATGCGCCCGCGCCGCACGTTCTTGAGATCCATGACCCAGGCGAGCTTGTCGCGGTCGATCCCGGCCTCGTCGTAGATGTAGCCGCCCGAGTCCGACAGCGTGAGCACCTTGCCGCCGAGGTCGATGATCTTCTCCACCGCGTATTGGGCCACGTTGCCCGAACCCGACACGAGGCAGGTCTTGCCGTCAAGGGTCTCACCGCGCGTGCTGAGCATCTCGGCGGCGAAGTAGACGGCGCCGTAGCCCGTCGCCTCGGGACGGATGAGCGAGCCGCCCCAATTGAGGCCCTTGCCCGTCAACACGCCGGTGAACTCGTTCCTGATGCGCTTGTACTGGCCGAACATGAAACCGATCTCGCGCGCGCCGACACCGATGTCGCCGGCGGGCACGTCGGTGAACGGACCGATGTGGCGCTGCAGCTCGGTCATGAAGCTCTGCGTGAAGCGCATGACCTCGAGGTCGCTCTTGCCCTTGGGATCGAAGTTCGAGCCGCCCTTGCCGCCACCCATGGGAAGCGTCGTGAGCGCGTTCTTGAGAACCTGCTCGAAGGCGAGGAACTTGAGGAGGCCAAGGTACACCGTCGGGTGGAACCGCAGCCCGCCCTTGTAGGGGCCGATGGCGCTGTTCATCTCGACCCGGTAGCCCTTGTTGATCTGGATCTCGCCCTTGTCGTCGACCCAGGGCACGCGGAAGAGGATCACGCGCTCCGGCTCGGCGATGCGCTCAAGCACCTTGAACTTGCGATAGACCGGCCGCTGTTCGAGCACGAGACCGAGCGACTCGGCGACCTCTTCGGCGGCCTGGTGGAACTCCGGCTCACCCGGGTTCTTGGCCTTGAGCTCGGCCATGAACTCCGCGACGTAGGAGCTCTTCTTGGCCTTGGGCCTAGCTTTCACCTTAGTAGGCACTCCCGACTCCTCCCTTGCTGCAGTTGGGTCCTGATCGATGCGCTCGATCGGTTGGGCTTTCGCGCGGCTCGACGGCGCCGAGCAGCGCGAAAGCCTGCGCGTTGCGGCGATTATACGTCCGCCACCGCCGGCCCTCATGTGACAGAAGTAACAAACTTGCCCCCGAGGGCGTGGACACGACGGCAAACAGCAGCCCGTCCAGGCGCCAGTCGTTTCGACAAACAGTTGACAGACCGGTCAACCATAGCGAGGTGACGGAACCGGAAGCTTCGCGAGCGCGTGGCGAGCCTCTCCACGCAGGCCAATAACATACTCCAAAATGTACAGACTGCAGGGGTGAAACACCCGGCTCTTTCGCTGAATTGACGAAGACCGACGTCGACAGTATAGTCGCTGTGAACCCACGGACAGGCAGACGCCTGTGTGCCGCGCGAGACGTTGTGACGCGCGGCACAAAGTCCCTGGACGCCCGCACGCGACACCGTCGGCAGGCGCGTGCGAGAAAGGAGCTCGCGGCAATGACGCTCAAGACCCCCGAGGCGTACATCCAGAGCATCGCTGACCTGGATCTCGAGATCTACCTCTTTGGCGAGCGTGTCGAAGACTACACGGAGCATCCCATCATCCGCCCCAGCCTCAACTGCCTGGCTATGACCTACGAGCTTGCCCGGCAGCCCGAGTACGAGGACCTCATGCTGGCGACGAGCAACCTCACCGGCGAGAAGGTCAACCGCTTCACGCACATCCACCAGTCGGTCGACGACCTCATCAAGAAGGTCAAGATGCAGCGTCTGTTGGGGCAGAAGACCGGGTCGTGCTTCCAGCGCTGCGTGGGCATGGACGGCATCAACGCCGTCTGGTCCGTGACCTTCGAGATCGATCAATCCCGGGGCACGCACTACCACCGTCGTTTCCGCGACTACGTGCGCTACTTGCAGGAGAACGATCTCGTGGCCGACGGAGCGATGACCGATACCAAGGGCGATCGCAGCCTCTCTCCATCACAGCAGGCCGACCCCGACCTCTACCTGCACATCGTGGAACGTCGCGACGACGGCATCGTGGTGCGCGGCGCGAAGGCCCACCAGACGGGCGCCTGCAACTCGCACGAGATCCTCGTCATGCCCACGATCGCCATGCGCGAAGGAGACGAGGACTACGCCGTCTCCTTCGCCACGCCGGCGAACGCCCCCGGCATCGTCTACATCTACGGCCGCCAGTCGTGCGACACGCGCAAGCTCGAAGACAACGACCTCGACGTGGGCAACAAGCGCTTCGGGGGTCAGGAGGCCCTGATCGTCTTCAACGACGTCTTCGTGCCCTGGGAGCGCGTCTTCATGGCCGGCGAGACCGAGTTCTCGGGAGCGCTGGTCGAGCGCTTCGCCGGCTACCACCGCCAGAGCTACGGCGGCTGCAAGGTCGGCGTCGGCGACGTGCTCATCGGCGCCGCAGCATTGGTTGCCGACTACAACGGCGCCGCCAAGGCCAGCCACATCAAGGACAAGCTCATCGAGATGACGCACCTCAACGAGACGCTCTTCTCGTGCGGTATCGCTTGCTCCTGCGAGGGCCACAAGACGGTCGCCGGCAACTTCGAGATCGATCTGCTGCTGGCCAACGTATGCAAGCAGAACGTCACCCGGTTCCCGTATGAGATCGCGCGTCTGGCGGAGGATATTGCCGGCGGCCTGCTCGTCACCATGCCCTCGGAGAAGGACTTCATCTCCGACAAGGTGGGCGTCTGGTGCGAGAAGTACTTCGCCGGCCAGCGCGAGGTGCCGACGATCGACCGCATGCGGCTCCTGCGCCTCATCGAGAACCTCACGCTGGGCACCGCGGCCGTTGGGTACCGTACCGAGTCGATGCACGGCGCCGGCTCGCCGCAGGCGCAGCGCATCATGATCGCGCGGCAGGCGAACCTGGCGCACAAGAAGGAGCTGGCCAAGGAGCTGGCGCGCGTCGGCCAGCCGGCCAAGCGACCGCCCGTCGAGGCCTAGCAGCCCGCGCGCGTTGCGGCCGGTGAGGCACGACGACCCGGCGATGCCGGACTCCAAGAAGCTGAAGGTGGTCTTCTGCGGGGGCTGCAACCCGCGCATCGACCGCTCGGCCGTGGCAGCAGCGCTGCGTGACGACGAATCCTTCCTCGCGGGCACGGATGGCGAGGTGACCGTACACCTGTCGGGATGCGAGCGCGCCTGTGCCTCGGGCCACTCGCTGCTGCTCGACGACTCGCGGGTCGTCGTCGTGGCGGGCGAGTGTGTCGACGGTCGGTCGGCCGCCGGTCACGCCCTCGCCGAGACGATCAGGCGCAAGCTGAAGGAGTAGCCCATGGACTGGCAGGCCGACTACGCACGCAAGCGGGTCACCGCGGCCGCAGCGCTCGAGGTGGTCAAGTCCGGCGAGCGCGTCGTCTTCGCGCACGCGTGCGGCGAGCCGCTCGACCTCGTCGACGCGCTCGTCGCACGCGCATCCGAGCTGCGCCAGGTCGAGATCGTGCACATGGTCGCCATGGGCAAGGGCGAGTACTGCAAGCCGGAGTACGCCGAGTCGTTCTTCCACAACTCCCTGTTCACCGGCGCCTCGAGCCGCGAGGCCGTCAGAGAGGGACGCGGCGACTACACGCCCGTCTTCTTCCACGAGATCCCCGGCCTCTTCCTCGACGGTTACCTGCCGGTCGACGTCGCGCTGGTGCACCTCTCGCCGCCCGACAAGCACGGCTGGTGCTCGTTCGGCGTCTCGGTCGACTACACCAAGGCCGCCGCGTCAGTCGCGGCGTGCGTCATCGCGCAAGTCAACCCGAACATGCCGCGCACGCACGGCGACGCGTTCATCCACGTCTCCCAGATCGACTACGTGGTCGACTCGGAGCAGCCGATCATCGAGCTGCCGCCGCCGCGGATCGGCGTCGTTGAAGAGGCCATCGGCAAGAACATCGCCGGCCTGGTCGACGACGGCGCCTGCCTGCAGCTCGGCATCGGCGGCATCCCCGACGCGGTGCTGCTCTTCTTGCACGAGAAGAACGACCTCGGCATCCACACCGAGATGTTCAGCGAGGGCGTCGTCGACCTCTACAACGAGGGTGTCATCACCAACGCCCGCAAGACGCTGCACAGGGACAAGATGGTCGCCAACTTCCTCATGGGCACGCGCCGCCTCTACGACTTCGTCGACGACAACCCGGCCGTCAACATGTTC
Source organism: uncultured Actinomycetes bacterium (assembly GCA_963725665.1). GTDB lineage: Bacteria > Actinomycetota > Thermoleophilia > UBA2241 > UBA2241 > CAVRZA01. The sequence goes on along the minus strand of CAVRZA010000004.1, from coordinate 262,128 downwards.
CCCGTCAGCTACGTCAACGACCCCTACGTGATCGGGCAGAACGACGGCGTGGTGGCCATCAACTCCGCCATCGAGGTCGACATCATGGGGCAGGTGGTCGCCGACTCCATGGGGCCGGTGCAGTACACCGGCATCGGCGGGCAGGTCGACTTCGTGCGCGGGGCCGCGCGCAGCAAGGGTGGCAAGGCGATCATCGCGCTGCCCTCGACGGCCAAGAAGGGCACGGTCTCGCGCATCGTCCCCAAGATCGCCGACGGCGCCGCCGTGACGACCATGCGCGCCGACGTCGACTATGTGGTGACCGAGCACGGCGTCGCCCACCTGAAGGGCAGACGCCTGCGCGAACGCGCCGAGGCGCTCATCGAGATCGCCGATCCGGCGTTCAAGGACGAGCTGATAGCCGGCGTCAAGGAGCTTCGCGGCGAAGGCTGGCTGCGCGGGCGCGAGGAGAGCCTCGCCCGGCCGTCGGCCGGCTAGCCGTTACCGACCAACCGACCGTGAGAGGGCCGACATGACCATCGCGCGCAGACCAGAAGCAAGCAAGACGGGAGGCGTCCCCCGCCACATAGACGACACGGGCCACGCCGCCATGATGGAGCGAGGAGAGCAGGGCATGGACACGAAGGTCCGCATCCACCGGGCGCCCAAGACGCTCATCACGGGTAACGGATCTCTCAGCCGCATCGGCGACGAAGCGAGGAAGCTCGGCGCCACCAAGGTGTGCATCCTCACCGACCCGGGCGTCGCCTGCGCGGGCAACGTCGCCGACGTCGAGCGCCCGCTGCGTGAGGCCGGTCTCGAGGTCGGCGTCTACGACAAGGCCGTGCCCGAGCCGCCGATGAGCAGCATCCACGAGGGCGTCGAGTTCGTCGAGCAGGGCAGCTACGACCTGATCGTCGGCTTTGGCGGAGGCTCCGCCATCGACGTGGCCAAGATCACGGCCGTGCTCCCGCACACCGGCAAGACGGTCGAGGACTTCGTCGGCCTCGACAAGGTGTCCAAGAAGGGCCTGCCTCTGATCGCGGTGCCGACGACGGCCGGGACCGGCTCCGAGGCGACGGCCGTCGCCATCTTCTCGAACGAGAAGCTCAACGTGAAGCAGGGCGTCGTGAGCCCCCACTTGATCCCCAACATCGGCCTCATCGACCCAGAGCTCACCTACAGCTGCCCGCCGTCGGTCACCGCCGCCGCCGGCATGGACGCCCTGATCCACAACATCGAGGCCTACATCTCGGTCAACGCGACCATGCACACGGACCCGCTGGCCTACGAGGGCATCAAGCTGATCTCGAAGAGCATCCGCACCGCGACCTTCGACGGCCAGAACGCTTGGGCGCGCCACAACATGGCCATCGGCTCGCTGCTCGGCGGCATCTCCTTCGGCAACGCCGGGGTGGGCGCGGTGCACGCGCTCTCCTACCCCATCGGCGGCACCTTCCACGTGCCGCACGGCGTGGCCAACACGCTCATGCTGCCGTGGGTGATGGAGTACAACATGCTCGCCTGCCTGCAGTGGTTCAACGAGATCGGCGAGGCCATGGGTGAGAACCTCCAGGGGCTCTCGCTGCGGGAGGGCGCCGAGTGCACGCTCGCCGCGTTGCGCACGCTGGCGGCCGACCTGCAGGTGCCGCAGTACCTCTCGGACGTCGGCATCCCCGAGTCGGCCATCGAGGACCTCGCCGACGGCGCGATGACGCAGACGCGCCTGCTCACCAACAACCCGCGCAAGCTCACGCGCGAGGACGTCGTGCAGATCTACAAGAACGCCGCCCTGCGGCCCGGCGCGAAGCCGGTCAAGGAGAAGCGGGCGGCGGCCGCGAAGTAGGCCGGCCGGCCGCCGCCTGTCGCGGGCGGGGCGCGGCTCAGCCGCGCCCCGCGCCCCGACCGCCTTCAGACCGCGAGGCGCTCCATGGTCGCGACGGCGATAGCCGCCGCTTCCTCGATGTCGGCGTCGTCGACGTCGAGGTGCGTGACGAAGCGCACCAGGTACGGCCCCTCGTCGATCGCCAGGACGCCGGCGTCGGCGAGCAGCGCGACGACCTCGGGGGCGCGCTTGCCGCTCGCGCGGCAGTCGGCGAACACCATGTTCGTCTGCACCCGGGCGAGGTCGATGGCGAACCCCGGCGCCGTCGCCAGACGTTCGGCCAGCACGCGGCAACGGCGGTGGTCGTCGGCCAGTCGGGTGATGTTGTCCCGCAGCGCGCACAGCCCACCGGCGGCGATGATGCCCGCCTGCCGCATGCCGCCCCCCATGAGCTTACGCGCCGCGAGCGCCCTCGCGATGAAGTCGCGCGTACCCAGCAGGACCGATCCCACTGGGGCCCCAAGCCCCTTCGACAGACAGACGCTCACCGAGTCGTACGGCGCGACGATCTCCGGCAGCGGCACGCCGGAGGCGACGGACGCGTTGCAGACGCGGGCGCCGTCGAGGTGCAGGATCAGACCGTGGCGGTCGCAGAAGGCGCGCGTCTCGGCGACCTTCTCGAGCGGCAGCACCAGCCCGCCGCAGTGGTTGTGTGTGTTCTCGAGCGCGACGAGCCGCGTCGGCGCGTGGTGCGGGTCGGTCCCGTCGTGCACATACTCCTCGAGCTCGTCGAGAGGGAGCAGGCCGTCGTCCGACCGGAAGCAGCGCACCTGCAATGCGGAGTGCACGGCGGCGCCGCCGCGCTCGTAGAGGAGGATGTGCGCCTGCTCGTGGACGAAGATCTCTTCGCCGCGCGCGGTGTGCGCGTAGAGAGCGGCCTGGTTCGACATCGTCCCCGAGGGCACGTAGAGAGCGGCCTCCTTGCCGAACAGTCCAGCGGCGTACTCCTGCAGGGCGATCACCGTTGGGTCGTCGCCCAGCACGTCGTCGCCGACCTCTGCTTCGGCCATCGCCCGTCGCATCTGCGAGCTGGGCCTCGTCACCGTGTCGCTGCGCAGATCTATCGTCCGCCGCACGCCGGCCGCTGACTTCGTGTCGCTCATCGTCCGCTCGCTTTCGTTCTCGTCTCGTTCGACGCGAGCGACCGATCGACCGCCCGCGTCGTTCTTCAGACCACCAGCCGCCCGTCGTCGAGGATGGCCACGCCGTCGGCCTCGAGGCTCGCCTGCATGACCAGGAGGTCCCAATGCAGGCTCGACTCGTTCACACCGCCCAGCATGCGGTTCTCACCCACGGCGATGTGGATCGTGCCGAGGATCTTCTCGTCGGTCAGCATGTAGCCGGTCACCTCGGTCACCGCGGGGTTGAGGCCGATGCCCAGCTCACCGATCACGTCGGCGGCACCGCTGGCCGACGCCAGCGTGCCGGTGAAGACCTCGAGGCCCTGCGCGGCGCGCACAGCGCGGGCGCGGCCGCGCTCGAACTCGACTTCGAGGTCCTCGATGCGGCGCCCGTCCCAGAACGCGAGGTCGAAGACCACGCGTCCGTCGGCGCCGTCCTCGTGCGGTGCGAGACAGACCTCGCCGGCCGGCAGATTCGAGAGGACGGCGTCGGCGGTGACCACGCCGATGTCCTTGTCGAGCGGCCGGCCGGCGATGCGCATGGTGAGGTCGGTGCCCTTGGGCGACCGCACACGCACGATCTCAGCCTTCTCGAGCACCGCGGAGATACGGTCGGCGCGCTCGCGGAGCAGGCGGTAGTCGACGTCGAGAGCGCCCCAGAAGGTGCCGGCGAACCGCTCCCACGACACCCCGTGCGCGCGCGCCTGGGCGGGCGTGGGAAAGTCGGTCCCGATCCAGCGCCGCGTGCCGTCGTAGATGTGGTCGGCCAACAGCTTGCGGCCCTTGCGCGCCGCGCCCTGCTTGGCCGCCGGCACGCCAGCGAAGAGCGCCGGGTCGCCGTGCTCCATGCTCACCGAGAACACGACGTCTGCAGCCTTGACGGCGGCGATCCACGGCTCGGCCCTGGTGGCGAGCTGTTCCTCAGAGAGATCCGTCAAGCGCCGCAGGTTGAACTCGTCGCTCTGCATGACGACCAGCGGGCGGGCGCCCACGAGCTCGCACTCGAAGGCCAACTGCTCGAGGTAGGCCGCCGAGTCGAGGCGGCCCTCGATATAGACGTTCTCGCCGCTCGCCACGCCGGCGCACTCGCGCACGATCTTGCGCGCTACGGCGCGCAGCCGCTCGTCTTCCATGGACTGCCCTCCTCGAGGGTCGTGGGCGGCCTCGCCGCGGAGCGGCGAGGCCGCCCAAGTCTACAGGCTTCGGAGCGTGTCCGGCACCCAGATGGTCTCCGGGAGGGTGGGCACGCGGCGGCGTCTCGAGAGCCGCCCTCGCGAGACGCGCCCGGGACGAGACGGGTCGGGAGCAGACCCTCCTCCAGAAGCGAGAGCGGGCGCCGGCTCTAGCGCCCGCGCGCGCCGGCGGGGGTGGGCTGCAGAGCCTTGCGCGGACGCCGACGGCGCGGCGCCGGCGGCGCCGCGGCGAGCGACAGGGCGTCGCCGGCGCCGCGCCGCGCCAGCGTGACGAGTGCGTTGAGGAAGAGGAGGGCTATGATGCCGCCGAAGAAGACGAACTTGCGTCCGAGGGGCATGGGCGTCCAGTAGATCTCCACCTGGGCGCGGGCCTCCTTCGCGAGATTGAAGTTCGCCGGCCAATGGAACATGAAGCGGCCGTGCTTCTGCACCGCGAAGGCGACGCCGGCGTTCTCGAGGGCGTTGGCCGTCTTGCCCGGGTATTGCACCCAGATGTGGTCGAAGCTCATCTCGAGCCTGAACGGGATCCCCTTCGCCTTGAGGACGCTCGCCAGCACGACGGCCTGGCTCTCGCAGTCCCCTCGCCCGGCTCGCAGCGCCTGCGCGGTGGTGGGGAAGTACCACGGCACCCCGTTCACCCGCCAATCGTAGGCGTAGGGGACGATGCGCGTGAGCACGGCATCGCGGATGGCATTGGGGTCGTTGGGCAAGCGGGCCGCCAAGGCGCTCACCGCCGCCGAGTCGACGTTCGGATGGCGCAGGTTGTCGACGCTGCGCCACAGGACGCGCGGGTCCGGGTACAGGGCCAGGAACGCCCAGTTCACGACGAGGAAGGCGATCAGCAAGCGGGACACGCGCATGGAACCAGTGTACCCGCACGCCGTCCGCGGGGGGACACGCGACCGCTGGCTGGTCATGTTAAGCAGTGTGAAGCATGTCGGGACGACCGGGGCCCTCGTGCGGTGACGTCCGAGCGAATCGGCTGGGTGTGGACCCGACTCGGGAGAAGCTAGAGCCAGGATAGGACGCGGCCGACCTCGTCCTTGACCCAGGACCAGGCCTCGTGGACGCCGTAGCCGGCCCTCGTCTGCCAATCGGCCTTGGGATAGCCGCGCTCCGCGACGAGCCAGCGGCGGGCGACGACCACACCGTCGGCCTTGTAGACGACCGCTCCCAGGACCTGCCCCTGCGTCACCGGCAGGGGTATCCGCGCCGGCGCGCGCACGGTCGAGATCACCCGCGCGGCCGTGCGCATGAGCGCCGCGACCGGCTTCTGTACGACCAGGTCGACGCCCTCGTCGTGATAGGGCACCTGCGCGTGCGCGAGAGCCGCACCGGCTGCGACGACCTGGCGTTTCTCGTACAGACGGGCCGCGTACTTAAACAGCGCCACCGCGTCCCTCACGCGCCGCTTGGGCGTCGGCTCGTGGAGCAGGGTGACGATGAAGCGCCGCCCTCCGTAGCGGCCGGAAGCGGCGATGCAGTACCCGGCGTCGTCGGTCATCCCCGTCTTCACGCCGTCGACCCAGGCGTAGTCGTGCAGGAGCTGGTTGTGCGAGATGAGCAGCCGCGGCCAGGGATGCTTGCGCCAGGGGATGGTGGCCCTGTAGATGCGCACGTAGCCGCGGAAGCGCGGCTCGCGCATCGCGTAGCGCGCGAGCCGCGCGAGGTCGAGCGCGCTCGTGTAGTGGCCCGGCTGGTCGAGGCCGTGAGGATTGCGGTAGTGAGTGTTCGTGAGGCCCAGCACGGCGGCCTTCTCGTTCATCATCGCCACAAAAGCCGGCTCGTTGCCGGCGACGTAGTCGCCGAGGGTGAGCGCGGCGTCGTTGGCGCTCTTGATGAGCAGCGCCTTCATGAGCTGGTCGACAGTGAGACGCTCGCCCGGCTGGAGCCAGATCGAGTCCTCGCCGGGCTCGGTCACATTGGCGGGGGCACGGACCACGGCACGGTAATCGTTGGCGTGCTCGACCACGAGGATGCCCGTCATGATCTTGGTCGTGGAGGCCATCGGCAGGCGTCTGTCGGGGCGCAGGGCGTAGAGCACGTGCCCCGTGCTCTGGTCGATGACGACGGCCGCCCTCGCGGCGACGCGCGGCGGGCTGGGGGCTTGCGCCGCCGCCGGCGGCGCAAGCCCCCAGCCCGCCAAGACCAGCGCCGCGAGGGCGAGCACGATCGCCGTAGGCGCACGGGAAAGGAGGGTGCTGCGCAAGCGGGGGGCCATCATCGCGGCTAGTGTATACTCCGCCCCCATGGAGATGAACGGCGCGACCCTGCCGCGGCGGGTCATCATGCTGCTGCGCGCCAAGCTCCACCTCGTTCTCTTCGCCATCGCCCTACAGCTCTTGGACTTCGTGGCGCCGCTCCTGGCATCGTGGCTCATCACAGGCCGGAGCGCCGCCGCGCTCCTCGACAGCAATCCCTCGCTCCTCGGCGCCCTCGGAGGCGGCGGCGCTCCCATGAGGCTCCTCGCGGCCGCGGCCGTCGTCTTCGCCGCCGTGGCCCTCACCGCGTTCTTCCGCGCCGGCTACATCCGCTCGCTCGTGGGCCGTCTCCATCTCGCACCGGCCGACGGAGCCCAGTTCCGCAGCCTCACCGACCTGGTCTTGGTCGTGGCCGTCATCGACTGGCTGGCGAGCGCCGCGGCGTCGGCAACGCTGCGGCACCTCGCGCCCGGAGTGCAGCAGCAGGCGACCATCCTGCTGGTCCAGCTCGTCGCTCTCGTGGCGCTCCTTCTCCTCCTCTACGCGGACTACGCCATCGTCGTGAGCGGCCTGGGCTTCGTCGCCGCCGTGCGCCGCTCCTGGCAGACCGTCGAGGCCAACTGGCTCCTCTCGGTCGCCGTGATCCTGGTCTCGATCCTTGCTTCCGCGCTCATCGTCGCCGCGACCACAGTCGGGGCATCGCCCCTGGCAAGCCTCCTGCCGCTGCTCGCCGTGCAGGTCGCGGCGCTCGGGCTGGTCGCGTTCCTCGCGGACGTGGTGCTGATTGTGGTATACATCGACTCGATGGAGCGGCAGAGGATCCCCGATGCCACGGGTTGAGACGACCAAGTCGGCCCTGGTCGAACAGGGCAGGGAGCGCCAGCTCAGCATTCAGGCCGGCTCCCTCTTCGGCGTCGACCTACGCCCCAGCCGCCTCTTCTTCTGGCTCGGCGACGAACGCCGCGGCCAGGAACGCGTCGTGTCACTCGACCGCCCCCCGAAGGTGCTGCGTGGCCAGCCCAGGCGACGCTTCCTGAAGGTGGGCACGGCCGAGATCTCCTACCTGGGTAACCCGGCCGTGACGCTCACACTCTCGGCCTACAACTACGGCCGCCGCGTCCTCGGCGACGTCGAGAAGCGAGAAGGGGGTGAGACGAGATAGCCGAGTTCTACTGTGACCATTGCGAGACCTACTTCTCCGAGGAGTTCCTCGCCTTGGCGCCGATGGTCGTGCGTTGCCGTGAGTGCGGCACGGCCGCCACCCTGGTGGTCATGGCTCCCGAGCCGCAGCCCGTCAGGGACGAAGAACCGCGCCTCGCCGCCAGCTAGTCGCACGACGGCCAGAAGGGCGGTCGCCCTGACCGCCCGCCACGTCGATCCGCCGCTCCGGCGGGCGGACCGCAGTTCTCACTCCCCTTTTGCCTCCCTTGCTCGTGCTTGCTTCTCGACCTCGCGCCGCCACGGCGCGGCCGCGCCCTCCCAACGGCATTGACGCAGGCTCGGCCAGGGGCTTTCATAGGAGCATGGGGTACGACCATCTCAGAGATCGCCTCATCGATGCACGCTATCGCGTCGACGACCGGCTCGCGGCGCCGCTTCGCCAGCGCTGGCACCTGACGCTCAAGACGGATGCGGACCGCTCGTCCGACGACGACTGGGAAGACAGCCCGTGGCAGCACAAGCGGCTGCCGCGGCCTGGCGTCCTCGTCACCCTGATCGTGGTGGTTGTTGCCGTTGTGGCCGCGGCCTTCGCGGCCAGGTCGGTGGTCTCGGCGGCCTCGAACTACGGGGCCGGCAAGCAGGCCCTGGCTGCTGGCCGCTACGACGAGGCCGCCCGCAAGCTGGCGGACGCCAAGATCCTCGCCATTCTGCCCTACGCCGACTCCACCTCGCTCTCCAAGGAGGCCCGTGAGCTCTCGAGCCGGGCCGCGTCGATGGTCCAGCAGACGCAGGAGACCGCCGACCAGGCGACCGCCCTCAACGCCAAGGCCAGCGCGGACCAGGACCTCCGGCTGATCAAGGCCAAGCAGCAGGCCGGACTGCTCTTCGCGCAGGCGCGCGCCTCCTTCAGCCAGGGTCACTGGAAGCTCGCCGCCCAGCGCATTGAGCGCCTGCTCGCCGTCAGTCCGCGGTTCCCCGGAGCGAAGAAGCTGCACCGGCGGGCCGTGCTGCGCGTTCAGCTCAAGCCGGTCTACGCGCGAGCGCTCGCTCAGGCGGACGCCAGACACTGGCAGAGCGCGCGGACGTCGGTGAAGCGCGTCCTGGCCCAAGACGGGCATTACCCCGGCGCGCGCAAGCTGCTGGCGCGAATACAGGCCGCCCTGGCCGCCAAGGCCGCGTCGCACGCGGCGGCGCCGACGCGCACGCCGCCGGCTCCGGCCTACACACCGCCCCCGCCGGCGCCCGCCTGGACACCGCCGCCTCCATGAGCCGCGGCCCGACACTCGCGCTTGCCGTCGCGCTGACGTTGCTCGCCTTTCTCCTGGCGCCCGGTGTCGCTGCGGCACTTCCCGGCTGGTCGATCCTCCCGGACCCGTTGAAGGCAGCTACGAGCCTCGACGCCGTCGGCACGTTCGGCGACACGGGACTGGTCGTGGCCGGCGCAGGCGCTGCCGTCGCCGTCAGCGGCGACGGCGGCGCGACATGGACCAACATCTCCGCCGGCCGGCTCACCTCCGCGACCCTGAGCGGGGTCGCGTTCACCGACGCCGATCACGGCGTCGCCGTGGGCCCTGCAGGGACCATCCTCGTATGGGCGCCCGACGACCGCGACACGTTCGCGTGGACCGCGGCGACGCGGCCCGATGACGTGACCGGCGGCCTTCGTGACGTGGCGATGAGCGGCACCGTGGGCTACGCGGTCGGCACGGGTGGGGTCCTCCTCAAGACGGTCGACGGCGGCGCCACCTGGGAGCACGAGAGCTCGCCGACCACAGCCGACCTGAACGCAGTCGCCGTATCGGCCGACGGCGACGTCGCGGCGGCCGTCGGAGCGCAGGGTGTCCTCTTGGTGAACCAGACCGGCTCATGGGCGACACGTGACTCCGCGACGACCCGCAACCTGGTCGATGTCGCCCTCCCAGCCGCGTCGGCGGCGGGAATCGTCTACTACTGCTCCGCGGATCAGGTCTTCTCGAAGCAAGGAACAGGGGCGGCGACGGCCCTGCCTGACCCTCCTCTACCGGCCGGAGGCAGCATGAGCTCGCTGGCGCTCGTCGAGCGCGCGGCCCCCGACAGGCTCGTGGCCGGCGGCGGCAACGGGTGGCTCGCGGGCATTGCCACCGACGGCACCGCCTGGGCGACGCAGAGCGGCGGCGGCAAGTCCAACGTGACCGCACTCGCGGCCGGTGGTGGCGTCTGCTACGCCACCACCGTCGGCGGCCGGGTCGAGCGCAGCCTCAGTGCCGGGCGATCGTTCACCCTGTCGCTTACCGCCAAGCCAGCGGCCACGGGCACGACCTTCAAGGCCATCGTGACGACGGGCGCCAGGGTCTCTCTGAGCGGCAGCACCAGCATCCTGGCCCCCGGCGTACTGCTCATCCAGGCACGACCCGCCGGCGCGACCGCCTGGCAGACCGTCGCGTACGGGAGCCCGGGGGCGAGCACGCTGAGCTACAGCGACTCTCCCGTCACGAGCACCACCTACCGCCTACGCTTCCTCTTCGCCGGGGCGGCGGCGGCGACCGGCCAGGAGGTTCGCGTAGGGGTGCGCCACAAGGTGAGCGTATCGAGCACGAGCATCAAGCTCTCTCTGGGTAAGGTCTACGGGGTGTCGGGATCGGTCTCGCCGGCCAAGCCACGCGGGGTCGTCGAGGTCTGGACCGACCGCGCCGGCAATCACAAGCGGGGGCCATGGCACCGCATCTCTCAGGGCGGCTACGTCACCCTCGTGAACGGCACCACCTTCTCGACCCGTCGCTTCGGGACGCCGGTGAGGGAGACCTACCACCTCAAGATGCTCATGCGGGCCGATTCCAAGCACCTCAGCGGCTGGAGCCCGCGCATCACGGTGACCGTGCGCTGACACCCTCGGAGCCCGGCCTACCGCCGCGACTCCGCCGGCCGCTGACGGCCGACGCGCGGCCCTACTCCCACTCGATCGTGCTCGGCGGCTTGCTCGAGACGTCGTAGACGACGCGGTTGACCTCGGGGACCTCGTTGATGATGCGGTTCGAGACCCGCTCGAGCAGCTCGTAGGGCAGCCGCGCCCAGTCGGCCGTCATGGCGTCGTCGCTCTTCACGGCGCGGATGGCGATCGGGTAGGCGTAGGTGCGCTCGTCCCCCTGCACGCCGACGCTGCGGATGACGGGCAGGATGGCGAAGCACTGCCAGAGCTCGCGGTAGAGGCCAGCCTTCTTGATCTCGTCCTGCAGTATGGCGTCGGCGCGTTGCAGGATGTCTACCCGTTCGGCGGTGATCTCGCCGATGATGCGGATCCCGAGGCCGGGCCCGGGGAACGGTTGCCGCCACACGATGCGCTCGGGCAAGCCGAGCTCCTCGCCCACGGCGCGCACCTCGTCCTTGAAGAGCAGGCGCAGCGGCTCGACGAGCTCGAAGCCCATCTTCTCCGGCAGGCCGCCGACGTTGTGGTGGCTCTTGATCTTGGCCGCTTGCCGCGTGCCGCTCTCGATGACGTCGGAGTAGAGGGTGCCCTGCACGAGGAAGCGCGCGTCGGTGAGCTTCGAGGCCTCCTCCTCGAAGCAGCGGATGAACTCCTCGCCGATGATCTTGCGCTTGCGCTCGGGATCCGTGACGCCGACGAGCTTGTCGAGGAAGCGCCGCCTGGCGTCGACGGCGATGAGCGGGATCTTGAGGTGCTTGCTGAACATCTCGACCACGTGCTCGGCCTCGTTCCAGCGCATCATCCCCTGGTCGATGAAGACGCAGGTGAGCCTGTCTCCAATGGCCTTATGCACGAGCACGGCGGCCACCGATGAGTCGACGCCGCCCGACAGACCCAGCACAGCCTTGTCGGTCGGCCCGACCTGCTCGCGGATGCGCTGCACCTGCTCCTCGATGATCGACGCCGGCGTCCACGTCGGCGTGCAGCCGCAGGCCTCGTAGAGGAAGTTCTTGAGCACCTCCATGCCCCGCGGCGTGTGCACCACCTCGGGGTGGAACTGCACCGCGTACATGCCGCGCCCGGAGTGTTCCATGGCCGCAACGGGCGCCCCGTCGCTCGTCGCCAGGCGCGTGAAACCGGCCGGCTCGGCGGTGATGCAGTCGCGGTGGCTCATCCAGCACTGCTCCTCGGCCGCCAGCCCGTCGAGGAGGGTGCCGTTGGCTTCGATCTGCAGCCGCGTCTTGCCGAACTCGCTCGTGCCCGTGCGCGTCACTGTGCCGCCGAGCTCGAGGGCCATGAGCTGGGCGCCGTAGCAGATACCCAGGACGGGGATGCCGAGGTCGAAGAGCGCCGGGTCAGGGTGCGGCGCATCGTCGACGTAGACGCTCATCGGACCGCCGGAGAGGACAAGACCCTTGGGCCGCCGGTCGCGGATCTCGTCGAGCGGCGTGTCGAACGGGATGAGTTGCGAGTAGACGTGGCACTCGCGCGCGCGGCGGGCGATGAGCTGTCCGTACTGGGCGCCGAAGTCGAGGACCAGGACGGTGTCGAAGCCGCTCGTGACTTCGTCGATGTGGGGCGCGGTCGCGCGCGCCGCGTGCTCGGGGGCTTTCACGTCACCCACCGGTGCTCTTCTCCTCCTCGGCGACGGGGCCTTCAGCCCATGCCGACGTCCTGCTCCTTCTGCAGCTTCTTGCCCTCCGTCATGAGCGCCGGCGCGACCATGACCTCGGCCTTCTGGAAGTTCTGGATGGTGTCGTAGCCGCAGGTCGCCATCGACGTGCGCAGGGCACCGAACAGGTTGAGGGTGCCGTCGTTCTCGTGCGCCGGGCCCAGCAGGATCTCCTCTATGCTGCCCTTTGCGCCGGCCTTGACGCGCGTGCCGCGCGGCAGCTCGGGATGGAAGGTCGCCATGCCCCAGTGGTAGCCGCGGCCCGGCGCCTCGGAGGCCGCGGCCAGCGGCGAGCCGATCATGACGGCGTCGGCGCCCAGGGCGATGGCCTTGGCGATGTCGCCGCCGGTGCGCATGCCGCCGTCGGCGATGACGTTGCAGTAGGTACCGGTCTCGAGCAGGTGCTGGATGCGCGCGGCGGAGGCGTCGGCGATCGCCGTCGCCTGCGGCACGCCGATGCCGAGCACGCCGCGCGTGGTGCAGGCGTGGCCGGGGCCGACGCCGACGAGCACGCCCACGGCGCCGGTCCGCATGAGGTGCAGGGCCGTGGAGTACGACGCCACGCCGCCGACGATGACCGGCACCGGGATCTGGCCGATGAACTCCTTGAGGTTGAGCGGCTCGACCCTGCTGGAGACGTGCTCGGCCGAGATGACTGTGCCCTGGATGACGAGGACGTCGAGGCCGGCGTCGAGGGCGACCTGGTGATACTGGCGCACGCGCTGCGGCGTGAGTGACGCAGCGGCAATGACGCCGCCGTCCTTGATCTCCTTGATGCGCCGCGCGACAAGCTCTTCCTTGATCGGCTCCTGGTAGATCTCCTGCATCGTGCGCGTCGCCGACTCCTTGGGCAGCGCGGCGATGCGGTCGAGCTGCTCGGCGGCGTTCTCGTAACGCGTCTGCACGCCTTCGAGGTTAAGCACCGCGAGCCCGCCGAGCCGGCCAATGCGCACAGCCATCTCAGGGTCGACGACGCCGTCCATGGCCGAGGCCAGCAACGGAAGCTCGCAGGTGTACGGCCCAAGCTTCCACGTGATGTCGACGTCTTCGGGGTCGCGCGTGCGCCTGCTGGGCACGATCGCGATGTCGTCGAAGCCGTAGGCCCGGCGGCCCTTCTTGCCGCGGCCGATCTCTACCTCCATCACTGCCTCCTACGCCCTGGGCTGGTGGTAAACAAAAGGCCCGGCACACGGGGGCCGGAGCCTCTGAGGTCGCTCTCTGTGGGAACGGATGTGGCGGTTGCTCGCACGCAACTTGGGCCGGATGCTAGCACCGCCCGCAAGGGAGCGTCAACGCGAGTCTGCGACAGAAGGCGGCGCCCAACGCTCGCCTTAGCGCGACGCCGGGATCCGCTCCGTCTCCCGCCCCCGGTTCGCCCTTCGCTTGGGTGCCCCAATGCGACTGCCGATTCAGACGGGGACGACGGGCAGAAGTGCTGCGCGAGCTCGCTCTACCGCCGGAAGAACTCGCTCATCACGGCGGCGCTGCCGTCGCTGGCCGTCATGGGCTGCAGACCGAGCCTCGCCTCGATCGTGTGCAGGAGCGAGTAATGGTCGTAGGCCTGGCTCGAACGGAAGCCCTGCTTGACGCTGTTGCCGGCGAGGACCGTAACGACGTGGTTGTCGGAGTCGCTGCCCTCGTCCCAGGTGACCACGAGCAGGGAAGGAGAGCTCGTGAAGGCCTTGCTGCTCAGGATCACCGCCACCGTTTTCGAGAGCCACTCGTCACCGACCGACACGGGGCAGTCGTGCATGTCGTTGCACGCGTTGGGAGTGATGAACGCGAAGCTCGGCGTCGTGGCCGCGGAGCGCAAGTCGGTCGCCATCTGGGTGAAGGGCACGATGTGGGAGATGCGGCGGCTGTCGTTCCCCAGGATGTCCGTGTAGTAGAGGAACGGCTCGTGCCTGGTGGCGAACTGACCGGCGTTGTCGGCGTAGCCGGCGCTCGGCAGGCTCTCGGCGTAGGCCATCCACGTGAGGCCGGCGCCGTCGATGCGGTCGGCGAGGTTGACCGCGTCGACCGCGTAGCCGGCGCCGGGCGGGTTGCGGTCGTCGGTGATGCCCTGGAACGAGCCGCTGGTGAGAGCGATGTAGTTGGGCAGGCTGGGGTGCGTGAGGGCGGAGTAGTCGGCGGCATAGGCGTAGCGCCCGATTAGCCCGTTGATGAAGGGCGCCGATGAGTTGCCGGCGATCTCACTCGCGGACTTGTTCTCCATCACGATGACGAACACGTGCGCGAGGTGCGGCATGCCGGACGCAGCCGCAGCGGTGGGAGAGGCGGCCGTCGACCGCGTCGCGGCCGCCTGCGGGTGTGTCGTGCTGGGCGACCGCAGCGAAGCGTATGCGACTGCGGCCACCGCGACCGCGGCCAGGGCCACGGCGAGAATGGGGAGCGTGCGTCTCATTCAGGTCTGTCTGCCCTACGAGGCGGTTCCTCAGTCCGTCTACGTTTCGCCGCCGTGCAGAAGTGACGTTGGGGAGCTGCGGAAGCTGGTGGCGACGCGGCGACGACCAGTCGGTGTCCGCGCGTCGATCACGGGGGCGGCGGACCGCGCCGCCGGGCCGGCGATCAGTCGCGCGCGGCCGCGTGGACCTCGGTCACCTCGGTCGTCTTGTAGAGGCGCTCCACCTCGTTGGGGTCGAACACGCCCGCTCCGTAGCGCAGGGTGTTCGCGGCGCCGCAGGCGAGACCGAAACGCAGGCAGTCGGGCACTTCCGTGCGCTGGAAGCGGCTGGCGATGAAGCCGGCGAGAAAGGCGTCGCCGGAGCCGACCGTGCTCACGACCGTCTCTATCAAGGGAATGGAGGCGTGGAAGACCCTGATGCGGCGGCCGTGCTTGACGCGCGCGAAACAGCCGTCGGGCATGGTGATGATGACGTTCTGAGCACCCATCTCCCGGATGATACCGGTGGCGTCGATCACGTCCTGCTCGTCGTGGAACTCGTGGCCCACGAGGTCCTCGGCCTCGCGCACGTTGGGCGACACGAAGTCTGGGCGCCCGCGCACTCCCAGCCGCAGGGGCTGGGCGGAGCTGTCAAGCACGGAGAGGCAGCGATGGCGTTTCACCGTCTGCAGGACTTGCTGGTAGAAGTCGTCCGGCAGGCGGCGCGGCAGGGAGCCGGCGATGATGACGTAGTGCGCCCCCTTCGCTAGGTAGTCGACCTTCTCGAGAAAGGCCTGACGCTCCTGCTCGGTCACCACCGGGCCGTACTCGTTGATCTCGGTCTGGCTCATGTTGGTCGGGTCGATGACCGCGGTCGAGGTGCGTGACTCCCCCTGGATGCGCACGAAGTCGTTGAGGATGCCCTCGCGCGTCAGCCCTTCGACGATCTGCTGCCCCGTGCGTCCGCCCACGAGCCCAGTGGCGATGACCGGCTGCTCAAGGGTCTTGAGCGCGCGGGCGATGTTCACGCCCTTGCCGCCCGGTAACGTGAGACTCTGGCTTGCGCGATGGCGGAAGCCGGTGTGGAAGTTGGGGACGGTGAGCGTCTTGTCGATTGCCGCGTTGGGCGTGACGGTGATGATCATGCCCGGCTCTCTGCTCCCGGTCGACGGTTGGCGGCGGGGCCGCTGTCCGGCGGCGAGGGCGGGCCGGACCGGCGGATAGTATACAGCAGCGACGGCGACCGCGGTGGGGCCCCTTTGGCAGCCTCGCTGCCGGCGCCCCGCCGCGGTCGCCCGAAAACGCCGCCTACGCAGTGCCTCCGCCCGCCGGCGCCGGCCCGCCCTCGCCTTGACACCACCCGCGACGGGGGCGTACGTTTCGGGAGCGTTACCAAAGAGATTCCTCGTTAGGTGAGGCTCCAGCACAGATAGAGGCCGTTGCCCGGAAACGTCCAGAGACGCCAACGGGTAGAACAGGTATTACCGGTCCAAGGTCTTACCCGAAACGGCTGAGGCTAGCCCTCAACGCTGTGCTGTGCCAAAGCTTTTCGGACGAGTGAGGATTCGCCCATCCGCGCGGCCGCTGTAGGCCGGAAGCTTGAGCCTCCCTGCACGGGGAGGCTCGTTTCGTTGTGGCCTTGAGCGCCGAGAAGGAACGACGCGGAAAGGGGGTGGACGATGTTCTTCTTCAGTAAGCTCACCGGACAGACAGTGCGCGACGCCTCCGGCCGCAGCGCTGGGCGCCTGCAGGACCTGGTCGCCGCCGTCCGCACTCCCTACCCCGTGATCAGCGCCCTCGTCCTCAAGCGGGGACGCCGTCAGCTCGTCGTCCCCTGGTCGGCCGTGAGCAGCTTCGAGGAGTCCGGCACCCTGCTGCGTGTGCCGGCCCGCGAGCTCGAAGACCGGCCCCTCGAGGCCGGCGAGATCCTGCTCAGCGGACAGGTGCTCGACAAGCAGATCGTCGACACCGAGGGGCACAAGATCATCCGCGTCAATGACATCCAGCTCACCCGCGTCGGTCGCGAGCTGCGCGTGGTGGCCGTCGACGTCTCGAGTGGCGCCATCCTGCGCCGCATCGGCCTCGCCAAGGTGACGAGCCGGCGAACGAAACCCAGCAAGCCGACGCTCATCGACTGGCGCAACGTCGACGCGCGGCTGAGCGACGCGGAGTCGGTGAAGCTCACGGTGCCGCGCACCGACCTCTCGCTGCTGCACCCCGCCGACATCGCCGACATCGCCCACGAGCTCTCTCCCGAGGAGCGCGCCGCCGTGTTCGACGCCCTCGAAGACGAGGTCGCCGCCGACGCCGTCGAGGAGATGCACCCCTCCTTCCAGGCGTCGCTGATCCAGGAGCTGCCCGACGAGAAGGCGCGCGACCTGCTCTCGAACATGGACCCCGACGACGCCGCAGACCTGCTCGCCGACCTGCCGCCGGAACGCGCCGAGCGCCTGATAGCCATGATGGCCGCCGACGAGGCCGAGGACGTCCGCGAGCTCCTCGCCTACCCGGAGCACTCGGCCGGCGGCATCATGACCACGGAGTTCGCCTTCGTGGGTCCGGAGCTCACCGCGGGCGAGGCGATCGAGCGCCTGCGCGAGCAGGAGCCCGAGGTCGAGACCGTCTACTACGTCTACGTGGTCGACAAGGCGGAGCGCCTCCTGGGCGTCTTCTCCCTGCGTGACCTGATCACGGTGCCCCCGGAGCGCAAGGTACGCGAGTTCATGAAAGCGAACCCTGTGTCGGTGCCCCCGACGGCGAGCGAAGAAGAAGTCACGGGGGCCATCGCCAAGTACAACCTCCTGGCCCTGCCGGTCGTCGACGACGACGGTGTGCTGCACGGCATCATCACGGTCGACGATGCCATCGACCTCGTGCTGCCGCTGGCCTGGAAGAAGCGCCTGCCGAGGATCTTCCCTTGAGGAGGCCTCGATGGTGCTGGCTCCGCGCACTGTAGGCCGTCGCCTCGCCGGCCGTATCGGCCGCACCCGCCTGCTCGTCATCCTGAGCATGGTCGGGCCTGGATTGATCGCCGCCAACGCCGGCAACGACGCCGGCGGCATCACGACCTGGTCGGTGATCGGCTCGCGCTACGGCTACAGCATGATCTGGATCCTCGTGCTGATCACGCCGGTGCTCGCCGTCGTCCAGGAGATGAACGCCCGCGTCGGCGTGGTCACCGGACGCGGGCTGGCCGGCCTCATACGCGAGAATTTCAGCCTCCAGGTGACCGCCCTCGCCATCCTGGTCACTGTGGTCGCCAACTTCGGCACCACGGTGGCCGAGTTCTCGGGCATCGCGGCCGCGAGCGACCTCCTCGGCGTGCCTTCCTACCTCGCCGTACCCCTGCTCGCCGCCGCCATCTGGCTGCTCGTGACGCGCGGCTCCTATCGCAAGGTGGAGCGCATCCTGCTGGCCCTGGGCTTCGTCCTCGTGACCTACGTGGTCGCGGGCATCATGGCCAAGCCGGACTGGTCGGCTGCGGCGCACGGCGCCCTCGTCCCCAGCGTCCAGCTCAACACGCTGTGGCTATTTACGGCCATCGCCGCGGTGGGCACGACGCTCACGCCTTGGGGGCAGTTCTTCATCCAGGCGGCCGTCGTGGACAAGAAGGTGTCGCTGAGGCAGTACGTCTACACGAGGCGCGAGATCTACGTCGGTTCGGTGTTCATGACGACCATCGATTTTTTCATCGTCGTCGCCTGCGCCGCCACGCTCTACCCCGAGGGCATCGTCGTCACGTCGGCTCAGGACGCGGCGCTGGCGCTGCAGCCGTTCCTCGGCGCTGCCGCCACGTACCTGTTCGGCCTCGGCCTGCTGAGCGTCTCCGTCCTCGCCGCCAGCGTGCTGCCGCTGGCGACCGCCTACGTCGTCTGCGAGGCGTTCGGCTTCGAGAGCGGCCTCGACAGCTCGTTCCGCGAGGCGCCCGTCTTCAACGGCATCATCACGTTCCTAATGTTCGTCCCGGCGGCGATCGCCATCATCCCGGGACTGCCGCTCGTCAGCGTCATCCTGGTCGCCCAGATGCTGAACGGCGTGCTCCTGCCGGTGATCCTCCTCTTCACGCTCCGTATCGTGAACAATCCCCGCGTCATGGGCGAGCACGTCAACGGCCCGGTGCGCAACGCGATCGCCTGGACGTTCTCCGTCGTTCTGATCGGCATGAGCGCCATCCTCGTCACCTCGCCGCTCTTCTCGTAGCCTCATGGCAGGCCCAACCCGGCACGCGTGGCGACGCGTCAGGAGATGGATCGGAGGCGGCCGGCTCGACCACATCGGCCGCTCGCGCCTCCTCGTCTTCTTGGCGATCATGGGGCCCGGGCTCATCACGGCCGCGTCCGACAACGACGCCGGCGGCATCACGACCTGGTCGGTCGTCGGCGCTCGCTTCGGCTACCAGCTTCTCTGGGTGCTGCTGCTGATCACGCCCATCCTCGCCGTGACGCAGGAGATGGGCGCGCGCATGGGCGTGGTGACCGGCAAGGGGCTGGCGGCCCTCATCCGCGAGCGCTTCAGCCTGCGCATGACGGCCTTCGCCATGCTCGTCATGCTGGTGGCCAACTTCGGCACCACGGTGGCCGAGTTCTCGGGCGTCGCCGCTGCCTTCAGCCTGGCGCACGTCCCGGCCTGGCTCTGCGTGCCACCGGTCGCCGTCGGCGTCTGGCTTCTGGTCACCCGCGGCTCCTACCGCCGCGTCGAGCGCGTGTTCCTCGCCCTCACCGCCGTCTACGCCGCCTACGTCGTCGCCGGCATCCTCGCCCACCCCCAGTGGGGAGAAGCGGCCCACAGCGCCGTGACGCCACACGTCACCCCCACCACCATCTGGCTCCTGACGGTCATCGCCGCCATCGGGACGACCATCACGCCCTGGGGACAGTTCTTCATCCAAGCCTCCGTCGCCGACAAGAAGATCTCGATCCGCGACTACGCGTACACCAAGACCGAGGTCTACCTGGGGGCCGTGTTCACCAACGGCATCGACTTCTTCATCGTCGTCGCCTGCGCGGCGACGCTCTACCGGGACGGCATCGTCGTCGGCACGGCCCAGGACGCCGCCCGCGCTCTCGAGCCGCTGGCGGGCGAGCTCGCCGCGCTGCTGTTCGGCTTCGGCCTTCTGAACGTGTCGATCCTCGCCGCGGCCATACTGCCGCTGGCTACCGCCTACGCGATCTCGGAGGCCTTCGGCTTCGAATCGGGGCTCGACCGCTCGTTCTCGGAGGCGCCGATCTTCAACGGCCTGCTGACGTTCTTCATCTTCGTGCCCGCCGCGGTGGCCGTCATCCCCGGCCTGCCTCTGGTGAAGGTGATGCTATTGAGCCAGGACCTGAACGGCATCCTGCTGCCCATCGTCCTCATCTACGTGCTCACCATCATCAACGACCGCTCCATCATGGGCGAGCACGTCAACGGACCCGTCTACAATGCCGTGGCGTGGGGCTTCTCGGTCGTGCTGATCGCCCTCACGGTGGTCCTGGTCGCCTCGACGCTGCGCCTGCCATTCGCGTAGTGGCTGCACATCCCACGTCCCAGCGTGTGCGCGACCGTGATCCGGTCGGGCAAGAGGGCTAGGAGTCGTCCTGGCGGTCGTGCGAGCGCGGCTCGATGTGCACCAGCACCTCGGAGTTCGGGATGCGGCGGCGGATGTCGGCGCTGATGTGCATGGCGGCGTCGTGCGCGTCGACGATGCCCATGTCGTCTTCGACCGTGATGTGGAGGTCGATGTGGCGCTTGCTGCCCGCGCGGCGGGCGCGTAGCTTGTGGTAGCCGACGATGAGCTCGCCGCGATGTTCCGCGACCGTGTCGCGGATCACGGCGAGCTCATCGTCGGGCAGCGCCTCGTCGAGCAGCACCCGAGTCGAGTGGCTCATGAGCCCGATCGACGTACGGATGATGATGACGGCGACGACCATGGCCAGCACGGGGTCGAAGAAGGTCTTGCCGGTGAGCTTCACCAGAGCCAGGCCCCCCGCGACGCCGAGCGAGGTGTAGACGTCGGTCAGGAGGTGGGCAGCGTCGGCCTCGAGCGCGGCGCTCTCCGTGCGCCGAGCGATGGGATAGAGGTAGCGGGACACGCCGATGTTGACCGCGGCCGACAGGAGCATGACCCCGATGGCCAGCCACAGGTGGTCGATGTGCAGGCCGTTGATGAGCTTCTGCACCGCCTCGTAGATGATGATGATGGCGGCGCCGAAGATGAGCGCCCCCTCGACGACTCCCGAGACGTTCTCGACCTTCTCGTGGCCGTACCTGTGCGTGAGGTCGGCCGGCTTGGCCGCCTGGCGCACGGAGAAGAAGGCGATGATGGCCGCGATGAGGTCGCTACCGGAGTGCAGCGCCTCCGAGATGATGCCGACCGAGCCCGAGATGAGCCCCACCGTGAGCTTGAAGGCGATCAGCAGGGAGTTCGAGATGATGGAGATGTAGGCGGCGCGCGCCTTGATCCTGTTGGCCTCTTCGAGAGGGAGATGCTCGGCGCTCACAGCACGCCCTCCGCCTGCAAGCGCGCGAGCAGGGCGCGCGCTGCGCGCGCGCGGTGGCTCGCGCGGTTCTTGGCCTCGTCGGGCAACTGCGCCACCGTGAGGTCGGAGCCGTCGGGCACGAAGACCGGGTCGTAGCCGAAGCCGCCGTCTCCTCGCGGGGAGCGCGCGATGTGTCCCCACCACTCCCCGCGCACGACTGTCTCTTCGCCGTCCGCGGCCTGGCAAGCCAGCTCACACACGAAGCGGGCCCGGCGCGCCGTCTCCTCGAGGGCGGGCGCGAGGGCGACGAGCAACTTGTCGATGTTGGCGCGGTCGTCGCCCTCGCGCCCCGAGTAGCGCGAGGAGATCACGCCGGGCCCCCAGCCGAGCGCCTCGACCTCGAGCCCCGAGTCGTCGGCGATGAAGAAGTCGGGCGCGGTCTCGCGATCCGCGGCGGACTGGTCGTCGGAGGGCGTCCCGCGCGTGTGCTTCTGCGCCGCCTCACGCAAGGCCCGCGCCTTGGCCCGCGCGTTGGCCGCGAAGGACTCCGTGCCCTCGGGGGGCAGGACGACGTCACGAGGCATGGGCAGCACCTCGTGCGGCGCGAGGATCAAGGCGAACTCGCGCCGCTTGTGACGGTTGGCGGTGGCCAGCATGAAACGCAACGGCCCGCTCCGGGTCACTCGGTCACGCGCACGTGGTCCACTCCCCCACGTCGTTCGCCCAGGTTCACTCGCTCATGACGAGGGCGGTCTGCGCGCGCGTGATCTGCTCGACGCCCTTCGCGGCCAGCTCGCAGAAGGTCGTCGAGCGTGGCGCGCGCGAACGGCTCGCCCTCGGCCGTCGCCTGCACCTCGATGAGCTTGCCCGTCCCCGTCGTGACGACGTTCATGTCTACGGCCGCCGCGGCGTCCTCTTCGTAGTCGAGGTCGAGCAACGTCTCGCCGTCGACGACACCCACCGACACCGCGGCCACCGAGTCGAACAGGGGCAGCTCCGTCAGGCGCTCGCGCTCGCGCAGCTTGGCCATGGCAAGGTGGAGGGCGGCGTACCCTCCCGAGATGCTCGCCGTACGCGTGCCGCCGTCGGCCTGCACGACGTCGCAGTCGATGTAGATGGTGCGCTCGCCGATCACGCCCATGTCGGTCACCGCCCGCAGGCTGCGTCCGATGAGCCTCTGGATCTCGTGCGTGCGCCCGCTCTGCTTGCCGCGCACGGCCTCGCGCATGCTGCGCTCAGAGGTGGCCGCCGGCAGCATGCTGTACTCGGCCGTCAGCCAGCCTCGCTGCGATTTGCGCAGCCACTGTGGGACGCCGTCGACGACGACGGCCGTGCAGATCACGTGCGTGTCGCCGATCTGCATGAGCACGGAGCCGTCGGCGTGCTTGACGACGTTGGGAGTGATCCTAACGGTACGTAGCTCGTCGGCCTTGCGTCCGGTCCTCAAGCGACGGACCTCCTTCGTGTCGGATCGGATGGCGCGGTCATCCGCGCGGGTGGGCTCGCCCCCAGGGCCAGAGCACGCCGCTGCGGACGACCTTCAGGACGATGATACCAAGAGTCAACATGACGGCGGCCTCGCCGGCCGTGACCGCCAGCACACTGTACCAGTAGGGAAGCTGCAGAATCAGGGCGAGCTCGACGGGCACGCCGAGACCGTTGACCACGACCGGCACGGCCAGGGCCAGCAGCCGCGGGCCGAGCCGGTACATGAGCAGCGTGGAGACGAGCGTGAGGAGCGACCCGAAGACCACGTCGGTCAGTCCCATGGGGCTGGCGGTGTTGGCGATCGCCGTGCCCAGCGTCAAACCGACCACGGCGGCCGGATCGACCGTAGCCAGCGGCAGAAGCCCCTCCGAGACGCGGAACTGCACCTGGCCGTAGGCGATCGAGTTGAGCCCCGGGGCGAGGGTCAACGCAGCGTAGAGTGCGGCCAGCAGGCCGCTCCGTGCGATGAAGCGCATGTCCATGCGCGCCTACGGGATCGCTGCGGCGTCGATCTCCCCGTCGACCAGCCGCTCGAGGTCGGCGAGCGACACCCGCCGCACCTCGTCGATGGGAAGCTGCAAGAAACGCGAGCCGACACTGCGGAACGACTCGGGATCGCCGGTGCAATAGAAGGAGTAGTCCCCCTCCCGCTCCTCGCGCCTCTCGATACCCTGCCGCCGCAGGATCTCGGACACCTCGCGTGCTATCTCGGCGGCGGGGTCGACCAGCGCGACGTCGGGCCCCAAGAAGCGCTGCAGCATGGAGGAGATGAGGGGGTAGTGGGTGCAGCCCATGATGACCACGTCGGCGCGCCGCTCTTTGAGCGGCGCCGTACAGGCGCGCACGGCATCCATCACCTCGTGGCTCGCCACGTCACCGTCCTGGATAAAGGAGGCCAGGCCGGGACACGCCCGCTGATGGACCTCGGCGCCGATGTCGAGGCTGGCGATGGCGCGCGGGTAACTGCCGCTGGCCACCGTCGCTTCGGTCGCAAGGACGCCGATGCGGCGGTAGCGCGACGTCTGCACGGCGGCGCGAGCCCCCGGCATGACGACACCCAGGATGGGCGTTGCGAATCGCTCCTGGAGCGTCGGCAGAGCGGCGGCAGTGGCCGAGTAGCAGGCGGCGACGAGCAGCTTCACACCGACACGCTCGAGGAAGGCGGCGATCTGTGTGGCGTACTCCTGGAGCTCTCCTTGCGTCTTCTCACCGTAGGGAAACCGAGCCGTGTCGCCGAAGTACACGAAGTCCTCGTTGGGCATGGTCACGAGGCATTGGTGCAAGACGGTGAGGCCGCCGATGCCGGAGTCGAACATACCGATGGGCAGCGACTGGAGCTTCTGGGAGTCTTGGCCGGAGGACATGTCACCTCATGCTTCGTCGAGGGGTCGCGCTAGTATTCCACCGGCCTCCGCGGGCTGTCCACTCACCTCCCCGCCTGGACGAACGTCCTCCCCCCCAGCCCTAAAGACCCACCTCGAGCCGACCGATACAGGGACTGCAGGCATCTCGACTGTACGAGGCAGAGGAAACGGGCCAAGGGACATGGACGACTACCGCGTCGAACTGTTCATCTTTCCCGACGGCATGGCCATCGAAATGATCGTCTTCGATCAGGACGATGACGGCGCGCAGCCCCATCCTGCGGCAGTAGCCGCACAGGCCGAAGTAGCGACGACGGAAACAGAGTCGTGCGTCCAAGGTGGAGCCCAGGTGAACGTCTGTCCCGTCTGCCACTCCCCCCTCGTCTACCCCACCGACTGGCAGCGCACCGGCAGCGCCACGTGGGAGCTCAGCCTGCGCTGCCCCAACTGTGAGACGCAGCGCACGATCGCGCTCGACAGGGAGGGCGTGGAGCGCTTCAACAAGGTGCTCTACGAGGGCAGCGAGGCGCTTGCGCGGCAGTCCGAACAGCTCACCCGCCTGCATTTCGAGGAAGAGGCCGAACGCTTCGTCAGGGCGCTCGACGGAGACCTCATCCTCCCCATGGACTTCTAGGTCTCTCAGGACCCGCCCCTCGGCGGCCCGCTCGAGTCCGATCTCACACCCGAGTGTCAGAAACCCCGCGTCGCGACCCGTGCCTGCACAAGCCTGTCGGAACCCGCGCCGCGCCACCAGCTGTAGCTAGCGCACGCGCAACGTCGCGTAGCCCAGGCGGTGCTGGGCGCTACCGGCCTGATCGCGAGCGTAGACGTAGTAGCGGTAGGTGCCGCGCGCGAGGTTGCAGACGTAGCGATAGCCGAGCGCGCGGTTCGTCGAGTGCGCGCCGAGGCTGATCGTCCTGCGCGTGACGCCGGAGAGCGTCTTGATGCGCAGCGTCACCGTGGCCCTCGGCGTGAGGTCGGCGACGAAATAGCGCAAGGTCACGGCGTGACCGCGAGAGACGGAGGCCGCGTAGGCGGTCGTCTTGGGGCCCAGGGCGTCGATCTTCACGGTGCAGGTGTGGTCCGGCGTCTCCACGTTGCCGGCGTTGTCGACCGAGTAGTAGACGACGGTGTGGACGCCTTGGCCCGAGACAACCGCCTGGTCGCCCGTCTGCGACGGCAGGCCGTCGATGGCGTACTCGGTGCGCATGACGCCGGACTCCGTGTCCGCGGCCGTGAAGGTGAGCGTGACAGGGGTGCGGTGCCAGAGCGTGTCGACGCCGCTGACCGTCGTCGTGGGTGCGGTCACGTCGCCGGGTAGGACGGTGACCGTGAAGGGCGCGTCAGAGACGTCGCTGCCGGTGAAGGAGAGAGCCGACACGCAGCACCACGACCTGGCTGCTGGCCGGCCCCGTCACCGTCCAGTCGTAGCTGCCGTCGTTGGGCGTGTCGGCGACGATGGTCGTGAAGGCGCCCGCCCTCCCGCGACACCTCGAGCTTCACGTCGCCGACGCCGGGGGTCCACGTGATCGTGTGCACCTGGCCCGAGGTCCAATCCTCGCCGCCGTTGGGCGCGGTCAGCGTCACAGGAGCGGCCAGGTGGAACGTCGTCGCGCTCCACACGCCCCAGGTGTAGCTCGAGCTCATGGCCCTGAAGGTCGCCCAGCGCACGCTGCTGGTGCTCCACGTGTCCCAGCAGGCGTACTCGGGATACCCTCCGCTCTCACGATAGCCGATCACGGTCACGAAGTGGTCGGTGTTGCCGTCGCCGTCCGAGTCGACGAGGAAGACGAGGGGACGGCCGGCGTCTATCTCGCCCTTGACGAGTGTCCACGTCAGCGTGCTGCCCATGCATAGTCGGACGTGGAGGGCGCGTACTGTGGCGCGACGGAGTCGACGTAGCTCGATGAAGGCCGGACCGATCATGTTCGACCAGCTCCAGCCGTAGTAGAGGTCGTCGGCGCTCCACGAGGTGTGCATGAAGTCGGCGACCGAGTCGCTGAGGTGGGCGCCGCTCGGGTCGAGCGAGCTCATGTCGGGCAGCGGCGAGGGGTTGGTGCCGGGGTCGTCGAGTGGCTCGGCGTAGTCCTCGTGGTGCCGCGCGCGCCGAGACGGAGCCGTGCGAGGAGATGACCTGATCGACCGCCGGCCGTCTGCGTCGTCGCGTCTCCGGGGATCAGCGGATCCCAGCCGTGAGCGTCGTAGTAGCCGAGAACCATGCCGACGGCGGTCGGCCCGCAGCCGTCGCGCCAGAGGTAGGCCGGCACGCCCGAGATGACGACCTCACCGGCCGCGCCACCCGCAAGACGGCCGCTCGCGCGACCGGCTCCAGGCGGCGGCGTGGGACCGGTCGTGCTGTGCTGCGGGATCACGGTGGCCGCGAGCGGGGCCGGCGCGGCCCATGCCGCGCCGGCCCCGCTCGCGGCCACCGCCAACGTAGCCGTCAGGGTCACGACGAGCGTCAGCACGAGCGTTGCCCGTCGCGTCGTGCTGCCGCTCGTCCTCAGCTGTGTCCTCATCGTCGCGTTCTTCCTCTTTGAGACGCCCACTCCCTCTATCGAGCGGAGCGGGGGAGGGCTTTACGAAGACGAGGCAGGGAGCGTACCCCGACGAGACAGCGCCGGCTCAGCGGCCGCAGATCGCGTCAGCCGGGTCCGACGCCTTGGGCGGCCGCCAACTCATCTCAGCCCGGCCCGACGTTTCGGGCGGCCGTCGACTCATCTCAGCCCGGTCCGATGCCTCGGGCCGCCGCCTCCCAGCCGGGCGGCGACGCCCCGCCACCCGCCTCTCATCCGGGCGGGGCCGCCTCCGCCGTCGACGTGACGCGGCCGCCGCGGTTCGTGAGCCACACGCCGACGACGACGACGACCGCAGCGACGAGCTGGCCGGCTGTGAACCGCTCCCCCAGAAGAACGTAGGCGGCCGCGACGGCCACCACGGGAGTGAGGTTGATGAACACGCTCGCCTTGCTCGCCTCGATGAAGCGCAGACCGTAGTTGAGGAGCAGATAGCCGCACACCGAGCACGCCAGCACGAGATAGGCGACGGCGCCTACGGCCTGCGCGGTCGGCGAGCGCACGCCGACCAACAGGGCCTCGCCGACCGCGAGCGGCAGCATGAAGAGAGCGCCGAAGAGGTTTTGAAAGGTGGTTACGAAGAGCGCCGAGCGGGTCACGAGCAGCCGCCGCGCCGCGACGTTGTAGACGGCCGCCGCGAGGGAGGCACCCAGTACGAGGAGGTTGCCGAGCAGGGTAGAGCCGCCGGCGCCCTTGGCGCCCAGCTCAATGAGCGCGACGACACCGGCGAACGAGAGCAGGATGCCGGTCCACTGCACCCCGCTGTTGTGCTCGTGCAACGTGAAGGCGTTGAGCACGCTGACGAAGATGGGGATGGCGCCGATGAGGATGGCCGCGTCGCTGGCGCTGGTGCGCGCGATGCCGAGGTTCTCGAACGTGAAGTAGACCGTGAGCGAGACGAATCCGAGCGCCGCGAGTCGCGCCAGCTCGCGACGCGTGAGACGCTCCCGCCCGCCGCGCAGACGCCAGAGCACGTAAAGGATCGCGCCGGCGAGCGTGAAGCGCAGGAGCGCGATCAAGAGGGGCTCGAAACCGCGCAGCGCGAACTTCGTGGCCACGAACGAGAAGCCGAACGCCGTGGTGGTGCCGAGCAGGGCGGCGTAGGCGGCGAGCGGGGGGCGGCGGTCATCCACAGCGGTGAATGCTACCGCAGCCCCGACGACGCAACGTCCTCAAGACAACCGCCGTCGAGCTCTGAGTATCGTCCCGAGGCGCGACACCTGTGAGATGATGCCGGCAAGCCATCGCCGTCCCAACGGAGGCCATATGAACGGATCCGCGGACCAGAGCACGAGGCCCATCAACGTCGAGCGCCGGGCGACGACGCCGATCGCCGGCGCCATCGCGGGCATCCTCTTCGCCGTGCTGTTCAGCATCAGCGTCTCGATCATCTCCACCAGCATGCCCGCTCTATCGCACGACGCCGGCGCGTCGCTCCACACAGGAACGGGAAGGCTCAAGTTCGCCGTCGCTCTCGTGCCGTTCGCCGGAATCTTCTTCTTGTGGTTCATCGCCGTCGCGCGCGAGCGTCTGGGCCGTTTCGAGGACCAGTTCTTCGCCACCGTGTTCCTCGGCAGCGGGCTCCTCTTCCTGGCGATGACGTTCGCGGCCGCGGCAACGGCCGCCGCCATCGTCGCCGTCTACACAAGGAACCCGTCGGAATTCGCCAACAGCACCACCTACGTCTACGCCCGCATGGTGGTTGCACAGATCTTCAGCGTCTACGCCCTGCGCATGGCCGCCGTGTTCCTGATCTCGCAGGCCACGCTCTGGCTGCGAACGGGGGTGATGCCGCGCTGGATGGCGCTGCTCAGCTACGGTCTGGCGCTCGTCCTGCTCTTCATCTTCACGCAGTCCTCGTGGGTCGTCCTGGTCTTCCCCGCGTGGGTGTTCATGGTCAGCGCATACATCCTCGTCACGCATCTCGCCGGGCGCAGACCCAGTCCGACATGACGGAGGGTGCCCCGGTCGAGGCTCTGGCGGGGGCGGCGGCTTCGAGCGGCGAGCGAGGCGGCCAGTCAGGAACAGTCTGCGATGGGGATGCGTGGTGCCCCCGGCAGGATTCGAACCTGCGACCTCGCGCTCCGGAGGCGCGCGCTCTAATCCCCTGAGCTACGAGGGCACGGACGGGTAGTGTAGCACGGCCGGGCGCGGCCCCGGCTCTCGCGCGGCGTGCGCGCTGACGGGGCGCGCGGGCGGCGGCGCGGGCGCCATTGGCGCCCGCGCCGCCGCCCGCGCGCCCCGTCAGCCGGCGTGCAGGCCGTCGATGCCCTCGGCGAGCTCGATGTCGCGCCGCGTGACACCGCCGGCGGTGTGCGTCGAGAGGGCGATCCTGACCCTGTTGTAGCGGATGTCGATGTCGGGGTGATGCCGGGCCGCCTCGGCCAGCTCGGCCACCGCGTTGACGAAGTTCATCGCGGTGGCGAAATCCTTCAGCCGGTACGTCCTGACGACGGCGTCGCCCTCACTGCCCCAGTCGGAGAGACCATCGAGCGCCGCCTGGATCTCCTCGTCGCTCAGCCGTCGCGCCTCTGCCTCACTCATCGCTCCCCCTTCCCTGCGCTCGCGGGATCCTCCCCGCGCTTCCTACTCATCGCCGCGCTTTCTACTCATCGCGACCCGTCTGGCGGCGGCGGAACTCACGCTCCACCTCGCGGTCCGCCTCCCGCTTCGCCAAGTCGGACCGCTTGTCGTACAGGCGCTTGCCGCGCGCCAAGCCGATCTCGACCTTGGCGCGACCCCCTTTGAAGTAGACCCGCGTGGGTACGATGGTGTAGCCGCGCTCGTTCACCTTGCCGGTCAGCCGCCTGATCTCGTCCTTGTGCAGCAGCAGCTTGCGCCGCCGCAGGGGGTCGTGGTTCCAGATGTTCCCTTGCGTGTACGGGCTTATGTGCACGCCGACCAGGTAGAGCTCGCCGTCCCTGACCTCGGCGTAGCTGTCGCGCAGGTTGATGCGCCCCTCGCGCAGAGACTTGACCTCGGTGCCGACTAGCGCGATGCCGGCCTCGTAGGTCTCGTCGATGAAGAAGTCGTGGAAGGCCTTGCGGTTGCTGGCGACGAGCTTCGTGCCCTCCCCGCCCGAGGCCCCTCCTCGAGGCGATCTGCCTACATCGCGAGTCATGCCTCGACGCTATCGCCGGCGCGAAGGGCCGGTCAAGTGACGCCCTGGGCCGTGCCGTCGCGAGCGCGCGCGTGCCGAGCCGCCGCTCGGCGGCGACCCGGGGGTCTCGCGCGAGGGCGTAGCTCCCTGCCGCCCGCCGCCGGTGCGTGGCGACGGGGAGACCTCATCGCTTGCGGCCAGGGCCAGCTCCACCTTGCCCGTGACCCTGTCGATGCGCACCACCTGCACCGAGACGGGGTCCCCGAGGCGGTAGCGGTGTTGCGTACGGCGGCCGACGAGTGCCGTGCCGAGGAGGTTCTCGGCGAAGTAGTCGTCGGGCAAATTGCGCGCCGGCAGGAAGCCCTCGAACGCGGCGCCGAAATGCACGAAGATGCCCGACTCGATGACACCGACGATCTCGCCGCTCAAGGCGCTCTCCCAACCCCTCTCGTACAGGCTGCGCTCGAGGATGAAGGCGAGGGCGATGTCGTCGGCCCGCAGCTCGAGCTTGGCGATCTTGCGCTCGGCGACGGAGCAGGTGGCGGCGACGTCGGAGAGCTCGGCCTCACCGAGTTCCTCGCCTCCCAGGCCGAGCCGGTGCAGCAGGGCGCGGTGGACGACGAGGTCCGGATACCGCCGGATCGGCGATGTGAAGTGCAGGTAGGCCGAGACGGCGAGGCCGAAGTGTCCCAGGTTGTCAGGCCCGTAGTAGGCCTGCTTGAGCGAGCGCAGCAGGAGCTGCGGAAAAGCGAGGCGACCGCGGCCCTCGCGGGCGCTCACCTTGGGCAGCGTGTCTGAGAGGCGTCGCAGAGCGCCCGCGATCTGGGCCGCGGTCGCCGTCTCATCGCCCGGCAGGGGTGGCGTCTGCACCCCTAGGTCCTCCATCATGTCGAGCAGGCCCTCGGCCTTGCGCGCCTCGGGCGGCTCGTGCACACGATAGATCCCCTCCGCCCGCTGTTGCACGAGGAAGCCGGCGACGGCCTCGTTGGCGGCCAGCATGAACTCCTCGACGAGCTGGTGCGAGACGCTGTCGTAGCGCTGGCGCGCCCCGACGAGCTCGCCGCGTTCATCGAAGCTGTACTCGGGCTCGAACGAGCCGATCTGCAGCGCCCCGCGTGCGAAGCGCCTGGCGCGCAGCGTCTCGGCAAGCTCGTGAGCGAGGCGCAGGTCGGCGGCGAGCGCCGGGGCGAGGGGCGGCGGCACGGCGACCGGGGCGGGCGCGGCCGCGGTGCCGGCGATCGCCTCGCCGCGGCCGCCGGCGCCTTCGGCCGCGCCGTCCTCCCCGTGGCCGAGTTCCTCGTCGACGAACCCGTACGTCAGGCGGCGATCGCTCTTGACCAGCGAGCGATAGAACTCGATCGAGAGCCGCTCGCCCTTGGCCGAGAAGAGGAACTCCGCCGTGACGCACTTGCGCGGCTCGTCGGGCTTGAGGCTGCAGACGTCGGACGAGAGGGCTTCGGGCAGCATGGGCTCGGCCCAGAGCGGCAGGTAGACGCTGGCCGTGCGACGCCGCGCCTCGACGTCGATCGCTCCGTCGCCGTCGACGTAGTAGGAGACGTCGGCGATGTGCACCCAGGCGCGATAGGCGTCGCCGTCGCGCGCGACCGAGATGGCGTCGTCGAAGTCCGTGGCCGTCTCAGGGTCGATCGTGAAGGTGCGCAGGCCGGTCAGGTCGACGCGGCCGTCGTCGCGCCGCTCTCGGCGGCCGACGACGGCCGCCGCCTCGTCGAGCACCGCTTGTGGGAAGCCCTGCGGCACACCTTCCGCGTAGAGCAGGGCGCGCAGCACCGCGCGCACGTCGTTGCCGTCGCCCAGGACCTCCACGATGCGCACGCGGTTGTGCTTGACCGGGACGGCGAGCACGAGGTCGCCGAGGCGCGGCCGTCGACCGCCCTTGGCCAGAAGGTAGTGGCGCTCGTCGGCGAACAGCGGCTCGAGTGCCCAGAACTTGCCCCAGCGCACGACGCGGGCCGCCAGCGGGGCCACCGGCGTGAGGTCGCTGGTCATGAGGGGCCTAGCGCCCCGTCGCGATGAACCGCAGGACGCGCTGCAGAGCCTCGTCCCGCTTGGTCTTGGGATCGTCCTTCACCGAGATCGAGGGGACGATCCCGACGTGGTTGATGTCCGTCCCGCGTGGGGTCAGGTAGACCGCCGTTGTGAGCTTGAGGGTGGCGCCGCCGGGCAGTGAGATGGGTCTCTGCACCAGACCCTTGCCGAAGGTGCGCGTGCCGATGATCGTCGCCCGCCCTTGATCCTGCAGGGCGCCCGCGACGATCTCGGAGGCGCTCGCCGTCCAGTGGTTGACGAGGACCACGACGGGCAGCGTGGTGGCGGGGCCTCCCGACGACTTGAAGACCTCCTTGGGCGAGTGCATGCCCTGCGTCGTGACGACGACGAGTCCCGGATGCAGGAAGTCGCTGGCCACGCCGACGCCCTCGTCGAGCAGGCCGCCACCGTTGTAGCGCAGGTCGAAGACGATCTGCTGCGCGCCGCGCTGCTGCAACCTCTGCAGCGCGGCGCGCACCTTGTCAGTCGCGCCCGAGGAGAACTCGAACAGCTGCACGTAGCCCACCTTCACGCCGTGATCGTCGATGAGGCGGCTGCGCATGATCGGGAACGAGACCTCGCGCCGCGTCAGCGTGAGCGACAGCGCCGCACCCGTGCTCGGGCGACGAACGGCCAGCTTGACCTGCGTGCCGGCCTTGCCCCTGATGCGTGAGCTGACGACCTCGATCGGTTCGCCCTTGGTCGCACGGCCATCGACGGAGACGATCACGTCGGCGGACTGCAATTGGGCCTCGGCCGCCGGCGATCCCTCGATCACCCGCGTGATGCGGACCTCGCCGTTCTTCTTCTCGAGGATGGCGCCGATGCCCGAGTAGGTGCCTTTGAGGTGCTCCTCGAGCAAGTTCGTCTGTTTGGGATCCATGTACTCGGTGTAGGGATCCTTCAGCGTCTTGAGCATGGCGTCGATGGCGCTCGTGCCGGCGACGCGCTGGAGCTTCGCCGTGTCGACGGGCTTGTAGTAGTAGCGCTGCAGGTCGCTGATGATGCGCTGCTGCAGTTGCGCAGACCCGTCGATCGTCGCCGGTGTGGCGCCGCCTCCGCTGTCCGAACGGGCGACGACGACCACGAACCCGCCGACGAGCACGACGGCGACCAGGGTGAGGAGCAGGGCGACGGCGCGCAACGCCAAGCCCCTCCCGCTCTCGGGACGCAGGCGGCGCGCGAGCAGCACGCCGTCGACGACGAGGGCGAGCAGGAGGACCAGGAGGAGGACTATCTCTAGGGTATGCACTGTCCCAGCATGGTAGCTACCGATCGGGTTCTCAGCAACTTTGACGGGTGGCGCTTGCGACTGTCATCGGTCGAGCGGAGCGGAGGAAGCGGCACTACGGCAGGTACCCCATCGGGTCGACGGGCGAACCGCCTACGCGCACCTCGAAGTGCAGGTGCGGGCCGGTCGTGTAGCCGGTCATGCCGACGTAGCCGATCACTTGTCCCCGACTCACGCCGGCGCCCATCCCGACCGCAAACCCCGACTGGTGCGCATAGAGCGTCGAGAGCCCGCCGCCGTGGTCGATGACGATGACGTTGCCGTACCCGCTCATTCCGGCGGCGTAGATCACGGTGCCGCTGTCGGCGGCGTGGATCGCCGTGCCGTAGCCGACGCCGATGTCGATGCCGGTGTGGAACTTGCGCGTGTGGAAGATGGGATGGATGCGCCAGCCGAAGCCCGAGACGACGGGCCCGGAGACCGGCCACACCAGCCGGCCCGTGCCGTGCACGGTCCCCGAGCCCGAGCTGCCGGTGATGATCGTCTGCAGCCGGCGGCTCTCGGCCAGTAGCTCCTGTTCCTGCTGCTCGTACCCCTTGCGCGTCTGGACGACCTGGGCCAGCGTGAGTTCCTTGGCGTGGCGGGCGGCAAGGACCGCCTGCTGCTTGGCCACGACCTGCGCCTTGAGCGAGGCCAACTCGGCTTGTCGATCGCTGAGCTCCGCCTCGGCCGCCGCCTTGGCGGCCGTCAGCTCCGCCAGACTGGCCTTCTGGCGCGCCACCTCGCGGCGCGCCGCATCAAGCTGCGTGACCAGCAGGTTGTCGTTGCCGACGAGCTGCCGCACGAGGCGAAAGCGCGTCACGAGGTCCTCCCAGTCGGCGGAGCCGAGCAGGACGTCGATGTAGTCGACGTCGCCCGTCTTGTAGCTCTCCACCACGCGCCTGACGAAGACCTCCCGCTGCCACCTCAGCTCGGCCTCGGCCTGGCGCAGCTCGCGCACCTTGGCGCGCAGTCGGCTGCGCAGCCTGGTCAGCTCGGCCCGCGTCTTGGCGAGCTTGGCCTCTACGGCGGCGAGCTTCGCCTGCAAGGCGGCCAGCTCGCCGCCGATCGCGTTCAGGCGCCCGTCGTAGGCGTCGACCTGACCGTTCAGCTTGCCCTCTTTCGCCTTGGCGGCTGCGATCAGAGCGCGGGCGTGGACGAGCTTCTGCCTGGTGAGGTTGAGCTCGTCCTGGGCGTTTGCAGCGGAGGCGGCTGGGGCGTGGGCGGCCACGAGCGCGAGCCCGAGGAGCCCGGCCGCGGCGGCGATGAGGGCTTGTCGTCTCATCCCCATAGCATCCCGAGTACTTCTTCGGCGCGGCCGCCGGTTCCTGTAGGCCGCGCCGCCGGTGGACTCTACACGCGCAGGTAGCGGCGCAGGGCGAGGACGCTTCCGGCCGCGCCGAGGATCGCCCCGAGCACCGCCAGCGTCGGCAGCAGTCCCAGCGGCCACTGGCCGCCCTGGATCCACACGGGGTACTTCTCGACCCCGAGGAAGTTCACGGACGAGTTCTCTATCCAGTTGAAGACGGTCCAATTCACGACGCCCACGCCCAAGGCAGCGACGATGGAGCCCACGAGCCCGGTGATGAAACCCTCGACGACGAAGGGCCAACGGATGAACCAGTTGGTCGCGCCGACGAGGCGCATGATCTCGATCTCGCGCCGCCGAGCGAAGATCGACAGGCGCACCGTGGTCGAGATGAGGAGCACCGCGGCGGCGGCGAAGATGATGGTCGCCACCCACATGCCCTTCTCGATGAGGCCGATCGTGCCCAGCATCCTGCGTACCGTGTCGCGCGCGTAGTGGACCCCGTTGTGGGTGCCGGGGTCGTTGGCGACGATGGGATTGGCGAAGAAGCGCCCCGCCACGGCTTCGACCTGATTCGGGTCTTTCACGTAGATGCGGAACGAGGCGGGCAACGGGTTCGTGGAGAGGTTCTCGAGGATCGACTGGGCGTTCTCACCGAGGCGATCCTTGAACTCCTTCAGAGCCTGGTCCTTCGAGATGTAGGTCACGCTCTTGAACTCGGGCATGGCCTCGATCTGCTGCTTGAGCTGCGCCACCTGCTCCGGCGTCGCGCTGTCCTTGAGGAAGACCTCGATCATGACCCGGTTCTTGAGGCTCGTCGCTCCCTGGTTCAGGTTGCGATCGATGACGAGGACGAAGCCGAGGATGGCCATCGAGATGAAGACCGTGAGCACGGCGGCGATCGTCATCACCCAGTTGCGGCGCAGCGAGCCGAGGGCCTCGTTCATGAAGAAGCTAGTTCTCATCGGGCTGCACTCCATCGTAGACCCCGCGGCGCTCGTCGCGGACGAGGCGCCCGGTGTCGAGGGCGACGACCCGTTTGCGCATGCGATCGACCATCTCGCGGTCGTGCGTCGCTACGACCACGGTCGTCCCGGTGCGGTTGATGCGCAGGAGGAGCTGCATGATGCCGATCGAGGTGTCGGGGTCGATGTTGCCCGTCGGCTCGTCGGCGAGCAGCAGCGGCGGATGGTTCACGAAGGCACGGGCCACCGAGACCCGCTGCTGCTCGCCGCCCGAGATCTCCAACGGCAGGCTGCTCATCTTCTCGCCCAGGCCCACAAGGTTGAGGATCTCGGGGACCTTGCGCCGCACCGAGCGGTGGTTCTCGCCCACCACCTGCAGTGCGTAGGCGACGTTGTCGTACACCGTCTTGTTGGGCAGCAGCTTGAAGTCCTGGAACACGCAGCCGATGTTACGCCGCAGCAAGGGCACCTTGCTGCGGCGCAGGGTGTTGAGGTTGCGTCCCGCGACGAGGATGCGGCCCTGGGTCGGGTCGAGCTCCTTGAGCACCAGCCTGATGAGGGTCGACTTGCCCGACCCCGACGGGCCGACAAGGAAGACGAACTCGCCCTTGGGGATGTGCAGGGAGACCTCCTGCAGCCCGACGACCTCGCCGTCGTACACCTTGCTGACGTTCTCGAAGACGATCAAGTCCAGGCCTCGAGACCCGAGATTTGCAGACGCTGCGCGCTGTAGTGGGCGCTTTCTCTCATGGGATGCATGCCTTTGGGGGAGTTTCGGCGACCGACGACTACCTTCCTCTCTGTCGAGCAGGACCGCGTGACCCTTGAGGGCGGGTCTGCGCGCGCGGCGCGCGCCTGCGCCGGCGCCGCGCGCAAGCGTTGGGACTCTCAGTCGACGAACGTGATCGCCTCTTCGGGGCAGCTCTCCGCTGCCTCTTCGCAGCAGTCCACCTCGTTGCAGGCGTCGGGATCGATGACGTAGGCGATGCCGTCGTCGCGCACCTCGAACACCTCGGGGCACAGGGCCTCGCAGGTGCCGCAACCGGTGCACAGTTCCGCATCGACGACAGGCTTTGCCATGAACGGCTCCTTCTCTGGGGGACCGAGGGGCGAGCAGGTATGTCGACACTCGCCACGGGCGTCCGGCCCGATGGCCAGCGGCTATTCTGGCACCCACCCCCAAGGCTGTAAAGCCGCCGCTCAAGGCCCGAGCCGCACGTCACGCCGTCACAGGGCGGCTTCGCGACGACCCATCGCGCGCCCGCACGAGAGCATAGAAAAGGGGGCTGCCAGGTGTGAGAAAGACCAGTTGAGCGAGCCAAAGGAGCACTGGTGTTTGGCAGCCCCCGCGCTTCATTCGCCCTCCCTGCTGAGATTCCTTCAGATTTCTCGGGGGAAGGGGACACGATGACGTGGACCAGAGAGTGTCGGCGCTCCCGGCAAAGGAAAGAGCGGGGACTGTCCTAGGGAAAGCGTAGCCTGGCGAGCCGATGAGAGAAGGTCAGTCCCCGCCTCTCGCTGATAAATATCAGCCTCGAGCAACGCCTGCTCCATAGAACGTCCGTCTACACCAGGGTCGCGCCCCCGCCGTCCTTCTGTGCCCCTGCCGACCGCCGCAGGGCCGCGACTCGCCTCACTCGCCGTCGGCGGACGAGGCGCCCACCCTGCCGGGGAGCGTACAGAGGGCGCAGACCCGCTGCGCCTCACCCCGCTTGCCGGCCACCGGCACTTCCACCCCGTGGAAGGGGTGACGACAGTACCAGACCTCCGACACCTCCATGGGCCCTGTCTGATCGACAGTGAGGCCGTGCAGTCGCCGAGCCGTCTTCTCGCACCGCAGGTAGGGGCAGTCTCCGTCGCGCATCACACTCACTGTATCGAACACGATCGCCCGACGCTTGAAAACCCCTGCGAGACCCTCGGTCGATCGGCCGCGCGACCGACCCGCGGACCTCAATCCCCGTTCGACCGCCGCACCTCGGCCAGGAGCTCTTCGAGGTCGAGGGCGGCGGTGAACATCTCAAGGTCGCCGTCGCGGTCGTGCGGCCACTCCTCGCGCGGCCGATCCCAGTAGAGCTCGATACCGTTGCCGTCGGGGTCACGCAGGTAGATCGCCTCGCTCACACCGTGGTCCGACGCCCCCTCGATCGGGTAGCGCACCTCGATCAGCCGCAGCAGCGCCTCGGCAAGCGCACGTCTCGTGGGGAAGCGGACGGCGAAGTGGTAGAGCCCGGTCGTCCCCGGAGGAGGAGGTGACCCGCCCGCCGACTCCCACGTATTGAGACCGATGTGGTGGTGGTAGCCGCCGGCCGAGAGGAAGGCGGCCTGGGCGCCGAGGCGGGTCGTCAGGTCGAAGCCGAGCACGTCGCGATAGAAGGCCACGGCACGGTCGAGGTCCGCCACCTTGAGGTGGACGTGTCCGATGATGGTATCCTGGTCGAGCGGCGCCATGCTCCACTCCCGACGTCCGAGCTCTCCGCCGTGTGAGGCATCTCATGCCCGGCCACAGGGGTGACTAATCGCCTTGCGCCCGGCCCGGCTGGATGACCAAGCTACCTTGTTCTGGGACAGATAGGAACAGTCCTATCCTTCTCGGACCAGGGCCTCGTCCCGATACTCAAGTCAAGAGATCGCAGCCCTGGCCCTTCTGCCGGGGGCGGCCGCCCAGGGAAAGAGATCGTTGAGCACCACGACAGACCGACCAACAGAATCCACGCCTTCTGCCACAAACGGTGTCGGCAGAGTCCTTTCGATTCCCGGCAAGCGCTGGTGGCTCGGCGGGCTCGCCGTAGCCGTCGCCCTCGCGTTGCTCCTCGGGCACGGCCAGCTTGAGCGCATGGAGCAGTCGTTCGTCCACGCCGACTGGCGCTGGGCCTTGACCGCCATGGGCCTGCTCCTCGTCTCCCTGGTCCTGCGCAGCTGGGCCCTCAAGGTGATCGTCGATGCTCTCGGCGACGTGCGCGCGCGCCTCGTCGACGCCTTCTCCGCCACGAGCATCGGCCTCCTCGCCAACATCGTTCTGCCGGTGCGCGTGGGTGTCGTACTGACGCCGTACGTGCTGTCGATCCTGCTGCGCCGGCGACGCGCGACGGTGCACTTCGCGACGGCGCTCGGCATGAGCCTCACCGAGCGGCTCTTCGCCACCGTCAGCTTCGTGGCGCTCGCACTGGCGATCGTGTCGACTCTCTCCGCACCGTCGTGGGCTGTCGAGGTGCTCGTCTTCGGAGCCGTGTTCTCGTGCGCGTGCCTGGGCGGCCTCGTGATCCTCGAGCGCCAGCGTGAGCGTCGCGAGAGCGAACGCAAGGGGTACCCGCGGCGTCTCGAGCTGCGCCTGCCTCGGTTCCCTTCGGGCCGCGCGTCGCGGCTGCGGCAGAGGGTCGGCCATTACCTGCCGGAGCTTGCCGAGAGCCAGCGCATCATGGGCAGGCCCTCGTCGGCCCTGTCGGAGCTCGGCGTGCAGGCGCTCGCCTGGCTGGTGCAGGTGGCGGCGGCGTTCGCGGCGCTCCACGCCTTCCACCTCGAGGGCGCCGGATTGCGTGGCGCTGCGCTCGTGCTCGTGCTGACCAACATCATCGGGCTCATCCCCGCCACGCCGGGCAACGTGGGGACCTTCCAGGCCGCTGCGGTCGCGGCGCTCGCCGTCTACGGCATCGAGAGCGGACCGGCCATCGCCTTCGCCCTCGGCTTCCAGGCGATGCAGCTTGTGGTGGCCGTGGGCGCGGGACTGCTCTCGCTCAGCCTGCAGCGTCTGACGCTTTCTCAGCTCCACGGAGGCAGCCGCGAGGTCGCCGCCGGTCTCTACCAGACGACGGCGGTCGCCTCCCCGCGCGTGGACGGGCCGTAACGCCGGGCAGCGCCAGCCTCAATAGGGAAACTCGACGCCCAGGCCGTGTAGCTTCTCCTTGGCGGCTTTGTACATGTCGAGGTACCAGCTCTTTCGGCCGCACCTTCATGACGTCGTAGCACTCCTGGAAGGGCTTGCCGGCCGGGGCGTCGGCGATCGTCTCCTCGTACTCGCCGAGGAGCTTGTACGACGATCTCGTTGGCCTGCGCGCGCGTCATCCCCTGCCGCGCCACAGCGTGGGCGGCCTCGCAGGCGAGACGCGCCTCGAGCGGCGTCGCGTAGTTGCGGTACTTGTTGTGCCGCGGCGCCGCCGTCCACAGGTCGCCTCCGGACACGGTGCTGGCGATGGCGTGCGCGGCCGCTTCGTAGAGGAGCATGTCGGTCCCCGGTCCGGCGTTGAAGAAGCCGTTGCGAGGTCGACAGGATGCGGCTGTTGCGCGCCAGCGCCTGGTGCACCATGCTGACCACCCACAGCATCTCCCGCCCGCTGTTGGACGTGTACTGCAGGTGGAACGGGAAGCTGTTGTTGAAGTTGTGCTGGTAGACGGTCAGGCCCACCAGGTGATGGGCGGTCTCGAGCACGGCGGTGCCCTCGGCGCCACCGGCGTAGCCGCCGTAGATGGCGCCCGTCAGGCAGCCGATGGCGCAGCCGTACTGCTTGCAGTGAGCGACCTTGTTCAGAAGCTCGTTGTCGGTCTTCATCTCGGTAAGCACGCCGATGAGGCGACCATCGCTCGCGCGCACACCCCACTCGTCGTTGCTGACGGCGACCTGACCCGTGTCGGACTGGGCGGTGCCCACCGCGACCAAGAAGAGCCCCGGCCGGCCGACCAGCTTCGCCGCGTTGCGCAGCAACATGGCGTGCTCCATCACGCCGGCCATCTCCGAGGGCGTGCCCGAGACGATGTTGCGCGCCGATGCTCTCCTCGAGGATAGGACCGCACACACCGTCGGCCAGAGGCTCCTGCACGTAGGCCATCGAGGCCTGCAGGAAGATGTCCTCGTCGTAGGTGATGTCGGGGCTGAAGATGCAGAACGGCGCGCGCTCGTCCTCGACACGACGCGGCCTCCACCAGCGCGTCTCGTGGCCCGCCCCGACGATGTGCTGCTCGGGGCGCGAGGTAGAGCGCCTCGTTCAGCTCGGCCTCGCTGATCATGATGCGCCGCTGCGTGTCGACGTTGTGCACGCCGACCTCGAGGAACAGCTCGACGGCGGCCTCGCCAGACGCGGTCGGCGAGATCGTCGTCTGCGGGCACCGGTGAGGCCGGGTCGAACCTGATCTCGTACTTGCGCAGGACCTGCTTCATCGTCGGCAGGAAGACCTCGTAGAGGAAGGTGTCGTCTTCGCAGAAGGGGCCCTCGGCGGCCCGCTGCATGATCTCCCACATCTTCAGGTGCGGCATGTCGTCAGCCCTCCAGCTTCCCGGCCTTCTCGGCCATCACCTGCTCGAGGATCTTCACGGCCTTACCGGCGTCCTCGCCCCAGCTGTCGGCGCCCGCCTCGGCGACCCACTCGCTGGTGACCGGGGCGCCGCCGATGATCACGTGGTACTTCGCGCGCAGGCCCTTCGCCTCGAGGACGTCGATGATCTCCTTCTGCGCCGGCATCGTCGTGGTCATCAGGGCGGAGGCGCCGATGATGTCGGCGTGCACCTCCTCGGCCCGGCGCACGAAGTCGAACGAGCTCACGTCCCGACCGAGGTCGTGCACATCGAACCCCGCCGCCTTGAGCATGGTGGTGGCGATATCCTTGCCGATCTCGTGCACGTCGCCCTTCACGGTGCCGATCACGATGGTGCCGCGCTTCCGCAGGGCGGCCGACGACCTCACAAGTTCCGGCTCGAGGACGCTCATCGCGCCCTGCATCGCGCGCCCAGCCAGCATCAGCTCGGGCAGGAAGATCTCGCCGGTGCCGAAGCGATCGCCGATCTCGCGTATGCAGCCCGTCAGCGCGTCGACGAGGGCTGCCGCTTCGGCGCCCTCGTCGAGGGCCTGACGGGCAAGGGCGGCGGCTTGTTCGCCGTCACCGTCCTGCACGGCCAGGATGAGCTTCTCGGTGGTCGACATGAGCGGACCTTCCTCCCGTGGCTTGGTTGCGGCGATTCTATGGACCCTGGCGCGACACTCGGCCGCGGGGACGCGGTGCGCGACTGCTGGTTCGCGACGTCGCGGCCGACTGGACGATGCCGCGAGCAGAGCCTCTCTCTGCCCGGGTCATTGACGATGCCCCTAGGAGAGCACCTTCGACAGAAAGAGCTTCGTGCGCTCTTCCTTCGGGTTGACGAGAACCTCGAGCGGCGGACCATTCTCGACAATGACGCCGCCGTCTATCAGCGCCACGCCGTCGGCGACCTCCTTGGCGAAGCCCATCTCGTGTGTCACGACGACCATGGTCATGCCGTCGCGGGCAAGCTGCTTCATCACGTCGAGCACCTCGCCCACCAGTTCGGGGTCGAGCGCCGAGGTGGGCTCGTCGAAGAGCATCAGCTTGGGCTTCATGGCCAGGGCCCGGGCGATGGCGACGCGCTGCTGCTGGCCACCCGAGAGCTGAGCCGGGTACACGTCGAGTTTCTCCTTCAGGCCCACCCTGGTCAGCAGCTCCTCGGCCTCGTTCTCGGCTCGCTGGCGAGGCACGTGCTGCACCTTGATCGGC
Source organism: uncultured Actinomycetes bacterium (assembly GCA_963725665.1). GTDB lineage: Bacteria > Actinomycetota > Thermoleophilia > UBA2241 > UBA2241 > CAVRZA01. The sequence goes on along the minus strand of CAVRZA010000004.1, from coordinate 220,557 downwards.
GACTCCATCACGTTCTCGATGGCGGTCATGTGCGGGAAGAGGTTGAAGCGCTGGAAGACCATGCCCACCTCAGAGCGCTGACGCGCGACGTCCTTCGCCCGCATCTCATGCAGGACATCGCCCCTCTGGCGATAGCCCATGAGCTCGCCGCCGACCCACAGCCGCCCGGCGTTGATCTTCTCGAGATGGTTGATGCAGCGCAGGAGCGTCGACTTGCCGCCGCCCGACGGACCGAGGAGGACGTAGGTCTCCTGGGGCATGACCTCGAGATCGATGCCTTTGAGCACGTCGAGCTTGCCGAAGCTCTTCCAGACCTGCTCGGCCTTGACCATGGGCTGGCCGGCCGACACCCCCGAGACGGTCGGCGAGACAATATGTCCGCTCTCGTCAGACATGCGGCGCCCTCGCTGCTCGCTTCACGGCCCGCTTCTCCGCGGCCTCGGCCTCTTTCTCCCCGAAGCCCTTCCCAAAATACGCCTCGAGGTAGCCCTGGCCGATGGTCAGGACCGACGTGAGGAAGAGATACCAGATGCAGGCCACGACGAGCAGCGGGATGATCTGGTAGGTCTGTGAGTAGACCGACTGCAGGCGGCCGAACATCTCGAGGCCGCCGATGGCGGCGATCAGCGACGTTGTCTTGAGCATGCTGATCGTCTCGTTGCCGAACGTGGGGATGATCACACGCATCGCCTGCGGCAACACGACCCGGCGCATGGTGAGCGTGGGCGACATGCCCAGCGACAGCGCCGCTTCGGTCTGACCCGCCTCGACGGAGATGATGCCGGCCCGCACCAGCTCGGCGGCGTAGGCCGCCTCGTTCAGACCGAGGGCGAGGATGGCGGGCACGATGATGCGCGCCACGAGTGTGCCGCTGTCGGTGGAGCCGAACACGACACCGGTGAACGGCAGCCCCGCGATGACATTCGGATAAAACACACCCAGGTTGGCCCAGATGATGATCTGCACGTAGACCGGGGTGCCACGGAAGAACCAGATGTAGACCCAGGCGATACCCGAGAGCACGTAGTTGTCGGAGAGCCGCATCACAGCCAGAAGGACTCCGCCGGCCGCGCCGATCACCATCGAGACGAACGTCAGCTCGATCGTGAGCAACAGGCCGCGCAGCGTCAGCGGCTTGAACAGGTACTCCCATACCACCGGCCACTCCACGTTGCTGTTCTTGACGAACGAGTACGCGAGAGCCACAACCAGGTAGATGACGATAGCGGCGCCGATCCAGCGGCCCCAGTGACGGACCGGGATCGCCTTTATCGCCTCCGGGCGCGCGGCGCCCGGGGCGGGCAAGCCCGCCCCGGGCGCCGCCGCACCTCCTTCAAGCTGGCCAGAAGGTCCCACAACCGTCATGGTGTTACGGCGAGGGGCTCACGGGGAGACCTGCGTGGCTCGCGGCGTAGGCCGGACCCTGGTTCACCTGCGCCGACTCGACAGGGACGAAGCCCCACGCCGCGACCAGCTTCTGGTAGGAACCCTCGTCGATCAGGGCCTGCAGCGCCTTCTGGAGGGCGTCCACGAGCTGCGTGTTCGTGGCGAGCACGGCCATACCGTTCATCTGCGGCTCGTAGGGCGCCGCCGGATCGCGGACCACCTCGAAGGTGTTGCCGTCGTTCGTCGTGGCGATGTCCACGGCTGTGGAGAAGTCGGTCAGGTCGGCGACGGCCCGATTGCTCTTGACCGCGAGCAGCGCCGCGGGCTGGTCCGGGAGGCTCAGGATCTGCATCTGCGACTCGCCGGCGCTCTGAAAGTCCTTGTTCAGTTCCTGAAGCACAACCACCTGTGTCGCGCCACTCTCGACGGCGACCGTCTTACCCGCGAGGCTGTCCAGGCCGGTGATCCCGTTGGGGTTGCCCTTGGCGACCAGGATGCCTGTGCCGTCGAACGTGTAGTCGACAAAGCTGTAGCCGGCCTTCTGACGCTCCTCGTTGTCGTACATCGCCGACAAGGCCATGTCGCCTTGGCCGCCTTTGATCTTGAGCAGGATGGACTCGAACGTACTGTCGATGAACTTGACCTCGACGCCGAGCTTCTTTCCCAGCGCCTGGGACATGTCGAAGTCGAAGCCGGCCGGATTGGTGCTGGTCGGCGGGTCGAAGTACTCCCACGGCGGGTACGGGATGTCGCTCAGGCACTTGATCACGCCGCTGCTCTGGATGTCGGCCGGCAGCAAGGCCGTGAGTGAGCTGTCGGTCGTGATCGCGGCGAGGTCGGCGGCGGTCCACGGCGCGGCCGCGGTGGAAGTCGCGCTCGGGCTGGCGCTGGGGCTGGCGCTGCTCGTCGTGGTGCTGCTCCCGCAGCCGGCGACGAGCAGCGCCAGCCCGACCAGCCCGAGGATGGTGGCGAGGCTCAGGACCCTCGACCTTGTGGACAAGTCACGCATAGTCTTCCTCCCCTTTGTCTTCGTCACGCGTCGTGGCTCCCGGAAGCGCGCGACCCCTTGCAAGCAAGACAGAATACTCGCTGCTCAACCACTGTGAAATACGTACCACAGCCTCACGCCAGCGGTCCCACGGCCTCCTCGACCGCCGCGAGGATCTCGCCAGAGCGCACGAGAGCCATCATCGCGTTGTGGTCTGGGTAGAGAGGCCGGTCCTCATCCAGGTGCGCCACGTGCCGCCGGATGACGTCGTGCGCGACCCGCACGCCCCTTCCCGGGCGTGAAGTCGCGAAAGTCGAGCGCCTGCGCCGCCGCCATGAACTCGATGCCCAGCACCCCGCACGCGTTCTCGAGGATCTGCCGGTTCTTGAGGGCCGTGTTCATGCCCATGGAGACGAAGTCCTCCTGGTCGGCCGCGGCGGGGATCGACATCGTCGAGGCGGGGGCGGAGAGGAGGCGCTGCTCGACGATCAGCGTGTCGGCGGTGTACTGGCTGAGCATCAGGCCCGAGTAGAAGCCGGGGTCGGGCGTTAAGAAGTCGGGCAGCCCCTGGCTGAGGGCGGGGTTCTCGAGGCGGTTCAGGCGCCGCTCACTCAACACGCAGACCATCGTGATTGCCTGACCGACCAGCTCCATGGGCAGTGAGACGGGCGTGCCCTGGAAGTTGGCGCCGGTGAGCGTGAGCCTCTCGTCGGGCAGGAAGATGGGGTTGTCGCCGACCCCGTTGAGCTCGATCTCGACCTGCGAGCGAGCGAAGGCGACGGCGTCGTGCGCCGCCCCGATCACCTGCGGCGATGAGCGCATCGAGTAAGCGTCCTGGACCTTGGTCTTGATCTTGCCCGTGGCCAGGTCGCTGCCCTCGATGCAGCGCATGATGGTCCGGGCGCTGCGGACCGCGCCGGCGAAGCCGCGCAGCTCGTGCAGGCGCACGTCGTAGGGCTTGAGGTTCGCCAGCAGCGCCTCGAGGCTCATGGCGCAGGCGATCTCCGCCTGGCGCAGCCAGCGCTCGACGTCGACGAGCAGCAGGGCGCTCATGGCGGTAAGCACGTTGGAGCCGTTGATGATCGCCAGGCCGTCGCGGGCATGCAGGCCCGGCACCGGGATGCCGGCCCGCTCCATGGCCGCTCGCCCGGGCAGGCGCTCGCCCTGGTAGAAGGCCTCGCCCTCGCCCATCATGAGCAGCGCCATCTGCGCCATCGGGGCGAGGTCGCCGGAGGCGCCTACGGAGCCCTTCTGGCAGATCACCGGCGTGACGCCGCCGTTGAGCATCTTCACCAGGGTGAGCGGGATCTCGGCGCGGATGCCGGAGTGCCCGCGGGCGAGCACGTTGACACGGCTCGCCATGGCGGCGCGCACGACTTCCTCGGGGGCCGGCTCGCCGATGCCGGCGGCGTGGTTGTAGATGAGCGAGCGCTGGAACTCCTGCACCTGCTGGTCGTTGAGCACGACCTCGGAGAACTCGCCGATGCCGGTGTTGGTGCCGTACATGATCTCGCCTGCCGCGAGCTTCTCTTCGAGCATCTCGCGGCAGCGACGGATGCGCTCGAGAGCCGCCGCGTCGAGCACGACCGCCTCGCCGTCACGGGCGATGGCCGCCAGCTTCTCGATCGTCAGCGAGCTGCCGTCAAGGACGATGGACACGGGCCTCTCCTTCCCCTCGCCGCACGACGCCACGACGAGGTCGATTCGCGGTCCGCTAACACTACCGCCGAAGCGCGCCAGTGCAAGCCGACGCGGGCTCGGCTGCCGACGGCGCAAGCCACCCGCGGCTACGCCGCCGCGAGCACGCGCTCCGCGTAGAGGGCTCCCGTCGGGTCGTCTTCGTGCTTGAACAGCACGTACACGTCGCGCCCGCCGGCCAGCACCTGCCGCGAGCGAGCGACGACGCCGTCGAGGTCGGCCTCGTCGTAGGTCGGCTTCCTCAAGCGGTAGTAGACGAAGCCGCCGGTGACGACATCGGGTACTTCCAGCTTGTCGGACTCGGCCACGCACAGCGACACGCCGTACTCGCCGAGCAGCGAGTACACGTCGTCGACGAACCACGAGGCGTCGCGGAACTCGAAGGCGTATCTCGAGTCGGGCGGCAGCAGCTCGAGAAAGGCATCGAGCCGCTCCACGTCGACCTTCAGGTGCGGCGGAAGCTGGAACAGCACGGGACCAAGCCTGCCGGCGGCGCGCAGCGGCTCCAGGGCGGCGAGGAATGCCTGCGTGGGCTCGCCGGCGTCTTTGAGGCGGCGAAAGTGCGTGATCTGCTGGTGCGCCTTGACGGCGAAGGCAAACCCCTCGGGGGTGAGGTCGACCCACGACTGCAGTGTGGATGCGGCGGGCATGCGCCTGAAGGTGTAGTTGATCTCGACGCAATTGAGCCGCGTAGCGTAGTACTCAAGGAACTTCGCGGCGGGCACCGTGGACGGGTAGAAGCCCGGCTTCCACGCCGGGTAAGCGAACCCCGAGGTGCCTGTGTAGAGCGTAGCCATCAGATGGCCACGGTCACTGCGACGCGCCGGACACCGAGGCGGAGCCGGCGCCCGGGTGCAGGGATGGATACGGCGCCGCAGGCGCGCTCAGGCCGGCGGGACGCGGCGCCCTGCCGCCGTAGCTCGTCAAGGGGCTCGAGGTCACGAACGCGATGACCACGACGGCCGTCAACGCAGCGGCAAGCAAGCCGACGAAGAGCCACCATGACTTGGACCTCCACACTGCGACCCGGCCCGTCCTTCTGATCTGAGCACCGCGACGCCCTCGGGAAAAGCCCGAAGACAGAGGGGATTCTGCCCCCGCACCGCCAACGCCAAGCCGGTGGACTCTCAGGAGGACGCCGCGGCCGCCTCACGACGCAGATCTCGCAGCGCGCGCGCGACGTCCTCGGGGAGCGGCTCCGGCTCGTGCGAGGCGAGGAGCCGCTCTACCTCGTCGCGCGCCTGCTGGAGCGTCGTCGGCGAGCCGCCGCGCTCCCAGGCGCCGCGCGTGTCGTGCAGGCCGAAGCGGCTCATCGCCCACTCGCCGCGGCGCACGTTCTCCTTGGTCGATCTCTCGAACAGGAAGCTGCCGCCGAAGTCGACGTGCGCCACAGCTTCATCCAGCCATGACTCATCGCTCACCGTGATGCCCTCGTGCGCGGCGCGCGCGGCGCGGAAGACCTCGACGTCCATGACGAGCTGCTCGAAGCTCATGACCGAGGCGCCGCCGAGCATGCCGGGGCCAACTAGCAAGTCGGGCCACGAGAGGGTAACGAGCAGAGCGCTCATCGCCTTTTCGTAGGCCGCCTGCAGCGAGGGCACGAAATGGTCGGTGCCGCAGCCGCTGGCAAGCACTGGAAAGCCGTAGTGACGGGCCATCTCGGTCGCGGCGGCGCCGAGCACGTAGTGCTCCATGGCGCCGCCGCTGTAGCGCCCGCTGCGCGGGTCCATGCTAGCGACGACGGGCGCGTAGATGAACGGCACCCCCGGGTCGGCCGCCTGCACCAGGCAGAGCGTGCCCAGGACCTCGCAGTTCGCCTGCACCAGCGTGGCGATGCGGCTCCCGGGCGCGGTGGCGCCCATGAGCGGCATCGGCATCACGGCGACGGGAATATCGTAGCCGCGTGAGGCGAGCCAGGACTCGGTGTAGTGCTCCTCGATGATCAGGGGCGAGGCCGGCGTGATCAGAAACGAGAACGGATGCCGGCGACGCACCTCCTCGCGGCTGCCGAAGACGACCTCGAGCGCACGCGTGACCCAGGGCATGACCCGCGGCGTGTCGTAGGAGTCCTGCACGTGGCGCCCGAACGTGCCGAACAGGTGCGTCAGGTACTCGACCATGCCGACGGGCGTCGACCAGTCGAGACCGCCGTCGATCATGCACCAGTACATCCCGACGTCCTCGATGGCGTCGAGGACGCGCGTCATCTCGAGCCAATCCTCGAATGTCGAATCGCGGCGCTCGCCCGTGCGCCGGTCGAGCAACACGTTGCTGCCGCCGTCTGCACAGAGCGAGAAGCCGCCGGCGTTCAGCGCGAAGCTCCAATCGGCTCGGCGACCGCCGAGCGCGAACTCCTTGGTCGCCATGTCGATCGACCGCTCGACGAGCTCCTCGGGGAAGCGGACACCGCGCGTCTCTTCGTCGACCTGCCCCCCGGCTTCGCGGAGGATCACACGTCCCTGGGCCGTGTCGACGCGCATGCCCTTGGTGGCGAGGACGTGCAGCGTGCGCTCGTGCACTTGCTCGCGCTCGGCCGGGCTCAAGACTCGCAACTCTGCCTTCACACGCAGCCCCTTCCTGACACCGGAGCGCGCACCCACACGCACTCCGGGACGCCGCCCCGAGAACAAGCCGGCAGCCTCCATGATCCCGACCAGCACCCCACTCCGGCGCACTGATCAGCGACAAGCATACCGTCGGGCTGACTTGACGAGGGAGTGGCGGCGGCGAATGCTCCTATGGGCCGGCGGCCGCGACCTGCCGTGACGGCCGCCGGCGACGCCGGCTTCGATCGACGAGGAGGAGTCGCTCCATGACGACCATCGACCCCGTGTTCACCGTCGAGCGCGCCCTTGTGCGCGAGTTGAAGAATCGGGAAGACGCGCGTTTCCGCGACGCTCACCCACGCTCCGTAGAGCTGTTGGAGCGCGGGCGCCGCGTCATGCCGAACGGCGTACCCATGGCCTGGCTCGTCGGCAGCTACCACCACCCACCGCTCTGGGTCGTCGAGGGACGCGGCGCCCGCTTCACGGACGTCGACGGACATACCTACAGCGACTTCAACATCGCCGACATGTCGATGTTCTGCGGCTACGCGCCCGAGCCGCTCGTGCGGGCTGTTTCCGAGAGGATCGCGCGCGGCAACCAGTTCCTCCTCCCGACGGAGGACGCGATCGTCGTCTCTGAGGAGCTCGGCCGCCGCTACAGCCTGCCGAAGTGGCAGTACACGCTGTCGGCGTCGCAAGCCAACACCGAGGCGATCCGCGTCGCCCGCGTCGTGACCGGGCGCGAGAAGGTGCTCATGTTCGACGGCCACTACCACGGGCACTTCGACCAGACACTCGTCGAGCTCAAGGCCGACGGCAAGCTTGTTCCCGAGGAGAAGGGCCTGCCCAGGAGCGTGATCGAGCAGACGGTCATCGTGCCCTTCAACGACCCCGAGGCGCTGGCTCGGGCTCTCGAGGGCCACGAGGTGGCCCTCGTGCTCACCGAGCCAGCGCTGACGAACAACTTCGGCCTGATCCTCCCCGAGCCGGGCTTCAACGACGCCTTGCGGGCGGTCACGCGCGAGACCGGCACCCTCCTGGCGTTCGACGAGACGCACACTCAAGTCGTCGGTCCGGGTGGGCTGACAAAGATGTGGGGGCTCGCGCCCGACCTCGTGACCAGCGGCAAGTCGATCGCCGGCGGAGTGCCGTTCGGTGCCTGGGGCATGACCGACGAAGTCGCGGAGGTACTGACGCAGGCGAAGGGCTCCGACGGCGAGCGCTCCGACCTGGTCGCCACCGGTGGCACGCTCTTCGGCAACGCCCTCTCTATGGCGGCGGCGAAAGCGATCATGCTGGAGGTGCTCACGCCCGAGGCCTACGCGCACACACAGCGGCTGGGCGCGCGCCTCGCCGCAGGCATGCGTGCCGGCGTCGAGCGCACCGGCCTGCCCTGGCACATCCACCATCTCGGGCCGCGCTCCGGCTACACGTTCCGCCCGACGCCGGTCCGCGACGCCGCCGAGGCGCGCGCCTGCCATGACGACTTGCTCGCGCGCCTGATCCGCATCTGGCTGGCGAACCGTAGCGTGTGGGAGGCGATCGTAGGCGCCGGACCCGTGGTCCCCATCCCGGCGGTCGACGACGACGTCGACGCCTATCTCGACGCCTGGAACGAGCTGCTCGACGCGCTCACCAGCGTTCGTACTTGACGAGCTCCGCGAGCGGCCGCCGCTTCTTCTCCTTTGGCGGCGTCGTCGCGTAGCCGAGCGGCGTGAACGCGAGCGGCTCGACATCGTCGGGCAGACCAAGCACATCACGCGCCACGGCCGGATCGAAGGCGGCGACCCAGCACGTGCCCAGGCCGAGGCTGGCAGCGGCGAGGATCAGGTGGTCCATGGCGATCGTTGCGTCGACCTCGTCGTAGGGCTTGTCGTCCATGCGGCGCCACGCCTCGCCCGGCACCGCCACGACCGCCAGCACGAGGGGCGCCTGGACGAACCACGGCCGGCCATAGATGCGCGCGAGCTCCTTTTCCCTGCCTGCCGTGTGGATGACCAGCACGCGAAACGGCTGCCGGTTGGCGGCGGTCGGCGCCAGACGCGCCGCCTCGAGCACCTTGTCGAGTGCCTCTTCGTCCACCGGGTCGGAGCGATAGCCGCGCGCGCTGTAGCGCTGCGCGATGCAATCGAGGACGTCCATCGTCTACCTCCAAGCGAAGCCTGCGCGGGATCCGCCGGCAACGATACCCCAAGGCGGGCAGGAGCGGTGGCGAAGAGCAGCGGCGGGAGCGGTGGCGAGAGCGCAGAGCGGTGGCGAGCAGCGGCGAGAGCGGTAGGAAGAAGCGGAAGCAGCCGTCGCGAAGGCTGCGCCGCGCCGGCCCGGTGGACCTCAGGAAGGGGAGCCGGGAGCCGCCGGCTCGGGAGTGTCCGGAGCCCGAGCGGGCGCCAGCGCACGCCGGGCGGAGGCCTCCTGCACCGACGTCATGAAAGCCTTGTTGTCCTCGTTCCGGAGCCAGTTCGCCCTGATGTACATCCCCCAGGTCTGAAAGAGGAGCCTCGTGAAGCGGAAGGTCAGAAGGTACTTGAGCCACTGCCCCCTGGAGTAGAAGCGACGATAGGCCTTCAGGGCTTCGAGCTGCAGCTCGTGGGCCGACATCGTGGCGGGATGGAAGACGACGTGGTGGGAGTCGTAGAACTCCCAGCGCTTGTCGAAGATGCGGCCCTGCTCGTCGAGCTCGCGGAAGGTCGTGGTGCCGGGAAGCGGCGTGAGCGCGCTCAACATGATCGTGTCGATGCCGTTCTTCTTGGCGAAGTCGACGGTATCCTGGATGGTCTGGCGCGTGTCGGAGTCGGCCCCCACGACGAACATGCCGTGGCTCATGATGCCGTAGCGATGCAGCGCCCGCACGCCGTCGACGATGTCCTGGACGGTCTGGTGCTTGTCGTAACTGTCCAGCGTCTCCTGGTTCACCGACTCCAGACCGAGGTACACCATCACGCAGCCCGAGTCGCGCATCAGCTCGAGCAGCTCCTCGTCCCTGGCGACGTCGACGCGCACCTGCGCCGACCACGGCGTGACCAGGTCCTCGGCGATCATCCTGCGCAGAAGCTCCTTGAGCCGGCGCTTGTTGGCGGCCAGGTTGTCGTCGTAGAAGAACACCTTGCGCGGCCGCTTCTCGCGCAGCTCGGCGAGCACACTGTCCGCGCTGCGATAGCGGTACTTCCTGCCGAACAGCGCCGTGACCGAGCAGAAGTGGCAGTTGAAGGGACATCCCCAGCTCGTCATCATCGGCGTCGTGTGCAGGTTCTCGTGGCCGTGGATCAGCGTCATGTCGGGGAACGGCAGATCCTCGAGCTTCGTGCAGAAGCCGCGCGGCTCGTTGTGCACGGCCTCGCCGTCACGGCGGAACGACAGGCCCTTGATGCTCTCCAGCTCACGGTCTCCGCCAAGCGCCTCGATCAGCTCGGGCATGAGCTGCTCGCCTCCCTCGCCGCGCCCGACGTAGTCGGCGTGCTCGAGAGCCTCATCGGCCATGAACGTCACGTGCGAGCCGCCCATGACGACCGGGATCCCGCGGGAGCGCACGTCGTCGGCGAACCGGTAGGCGTCGGTCACCGTCGAGGTGGTCGTCGTGATCCCGACCAGGTCGGCGTCGTAGACGTCGGACCAGACGACCGGCGCCATCTGAGGGGCGTAGATCTTCGCGTCGTGCCCCTGCTGCCTGAGCGTCGTGGCGATAATGGGCAGACCGAGGCGGGGGAGCAGGATCATGCTGAACGTGTTCATGCCCCGCGGCGCGGGCTCGATGAGGCGGACCTTCATGGCAGCGACCTGCCCGACGTCAGTGGCTCAGAGAGGCGACGGTCAGCGAGGGCGCCGACGACCGCCCCTCTCCGCGTCCGGGGCCGCGAAGACGTAGGGAAGAAGGGCCATCTCGCGGGCCCGCTTGACGGCGACGGCCACCTGGCGCTGGTGGCGCCGGCAGGTCCCGGTGGTGCGCGGCGACTTGATCTTGCCCCTGTCGCTGATGAACTTGCGCAGCGCCCCGAACTCCTTGTAGTCGATCACGTCGATCTTCTCTTTGCAGAAGTGGCAGTAGCGCCGGCGCGAGCCGACGCCCGGCCCGGTCCGCTTCTTCTCGGTTCGTCTTCTCACGCTCGGCATGCAGTTCCTTTCTCATCGCGGTCCGCCCGCGGGATTCTATCCAAGACGTGTAAGCATGGCTGGACGAGGCTCTCTACGCAAGTGCGCTTTGCGTTGCGCGCGCCTCGATGACCACGCTCCCGTGCCTTAGGCAGCGACCGTCTTGACGGCCCCCGGTTTCCTCGCCGCCGGGAACACGGTATAGTGAGCCGCCTGTTTGCGGCGCACCCGCGATCGTAGGCAGCGCCCATAGTGACGAGCGCGCATCGTTGGTTCGACACGTCGCCGCGGACACGCTCACGAGACGAGGAGTAGAAGTTGACGCAGGGCAAAGTGAAGTGGTTCAGCGGCCAGAAGGGCTATGGGTTCATCGAGCAGGAAGAGGGCGAGGACGTGTTCGTGCACGTCAACGGCCTCGCTCCCGGCGTAGCCACCCTGTCTGAGAACCAGACCGTCGAGTTCGACGTGACCGAGGGCCGCAAGGGACCTCAGGCGGTCAACGTCCGGCCCGTCTGAGGCACGGATTCACGGGCGCCCGCGGGGCCGGCAATGCCGGCCCCGCGGGCGCCCTTTTCGTTGGGGCGCGGCGGCCATCGGCCGCCGCGCCCCACTCCCTCAACCCCGCTTGCGCGCCCTCCAGACCTCCTCGCAGGGCCAGCGCCGCGCCCACTCGAGGCTCACGATGTCGTCGAAATCGGTGGTCGCGTTCTCTGCTGGACGCAACTCGAGCAGGTCCTCGACCTCGAACCCGTTGGCGCGCAGGAGCCTGATCCAGTCGCCGTAGCCGAGGTGGAACTCGACCGAGGGCCAACCGGGCCACTCGAAGCGATGCATGCCGAAGTAGTCGCACACGAGACGATCCGACGGCAGCGCGTCGGCGTCGTCGGGGGTGCAGAGCATCATGATGGTGCCGTTCACGAGGAAGATGAGCTGCCCTCCGACGCGAAGCACCCGCGACGCCTCGGGGACCCACCGGTAGGGATCGGCCCAGATGCTCGCCCCGTACTCGGAGATGGCCAAATCGAAGCTAGCATCGGGGAAGGGAAGCTGCTCGGCGCTGACCTCGAGCAAGGGGAAGGAGAGGCCGTGCTCCTCCTGCAGACGCCGGGCCGTCGCAAGTTGCTCCGGGGAGACATCAACGCCGACGGGTCGCGCGCCGCGACGGGCAAGCCACGCCGACACGTAGCCCGTGCCGCAGCCGAGCTCGACGACCTCCTTGCCGGCGAGCTCGAGCGGGAAGCACGTGCAGCTCGGAGTCGGGGATGGCCCAGATGCCCCAGTACGGCTCCTCACTGGCCCACGCGCGCTCGCCTGGGCCGACGAAGTCGCTCGCCCACTCGGCCCAGGCCGCCCTGTTGCGGCGCACGTGTTCGGCCTCGCCCCGACGGTCGGCCTCGCTCTTACGCTCGGCCACGTCACCCTCCCCTCTTGGCGAACCGGCGGCCCCGGCGCCCTTGGCGCCGGGGCCGCCTACGCGCTCATCCTAGCACCCCACCTGCAGGGCGCCGTAGCACGCGAGAACGCTTCCCGATGAACGGCCCAGGGAGTAGTCTGAGGATTACTAACATATGCGGGTCCGTCGTGAACCGTCCTCCGGCGCTCCTACTTCTCGGCAGGAGCCGGGACCGGAGCCGCCGCCGGGTGGTCCACCGTTCACGGGAGGTGCCCATGGACACGGTTCTGAGGATCGACATGTCCGCCGAAGGAGGGCCCCGCGCGCGTACAGCGCCCCCTGGTGACTACGACGGTCTGGGAGGCCGAGGCATGACCTCGACCGTCGTCGCCCGCGAAGTCCCACCCGACGCTCATCCCTTGGGCGCCGACAACAAGCTCGTCATCGCCCCCGGCATGCTGAGCGGGAGCACGGCGGCCATGTCCGGGCGCCTGTCCGTCGGCTGCAAGAGCCCGCTCACCGGGGGCATCAAGGAATCGAACGCAGGTGGCGAGGTGGCCGACGCCCTGGCCAAGCTCGGCTATGCCGCCATCGTCCTCGAGGGCAAACCCGCCCAGGGCTCGCTGTTCCTGATCATCGTGTCGCGCGACGGCGTGCAGGTGCGCCCGGCCGACTATCTGCGCGGCCTCGGCACCTACGACACCGTCGAGCGCCTCAAGCAGGAGTTCGGCGAGAAGATCGCCGCCATGTGCATCGGCCAGGCCGGCGAGATGCGCCTGAGCGCCGCATCGATCGCCTGCACCGACATGGAGCTGCATCCGACGCGTCATGCCGGGCGCGGCGGCGTCGGTGCGGTCATGGGCGCCAAGGGAGTCAAGGCGATCGTCCTCGATGCCACCGGCACCACGCGTCGCCAACCCAAGGAGCCGGAGCGCTTCGCGGCCGCGAACAAGGCCTGGATCGAGGGGCTGAAGAAGCATCCGGTCACAGGCGAGGGCCTGCCGGCCTACGGCACGAACGTCCTGGCCAACATCATCAACGAGGCTGGCGGCTATCCCACCGACAACTTCCGCGTCGGCGTGTTCGCCGGCACCGCCCGGGTCAGCGGTGAGGCCGAAGCCGCCCTCGAGATCGAGCGCGGCGGGCTGGCCACCCACGCCTGCAACAGCGGCTGCGTCATCCGCTGCTCGGGCATCTTCAACGACAAGGACGGCAACTACGTCACCAAGCAGCCCGAGTACGAGACCGTGTGGGCGCACGGCGCCGACTGCGGCATCGACGACCTCGACATCATCGCCCAGCTCGACCGGCTCGACGACGACATCGGCCTGGACACCATCGAGATGGGCACGACCATCGCCGTCGCCATGGACGCCGGGCTGCTCGAGTTCGGCGACGGTCCGGGCGCGATCGACCTGCTCAAGCAGGTCGGCGAGGGCACGCCGCTCGGCCGCATCATCGGCAGCGGCGCGGCCGTCACCGGCCGGGTGCTCGGCGTCGAACACGTGCCCGTGGTCAAGGGGCAGGCGTTGCCGGCCTACGACCCGCGGGCCATCCAGGGGATCGGCGTCACCTACGCGACCAGCCCGATGGGCGCTGACCATACGGCCGGCTACGCCATAGCCACCAACATCCTGAAGGTCGGAGGGTTCGTCGACCCGCTCAAGCCGGAGGGGCAGGCCGACCTCTCGCGCAGCCTGCAGATCGCCACGGCGGCCATCGATGCGACGGGCATGTGCCTGTTCATCGCGTTTGCCGTCCTCGATCAGCCAGAGACCTTCGACGCTTTGCTCGAGCTGCTGGGAGCGTTCAGCGGGACGACCGTCAGCGGCGACGACGTCACGGCGCTGGGCAAGAAGATCCTCGAGACGGAGCGCGACTTCAACCGGCGGGCCGGCTTCACGTCGGCCGACGACCGGCTGCCGGCGTTCTTCTCCAAAGAGCCGTTGGCGCCGCACGACCTGACCTTCGAAGTGACCGACGAGGATCTCGACGCGGTCATGAGCTGGTAGGAGGGACGACCGGGTCGAGCAGGCCACGTCGCTGCGGAGGAGGCCCATGGAGGAGCGGGCCGAGCTGCTGCTCGTCTTCGAGGCGGTGCCCGTCGCCGAGTTCCTGCCCCTGCTGATGACGGGGGTCGGCGTAGCGGTCGCGGAGCCATGTACGCCGCGGGAGTTCCTGCACGGGCGGTTGGGACTGTCGGTCGACGAGATCGAGCGGCGCGTGAAGACGGTCTGCGTCGACGGTCACCCGGTCGACGACCTCGACGGCTGCTTTCTCGACGCCGGGTCGCGTCTCGCTCTCTCGGGAGCGCTGCCCGGCCTGGCGGGCGCCTGCCTGCGGCGGGGTGGCGTGTTGGCTACCATGCGGCAGAGCATCACCCTGCCGCAGGGCGACCGATCGGGCCCTCAACGGGATGGTCAGGGCGCCGGCCGGGGGGCCGTGAAGGTGTGCCTCTTCAACACCGTTCTGCCGCTGCTGGGCGAACGCCTGCTCGCGCGAGGCGTGTCGGTGGAGTCTGACGATCTGGTCGCGTTCCTCAACGCAAGACCAGAGCGCTTCTGGCGGAGCGCCCGCCGTGTCGAGCTCGGCGGGCGGGCGCTCCGCCTCCCCCTCGACGCCGGCCTCGCCGACATGCTGCCCGAGGGGCCGGTGCGGCTCGTGGCACGAGCCGCACCGGCCTCATCTTCGCGAGGCGAAAGCACCGGAGGGGCCCGTGCGGGTCACGATCAAGCTCCACGCCACCCTGCGTGACGGTCGTTTCGAGACTCAGGCGCGCGACCTCCCCCACGGGTCGTCGCTGGCATACCTCATTGCCGACCTAGGCATCGGCCCAGAGCAGGCTCTCCTGCGCTTCGTCAACGGCCGTCACGCCGAACTCAGCGACGAGTTGCACGACGGCGACACGGTAGCCCTCTTCCCGCCCATCGGGGGTGGCTAAGTCAGGTCAAGGAGGCGGCGATCCGGGCCGCACTAGGCTCCGGGCGGCAGCTCAGGAGGGCGGTCAGGCCGTCTCCTCGAGCAGCCGCCGCAGAGCCTCTTTGGGCTCGTCGACGAGCGGCTCGCCATGGTCCAGGCAAAGGATCGAGAACTGTAGGTCGAGGAGCTTCCCGACACTGCGCCGCGTCGCGGCGGGATCCTCGTGGTACTCGAAGGGGATGAAGCGCAGCTCCCCCGCGCCATCGTGAGAGATGAGGTCGGAGCAGAAAAGGACGCCGGGCTCGTCCTGCCGCACGAACGAGTAGTGCGGCCATTCGGGGCCCGGCGTCCGCACTACCAGCAGCCCGCCGGGCAGCACATCGCCCTCCGCGTAGCGGCGGTCGGGCTCCTCGTCGGCGGCCGACGCGTCTTCGGGCAGCCAGACCTCCAGCCCGAAGTGCTTACGGTAGCGCCACGCCGAGCGCTGGTGACATCTCGCGGTGAGGAGGACGGCCCTGGGCCGGGGTAAGGCGGCCAGAGCGTCGTTACCGAGCCGCACCGGGTCGATGAACACGCTCTCCCCGTCGACCTGCAGGGCGTGGGAGCTCGATATGCCGCCCCCGATGCTGCTGTTGCGGATCTGCCAGTGGAAGAGGCCGGGGACGACCTCCTTGGCGGTGTCGGCGATCTCGCGCGGCTCGGTCATGACCCCTCCTCGGCTCTCAGCGTCGCGCAGGCTACGATACCGCCGCCCAAGCTGCAAAACAAAGCGGACGGGCGGCGCTGCCGCGCCGCCCGTCCGCACACTCGGGGCTGTCGGGTGAGGTCTGCTCACACGGCAATTGGATGACTTACGTTACGTCGAACTCGGTGAGCTCGCGCTCGATCCTGGCGAGTTCTTCGGCCGTGCCCTGGACCTTCGGTCCCTTGAACCACTTGCGAGCGCTCACCAACCAGTAGATGCCGGCGAACCCGATGACGGCCGCCACAATGACAGGCGAGTAGTTGAACGTTTTGACAGTGATCGGTGACCACTGCGGCAGCAGGAACACGATGCAGATGAACACCACCCAGATGATGGCGATCCAGTTGATCACGAAGCTGAACGTCGGGTTCAGCTTGTACGGGCCCGGCACGAACGCCTTGGAGTTGATGCGGCGCAGAATCACCGGGATCATGTAGGCGATGTAGAGGCCGACGACGGCCGTGGCCACCACCGCGTTGTAGGCGGTGTAGTTCCACAGGTAGGGGATGGAGATGAGGAACGCTCCCACGGCGCCGAACCAGGCCGAGGCGACGGGGACGCGCCGCTTCTTGCTCACCGTGTGCCAGAGGCGATGACCGGGGACGGCGCCGTCGCGTGAGAACGCGTAGATCATGCGCGAGTTGGCCGTGACCGACGACATGCCGCAGTAGAACTGCGCCACGCCGACCACCAGGATGAGTAGCAGGGCCGCCGACCTGCCGGCCGCGTCAACGAAGGTCGCCGCCCAGCAGGGGTACACCACGGCGAACGAGGCATAGTCCGTCATCACCGACCCCGCGAACTTGACCGGGTGCGAGAAGTCCGGGATCGCGTAGCTCACGCCGACGAGCAGGATGAAGCCGGCGATGAGCGAGACCCAGATGGAGTTGAAGATGCCTTTCGCGGCGGCGACGTTCGCCTTGATCGTCTCCTCGGAGACGTGGGCCGAGGCGTCGTAGCCGGTGAACGTGTACTGCGCGTTCAGAAGGCCGAGCAGCGCCACGTAGACGGGCATCGTGAATCCAGAGAGCCCCGCGAACGCGTTCCACCCCTCGCTGCCGAACATGAACGAGAACGAGTTGGCGTTTGCCGTCTTCGCGGGCCCCCAGAACAGGATAAAGACGATGACCGCCACACCGATGAGGTGCCACCAGACCGAGATGTCGTTCAGGAGGGCCACCAGGCGGATGCTGAAGGTGTTCAACAGGCCCTGGAACGCGAGGACGACGAACAGGACGGCGAGGACGTGCCCCGGCGACAGCCAGTAGCTCTGGTTGGTGTACTCGGCGAGGAAGGCCGCGAACGAGAAGGCGCAGCCGAAGCTGATGCCGGCCGTGACGGCGACCTGCCCCAGCAGGTTGAACCAGCCGGTGAACCACGACCACCAAGGCCCGCTCTTGCCGGGCGCCAGCTTGGCCGACCAGTAGTAGAGGCCACCGGCCGTCGGGTAGGACGAGCAGATCTCGGCCATCGACAGGCCGACGAAGCACACGATGGTGCCGACGCCCAGCCAGCCCCAGTTGATGACCGGCGGGCCGCCGTGTTGCAGACCGAAGGAGTAGACGGTGAGGCAGCCCGACAGAATCGAGATGATGGTGAAAGAGATCGCGAAGTTGGAGAAGCCGCTCATGCGGCGGTCGAGCTCCTGGGCGTAGCCCATTTCGTGGAGCTGCTTGGTGTCTTCGTCGAGGACTGGCGCGCCCCCCGGAGGACCGCTGCCGGTCGGTGGTGTGGACATGGCGTCTGCCATAGAGACCCCCAATGCTCAGCATGGCCAAACCTGTCGGCGCAACCTTCTTCCTCGGCTCCTATGATGTCAAGACTTTTCGACTAGTCTGCCACTCTCAACACCCGGCAGGGCCGCCCAACATCTCCCAGAACTGCACAGCTTGAATCCGGTCGGCGAGTGCTATGATGTGTGCGACTATGTTCGGAATCGCCGGGCGGCAACCATGAGCACAAGGGAACCAGTGTCACCGACAGGAGTCCCTGAGGTCCGTGAGATGATCCCAGCCGGGCGCCGCGTGCGCATCGTCGAGATCCTCAACGAGCGGCGCGAGGTGCGCGTCTCGTCGCTGAGCGAGGATCTCGGCGTCTCGGAGATGACCATCCGCAGGGACCTCGAGCGGCTCGAAGCCGAGGGCATGCTGTTGCGCACCCACGGCGGCGCGATCCTCAAGCGCCATATGCTCGAAGAGCCGCTCTACGTCGAGCGCGCGGCGGCGCACACGGAGGAGAAAGGGCGCATCGCCAAGGCGGCGGCGGCCATGATCCAGCCCGGCGAGACGGTGTTCCTGAGCAACGGCACCACGGCGGCACGCGTTCTGCGCCACGTCGATCCCGCGCTCCAGGCGCGGGTGATCACGCACAACGTCGGCGCCGTGACCGAGGCCCAAGGCTTGCGCCTCGAGCTCATCCTGCTGGGCGGGTTCTACAGCCCGCGCACGAACGCGGTCGAGGGTCCGCCGGCCCTCGAGCACCTGGAACGCTTCCGCGCCGGCAAGACGTTGATCGGCGCCGACGGGTTCGACCTCGAAGAGGGCGTGACCACACCGAGCCTCGCCATGGCCAGCATCGAAGGCGCGATGATCGACCACACGCGCGGCGAGGTGATCGTGCTCGCCGACCGCAGCAAGATCGGCGTGGTCGCCGACGTGGTGATCTGTCGCGCGGACCAGGTCGACGTGGTCGTGATAGACGACAGCGTCGAGGAGCCCGCGCGCGAGCAGATAGAGCGCGCGGGGATGCGGTGCGTCGTCGCGTGAAGGCACGGATCTGAGGGGGAGCGCTGTGGACATACGGCGAGCGAACGAGCTGTTCGAGCTGACGAAGAGCCTCGTCGCGGAGACCACGCATCTGCGCGACGTGCTGGAATGGGAGTTCCTCGCCGGGCAGCTCGTCGAGGTCTTCACCACCGACTACGACCTGGGCGCGTTCGTGCGCATCGAACAGATCACCGGCGGCTACGTCAACCTGAGCTTCGCCATCTGGGCCGACGACGGCAGCGGTGAGCGCCGCTACTTCGTGCGCAAGTACAACCGCGCCATCACCGAGCGCGAAGTCCGCTTCGAGCACGCGCTCGTGAGTCACATCAACCGCAAAGGCTTCCACTTGGCGGCGCAGGTCTTCCCGACCAAAGCCGCGGGCACGTTCGTCACTCGGGAGGAGGTCCTCGACGGCGGAACGCTCGTGCGTTTCTTCGCCGTCTACGAGATGCTCAGCGGCGCGGACAGGTACACGTGGGTCAAGAACCGCTGCACCGACAGAGAGCTTGACAGCGCGGCGCGCGTGCTGTCCGACTTCCACTATTGCGCTCACGACTTCGATCCGCGAGGCCTCGCCCGCGAACAGCCGCCGATCATGGACCTGCTGCGCAGCCTTCCGGCCACCTTCAAGGACTGCGCGACCCAAGCGACCGACACGCGCAGTGACGAATACTTCCTCGCCAAGCTGCCGGCGATCCTCGAGGTCATCGAGAAGGGGACCGCGATCGAGCCACAGCTGCTGGGGATGCCCTTCATCCCAGTGCACTGCGACTTCCACCCCGGCAACCTCAAGTGGGTCGACCAGGAGGCCGTCGCGATGCGCCCCGTGGAGTGGTCTGGGTCCTCGTGCACCGGCTTCTTCGACTTCGACTGGTCGAAGCTCGACTACCGCCTCTTTGACCTGGGCCTCGCCCTGGCGTACTTCTGCAGCTCCTGGGAGGGGCCGGACAGCGGTGAGCTGTGGCTCGACAAGACCGCCATCTTCGTGCGCGCCTACCAGGACGAGGCTGCCAGGCACGACGAGCCCGGTCCCATGTCGGCGGCCGAGCTGGCGCTGCTGCCGCGCATGATCGCCAACGGCAACCTGTACGTACTCAACTGGGACGTCACCGCCTACTACGAGGACAAGACAGCGCGCAACGACGACGAGTACCTCATGTACCTCGAGCATCAGGTGAAGTTGATTGAGTTCATTGAGAGCCACATTGCAGAGCTGGCCGAGATCGCCGCGTCGGCGGCCGTCGTCGCTGGCTCGGATCCCGCCCGTGCCCAGTCCCCCGCCACCCCGGCCCCCGCCGGCGAGAGTGAGGTGTAGGCCTGATGGCAGCGTTCTTCGAACTGCTCACGCCGGAGGAGGTCGAGCGCACCCACGAGGCCTCGCTCGAGGTCCTCGAGTCGGTCGGCGTCCTCGCGCACAACGCGCGCGCGAGAGAGATACTCGCCCAGCATGGGTGCCTCGTCGACGACGAGACCGGCCTCGTGAAGCTGCCCGGCGCCGTCGTGGAGAGATATCGCACGATGGCGCCGGGCAGCTTCACGTTCCGCGGCCGCGACCCCGGGTTCGACCGCACCATCCCCGACGACGGTCCCGTCGTCGTCACCGGCTCCTCGGCGCCCAACGTGGTCGACCCGGTCACCGGCGTAGAACGCCGCGCGACTTCCACCGACATCGCCACTATCGCCTACCTCATCAACGAGCTGCCCGGGTTCGACGTCTTCAGCATCTCTACGCTGGCCGACGACGCCCCGCCCGGGCAGCACAGCCTGAGCCGCTTCTATCCCGCGCTGAAGAACTGCCTCAAGCCGGTGCGCAGCAACACGCCCACCATGGACGACCTACGCCAGGTGATCGCGCTTGGCGAGCTCATCGCCGGGGGCGCGGATGCCTACCGTGAGCGCCCGATCATCAACCACCACTACTGCCCCATGGTCAGCCCACTCACGATGGACGTCGACTCGACCGAGGCGGTCATGTGGCTCACGGAGCGGCGCCTGCCCGTCTACACGACGGTGGTGCCCAACGCGGGGCTCACGGCGCCGATGACGCTGCTGGGCTGTCTGGTCGTCGCCAATGCCGAGTTCCTCGCAATCACCGCGCTGCAGCAGATGGTCGCCGAGGGCACACCGGTGATCTACGCCAGCCTGCCCACCGTGGCGGACATGCGCACGGGCGCCTACGCCCCCGGCGCCATCGAGACCGGCATGCTCCTGGCTGGCGTGGCGCAGATGGCGCGCTACTACGACGTGCCCTCCGGGGGCTACATCGGCCTCACCAACGCGCACGCCAACGACGCGCAGTCGGGCTTTGAAACGGGGATGAACACGCTCCTCGGCGTCGCCGCCGGCGCGACGCTGCTCAACATGGGCGGCCTCCTGAGCTCGCTCATGGCCTTCGACTTCGCCAAGTGCGTCATCGACAACGAGGTCGCGCTCATGGACAAGCGCGTCTGGCGGGGCCTCGAGTTCAGCGACGAGAACCTGGCCATCGACGAGATCGCCGCGGTCGGCCCCGGCGGCAGCTACATGGGCCGCAAGCACACGAAGGCGCGCATGCGGACCACCGCGGTGCTGCCGCGGCTGGCCGACCGCGGCATGCGGCCCCAGTGGGAGGATGCGGGACGGCCCGAGATCCGCTCGCGCGCGCTCGCCGAGGCGCTGCGCATCCTTTCGCAGGCCAATCCGGCGGTGTGGGACGCCGACCTCGACGATGCCATCAGGGAACGCTTCCCCGGCATCGTCGCCGGCGACGCCGTGCCCCTGGAAGAAGCGCGGGCGTGACGACCCGGCGGCCACGACACGGGCGACGATCGGCCTGAACAACAGCGCAGGCTGAAGAAGGGACAGGGAGCGCACCAGATGACAGACGAACAGGTCTTTGAGAAGCTCAAGCAGGCGGTCATCGACCAGGACCAGGACGCGGTCCTCGCGGCGGTCGACGATGCCCTCGCCGAGGGTGTCGAGGCGAAAGCCATCATCGATCAGGGGCTTCTGCCCGGGCTCAACGTGATCGGCGAGCAGTTCGAGTGCGAGGAGATCTTCCTGCCCGAGCTGATGCAGGCCGCGCTGGCCTTTCAAGCGGCCATGGAGATCCTCGAGCCAAAGATCAGGGAGAGCGGCGGCGAGGGGCCCAAGAAGGGCAAGATCGTCCTCGGCACGGTCAAGGGCGACCTGCATTCGATCGGCAAGAACATCCTCAGACTCCTCTTCGAGACGTCGGGCTTCGAGGTCTGGGACCTGGGCATCGACGTCGACCTCTTCAAGTTCGTCGACAAGGCGAAGGAGGTCGACGCGGACATCATCGCCATGTCTGCCTTGCTGACCACTACGCTGGTAGGGCAGCGCGACCTGATCGAAGCGCTCAAGGAGCAAGGGACGCGCGACAAGTACCAGGTCATGGTCGGAGGTGGGGCTACCACTCAGGCGTGGGCCGACCAGATCGGCGCCGACGGCTGGGCGGCCTCGGCCTACGAAGCCGTGATGGTGGCTACGGAGCTCGCGTGACGACGGGCGCCGAGAGCGACTTCGCGATGACGGCGTCGTCGACCCGCAACCCCGCGCCAACGGCGGCCCGACCTGAAGGAGCATTCAATGATTGACCTGATCGAGGTATTCGATCGCGCCGAGACTGGTCCGCTCACCTCGGAGATCGACTACTACATGAAGCGCTACGTCCCCAAGCTCGCCGAGCTGATCGTGCGCCATCAGATCAAGTGGGACAGAGAGACCATCATCAACACCGACGACGACCTTACGGACCGGGTCTTCCAGGCGGCCGTCGACCTGCTGGCCGAGGCCGGCGGCTACTGCCCCGAGACCAACCGCGTCATGGAGTTCACGCGCGACGAGATCCTCACCGCCTGCGCACAGTGCCCCACCGGCGCGACCTTCGGCGAGGGACGTGAGCGCAAGACGATGTACGGCCGCCGCCCCGACACCACGGACGACCGTCCGTGGGTGCACGTGGGCGGCGGCATCTACACCACCGACGAGCAGGTCTACATGGATACCGTCGAGAAGATGGCGTCCTTCAGCATCGTCGACTCGGTGAGCGTCCCGTCGATCCTGCACCTCCGCGGCAGGGATGCGCGCGTGCGCTCGCCGCAGGAGGTCCTCGCCGCGTGCAAGACGGTGCGCCTGGCGCGCGAGGGGATACGCCGGTCGGGCCGCGCCGGCCTGCCCATCATCAACGGCATCTCGGCCGCCTCGCAGCCGGCTTCGATGTTCGCCGCCAGCTATCCCGACTTCGGCCTGCGCCCCAGCGACGGCTTCCTCATCGACTTCCTCAGCGAGATGGTGGTCGGTTACGAGGCGCTGCAGAAGGTGGCCTTCTACAACAGCATCAGCGCCAACATCGGCTCGACCTCGACGCCGCTCTTCGGGGGCTACGCGGGCGGCGCCGAGGGCGTGGCCGTCACGGCGACCTGCTACATGATCATGGGCAACCTGATCTTCCGCGGCAGCTACCACTACAACGCACCGCTGCACAGCAAGCTGCACCTCTCATCGACGAAGCCGCTGATCTGGGCGATCGCCATGTCGAACGCGGCCATCGGGCGCAACATGCGCTACCCGATGGTCAACCTGCCCTACCTCGGCGGCGGCTCGGGGACCAAGCAGTACCACCACGAGATGGCCTGCTACCTGCTCGCTGTGGTGACCTCCGGCGGCAACGTCTTCTCCGGCCACCCGGCGATGGCGGTGCAGTCCGACTCGCTGGTGCCCGACGACCACAAGTTCCACGCCGAGATGGGCCTCGCCGCCGCCAAGCTGACGCGCGCGCAGGCCGAGCCGATCGCGCAGAAGCTCTATCCACTGTTCGGCGACAAGCTGAAGGATCCCGAGAAAGGACTCACTTTCCAGGAGGTTTACGACCCGAAGAGCAAGCGGATCATCAATGATGACTACCTCAAGGTGATGGACGAGGTTCGCTCCGAACTTGCCGCCATGGGACTCGAGGTCCCGGTCTCCTGAGATGATCCGCAACGTTCCTACGCGACGGGGAAGACCAGGCTTTCCCACCGCTGCAACCGGCAGATGAGAGAAGGAGGGGGAATGGGAGGCGAGACGACCGAGACCCACAAGGCACACGGACTGACTCCCGAAGAGGCCGTGGCGCGCATCGACGACTGGAAGGGCAAGGACATCCGCTGGGAGGAGCTCCCGGGCGGCATCACCAACCACAACTACATCATCTGGGTGAACGGCGGCTGGGGCAACCCCGGCGGCGGCAAGTACGTACTGCGCGTGCCCGGGGCCGGCACCGACATGTTCATCGACCGCGACATCGAGCGCGAGTGCATGCTCGAGGCGGCCAGGATCGGCACGGCCCCCCAGGTCGCCCACGTCATCGAGCCCGAGAAGGCCATGGTCATCGACTTCGTCGACGGCGAGGTCATGCACCCCGACACGATGGCCGGGCACCCGGAGCGCATCAAGCAGGCCGTCGAGGCGGTCCGCGTGTACCACGACAAGGCCGTCTTCAGCAACAAGATCGAGATCTTCGACATGCTACGCCGCTACACGAAGGTCTCGCGCGAGATCAACACTCCCATGCCGGACCGTCTCGCCGCGATGCTGAAGCGAATGGACGAGATCGAAGAGGCGACGGCGCGCAACCCCGTCCCCGACGTCGCTTGCCAGAACGACCTGCTCTCGGAGAACTTCATCATCGACGCCGACGGCAAGATGTGGATCATCGACTGGGAGTACGGCGGCATGACCGACCCGTACTTCGACCTCGGCGACCACGTCATGGAGCACCCGTACTCGCGTGAGGAGGAGCGGCTCGTCATCGAAGTCTACCTGGGCCACATGGACGAGCGTCTCTTCGGCCGCATGATGCTCTACAAGATCGTCTCCGCCATCTGGTGGGACGTGTGGGCGATGATCCAGCACACGGTGTCGAAGATCGATTTCGACTACATGGAATGGGCCATGGAGCGCGTCGGACGCGCCGAGCGCGGCTTCGCCGACCCCGACTATCCGAAATGGCTCGCAGACCAATGAGGGCGCGCCCGGCCGGGGGCCGGCCACAAGAGCCCGCTGTTTGGGCCGGAAGCGCCCTATCCACTTCAGCCTAGAAGCTAGGAGGAGACATGCAAGAACACAACCTGATGGAGACGCTGGTCGCCGTGAGTCCCGGCATGGAGATCTGGTGGGACTCCTCCCCGGTGATCTTCGAGAACTTCACCAAGACGGAGCTGGCCAAGGCGGACGAGGGCGACAAGGAGACCCTGAGACGCAATTTCGCGCGCATGTACGACAGAGACAACCCCCTCGGCCAGCTGTTCCGCGGGGTCACCACCAACCCGCCCCTCTCCTTGCAGGCGATCAAGGACGATCCGCCGCGCTGGGAGAAGGTCGCTCAACGTCTTATGGAAGAGCACGACGGTCTCGACAAGGAGTCGCTCTTCTGGCTGCTCTACAAAGAGGTAGTGAAGGCCGGATCGGACATGTTCTTGCCCCTCTTCGAGGCCTCCGGCTACAAGGAGGGCTTCCTCTCGGGCCAGGTCGACCCGCGCTCCTGCTTCGACTACGACGCGATGCTCGCCCAGGCGCTCGAGATCCACGCCGTCAACCCGAACGTCATGGTCAAGTGCCCCGGCACGAAGCAGGGCTACCAGCTCATCGAGGAGCTCACCTCGCGCGGCATACCGACCAACAACACGCTCACCTTCGTCCTGTCGCAGCTCCTGGACTGCGCGAAGACCGTCGTGCGGGGTCTCGAGAAGGCCAAGGCCAACGGCGTCGACCTCTCGAAGTGGCGCTCCGTGATCACCCACATGGAGGCCCGCTACGGCGACCTCGGCGGCCTGCGCGACTTCGCCAAGGAGGAGGGCATCGAGCTCACCGAGGCCGATGTGCGCACGGCGGAACTGGCCATCTTCAAGAAGGCCTACCGCACGGTCAAGGAGCGCGGCTACCCGAGCAAGATGCTGTCGTGCTCGCTGCGTCTGGGACCGACCGTCGACGGCAAGACGCGCATCTGGCACCTGGAGGAGAAGGCCGGCGGCGACATCATCGTCACCTGCCCGCCGGGATTGATCGACGAGCTGCTCTTCTTCCCCACCCCCCAGGACATCACATACGACGGCGGGCGCATCTGGCAGGATTTCCCCGAGGAGGTCATGGACAAGCTGCTCCGCGTGCCCTATTTCGAGCGCGCCTACCGCGAGGACGGCTACACCAGGGACGAGTACAACACGCACCCGGCGCTGGTGAAGACGGCGGAGCAGTTCAGCAAGGCCACCAACGACATGGTCGAGTTCGCAGGCAAGTGCCTCGAAGGAAGCTGCTTCGCGGCTCCGACACCCGCTTGACGACGATCCCCTGACGAGGAAGGACGGATGAGAATGGCGCAGATCAAGAAGCCGGTAGAGGACCTGTTCATGCCGTGGGTGATGACGGCGCCCCAGTACAGCATCGCCGTCTGCGACGTCGCATGGGCGCATCCGGAGTTGGGCCGCATGATGCTCAACGAGAACCCCGTGCCGCCCTCCGACAAGGTCGTCAACGCGGCCGCCAACATCATCAAGCAGGGCAACCGCTACCCGGACCGGATGCTGCGGCTGCGCACGAAGTTGGCCAACCTGCACGGCGTGAGCCCGGACAACATCGCGGTGGCCA
Source organism: uncultured Actinomycetes bacterium (assembly GCA_963725665.1). Taxonomy (GTDB): domain Bacteria; phylum Actinomycetota; class Thermoleophilia; order UBA2241; family UBA2241; genus CAVRZA01. The sequence continues at coordinate 194,405 of CAVRZA010000004.1, read as the reverse complement.
ACGGGTCCTCCGAGACCATCGACGCGATGATGCGCATCTTCATGAAGCCGGGCGACGAGTTCCTCTGCTCGATCCCGACGTTCGAGATGTTCCCCTCGCGCGCCGGCCTGTGCGGCGGCGTGAACGTCCAGATCCCGCTGCGCGAGCCCGACCTGCAGTACGACGTCGAGGGGATGCTGGCGGCCGTCAACGAGAAGACCAAGTTGATGCTCATCATCAACCCCAACAACCCGACGGGGATCTTCATCGACGACGCCGACCTGGCCAAGTTCTGCGAGCTGGGCATCCCGCTCTGCGTCGATGAGGCCTACCTCGACTACCATCCGCAGGTCGAGGCCAAGATCGACCTCGTCGAGAAGTACCCGCACGTGTTCCTCTCGCACACCCTCTCCAAGGCCTACGGCCTCGCGGGTGTGCGTTTCGGCTACGTCGTCGCCGTGCCCGAGCTCGTCGAGGCCTTCAGCCGCATGTACCTGCCCTGGAACGTGAGCCTGATGGCGATGGCGGCCGCCGAGGCGATCCTCGATAACCCCGAGGAGGTCAAGGAGAAGGTCAAGTACAACAACGAGTGGATGGACCGCTTTGTCGAGGAGCTGAAGGCCAAGGGCCTCAAGCCCTACCCGCCGCACGGCAACTACATGCTCGTCGACGCCGGCGTGACCGGCAAGACGTCGCAGGAGATGGTCGACGCCGCCAAGGAGGGCTACCAGGTCCTCATCAAGACCATCAAGCCGATCAACGGCAAAGAGGGCTACTTCAGGGTCACGCCGGGCACGGTCGCCGAGAACGAGCGCTTCGTCAAGTTCGTCCGCGAGTACTTCGGCTAGGCCCTACGCGCCACGACCAAGACACGCGCCCGCTGACGGCGGGCGCCCTCCCGCCTCGGGCGGGAGGGCGCCCGCCGGGCTCTGCCTCCGCGAGCGCAACACTGTCCGGCCGACCACCCACCCGATCCCGCCCGTGGGGGCGAGGCGGACGAGCGTCCGCCGCATCGCCCTGGTGACGGCGGGGACGAAAGGACGCAGATGATCCCAGTGGCGAGTGCACAGAGTCTCGAAGAACGCTGCATCGACACGATCCGATTCCTCGCCGTCGACGGAGTGCAGAAAGCCAACTCCGGGCATCCCGGCATGCCGATGGGCGCGGCGCCCGTAGCGCACACGCTGTTCACGCGGCACCTGCGCTTCGACCCGGCCGACCCGGCTTGGCCAAACCGCGACCGCTTCGTGCTGTCGGCCGGCCATGCCAGCATGCTGCTCTACTCCCTGCTTCACCTCACGGGCTACGACGTGACGCTCGACGACCTGCGCGCCTTCAGACAGTGGGGCAGCAGGACCCCGGGGCACCCCGAGTACGGCCACACCGCCGGCGTCGAGACGACGACCGGCCCTCTGGGCCAGGGTTTCGCCAACGCCGTCGGCATGGCCGTCGCCGAGCGCTTCCTGGCCGCCACGTTCAACGGCGACGGGCCGCAGGTGATGGACCACTTCACCTACGTGCTCGCCGGTGACGGCGACATGATGGAGGGCGTGAGCAGTGAGGCGGCGTCGTTCGCCGGCCACCAGAAGCTCGGCAAGCTCATCGTCATCTACGACGACAACCACATCACCATCGACGGCTCGACCGACCTCGCCTTCACCGAGGACGTGTGTGCGCGCTTCGCCGCCTACGGCTGGCACGTGCAGCGCGTCGGCGACGGCAACGACCTCGAGGCCATCGACGCGGCGATCGCCGCGGCCAAGGCCGAGACGGGCAGGCCGTCGTTCATCGCTGTGCGCACTCACATCGCCTTCGGCTCGCCCAACAAGCAGGACTCCGCCGGCGCCCACGGCGCGCCGCTCGGCGCCGACGAGGTCAAGCTGACCAAGGAGAACCTCGGCTGGCCCCTCGAGCCGACCTTCTTGGTGCCCGACGAGGTTAGGGCGTTCTACGAGGAGGCGGCGCGACGCGGCGCAGCCGCGCACGCCGCCTGGAACGAGCGTCTCAAGGCGTGGAGGGCGTCCGACCTCGCCCGGGCGAAGGCGTGGCAGGATGCCTGGTCGCGGACCCTGCCTGAGGGCTGGGACGCCGACCTGCCGCTGTTCAAGCCCGAGGACGGCGCGGTCGCGACCCGCGTGGCGTCTGGCAAGGTCATCAACGCGCTGGCGCCGCGTCTGCCCACCTTGATCGGCGGCTCGGCCGACCTCGCGCCCTCGAACAACACCCTGATCAAGGACGTGCCCGACCAGCAGGCGACGACGCCCGCGGGGCGCAACTTCCACTTCGGCGTGCGCGAGCACGCCATGGCGGCGATCGGCAACGGCATGGCCCTGCACGGGGGCGTGCGCCCCTACGTGGCCACCTTCTTCGTCTTCACCGACTACATGCGGCCCGCCTTTCGCCTCTCGGCGATCATGAAGCAGCCGCTCGTCTACGTGCTCACGCACGACAGCGTAGGCCTCGGCGAGGACGGACCCACCCACCAGCCGATCGAGCATCTCGCCATGATGCGTGCGACTCCCGGCTTCACCGACATCCGCCCCGCGGACGCGAACGAGACGGTAGAGGCCTGGAAGATCGCCCTGCGCAACGACGGTCCCACGGGGCTCATGCTGACGCGGCAGAACCTGCCCATCATCGACCGCGCGGTCTACGCCCCGGCGAGCGGCTTGGCGCGCGGCGCCTACGTGCTCGCCGACGCCGACGGCGCAGGCACACCGGACATCATCCTCATCGCCAGCGGCAGCGAGGTACAGCACGCTCTCGCCGCCCACGAGCGACTCGCGGCCGAGGGCGTGCGCTCGCGCCTCGTCAACATGGTCTCGTTCACACTGTTCGCACGCCAGGACGAGGCTTACCGCGAGAGCGTCCTGCCCGCGTCCTGCCGGCGCCGCCTCGCCGTCGAGGCCGCAGCGAGCCTAGGCTGGCACCGCTGGATCGGTGACGAGGGCGAGCTCATCACCCTCGACCGCTTCGGCGCCTCGGCGCCGGGCGGCACGATCTTCGAGCAGCTCGGCTTCACCGCCGAGAACGTCTACCAGCGCGCCAAGGCTCTGCTGAGCAAGGCGCAGACGGCTCCCGTTGGCGGCTGATAGCCGGCACACGAGGCCGATTCCGCGCGAGGGGCCGGGCCGCCGTACGGCCCGGCCCCTCCCGCGTTCTGCATTCGCCTAACTGCACTCGGCTGGCGGCGTGCACCGCGGAAGGGGCGCCGACGCTCGCCGCAGCCCGACCCCGCGCGCCCACGCTCGCGCGTTCTGCATTCGCCTAACGGCGCTTGCGCCCCGGCAGGGGCGCCGACGTCTCGCCGCACTTGCGGTCTACACGCTGCGCAGGCCCGTCTTCTTCTTGAACTGCTCGACCGAGTTGATCTCGATGTCGAGCAGCTCGGCGATGCGCACCTTGGCCGCCATGCCCTTGGCGATGCCGGGGACGGCCGTGACCACGCCGATGTCGAGCTCCTCGCGCAGGAGCCTCATCACCGTCGGGTCGGAGAGGTCGAGCGGGCTCACATGGAGCTTGTCGGCCACGTACCGCTTGGCATCGTCGATCCTCATCTTCTTGCTGAGCTGCATCCTCGCCACCAGATCTCCGGCAGCCCTGATGCCACCCATCGACGAGGCCAACAGATGCGCCGTGTGCATCCCGGCCGGGTCGCCCGTGCCCACCTACAACCCGTCGACGCGGCCGATCTCGACCATGGCCGCGCCGGCGCGCGTCACGACGTCGACGGCGGGCGTTTCGAACATGGCCACGCCGCCGACGCCCATGCCGCAGTTGGCGTGCACGGGGATCTTGGCGATGTCGGTGCAGGCCTTGACGAAGGTGACGGCCCGCGACAGGTTCCAGGGGATGGTCTTCCTCGTGTTGGTGTTGACGACCGGGCCGAAGATCGTGCAGCCGGCCTTCTCGCAGAGCTGCACCTGCTGGTGCGGCCACAGGCCGGCCAGGCGCACGCCGTCGTACTCGAGCTGGCCGTGGAAGCCGAGCACCATCTCGGCCGACATGCCGATCTCGACCGGCAGCCCCGTCTCGTTCGCCACATGCTCGGTCGTGCGCAGCACCGCCAGGAACTCCGCGTCGCCGGTCGACGCCACGGTGTCGTAGTCGATGCCGTCGGCACCCATCTCGAGCATGCAGTCGCTCATCTCGATGCAGTCCGCCTGGCAAGCCTCGAGGGCCTCTTCCTGCGTCTGCCGAGCCTCGTCGATCTTGCCCATCGGCAGCAGGTCGGAGGGGTTGGGGAAGGAGCCGTCGGGCCGGTAGTAGAGGCCCAAGTTCGGCATGAAGCCGTAGAGCAGGGGAAAGATCGTCGTCTCCTGCAGGAGCTCCATATGCACCTGCTCGAGCGCCTTGAGGAAGCGCTGCGGCTTGACCGAGTAGTCGTTGTGCGAGACTTCCATCGAGTCGAAGCCCAGCATCGACTCGAAGAGGCGCACCCCCACCTCGCGGTTGACGGGCGCCGCGACGCCGCTCGACATGCGCGACGAGTTGAGCGCGTTGACGCAGCCGTCCTTGGTCATGACCACCTCGTGGCCGCGCTCGACGCCCCAGATGCGGCTGGGACAGACGAACATCTCCTCGAGGTAGTCGAGCTCGTTCTCGGTGAGCGGGGCGATCTTGGCCTTGGTCGCCGCGGCCTGCGTGCCCTCCTCGAGCTCCTTGCGCAACTCCTCCCGCGTCAGCTCGACGTTGGAGTTGTCGCCCAGCCTCGTCAGTATCTTCATGCAACCTCCTTCTCGTGGCGGCGGCTCGGCTGTACCAGCCGAGCCGCCGCCCGCACAACGATCAGAGGGGCGCTGCGGCCCCAGTCCGTCTCAGTTACTCGACTGGGATCTCCTTCGCCACCGCCTCGAGCGCCATGCCCTGGCGTTTGCGCACCACCCAGGCGACCACCCAGATGACGATCGCGCTGACGTACAGGATCGCCATGAAGATGAGTGAGTTGCTGTTCTTGTAGCCGACGCCGTACGTGTTGGTCGGATCGTAGAACCACAGGTAGAGGTTGAAGGCGAGGAACGCGGAGTAGCCGGCCGCGGCGATCGCCATCACCGGGATGCCTGCGATCTTGGCCTTGGGCAGGGCTGAGGCCACCCAGATAGCCTTGGTGCGCCACGGCATGATCATGAACGCGAGGCCGGACCCGAGGAACATGATGGCGATCACCAGGGTCGCGTCGTAGGTGAGCTTGATGAACCAGTCCGCGTAGGCGTAGAAGGCCGAGACGATGACCGACGGGATGGCCATGAGCAGCAGCGCCACGTAGGGCACGCCGCCCTTTGTGACCGCCGCCGCCCGCTCCGGCAGGATGCGGTCGAAGGCCGACGCGAAGATCATGCGCGTCGACGAGAGGAACACCGTCCCCCACCACCCGAACACAAGGAGGGAGATGGCCGCGATGAGGATGACCTGGAAGGCCGAGTTGTTGACGAGCCAGGCCGTCATCGCCGTAGGTGAGAGGTACTCGCCCCCCTGCGGCGTCGCGGGGATGTAGCCGTAGATGACGCCCTCGTAGCCGTTGTTGCCGGCCATGAAGAACTTGAAGCCCATCGTCTTGCTGACCAGCGCCAGGAAGACAAGTCCGATGGCAGCCGCCGCCAGGAGACCGCCGCCCATCTGGTAGAGGTTCTTGCGGAAGTCCTTGGCGCCGCGGACCTCGCCGTAGAGGGTAGCGCCCCAGTTCGGCCACAAGCAGCCAGAACAGCATGAAGGGCATCAGCTTCAGCGTGTCCCACGCCGCACCGGAGAACATCGACGTGGGCATGCCCTCGCCGCCGGCGGCGAGCGTCTTCCCGTACGCGCCTGTGACCCCGTATAGCTGAAGGTTCTCGCGGTTGAAGGCGGCGATGAAATTCGCCTTCGAGTTGACCAGCAGGAGGATGCCGCCCACGAGCATGCCGGCCAAGCCGATCCACAGGGCCCACTTCTGGAAGGTCGCGTAGGACTTCATGCCGATGGCGACCAGGTAGGTCGCCAGGGCGATCGTCGCCAGCGACGCCACGAAGATGCCGTTGCTGGTGAACAGCCAGTCGGCGGCGCTGCCCCAGCCCACGATCCTTAGCAGCGGGATGATGAACTGGTTGACGCAGAGCGCCGCGTACAGGGGGATCCACAGCCAGAGGATGAACCACCAGCCGGTCGCACCAAGGACGAAGCCGACCGAGCTGTGGAACACGCGCGTCTGCCACACGTAGTCGCCGCCGGCACGTGGCATCGCCGAGATCAGCCCCGCGTACACGACGACCTCGAGCAGCACGAGGGCCGTCGTGATGACGACGGCCCAGAAGAGGCTGCCGCCGGGGATGAAGACGGCGTAGGTGAAGCCGAAGATCCCGAGGAAGATGTTGGTGGAGAAGAACGAGTACCTGAATCCGTCTGTCGTCGACCAGCCCTTGACAAGGCCGCTCGCTTTGCGCACGAACAGCGTCTTCTCCATCGGTGCGCCTGCTGTCGTGTCTGCCATTCGCTCCCCCTCCTATCACAGTCGGTGGACGACCATCGATCGGCCGCCCCCGTCAGCTCGCCGATCCGGGTGTCCTCACCCAGAAACCAGCCTGTACTGCTTGATCTTGTCCTTGCCGTCGAGCTGCAGCAGGCAGCCCGACAACGTGCCCTCCACGTAGGTGCTGCCGGGATTGACCGCCAGGGTGCGCCCCATGCGGATGGCCGCACGGCTCTCGTGGATGTGGCCGTGCAGGGAGAGCACCGGCTGGACCTCATCGATCACCTCCCTCACGGCCGTCGAGCCCACGTGCGCCGTGTCCTGTCCCTGCACCGTAAGCGACTCCCAGTCGATCTTCGGGGCGATGTCGAGCACGGTGTCGTAGGGCGGCGCGTGGAGACCCAGGACAAGGCGCTCCGGGCCGACCGATGCCTGATTGACGATAGCCTCGATGCGCGCCTTGAGCGCCGGCTCGTCCTCCTCGCGGTGGGTGTCCCAGGGCGTGGGGTTCGTGTAGCCGCTCGAGACGAGCTGATAGCCGCCCGGGAGATCGAGCACATTGCCCTCGCCCACCGTGATCGACGTCGTGGCGTCGATGATGGGGTCGATCTCGTGGCTGTCGTCGTTGCCGGGGCAGACGATGCACAGGATGTCGCTGCCGGTGAGGCGCTCGTCGGCGAAGGCCATCCAGCGCTCGACCGTGCGCAGCATCTCCCGCCGGAAGACGTCGTCGAGGTGCTCCGGGTGGTCCGTGTAGTCCTGCAACTCCTCGCGCGTCATGGGCACGGGGTAGTAGCCGTGGTCCTGGATCAGCCTCTGGGCTTGCGCGAGCTCCTCGTCACCCTCGACCTCGTGCCGCTGGTCCTGCATGGAGAAGTGATAGTGACCGGCCCCGTCGGCGGTGATGGGCACGATGGCCTTGCCGGTCATGTCGCCGCCGAGGATGAGCACGTCGGCCTCGTAGTGCTTGGCGGAGTTCACGAACTTGCGCCAGCAGACCTCCGACCCGTGCACGTCCGTGGCGAAGAAGACGGTCGTCTTCACCTCACAAATCCTTTCGTCGCAATCACATCGACGCCGATACGCCGACTCGACGGTCCCTGGGCGTAGTCGCCGACTCGATCGTCCCTACTCGTAATAATACTCACAGAGACGCGGAGAGAGGAGTGTCACCGCCGAACATGGCGATGACCTGTGCCGGACGGCGACCGCCCTGAGCGGAGACGAGTGGAGGGGCGTTGGGCCGCAAACGGTGTAACGGGACGAGACAGACGAGCGAGCACCACCCCCGACGACCCCCGGTGCGAATCGAATCGAACAGAATCGAACGACATCATAGGTTGGGTGAGCCCGACGTCAAGTGCGGATTTGTTGGACTGTGTCCGGATTGGCAGAGCGTGAGGGCCGGATGGGGGTTCGCGGTAGGCTTTGCGGCGAAGGAAGGATCCGCTGGGCCGACGACATGGGGTCGGTGAGGTGCAGCGACCATGAGTACAGACCGCACGAAGCCCCAAGACGAGATCCGCGTCAGGGCGGCGACGCTCGGCGACGCGGACGACATTGCCGCCATCTACAGCCACGCCGTCCTCAACTCCACGGCCACGTTCGATCTCGAGCCCGAGACCGCGGACGCTCGACGCCGCTGGCTGGTGAGCGCGACGACCCGCGCAGCGCTCGTGGCCGAGATCGACGGGAGCGTGCGCGGCTGGTCGTCGCTCGTGCGCTGGTCGGAGCGCGGCGCGTACGAGCGCACGGTCGAAGCGTCCGTGTACATCGCCCCGTCGGCGCAACGCTCCGGACTCGGCCTGGCGCTCGGCTCGGCCGCGCTCGACGCCGCGCGACGACTCGGCCTGCACGTGGTGATCGCGCAGATCTGCACCGAGAACGTCGCCGGACTGGCGCTCGCCGAGCGCCTCGGGTTTGAGCGGGTGGGTGTCTTGCGTGAGGTCGGCTGCAAGTTCGGGCGCTGGCTCGACGTCGTCGTCTGCCAGCGCCTCGTCTAGCGACCTTCGCCCCTCTCCCAGCCCGGTCCGTCTCCAGTAAGATGATGGCCCGCCACCGGCCTGAGACAGCCGGCGGCGTCGACCGTCGATCCATCGTCGAGCGAGGTGGACCTCTTGTCGCGCAAGGGTTGGATCCTGTTCGGGGCCCTGTGCCTGATCTGGGGCATCCCCTATCTTCTCATCCGCGTTGCGGTGCGCGACTTCTCACCGCCCACGCTGGTCTTCTTGCGCACGGCGCCGGCGGCGTTGCTGCTCCTGCCGCTGGCGGCGCGCAAGGGACATCTGCGTGCGCTGCTCCCGCGCTGGCGCTGGGTGCTGGCGTTCACCGGGGTAGAACTGGCCCTGCCCTGGCTCCTTATCGGTCGCGCCGAGCAGCACATCACGAGCTCGATGACGGGGCTCCTGATCGCCACCGTGCCGCTCATGGGAGCGGTCCTCTACGGCTTCGTGCCGGGCATGGAACGCTTGGACGGGCGCCGTCTTGCGGGCCTCATCGTGGGGTTCGCCGGCGTTGCGGTGCTGGTCGGCATAGACGTCGGGCAGACCAACCTTTTTGCGGTCGGCGAGGTGATCGTGGTGGCGCTCTGCTATGCGATCGGACCGCTGATCATCAGCCGGCGTCTCGCCGATCTTCCGGGCCTCGGCGTGACGGCCGCCGCCATCACGATCGTCGCCATCGGCTACGCCCCTGTCGCCCTGACGCACCTCCCGCAGAGCGCCTCCGTCGAGGCGATCGGCTCTGTGGTCGCCCTCGCGCTGATCTGCACGGCCCTGGCCTTCCTCGTGTTCTTCGAGCTCATCCTCGAGGTCGGACCGGCGCGCGCAACGGTCATAACGTACATCAACCCGCTCGTCGCCGTGCTCCTCGGCGTGGTCGTCCTGAGCGAACCGTTCACGCTGGGTATAGCCGCCGGTCTCCCCCTCATCCTGGTCGGCTCCGTGCTCGCTACGCGCCGCTCCGCCCTGCCACCGGAGTCGGCGCCGCTGGCGGGCTACCAGGAGGCCGAAGACACGCGCGGGCCGGGAACCGCAAGCAGTGTGGCAGCCGACGTCCGGTCGAAGGAGTGCACATGAACGTTCTTGTGATGTTCGCTCATCCGCGTCGCGACAGCTTCTCGGGGGCGATCCTCGACGGTCTTTGCATTGGCCTGACGGCGGCCGGACACACAGTCGAGGTGGGCGACCTCTACAGGCAGGGTTTCAACCCCCGCCTGCGCCCCGAGGACTACGCCCAGTTCGAAGGGACTCCCATGCCGCCCGACGTACTCGCCGAGCAGGCGCGCATCGAGCGCGCCGACGCGCTGGCGCTCGTGTTCCCCGTGTGGTGGTGGTCGCTGCCAGCGATGCTGAAAGGGTGGATCGACCGCGTCTTCGCCTCAGGTTGGGCGTACGAGTTCACGCCTGGTCGCTCCCGAGGTCTGCTGCGAGACCGGCCGACGCTGCTGCTCTGCGTGGCGGGGTCACGCGAGGCCACCTACCGCAAGTACGGCTACGACACCGCCATGCGCACGCAGATCGACGTCGGCATCCTCGGATACTGCGGCATCCGCGACGTCCAGACCGAGTTCTTCTACGAGGTCGACGACGATGAGGAGTCGCGGCCATCGCACCTCGACAGGGCACGCCGCCTGGGTAAAGAGTTCCTCTCCCCCGAGCGTGTCCCCAAGGACATCGGCCTCGGCAGCTTGCGCATCAGCTGAGGCCGCCCGCCCCGACCTGGATCGGCCACTACGCCTCAGGGCTCCTCGGGCACCTCGTCGGGCCACGTGGCCAGCGCGGTCGCCACGAGGTGACGGCACAGCGCCTCGCCGGCCTCCCCGCAGGTGCACGACCAGGCGAGCTCACCATTAGTCACGAGGAGCTCCGTCTCGTAGATCTCCGTGTCCTCGACACGGGCGCGCAGGCGCTGCTCGCCCGACTCGTAGAGCTCGACCGAGCCGTGCTCGGCGGTCGAGGCGCCGTCGAGAAACGCGCGCGGCGACGCCAGCTGCAGCAGGGCGTGCTCGGTCAACAGGTCGGTGATTGGTGGCATGCCTCTCCTTTCGTGGTCCGGACTGTGCGCAGTATGCCCGCTGGAGCGCAAGGTGAGCGCACAAATCTACGGCCGGGGCACTACCGGGTGCGGGATGGTCTTCGGGTCAGAGACTTGGCCGAAGGCCCTATCACCCCGAGGCCGACGCCGAACGCACAGACTCACACCACGATGAGACGCTCCGCCGCCTGGATGAGATCCTGCCGCTTCTTCCAGTCGCCGGCCTTGCCCACGTCGACGGCGACCAACTCGCCGCGCAGGTCCATCCCGAACCAGGCCAGGCCGCGCATCAGCGTCGCTATGACCTGTTGCCCCGTGTAGGCGCGCTCTTCCTCCTCGCTGGTGATGGCGTAGAAGCCCTTCCCCTTCTCGAGGCGCGGTTCGGAGTCTGGGTCGAGCAGCCCGTAGAAGCGATCGACGATCGCCTTGAGCCACGAGGTCATGGAGTAGAAATAGACGGGAGTCGCCACGACGAGGACGTCGCACTCCTTCAGCAGTGCGTAGACCCTGTGCATGTCGTCGTCGACGACGCACGTCGAGTCGGCCGAGCGCTTGCACCCGTCACAACCGAGGCAACCTTGCACGTCCAGCTTCCGCGCGTACAGGATCTCCGCCGTGGCTCCCCTCTTGACCGCGCTCTCGACGGCTGTCCGCATGAGGGAGTTGCTGTTGCCGTTGAGCCGAGCGCTCCCTCCGATGGCGAGGATGTTCATGGGCCTACCTCCGGAATCGCGGAGCACGATTCTAGCAGCCACGCACCGGTGCTCGCTCAGCCTTCCCTCGACCCCACCATGAACCCCGCCCCCAGGCGGCGGCGAAAGCCAACCCTCTGCGAGAGGCCGAGGCTTTTGGTATTGCATCGCCGTCGACGGACAACTAGAGTGCCGCTTGCCCGCCGTCACGTTTTGTGGGACGCGGCGGAGATCCTCTTCGTGAGGAGCAGACCCCGCAAGGGATCTACTCCCAAGGGGCTTCGGTCCCGAGAAGCAAAGAGGAGACCCGTGCGGCGAACTGCAGATAGTGCGGCGGGCTTTTTGCTGCCCTCTTGCCGCCCGTGGGGGGCCAGTCTGAACCCTCCCGCCTCCCGCACAGGCCTCCCCGACCAGGCCTCCTGCGACGATGCGACACCTATGGCGACCCTGTGCGCGCCAGCCAGGCCTGCGTCGTCTCGACCTGGTTGAAGGTGAACAGGTGCACGCCTCCTATGCCCAGCCCCGGATCGTCGATATGGGCCGCGATCGCGCGCGTCAAGGGAGTCGGATCGTAGCGCCGCGAGCGCGCCAGCGACGCGAGCTGCCGACCGTGCCTCGCGACGTAGCGCAGCGAGGGACCGACGCCGGCCTGCAGTGATATCTCGGCGAGCTTGCGGCGCTCGACGACGCCGGGCAGACCCACGATGACGGGCAGCGTTATCCCCGCCTGCCGGATGCGGTGGATCCAGCGGACGAGGGCATCCGCCTCGAAGCAGATCTGAGTCACGACGTGGTCGGCGTGCGGCTGCGCGCGCCGCAGGGCATCGAGTAGCCGCGCCTCGCTGATGAACGGATGCCCCTCCGGGTATCCCGCCACGCCGACCACCGCGGGAGAGTCCGCGAGAGAGTCGAGCGCCTCGAGCAGATCGCCCGCGTCGCGATAGCTGCCGGCCGGGGTCGAGGCATCGCCGCCGACGACGAATGCCTCACCTATGCCGGCAGCCTCAAGTCGCGCGACGATCTGCTCGAGATGGTCGCGGTCACGCACCAGGCGAGCCGCCAGGTGAGGCACGACACGGTAACCACGACGGGCGAGATGTTCGCTGACCTCGAGCGTCCGATCGACGCCGTGCCGCTGCGAGCAAGTGACGGTCACGGTCGTGCCGGGCACGAGCACGGACACTCGTTCCTCTACCCCGCCGACCGGTATGACCTCGAACCGGGGCGCGTCGAGGAGACGCGCTGCTGGCGAGAGCTGGAATGCTCTAGCGCCGTTGACTCCCGCCATGTGTACCTCGTTTCGACTGAAAACGGAGTAAATCTATCCTGTTTCTACCCTCGCCCCGGCCTGTGTCGAACAACGTCCGGGCTAAAAGGGCACCCACGCTGAACAGCGTCGGCGGGCGCGAGACGCGCCGCGTCGGAGAGGTGCCAGCGTCGGACAGGCGCCGGCGTCGGAGAGGCGCCAGAGTTCAAGCACCGTCCACGGTGCGAAGTTTGCGGTGGAACGGCGGTTGCGGTAGGGCAGCGTCCGTTGCGAAACGGCGTCTACAGCAGCGCAGCGTCCGAAGCGCCCGTAGAACGACGACAGTGAGGCTGGACGCGCTCATAATAGAGGCGTGGGCAGAGTGATCCCTTTTCGCGGGCGTCACAAGAAGGAACCGCCGCGTCGAAGGCGCCGGTCTCGCGCCCGGCGCGTGGTCGTCGCGGTCTTGGCCGTCGTTGTCTTCATCGTCGCGCTCGAGACCGTCGCGCGCCTTTACGTCGACTGGCTGTGGTTCGGCGAAGTCGCCCTCCGGAACGTCTTCTGGAAACGCGTGACGATGGGGCTGGTGCTGGGCCCCCTGTTCGGCGGCGCATTCTTCGCCATCGTCTACGGCAACATCGCGCTCGCGCGCCGGATCGCGCCCAAGTACCGCGCCTTCGAGGGCATCGACGTCGTCGAATACGTGCACGAGAATGCGTCGCGGCGCGTGCGACAGGTCGGTCTGGTGCTCACGCTGATCGTCGCCGTCATGGTCGGCTTCAGTGCGGCAGGATCGTGGGTCACGTTCGCACGCGCCATCTACGGTGTGCCCTTCGGCACCAAGGACCCGATCTTCCATCACGATCTCTCGTTCTATGTGTTCACGCTGCCGGCCTGGCAGTACGTCTATGGGTTCCTCTTCGCGACGATCGTGGTCGCCCTCGTCGCCGCCACCATCGTTCACCTGTCGCTCGGGGGGATAGAGCTGCCGCAACGCGAATCGACCACGAGGGCGGAACCCGGCGGGCTAGCGCCGCTCCAGGTGGCGCGCGGCGTGCGCAGGCTCGGGAGCGCGCGTCTCGAGAGCGGCGCCGTCGCGCACCTCTCCGCACTCCTCGGCGCGCTCTTCATCGTGGGCGGCCTCGGCTACCTTCTGAAGGCTTGGAACCTGCTCTTCTCCAGCTCGGGGGCCGTCTTCGGCGCTGGGTATACGGACGTACACGTGCGCCTGCCGATCATCCGCGTCCTCATGGTGGTCGCTCTGGCCCTCGGCGGGGCGCTCGTCTACAATGCCGTGCGCGCGCGGCGTCCCCGATGGCCGCTGGTCGCCATCGGTGCGTGGATCGCCGCCCTGATCGTCTTGCTTGGCATCGTGCCGGCCGTCTTCCAGTCGCTCTTCGTCAATCCCAACCAGCTCAGCCGGGAGCTCCCCTACATCACCTACGACCTCGCCGCGACGCGCTCGGCCTACGACCTCACCGCGGTCAGCGAGAAGTCCTATCCCCTCACCGGGAACCTGACCGCGACCGCCTTGAGGGCTAACCCCGGGACGATCGGCAACATCCGCCTGTGGGACCCTGAGGCGCTGCAACGCAGTTACACCCAGCTACAGCAGCTGAGGCCCTACTACGCCTTCACCACCGTTAGCGTCGATCGCTACCAGGTCGGTGGCGACTATCGCCAGACGATGCTGTCGCCTCGCGAGCTCAACGTCTCCGGACTGCCGGACCAGGCCCAGACCTGGGTGAACCAGCACGTCACCTACACTCACGGCTACGGCGTGGCCGTCTCGGCGGTGAACCAGGTGGCCTCCAGCGGCTCCCCGGACTTCCTCGTGCAGGACGTCCCCGTCGTCTCCGACGCGCCCACGCTGGCGGTCACCCAACCGCGCACCTACTTCGGGCTGAACGGCACGGACTACCTGCTTGTGAGGACGAAGTTCCCCGAGTTCGACTACCCCGGCCCGAGCGGCGACGTCTATCACAGCTACGACGGCAGCGGCGGCATCCCCATCGATCCGTTCTTCAGCCGGCTGGCCTTCTGCGTGCGCTTCGGCACCATCAAGTTCTTCACGACGACGGCGATCACCAGCGAGAGCCGGGTCATCATCTACAACGCCATCCGCACACGACTGGCGAAGGCAGCCCCGTTCCTCACCTTCGACCGCGCTCCCTACATGGTCATCGCGAACGGGCGCCTCTACTGGATCGCCGACGCCTACACGACCACGAGCAGCTATCCATACTCACAGCCACTCGCCGGCATCAACTCCATGAACTACATCCGCAACGCAGTGAAGGTCGTCGTCGACGCCTACAACGGCAGCATGGCCCTCTACGTCTTCGACCCCGCCGATCCGATCATCCGCACCTACGAGAAGGTCTTCCCCGGGGTGCTCAAGCCCATGGCGGCGATGGACGCCACCTTGCGCGCGCACGTGCGCTACCCGCAGGACTTCTTCACCGCGCAGACGGAGCTCTTCGCCACCTACCACGTGACCGACCCCAGCCTCCTCTACAACAAGGGCAACCAGTGGCAAGTGCCGACGGGCGTCTCCATCACCGGGGCCGGCCAGATGAACCCCTACTACATGATCATGCGCCTGCCCGGCCAGACGCGCGAGGAGTTCGTGCTCATCCTGCCCTTCACGCCCAACGGGCGCAGCAACATGATCGGCTGGCTGGGCGCCGAGTCCGACCTCCCCAACTACGGTAAGGCCGTGAGCTTCGAGTTCCCGTCGAGCCTTAACGTGTACGGGCCGGCGCAGGTGGAGGCGGCGGTGAACCAGAACCCCACCATCTCCGCGCAGCGGACGCTCTGGGGGCAGCACGGGTCGCGCGTGATCTTCGGCAACCTCATCGTCGTCCCGATCGTGGATTCGTTGCTCTACGTGCAACCGCTGTACCTCGAGTCCGAGCAGACGCAGCTACCCCAGGTGCAGCGAGTCATCGTCTTCTACCGCGCGCCGTCCGCAACCACGAATCTGCCCCCGACCGGACAGCAGCAGAACGTCGTCATGGCACCCACGCTCGAGGGCGCGCTGGCCGAGGTCTTCGGCGGTGCGCCGGCCGCGGGGCCGCCGAGCGGCCCCGCGACCGGCGCACCGCCCACCGCCGCCGCGGCACAGTTGATCGCTCGCGCCAACACGCAGTACGGCGCCGCGCAACAGGCTCTCAAGGCCGGCGATCTCGTGGAGTTCGGGCGGCAGATCACGGCGCTGGGCAAGACGCTCTCGCGGCTCGAGGCGCTGCGCAAACAGTAGCCGCGCGCGCCGGGACCGGCGCCCCGGCCGCAAGAGCGCTCGCGCCGCAACTACCACTCGCGCCGCAGACACCACCCTTGACGAGGACCCACGCCCCGAGTGCGGACACGCGCCGCCGGTGAGCCCCGCACTCTCGGCCCACCCCGGAACCCGTGCGTGCACCTTCGCTGCTCCCGCGCCATCTCGACCCCACCATGAGCCCCGCCCCCAGGCGGCGGCGAAAGCCAACCCTCTGCGAGAGGCCGAGGCTTTTGGTATTGCATCGCCGTTGACGGACAACTAGAGTGCCGCTTGCCCGCCGTCACGTTTTGTGGGACGCGGCGGAGATCCTCTTCGTGAGGAGCAGACCCCGCAAGGGATCTACTCCCAAGGGGCTTCGGTCCCGAGAAGCAAAGAGGAGACCCGTGCGGCGAACTGCAGATAGTGCGGCGGGCTTTTTGCTGCCCTCTTGCCGCCCGTGGGGGGCCAGTCCGAGTCCCTCCCGTATCTCGCCTCGCCACCGCCCGGCAGGTGGCCGGGGCGGCTGCGTCTTAGATCCGCTCCGCCACCACGACCTGGGACGTCAGGACGTACTTGCCCACGCTCGACTCATCGCGCAGCGACCACTGGGCCGGCGAGAGAAACCCCGTGATCTCGATCGGGCGGCAGCCGCCGAGCAGCCAGGGGCGGACCGCCCACAGTCGCTGCCACGCCACGGTGAGCATCCGCGCCGAGAGGGTCGCACCACATGTCAGACTGACGAGCCCCAGGAGACCACCGGGGCGCAGCACACGGTGCGCCTCCGCCAGGACCACCGCCGTCTCCTCGCCGCTTAGTAGATCGATCACGTAGGTGCTGATGAAGCGGTCGCAGGAGCCGTCGGGCTCCGACAGCCGCGGGGATCCGTCCGTCAGCACGACCCTGGCCCGCGTCGCCCAGGGTGCCAGCTTCTCGCTCGCGAGCCCGACCATCTTGGGGCTGACGTCGATGCCCAGGTAGCGGCACTCGGCGGACAGACGCGTGCGGAGGAGTTCGGCCGCGTAGCGTCCCGTCCCGCAGCCGAACTCAACGACGGCCGTCGCCGCCTCGAAGGCGCAGCGCCGCGCCAGCTCGTCGAGGGCGCGGCGCTCGCTCAGCGGTCGCGTGTCCTGCCCCCGGCCGATGACGTCGTAGATGCGCCGCGCCTGTTCGTGTGTCACGACACGCTGCGTCATCGATGGCTCCGCCTGCAAGCATATCCCCTCATCATGTCCCTCCTCCGTGGCCTGAGAGGTGGACGACAAGACTGCTCGGGGCCGCGCGCCGCACGGCCGGGGGCGACCGACGCGATGGCAGCCAGCCGAGCGCCCGGCGCACCCCGCAGCTAACCGCGGGCGCGGCGCCGCTTTGTCGCGTACATACGGCGATCGGCCTCGTTTAGGAGGTCGGCGACCTCGTCGGCGCCGGCGGTGTGCACGCCGATGCTCGCCGACAGCCGCAGCGGTCCGGTTGCGGCGGCATTGTAGCGTGCGATCGCTTCCTGAACCTTGAGGACCACGTGCCCGGCGCCCTCGGTGTCCGTTCCCGGCATGAGCACCACGAACTCATCACCGCCGTAGCGAGCGACGATATCGGTCGCGCGACAACTCTCCATCAGAAGGGTCGCAAGCTGGCGAAGAAGTTCGTCACCCGCCCGGTGACCGTGGTTGTCGTTGACCTTCTTCAGGCCATCGAGGTCGACGAAGAGGATGCTCACGACACCGCCGTTGCGACGCAGCTCCTTTCCGACGCGCTCAAGCGTCAACTCCAGGTAGCTGCGGTTGTGGGCGCCGGTGAGCCCGTCGCGCACGGCCATCTGGTCCTTCTCCCGCATGAGGCGCCGGTTGTCGAGCGCGATGGCGGCCTGAATCGCGAAGGTGCGCAACACCACCTTCTCGTCGTCGACGAAAGAGCGGGGAGTGTCGTAGAAGAGAGCGAGGACGCCGTAGGTGCCTCTGTGGCTCCGGAGGGGCGCCGTGAGGAACGCCCGGTAGCCTTCCTTCCCGGCGATGTCCATTTCGCCCACCTCGTCTGGGTCGACGTCCTCAGCGGCCACCGTCTCGCCGCTGAGGACCGCACGGGCGAAGGGCGAGCCCTCGAGCGGCACGACGAAGAGGCGCTTGAACTTGTCGCCGAACCCATACACCTCCTGTGCGACGAGCACGTCGCCGCGGACCGCGAGCAGCGCCGCCTTCGGAGCCCTCACCAGGCGCGCCGCCTCGGCGAGGATGGTGGACTCGAGCGAGAACGAGTCGAGGCTGCGGTTGATCGTCTCGGCCGCCTCGAGCACGAGCCGCTGGCGCTCGATGCGATCGAGCTGTCCACGAAAGACCAGGGCACGCTCGATCGCCGACGCCAGCTCGTTCCCGGCCGCACGCGCGCTGTCGATCTCACCGGACGAGTAGTCCCGCGGCCGCCGGCTGGCCACGACCAGCACGCCGAGCGCCGAGCCGTGCGTTTGCAGCGGAAGGACGACAAGGGTAGCGACGCCCTCACGCAGGAGGGGACGAGGAGCCCACGGGCTGGCCGCGGCGTCTTGGACGAGCACTGGTTCCCATTCCCTGAGAGCGCGCCCGACGACGTCGTTCTCGACCGCAACGATCGCTTCGGCACGGTCGCCGAAGACGCCACAGCGGCAGACTACCTCGAGGAAGCGCTCGTCGCCGAGGCCGATCCAGCCGCCGTCGGCGCCGAGGATCCCCACGACCCGGTCGAGCCCCGCTTTGAGTACGGTCTCGAGCTCGAGTGACGAGAAGGCGGTGGAGTTCAGAGTGATCAGCTCCTGCGCGGGGCTCTGCACCTCGAGGGTCGGTCGGGACGGGACTCCGGTGTCCTGGTGCGAGGCCGATCCCCCTAGCCTTTGTTGGACTTGTCGTGCCTGTCGTGCCTGTGGGACCTGTCGTGCTTGTGGGGTTTGTCGGGCTCGTCGGGTGTGTCGACCTTGTGAGCTCTCCCGTCCTTCACGACCCGCTCAGTTCTCCAGCTCTTCTCGGTCTTCCGGTGTCTCTCGGCTTTCTCCCCGCGCGGGAACGGTCTCGACCATGCCCGCGTCGCGGGCTTCACGGCCTCGCCACTGCTATGGCCGTGGCCGGCACGGGTGCTGTAACGGTGGCCGTGGCGGGCGCCGAACACCAGCGCGACGCCGCGCCACGCGCCGAAGTCCATGACCACTGGGCCGCTGCCCCACTCCTCCTCGTGGCCGACCTGCGTGGCGTCCCTCGATCCGCCGCCTTCTGCTGTGTCGCCCTTTGCTCCGTCGCCAGTCGACGTGTCGCCACCCGCGGAGCGTTCCGGCTGAGCGGACTGCGCATCGCTTGTCGAGACAAACGCGACCTGGGCCAGAGCCGGCGACGCCACTTTGAGCGCACTCGTCGCGCGGGCGAACGTGGGCGCATGGGCGGTCGTTGCGTTGCCGACCGGGTTGCTCGCCACAGTGCTACGCCCACTGCGAGCGAGCGACGCCGCTCCGACCGGCCGCGTCGATCCCGCCGCAGCGCGAGCGGCGGGAGCGGCGGCCGGCGGCGCCGGCGGCCAGTCATGCCCCGATACGTATGCGGCCAGGCCGATGAAGCCGCCGAGGCAGACGGCGGCGACGACGTAAGCCGCCGTCTTGCTCGCCAGAGCCCGGCCGACGACAGCCAGCAGAGTCAGGCTGGAGCCGGCGACGCCGGTGCTCGCCTTCGCGGGGCCGGTGGCCCCGCGTGCAGGCGCGCCGGCGTCGCCGGCCGAGCCAAAGATCCCGAACACGGGCGCCGCCTGGAGCACCTTTGGCAGCGAAGCCTCCTTGAGGAAGAGGGCCAAGCCGACCGGGCCCGAACCCCACGTCGCCATCGTCATGCGGCACTGGCGGCAGTACCCGGCGTGCTCGCGGAGCCTGCGCACCTCGTCGGCCTGCAAGGTTCGCCGGCCCACCGCGCTCGCGGCGGCCGTCTCCGCCAGCCGGCAACTCCCGTCGAGCTGGCCACTCGACAGATCCTCGAATGAGCGACGGAACTCCTCGCCCGCCCTGAACAACAGCGCAAGCGTCGCCTCGATCGACAGGCCGAGGACCGCCGCCGTCTCGTCGTGACGCAGCCCGTGAACGTCGTGGAGAAGGAGCGCCGTGTACTGACGCTCGCCAAGCGTCCCCAACGCCAGCTCGAAGCGCCGGCCGAGTTCGTTCTGCTTGCGTTCCCCGGGTTGTGGCAGGGCGACAAGGTGAGCTCGCTCGCCGCGTCCATCGGTGGTGCCGGCGTGATCGTGACAGGTGTCGAGGGCGACTCTGTAGATCAGGGGTCGCGGGTCGATCGGGCCGTTGTGCAGAAGAATCTGGCTGTAGGCCGCGACGAAGACCTCACGCACGATGGCGACAGCGTCCTGACTACCGTGCGCAAGGCGCCGGACGAGGTCGTAGACGGGCAGACGGTACAGCTGGTAGAGGTGGACGAACGCATCGCGCTCGCCGTTTCGGAGGTCGTCAAGGAAGGTGTCGGGAAGGCTCTCGATATCCACGCTCACACTCGCAGGCTCGCCAGAGGCCAGGGTTTCTCACCTCCCTCTCAATCGGCATCGCGACGCAGGCGCTTGAACGTTTCGGCGCCGAAAATCGCAGAAGAAGCGTTGTCCGCACGCGGACCGTGGCGGCGAGCGAGTACTAGACCCACCGCGACTCCGCGAGGTCGAGCATCGGCCGGGGCGAGGTGACGAGGAATGGGCGGCGCGCGGCAACGAGAGTGTGCGGTGGGGCGACGGAGTGGACGCGGGCAGCCGAGCGACAGCCCGGAGGGCCGACGCTCGCCGAGGGCATCGTCAGCCCAGGTCGCGCCGCCAATCCCACTCGGGGGCGATGACCATGGCGCCCTCCGTGTCCTCGATCTCGCGCCGCCAGGCTACCCGCTTGCCGACGCGAGCGCGCAACCGCCAGCGCAGCGACTTGGCCTTCTCCTCGATGGCCGCGATGATCGCCGCAAGGCGACCGTGGACCGTCGCCCGCTCATCCTCGGAGAGGCCGTAGTCGCCAAGCCGCTCGAGCACCACATCGAGGTTCGCCCTGATGTCTTGGTAGAGACCCCAGTCACGCGCGCAGACGTCGGCGAAATAGGAGAGGTCGAGCGACGCGTCGTCGACGATCTCGCGCACCGGCAGGTCCTTCAGGAGCGCGATGACATCGTGCACGTCCTTCTGATTGATCCTGCCGATCTGCAGCTTGGCGATGAGGGCGTCGACCGGCGAGACGGCGTACTCGTCGATGTCGAGCCGCCCGCTGACGTCGATGTCGTGATCCATGCGCATCACGTCGAGGAAGATGTCGACGTGGTCGACCAGGGGGGGCTCGACCGACTGGGTGCCCGCCGCGGCCGCGGTCGGGGTGGCGTCGGCGCCCACGGCGGCGGCCGCCGCCGCGGGCACCGACGCCGCCTTCAGCGCGTCGGCCTTGATGAACTGCACCTGGCCGGAGTCGGTCGCCTGGCTGACGTAGCGGTTCTCCACGTAGCCGAGGCCCGCGAAGGTTTCGCCCAGCTCGCGGGCTTGCTCGGAGAGGCCCACGAGATCGATGTCCGAGTATTCGCGGTCGATGAAGTCGAGATCGACGCAGTAGCGCCGGACGGCCAGACCTCCGACGAGGCGAAGCTGCGCCCCATGCTCCCTCGCGGTGTCGACAATGGCCATCGCCTCCCTCATCAAGCGGTCGGCGCGCCGCACGGGCACCCCGGCCGGAGGCGGCCCCGACTTGATAGCGGCGCCTTGCGCGACCACCTCGGGCCGGTGTCGCAGCTCCTCGAGGGGGTGCATGACGGCTTCGAGGACGGGGCCGGCAAGATACACGCGCGGCTTGCGGGGCTCGGCGTACTCCACCAGCAGCCCCTTCGTCTCGAGCTCACCGATCACCCGCCGCACCTTCCCCTTGGCCATCCCCAGGACGCGGCGGGCCTCGGGCGCCGTCATGCACGGGGTGCGGAACAACTCGAGGGCGAGCGTCCGCTCGCGTCCTTTCACCTCGGAGCTGAAGCGAGCGTGGAGCCGGATGAGCGCGCGGGCCTGCTTCGTCGCGCGCTCGGCCGTCTCGCGGACGCCGTTCGCGAAGAAGACCAGCCAGGGTACCCACTCGCCATGCGTGCGCACGCGCTGGAGAAGGGCGTAGTACTCGTCGCGGTGCCCCTCCAGGAACGCGGAGAGATACAGCAAGGGGCGGGTGAGACGCCCGCGATCGATCAGGAACAGCGTGATGAGCAGACGCCCGAGACGCCCGTTGCCCCCGACGAACGGATGGATGGCCTCGAACTGCTCGTGCAGCATGGCGCACTGGATCAGGTCGGGCAGCCGTCCGCGCTCCTGCAGGAAGGCGCCGAAGTCCTCGAGTGCCTGCAGCATCTCCGGCACGGGCGGCGGCACGTAGGTCGCGGTCGCCAGCGTCGCGCCCGGCGGGCCGATCCAGTTCTGCGACGTCCTGAACTGGCCCGGCGCCCTGAAGTCGCCGATATCGCCGCGCAACAGCCGCTCGTGCAGCTCGCGCACCAGGTCGAGGGAGAGGGACGTCTCCTCGAGTCGGGCGACGCCGTAGCGCAGCGTCGCAACGCAATCGCGCACCTCGCGCAGATGATCGCGAGGAACGCTCGGGCGCGCCGCCGAGACCTGGTCGAGCAGCAGATCGGAGAAGGTCACCTCGGCACCTTCGATGCGCGACGAGCACAGCGCCTCCTGACGCTTGAACGGGGCGTCGAGCAGTTGCGGATCGGGTAGCTCGCCGCCGACGCCCGAGAGCTCCCCCAGGGCGGCGTCGGCGCGCGATAGCGCCAGGGCGAGCTCCTTCGTGATGGTGAGCCTGGGCGGCAGGCGTGCCGGCACGAACGCGGCGTAGCCATCCCGCGTCGTGACGACCCGGCCCGCACCGGGAGCGTGGAACTCGCTTCTATCCATGACACCGCCTTTCGGCGCCGAAAGCTCGTCTCGCGCACCGACCCGCGTGTGGCGCTGGTGTGGAATACGAAGACGATCGGCCCGACTCCTGCCTGCCACGAGGCACGGCCGACCAGATCCCTCCTTCTCGCCCGACGCCGTCATGGCGCTCGAAGCCGAACAGTGTGCCGTCAACTGAGTCGCGAACCATCCGGGTATCAGTATTGCCATGAGCGATTCCTTGAACCCCGCTCAGGCAAGGACGGACGTCGTCGGCAGCCTCTTGCGTCCTCCCGAGCTCCTCGAGGCAAGGGCGCGCTACGACCGCGGTGAGCTCGCCCTTGCGGAGCTGGCTCGCGCCGAGGACGCCGCCGTCGACTGGGCACTGCAGCTCCAAGAAGAGGCCGGCCTCGACGTCCTCACCGATGGCGAGATGCGTCGCCTCTCCTTCCAGAGTCAGCTCACTGAGGCCGTCGAAGGCTTCGGCGAGTGGGACATCGACGCCTTCCTGTGGGGCACGTGGCAGAGCGACGAGCTCGGTCGACGCACGGTGGAGCGCCCAGCGATCGCAGTCGTCGACAAGCTGCGCCCCCGCCGCTTCCTGTCGGCGGCCGAGTTCGCCTATGCGCGCCGCCGCACCGACCGCATCCTCAAGGTGACGCTGCCGAGCCCGAGCCTCTTCGCCAACTTCTGGGATCCGAGGCGCTCGACGGCCGCCTACGCCCGGGTCGAGGACTTCTTGGGTGACGTCGCCGAGATCCTGCGCGCAGAGGTCGACGAGCTCGTGCGTCTAGGCGCGACCTACATCCAGCTCGACGCACCACACTATCCGTTGTTCGTCGACCCCGGCTACCGCGAGTTCTACGAGCAGCGCGGTTGGCCGGCGGAACGCTGGATCGAGATGGGCGCCGAGCTCGACAAGCTGGTGGTCGGCGACCATCCCGGTGTGACCTTCGCCATGCACCTCTGCAAGGGGAACCAGATGAGCCGCTGGCTTGTCGCCGGCGGTTGGGACTGGCTCGCCGACCGCCTCTTCGGTCGCGTTCCCGTGCAGCGCCTGCTACTCGAGTACGACGATGAGCGCTCGGGCGACTTTGCGCCCTTGCGCACGGTGCCCGAGGAGATGAGCGTCGTCTTGGGACTAGTGACGACCAAGACGGGCCGACTGGAGAAGAGCGCCGACCTCGAGGCGCGCATTCGTGAGGCGGCGCGCTACGTTCCTCTCGATCGCCTGGCCCTCTCGCCGCAGTGTGGGTTCGCCACCTCGCTCGTGGGAAACGAGCTCACCGTCGACGAAGAGAAGGCCAAGCTCAGGCTCGTGGTCGAGACCGCGAAGCGAGTCTGGGGCTAGCTTGGGCGACGACGCTAGGCTGCCCGGGCAGGCGCCCAGGAGGTCGGGATGAGGATACTCGCGTCAGACCAGGTCAGGGCGTTCGTCCGCGAGCACGGCGGCCACCTTTACGTGTGGACAACCAGCCACCGCTGCTGCAGTGGGAGCCTCACGCTTCTCGCCGCCGACACGATCCGCCCGCCGGGATGGAGGCAGCAAGCCGACCCGATCGACGCCGGCGGTTTCGATCTCTACCTCGACGCAGGCGCCCGTGGCGTCCCCCACGAACTAGTGCTTGAAGTCCACGGGCGAACGCAGAAGATCAGGGCGTTCTGGAACGGCTGTGCATATGTCATCTAGGGCCGCCCCACCCGTGGAGCACATGACCGACGAGGCACAAGGAGGATGAGACTGATGTCCGACTCTCTCGCAGACACAAACGACGAGATGGGTCTGCAACTCTCCGTCTATCCCCTGCGGCAGCCTCACGTCGGCCCGGCGGTCCGGGCCGCCGTCAAGGCGGCCGCCGACGAGGGTGTCGACCTCACGGTGGGCAGGCTGAGCACGTTCGCGCGAGGGGACGAGGAGTCCATGTTCCGGGCGCTGCGGGCGGCCTTCACAGCCGCCAGGTCCTTCGGGCCGACGGTCGCGGTCGTCACCCTGTCGAGCGGCCTTCCCAGCGAGGAGACGGTCGCCGAGATCCAGGCTGCACTCTGAGTATCCCCGGATTACCCGCCGCTGCGCAGCGGTAGAATGCCAACACCGCCAGGGGCGGCCCCACGCCGTGACAGGCTCGACCAGGAGGCCCCACCGTGATCGATGAGCATCTGCCAGAGGTGTATCTCAAGTTCCGCAGCGGGTATCCCGACGTCTCGAGCGCCCTCGACGCGTTGGGAGAGGCGGTAGACGGTGCCGGGCCGCTCGACGAGCGTACGGCGCGCCTGGTGAAGCTCGGGCTTGCCATCGGCGCGTTGGCGGAGGGAGCGGTGCGCTCGAACGCCAGGAAGGCGCTGGCCGCCGGAGCGAGCTCCGAGGAGGTCCGGCACGTCGGCCTTCTGGCGATCACGACCTGCGGGTTCCCGGCCGCGATCGCCGGGATCGGCTGGGTCGACGAGGTCCTGGCGGCAGACTCCTAGGAGCGAAGCCGCCCCACGATCGCGTCGCCAGCACAACGCCGGGAAGGCGTGAGCCGGTGCGACGCCGAGAGAACGCGAGCCGCGTCTCGCGGGCGAGCAGCGGCGCTCTTATGGCGCTGACTGGCGCCTGTCGCGTGCCCGGCCGCCGAGGGAGAGAGGCAGTCATGGTAGATGTCACTGCGGGACTGGGAAGAGGCGGGCGGCGCGCGGGCAAGACCGTCGTCGCTCTGTCTGCCTTGGCGGGGCTCCTGGCCCTCCTCGGCGCGCTCCTCGTCGCCGGCGCGACCCCGCTCCGCGCCGACGCGGGCGTCTCGCGCTCGATCGCCCCGGGGCTCGGTGGCGAGCGCTTCGATCGTCGCTGCCGACGCGCAGCCATCATCGATCATCGTCGTGCGCAGGGAGGGTGGGCGCGACGCGCTGTGGCGCGTCGCGCCCACCGACGGCGCAGCGACCAAGCTCGTCGACCTCGCCTTCAGGCCGTCGCGCATCGAGGCGTCGCCCGACGGCGCCCGCCTGGCGCTGCTGCCCACCGCCATAGGTCCCAAGGTCTACGTCTGCGACGTCGCCAACGCGACGGTGAAAGCGCTGTCGCTCGCCGCGCGCGGCGTCAGGTCGGTCGACTCCTTCACCTGGCTCTCCTCCACCAGGCTCCTCGTCGCAGGGTCGCCGAGAGCCACGCGCGTGGCCTACCCCATGAGCGACAGGCTCTACTCCCTCAACGTCGTCTCGGGCGTCTCGGCCTCGTTCCGCGACCTGCGCGGCACGGAGCCGTCGGCGGCCCCGGCCGCGGCCAGGCTCGTCTACGTCCGCCTGGCGGACGCCGGGCCCGCCCCGAGCGAGCCCGGCTCGCGCCTGATCAGCGAGAAGCTGGTCTCGCTCAAGCTCGCCTCGGGGACCACACCGAGGGTGATCGCTCGCGCTCGCTACTCCGGCTCGTACGACATCCGGCGCTTCCGCGACCCGCGCGTCTCTCCCCGCGGCCGCTTCGTCATCACGTCGACCACCGGCTCAGACGTCTCCGTGAGCTACATGGTGCGCTGGGTGACGACCGGCAACGCCCTCTTCACGAAGGCCACGACGCTCGCCGGACGCGACGCGACGGGGTGGCGACCGCTGGGTAGCAAAGGTCGCTTTCTGGGGCATGCCGCCCGCGGGTTCGATGACGACCACGCGCCTCTACGTCTACGACATCTCGGCGCGCAAGCTCAGCTGGGTCGGGCCGTTCTCGAAGGTGGCAGTCACCAGGCTCTCGTGGTCGCCCGACGGGACGCAGATCAGCTTCGCTCTGCGCAGCCTCACGGCCGGGAACGACGTAGCTACCCTGTGGACGGTCGATCCGGCGGTTGCGACTTCGGCCGCCCAGCTCGGCGCCGGGAGCCTGCCGGCGTGGCTGCCTTGACATGACGCGGCGACATTCCGCCGACGTCAAGACGCGGCCTCAAGTACACCTTGCTGGGGCAGGACGCTGAAGGAGACTGCCGGTGCAGTGCTTCTCGGCCTCCGGCACGATGAAGGGCGATTTCGCCGGCATGACGGCGAGCGGCAAGAGCGGCACGTGGCAAGAGGTCCGCATCGTCCGCATGCGCAGCCCCAGACGACCCCCAGACACCTACCAGACAGCTGCCAGACGACTCCCCGACGGTCCCCCGAGGCTGCCGGAGGCGGGGAGTATATCCGTCTAGGAGGGCTTGTCGCCGCCCCTCTGCCGACCGATGCCCCTAACGTGGGTTGTCTCCAAGACCGGCAGGAACGGGGTGCGAGCTTGATCGACCGCGCGATCCCTCGCCCAAGGCAGGGCGAAGCATGAACCGCCGAACGGCCATGGCGCTCGTATTCGCCGCAGCCGCGGTCGCCGCCGGTCAGTGGATCCTGCCCGAGACGGCACAGTACGTCCTCAGCCTGCTCTTTCTCGCGCTCACGGTGGCCGTGGTCTTCTCACAACGCAGCGCTCTCCTCTCTACGATCGACTCGCTCGAGACGGCTCACCGAGAGCAACTCGAGAGCGAGCGGCGCTACAGGGTGCTCTTCGACGCCTGCAGCGACGCCCTGTTCGTGCAAGGCCAGACTGACGACGAAGCCGCTCCGGTCTTCACCGAGGTGAACGAAGCCGCCTGCATGACCCTCGGCTACTCTCGGCCGGAGCTCCTCGCGATCTCGGCCGAGGAGGTCATCGCTCCAGAGGCGCGCCGCGCGACCCACCAGCACTGGCAGACCCTCCACGACGCACACCACCTGGTCTTCGAGACCACGCTCCTGACGAGGGACAACGAGCGCCTGCCCGTGGAGATGAGCGCTCGCCAGATCGAGATCCACAGCCAGACGCTCTACCTCGCCATCGCCCGCGACATCGCGACGCGCAAAGAGGAAGAGGAGCGCCTGCTGGGCATCTCTCACCGCGACGACCTGACCGGGCTCCTCAATCGCAGGGGCTTCTTCGCCATGGTCGATCAGGCCAGACCGCGGGCGAGACGCCTCAGCGCCCAAGTCCTGCTGATGTACTTCGACGTCGACGGCCTCAAGCACGTCAACGATCGTCTCGGCCATGCGGCGGGTGACGTCCTCGTCATCGCCGCCGCCGACACGCTGAGACTCACGTTCCGACAGGACGACATCCTGGCGCGCATCGGCGGCGACGAGTTCGTCGCCCTGGCCATCCTGGGCCGGGACCACGAGCGACTCGATCAGCAGACGATGCTTGCGCGCCTCGAGCACAACGTGGCCGACAAGCGCGCGGAGCTCGGGGACGACTATGACCTCTCGCTGAGCTTCGGCACCATCGTTGCGACGTGGGAAGAGCTCGGCCGCATAGACGCGCTCCTGGCTCGCGCGGATGCACGCATGTACGAGGTCAAGCACGCACGGCCTCGCGCACTCAGTGCGGCGACGGCGGCGGCGAGTACCTGACAAGCGATGGAGGGACCCGGCAAGCAGCTGGAGGCTCGTGTGGCGGCAGTCAGCCGGCGTGAGGTCACGATGTCGAGCGAGAGAAGGCGCAAAGGACCCGTCGGCCTGCCTGGTCGGGGAGGCGACAACGGCAACGCGGCGGAGCGCAAGCCGGCCTCACGCCGGGCGCCTGCGAGGACCGCTTCACCGGAAAGTCCGGGAGCGCCACAGACGGCGACCTTCGACTCGCTCTTGCGAGCGATCAGCGCGATGAGCGTAGCCAAGAACATGCACGACATCTCCGAGATCCTCGTGACAGAGGTCACTCGCGTGCTCGCGGAGACCGACCACCAAGTCGATGTGTGCCTGGGACGGGCAAAGCCCGCGAGACGCACGACGGATACGCACGCCCGGAAGAACGCCGCCGGCACGCAGCCCGAGTCGGCACCCACCGACCCCTTCGTGGGGAAAGCGCTCCAGCGGCGCCGGCTGGCGTGGGCCAGCCGCGGCGGACAGATCCGTCTCGTGATCCCGCTCCTGTCGCGCAACGAGCCGTGGGGCTATGTGAACGTGCAGGCCCACCGATCGGACCCGCCCGGTGAGCAAGAAGCCGCCTACCTGCAGGCACTCGCCAACAGCGCCGCCACCGCCCTCGAGATCGCTTGCCTGAGGCGCAACGTCGGGAGTGAAGCGATGACGGACAGCGTCACCGGCTTCTACAGCGGCTGGCACTTCCACGAGCGACTGCTCTCCGAGACGGCACGTGCGCGCCGCTACGGCCAGCCCCTGTCGGCCATTCTCTTCGAAGTCGACGACTTCGAAGAGTTCGTCGAGGAGCGAGGCCAAGCGAAGGGAACGTACCTGCTCCGGGCGGTGAGCCGCTTGCTCAAGGGAAGCATGCGGCACAAGGTCGACCTCGCCTACCGCTGCGCTGGGGCCAGGTTCGCCCTCCTTCTCCCCAACACACCTTGCACCAAAGAAGGCGCCGCCCTGGTCGCCGAGCGCATGCGCAACTTGCTAGAGGTCACCGACTTCAGGACCGGCGAAGACGAGTACCTGGGGCGCTTCACGCTGAGCGCCGGCGTAGCTGGTCTTCCCGCCCAGTGCGACGACGCCGACGAGCTCGCGGCAGCCGCAGAGGAGGCGCTCTGCGAAGCGAAGGGCGCCGGCAAGAACAGAGTCAAGATCTACCGCGAGTGAACGGCCCGGCCTCATCATCTCAAGCCCAGTGGCGGCGCGGTCCGGCCGAGACGGCCGACGCCGTACTCAGCGCCCCGATGCCCGCCCCCACCCCGGTTCCCCAGCCGACGCAGTCACCTCAAGCGGAGGCTACCGCGTGCCGACTCTCTCTCTTACGGCAAATGCTTGGGGCGCGTGTCGGCCGCGCACCAGCTCGGAGTCAAGCGGGAGAGTCCATGTCGGTGGCGCACACCGCCCTTGCTCGTCCAGCGGCATCGCGGCACGCAACGCTCCGTTCGAATGCGCATCGTCTTCTTCTGATAGCCGCCAACGTGGTCGGCGGCCTGTGCATCCTCACCAGTGTCTCCGCGTGGTGGGGGCTCGCCGACGGCAGTGCACTGAGCAGCCTCAGCTTCGAGGCGCTGGTCGTCCTGTCGACCGTGCTGTTCTTCCTGTCGGCGCTGGCGCAGCCCGGGAGGTGGCGCAGGCCGTGGCTCCTTGTCAGCGTTGGCCTGTTCGCGGTGCTGCTCGGCAGCCTGATCACCTTCGCCTATGGGGCGCTGCTGGGCTACGTGCCGTCGCCCTCGTGGGCCGATGTCTGTTTTCTTGCCTTCTATCCGCTTTCGGTGGCGGGGCTGCTGCAGTTTCCCAAAGCCGTTACGACGCGCGCCGAGGCTGTCGGCTTCGCCCTCGACGCCGTGGCGGTGCTCTTCGGCGCGGGCATGGTCGTCGCCTACACCCTGATCGTGCCGACGTTCGCGTCGGCTCAAGGAAGCCTGCCTTCGCTGATCGTCTCCGCCGCCTTCCCGTTGGGCGACGTGCTCCTCGTCTTCGGCCTCGTATCGCTCATCGTGCGCCGGCGGTCCCTACCACGCGACGCGAGCATGGTTGCGCTTGGAGCCGCGCTTCTGCTCCTGCTCGCCAGCGACCTCATCTACGGCTACCAGACCATCGATGGCGGTACCGGCAACGCGACCCTCCAGAGTTGCATGGGCGCGCTGTCCTGGATCCTCGTTGCCTGGGCAGGCTACGAGCGATTGCGGAACAAATCCGATGAAGGCCCCCAGCACGAGATCGTCATCCCGAACCTGTTCGCCTATCTCGTAGCCTACGTGGCAGCCACCGCCGGGTTCGGGGTCCTCCTGCTGGCCGCCGTGGGTATTCTCGACACTTCGCTCGGCTTGATGATCCTGGCCGCCGTGGCCGTGACACCGCTGCTCTTGGCGAGGCAGGTCGTGGCCCTACGCGAGAGCGGTACCCTGCACGAGCTCAAGGGCTCGCACGAGACGGAGGAGCGTTTTCGCTCGCTCGTCACCAACTCGTCCGACACCATCCTCGTGACCGACGAGGAGACGTCGATCCTCTACGCCACTCCGTCCGCGCTGAGCGTCCTCGGCTACGTCGCCGAGGACCTCGCGGAACACCGGCTCAGCGACCTGGTGCACCCCGACGACCGCAACTCCATGTTGTCGTTGGTGGCGCACTGCGCCAGCCAACCGGTGCGCAGCGTGCGCGGTGAGTGGCGTATGAGCGACCATGAAGGAACGTGGCATTTCACGGAGACGGTCATAGCCAACTTGCTCGAGGATCCTCACGTGCACGGCCTCGTGTTCACCTCGCGGGACATCGGCGAACGTATCCGCTTTCAGAACGAGCTCCAGCACCAAGCCTTCCACGATGCCCTGACCGGACTCGCGAACCGCGTGCTCTTCAAGGACCGAGTCGAGCACGCGCTCGCTAACGCCGCCAGAACGGGGGTCGATGTCGCCGTGCTGTTCATGGACATCGACGACTTCAAGCTCGTCAACGACAGCTACGGCCACGTGCTGGGCGACAACCTGCTGGTGCAAGTGGCCCAGCGGGTGCGCGGCATGCTCAGAGCCAGCGACACCGCGGCAAGGCTCGGGGGGGATGAGTTCGCCATTCTGCTCGAGGGGGCGACCGACCTCGACGAGGCGTGCCGGGTCGCCCAGCGAGTGCTCGACCTGTTCGACGAAGCTTTCTCGCTCGATACGACGCACCTCTCGATATCGGTAAGCGTTGGGGTGGCCGTGTCTGACGGCTCCCACACGTCCGCGGAGGAGCTTCTGCGCGACGCCGACGTCGCGATGTACTCGGCGAAAGCACACGGCAAGGATCGCCTCGAGGTCTTCGAGCCGGCCATGCAGGCGGCGGTGTACGAAAGGCTCGAGCTGGCGAATGAACTCCGCCGAGCGGTCGAGCGCAACGAGTTCGTCGTCTTCTACCAGCCGATCATCGAGATCAGGACGCAGTGCATCGTGGGCACCGAAGCACTGGTGCGCTGGGAACATCCTCGCGAGGGCCTCAAGCTCCCGGGCTGGTTCATCCAGGTCGCCGAGGAGACTGGGCTCATCATCCCCATCGGCG
The DNA here is from genome assembly GCA_963725665.1 of uncultured Actinomycetes bacterium. Classification (GTDB taxonomy): domain Bacteria; phylum Actinomycetota; class Thermoleophilia; order UBA2241; family UBA2241; genus CAVRZA01. The sequence continues at coordinate 162,960 of CAVRZA010000004.1, read as the reverse complement.
ACTTCGTTCTCGACCAGGCGTGTCGTCAGCTCCGCCAGTGGGGAGACCGCTTCAAAGACACGCCGCTACGCATGTCGGTCAACCTCTCCCCGCGGCAGATCAAGGACCCCCTCCTTGTCGAGAAGGTCAGCGCCGCGCTGGAGACCTCCGGGATCGACCCGGCCAATCTCACGCTCGAGATCACCGAGACCGCGCTGGTCGAGGACAGCTACACCACCCTGGCGAGGCTCAGGGAGCTCAAGGCGCTCGGCATACGACTGTCGATCGACGACTTCGGCACCGGCTACTCGTCGCTAAGCTATCTGCGCCAGTTCCCGGTCGACGGTGTGAAGATCGCCAAGCCGTTCGTCGACCACGTGGCCGACGGCGAGGACCACTCCGCGCTCGCGCGCGCCATCATCACCCTGGGCGAGACGCTCCAGCTCGAGGTCGTAGCCGAAGGCATCGAGCAGGAACAGCAGATGCGCGAGCTGCGGCGGTTAGGCTGCAAGCTGGGCCAGGGATTCTACTCGTCACGCCCCGTCGACGCCGCGAGTCTCGGCCGGCTTCTGGCCCGTCGCTGAGGCGCGGGCCCGAGCCGCTTCGGCAGCCGCCGGCCGCGGCCGCAGCCGCGCGCCGATCCCTCCGCGTCGCCGCTCCGGCTCTGGCTGCGGCCGCGGCACCGCGAACAACTCCGGACGGCGGGGTAGCGCGTGGTCGATGCGCTCGTCTTCGGCAGTGAAGAAATGATGCAGGCTGGGCCGCAGGCTCGGCCAGTCACGCTTCGCCCCATCGATGTCGAGCGAGAACGTCACCACGCCCTGCTTCCAGAGGTAGTCGGGGTCTTGGTACGGGCGAGTCAGCTGCTCGAAACCGAGCTTGATGTAGAGACGGTCAGGTGAGACGCCTTTGCCGACGTAGGTGTCGAGAACGAGATGCGTCGCCCCCGTCCGCTCCGCCCACTGGTAGCCGGCTTTCATGAGCAAGGCCGCAAGAAGGGTGCAACGCCAGGCAGGGGCTACGGCCAGACGCGAGAGTTCCACGAGTCTCTTGTCCTTGCGGTAGCCGTCGAGCACGCGACACCGCTCAAGGGGCAGGCCGAGCGGGCCGTCGGGGACGGCGCGTACACTCCCCACGACCTCTCCCGTGTTGTCGTAGGCGGCGTATTCGGCCGCCTCACCGTCGAACTCGTCGACGAGGATGTGAGCGCCGCGGTCCTTGCGCGCCATCCACCCCAGCTCTTCGACGAAGACGCGGTAGCGGAAGGCGTAGAGCCGAACCAGTTCTCTCTCGTCCGTGACCCGCTCGATGCGCAAGGAGACACCCCCTGTCGAGAACCCTCGTTGGAGTCATCGAAGGATGGGGCGAGGGAGGCGATAGAACGGTCGTCTACGTCGGAGCGCTGCCGGGGTAGGGCGCTGGATACGGCAGCGCACCCCAGTTGAGAGTGGACCTGGTTATCCCGCGCGCCACGCGTTTCTGCGTGCGTCCCAGAAGCGCAGCCAGAGCTCGTCCTGGTCGAACACGTAGAGGTCGGGAGCGACGACGTGCGGAGCCAGCCGGCGAACGAGCACGCGGACGAGTTCATCCACGACGAACGCAGCATCGAGAGCCGACAATGCGTCTGAAGGTACACTCGGCAGCTCTCCAACGACGGCTCGCGCAAGCGCCTCGGGCGTCGCCGCCTTGGGCAGCACAGGCATGAACGACTCGATCGCTTTGGCGACCGAGGGGCGGCCATTCACGCATACCATGTCCTCAAGGGCGGGCTGCGCCGGATCGAAGCACGTCACCGTTGTGATCTCGACGGCTCCCTGGCTGGCGAACACCCACAGCCCGCGTCGTCGAGCCTCCCGATGCAGGAGGAGCTCGGCGTCAAGGGCGCAGAAATCGACAGCGTCGACGACTGCATCGGCGCCGTCGAGGAGTGCGCCGATGGAGCCCTCGCAAACGCCGTCGGCGAACGTTTGCGAGCATGAGTCTCAGGGTTGATCCTCCTCAGTTCGGACGCCACTGCCTCTGCCTTGTTGACGCCGATAGTGTCGACGTAGGCTGCCGTACTGACGGTTCAGATTGGATGCCTCGAACTCTTCGGGGTCGGCGAGCCGCATCTCGCCCACACCGAGGCGAGCCAGGATAATGGGCCGCCGGAGCGCCGATGGCACCGCACCCTCCGACGGCTACGACCAGCGTGCTGCATCCGCGCCTGTTCCTCGGGCGTGAACACGCCGATGTTGCGCTGCGTGATCTCGTCGTAGCTTGGCTCCACGGTGGGTCTCCTTGCCGCTCGGCCCGGTGCTACCCGTCCTTCGCCGGCACCCTCGGGCGGAGGCGGATGCACGGCTTCCGTCACGTCGCATCCTCTCGCAGTCGGCGGGCAAGCGCCAGAGGCCGGGGACGGGCCCACGAAGCACATCGACGACGGACTCGCATCGCAGAGGCCCTCACGACGAGGCTGTCAGAGAGTACAGCTTAGCGGCCCGCATGCTCGCGCGTGTCGGCTGTGCGACGACGCCGCCGCGGACCAAGGATTCCGTGGCGATGAAGCCGGGAACGATCCTGCGTGTACTCGCCGCGCGCGGCAGGGGGCGGCACATGAAAGGGATCCTCGTCTTCGGCGGCAGCGGACCGCTGCTGCTCCTTGGCTCATATCCGACCATCGATGACCCCGAGCTCATCGAGAGACTCCATGCCAAGGGCCTCGAGAAGTTCATCGCCTACGAGATCCCGATCGACCGCTGCCGCGAACTGTACGGTCACGCTACAGGGATATCACGAGGGACCTCGGGACGACTGACGACATGCGGGTGCTCGACTTCGACGGCCACCACATCTTCCTGAACTTCTCGCTGCGATCGCTGGGCCCGTCTTGCGTGCACGAGCCCGAGACCGCCGACGCGGCGGCGTAGGCGGCGCGCCTGACACCACCCCGACGACGTCAGGCGACACGATGGGTCCGCCTCGACGACGACCATCGTTGTCGCCATCGTGGTCCAGGCATAGCATCGGGGCGACGGCGACCGAGGCAGGGGCGCTCGAACGCGGGACATCGGCGTTCGCAAGTGGCCCGACTGCGGCGACCGTGCGCGAGTCAGTCGGGGAGGCCCGGATGAAGAAGCTCATCAACCGGCCCGCAGACGTGGTGAAGGAGGAGCTGCAGGGGATCGCTGTGGCCCACCCGGACCTGCTGCGGGTGTACAGCGAACCGAACTACATCGTTCGTGCCGACGCGCCCGTCGAGGGTAAGGTCGCCGTCGTCTCAGGTGGCGGCTCCGGTCACGAGCCCATGCACGGCGGTTTCGTCGGCATGGGCATGCTCGACGCGGCGTGCCCCGGCGAGGTGTTCACGTCCCCCACGCCCGACCAGATGCTCGCGGCCACCAAGGCAGTCGACGGCGGCGCCGGCGTGCTGCACATCGTCAAGAACTACACCGGCGACGTGATGAACTTCGAGATGGCTGCCGACTTGGCGCAGGCAGAAGGCGTCACCGTCGAGTCGGTCGTCATCGACGACGACGTATCGGTGCGGGACAGCCTCTACACCGCGGGGCGGCGGGGCGTTGGGACCACGGTCCTCGCCGAGAAGATCTGCGGCGCGGCCGCCGAGCAGGGCCGGCCGCTCGACGAGGTGGCCGCGCTCTGCCGCACGGTGAACGCGAGCGGGCGCAGCATGGGCATGGCGCTCACCTCCTGCACCGTACCGATGGCCGGCAGGCCGACCTTCCAGCTCGGCGATGACGAGATGGAGATAGGGGTCGGCATCCACGGGGAGCCGGGGCGCGAGCGGCGCGCGCTCGCCCCGGCTCGAGAGGTCGTCGAGACGCTGGCGTCCGCCGTGCTCGAGGACCTGCCTTCTGGAGAGGGCGATCAGGTGCTCGCCTTCGTCAACGGGATGGGCGGCACTCCGCTCATGGAGCTCTACGTGGTCTACCACGAGCTGCACAGGCTGCTCGAGGCCAAGGGCATCCGCATCGCGCGCAATCTCGTCGGCTCGTACATGACCTCGCTCGACATGGCAGGGTGCTCGATCACCCTGCTTCGGCTCGACGACGATCTCACGTCGCTCTGGGACGCGCCCGTCAGGACGCCGGCCCTGCGGTGGGGCGCGTGAGCAACGACCGGAGAGCCGCGTGAGCTCCACACGGTCGGGCGCGTTGGCGTCGGGCGTGTGAACAGAACGCGGTCGGTCGTGTGAGTGTCGGGCGTGTGAGCGGGACGCGGTCGGACGCATGAGCGGGACGCGGTCGGACGCATGAGCGGGACGATCTCGCAGCAGGGGATCGAGGCTTGGCTGCGGGCCTTCGCCGATGATGTGGCACGACAACGGGAGTACCTCACCGAGCTCGACGCCGCGATCGGTGACGCCGACCACGGCATCAACATGGATCGCGGGATGCAGGCGGTCCTCGGCAAGCTGGACGGCGCGCCTGCGGACGACATCGGCGCCCTTCTGAAGCTCGCAGGGATGACGCTGGTGTCGACCGTCGGCGGCGCCGCCGGACCGTTGTACGGGACGCTCTTTCTGCAGATGGGAGCTGCAGCCGCCCAGGCGTCGGAGCTCACGCTCGAGACCTGGGCGGCAGCATTCGAGGCTGGTGTGAGCGGCGTGCAAGCGCGGGGCAAGGCGGAGCTCGGAGACAAGACGATGCTCGACGCCCTGCTGCCGGCCGTGGAGGCCCTGCGGCAGGGCGTCGCGGGAGGGCTGCCGGCGGCCAAGGCCCTGCGCCGTGCGGCCGAGGCGGCGGAGCAGGGCATGAGTGCGACCGTCCCCATGGTGGCACGAAAGGGCCGCGCCAGTTACCTGGGTGAACGCAGCGCCGGGCATCAGGACCCCGGTGCCACGTCCTCTTGGTCGTTGATGAAGACGGCGGCGGAGCGCCTCGTGGACGCCGGGCCTTGATCGGTCTCGTCCTCGTGGCTCACAGCGCGAAGCTCGCCGAGGGTGTGGTCGAGCTGGCGGCGCAGATGGCCGGCGAAAAGCTGCGTATCGGCGTCGCCGCCGGCCTCGACCAGCCTGGGAACCCGCTGGGCACCGACGCCACAGCCGTCGCCCGCGCCATCGACGAGGTGTGGTCCGAGGACGGCGTGCTGGTCCTCATGGACCTTGGCAGCGCCGTCCTCTCCGCCGAGTTGGCCCTCGACCTGCTCCCGGAGGAGCGGCGGGCGGGCGTGTTGCTCACGGAGGCGCCGCTGGTCGAGGGCGCCGTGGCCGCGGCCGTCGCCGCCGCCCTCGGCGAGCCGCTCGAGAAGGTCGCCGAGGAGGCGCGCGACGGCCTGGCGCCCAAAGCGGCGCACCTCGCCGCGGGCGGCGAAGCCGCCCCAGGGACGACGCCGATCGGCCGGCCGGCGGCCACCGACCTGCTGACGGTGCGCTTCACGGTGCGCAACCGACTCGGTTTGCACGCGCGGCCGGCCGCCGCGCTCGTGCGCACGGCGGCCGGCTACGACGCCGACGTGGCCGTAGCCGACCTTACAAACGGCCGCGGCCCGGCGAGCGCCCGCAGTCTGAACGCCGTCGCTACGCTCGGTGTGCTCGAGGGTCACGAGGTCGAGGCGAGGGCCTCCGGGCCGCAAGCCGCGGAGGCCCTCGCCGCGATCGGCCGTCTCGCAGCGGAGGGGTTCGGCGAGCCTGTGCACGCGGCCACCGCACTCTCGGGCGATGCCGCCGTGACCGCGAGGGGCTCGTTGGCGACGGCGACGGCCACGACGGGCACCATCCCGTCGCCTGCGTCCGGAGCCGTGACCCCCGCCGCCGAGCCTGCGGCACTCGCGACCGAGCCCGTTTCACCCCCGCCGGCCGGGTCGGCGCTCTGCGGCCTGCCCGTATCGCCGGGCATCGTCACCGGCGTCGCCCGCAGGCTGCATACGGCACCGCTTCGCGTGCCCGACGGCCCAGCACGGGATCGCGCAGCCGACTGGAACGCGCTAGAGCGCGCCCTGGCCGCCACGGCAGCCGACATTCGTCGCACACAGACCTCGGTAGCCGGCCGCGCCGGCGGCTATGAGGCCGGCATCTTCGCAGCCCACGTCCTGTTCTTGGAGGACGAGGCGCTCTTGCAGCCGGCACGCGACGGCGTGCTCCGACACGGCGTCAACGCGGCTCGCGCCTGGGCAGACGCCGTCTCGGTCGCCACCGCGACCTGGGAACGGCTCGACGACCCCTACCAGCGTGCCCGGGCCGCCGACTTGCGCAGCGTCGGCGACCAGGTCCTGCGGCACCTGCTCGGCCGCCCCGCTGAGACCTTCTTGAGCGACGAAGGTATCGTGATCGCAACCGATCTCACCCCGGCGCAGACCGCCGCCCTGGACCGCTCTCTCGTGCACGGCATAGCCTGCGCCGGCGGCGGGCCCACCTCGCACAGCGCGATCCTGGCGCGCTCCCTTCAGATCCCGGCGGTGGTGGCCCTGGGGAGTGCCCTGCTCGCCGTGCCGGAGGGCACGCCGCTGGCGCTCGACGGAGACGCCGGCACCCTCGTGGTCGATCCTCCCGCCGCGGCGCTACGGGCGGCGACGAAGCGGCGGGCTCGACTGGCGCGCGAGCAGACGGAGGCGCGCGAGCGCGCCTCGGAGCCCGCCGTCACCCGCGACGGCGTGCTCGTGCAAGTGGGCGCCAACCTTGCGGCGCCGGCAGAAGTGCCGCAGGCACTCGCCGCCGGCGCCGACGGAGTCGGTCTCTTGCGCACGGAGTTCCTCTTCCTCGAGACCGACCACCTGCCGAGCGAACTGGAGCAGGAGCGGGCTTATCGCGTCGCAACCGACGGGCTCGGTGGTCGACCACTGACCATCCGTACGCTCGACGCGGGCGCCGACAAGCAGCTTCCCTACCTGCCCCTGGCCGAGGAGCAGAACCCCTTCCTGGGTCTGAGGGGCATCCGTCTCGGTCTGCGGCACCCGCAGCTCCTGGTCGGCCAGCTCCGGGCGGTGCTCCGGGTGGCCGCCGAGCATCCCGTCCGTGTCATGTTCCCGATGGTGACCACCGTGGACGAGGTCCGACGCGCGCGTGAGCTGCTCGACCAGGCACGAGAGTCCCTGTACGTCGACGGCATCCCGGCCCCGGAACGCGTCGAGGTCGGGATCATGGTGGAGGTGCCCGCCGCGGCCCTGATGACAACGGCGTTCGCCCCGCACGTGGACTTCTTCTCCGTCGGCACGAACGACCTCGCCCAGTACGTTCTGGCCGCCGAGCGCGGCAACGCCGATGTGGCCGCCCTTGCCGACGCCCTGCATCCCGCCGTTCTGCGCCTCATCGACGGCACCACGCGCGCGGCCGCCGAGGCCGGACGACCGGTCGCCGTCTGCGGCGAGCTTGCCGGCGACCCGTCGGCCGTCGCGCTGCTGCTCGGGCTCGGCGTCACCGAGCTCTCGATGGCGCCGGCGCGGATCCCTGCCGCGAAGCAGGCGGTCCGCGCCACCGCGATGAGCGAGGCGCGGCAGCTCGCCGCTGAGGCTCTCGCCGCCGAGTCGGCCACCGACGTGCGGCGCCTCTGTTCCGGAGCAGCCAGATAACCTCCGCGATCGGCCCGAACGGCGCCGGCAAGACGACCAAGAACGATGCCCTGACCCGCAGCCGCGCGTCTCACCAAAACGAGGCCGTGACAATCGGGCACGGGCGCGATGCGGACCAGGAGTGTCGTTGAGATGATCAGGATGCGGATCGGAGTCCCAGGTGTGTTCGTGACGTTGGCGATCGTGCTCGCTGCGACCGGCTGTGCGGGCAAGGAGACCTCCACGGCCACAGCGCCTTCCCCGAGGGCCTCCCATAGCGCCCCCCAGAGCGGGCTTCTCAACGGTGTCGCCGACCTGAAGACCTACCTGGAGCAGGTGAGACCGGTAACCTCCGAGCTTGCCACCACCGTGGCGGCACTGCCCGACGCGGTCGAAGGTCTGAGCGCGAAGCCGGACGACACATGGACCGCCTCTGCCGCGAAACTCGACGACATCGCGGCGCAATTGGACAACGAGGCCTCGAGCCTGGCCGCGCTCGACACCGCCCGACGGCCTGCGGCCCTTGCAGGCCGCGGCCGTCACGGGCATCCGGGAGGCGCAATCGGCCGTCACAAGGATCGCCGGGGCGCTCGACAAGCGCTCGTCGACCTCCGCGACGGAACGAGCCACCCTCCAGTCGGAGATCGGCAAGCTGCAGGCGCGGCTGTCGGTCCTGGGCAAGATGCTCAGCGCCGGCATTGAAGCCCTTCTCGGCTCTTCGGGCTCCGCGACGACCACCTGAATAGTCAGGCGGGGCGGCGAGGCGCGTCGGCGCCTCGCCGCCCCGCCCCTCTCGCGACCGCGCACTGGACTCGTCAGAGCCTGTAGAGCCGCCTCGCGTTCTCGCTCAGGATGCCCCCCGCTGCCTCGAGCGCGAAATCCTGTGACACGTGCCCCGCCGCCACCAGGCTCTCCAGCGCCCCCGAGAGACCCCGCCTGAACTGGACCGCGGCGAACCAGAAGACCTCCGGGATGTTGAAGCCGTCTGAGCCATACATGATCTTGCGCAGCGGTGCCATCTCGAAGAGCTCCAACAGACGCGAAGTCACCCCGGGACCGACGAACGGCACCATCTCCGAGACGTCGAGCCACACGTTCGGATAGGCGCTCACGAGAAAGCCCGCCGCCGCGTGGTGTGGATACCCTGCGTGCACCAGCACCACGGTCGCCTTGCCGAAGTGATCGTCCGCTATCAGCCAGCGCAGGTGCGACGGGTCGGCGAGCCTGATGTCGATCTCGGGCGAGTCCCCCATGCCGGTGTGGACCTGCATCGGCAAGCCCCGCTCCATCCCTACCTCGAGCGCCTCGAGCAGGAAGAAGTCGCGGTACTCCTTGAGCGCCGCCTGGTCGGCCTCGCCTTCGGGCGCGCCGGCGACCGCGCCGTAGGCGCGCTCGGCGCGCCCGAAGGGCACCGGGCGCACCTCGAGCCCCGTGTAGTAGGCGATGGTCGTCTTGAGCGCCACCGCGGCGTGCTCGTCGAGCTGCCGGAGCAGCTCGGAGCGGTACTCGTCGACGAACTCCGCGAAGCTCAGCTTGCGCTTGAGCAGCGAGTACATCACCGGCTCGATGCGCACGATGATGCGGATGTCCTGACCGGCGAGCATGCTCCTGAACTCGCCCGGGTCGATGTCGATGCCCTCGTCCTCTTCGGAGGGGTAGCCGATGTCGACGAGCAGCGTGCCGATGCCCGCGTCAGCGAAGAGCGCCCCGACGTACGACGTGGGGTCAGCCCTGTAGCGGCGCGTCCTCTCGGCGGCGATCTTCTCGAACGGCGCGGTCTCGGGCAGACCGAGAAACCGCGCCAGCCGCGACTTCATCGTCTGGAACAGGACCGTCGACCGGATGTCGGCCGGGTCCAGCGGCAGCGTGGAGAGCGTCCAGTAGCGGTCGAACGACTTCTCCTCGAGCTGGGGCAGAAAGAGGTGACAGTGGGTATCGACCGCCGACAGAGCGGTCAGATCGAGCGTCATCGCCCGGCTCCTGTCTCGGCAAGCCAGGTCAGCACCTCACTTCCTCCAGTAGTCGAGGAAGTTGAAGACCGCCATCGGGTGGATGTAGAAGCCGCCCGTGGCCTCAGACGCCATGCCGTTGTAGATCGGCTGGTAGAGCGGGAACACGGGCGCCTCGTCCATGACGATCTGCTGCATCTGTGTGAAGAGCGCCGTCCGCTCGGGAGAGACCTGCATCGTCTGGGCCTGCGCGTACAGCTTCTCGACCTCGGGGCTCCACCACCAGCTCACGTTGGCGCCGCCGTCGGTCATCGCGCTCTCCTTGCTCAGGAGCGAGCCGATCCAGTCCGAAGGATCGGGGAAGTCGGCGTACCAGTAGGTCAGCCCCATCGGCGCCTGCGATGCCTTGGTGGTCATGTAGGTGTAGCCGGCCGCCTCCTGCATACGCTTGATCGCGACCTCGATGCCGACCTTGGCGAGATCTGCCTGGATCGCCTCCGACACGCGGGGCAGCGGGTCCTGTGAGAAGGTGATGAACGTGGTCGAGAAGCCGCTCGCGAGACCCGCTTCGCTCAGGAGCTGCTTCGCCTTCGCCGGGTCGTACGGGTAGTAGTCCGCGTTCGGCTCGTACCCCGGCATGCCCTCGGGGTAGATCTGGTTGAGCGGCATCACCTGTCCCGAGAGGATCTTGGCGATGCGCGACCTGTCGATGGCGTAATTGACGGCCTGGCGCACGCGCACGTCGTCGAACGGCTTCACGGTCACGTTGAGGAACCCGTAGTACCACGCCACGATGGGGCCTGCGTTGAGCAGTGCCTTGAGCTTGGGGTCCTGCGTGACCCGCTGCACGTCGCTGGTCGGGACCCCGTTGCCGAGGATGTCCACCGTCCCGCGCTGCACCTGCAGGAAGGCCATCTCGGGGTTGAGGGTGAAACTGAACTCCCACGTATCCGGATACCCGGGCGTCGGGCCTGAGTAGTTCGGATTGCGCACGAGGCTCGCGTTCTGGCCGGCCGTCCACTTTTCCAACATGTACGGACCGCTGCCGACAGGGTGCCGCGAGAAGCTCTTGCCGTACTTCTCCACGGCCTCCTTGGGCACGACCGCGCAGAACGGCATGGCGAGCTTGAAGAGCAGCGTCGGATCGGGCGCGTCGAGCTTGATCTCGAGCGTGTAGCGATCCACGGCCGTGATCCCGCTGATCTCCTTGGCCTTGCCGGCCTGGAAATCGGCAGCCCCGGCGATCCCCGTGTAGAAGAACGTCGCCGGCGAGCGCTCAGTGCTCATCATGCGTTCGACGCTGTACTTGAAGTCTTCGGCCGTCACCTCGCGGTTCACCGGCGGCGCGAACTTCGCCCCCTGCCGCAGGGTGAACGTGTAGGTCTTGCCGTCCGCCGAGACGGTGGGCATGGCGGTCGCCAGCTCCGGCACGACCTCGTTGCCCGCCTCCCCGGTGCCGCTGGCGAACTTCACCAGCGTGTCGTAGAGCAGGTACTCCATGTCGAAGGCCTGCACGGTCCAGCTGAGGATCGGGTCGAGGGCCTGCGGCTCGCCCTCGATGGCAAAGGTGAGCGTTCCGCCGGTCTTCGGCGATGCGGCAGCCGACGGGCTCCCCGTCGTGGCGGAACCCCCGCTGGAGCCGCAGCTCGCGAGCAACGCCGCGCCGAAGCCCAGCAACACCAGGACAAGGATCAGTGGAACGCACGAACGACGCTTCATGACCGCCCCCTTCCGGCGACACGTGGTGGTATACTCACCGCGCGTTTTAAGACGAACGTTCGATATCGCGCGGCCAGTCTATGCCCGGCTTATGGGGGCCGTCAATGCCGAGGGTGATCGATCACGACGAGCGACGAGCACAGCTCTCCGAGGCTGTCTGGCGGGTCATAGAGCAGGATGGCGGGGATGGGCTCACGGTCCGCCGCATAGCCGAGGAATCGGGCTGGTCGATCGGCGCCATCGCGCACTACTTCCCGAGCAAGGACGACCTGCTCCTGGCTGCCTATCGACTCGCGCTGCAGCATGTGAACGAGAGATTCTACGGTGACCTCGAAGCCCAGCGGGGCCTGCGAGGACTGCGAGCAGCCGTCCGTCACAACCTTTGCCTGACGCCGGAGAGCCATCTGGTCGCGCGCGTCTGGCTGGCGTTTCTGTCGCGTGTGACCGTGAGGCATGACTTCCAGCGACTCCAGCGCCAAGATAACGCCAACTGGCAGAGCGCCATGCAGGACAAGATGCGCCAGGCGATGGCCGACGGGGAACTCTCTCCGGACGTCGATCTCGACGATGAAGCGACGCTGCTCGCCGCCTTCGTGGATGGAACGGCCATGCGCGCAGCTCTCGATCCCGCATCGTTCCCGGCCGAGCGACAGATCGCGTTACTCGACGACTACCTGAAGGGCCGCGGGTTGACGCCGCCGAGGCGGTCCGGCGAAGCCCGGCGAGAGCCGGCCTAGGGAGAAGGCGCGCAGGGCGCCGAGCCGCCGAAGGGGTGCTCGCCCTCAGCGCTCGACCACCCCCAGCTTCCAGATCGTCCCTGGCGGAGCGGCCGCCGGGCAGGGCAGCGGGGCGGACAGCGCGGCCACGGCCAGGGGCAGCGCCGCGATCACGTACAGCACCGACGCCGGGCCGGCGACGTCACCGAGCAAGCCGAGCCCGGCCGCGATGACGCCGCCGGCGCCGCCGCAAAGACCGATGGTGAGGCCCGTGGCGAGACCCATGTGCACCGGCAGGTACTCCTGCGCCAGCACTAGCGCCAGGCTCAGGTTCGCGCTCATGGCCATCCCGACGAGGATGACCAGAGGGATCATGGCGAGGTAGCTCAAGCTCGGCAGCAGAGCGATGGCCGGCACGAGCAGGAGCTGCGGCACGAGCAGCACGAGGCGGCGGCCGAACTGCTGGGCGGCAATGCCGCCCAGCAGCGTCCCGGCCGCCCCCGCGGCCAGCAGGATGCTCGACATGACGTTGCTTGCCCCCGGGCTCGTGTTCCGAGCCTCAACGAGGAACAGCGGCAGGAAGGTTATCAGCCCGATCGTGACGCCGCTGGCGATGCAGAACAGGGCGAGGAGCAGGGCGAAGGGTCGCCACTCCGACGCCGCCGGCGTTGCCGGCCCTGGCAGCCTCTCGTCCTGCCGCGTCCCCTCGTGGAAACGTCGCACCGCAACGACCACGGCGGTTGCGGCCGCGAAAGGGACGATCGCCACTATCACCGTTCCGTGCAAACCCAGGGGAGCGAGCACGGCCGCGACCAGCAGCGGACCGAGCGCGTAGCCGACGCCGCCGCCGACCGAGAAGAAGCTCATGTTGGCCGTCACGCGGCTGCCCGCGGCGTAGCGAGCCCAGCGAGCGCCCTCCGGGTGATAGGCGGCGACGCCGATGCTGCAGACGACGACGGCAAGCAACGTGAGGGGGTAGCGCGTGGTCATCCCCACCGCCCCGACACCCACACCGGCGAGGACGAGCCCGACCGGGAGCAGCCAGCGCGCCTCCTCGGCGTCCCCGCGTGCGCCGGCGAGGGGCTGCAGCACGGCGCTGGCGATGCTCGCCGTCAATGCGAACACGCCGACGGCGGCATAGCTGTAGTGGCGCTCCACGACCAAGAAGGGCAGCAGGGCGAAGAGCGCGCTGGCACACAGGTCCGCGCAGCCGTGACCCAGGGAGAGCGCCAACAAGGTGCGGCGCGAGGCGGATGGCCCGGACACGTCGGCGGTCATGTGCCCCGCGCTCAGATCTGCGCCGAGAACAGGCGCGCGAACGAGTTGCGGAAGCGCTGGCGCGCCGGCAGCGCCTCGAGATCGACGAGCTTGACCTCGCGGCAGTGCTCGAGGTCGGCATCGAAGGTGCGCTCCATCTCGAGCGCCTTCGCCTCGTCGTAGAGCCAGACCATGAGCTCCTTGTGCAGGCGCAGGCTGCGCACGTCCATGTTCATGGTCCCCACGGCGCCGAACAGCGAGTCGACGGCGATGGTCTTGGCGTGGAAGAAGCCGGCCTCGTAGAGGAAGATGCGGCCGCCGGCCAGCAGCAGTGGCCTGAAGTAGGTCTGCGCCGCCCAGAACGGCAGCCGCTTGTCGACCTTGCCCGTCATCATCAACTCCAAGTCGACCCCGCGCTGGGCGGCGTTGACGAGCGTCTCGAACATCGCTTGGTCGGGCACGAAGTACGGCGACTGGATGCGTACGCGGCGCTGGGCGCCGGCGATAGCCGTCATGTGCGCCCGGCGGCTCGCCTCCCAGGGGTCCTCGACCGTGTGAGCGACGGTCTGCGTGAGCACGCCGCCGTCGCCCGTGCCATCGGGCGCCGGCAGGTACTCGTCGCGGAGCAGGTCGACGTGCTCGTCCTCGAGCCAGCGCATCGCGAAGAGCTTCTGCAGCTCGGCCACCGCCTGCCCCGTATAGCGCAGGTGCGTGTCGCGCCAGGTGGCGAAGCGCTCACCGCCGTCGATGTACTCCTGCCCCATGTTCATGCCGCCCGTGTAACCGATCTCGCCGTCGATGACGGCGAGCTTGCGGTGGTTGCGGTAGTTGAGCTTCATGGCGCTGGTGACGTCGGCGCTCACCACCGCGCCCGCGGCGGCCAGGCTCTTGAGCTCGTCCTTCTTGAACGAGATGCAGCCGATGAAGTCGTACATGATGCGCACCTCCACCCCTGCCGCGAGGCGGTCGAGCAGGATGCGCGTGATCTCTGCCGTGAGCTCGTCGCGCTCCCAGATGAAGTACTCCAGATGGATGAACCGCCGCGCTGCCGCGAGGTCCTCCTTGAGGCGAGCGAACTTCTCGGCGCCGCTGGCGAAGATCTCGAGGGTCCGCGCGGGGAGCACGGGCGCCCTGTTCTCGTTCCCGATCGTCGTCGCGACGCCGATGGCGGCGCTGCCGCAATACGTCCGGTTGAAGCGGTCAGTGGCCACAGCGTTCCGTTCGTAGACGGGGTCCATCTTGGTGAGGACGGACTCCATCACGTGATCCCTCGTGCTGCGACGCGCCGTGATGACCTTCCAGTCCCTGCCGAAGAACAGAAACAGGATCAGGCCCAGGACCGGGAGAAGCAGCAGCACGAAGAGCCAGGTGAGCGTCCGCGCCGGCTCGCGGTCGTCCATGATGAGCAGCACGGCGACGACCACCCAGTAGGCAACGAGCGGCACTCCGAGCCACCACGGCAGTGGCAGCCTGATGTTCAAGGCGCCGACGAGGAACAGACTGGCGAGGTCGATCATCTGCTTTCAGTCACCCTGTCGGAGCTGTACCGGAGAGCACGAGAGGCCCTTCCTTCCTGAGACGCGCCGGTCGGTGGCGGAGCGCACGAATCCTATCCCTCCGGCCGACACGCGGACCAGAGCGACCGCTGGGCTGTGCGGGTCAGGCGTCCTCAACGGTCCGTGCGCCGAGCTCCGCTTTCCCCGCGGCGACTCGTCGGCATCCCGGTGACTTGCCCGGCAGTGCCAGGTCGGGCATGATGAACGGGTCAGACCGGTTCGTCGCGGCCCTCAGGAGTCCGTCATGTTCCCGAATGTCAGGCGCAGGAGCTCCACCACACCCCTCAGGCCCAGGAGGAACACCGCGCCCCTCTGGAAGAAGCTCACCATAGTGCTCTCGGCGACAGTCGCGGCGGTGGCCCTGATGTCCGTCCTCAGCAGCGCCCGCGTGGGCTTCCTGGTCTTGCTCGTCGCCACCCTCGCCGCCGTCGCCGCCGTTGTCTGGCTCATGGCCAAGCTGCTTGGCGTCCACCTGAGCTTGCACAGCTGGGACTAGCGGACCGCTCGAGTGACGCCGGGAGCCGTGCGAGAACACGTTACGGAAGGAGGGTGTGGTGTCGAAGATCCTGATCGTCGACGATGACCTGGACGTCCTCGAGACAGGACGCGTGGTCCTCGAGAGGGAAGGGTACCAGGTCCTGCTCGCCTCGAATCGCGCCGAGGGCATGAAGATGGTCGCCGACGAGGCACCCGACCTTATCATCCTCGACGTGATGATGGAGGGGATCGACGATGGCTTCGTCATGGCCCGGGAACTGCGTCGCGAGGGCTACGCTGCGCCGATACTGATGCTGACGAGCATTAGCGCGGCAACAGGCATGAAGTTCGGCAAGGACCCCGTGTTGGCCCCAGTCGACGAGTTTCAGGAGAAGCCGCTCTATCCCGCGGCGCTCCGCGAGAAGGTCGCCAAGCTCCTCCAGACAGGTCAGAAGGGCTCTGGGAGCGTGTAGTAGGCGACCTTCTCCAGGTAGACACCGTCTGGCCTGGCCTTCACCAGTCCGGCCCCCTCCTGCGGCGGAGCCTTCCACCAGCCCCAGGCCGTCTCCTCACCGTTGTTCTCCTGCACCACGATGTCCGAGATACTCTCGAACCCCTCATCTACAGCCCTGCTCACTGGTTCTTCATCGCTCGCGAACAGCTCGGCGAGGTAGGCGGCAAACTCGCCTTTCGCGAAGCGCCCGTCGATCGGGTCGTCGTAGACGAAGTCGTCTGTGACCGCCCCCAGCACCATCTCCGCATCTCCCCTCCTCCAACCCTCGAACCACATATCGAGATGCTTGCTCATCGCGACCTCCCGCAGCAGCCGGCACACCTCGGCGGCCCACCAGCTAACCGGGCTGAGCCTCTGGCGCATCACGCCCGGCCTCGAACTTCTCGTTGACCTCCATAACCGCTCTGGCTGTGGTGCGATCCGCAGATGCACGCCAGGCCCCGCCGGACCCGTCGCCGTAGTCGAGGAAGACCTCGTAGACCTTGACCGCGAGGACGGCCACTTGCGCGAGGTCGCCCGGAACCGCCCCGCCCGGGAAGCACTCGGTATGCTCGCGCAAGAACCTCGCGGCAGCCCGTACCGCCGCGTGCTGGTCGCGGTCGGCCTTGGTCGGATAGCTGAACGCCCACCGCCGCGCGCGCTCAGTGATAAGTGCCCTGTCCGCATCGACCCCGGCTGCGGTGTACACCCGGCAGTCGTAGCTGCGGCACGTCAGTGGCCGATCCCCATAGATCGAGCACGCAGCGTCGCGCAACATGGGGCAGCGCCCTCGCCCATCGTAGCCCAACAGCACATTGCCCTGGGGCAGATCGGGCGCCGCAAAGAGGAGCTCGCCAGGTATCCGAGCAAGAGTCTGGGCCTCGTCGCGCCCAATGTGGATGAAGTAGGACGACCTGCAGCAGGCAGCGCACTCACCGCAGGGGACGGCAACTCCCCTGTCATCCAGTTGCGCGATCCGCATGCGACGAAGCCAGGATGAGAACACGCCGGCGGGCAGATCTCGCGGTTCGGTCACGCCGTGGACTCCGTGCTTGTCCCGTTGCTCACGACTACGGCCGGGGTGATGCCGCCGCCGACGACTGCAGCGGGCGCCGCTCCGCCGCGTCGAGCCAGGGGCGCAGACGCTCGTAGGCGGCGCCCGCGCGAAAGACGCTCACGTCCTCATAAGGGCGGCCGACGATCTGCACACCCGTCGGCACCCCGTTGTCGGCGAAGCCCGAGGGCACGTTGAGCACCGGGCAACGGCTGGCGATGTTGAAGAGCGGCGTGAGGAAGGCGTGGAAGTACTCGGGCAGCTCCTCTCCTCCGACCGTCACACCGTGGTCCACATAGTCGTCGCCGGCGACGAAGCCCCGTGTGACCACGGTGGGCAGCAGCAGCAGGTCGTGCTCGGCAAAGACCCTGCCGATCGCAGCCGTGATGTCGGCTTCCATGCGCAGGCCTTCGATGAAGCCGATCTCGCGGAGCGCTGCCGCCGAGCGCTCGACCATGTGGAGAGCATAGGGAGTCAGCAGTTCGCGGTGCGCCTGCACGTCCTGCAGGATGTCGGCGGCGAAGATGGCGCCGAAGTGGACCAGCATGGCCGACACGACGTCCTTCCTGCGGACGGCGAGCTCCACCTCGTCGACGAGCGCGCCGGCCTCCCCGAACGCCTGCCCTGTGGCGCGAGTGTTGGCCGCCACGTCGGGGTCGATCGGCCAGTCGCCGGGGGTCTCGACGAGTGCGACCCTCATGCCCTCGATCCCCTCAAACTGATCGGGGATCTCCAGCTTCGGGGCGACGCAGACGAGGTCGTCGGGGTGCGGCCCGCTGATCACGTTCTCGAACAGGGCGCAGTCGGCCACCGTGCGCGCCAAGGGACCCTCGTGGCAGTACTGGTCAAGGTTGTAGGGCGCTTCTTCGGGCACGCGGCCGAAGGGCGGCTTGAAGCCGACCACACCGTTGAAGGAGGCCGGCAGGCGGATGGAGCCGCCGATGTCTGAGCCGGTGGCCAGTGTCGCGCTGCCACAGGCGAGAGCGGCGGCGGAGCCGCCCGAGGAGCCGCCAACGGCATACTCTGGGTTCCAGGGGTTGCGCGTCACGCCCCACAGGCGCGAGTGCGTGAAGCCGGCGCAACTGAACTCGGGCGTCGTCGTGCGCGCATGCACGATGCCGCCCGCCGCCAGGATGCGCTGCGCGACGATGGCCGTCTCGTCGGCGATCAGGTCCTTGGTGAGCAGCGACCCGCCCGAGCAGGGCTGGCCGGCGATCGGCATCTCGTCCTTGATCGCCACCGGGATGCCGGCGAGGGGCCGCGGATCGTCGCCGCGGCCCATATACGTGTCTTCGGCCTTCCTGGCCGCGGCGAGGGCCTCGTCGAAGTAGGTCACACACAGCGCGTTGACCGCCGGTTCCACAGCCTCGGCGCGGGCGATGACAGCCGCCATGAGCTCGACCGGGGAGAGCCGCCTTTCCCTGAACAGCCGCAGAGCCTCGGTCGCCGGCAGGTAGCACAGGTCACCGCGGTCATCGACAACGTGGTCCATGGGGAGACCTTCCATTCGATCAGCCTGCCTGTCAACCGGAGCTCATGGATGCAGCCGAGGAGGGGACGCGACGTCGTGCGAGCAAACGAACGGACACGCCTGACGCAACGCGCGCCCGGCCGCATCGTCGCCCGCGCTAGAGACCCGTCTCCGCACTGAGCTTCCCAGCGCGCACGGCCGTCACGAAGGCTTCGTAGTCGCGCTCGTTCTGGTCGGCGTAGGCGACGGAGAAGTCGGCGATCGCCCGATCGAAGACGTCGCCCTTGCCGAGATACGAGGCGATCGCCACCCGTTCGCCGAGACGGGCGTGCGCCCGCGCCAAGGTGGCTCCACACAGGCGGGCGTACAGCGTCGCGCCCGGCACGCGGAAGGTCTCGACCTCGATGGCGCCCTTCCAGTCGTGAAGCTGGCGCACGTAGTAGTCGCGTGCTCGGCCGTCGAGGCCCTCGAGACGCAGCCAGCCGAGGAATATGTCGCTCGCCGCCTGCATCAGGCGCTGGCCCTCGACGACGCGCCGACCGTGGTTCGCGTACCGGCTCCTGCCGACGAACGGCTCCAGGACCGACGCCTGTGCCTCCTTCGCCTGCAGGAACAGTGGGGCCTGACGCTGGCGGCCGAGGAACAGAAAGATCCAGGCGCGCGTCCCCACGCTACCGACGCCGACGACCTTGCGGGCCGTGTCAACGTAGCGGTACTCCTCGATCGGGTGGCGGCTCTGTGCCAGCGAGCGCCGGTAGGCGCGGACCAGCGAGCGCATCCACTCCTCCGTCTCCTCGCGGGCCGTCCCCGGAAGCACCAGATCGTCGATCGGCACTATGAGCGGAGGATCGGCGATGATGCGGAGCTTCCCGTCGACCTCGCCGGCGAGCCGGCGGAACGAGCGCTCGTGCACCCGCGCCCTGGCCTTGGCCACATCGCCGGCCGCCTCCTTGGCCTCCTTGTTGCCAAGGCGGCCGGCGCGCACCTCGGCGCCGATCCAGGCCGTGAGGTCCTCGACGGTCAGGTGTGCGTACCAGGCATCGAGCGCCCCCATCCTTGCGGCCCGGCGCATCGCGTCCCGGTACTCGCGCACGCCTGCAAGAACGATGTCGCGGCGGTCGGCGGCGGAGAACCCGAGGTCGCGGCCCGCGACCTCGAAGCTCGCCGCAAGGCGTTTCACGTCCCACTCCCACGGGCCCGGCAGCGTCTCGTCGAAGTCGTTGATGTCGAAGAGCATCTGGCGCTCGGGCGACGCGAAGACGCCGAAGTTCAGCAGGTGCGCGTCGCCGCAGAGCTGCACCTCGAAGCCCGAGACCGGCGTGCCGGCGAGGTCCGCCGCCATGATGAGCGCGGCGCCCCGGTAGAACGTCGACGGTGAGGCCAGCATCCGCCCGTGGCGTATGGGCACCAGGTCCGGGACCCGGCTTTCCGCCTGCTTTTCGAGGAGCGCCACCGGATCCGGCCGGTTCGCCGCCGCCTTCCACTCCCCGTGGCTCGGCCTGGGAGCGTCCTCACGCGCGGCCTTCCCCCTGGCCGCCCATTCCTCCGCGCTGACGAGCGCGGAGTCACGCGCGAATGCAGATGACCGCCCCGCACGCGCATGGACGTCTCGCTCTGCGCGGCCTTCGCTCCTCGGATCTCCGTCGCTTCCGTTCGCGCTCATCGTCGTAGTCTCCCCTCCCAGTCCAGTATCCAGCGCAACACACTACATGACGGCATAGGCTGGCTACGCAGCGCGCGTGGTTCGACGGCAGGGAAGCTCTCACGTCCCTGGCGACCTCGTTGCCGCGTCGTGGAGGTCAGGCCTCAACGACCGATGGCGGGATCAGAGCCGAGCTGTGGCTACGCGGGTATTCACCGGTCCGACGGCGCCGCGGCCAGCGGGCGCCGCGATCGGTGGCTGCGGCTAGAGCGCTTCCTCACGGGAGCTTGGCCAGCAGCGCGGCACACTCCTCCATGGTAAAGGCGCGAAGGGTCTCGGTGGCTACATAGCCCCTCGCCGCCAGCCCGGAGGCAAACGTGGCTGCCATCTCGTCGCTGGGCCCTTCACCCACGGTCACCATGTCGTACCGGCCCATTGTGGCGAGGACCGCGATCGTCTTTCCGCCCAACGCCTCCCAGACCTTGACGCTTTCTTTGACGCGCTCGGGGAGGCTCTTCATGTCGTTGGCCCCCTTGGCGGTGAACTTGTAGAGCCCGACGTACATCGGCATCTCTCCCACCCCTTTCGTGTGGTCCGCCGTCGTCTGTTGTGGTGCCTCTGGCCGCGGCGTGTGTGTCTGCTCTACTACCGGCAACGTCGCCGTGCAAGTGTTGCCCTGGCCGCGGGCTGCCTGGGTTGAGATGAGGTCGGTCGGGTCGAGCGGACTGAGCGTGCGGAGGAGCGTCTGTCGGTTCGGGGGTGACCAAGCCATAGCCCTCCCAATGCTAGTCTGGTGCCGACCTTGCGGGAACCAGGCTTTCGTGAAGCCCCTGCGGTTGACCAGCCGGCGCGGCTTCGCGCGTGGTCGAGGCTCTGTTGAGAAGGTCCGAAAGGTGGCCGTCGTGTCGAAGATCGTGGATGAGCCGGAAGCCTACTTCAGCCAGTTCGCCCTGAAAGACGACCCGCTGTTACAGGGACTGGAGATGGAGGCCGAAGCGGAGAACATCCCGATTGTGGGCCCGGTGGTCGGTGAGCTTCTGTTCGTCCTTTCTCGAGCCATCGACGCTACGGCCATCCTCGAGCTCGGAACGGCCACGGGTTATTCGGCCATCTTTCTCGCGCGCGCCTGTGCCATGAACGCGGGCATGGTAACGACCCTGGAGCTCGATGATGCACTCGCCGCGCGCGCACGCAAGAACCTGGAACGCGCCGGCCTGGCGGAGCAGGCCAACGTCATCTGCGGCGATGTGTTCGCCCACCTACCCCGGATCGAGGGCGGATTCGACCTCATCTTCATGGACATCGAGAAAGCCGACTACGCTCGCGCTTTGCCCGAATGCCATCGCCTGTTGCGACCGAGGGGATTGCTGGTGACCGACAATGTCGCCTTTCCCGATGCGGATCCCTTCAGCCGGGCCATTTTCAGCGACAGGGGATGGCGGCCGGTGTCCTTCCTGGCATTCCTGCCAGGGCATTCCCCGGAGAGAGACGGGCTGTGCCTTGCGCTGCGGTGCTAGGTCGGGGCGATCGCAGTCCCAACCCTGTCGGACGCCCGCTCGCCGCAGTCGTCTACGGAGTCGTAACCACCTGCTCGATGCGCTGGGCGAGCTTCATGCGGGCGGTGTTGAAGGCCGAGACCGTCGTCTTGTACTTCGGGAACTCGAACACGTGCCCGTACCGCACCCGGTAGGGATACCAAGTCACGCTCTTGACGACTGAGCGGACGTAGCTCGCGCCGAAGAGCTTGGTCGCGAGGAGCAGGTATTCGCGGTCCTGGAACCCGTCGCGCAATGATTCCAGACGCAGCGACGACACGGGCGGCGCCGAGCGGTCGTCCAGGCCGTAGCTGGGGTAGTACCCGGGGTAGATGAGGCTGGCCTCCCCGTTGGCGACACGGCCATCCGAGTACCTGAACGACAGCGGGTTCTTGTAGGGATCGCGCCTGCCGCCGCCGGGGGCGCTCCAGCGGTTGACTCCCCAGTACAACATGCCGTCGACGTTCCACTGGTACATGAGCCAACCCCAGACGCGCTGGTCGGCGAGTGGCTTCTCGATCACGAAGTTCGGCAACTTGGCGACTGCGGTGTTGAAGTACGGGTACCACCAGACTTGGCGGCCTTTCGCCTGGAGCTGCCGCAGGATCGGCACGCGCCCGAAGAAGTAGTAGTAGCGCAGACACCAGATATCCACGTCGTCCCAGAGAAAGCGATTGGCCGGAAGCATCGCCTGCAGACTCGTCGGACGCGGGTCGTCGGTGAGGAAGAACTTGGCGCGGTAGCCGACAGTCGCGCTGGCCTTGTGCAGCGTCCGGGCCAGCCGCTCAGCCTGGCGCTCGGCCGAGGTGTTCGTCGGCTCGTCGACCGGATAGCCAATGGCCTTGCTGTCCCAACCGTTGTCGCGATAGACGCGGCAGACCTGCTTGAGGTAGTTGAGCAGCCGCGAGTCGGCCGAGCTGAACTTCCACGAGTAGCTCGGCCACAAGCTCGACCAGGGCAGGCGAACGGTCACCATGTCGCGGCCATCGCTCGCGAGATAAGGCCGCAGCTTGTCTTCGTACAGCGCAGCGTTGATGTCTCCATTGGCGGCAGCGCGTGGGTATGCCCCAGGCGCCATGGGCGTCACCCCGTGCTCTTGGAGCATGGTGTAGGTGTCGAGCGGGTCGCCGGTGATGTTCTGCGAGGTAAGCATGAATCCCGTGCGCACGCTCAAGCGCTGCCAACCGAAGCTCCAGACTCGCAGCACGACCGGCACATCCACCTGCTCGGTCCCGTTAACGACGTGGAGGGTGCCCGAGTAGACGCCCCCCGGAGTCCCGAAGGGAACGTGGAAGAGAACGTAGAGCGAAGAGCTGTGCGCCGGCACCGTGAGCGTCTGGCCGAACCTGCGCGGCAGTAGCGGATCGGGGTAAAGGCCGGCTTTGGCTCCCGTGCCCGTCGTGGGATGGCTGATGCGCACGAAGGCGACTTTGTCGAGGATGGCGCGCTGCACCAGCAGTGGGTCGCTGTCCGCCGACCAGGTCACGGATGCGTGACGCTGCACGCCCGCTCGCAGGCCGACAATGAGGCCTTTGTACTCGCCGCCCGCGGCTCTGAGGGTGACCGCGAGCTGCGCGCCTGGGCGGGTCGACGGGAACACACGCGCGCCGGGCGACGCCGTCCAGACGGCCGCCCACGCGGCAGGGACGAGCACCAGAAGCGCACACGCCGCGCCGAGCGCGGCGACCAAGGCGCGGACAGTCGGATGAGCGAGGACGAGGTTCGACTTCCGGCTCCTGTCAGCGTGAGGACCGCGCAGCTTCTCCGCGTCACCGCTACCGTTCGCGTGCACTGATGCGTGCGATTGACTCGCCGTGGGACCTCCCCCCGTCATAACGCTGCAGCCCCTTGCTCACTCGTATCGACACGCGGCCCGGCTGACTTGATGGAGAAGGAGGGCCGTACATCTCTCAGGAACGCCTTGTGCGCCTTGGGTCGCTGCGCGAGCAGTCTGCGCTCGTCGCCGCCGAGTTGCGTCGGCAGAATGTCGGCACTTCGACGATGGTGTGTGGGGACACCACAAGAGGCAGGTTGAGGCCCGCGATGTGGGCGCGCGCGAGCAGCGGTGGAAGGCTAGCGCGCGATGGCCGCGTCGTCTCAGGGGATCGTGATGCCGCGCGCGAAGATGCGCTCGCGGCGAAGCCCCCTGCTTGACGGTCGGTAACGAGGTATTACAATATATCGCGTTATACCGTTTATTGAGGAGGCAAGCATGTCACCTTGCGAGACCCCACGGAATGACTGCGACAGCCCCGGGTTCGGTCCCCGGGGGCGCGCCCGCGGCGGGCGACCCTTCAGTTTCGCCCACAGGGGGCCGTTCGGCCCCCACGGCCATCACGCTTGGGGTTTCGGCCCCTTCGGGCGTGCCAAGCGCGGCGACGTGCGCGCGGCCATCCTCGCCGTGCTTGCCGAGGAGTCCATGCATGGCTACCAGATCATGCAGCGGCTGCAGGAGCGCAGCGGCGGCTTCTGGAACCCAAGCGCGGGCTCCATCTACCCGACCCTGCAGCTGCTCGAGGACCAGGGCCTCGTCACAAGCGAGGAAGTCGAGAGCCGGCGCATCTACACGCTGACCGACAAGGGACGCGAGCAGGCCGAGGCCAGCAAGCAACGCGCCGAGGAACCGCCCTGGGGCGGCTGGGGCATGTCGGGGCCCGACGACCCTCGCTTCAAGCTGGGGCAGACGGGCTTCGGCCTCGCCGCCGCCGTCAAGCAGCTCCTCACCACGGGCTCGCCGGCGCAAGTGGACCGGGCGCAGGCCGTCCTCGACGAGGCGCGCAAGCGCATCTACGCGCTCCTGGCCGAAGGAGACTAACCGAGAGAGTCTGACCGCCAGGGCGGCGCCGTGCGCCGCCCCGCTCCTTTCAGGCTCGGCGTCGGGAGACTTCGGTCTCCCCCAGAGGCCGAGGACGGACGCTTACAATGAAGCCGGATCTCGTCGCTGAGATGTTGGTTGGAGGTGTCATGTTGTCACGCCGGTCATGGCAGCGAACCTTGGCTCTTCTCATCATCGTCCTCGTGCCCATCCTCGCTCTGGCCACGCCACTCTGGTGCTTCGCCACAGGGATGTGGTGAGTCAGCGTCGCCCTTGGAGCTGATCGGCGGAGTTCGTCGGCAGCTCCTCAGTGAGACTGGGCATTTGCAGGGCAATTCACACCAGTAGATAATCCCGAGTGCCCTTCTGATCGGTGACTCCCCTGTGATGGATGATGCTCACTAAGAAGAACCGCAATCTCGATAGGCTCACAAGATCCATGGGCTGGGACCGAGAACGTACACGCTTCGAGCGCCTGTCCGGCGGACTAGCACACGAAAGCTACGTGGCCCACTTTGCCAGCGACCGGTATGTGGTCAAGTTCCTCATGGACGACTTCCGCGGCTACGGACTGATGATCCCGCACGACCAGTTGATCCACAACACCCGGGCGGCGGGAGAGGCGGGTGTAGGAGCGCGCCTCGTGCACGCGATCCCGCAGGCGGCGATCATGGTTCTCGAGTTCATCGAGGGACGAACACTCGAGATGGCAGACCTCGCCGCTCCCTACTACATCCCACGGATCGCCCTGGGTATCCGACGGCTCCACACCCTAGTCGCTCCCTTTGCCAACGAGAAGACGGTCTTCGGTATCCTCAGCGACGGCCTTGAGATCCTCCGCTCGGAGGGCATCCGCGTTCCCGAGGGCTACCTCGAACACATGCCGACCGCGGACCGGATTCGCAAAGCTCTTGAGGCTCGAGCCCTGCCCTTCGCTCCCTGCAACAACGACGCCTATGCTCCGAACTTCATCGATCAAAAGGGCACGATCCGCATCATCGACTATGACTACAGCGGCATGAACGATCCATGCTTTGAGCTCGGCAACGTCGCCGTCGAGGGGCGGCTCACCCCCGACCAGGTCGAGGCACTCTGCGAAACCTACTTTCAGGCTCGCCGTCCGGTCCAGGTCGCCCGGGCACGCTTGTTCAGTATCATGGCGCAGTTCACCTGGACCTTGCTCTTTGCAGCCGCGGATCAGGTCGTCGAACCCAAGCCGGATCCCGACTTCGACTACTGGCACGAGTCCCTCGTACGGTGGGCCGTCGCGCTGCCTGAACTCGAGTCTCCGGGCCTGGGCGCTCTCCTGGACCAGGCACAACGCGGCGAGTGAGGCCAGCCTCGATGGTGCATGCGCGCTAAAGCGCTGACGTCTTCGCGCTAGCGGCTCCGTGAGTATCGCGGTACCTGCTGTGGGATGAGTCTTCTCCCTCATCTCAGAGCAGACCAGCGAGTCAGGCACTCATTGGGACATCAGCAAGATCCCCAGTGGGCAAACTACTGTCATCTCTCTCAACTCGAAAGGGGCCAGAGCCATGCTGTTCCATGTCAGCATGACGCACACCGCAGACAATTGTCCCGCCTATCATGCTGAAAGAATGCCGGACCTCCTCGCCTCGCTGGGGAAACTCGAGGAGGTTGGCAAGGAGTTGAATGTCAAAGCGCATGCGCTGCTGTGGGGCGCACCCGACCATGTGGCCTTTGCCGTTCTCGAAGCGGACAGTCTAGGAGCGATCGGCCGCTATTTGAATTCGATTGCCATCACGCAGGAATTCAGAGTCACTCCCGTTCAGAATGTGAGTGACCTTGTTGAGTTTGGCAAAGCGGCGATGGCGCGGGCGAAGAAGTAGCAGCGATACGCCTCAGGCCATACACCATGTCCTTGCGCAAGAAGAAAAGGAGGGGCTAGCCGCCACAAAAGGAGGGGCTAGCCGCCACAATGCCCTGCCGCTCGAGGCCGCCGACGCCGGTCTTCTCGGGCCAGTTCGGTCAGGGCAATGGGTTGACGGGCGCCGGCGCGCCGATATGCGGCTGACGCGGTGTCCGCGCCCGCTTCTCGCCGTCGCTCTTCTTCTCGGGCCCCCGGCGCGCCTTCTCGTCCTTCTCGCGGAAGACCTCCTCCTCGGGCACGCCGTCGAGCAGAGCCTCGAACTCACTGCGATCGAGCGTCTCGCGCTCGATGAGGATCTTGGCCACGCGGTCGAGCTGCTCGCGGTGCCCGTTGAGGATGTCGCGCGCCCGCTTGTGCGCGTCTTCGATGATGCGGCGGATCTCGGCGTCGATCTCCTGCGCGACGTCTTCGGAGTAGTCGGGCTCCAGGCCGAACGCGCGCCCCAGGAACGGCTGCGCCTGGTTGTGGCCCAGCACGCGCGGGCCGAGCTTCTCGCTCATGCCCCAGCGCATGACCATCTGTTTGGCGGTGTCCGTGGCCCTCTCTAAGTCGTTGGCCGCCCCCGTGGTGATCTCGTCGAAGACGATCTCCTCAGCGGCCCGTCCGCCGAGCGTCATGCCGAGCGTGTCGCTGAGCTCAGCCGTGGTCGTTAGGAACTTGTCCTCGCTGGGCAGCGAGATGGTGAAGCCGAGCGCGGCGCCACGGCTCACGATCGAGACCTTGTGCACGGGGTCGGTGTGGGTGAGGTAGTGTGCGACCAGCGCGTGCCCCATCTCGTGGTAGGCCGTGATGGCCTTCTCCTTCTCCGAGAGGAGGCGGCTCTTCTTCTCGGGCCCGGCCAGGACGCGCATGATGCCCTCTTCGAGCTCGAGCATGTCGATCTGCTTCTTGCCGTGCCGGGCCGCCAGCAGAGCCGCCTCGTTGACCAGGTTGGCCAGGTCGGCGCCGGTGAAGCCCGGTGTCTGGGCGGCCAAGGTGTCTAAGTCGATGCTCTTGGCGATCGGCTTGCCCCGGGTGTGTACCTGGAGAATCGCCTCGCGCCCGTTGCGGTCCGGGCGATCGACGACGATCTGGCGGTCGAAACGGCCCGGGCGCAGCAGCGCCGGGTCGAGGATGTCGGGCCGGTTGGTAGCGGCGATGAGGATGATGTTGTCCTTCATCTCGAAGCCGTCCATCTCGACCAGCAACTGGTTTAAGGTCTGCTCGCGCTCGTCGTTTCCACCACCGAAGCCGGCTCCCCTGTGCCGGCCCACGGCGTCGATCTCGTCCATGAAGATGATGCAAGGGCTGTTCTGCTTGGCCTGTTCGAAGAGGTCGCGCACGCGGGAGGCGCCGACGCCGACGAACATCTCCACGAAGTCGGAGCCCGAGATGCTGAAGAAGGGCACACCCGCCTCACCCGCGACCGCGCGCGCCAGGAGGGTCTTGCCGGTGCCCGGCGGGCCGTAGAGCAACACGCCCTTGGGGATGCGCGCCCCCAGCTGCTGGAACTTCTTCGGGTTCTCGAGGAACTCCTTGATCTCCTGCAGCTCTTCCACCGTCTCGTCGACGCCGGCCACGTCCTTGAACGTCACCTTCGGCGAGTCGACGCTGACGCGTTTGGCGCGGCTCTTGCCGAAGCTCATGACCTTGGAGCCGCCGCCCTGCATGCGGCGCATCATGAACATCATGAAGCCGATGATCAGGATGATCGGCAGCAGCAGGCTGAGTAGGCCCACCCAGGACGAACCTCCGGTCTTGGCCGCGACCACGACCTCTGGATGGGCGGCCAGCAGTTGGGTGAGGAGCGTGGCATCGGGGTAGGTGACGGTGTAGGCGGCCCCGTTCTTGGGAGTCACCTTGATCGTCTGGGCGGTGGTGTTGATGAGCACGGCAGAAACGTTGCCGTTGCTGAGGTCGCTGACGAAGCTCTTGCCCGTGCCCTGGTAGGCGTACTGGACGGCGCTACTGCCCTTTCCCCGCGCGACCGTCTGCACGATGACGAGAAGGACAATCACCATCAGCATGGGGATGATGGCCCGCCGGAGTCTGCTCACGTGGGGATCTCTTCCTTTCCGGCGCGAAGCCAGATCGAGCAGCTCTGCGGCTGCCGCTCTTGTGTTGTTCCGTTTATTGGGGGTTCGCAATCCAGGCGCCGCTGCTGCTCGCAGTTCGGACCCCATCTGGTGCGACCACCCTTGTTCCCGCGACAGCGCCGGCGTTCGGGCCGATAAGTGCTGTGTCCGCATTCACGCCGGCAACTTGCATGCCCTGCTACTCTCCCGCGGAACAGAAACAGGTCGAACTCCTCTCAGTCGGGCAACGGCTCGGTGTCCCACTCCGAGGGCGAGAACACGGCCCCGGGCTCGGCCCCCACGATGAACATGGCCGTGCCGGCCTCGCGCGCGACGGCACCGCGCACTGTGGCGGGGTCGGGAACGTAGATGAACGTCCCGGCGGGCGCGTCGATCTCCTCGCCGTCGATCTTGAACGTGGCGTGGCCGCTGACAATCAGGAACAGCTCCTCGTGCCGCACGCCCGTCTCGTCGTGGTCGTGGGTAAGGATGTCACCCGCCCTGGTGGCCCGGGCGAGGTTGGTGCCGAAGGAGCCGATGCCGAAGAAGCGCCGGATCGGTTTCCACTCGGTCTCTGGCGATTCCCCCTCTTCGAACGGAATGTCGTCGATATGCGCGGCTGTGTAGGCCGGTCGCTTGCCGGTGTCGCTCATGAGCTTGCCCTCCCTTTGGACGCATCTCATCTGCGCACGAGTCTAGCAGTGGCGAAGTTGCCAAGATGTCGCCTCGCCGTTCTCCCTGTAAGCGGGGTGCTGGAGGAGGGAATCGAACAGCCCATCATCACGCAAGGAAGAGATCTCGCCCTGGCCGCTGTGACTGCGACGCCTGCCACTGACCAAGAAGACCGTGCGTCTTTCATGACCGGCTTTGTGCAGGCATCGCCAACCTAGACGCCACGGGGAAGTGAGGTCAAGAAAGGAGGAGCACTATTCGTCGAAACGGGTGCTCGAGTCGGCCCGTCACCGCGTTCTCAAACCCGGGCACCCTGTCACCGAGAGTGTCAACCGAGAGTTGTCAACCGAGAGTTTCGTCGGCAAGATGTCGGCAATTCAGGCAAAGCGTGCCGAGATGCACAATAGGAAAGTGGCTCTTTACAGGAAAGTCTTGGAGGCGGCGGCCGGAGTCGAACCGGCGATTAAGGTTTTGCAGACCTCTGCCTTACCACTTGGCTACGCCGCCCCGCACGCGAGGCACCCCGCTCGGTTCGACGGTTGGGAGCCGCCAGATCGACGTCGGCAGGCTCGCCGGAATGACCTCCGCGAACCCGCTCGGACGACGGACGGCCCGCCGTCGAAACGAAGGGCAGACGACAGAGCCTAGCGCCGACCCTCTCCTCTGCCCCTGCGTGCCGAGCAATACTGGAGCGGGTGAAGGGACTTGAACCCTCGACCTTCTGCATGGCAAGCAGACGCTCTAGCCAACTGAGCTACACCCGCTCGGCAACGCGGTAGTATACACAACCCCGCCGAGGGGTGCCACGAGGGCGCCCGGGAGTTCCCTACGCCAGAAAGCGGTCGATGGCCAGGTTCACCAGTTGGTCGGCGGCGACGTTCTCCTCACGCGGGATCGCTTTGACCTCGACCTCCTGGAACTGGTGCAGCAGGCGCCGCGCGGCGTCGTGGAACTGCGCCAGGACCTTGTCCTTGACCCTGTACTCGCCAGAAAGCTGGCGCACGACGAGCTCGCTGTCGGCGAACACCGTCAGCCGGCGGACGCCGTGGTCGATGGCCATCTCGAGCCCCGCGACCAGCGCCTGGTACTCGGCCTGGTTGTTGGTCGCCTCGCCGATGTAGTCGCTCAGCTCCTCGGCCAGCTCGCCGCTGGTGTCGAGCAGGCGCACGCCGATGCCCGCGGGACCGGGGTTGCCGCGGGCGCCGCCGTCGACGAACAGCTCGTAGTGGTCGTCGCTCGAGTTGGAGGCACGATGGACGGCGTTGTTGGGACGCGCGGCGGAGGCGGCCGGCGCGGCCGCGCCGGCCGCCTCCGCCGCGCGTCCCGTCACCTCGCCGCCTTCCTCGATCGGGCCCGCCAGGCGCCACAGCCGGCGGCGCTGCTCGAAGAAGCGCACCTCCACGCCCTGGGTCTTCATGCCGTCGGCGAAGCGCTCGGCCCAGCGCTCGAGCGCGAACCCCTCGCAGAGCTCGTGCGGCACGTCGATCAGCGGCAGGCCGAGACGATAGGCGTTGTCGGCGTCGTGGTACTTGATGTCGCCGGTGATGAAGACGTCGCCGGCGGCGGCGGCCTGCTCCAGGAGCGCCGCACCCGAGCCGGGCACGCACACGACACGCGACACCTGTCGCTCGGAGTCGCCGGTGTAACGCACCCCGTGCAGGCCGAAGATGCCGGCCACGAGCGTAGCGAGATCGCCCAGAGAAGCAGGCGCGGGCAGATAGCCGATGCGCCCCAGACCGAGGCTGGCTACCTCGTTCTCGACCGGGTAGACGTCGAACGCCGGCTCCTCGTAGGAATGCGCCGAGACGAAGGCGTCGATGATCTGACCGCGCAGCGAGCGCGGGAAGACGACTTCGATGCGCAGCTCGTCGGTGCGCTGGTCCTTGCCCACCTCGCCCACCGTCGGGCGTGCTCCCTCGGTCGGCAGGAACGTGCCTTCCCCCTTGGTCGAAAACGAGCAGTGGACGTACTCGCCGATCTCCCCTGCACCGGCGGCGAAGATCGCGCTGCGCACGGTGTCGGCGTCGCCCTCGGGCACGAAACCCACGAGCTTGGCGAGCTCCACGCGCGCCGGCGCCAGTGGCTTGACCCCCTCGAGGTCAAGCGCCTCGCAGACGATGTCGGCAAGCCCGCCGCGCGCCTTGTCGAGGTTGGTGTGCGCCACCAAGACGGCGACGCCGTCGCGCACGGCCTGCAGGACGGCGCGTCCCTGGTAGGAGGAGTCCGTCACGGCCTCGAGTGGGTCGCGGAACAAGGGATGATGGGCGAGGAGGAGTTGGCAGCCTGCCTCACGCGCCTCGCCGAGGGCCGCGAGGTTGACATCGAGGGTCACGAGGGCGCGCTCGACGCGCGCGTCGAGCGCGCCCACCTGCAGCCCGACGCGGTCCCAGGGCTCCGCCAGCTCGAACGGCGCGAGCCCGTCGACCGCTGAGATGAACTCACGTACTAGCACGGCGGCGATTCTACCATCACGGAACGGTTGTCCCCCGCCGCTCTCGGGGACAAGCTAGCCGTCAAGCCAAGGGTGGGATGCCGCCTTGGCATCCTCGTAGGCATGCCCGCGGCGAACGAGGCGCGCGTCGTCAGCCCGGACTACGGTGAAGGCGCGAGCGGCAAGGCCCGCCACGCCGCCTTTGGATACGCCGGCGAGGCCGGGAGCCGATCGTGGCCGGGAGGTCGCCGCCGGTGGACCGGCCGCGCTCCGTTCCCGTCCTCATGTACCACGTGATCGCCGCGCCACCCCCGAGCCCCCCGCCCTCGGCAGCGCAGGCCCGAGGCGCCTTCATCGCGCCTTCATCGTGTCGGGGGCAACCTTCGACCGGACCGCCACAGACATGGAGGCGACAGGATGAGACGCGAGACTGCGCAACCGGTACGGGACTCCCCGACGAAGATGGTGCGGCGACGCGGGACCGAGACGGCTGGGCGCCACAAGGCCCGGACGGCAGGGCGGCGCGAGGCCCAGACGCCGGAGGCGCCTCCGGCCGGACACCGCCTGGCCCACACCGAGCACGTCATGGGCACGGCGGTCTCCTTCTCGCTGCGCTTTCGCAGTGAGGTGACGGAGGCGACGGCGCGCGCCTCGCTGGCGCGCGCCGTCGCCCTCCTGCATGAGGCCGACGCGGTCTTCAGCCTCTACAAGCCCGAAAGCCCGGCGAGCCGCCTGCGGCGCGGCGAGATCGACGTCGCCGCCGCGCCGCCCGAGATGGCCGAGGTGCTCGAGCTCTGCGCGCAGGCGCGCGAGCTCAGCGAGGGCTGGTTCGACCCCTGGGGGCTGCCCGGCGGCCTCGACCCCACGGGCCTGGTCAAAGGCTGGGCGGCGCAGCGCGCCCTGCAAGCTCTTGAGGCCGGCGGCCTCGCCGCCGGCCTCATCAACGCCGGCGGCGACATCGCCACCTTCGGTGAGCCCCTACCCGGTCAACCCTGGCGGGTTGGCGTGCGTCACCCCGCGAGTCCCGATCGGCTGCTCGGTGTGGTCACGATCGAGGGTTCGGGCGCCCTGGCCACCTCGGGGAGCTACGAGCGTGGCCAGCACATCCTCACCCCCGGCAGCGGGCGTCCCGCGACGGCGCTCGCCGCGGCCACCGTCCTCGGCCCGGAGCTCACACTCAGCGACGTGCTGGCGACGGCGCTGATCGCCTCCGGCGGCGCCCTGCTCGGGCGCCTCTCGCGCCTGCAGGACTACGAGGCGCTGGTGGTGGGCGCGCAGGGAGCTCTCTGGGCGACCGAGGGCTTCGGCGAGCGCTTCGCAGCCGCGGCCTGACCACGGCGACCCGGTCCGCCTACCTCACACCGCCCGTGACCGGCTTGGCCGACCGCTCGAAGCGCCACGTCACCTTGCCCGAGGGAGCGATCGTCACCCGTATGTCGCCGTTCTTGCGCGTGGTGTAGACGCGCGTGCCCTCGGTTCTCAGACGGCCGATCGTCTTCGCCGAGGGGTACCCGTAGGGGTTCGGCCCCACCTCGATCACCGCGAAGCGCGGACGCGCCGCGTCGAGAAACGTCGAGCCCGTCGACCAGTCGGAACCGTGATGCGCGACCTTGAGCAGGAACAGTCGCGGCCCGCGAGCGAGCACTCCGGCGAGGGCACTTTCGCTCTCCCCGGTTACGTCGCCGGTGAGGAGGATGCGCCGCCTGTAGGCGTCGAGCAGCAGCACGACGCTGTCCGCGTTTGGATCGCCGGAGAGGCGGCGGGGGCTGAGGACGGTCGCCGCGACCGAGCCAAGCCGTAGGCGCGCGCCGCTGAAGCGGCGTCGTATCGCCGTCCCTGCGGAGGAGAGAGCCCTTCTCACGCCGGCGTAGGTGGCCGTGGGCCAGCCTTCGTCGACCACGGCCCGCTTGGGCTTGAAGTCGCGGATGACCTCGGGCAGGCCGCCGATGTGGTCGGCGTGAGGGTGGGTGAGAACGAGCAGATCGAGCCTCCTGACGCCGACCTGGCGCAACTCGCTCTCGAGGTGATCCTCCGCGCCGCGCGGACCTCCGTCGATCAGGCAGTCGAACGAGCCGGCCTTGAGGATGACGGCGTCGCCCTGACCCACGTCGACGAAGACGAGCCTGACGAGCGGTCGGCGTGCACCAGAGGTCGCGCCGCCGGCTCGCGTCGCCCCCGCACCGGTCCCCTTCGTCGACGTCTTGGGCGACGCCGTCGTCGGGGTGGGATGAGAAGGTCGCGGCGTCGCGGCCGAGCCGCCGCCCTGCGGCGGCTTCTCCCGCGACGCGCCGCCGCAGCCGGCGACGAGCACAAGCGCCAGGCAGGCCAGGATGACGGCGGCGCCGGCAGCGGCGCTCGCGCGGCGACCCGTCATGGTCACCCCGCGCTCTTGCCCGGCTCCTCCGCCTCAAGCTGGCGCTTGGCCGCCGCCGTCTCCTCTTTGCGCTTGTCGTCGGCCTCGGGGAAGCGTGGGTCGATGTCGACCAGCGCCGAGATGACGACGGCAGCCGCGGCGAGACGCGCGAACCACCTGTGGTCGGCCGGGATCACGTACCACGGCGCCCACATCGTGCTGGTCGCGCCCAGCATGGCCATGTAGGCCTTCTGGTAGTCGTCCCAGTACTCGCGCTCGCCCACGTCGGCGGGCGAGAACTTCCAGCCCTTGGTGGGGTCGTCGATGCGCTCGAGGAACTGCCGGCGCTGCTCCTCCTTGGAGACGTTGAGGAACAGCTTCACCACCCTGGTGCCGTTGTCGACGAGGTGGCGCTCCCACTCGTTGATCTCGCGGTAGCGACGCTCCCAGATCTCGTCGCCGTCGCCCTCCACCGGCAGACGCTGGCCCTTGAGATACTGCGGATGGACGCGCACCACGAGCACCTCCTCGTAGTGCGAGCGGTTGAAGACGCCGATCTGGCCGCGCCCTGGCAGCGCCACCTGGTGGCGCCAGAGGAAGTCATGATCGAGCTCCAGCGGCGAGGGTGCCTTGAAGCTCGTCACCGACACGCCCTGCGGGTTCACGCCGCTCATGACGTGCTCGACGGTGCCGTCCTTGCCTGAGGCGTCGAGCCCCTGCAACACCACGAGCAGAGCGTAGACGTCTTGCGCGGCCAGCCGCCCCTGGTAGTCGCGTAGGATCTCGACACCCTGGCGCAGGTCATCCTGGGCGTCTTCCTTCGTCACGAAGTCCGCTGTGTAGCCGGGGTCGAAGTCCTTGGGCAACGACACCTTCTTGCCGGTTGGCACACGGAGCGGGCCGACGAGCTTCTCCAGCCGTTTGCCATCGAGACCACCCACAGGTCCTCCTCTCAAGGACTCCGCTCCTGGGTCGAGCCCAGCGCGTGGGAACGGTGAGGCGCGACGCGCACGGCAGGGCTCCGCCCCCATGTGGAGCCCGGTCTCCTGCCGCCGACTTCAGATGTCGCAGCCCAACCTCTTGTTCGTCGCCCGAGCAGCGGCGCCTCTGGCGCCAGGACTGAAGGACCGGTCGGAGCGCCGTCAGCCGGTCCCGATGTGCGTGGGGCGGGGGTGCCGGGGCTCGTAGAGCCCGAGCTCACCCCCGCCCGGAACCTCGAGCGTCGTGAGCAGCCCCCAGCCCTCGTCGCTGATCCCCTTCGTGAAGACAACGCCCTTGCTTCGCAGCTCCTCGACCGTGGCGTGGATGTCGTCGCACATCAAGTAGAGCTCGTGCCGCGACTCGCCCTCGCTGGGATGAGCCGCCATCTCAGCCGGCGGCAGGGCGAAGATGAGCCAGCCCTGGCCGGCATCGACAGAGGGCAGACCAAGGGTGTCGCGAAAGAAGGCGCGCGCCGCGTTGGCATCGCGCGTATAGACGATGGCGTGCATGCCGTCGATCATTCCGTCTCTCCCCGGACCTCGTTCGCAGACCCTCCCAGGGCAGGACTCTCGCGGCCGCGTCTCAGCCTGCTTCTGCGCCGTTTCACGGATGGGAGTGTACTCCGGAGCCCGGACGGCGAGGGGCCGCCTACCGGCGGCCCCTCGCACACAGACGGTGAGATTCAGTCTCCGCGAGACACTCAGGCAGCCTTCGAGACGACGCTCGGGACGTTGAAGCGGCGCGCCGCCGACTCACCTTCGTCGAACTGCACGATCACGCAGGGCTCGTCGCCGACTACGTGGGCGTCGTGCCCTGCCGGCACGATGAAGGCCGAGCCGGGCCCGAACTCCACCCGCGTGCCGTCATCGAACTCCGCGACTATGCGACCGGACAGGGTGTAGCCGACGTGCGTGTCGTGGCACTTCGGCGCGCCCATGTCGCGCGAGAACTTCCATCCCACTGGGTAGGTAGCGCGCTTCGCCTTGAAATCGCCGAGCTGGACCACCTCGATCTCGACGCCGCCCTTCGATACGTGTTCGTCAGCCTTGTCAAAAGACTTCGATGTCGCCTTATTGCCGGTACCCATCGCGGGCCTCCGTTCGGTATGGCCATAGCCAAATGGCGAGGGAAACGTTCCCGCCCGTCATTCCCTTCGCGGAGATGGTGGAACCGTTTGAGCACGCAGATCGTCCCAGTGCCGGGCTAGGATCAGGCCTGCTGATCCTCTCCTCTGACCTCGTCGAGCTCCTCGCGCAGGACCCGTTCGAAGGCGGCGTCGTCGCTGGTCCCTGCAGGTGGTTCCTCGGCTTCCGTCACCGCCCGCCCCTCCGAGAAGGCGACGGGCTGGTCGGTACGCGACGGCAGGTGCTCGAGAGCGTCGGGGACCCGCGGCGTGCCGCGGCCGAGCGCCCGCAGAACGAGCCAACCGACGACCGCCGCTGCGATGGCGACGACGATGATGACGACCACCCAGGTCAGCAGTGTCATGGCGATGTGACCTCCGTTCGTTAGGCGTGCTCGGCCGACACCGAGACACGTCACATCCTACCAACCACGGAGGCTGACCGGATGGGAGCACGAGGAACCGCCGCCCCCCGTGCCCTAAGCTGAGCGCGCGGCGGCGGAACAGCGAGGGGGCGGCTCCCTCTCGGGAGCCGCCCCCTCGCGTTGCCTGCCGGCGGCTCGCCGCGGTCACGGTGCCCCGGCGCGTGCAGGTCAGAAGGTCTGGTAGTAGGTGGATCCGGAGCTCGAGCCGCCTGAGCCCGAGTTGTCTCCGTCACAGCCATTGGCCGTGCCCGAGCTGTGATACGGCGCCGGGCTCGCCGTCTGGGCCGTGCTCGGCGCGGGACTGCTGCTGTTGTCGGCCAGCGCCATGGGGACAAGCCACACGGCGAGCGCGAGGACGAGGACCACGACGAGACCGATAAGGTACTTCCTAGGCATTGTCACACCCCTTGGTCGGGATAAGGTCTGGCACCCTTATACCCACGAAGCGAGCATTACCATGCTCGAAACATGTTAAGCGATGTTAAGCGCGTACTACGTCCACAGCAAGGGTTCAGCTCGCTCAAAGAAGAGCCACAGGAGGCGCGTCACGCGGCCAATCGGTTAGCGCGCCGCTTCCAGCGACTATAGTCGCCGCGGGAGCCAGTCAACTCCCGGCCCGGGAGGCAGGATCGACGGCCGGGCCAGGAACGGGCTGCTAGCTGCGGGCGGGCTGCAAACGGAGCATCCGACGGATGCACTGGAGGCGACGTGACACGGACTCTGGCACTCATCGGGGCGCCCAGCGCGGCCGGCGCCCACTCCCCCGGCCTCGAGAAGGCGCCGTCGGCACTGCGCGCAGCGGGCCTCGTTGAGACGTCTGCGCGGCGACGGCATCGCGCTCGACGATCGCGGCGACCTGCCGCTCGTGCCGTTCGCCATCGACAGGAGACACCCCCGAGGTCACAACCTCCCCCGGGTCGAGATGGTCGCGCGCACGCTCGCCGACGCCACCGAAGAGGTCGTCAGAGCGGAGGAGCTACCCCTGATCATCGGCGGCGACTGCACTCTGCTCCTCGGCGCGCTCGCGGGCTACGTGCGCGTGGTCGATCGAGTAGGTCTCGTGTATCTCGACGCCCATCCCGACCTGAACACACCCGACAGCGCCATCAAAGGCGCCCTCGATTGGATGGGCATGTCGCATGTGCTCGGCGAGCCGACGGCCGACTCGTCGCTGAGCCACCTGGGCCCCCGTTTTCCACTCCTGTCGTGGGGCGATGTCGTCTTCTTCGCCGCTGTCGAGAGCGAGCTCACCAGCTGGGAGCGAGACCTGCTCACGAGGCAGGGCGGCCTGGTCTACCCGGCGACCGAGGTCGCCGGGCACGCGCGCCAGGCCGCCGCACAGGCCGCCGACACTCTACGAGGGAGGGCCGACCGCTTCCTCGTCCACTTCGATGTCGACGCGATCGACTTCGTCGACTTCCCCATCGCAGACGACGCCTATCAGCGCAACCAGGGCCTCTCCATCGACGATGCGATGGCGGCCCTATCGGTGTTCGCAGAAGACCCTGCCTTCGGCGGTCTCGTCATCACGGAGGTGAACCCCGACCACGCCGTGGCCGAAGACGACCTGCTGCCGCGGTTCGTCGCTCGCTTGGCCACGAGCCTCAGCCCGCTCGCCGCAGCACGTCCGGAAGCCGCGGCCTGACCGCGCGGCGGGGGAGGTCAAGCCGACGCGGGCGGCGCCTCTCGCGTGGGGAGCAGCGCACCGAGGTCGATGCCCTCGATGGCGATGGACACCCCAAGGCGGCGCAGATCGTCAAGGAAACGACCGGGCTCGACGACGAGCGCCTGCAGATGCAGCCCCGGCGCGCGGATCGACTCGTCCAGGTACTGAAGCAGGCACGCGGCGGCCGCGGCGGCCGTGAGGAAGTAGCCGTCCTCGTGGATGAGGCGCAGACGCACATGAAGCGGCCTGCGGCCGCCGGCTGCCGGTGTCGCACCGCCCCCGGCTGCCGGTGTCCCGCCGCCGGACTTGCGCCCGTCGTCGGCGGCGTCGGCGCGTGCCGTGCCGTCGGCCTCGACCTGCCACACCGTCGCGTACGGCGGTTCCTGGAAGGTGCGCAGCCCCCAGGCGAGCAGTCTCGAGTAGGGCGGCCCCAGGCGGCCGGGGGCGACCTTCATCACGACCATGCCCAGCGGCATGAGGGCGTAGTCGACGACGCGGTTGAACCCGGCGACGTAGAAGCCGCAGCTCCGCAGGCTGGGGATGAGCCGCGGCAGCCGGCGCAACTCCTCCAGGTACATCAGGGAACACGGGTGCGTGCCGAAGTACGGCCCGAAGTCGACGCGCCGTTGGGCCTCACGCCAGCCGACCTTGGCCCACACTCCGTCCCGCAACGCTTCGACGCGGTAGTCCCTGAACTCCTCGACGAACTCCTCGATGGTGGCGGTCGAGAAGTCGAAGGCCCTCCAGTCGACGCGCATGAGGCCGGCCACCTGCGCGCGCTCGAGCCGCTCGAAGGCTGGCTCGAGCGCGCGGATCAGAGCCGCCGACAAGCCGGGGTGGATCCCGCCGTCGGTGATGAAGCAGCGCCCCTCGTCCTCGATGCGGCTCCGCAGCCGCTCGAGAGCGGCGAACTTCTTCGCCACGGAGAGCTGCAGGTCGAAGTAGTCGGCGCCGGCCCGCAGAGCGGCGTTGGCCACGGTGTCGACGTGGGCCAGCGTGCTCGAGCAGACGGCGACCAGGTCGACCCCGGCGAAGGCGGCGTCGAGCGAAACGGGATCGGCGGCGTCGGCGGCGCGAGCGCTCGTGCGTCCATCGCCGGCTCTGCATTGAGCGCCGCCGCAGCCGCCTCAGCCTTGGCGAGGCTACGTCCGGCAAGGATCACATCGGCCTTCGACTCGCGCAGCAACAGTCGAGCGAGCATCCGCCCGGCTACCCCGTAGCCACCCAGGATGAGCACGCTCTGGCCCATGGTCACCTCCTCGAGACGCGCGACATCGGCGCCGCTCGACAGCGGCACTCTAAGACCAGACGCGAGACGGCGCCAGCGCAGGACCGCCGCGAGATGGCTGCTTCGCTTCGATCCGGCGAGACGACCCCCTGCGCGCCGCTGCGGTCAGCCAGCGACGGGCCCCGCCGCCGCCGCCCACAGATGCTGCAGCGCGTAGGCGCGCCAGGGCCGCCAGCGCTCGGCGAGGCGGGCGGCCGCTGTGCGGCCGCCCGCCTCGCCGAGCGCCTCGAGCCCGCGCGCGACGCCGCGGTCGCCGACCGGGAACGCGTCGGCGTCGCGCAGGGCGCGCATGGCGATGTACTCGGCCGTCCACGGTCCCACGCCGCGCAGCTCGAGGAGCCGTCGCCGCGCTTCGTCGCGGTCGGTTCCCGGATCGAGCACGAGCCCTCCTTCGGCGAGTAGGCGAGCGAGCGTCAGCACGGTCTCGCGCTTGCTCGCCGGCATAGGCAGCAGCGACGGAGCGGCGTCGGCCACCGCTCCGGGCGCCGGGAACGTGCGCTCCAGCGTGCCCTGAGGGTCGGCGATGGGAGCGCCAAGCGCCGCCGACAGCCGCCCCGCCAGCGTGCGGGCCGCCTTCAGGGACACCTGCTGTCCCAGGACGGCGCGGACGGCGAGCTCGGCGCCGTCCACCGTACCGGGCACGCGGCGACCCGGCGCGCGGCGCACGAGCGGAGCGAGCAGGCCATCGCGTCCCAGGGCCTCATCGACGGCGACCGGGTCGGCGTCGAGGTCGAACAGCGCCCGACACCGCTCCACAGCGGTCGCGAGATCGCGCAGGTCGCCCAGCCGCAGCAGGCACTCCACGTAGCCCTCGCGCGGCGCCAGCTCGGCGATGCCCGAGGCGTGGGGTAGTCGCAGCGTGCGCCGTAGCGTGTTGTCACGGACCTCCTCGACGCCGGACACCGCGTGTTCGGCGAAGAAGTCGAGCAGCCCCTGCGGATGCAGGGGCGCCCGGAACGGGAGCCGCAGGGCGACGACGCCAAGCTGCTGGGGGACGCCGGCGCTGCCGCGCCGCCGCGCCGCGCGGCGGCGCAGATCGCTGGGCGTGAGCGCGAAGATCGCGCGCACCGTGTCGTTGAACTGGCGGATGCTCGAGAACCCCGCCGCAAAGGCGACCTCGCCGAAGGGAAGGGACGTCGTCTCGATCAGCAGCCGCGCCGTGTGGGCGCGCTGCGCTCTGGCCAGGTCGAGCGGCCCGGCGCCGAGCTCGTCGACCAGGAGCCGGCGGAGCTGTCGCGGGCTGTAGGCGAGGCGCCGGGCCAGCCCCTCGACCCCCTCGCGGTCCACCACGCCGTCGCTGACGAGCCGCAGGGCGCGCGCCGCCACGTCGGAGCGCAGGTTCCAGCCGGGAGAGCCGGGCACGGCGTCGGGGCGGCAGCGCAGGCAGGCGCGATAGCCGGCCGCCTGCGCCGCCGCCGCCGTGGGGTAGAAGCGCACGTTCGTCCGCTTCGGACTCACGGCGGGGCAGCTCGGGCGGCAGTAGATCCTCGTCGTCGCGACGGCGACGAAGAACGAGCCGTCGAACCGCTTGTCGCGGCTCTGCATGGCGGCGAAGCAGGTCTCGAGATCCGGCAGCATCGTGGCCTCAGTCTACCCTCATCAGCCGTCCTGACTAGCGGGATTCGGCCAGGCATGTGCGACGCGCACGACCGTGGCCGAATCCCGCCAGAACTCACTGCCGCAACGCGCCAACATGGTCCTGTCGGAACGAGGAGGACACATGGAACGAGCAGGGCTGACGAAGCAAGCCCCGAAGACGCTGCGGATGACCACACCGATAGGCGAGCTCGAGCTGGTCGCGCAAGCCGGAGAGCTCGTCGCGATCCGCATGGAAGGACAAGGTGAAGACGAGCACCCTGCGGCCGCGAGCCACGGGCGCCGTCGTGCCGCAGACCACGCTGCGAACGACGCCGACACCGAGATCCTCACGACTGCCAAACGGCAGCTTGAGGGACTACTTCGCGGGGAAGTCAGACTCCTTCACAGTTCCTACGCGACGCAGCGGGACGGAGTTCCAGCTCGCGGTCTGGTACGCACTACGTGAGGTCGGATACGGGGAGACGATCACCTACGGAGAGCTGGCCGCTCGCATCGGCCGGCCTCACGCCGGTCGTGCCGTCGGCCAGGCGCTGGCGTGCAACCCCCTCCCCATCGTCGTGCCGTGCCACCGCGTCGTGGGTCACCTCGGCGACCTGACGGGGTTCGGCGGCGGTATCGATCGCAAGCGCTTGCTGCTCGAGATCGAGCGCCGCCGGCCGCGTCACGTCTCTCCCCGCGCCAAAGCTCGCCCACCAGAGTAGTACCGGCGCTTGAAGTAGAGGGCCACACTGACCAGACCGATCAGCACGGGCACCTCGACCAGCGGTCCGATGACGCTGGCGAACGCCTCGCCCGAGGCGATGCCGAACACGGCCACCGAGACGGCAATGGCGAGCTCGAAGTTGTTGCTGGCGGCGGTGAACGAGAGGGTAGCGCTCTTCTCGTAGTCGGCGCCCATCCGGTAGCTCATGAAGAAGCTCAGGAAGAACATGATGACGAAGTAGAGCAGCAGCGGCACGGCGATGCGCAGCACGTCCAGCGGCAGCTCCACGATCAGGTCGCCCTTGAAGCTGAACATGACGAAGATGGTGAACAGCAAGGCCACGAGGGTGATCGGGCTGATGCGCGGGATGAACCTCTGCTCGTACCACTCACGGCCCTTGGTCCTCAGGCCGATGTAGCGCGTCACCATGCCGGCGACGAAGGGGATGCCGAGGTAGATGAAGACGCTCTTGGCGATCTGGCCGATGGAGATGTCGACCACGCTGCCCTGCAGGCCGAAGAGCGGCGGCAGCTTGGTGACGAAGATCCAGGCGTAAACGCTGTAGAAGAGGACCTGGAAGATCGAGTTGAAGGCGACCAGGCCGGCGGCGTACTCGGTGTCGCCCTTGGCGAGCTGGTTCCAGACGATGACCATGGCGATGCAGCGCGCGAGGCCCATCATGATGAGACCCACCATGTACTCGGGGTAGTTATGCAGGAAGATGATCGCTAGGAAGAACATCACGAAGGGACCGATGAGCCAGTTCTGCACCAGGGAGAGACCGAGGATCCTGTAGTCGCGGAAGACGTCGCCCAGCTCCTCGTAGCGCACCTTG
This sequence comes from uncultured Actinomycetes bacterium, assembly GCA_963725665.1. Classification (GTDB taxonomy): domain Bacteria; phylum Actinomycetota; class Thermoleophilia; order UBA2241; family UBA2241; genus CAVRZA01. The sequence goes on along the minus strand of CAVRZA010000004.1, from coordinate 120,791 downwards.
GCGAGCGGCGGGTACATCATGACGATGAGCCCGACGGCGATCGGGATGCTCGTCGTGCCCACCGAGAACTGGTTCCAGAAGTCCTTGATCGACGGCGCCACCCAGCCGATGCCCACGCCGATCGCCATGGCGAGGAAGATCCAGGCCGTGAGGTAGCGGTCGAGGAACGAGAGCCGTTGCCTCCTTCCCCCGGCCGCGCGGGTCTCGGCCGCCGCAGCGCCGGCCTCAGCCATCGACGCCCCCCTCTCCGGGCAGGTCGATCATCATCGTCGGCGGACTCGCGACGACGGCATCGGGCGAGGCTGCGATCCAGTCGCGGATGCGCGCCTCGATCAGGTCACGCACCTCGCGGAACTTCGCCAGCGTCTGCGCGTCGCTGCCGACGATCTCGGCAGGATCCTCGAACGACCAGTGCAGCCGCTCGCCCGTCCCCGGGAAGATGGGGCACTTGCGTGCGGCGCGGTCGCAGACCGTGATCACAAAGGCGAAGCTGAGCTTGCCCAGGTACTCGTCGAGGCTCTTTGCGCGCTGGCCGCTCACGTCGATGCCGCACTCCTTCATGACCTGCACGGTGAGCGGGTGCAGCTCGCCCGGCTCGAGCCCGGCGCTGTAGGTGTCGAAGCGCTCGCCGGCCAGCGCGCGGAGGAAGCCCTCGGCCATCTGGCTGCGCGCAGTGTTGCCGGTGCAGATGAAGAGGACCTTTGGTCGCGCGACGTGGGGCGGGTCGAGTATCACCTCGACCTCGTCAGACCTCGTGCCCGCCTCGCCAGACCTCGTGCCTGCCGTGTCAGATGCAACGCCTGCTCCAGCTCAGCCCGTCGGGTACATCTTGCGGATCCACGGACTTGCTGCTCAAGAACCCGGTCCGCACCGTGAAGCTCGCCTTCGTCCCGCCGCCGCCACAGCACTCATACGAAGTCGACGTGCCATCGTCGGCGGTCGCCTCGGCGCGGATCCAGCAGACCGTGTTGGATCCTTCGGCGCACTGCACGACCTGTACCGGGCTCATCCGCCCGAGATCCTCCGCCGTTTCCTTGTCGCTCATGGCGCATCCTTCCGTTTGCCCGAACTTACCCCGTCTAGCAGGCTGATTGTAGCTCGCGCTGACTGCCGTTGGCTCTCTCGTGCCGGCATGATCGCGACCACGGAGTCCGATCAGCCCTGCTACAGGCGCGGTTTGGTCGCCCGGATGAACCCGCTGACCAGCCGCACACCCTCGGGCAACGCCGGGTTGCCGCAGCACGAGCTGGCGGGCGACGCCTCGTAAACGGTAGTCACCTCGAGGGACGCGTCCTCGAAGCCGGCGCGCTCGAGGCGCGCCAGATAGTCGCGCTCCTCGAGCGCGCCGGCGATGCAGCCCGCCCACGCCTCGGCGTCGCCCTTCACACTCTCGGGCACGAGGCTCAGGTCGCCCTGGAACACGACGTCGGAGACCGCGAAGCGACCGCCCGGCTTGAGCACGCGGAACGCCTCGGCGAGCACCTTATCCTTGTCGGTCGAGAGGTTGATGACGCAGTTGCTGATGATCACGTCGACCGTCTCGTCGGGCAGCGGCACGTCCTCGATCTCGCCCTTGAGGAACTCGACGTTCTCGACGCCGGCCTTGCGTTGGTTGCCGCGCGCCAGCGCGAGCATCTCGTCGGTCATATCGAGACCGTAGGCCTTGCCCGTCGGGCCCACACGGCGAGCCGAGAGGAGCACGTCGATGCCGCCGCCACTCCCCAGGTCGAGCACGACCTCACCCTCGTGCAGCTCAGCGAGCGCGGTCGGGTTGCCGCATCCGAGGCTGGCGAGCACCGCCTCGGGCGGCAGCGAGCCAGCCTCATCGACGGCGTACAGGCCGCGCGCGAACTCGTCCTGTGGCTCCACGGCGGCCCCGCCGCAACAGCTACACGGCTGCGCCTCGGCCGCGGCCTTGGCCCGTTCGGCGTAATGCTCGCGCACGCGGTCCTTCAGGTCCTCGCCCGTCCCAATCTCGCTCATGACGTCCTCCCAATGACGTGTTCACATCAAGTTCGTTAGGTGTTAGAATACATCAAGAAGAGTTGATGTCAATCCCACATCAAGAAAAGTTGTGCTAGCATCGCGATCAACCACCGATCGTCTGGCCGAGAGGTACCGAGAGGATCACCCATGACGAGGACCTCAGTGACGAAGCTGAAGAAAGGGACCGGTGCCGACGCGAGCCGCCGCAGGGTCGCGGAGAGCGAGACGGCCGACCTGGTGCGGGTCGCGAAGGCCCTCTCCGACCCGATCCGAGTGCGCATGCTCGAGATGATGTCCCAAGGACGCGGGTGTTGTGGCCTGTCCGCGCCCTGCACCCGTGGTGTTCCCGGAAGCGACGAACCGCAAGGCATCTGCGTGTGCGAGTTCCAGGAGCAGTTCGAGCTCGGCCAGTCCAAGACCTCGTACCACCTCCGCGTGCTCAAAGAGGCCGGCCTGGTGACGGAGGAGACCCGCGGCAGGTGGACCTTCTACGCCATCGACCACGACGCGGCCGAGCGGTCACTGGGGGCGCTGCGCGGACTGCTCGAGAGCTGACGGCTTTTCAGACGGGCCGGGCAACGGGTCTGTGCCGCGAGGTTCTGCGCAAAAGAAAAGACCCCGCCGGGAACGGGGCCTTCTCGAGGGCTTTGGGGGAAGCCCTCCTGGAGGGGGGTCTCGCTTATTCAGCGAAAGGAGCCACGGTCACAGTCTGCCCCATACTTGTTGAGTTCGTGTTAAGGAGTCTTTGCGGATTACTAAGGTGCCTCCGCTCAAAGCAGCCGCCGCCCCGCCGCCGCTACCGTCCCGAGGTGGAGAATGAACGGGCTCGCGTCGCGTGAAGAGCACAGAAGGCGCCGGGATTGTAGATCGAGAGCCGGGTGACACAGCCCTCCTCGGCGCAGACTCTGCGTTCTTCGAAGGTGGCGACGCGATAGCGGCTGCTAACCGGTCGTCGCGCGGCGCCAAAATGATGCATTGCTGCCCTCTCTCTGATGGTGATGGCGGCGGTTCTGCACTGCCTGCCGCCGTTGGCGGATCGGCGTAGCACCAGCCTCGGCCGTCGCGGCTCTCAACGCCGGTCTTGGACGACGCGGTGCCCGTTGCCCGGTGCCCGTCGCTCTGGTGACCGTCGCCCTGGTGGCCGTTGCCCCGGTGGCCGTCGCCCTGGCTAAGAGCACGGATGTACTCGTCGAGATCGGCCTCACGCACGCGCCAGACCTTGCCTCCAGGTTTGGCCCCCGGGAGCTTTCCCGAGCGCAACCAGGCCCGCACCGTGAGGACGCTCAGGCTCAATCGCTCGGCGACTTGATCAGGGGTGAGCAGACGTTCGTGTGCCCCAGGTTGCTCGCTCATTGGGCGGCCCCCAAGCATCGGGCACAGCCAGCTCGAGGAGGGAGCTCGCCGGGCGGTTCGGCCGCTGCCTGTCATTCCTGACAGAACGTGATCGGCTCACTTTGAGTCTCCCCGTCGAACTCCAGACGTAACCTTATCTCAGCGTACATTCCCGGCAGTTTGCAGCTATCCCTCTATATCGAGGGACATATTCCTGGAAATTCCTCCTTTTGCGTTGGTCTTGGTACTCAAAGAGAGCGCAGAGGATGTGAGCACTAGTCACCGCATCTTTGCGTATGAATGTTTGCGTTCATTGTCCTTTGACGTAGGATACGAGACCTAGCTACGATTCGAGGGATATCGGGGCCCTCGGACCGCGCCACCACTTCGTCGCACCGCCCCGGCAGCGCTTCGCTACCAGGGGCCGGTTGCGTGTCTCCCTCGAATCGACTGCGTGTCCGTCCACTCCTCGAGCGACTCCCGGCGCGTCGGCGGCCGCTCGTGGTCCTCGCGGTCGCGGCCAGCGTCGAGGTCTGCTTTCTCGCCCTTGCCGGCGCGAACCCGTCGTCCGAGCTGCTCCTTGGGATCCCGGGCTCCGGGGTCACGCTCGTCGTCATGCTGGCTGCCATCCTCGCCGGCCCCACGGTCGGGATCGTGTGCGCCCTCGTCGGCGCGGTCGCCTTCTTCCTCCTCGTGGCTCATCTCGGAGCCACGTCCTCCACCTTCGGGACGATCGGCGGAGCCGCCATCTGGTGCCTCGCGGCGGTCCTCGCGGGGAGCCTGGCCAACTTGCTGCGACGTCACCAGCGCAGCGGTGAGCGCGCCGCCGAGTCCCTCAGTCGCGAGACTCTGGTGCGCGAAGCGATGGAGCGCATCATGCTGCACGCTCCATCGCTTCACGTGAAAGACTCCGCCGATGTGGGCGCGGAGATCTGCCGCACCGCGCACGAGATCTTCGGATCCGATTGGGTGCGCCTGTACGCGGTCGAAGGCCAGACGGTCACCCTCATCGGAGGTGACCCCGAGGCGGCGATGAACTCGGCTCTCGCCGCGTTCTCCCTGTCGGACTTCCCCAACGTCGAGGCACTGGTCAGCACCCGACGGCCGGTCGTTCTGGGAGACGTCGAGGAAGCAGCATCGGGAGGACCTCTCCTGTCGGCGACCAAGCATCTTCCGCTGCGCAGGTCGCTCATCGCGCCTATGGTCAGTGGGGGGAGGCTGAAGGGACTCCTCACCCTGAGCTGGCAGGTGGGCCTGCCCAGCCTTGACGGCCAACTTGCGAACGTGGCCCAGGGGTTCGCCGATCAGGCGAGTGTCGCCCTCGAGAACGCACGCCGCCGCGAGGCCCAGCATCAGCTCGTCTATCTCCACGCCGCCCTCGAGGGGAACCTCATCCCGCCCGCGTTCGTCGAGCATGGAAGCCTCGAGGTCGTTCGGCGCTACCGCCCCTCGGAGAGCCGGCTCAGGCTGGGCGGCGACTTCCTCGACGTGCTGGCGCTCGACGACGGCGAACTGGCCCTGATCGTGGGCGATGTGAGCGGCCACGGTCCGGCCGCCGCGGCGCTCGGCGCCAGCCTGCGGTCGACGTGGCAGGCCCTGGTCATGAGCGGCGCCTCCCCACGCACGATCAGGAGCACCCTCGATGCCGTGGTGGTCAGGGAACGTCGCGCTGAGGAGACCTTCGCGACCGCCTCGCTGGCGTGGGTCAGCGCCGTCGGTGACCAGGTACGTTGCCTCAACATCGGTCACCCCCTCCCCCTGCTGCTGACGCCCCGAGTGGCGTCACTCGACTCCCCGCCGGCCCTCCCGCTCGGCGTTGAGGGGAACGACATCTGGAGCCCGGTCAACTTCCATCTGGATGGTTCGTGGTCCTTGCTGTTCTACACGGACGGACTGGTCGAGGGACGCGCGCAGCCGGGGGAATCGGAACGTTACGGCGAGGGTCGTCTTGTTGACCGGCTGCAACGCAGGCCGCTGCGCGACGATGATGAGATCGACCGCCTCCTCGCCGACGTCGAGACGGCCAACGGCGCTCCTATGGCCGACGACATCGCTCTCCTTCTGATACGCAGGCGGGTCGCGGCATGAAGATCCGCCTCATAGAACCAGCCCCTGCCCACATCCACATGTGGTCCTACACCTTCTTCCCGCGTCTCGGCCTGCCCATGATCGGCGCGGCATTGAAGGCGGCCGGCCACGACGTGGTCATCTACTGCCCTCAGCTCCACCCTGTCGACTGGGACGACGTGCTCGCTGCGGACCTGGTGGGCATCTCGAGCACCACGTCGACGGCGCCGGCCGCCTACGAGATGGCCGACCGGCTTCGCCAACGCGGCATCCCCACGGTGATCGGCGGCTCCCACGTGACCTTCATGGCCGATGAGGCACTCGAACACGTCGACTACGTGGCGCGCGGCGAAGGCGGCGAGGCCTTGATGCTCGAGCTCATCGACGCGCTCGCAGGCCGGCGAGAGCTCGAGGACATCCCAGGTCTTTCGTTCACGCGGGGTGGCGTAGCCATTCACAACCGGCCGCGCGACCGCTGCAAAGATCTCGACGCTCTTCCCGTACCCGACCTCTCGCTGATCGCCGGCTGCAAGGAGTTGCGAGCAACCCCGATCATGACGAGCTGGGGCTGCCCCTTCGTCTGCAACTTCTGCTCGGTCACCGCCATGTTCGGCCGCACGTACCGCTACCGCAGTGTGGAGCACGTGATGGCCGAGCTCGAGGAGAAGCTCCCGCAGCGCATCTTCTTCTACGACGACAACTTCGCCGCCGACAGGCGGCGGCTCAAGACGTTGCTGCGTGCAATGATCGCCAGCGGCCGAGCGATCCCCTGGTCGGCCCAGGTACGCGCCGACGTCGCGAAGGACCCACGAGCTGCTCGACCTGATGCGACGTTCCGGCTGCGACCTGCTCGCGATAGGCTTCGAATCGGTCAGCCAGACGACGTTGGATGGCTTCGAGAAGTCGCAGAGCCTCGACGACATCGCGCGCGCCATCGACACGCTGCACGAGTACGGCATCAAGAGCCACGGCATGTTCGTGCTGGGCGCCGACACCGACTCGGCCGAGACCGTACGCGACACGGTGAGGTTCGCCCGGGAGCACGACGTAGACACGCTGATGCTCAACATCCTCACCCCGCTCCCGGGCACGCGGCAGTTCACCGACCTTGACACGGCGGGTCGCATCTTCGACAGGCACTGGGATCTCTACGACGCCCTGCACGTGGTCTTCACGCCGGCGCTGATGACCGCCGACGAGCTCCAGAGGGAGGTGCTGCGCGCCTACTCGCGCTTCTACTCGCCGGGCCAGTGGCTCAAGTACCTGGCTGCCCGCCGTTTCGGCCCGATGGCCCTGTACAGCTGGTACTGGTGGTTCCTGCGCCGGTGGCCTAGGGAGAGGGCCAACCGCGCCTACCTCAGGATGCTCAGGCGGGTGTCCCTCGGCGGGGCGCCGGCACTTGTAGCTGACAGTCAGTCGTACGGCTGTGCGGAGTAGTCGGTGAGGTCGCCGTCGAGCGCCTCGGTGTTGAGGCGTAGCTCGACAGCGGACTCTGGGAAGAGGCACAACCCACCGTCCCGCGAGCCGACGTAGTCGACGCTGCACTCGAGGGAGCCCCTCCCCCCGGGGGCGGACGGCGGCGCTCGCCGCGTATAATCCGCGCAAGACTCCTTTTAGAGTCCCCCGACCCACGGAGAGGTCCGACTTGTGATGACACGCTCCCTCAATAGGTGTGATGGACGCATCGGGCCCCCCCGAACGTAGCACGACGGTCCTGCGCCGACATGGCTGGCTGTCGCTGCGGCGCCGCCATTCCGGGCTCCTCGTCTACCTCGTCTCCGTCGTGGCGCTCGCGGTGTTCCTGGCACCGATCGGCATCCTCAACTCGTCCCAGACCCTGCTCGGCATCCCCGGCTCGGGGGTCGCCCTCATCGTAGTAGTGGCGGCGGTGCTGACCGGACCGCTCGTCGGGGTGCTCGTGTCGGTGACGGCAGGCGCGCTGTTCTTCGCGTTCGTCGCCGACCTGGGCGATGTCGGCACCCCGATCGGAACGCTCGGCGGCGTTGTGATCTGGGCGGCAGCCGCTCTCGTCGCCGGCCGCGTCGCCGACGCCATGCGCACCAGCGCCGAGCGCCGCGAACTGCAAGAGGAGACGGCGGCTCTCTACGAGACGCTCGAGGCGGGCCTCCTCCCTCGCCTCCCCTTCACTCACCCTCGCTTGAGGGTGCTCACCCGCTACGTCCCCAGCGAGCGGCGTCTCAACCTCGGCGGCGACTTCCTCGACATCGTCGCCGTCGAGAGCCACAGCCTGGCAATGATCCTCGGCGACGTCGCCGGTCACGGGCCTGTGGCCGCGGCCCTCGGAACGACCCTGCGCTCAACATGGAGGGGACTGATACTCGCGGGAAGCGACCCTCCCACCGTTCTGGCCACCCTCAACAGGACCGTCTTCTGGGATGAACCCCCCGCTGGCGCCTTCGTCACGGTCTGCCTGGCTTGGCTAGATATGCGCGAGCATCGACTCACCTACATGTCCGTCGGGCACCCCCCGATTCTGCTGATCAACGAGCACGGTAGCCGGCTGCTCGAGACGCACCCGACACTCCCCCTCGGTGTCGCCGCTCACATCAAGCCGGTGTTCACCGACGTGCCGCTAGCCGACCCTTGGACCCTGTTCGCCTACACCGACGGCCTCATCGAGGGCCGCGCGGCGCCGGTCAGCTCTGCCCGCTACGGGGAGGATCGTCTCATCGATGAGCTGTCCCGACTGGGGCCCCTCGGTCTGACGGACGAAAGCGTAGACCGGCTCCTCCACGACATCAGAGCCGCGAACGGCGGACCTGCGGCCGACGATATCGCGCTGATCGTCATCTCGCCGCGCGGCGTCGCCAGTCAGGCGAGCGCCGAGATGGCGACGCTGAGCGTGCAAGGCTAGCCCTCGACGCCGCTCACTCCGTGCCGTCTACGAGGCTTCCTCGAGCGCCTCGACGAACTGACTTGCGTAGAGGTCGTGGTAGAAGCCGCGAAGGTCGAGCAGCTCCTGGTGCGTGCCTTTCTCGATGATGCGCCCGTGGTCCATGACGAGGATGATGTCGGCGCCGCGGATGGTCGAGAGGCGGTGCGCGATGACGAAGCTCGTGCGGCCCTTCATGAGCTCGGCCATCGCCTCCTGGATGAGCACCTCGGTGCGCGTGTCGACCGAGCTCGTCGCTTCGTCGAGGATGAGGACCTGCGGGTCGGCCAGAAACGCTCTGGCGATGGTGAGGAGCTGCTTCTCACCCGCCGAGACCGACGTCGCGTCGTCGTCGAGGACCGTGGCGTAGCCTTCGGGCAGCGTGCGCACGAAGTGGTCCACGCGCGCGGCGCGTGACGCGGCCCTGATCTCCTCGTCGTTCGCGCCCTCGCGCCCGTAGGCGATGTTGTCGTGGATCGTGCCGGTGAACAGCCAGGCATCCTGCAGCACCATGCCGAACAGCCGGCGCAGGTCGCTGCGCGTCATCGCACGCGTGTCGACGCCGTCGATCGTGATGCGCCCGCCGTCGATCTCGTAGAAGCGCAACAGAAGGTTCACCAGAGTGGTCTTGCCGGCCCCGGTCGGTCCTACGATGGCGACGGTCTGGCCCGCGCGCACGTCGAGGTCGAGATCGTCGATGAGGGGCGTGTCGGGAGCGTAGCGGAACGACACGCCCTCGAAGGCGATGTGGCCGCGCGTGCGCGCGAGGGCGACGGGTTCGGCGGCGTCGGCCGCCTCTTCGGGCTCGTCGAGCAGCTCGAAGACGCGCTCGGCCGACGCCGCCGTCGACTGCAGCACGTTCATGATGCTGGCCGTCTGTGTGATGGGCATGGTGAACTGACGCGAGTACTGGATGAAGGCCTGCACCTCACCGAGCGAGAGGCTACCGTTGGCCACACCGAGGCCGCCCACAACCGCGATGGCGACGTAGTTGAGGTTGCCGACGAAGTTGAGCACCGGCTGGATCATCCCCGAGATGAACTGCGCCTTGAAGCTCGCCTGATAGAGCTGCTCGTTCTGGTCGTCGAAGTGGGCGATCGCCTTCTCCTGGCGGCCGAAGACCTTCACGACGTTGTGGCCCGTGAACATCTCCTCGACGTGTCCGTTGAGGTCGCCGGTGCGCTCCCACTGCGCCGCGAACTGCTTCTGCGAGCGCTTCGCGATGAGCATCGTGAGCACGAAGGAGAGCGGCACGAACAGCACGCAGATGGCCGCCAGAAGGACGCTGATCGAGACCATCATGATGAGCACGCCGACGATCGTCAGAACGGCGGTGATGAGCTGGGTCATGGTCTGCTGCAACGACTGCGAGATGTTGTCGACGTCGTTGGTCACTCGGCTCAGCACGTCCCCGCGCGGGTGGTCGTCGAAGTACTTGAGCGGCAGGCGGGCGAGCTTCTCGTCCGCCGCCTGCCGCAGGCGGTAGACCGTGCGCTGAGCTACGCCTGCCATGATGAACTGCTGCAGCCAGCCGAAGAGAGCGCTCGCCAGATAGACGCCGACGAGCAGCAGCAGCGTGCGCTCGAGAGCCGCGAAGTCGACACCCTGGCCGGGATGCAGGTGCATGCTCGAGAGCATGTCGGCCAGTGTGCCTTCGCCCCTGGCCCTCAGCGCGGCGACGGCCTGCTGCTGCGTGACGCCGGCGGGCAGTCTCTTGCTCACCACGCCGTCGAAGAGGATGTTGGTCGCCGCGCCCAGGAGCCTCGGACCGAGGATGGCGAACGTCACGCTGACCACGGCCAGAAGCACCACCAGCACGATGCGGGCGCGCTCGGGCCGCAGCATGCTCACGAGCCGCTTCATCGTGCCGCGGAAGTCCTTCGACTTGGCCGCCGGCATGATCAGCATGTGGGCGCCGGGGCCGCCTGGGCCGGGGCCCATCGGCCCTCGCGGACGGACGACCGGTCGTCCGCCGTCGCCACCCGCCCCGGGCATGCCGGCTGGTCCGGGCGTAGCGCCTTGACCGCCGCCGGGGCGTGCGCGCGCCGCCTTGTGGCTGCCCGCTCACGCCACGTCCTCCGCGCCGAGCTGCGAGGCGACGATCTCGCGGTAGGTGTCGCTGGTCTCCATGAGCTCCTCGTGCGTGCCCGTGCCGGCGATGGTGCCGTCCTCGAGCACGACGATGCGGTCGGCGTGCATGATCGTGCCCACCCGCTGCGCGACGATCAGCACCGTCGCATCGGCCGTCTCACGTTTGAGGGCCGCGCGCAGCAGCGCGTCGGTCTTGAAATCGAGCGCCGAGAAGCTGTCGTCGAAGATGTAGATCTGGGCGCGCTTGGCGAGGGCACGGGCGATGGCCAGGCGCTGGCGCTGCCCTCCCGAGACGTTGGCGCCGCCCTGGGCGATCGGCGCTTCGATCTCCTCGGGCATCTCGCGCACGAACTCACTGCCCTGAGCGATCTCGAGCAGGCGCCAGATCTCCTCGTCGCCGGCCTGCTCGTTGCCGTCCCGCAGGTTGCTCGCCACCGTGCCGCTGAACAGGAACGACTTCTGCGGGACGAGACCGACCCGGCGCCACAGGTCCTGCAGCTCCATCTCGCGCACATCGACCCCGTCCACGCGCACGCTCCCCCCCGTGACGTCGTAGAAGCGCGGAATGAGATTGACCAAGGTCGACTTGCCGCTGCCCGTGCTGCCCACGATGGCGGTGACCTCACCCGGGCCCGAAGAGAAGGAGATGCCGCTGAGCACCGGCTCCTCGGCGCCCGGGTAGCGAAACTCGACGTCGTCGAACTCGACGAGCCCCTGCGCGGGGACGCCGGTCACGGAAGTCTGCGGGTCGGTCACCGACGGTTCCGTCTCGAGGACCTCCTGGATGCGCGCGGCCGAGGCGGCCGCGCGCGGGACCATGACGAACATGATGGTCGCCATGAGCACCGACAGCAGGATCTGGATGATGTAGGTGAGGAAGGCCGTGAGGTCGCCGATCGGCATGCCGTGTTCGGCGACCTGGATGCTGCCGAACCACATGATGGCCACGGTCGAGAGCTGCAGGATCGCCGTGAGGGTCGGGAGCATCACGGCGAAGAGGCGCGTGACTCTGAGCGCCGTCCCCGTCAGGTCATCGTTGGCCTCGGCGAAGCGCCGCTCCTCGTAGTCCATGCGGTCGAAGGCGCGGATGACGCGCATGCCGCTCAACGCCTCGCGCGTCACCTGGTTCACACGGTCGATCTTCACCTGCATGGCCCTGTAGAGCGGCAGCGCCCTACGCACGACGAGAGCGATGAAGACCGCCATGATCGGGATGGCGACGACGATGACGCTCGAAAGCGGCACGTTGAGACGCAGCGCCATGATGATGCCGCCGACGCACATGATCGGCGCCGAGACCACCACGTTGAGCATCAGCAAGACCACCATCTGCACCTGCTGCACGTCGTTGGTGGTGCGCGTGATCAGCGACGGCGTGCCGAAGTGGTTGAGCTCGGCCAGCGAGAAGCTCTCGACCTTGCGGAACAGAGCGCCGCGTACGTCGCGCCCGAAGGCCATCGCCGTCTTCGCGCCCCAGTAGACGGCGATGATGGTGGCGATAGCCGAGCAGCAGGGTGACCACCAGCATGACGACGCCGGTGACCATGATGTAGTGCGTGTCGCCCTTGACGACGCCGTTGTTGATGAGGTCGGCGTTGAGGGTGGGCAGGTAGAGGTTCGTGATCGCCTGGACGAGCAGCAGGACGAGCACGAGCACGATCTGACGCCAATACGGTGTCAAGCGCTCCCTGAGCAGCGCGGTCAAGGCGCGCGGACCTCTTGTCCGTCGGGTGCGCGCGCGGGCGAGACGCCCGCGCGCGCACCGATCGCCTGCCGCATGCTCGCCGCGAGCTCGCCGAGAAGCCGCGCGAGCTCGCGGCGATCGTCCTCGGGCAGAGCGCCGACGGTCTCGTTGACGAGACGCGCCGTGACGCCGCGCAGCTCCTCCTCGAGAGAGCGACCAGCGGCCGTCAGCTCCACGCGCGTGAGCCGCTGGTCGCTCTCGTCGGGCCGCCGCTCGACGAGGCCCGACCTCTCCATGGCTTGCACCATCTTGCTCACCGTCGGCCGCGACAAGTGCAGGGCCTCGGCGAGATCCCGTTGCGTGCTGTGGCCGTGCGCGGCGATGAGGTGCAGGCAGATACCCTGGCCCGGGTGCGTGCCGTGTCCGCCCAGAGTCCGCCTCATGAGCTGCCGGTGCAGACGCAGCGTGTTGATGAAGGCGCGAAAGACGTCGGCCGAGAGCTCTTCAACGCCCTCGAGCTCCATGTGGGGAGCCCCGAACATCCGTGCACCGGTGCCTGGGACCTGGGGGTCCCGCGGCTCGGCGGCCACTGTCTCGGTCCGCGACTCGGCTGGTGTCGTCAAGGCTCGCTCATGGCGCACGCAAGAAACGTTAGCATACTAACGATTCGCCTGGCAACTGACCCGGAGCGGATGCCGATCCTTTCCCTCTTCGGGTGATACTGTTCCTCAAGGGCCCGGAGCAAGGAGGAGACAGTGGCGACTGAAGAGGAACTGCGCGAGGCTGCCATACACCAGCTCAAGAAGCAGCATGAGTTCGGGCGTCACGTGGTGTCGTACGTGGTCGTGAACGCCATGCTCATCCTCATCTGGTACTTCACGGGACACAGCTACTTCTGGCCGGCATGGGTGCTCGGCGGCTGGGGCATCGGGCTCGCCCTCAACGCCTGGGACGTGTACGGACGCCGACCGATCAGCGAGGACGAGATCCGCCGCGAGATGGACCGCCAGCGAGGCCGCTAGCCCGGCCACGATCCCGTTCGCTCTCGCGCCGACATCCAGGACCGTCGTTTCCTCCGCCTTCGATCGGGGCACTTCTCACCCACGGCAAGAACCGCGGGAGCGGACAGAAACTCAGGAGACGGGGCGCCATGGAACCGCAAGCCAGACGGGTCACGCAAGTCATCGAGCCGCAGCCCGTGATGGAGGGCGCCGGCGTGCACCTCAGACGCAGCATCGGCGGCTGGGCGCTCGACTACCTCGACCCGTTCCTGCTCTTCGACCACTTCGAGTCCGACAACCCCGACGACTACCTCGCGGGCTTCCCGATGCACCCGCATCGTGGCATCGAGACCGTCACCTACATGCTCGCCGGAGAGGTCGACCACAAGGACACCATCGGCAACGCGGGCACCATCGGACCCGGCGACGTGCAGTGGATGACGGCCGGTGGCGGCATCATGCACGAGGAGATGCCGCGGCCGCGCGAGGGCAAGATGGGCGGCTTCCAGCTCTGGGTGAACATGCCGGCCAAGCTGAAGATGTCGCGGCCGCGCTACCAGGAGGTACCCGACGCGCACATGACCGTAGACGAGCGCCCGGACGGCACGCGCGTGCGCGTGGTCGCCGGGCGCTCCGGCGACGCCGTGGGGCCGGTCAGCGAGATCTACGCCGACCCCGAGTACATCGACGTCACGCTGCCGGCCGGGGGAGACTACGCGCAGGCCGTTCCTCGCGGTCACACCGCGTTCGCCTACGTGTTTCGAGGTGAGGGGGAGTTCGGCGTCGCCTGCGACCTCGGCTACCGCGGCGAGCTCGACGGCTCGCTCGTGGATGCGCCGAGCCTGGTCGTGTTCGACGACGGCGACGAGGTCCGCGTGCGCGCCTACGAGAGCTCGGTGCGCTTCCTCCTGGTCTCCGGGGCTCCTCTAGGCGAGCCGATCGCGCGCTACGGACCGTTCGTCATGAACACGCGCGAGGAGATAGAACAGGCTCTGCGCGACCTGCGCGCGGGGACGTTCGTCTGGACGCCCGAGCGCGGCGGCTGAAGCGGTCGCCCGCCCCGAGGCATCACCGGTCACGGCGCGCAGCCGCCGATACTCGCTTGCCCTGCGGCGAACCGACTCTACTCGCGCCGGCCCCGGCGGCGGAACGTCTCGTCGTCGACCGAGTCGGTCCAGCCTCCGCGTGAATCTGGACGGTCGTCGAACCTCGCGACGTAGGGTTTGATGTCGAGGAGCGGCGTGCCGTCGAGGACATCGAGGTCCTCGACGAAAAGCGCCGCTCCTCGACGCTCGACTAGGCGCACGAGGCTGAGCCCGAGGGGGTTGGGCCTGTCGGGCGAGCGAGTCGCGAACACGCCGCGGGGCACGTCGTCGAGGTACGGCACCACCTTCAGCGGCGCCGGACGGGCGCGGTGAAACGCGTAGAGCAGGTAGATGTGCGAGAACCCATCGACATCGTCGAGACCCTCGACGAACTCGTCGAACACCTCGACGGTGCCGGCACTCCCAGTAGCACACACAGGCTGGATCGGCGTCTGCTCTGGCTCGCGATGCTCGCTGTGGATCACGCCGATGGGCGTGAAGACGATGGGCTGTATCTCCACCTAGCCTCCCTTCCCCCACGCACTTGAATGAGGTTACCGGTGCTTCGGACTGCCAGCGCTTCGGGCTGGCGACGCCTCGGGCTGCCAGCGCCTCGAGCTACCGGCGCCGCGCCTTGATGGGCAGGCCGGCGCGCTGCCAGGCGATCATGCCGCCCCCCACGTTGGCCACGTTCGTGTAGCCCGCTTTCGCCAGGCGGCGCGCCTCGCGCAGGCTGCGATGGCCGCTGGCGCAGATGAGGAGGATCTCGTCGTCCAGGGCCAACCCGCCATCGCCGCTCGCGAGGCGCGCCGGGGGCAGGTTGCGCGCGCCCTTGGGGTGCCCGGCGGCGAACTCGCGCTCGGAGCGCACGTCGACGAGTCGGGCACCCTTGCCGGCGCGCGCGAACGCTTCGCGCACGTCGATCGTGATGGGGCCGGCCCCATCTCCCGCGTGGTCGCCACGACCGAAAGGCCACATCCCACTACCCCCTGATGCCGAGCGCCGCGTTCAGACGGCGTTTGTCGAAGCCCACGATGAGCCTGCCGTTGACGTCGATGACCGGCACAGCGCGCCGGCCGGTCCTACGCGCGATCTCGTCGGCAGCAGTCGCGTCGCGCGACACGTCGACCTCGCGAAACCTGACACGCTTCTCCTGCAGGTACTGCTTCGTCGCTTTGCAGAAACTGCAGGTCGGGGTCGTGTAGACGGTCACCGCCATCTGGGAATCTCCTCGTCGCCATTACTGTCGCCCTCGACGGGCACTGCGTGCGTCTAAGTGTATACCCCAGCGGGTATCCGGTCACTCGCTCTGGGCAGCGACGGGGGTCGGACGCCGGGCGAGTCACCGACCGTGAACCTCAGAGTACCGCGCACCTCGGCGTACCGCGCACCTCAGGGACACCGCGCACCTCATGGTAAACGGGCGCGAGGCTTCGCCTCGAAGCGACGAGGGGAACACTCCGCGAATGGCCGCGGCGACCGCCCGCGTCGAGAGACCTCATGGAGAGAGCGAAAGGACCGTGCTGCTGTGATTCGCGTAAGTAAAGAAGACAGCGTCTTCAGCCTCTCGGCCGAAGCCGCCCCTGTCGCGCGGATCGAGCCCGGAGAGCGCCTGGTACTGGAGACGGCCGACTGTTTCAGTGGCCAGGTGCGCTCTGCCCGCGACTCTCTCGAGGCCGTCGACTGGGCGCACGTCAATCCCGCCACGGGTCCCGTCTACGTGGAGGGCGCCAAGGCTGGGGACGTGCTGTCGGTGCTCATCGAGCGGGTCGACGTCGCCGCAAGGGGAGTGATGGCGGTCAGCGACGGGTTCGGGGTGCTCCGCGAGCGTCTCGAGGGCATGTCGTTCCAGTTCGTGGACATCGAGGACGGCGCCGCCCTCGTCTCGGGCGCCGTCGTGCCCATCCGGCCCATGATCGGCGTCATCGGCGTGGCGCCCGACGGACCTCCGGTGCCCTGCGGCTCGCCGGGCGCGCACGGCGGCAACATGGACACGCGACTGATCGGCGAGGGCGCGACGGTGTACCTGCCCGTCTTCGCACCCGGCGCCTTGCTGGCGGCCGGCGACCTGCACGCCGTCATGGGTGACGGCGAGATCTGCGGCACCGGCGTCGAGGTCGCCGGCAGCGTCACCCTGCGAGTCGACGTGCGCCGCGACGTGTCACTCGCGAACCCCATCGTGGAGACCTCCGAGGTGGTGGCGACCATCGCGTCCGCCGAGACGCTGGACGAGGCGGCCGACGTCGCCACGCGCGACATGGCCGATCTCCTGATGCTGCGCCTGCATCTGTCCACGGCGGACGTCACCATGCTGATGAGCGCCGCGGGGCAGCTTCAGGTCTCGCAAGTCGTCGATCCGCTCAAGACGGCGCGCTTCGCCATGCCCAAGGCGATCCTGGAACGCTACGGCCAAGACTTGATGTGACTCCGAGCAACCCATTCCAGTCCTGATCCAACAACCCAAGGAAAGGCACAACAATGGCTGAACCAGCTCGCGTCGGGACCGGAGGCTCCTGTCCCACAGGAGCCTCCGGTCCCACAACTCGAACGAAACGCCGTCGGCCTGCTGGACGTGCTGTTCCAGTCGATCACGTCGATGGCTCCCGGCGCCGCGATCGCCGCGTCGATCCCGCTCGGTGCCGCTTTCGCCGCCGGCGCGCTCTCGCTCTCGGTGACCCTCGCCTTCATCGGCATGCTCTTCACAGCGTGGAGCATCGGCCAGCTCGCCAAGCACATCCCGGCTGCGGGCTCGGTCGCCACCTACAACGCCGTGGGCCTCGCCCCGTGGGTCGGCTTCCTCGTCGGCTGGGCGTACGCGGCGCTCGAGATCCTCGTCATGCCGCTCGTCATGCTGCAGCTCGGCTACACTGTGGCCGGCGAGTGGAACTCCGAGCAATCATCGTTTCCGACCAGCCTGTGGTGGGTCTTCACCACCGCCGGCATCCTGCTCGTGTGCTTCCTGGTGTACCGCGGAGTCAAGACGTCGACGAGGACCGGCGTCGTGCTCGGCTTCATCGAGATCATCGTCTTCCTGTCCCTCTCCATCGTCCTGGTCGTCAAGGCCGGGAGCAACAACACCCTGTCGGTCTTCACGACCCACTACGCGACGGCCCAGGGCTACCATGGCATGACGGGTGTGATCGCCGGTGCCGTCGGCGCGCTGCTGGCCTTCGCAGGCTTCGAATCCGCGGCGCCGCTCGCCGAAGAAACCAAAGACCCGCGGCGCAACGTGCCCCGCGCGGTGCTGCTGGCGACCATCCTGATCGGCGCCCTCTACATCTTCACCACGTACGCGGCGACGGTGGCGTACGGACCGGGCAAGTTCTCCGGCTTCGCAGCCTCAGCGAACGGCGTGCCGTGGGACGGTCTGGCGCGCACGGTCTCCGGGGTCTTCTGGGCGCTGGTGCTCTTCGCCATCATCAACTCGACGCTGGCCAACGCGAACGCGAACACCAACGTGTTCACACGCACCGCCTTCGCGTTTGGGCGCATCGGCGTGTTCCCGCGCTGGCTGGCCGAACTCCACCCCCGCTTCAGGTCGCCAAGAGTGGGCATCCTGGTGGCGCTCGTCGTCGGCCTCGCTCTTGCGCTTGCGCTCGGCTTCAAGTACACGCCGCAGGTGGCCTTCGGCATCATCGGGACGGCGATCGTCGTCGTGATCGTGCCCGTGTATATCACCGCCAACATCGCCTGCATCGGGTACTTCGCCCGCCATCGCGAGGAGGAGCGACACTGGGTCTCCCACGTCGTGGTGCCCATCATCGGCGTCCTGATACTGATCCCGGGCTTTTTCAGCGTCGCCGGGATCACGGGCATCCCAGGCCTGTCGTTCATCTCGGCGCTGACTTCGCCCTACAAGTACGCGCCCTACGCCATGGCTGCCTGGGTGACCGTCGGTGTCGTGCTGCTGTTGGTGCTGCGGTCCCGCAAGCCCGAGGCCATCAATGCCGTGGCGCACATCCATCTCGAGGACGAGGGGGCATAGACGCTAGCGGCGGCGGGGCTTCAAGCCCCGCCGCCGCCCCTACGTGCTATCCCTGCGAACCGCTCAGTGAGTGGGGCGGCGCGTCGGGCGACCAAGGCTCAGTGGTCTGCCGCCGTCGTTGGCGACCGAGGGTCAGTGGTCCGCGCTGCCGCCGTCGTGGGAGGCCGAGGTGGAACCGGTACCGCTGTCGTGTCCGTCCGACGTCGTCCCGGCGCCGCCATCATGGGTCGTCGCACTCGCGCCCGCAGCGTGCGTGCCGGTCGAGTCATGTGACGTCGTCGTCTCGCTCGCCCCGGCGCCACCGGCGTGGTCCGTGGTGTGACTCGGACTCGTGCGTCGCCCCGTGCTCGCCAACGTGGTCGGCCGCGCACGACGCGTCGCCGGCGAGGCAGCCGTCAGCAGAGCGGTGTCTCATGAGGACCTCATGCTCGCGAACGTCGGCCGCCGACTGTGAAAACGTCGCACGGTCACCCGTCGTGACGGCCGCCGCTGCAGCGGCGGCTTGCGAGTCGTGCCCGCCACGAGTCACGACCCGCTCGGCGACGAGCCCTCCCACGACCAGGCTCGCGGCGGCGGCCGTCACGGCCAC
Source organism: uncultured Actinomycetes bacterium (assembly GCA_963725665.1). Classification (GTDB taxonomy): domain Bacteria; phylum Actinomycetota; class Thermoleophilia; order UBA2241; family UBA2241; genus CAVRZA01. Next base: position 102,078 of record CAVRZA010000004.1, on the reverse strand, counting down.
CTTGGAGCCCAGAGCAGCCGACAGCTTGCCCAGCAGTCCGCCTCCGGAGGCATCGAAGGGATGCGCGGCTATCGGGACGGGGGCGTGCGGGCAACGGAATGGGGACGTGCGGCAGCGGCGGCATGACCTGGAGTGCAGTCGGCACGGTCAGCGGCGCGAGCACGAGAGCGAGGTTGCCGGGCACGGGAGCGCCGTCGCCCGCGAGACGGGAGAAGACCGACCTGAAAGGACGCGCGAGCGCGGTGCACGAGCACGTCCGCGCTCGCGCGCGACGTCTCCATGACGCCGGCAAGCTCGACGGACGGCAGACCGTGCAGGTCCTTGAGGACCAGGGCGGTCCGGTAGCGGTCGTTGAGCTGCGCCAGGGTCTCCTCGACCAGCGTCGCGGTCTGCGCTTGCTGGAAGCCGTCGACCGGAGAAGCGACCTGCTCGATCTCGTCCCCGCCGACCGCGACGCCCGCGCCGTGCCCGCCTGCCCCGCGCAGATGGTTCAGGCAGAGGTTGGTCGCCACGCGGTAGAGCCACGGTCGCAGACCCAACTCGGCGCGGGACTCGGGCGGCGCGCTGAAGGCACGCAGAAAGACTTCTTGTGTCAAATCCTTGGCCTCCTCGCGATCGCCGACGATGCGCGCACAGAGGTTGTAGATGGCCGCATGGTAGGCGTCATAGACCTTGCGGAAGGCTTGATGGTCTCCGGTCTGCAGGCCGCGAATCAGCTTCTGTTCGCTTGCCGCCGTGGACTTCACTCGGAGGATCCTCCTCAACCGCTCGCGGGATCCATGTGAGGACAGTATAGAGGGCGGGGCGGCCCGCTGTCGTCAGCGGGCCGCCCCGCCCCAGCCCTACTCAGTCGTGGCCTCCCCCGCACTCGCCGGAGTCGCTGCCGGCATGGTCGCGCGTCTGCTGGCAGGTCTGGTCGTGCGTCTGTTGGCGCGTCTGATCGCACGTCTGATCGCCGCTCCTGACCTGAGTCCTCGCTTGGCTAGTCGCGTGAGTCTGGGTACCGGCGTGTCCGGCATCGTGACCGGCGCTTGCGTAGGCGTGCTGGCCGGCGTGAGCATGCTTCGCGTCGCCCTGGTGGCGGACGGAGTGCCGCTCCTGCCTGCCCTCCGTCTTGACCTTCGTCGAGAGCGCCGACGCGAGCTGCTTGACCTGCGCATCGGTGAGACGAAGCGCGTACCCGGCCTGGGTCTGCTGCTGATGGGCGGCCACCGCCGGCGCAGGCGTCGGCGCGGTCGGGTTCTGACCGTTGACCTTGCCCACGCCGGCAACAGCGACGGTGGTCGCGGCGAGCGTGATGACGGCCGTCGCGACGATGGTCTTGAGCGTCTGCATGGACTACCTCCCAAGGTTCCGACTTCTTCTCTCATCTGTTCAGAACACCGGGGAGGCCAGTTTCTTACAGTGCGCTCGAAAGCGGCGACGTCGTGGCGGGAACTGGCCGTGCGCGCGAGCTACCGGGAGGACCGCCGGCACGCGGCGCTCCGTCAAGCGGTCGGATGGGGGTGCGAGGGGCGGGGCGGCCTCATGGCCGCCCCGCCCCTCGCCCGCGTCCCGACTCCTCTACGCCGACCGCTGGTAGGCGCGGAAGGCTTGCGTCGCCAGTGCCGCGCAGACGGCCGTGAACGCCAGCAGGTAGCCGGCGTGCCAGAGCACCGCGCTCCAGTCGACGCTCGCCTGCATCGCCCCGCGACCCGACGCTACGGCCCAGTTCACGGGGTTGTAGCGCGCCACCGTCTGGATCCAGTGCGGCATGAGCTCCAGCCGCATGAACACCGCCGACAGGAACATCAGCGGCGTGAGCAGCATGTTGATCGTCGCGATGAGGGTCTCTTCCTTGCGCGCCACGAGCGCGAGGCCCGTGGAGAGCGCCGCCAGCCCCTCCCCGAGGAGTATGGAGGCGGCCAGCAGCACGACCATGCCGCCGACGCCGCCCGGGTAGTTCGCGCCCATCAGCCAGCCGATGCCGATGATGATGGCCGCCTGGATCACCGCCAGCACGGCCCCTTCGAGGAGCCGCCCGCAGATGATCGCCGTGCGCGACGCCGGCGTCACCAGGAAGCGGTCCATGACGCCGCGGTCGATGTCCTCGACGACGCCCATCCCCGCCCAGCCGCCGGAGAACATCACCGTCATGACGACGATGCCCGGCACGAGGTAGTCGACGTAGGAGCCGCCCCCGAACCCGGGGATTTCCACCACGCTCTTGAAGGTCGGCGCGAAGATCAGCAGGTAGATCAGCGGCTGGATGAGGGAGAGCACGATCCACGCCGGCTGCCGCGACAGGTTGCGCAGCAGGCGGACGCACATGTACCAGGTGTGTTGCAGTCCAGTGATCACGGTGCGACCTCCCGGTCGGCTTCGCTGAACGCCCGTCCGGCGTAACGAAGGTAGACATCGTCGAGCGAGGGACGCGCCACCGTGACGGCCGCGACCCCCACGCCTTGCGTCTCGAGGGCGGCGAGCACGGCCGGCACAGCGGTGGCGCCGCTGTCGGCGCGCGCTCTCAGAGTGCGCCCCTCGAGGACCACCTCGCGCAGCCCCGCGACCGTCGCCAGGCCGCGCTGCACCTTGCCGTTCTGCGGCGCGGAGGCCAGCTCGATGTGCAGCGTGTCGCCGGCCAGCTCGCCCTTGAGCTGCTCGGGGCTGCCGCCGGCCACCACGCGGCCGCGATCGACGATCACCAGCCGCCGCGCCAGCCGATCGGCCTCCTCGAGGTAGTGTGTCGTGAGCAGGATGGTCAGGCCCTCGTCGGCCATCAGGCGCTCGATCTCGTCCCACAGGCCGGCGCGTCCCTCGGGATCGAGGCCGGTCGTGGGCTCGTCGAGGAACAGGACCTGGGGGCGATGGACCAGGCCGATGGCCACGTCGAGCCGGCGCTGCATGCCGCCCGAGTAGGTCGAGGCCACGCGGTCGGCGGCCTCGGCCAGGTCGAGGCGCTCGAGGAGCGCGGAGACGCGCTCCTCGAGCGCCCTTCCCCGCATGCCGTACATGCGCCCCTGCAGGCGCAGGTTCTCGCGCCCGGTCGCCGAGCGGTCGCAGCCCGACTGCTGCGCCACCACGCCGATGATGCGACGGACCTCCGCGGCCCGACGCACGACGTCGAGGCCCGCCACGCGGGCCTCTCCGGCGTCGGGCCGCGTCAGGGTCGTCAGCACCTTGACGGCGGTCGACTTGCCGGCGCCGTTGGGCCCCAGGAGCCCGAACACGCTGCCCGCCTCGACGTTGAAGTCGAGGCCGTCGAGCGCGCGCACGCCCTTGGGGTACGTCTTCACGAGGCCTGCGACCTCGATCACATCGCTCATGTCGCTTCCACCTTCCTTCTCGGACCGTGTGCGCTGACCGGTCCGCCGCGCAGCACCGATCCGGGCGCCTCGCGGTCACGTTGTTCCTTCTCGTGGGACACTTTATTCCCCATATGTTTTGATTGTCAAATCTTTCTTCTGTGGTATAGTTCTTCGCAAGGAATCAACCACCGCGGGACGAACGCAACGGCGTGGCAGCGGGCGTGCCCCGCCCGCGACCCGCCGGGAGCGAGGACGAAGATGGCCGACGACAAAGACAAGCTGATCGACGAGGTCGGCATCGAGCTGGGCGAGCTGCGGCGCACGGCGGACCGTCTCGACGAAGCCGTGGCGACGCAGTTCGGGCTCAACCGCACCGATCTGCGCTGCATCGGCATCCTCTATCGGCGGGGCCGCGTCACCGCCGGTGAGCTCGCCGAGGAAAGTGGGCTCACGCCGGGCGCGATCACGACGGTGCTCGACCGCATGGAGCGGAGCGGCTACGCGAACCGCGTCTCCGACCCCACCGACCGCCGCCGCGTGCTGGTCACCTCGACGGTCGCGACGCGTGAGCTGGGCGCGCGCGTCTACGGCGAGGTCGAGCTCGCCGGCCGGGCTCAGCTGGAAGGACTCGAGCCCGACCACGTCAGGGTCGTCCGCGACTACGTGCGCGGCATCCGCGAGTTCTACGAGGGGCAGGTGAGCGCGGTGGCCGGTCCGGCGGCCGACGGTGGCGCCGGCGGCGCCGACCAAGACAGCGCGCAAGCGGGCCCCTTCACGGCGCCGCTGGCCGGCGTCACCGTCGGCCGCCTCGAGTTCTCCCGCGGCGCGGCCACGGTGAACATCCGCGTCGACCCGACGCTGACCGGGCTCTATCGCGCCGAGTTCGAGGGCGGCACCCCCGACGTCAAGGTCGACGGCGGGACGGTCGTGATCGGCCACCAGCGACGCTTCCGGCCCTTCGACTGGCGCGGGCGCACGTCCGACGTGTGGCTGACCGCCGCCGTGCCCTGGGACATCTCGCTGAGAGGCGGCATGTGGAAGCTCACCGCCGACCTGCGTGGCCTCGAGCTACGCTCGCTCGAGGTGAGCGGCGGCGCCAGCGACGTCGAGATCTGGCTGCCCGCACCGGTGGGCCTCGTGCCCGTCCGTGTCTCCGGAGGGGCAAGCCATGTGCGCGTTCACCGACCGGTCGCGACGGCCCTACGGGCGGCCATCAGCGGCGGCGCGAGCCAGCTCGTCTTCGACGAGCAGACGCTGGGAGCCGTCGGCGGGCGCAACGCCCTCGAGTCGTCGGGCTTTGCCTCGGCGCAGGATCGCTACGAGGTGCGCTTCAGCGGCGGCGCGAGCCAGCTCACGATCGACACCGTCTAGGCTAACGGCCTTCTTCAGTTGGCAAAGCCACGCCGGCACGCGACCTCTGGTCCATGGAAAGTCCCGACCCCTCGGACTGGATACCCCCCTTGTTCCTCAAGGCCAGCGCGGTCGAGGGGGCCTGAACCAGGGCATTGGTGGAACCCTGAGGTGGAGAAGCTCCACCTCGAGGCCCAGAGGCGCAGCGCGACCTGCGCCGCGCAGTGACGACGATGGAAGGTGACGCGATGCGCGATGTCAGCGAGACGGCCGAAGCCGTCCTCATGGTGGGCGGCGACCACTGGGTGTGTGACGACATCGCCTACGCGACCGGCTACGGCGACGCTCTGGTGTACCTGGAGACGCACGAGAAGCGCATCGTCGTCACGTACCCGGCCGATCTCGCGCGGGCGCAGACCATCGCCGACGTCGATGAGATCTGGATCGACAGCGACCTGAGAGGGCGAGGCGACCGCGGCTTTCTCGAGCCTTCTCCCCGCGACATTCTGACGATCACCCTCGAGTCGGTGCGGCGGGCGCGCGTGACGTCCGTTCTCGTGCCCGATTGGTTCCCGCTTGCGACGGCGGAGTACCTGCGAGAGCACGGCATCGCCGTGCGCGTCGACAACGGCTCCATCGCGGCGCGGCGGCGGCACAAGGACGCGCGCGAGGTCGAGGCCATCGAGGCGACCCTGCGCGTCGCCGAGCAGTCGCTGTCCCACGCGCGCGCCCTCCTTGCCGCCGCCGAGGTCGGGGGCGACGGTCTGTTGTGGCTGGGTGAGCCGCTCACCTCGGAGAGACTGCAGCGCGAGGTGTTGGCGTACTGGGTCTCAAAAGACTGCGAGGGAGAGACGCCGTATATCGCCGGCGGTGCGCAAGCCGCGCTGATCAACGAGGCCGGACACGGTCCCTTGCGCGCAGGTGAGCCCATCCTCTTCGATCTCTTCCCCCGACACCGTGACACGCGCTACTTCGCCGACATCTCGCGCGTCTTCTGCGTAGGCGACCCGCCCGACAAGCTGCGCCGCGTTCACGCCGCCGTCAAGGCTGCTCTCGAGCTCGCACGCGAGCTCGCCCGGCCGGGAGCCCGCGGCGCCGAGATGTACCGGGGCGTGTGCGAGCTGCTGCACGGCCACGGCTTCGCCTCTGCGCTGTTTCCTTCCGATGCGCTCGGGGGCGCACCCGGTCCGGTCGTCGCGCGCTTCCTGGGCCACGGCGTGGGACTCGGGCTCCACGAGTACACGACGGGGCCCTTTCCCTACTCTGAGGCTCCTCTGGAGCCGGGCGATGTGATCACCCTGGAGCCGACGATTCACGAAGCCGGCTGGGGCGCAGTGCGACTCGAGGACATGGTAGTGATCACCAATGACGGGTGTCGCACGCTGACCGGCTACGACTATGGCCTCGAGGTGACTGGGACGCACGCGTCGTCCTCAGACTCGTAGCGACCTTCGCTTCGCCCGCGCTCCCCCGCTTCTCGAGTGTGACTGTCCGGCGGGTGCGGAGCGGGCGGGGGAGCGAGCGCGAGAGCGCTCGCTCCCCCGCCCGCTGCCCTACACCGCGTCCCGCTCCTCTCGCCGGGACACTCGAGCCTCGCCCAAGGACGCCGACCGCTACCATTTCGCCGGGACTAGGCGACCGCCCCGCGTGCCGGCTCGGCGGCGCCGATCAGCTCGTCGACCGTGGTGATGCGCGCGCCGTACACCCCGCGCAGATAGTCCAGGGCCTGGTCTTCGTCGACACCCTCGAAGGTGCACACGGCGTCACGGGCCACCGTGATGGTGAAGCCGCGGCGGAACGCCTCGTAGGAGGTGTGACGCACACAGATGTGCGTGTGCTGCCCGGCGAGGACGACCTCGTCCACGCCGAGAGCACGCAGCTGCTCCTCGAGGCCGGTGCTGTCGAAGGCGCCGTAGAAGCGCTTCGGCGAGACGATCTCGCGTCCTCCGGGCTGAGGCGCCAGCTCGGCGATGACCTGGGCGCCGGGAGTGCCGGCCATGCCATGCTCACCCCAGACGGCGATCTCGGGGTCACCGGGCTCGTGAGCGTCATTGGAGAAGACCACCACCCAGCCCTCGTGCCGAGCGTGATCAAGGAGCCGCTTGAGCGACGGCACGATCGCCTGCGCGCGCGGATTGGCCAGCGCGCCGTCGACGAAATCGTTCAACATGTCGATGATTACCAGGGCTTTCATCCAGGACCTCCGAGGCTGTGAGCCAGGACCCCTCCACCTCCCGAAGGTATGCCCTTCTGCGGGCAGCGCCACACCGCGTTCCGCGCGGAGCAGGGACTTCACCTTCGCGGGCGGCGGCGAAAGCCCGCCGCCCGCCTCCCCGGCTTTCAGCTCCAGAGCGCTCTGATGCCGGCGCGGATGGACACAGTCGTCGCCCTCTCGAGCGGCTCGTCGTCGTCGCCACGCGACGCGGGAGCCGCCTGCGCCTCGACGAACTCCCGCAGCACCGCCTCGGTGAGGAAGCGCGAGCGCTGCGCGTAGCCGTGTCTGTCCGATGCGGCCCAGGGCTGCGTGTAGTAGCGCAGCGGGTGCGTCACGTAGAGGCGGTTCCTCGCGCGCGTGCAGGCGACATAGAAGAGGCGGCGCTCCTCCTCTATCTCCTCGACCGAACCCGCGGCCATGTCGGAGGGGATGTTGCCGTCGGCGGCGTGGATCACGTAGACGACGTCGAACTCGAGCCCCTTGGCCGAATGCATGGTCGAGAGCACGAGGTAGTCCTCGTCGAGCAGCGGCGGGCCGGCGAGCTCCTGCGTGTAGGAGGGCGGGTCGAGCACGAGCTCGGCGAGGAACTGTGCCCGGTCGCGCGAGCGTGAAGCAAGCCCTTCGAGCTGCTCCAGGTCGCGCAGGCGCGCCGTGACGTTGTCGTAGCGGCGCTCGAGCAGCGGCGCGTAGACGCTACGCACGGCGTGCACCTGAGCCGGCACCTCGCCGGGCTCGGCGGCCGAGAGCGCCCGCAGAAGCTCGACCACCCCCGGCCACACGCTGCCTGCAGGTTCGGGCACCTTGACCTCGCTCCAGGCGGCGAAGTCGCCGCCGGCCGTCGCCAGCGTCTCGGCCAGCAGGGCCGACGTCTTGGGACCGATGCCGGGCACGAGGCCGAGGACCCGCAGACCGGCCATGCCGTCGCGCGGGTTCTCGGCCAGACGCAGGAAGCTCACCAGGTCCTTGACGTGCGCCGTCTCGACGAAGCGCAGGCCGCCGTACTTGCGGAACGGGATGTTGCGCCGTGACAGCTCGAGCTCGAGCGCCATCGAGTGGTGCTGGGCGCGGAAGAGCACGGCTTGGCGCTTGAGCTGCGTGCCCTCTTCGCGGTGCTCGAGGACGTGCTCGCACAACCAGGCCGTCTGCTCGTCTTCGTCGCGACAGGTGACGAGGACCGGCCGGCCGCCACCGTCGCGGCCGGTCCAGAGCTCCTTCTCTCGGCGCTCGGCGGCCTCGGCGATGATGGCGTTGGTCGCCGCCAGGATGGGGCCGGTCGAGCGGTAGTTCTGGGTGAGCGTCAGCACCGCGGCGCCGGGGAAGCGCTGCTCGAAGTCGAGGATGTTGCGCACCGTGGCGGCGCGAAAGCCGTAGATCGCCTGCGCGTCGTCGCCGACGCACGTCACGCCCGAGCCGTCGGGCCGCAGCAGCGAGACGATCTCGGCCTGCAGCACGTTGGTGTCCTGGTACTCGTCGACGAGCACGGCGTCGAAGCGCTCGCGCACGCGCGCGCCGGCGACCGGGTCGCGCAGGAGCCCGTGCCAGAAGAGAAGCAGGTCGTCGTAGTCGAGCACCTGCTGCTCTTCTTTGAGGTCCGTGTAGCGGGCGAAGAGGCGGCTGAGGTCGGCCTCGGCGTCGCGACACCAGGGGAAGATCGCCGGAAGGACCTCCCCGAGGGCGAGCTGAGCGTTGACGCAGCGGGAGTAGATGTCGAGGCAGGTCGATTTCTGCGGGAAGCGCGTCCCTCCGCTCCCGAGACCGAGCTGGGTGCGCGCCACGTGCAGGAGGTCCTCGGCATCGCCGCGGTCGAGGATGGTGAAGTCGGGCTCCATGCCCAGGTCGCGCGCGTGCAGGCGCAGCAGCCTGGCGGCGATGGCGTGGAAGGTGCCGCCCCACACGCGCTCCCCGGCGCCCGCCGCGCCGCCGTTGCCGGCGCGCGATCTCAGGAGGCCGTCGACGCGGCGCAGCATCTCACCCGCCGCGCGACGGGTGAAGGTGAGCAGGAGGAGGCGGCGCGGGTCGATCCCGCCGGCGATCAGGTAGGCGACGCGGTGCGCCAGCGTGGCCGTCTTGCCCGTGCCGGCGCCGGCGACGATGAGCAGCGGGCCGCGGCCGTCGGCCGCGGCCCGCTGCTGCTCCGGGTTGAGCCCCGCCAAAGCGATCTGCTCGGCGTCGCTGGGCTCGGGCGCGGGGTACTCGGCAGCGAAAACGGCGCCGTCAGAGGTCGCCCTGCCAGAGAGTAGTCCTTCGGCTGGCATGGCGACCTCCTCTGTTGCGTTGACCCAGGAAGAGTATCAATTCGCCATGCCAAAGCGAACACCTGTTCGTGGCACGAGAAAGAGGCGCGACTCAAAAGACGACGCCGTGATCTCGCCCGCGCGGCCTCCCGCCCGATCACGCCTCCGAGGCTTGGCCTCTGACGCTCAGGCCTCCGAGTCCATGGCGTGCTCCATGACCGTGACCCGCGGAGTGGCGACGTTGCTGGTCGACCACTGCATGGCCTCGTGCAGCTCCAGCGAAGCGGCGAACTCGCGCGCGTGGGCTATGTCGTCCCACTCGAGCACGATGATGATGTCGTTCGGATCGTCGCTCGCCCGAAAGACCTTCCCGCCTTTGGAGCCGATCCTCTGGCGACGCTCGCCGTCGTCTAGGTACACCTTCTTGAACGTCTCGTAGTCGCCCACCAGATGCTCGATGAGAACGTAGGCCATGACCGCCACCTTTCCCGTCCCTGGTACGCGCCCGGCACCAGCGTCGCCGATCCGATTCTACAGGCAGACGCGTCAGGCTCTTCGGTGCGCGTCGGATCGACGGGCCTCAGACACCGTGACCGGTCGCCCTCTGACGACTGTATCGCGGCGCGCTCTCAGACCTGCGCCGTCGTGCGGTCGAGACCGGCAGTGAGCAGGGCTGCCAGAGTGGCCGCCAGCGTCTCATCCTCTCGGTCGAACTCGGGCTCGTCTGGCCGCCGCACGAAGACCATGGCCGCCTCAGCTCCAGGGTCGTCGGCGCCAAGGAGGCGGGCGTCCAGCGACACGCGGTGCACGCGGCCGCCGATCGCGGCTCGATCCTGCGTGCCGCCCGCGCCATCACCGATCGACTGCAACAACAAGGCCTCGTCGACCGGGGCCGGTGACTCCTCCCCGCCCTCCGCATACGGCGAGCACATCGCGTGGGTCCGTGACGTGAGACCATCACGGGTCACAACGACGCACCCGGCATTGAGAAGCTCGGCCCCCGACCTCACTACCCGGTCCAGGATCGCCTGCGGCGTCACAAGCTTGTTGACCGCCACAAGGACCTCCTGCAATGCCTCCAGTCGCGCCGTCATGTACTGCAGCCTCACCGTGGTCGAGCGTTCAGACTCGTACAGCTCGTCGACGCGGTTGAACAGGTCGGCGAGCGCGATCAGCCCGGCTCCGCCCAGGACGCCGAAGACGATCAGCAGGATGTTCTGGCCGTTGGAGCGGCCCTGGAGCACCATGACCGAGACCGTGAGTGCCAGACAGAGCGCGCTGACCGCGATGGCCAATCGCTCGCGCAGCGTGAAGGCGACCAGCATGACGGGGAAGAGGTAGAAGCCCGCGATCGCGTAGCCCGGTATGACGATGTCGAGGATCAGGGCCGCGAGGATGCTGGCAGCGGTGAGCGCCACCACGAAGCGGCGGTGCCGCCGCAGCCACATGACACGGCGTACGACCCCAGGAAAGCGGCGCCGTGTGACCTTCGGGTTCGAGGACGAGCCACCCATGACTTACCTGTGCACCCCCGCCCCGCCGCCTGCTGTGGTCCCACCCATGCACAGCGAGTACCGCATCCGAAGCACAGCAGGCGACGGTGGCAATAGTAAGTCTACCCCGACGCAATGCGCTCAGAACGCGCCCTCCGCGGCCGAAACGGCAGTCCAGAGTGGCGCGGCTTGTACGCCATTGCGCTCGGCGCCTTCCGAGGTCGCGCCATCGTGCAAGCCCACCAGTAGAACGCTTCAGACCGTCTCCCGAAGGCGTTCGATCGCGGTTGCCCGCCCGCCCTCGGAATGGATCACCACGGCATCGATCCTGACGGCCCCTTCGGCGACCTCGAGGTGCATGGGGATCTGCGTCGTGAACTCGCGCACCATGACGTCGGCCTTGACGCCCAAGACCGACTCGACGGCGCCCGTCATGCCCACATCGGTGATGTAGGCGGTGCCCTTGGAGAGGACGCGCTCGTCGGCCGTCTGCACCCGCGTGTGCGTGCCGATGACTGCCGTCACCCGCCCGTTGAGATAGAGGCCCATGGCCACCTTCTCGCTGGTCGCCTGGGCGTGCACGTCTACCACGATGGTGTCGGCCAGCGTGCCGGCCTCCTTCACGAGGCGGTCGATGATGCGGAAGGGCGAGAGGCCGCTGCCCATGAAGAGCTTGCCCATCACGTTGATCACCGCGACCTCGCCGAACCAGCGGCGGCATACCGTCAGCCCACGGCCGGGAGCGCTCGCCGGGTAGTTCGCCGGTCGCAGGATGCGATCGCTGTTGGAGAGGAAGGGCGCTATGTCGCTTCGTCGCCAGATCTGTTCGCCGCTCGTGATGACGTCGACCCCGCCTTGGAGGAGCGCGTCGGCCATTCGCAGGCTGATGCCCGCTCCATCGGCGGCGCTCTCGCCGTTGGCGATGACAACGTCGATGCCACGCTCTGCGACGAGGTTGGGGAGCCGACGCAGCACGGCGTCGCTGCCCTGCCGGCCGAAGATCTCGCCGATGAAGAGGACCCTCAAGAAGCGCACTTCCCGCTAGGAGGCTACCGCGCAGGAGGATTATAGCGTCGCGGCGCTCACGCGGCGTCTCGCTTCTCACCGCGGGGACTCGCGCCGTGCAGATGGAGGGGGCGGGGAGCGAGCGTGACGCTCGCTCCCCGCCCCCTCACCGTCTCCCTAACCCCGTTGCGTCGAAGACGGCCGAGTCAGTCTCGCGGCCTAATCGAGCCACCCCGCGAGAGCTGCAGCCTTCTCGAGCGCGCATGACATCCGCTTCAGCCGGCAGTTCAGCTCAGAGACGTCGAGGTCACGCATCGCCTTCAGCTCGCTCACCGTCTGCTCATCCCAGGTGCCGCCCTCGATCGCCCGGTACTGCGGGATCACGTCGAGGTAGTGAACGGGCTGTCCCTGGGCGCCCCAGTCGGCGCGGTAGTAGGACGGCAGCCGGCGAGTCAGGTCAAAGGTGTAGACGTCGTAGCTGAAGTTCAGGCCGTTGAAGGTCACGGCGACGTTGCTCAAGTCGTCGAGCGCCGTGGACACGGGCGAGCCCGGCGTCGCCGCCTCGAGCGCCTTGATGGCGCTTTCGAGATACTGCAGGTCCGCGAACACCTGCTCATGCGGGTAGCACGTCGTGTCCCAGGCGGTCAGGGCCGTGAAGTTGCCGTTGAGCAGCTTCTGGATGTGCAACAGGATCCGGTTTGCCCTCGGCTGCCCACACACCGGGATCGACCCCTTGACGGCCTCATAGGCCGCCGCGGCGGCTCCAAAGGGGGCGATCGCCTTCTGCAGGCGATCGACCGCGGCCGGGTCGGCTCCCACGTCGAGCAGGTCTGCGGCGCTGACCTTGGCGGCCACCTCGTCGCATGAACCTCCGCTCTGCAGGCCCCCGATCGCAACACCAACGTCAACAGGTGTACAATCGATACATCATGTACATATACGCCCTGCAGACGCTATTCTGATCTGGACGAGAGGTGACCTCCGTGGAGACGTGGACCGTGACCGAAGCCCGCAGACAGCTCCCATCGCTCCTCGACAGCGCACAACGTGGCCACTGGCAACTTGTCGGCCGGCGCAACAGGCGTGAGGTCATTCTCGCCGACGCCGACGAGATCAGCACGCTGCTCGGTGCGGGCTACCGCTTCCACCCTCAAGTCATGATGGGCGAGAACGACGTGGGTCTATGGCTCCCCGAGCTCAACACCCACGCCGTGGGGGCCACGCTCGAAGAGGCGCTGCAGGAACTGGCCGATGTGATGCTCGAGTACGCCGAAGACTGGGAGAACCGCCTTCGCCACACGCCCAACCATCGCGGCAACGTCGGCTATGTACGCCGCATCGAGCTGGCGGGCGACGCGGAGAGGGTCGTGGCCATGCTTAACCTCGATACTGAGGCGTCCGCTGACACCGAGAGCGCGTGAAGCCGATCGACTACGACGAGCTGCGCGCGTTCTGTCGCATCGACGGCTGGGCTCGCACCTCAGACAAGCCGGGGCGCAAGACCCGTAAGCACGAGGTATGGACGAGGAGTCTCCCCGACGGCACGACTCTCCGCGTGATCATCTCCAAGGGGCGCGGCGAGTACACGCCCGAGATGGCGGCCCACATCCTCAAGCACGAGCTGTGCGTGACCGAGCGTGAGTTCCGGTCAGCGTTGCGTACGGGCAAGACGCCACAACGCCCCGACAACCAGCCGCCGCGGCCCGAGGGGGACCTCCTGCCATTGGGCCTCGTGCAAGCGCTTCTGGCGGCGGGCTACGCCCAGACTGATCTGAAGGGACTGAGCCTCGCGGAGGCAAAGGAGCTGCTCAAACGACACCGTTAGTCGTCTTCGGCCCCTCGAGTCCCCTCCTCACCTCGGCGTCTTCAAAGTGAGGTGAACTCTGAGAATTGTGGGCGATACATTTGCAGAGTGTCCCCGACTTTGCAGGAAGACCGCTCATAGGGAGAAGGACCCCCAAGCTTGTGGCGATCTCCGCCCACGACAGCTGCGACTGGACCCTGGGCCAGTTCAGAGAGGCCTTCGGCGACCGCTACCGCGAGGTGGTCGTAGGTCGCGAGATCGTGGTGTGACCCACCTCAGAAGGATCGTCCTCGGAAGGAAGGCCTCCTACTCCGCAACCAGCCCCAACATCTCACACGCTCTCAGGAAGTCTTCGTCGTCGCCCTCGATGCTGCTTCGCTCCAGGGAGTGCACCGGGAACTCCTCCTGCCGCTCGAAGATGGCGCAGTTAACGACGTCATCGCCGTGCTTCGACAGGTACAGGATCCCACCGTACCGGTCGCCATCCTCTGCGACCCGATCGAACACGAAACGCGACACCTCCTGGGTGAAACCCCGGGGGGCTGTCAGACGGATCGTGGCGGCGTCGATATCGGTAAGCCCGAACCGGCGAGCGACCCGGCCCATCCTGCTGCGAAGCATAGCGATCGAGCCGGATGCGCCGATGACGACCATGGCGCCCTCGACATCATCGGGGATTCCGCGACCGGCGATCCGTTCGTGCCGCCACCGAGCCGAGACACCTCCTGCAGGAGTGGTCTTCGGCGCGCTGCGGTCGTTTGAGCGAATAGCGCGAAGGCCCGCCTGAAGGGTCGGATCCGGCCGAAGCTGAGCAAGGACCTCAAGGAAGGCTCCCAGTCGCAAGAGGCTCGCGTAGAGGACCCTGTATGCTGCCCGAGGATCGTCCCAACGGTTGTTGCCGACGAATCCCCACTCAGTCCAGTGCCAAACGTCGGGCCGCCGCCCTACTCTGAAGAGCTCGCTGGGTACCCCGGCTGTATGGAAAGCCGGCTTCACCCCTGCGCGAGAAACTGACGGCCGGCCGCGAGGATGAGTGGTCCGACCTCTTCATACTCACCGTCCCGCAGGAGCCGAGCCGGCGAGACATCGTTGAGGAGCGGGTTCAGACCTTGGAACCAGGCTTGGGCGATCTCGCGTCCGTCGGTGTCGGCAATGCAGGCTGCGATCTCGTAGGTCAGCCGCAGCTTGAGCTGCACCTCGCTGCTGCCCGGAGCGCGCCGACCCTCTGACCACTCCCTCACGGCGCGCGTCTCGCTCACCGAACCAATATAGGCGACCAGCTTCGCGCCCAGGAGCTCACGCAGCTCTCCGGCAAGCTGGGGAAAACGCATGTGCCACGCCTTGTCGTGACACGCCTGGACGTCGGTCACCTGCATGCTCATGGGATCCTCCTTCGGCAAGACAAGTATCCCACGTTAGACCCCATTGTAAAAGCAACCCGAAATCCCAAGCAAGATGACAATCCGTTCAGCATAGGTCAGGCTGGCCACCCCGCGTCATTCGCCGCTTTCGGCTCGATTGCGGCTTGGTGTGGTGCTTGACCTCCGCGTCCAGGCGTGCGAGCCAGTCCTTCCGGGCGTCAGCTGTAGCGGGCTATCGCCATGGTGCCCAGGGCGACCAGGAGCAGAAGAACGGCCGTCAGGCGCGCCGCCCGCACACGCGCGTCGACCCAGTCCAGTGTGACGGCGCCTTCTCCGCCGGGGACTCGTCCCCTCCTGCGCACGAGGATGTCGATGCCGAGCGCGATCGCCCCGGCGGCGACCGAGGCGATCGCGCCGATGATGAGCGACAGCCCCCAGCGGTTCGCCGCGAAGGGCCCGGGGTGCACCGGGTGAAGCTGGACCATCATCACCAGCCCCGTGACGATGGTCGCAACGGCGCTCACTCCGAGCAGCGGCCTCATCGCGCCGCGCAGCGAGCGGGCGAGGGCGCGTTGTCCGGCCGTATCTAGAACGGCCACCCGGGGCGAGAGGACGAGCACGTAGAAGAAAGCACTCCCCAGCCACGCCGTGGCGAAGACGAGATGAAGCAAGGCGACGAGGATCTTCATTCGGGCAACATCTCCCTGTCCGGGTGCAGGAACGCACCATGATAGTCCGTTTCGGACTCCCGCGAGCGGCGACAGCCTGCGCAGCCTTGCGCCTACTGCTGCCGAGGCATCTCGCTAAGCACCTCTCCCCGCTGCTGCCCTGCCCGGCAGCGCCTTGGCTAGTGCCGGCCTCGTCAGGACCCGTCAAGACGCCAGCAGGTAGAGGACGAAGACCACCACCAACAGGGCGCGGTATCCGGTGATCAGCGCGGCGTACTCGAGCAGTCCTCCCACCATCGCCCCGAGGAGATTGGCGCCGAAGGCGACCGTTGAGGATCCGACATCGCGGAACCGCTGGGCGAACACGAGGTTGGCGAGGAAGACGGGCGCGAAAGCGATGCCGATGGCGGCGGCCAGACGAGGCACGAACGGCATCGCGAGCAGCATCTCCGGGGGCACCAGCCACGCGATCACGAGGGCCGCCGTCAGCAGCAGGTAGAGCAGCTTCGCCGGGGGCAGCGTCACGCGCCTGGCGACCTCGACGGCCAACAGGACGGCCAGGAGGATGCCGAAGAACACCAGCGCATTCACGAACCAGGTGGTCCCGAACAACAAGGCGAACTGCACCACGTTCTTCGTCTCGAGCAGCAAGAACGCGGCACCCATGAAGAACAGGTCGAGGTAGGGGCGCATCTCCCCGAACCGCCCGCCGAAGTACCGTGTCAGCGCCGCCGATCCCAGGAGGATGAAGAGCAGAGTGATCACGTAGAACTGCGGGATAGTCCGGGACTTGAGGTAGGGGAACGGCCAGTCATCGGTGGCGATCAGGGGAGCGCGCGGCGGGGAGACCCACGCCGTCGCACCGGAGATGTCGCCCGCGGCCCGTCCCACGGTCAGGACGGCCTGTCGCCGCGGTCCCTGCTCGTCGGGGCCGAGATCGATCCAGGGAGGATGTCCGAAGGCCCTGGTGATCGTCTCGGCGTAGCGATCGAACACGTCGGGTCGGTAGTAGTTGTACATGGTGAAGACCCCACCGGCGCGGAGATGGCGTCGCACGGACTCGATGGCCTGCAGCGTGAACAAGTAGCTCTCCAGGCGCAGCGAGGACTGGCCGCTGACGAGCGTCAGCGAGTCCGGCAGGGCGAAGACGATGAGGTCGTAGCGGTGGTCGCTGCGCTCGAGAAAGGCTCGTCCGTCGTCGATGTGCACGCTGACGCGAGGGTCCTGGTAGGGGCGGTCGGGGTGGTCGCGGGCGCCGATCGACTGGATCACCGGATCGATCTCGACGGCGTCGATGTGCCGCGCGCCCTGCGAGAGGGCGACGGCGACGTCGTTGCCGTTTCCTGCTCCCACGATCAAGACATCGGCCGAGGGACCGCCCCTTAAGGTGGCGGTAAGGATAGAGGTAGAAGGCGTCGCGCTGACGCAGCAGGCTCGTGGGGTAGATCGATTGGTGCGGCAGACCGTTGACCTTGATCGCCTCCACCCCTTCAGGCAAGTGCGAGAAGCTCACCTTGTAGTAGGGCGACCAGTACTGGCGCGGAGTGAGAGAGACCGCGCCGAAGAGGAGCACGATGGCCAGCAAGGCCACCATCTGCCCGGGCCGAAGGCGCCCGCGAAGCAGGAGGAGGAAGGCCACCGCGACGATGGCGCCCCAGACGACCGGCGGCGAATGGAGGAACGCCAGTCCCGAGAAGGCCGCGATCCCCAGCAGACTCCCCAGGATGTCGAGGCGGTAGGCGGCGAGGGGCGTGAAGGTGGCAAAGGTGCGCGCCACTCCCTCGGCGACCAGCGCCATGGCTGCCGTCACGAGCACGAAGATGACCGGCAGGCTGATCCACACCGGCAGGGCGGGCCACCCGAAAAGCCCTACCACACGGCCGCCGTGACCCACCTGCACGGGGAAGAGGACGACGAAGACCAGGAGGACCGCGAGGACGATGGGAGCCTGCCCGAAGTGATCCCTTCGCGACTCAGCGCGCAAGAAGCCGACGCCGATGCCGAGAAAGCTCGCCAGCAGCACGAAGTTGGTGAAGTAGGCGAGATAGAGGACGTTGGCCGCGCCCCAGCGGATCAGCATGAGCTCGATGAAGAGCATCAGGAAGCTGAGGAGCAGCAGCCTGAGCTGACGGCGGCGATCGTGCGACGGAGGCGCTTGCTCCGGCATCGTGAGGCCGGCGGGTGCCGGTCGAGAAGACTTCAGAGCTGGACCTCAGCGCGCAGGCTTTGGGCGCAATCCTTCGTCAGTGAACGACGGCCCGAAGGTAGTACACCCAGAAGGCCGGGATCTCGCGCAGGACGAGCCGCGTCGTCTGCGGGATGCGGCGCGCGTGCGAGGGCACGGTGATCACGTCGTAGCCCGACCGCTGGTAGGCGAGCTTGACGCGCGGCAGGTGGAAGAAGTCGCTCACCACCGCGACCCGACGGTAGCCGGCGGCCCGAAGGAGCGCCACCGTGTCGCGCACCGTGGCGTCCGTGTTCACCCCATTGGGATCGAGCTCGATCGCAGCCGCCGGGACCCCGTAGCGGATCGCCAGTGAGCGCATCATCGCCGTCTCGTTGACCGGTTCGCCCGGACCCTGGGCCCCCGACATGAGTAGACGCTCGGTGAGGCCTGCCTTGTAGAGCTGCGCGGCCGTGCGCACGCGGTCGACGAGGCTGATGGAAGGCTGCCCGTTGTTGTGCACCTGGGCGCCGAAAACAACTGCCACCTGCGCCGGCCGCACGTAGGTCGTCTTGCCGAAGAAGACCTGCTGCGCCAGCGGAAAGAGGATGCCGCACAAGACCAGCGCCGCCGCGACCAGCAGCGCCGTGCGAGCGCCCGCGGCGCGCCGGCGCGGGCCGCGCCGCGGCCCAGGCGATGTAGAGGAGCGCAGCCGCCAGCACGAACGACAACGGCAGCGGCATCCAGGGCCGAATCTGCCCCGCCTCCCAGACACGGTAGAACGTCACGCCGTTGTGCAGTGCGACCAGGCTGAGGCCGGCGGCAATGGCCGGCGTCGCGACGCGACGCCAGCCTGCCCTCGCCGGCCTCAGCCCCCACCACACCAGCAGGAGCCCCGCGAGCGCGAGGATGATGGTCGTCACCGTCGCCGGCAGCGGTCGCAGGTCGAGCCACCACACGTTCTCATCGAAGCCAGGGCGGCGCAGCTCGGCGATCAGGTTGAACAGGGAGAAGAGGCCGAAGAACAGCGCCACGCCCCGGGCAACGGCCTGGGGCCAGAGACGCGCACCGCTCGCCGCCCGTGCCCGCTCGCGAGCGCGACTGGTGGCAAGCCACTCGCGGCGCGCCGTCGGGCGCCGTGTGGTGTGGGCAATCGTGGCCACGTCGGCGGCAGTCTATCGCACGGCCGCGCGAGCGGCGAGCCCGCCGCGCCGGCCAGGCGGCAGCGCACGGTGCACGTGAGCGACAAGATTCTCCTGAGGCACAGCCGGGTAGGACAGGAGGCAAGGTGGCAGCATCTGATCTCTTCCCCGGGCAGTGGCAGCCGCAGGTCGTCCTCATGGCGGCGCTCGAGGTCGGCCTGATCGAGGCGCTCCTCGACCGACCACGGCAACCGGCGGAGGTGGCCCAGGAGCTCGCTCTCGACGAGCGCGCCACGCTGCGCGTGGTCGGCGTGCTCGTCGATGCCGGCTATCTCGAACGGCAGGGTGATGGCGTAGTGGTGGCCCCCGACGTCCGAGCTCGCTCGATCCTCACGACGACGCCTTCGTCGGTGACCGCCTGCTGCACCTCCACCACATACTCGCCCGCTGGGTGCAGCTGCCCGAGGTGCTGCGTCACGGCGGCCCGGCGCGCTTCGAGCGCACGCCGGAGTCACTCGGCGCCTTCATCGGCGCCATGCGTGGGGTTGCCCGCCAGCGCGCCGGGCCGCTGGCCGACCGCCTCGCGGAGCTGTTCCCGCACACGAAGACCGTGCTCGACATCGGCGGCGGGCCAGGCACACAAGCACTCGCCTTCCAGGACCACGGCTGGCAGGTGACGGTGCTCGACTTCCCCGACGTGATCGAGCTCATGGCCGGCGACCTCGAACGGGCCGGCATCGCCGCCATCAAGGCCGACGCGACGCAGGGCATCCCCGCGCAGGACTTCGACCTGGTCTTCTGCGGCAACCTCTTTCACTCGATGTCGCCGGAGGAGTGCGCTGCGGTCGTGGAGGGCGCCGCCGGCGCTCTTAGCGCCGGCGGCGCCCTGGCCATCTTCGACTTCCTGCGCGGCACGGGCCTGTCTTCGTCGCTCTTCGCCGTCAACATGCTCGTGGCGACGAGCGGCGGCGACGTCTACTCAGAGGAGGACTACCGCCGCTGGTGCGAGGACGCCGGGCTGCGCGGCTTCGCCGTGCACGAGCCGGTCGACGCAGGGCTGCTACGGCCGTGCCCAGCGGCTGCTCACCGCCACGAAGCCATGACCATCGGGTGTGACCCACCCCCACGCGCGAGGAGGTTCGAAGATGGCCCGCATGCGCATCCTGATCGAGGAAGCCGGCGTCGAGATGACGGCCGAGCTCAACGACTCGGCGACGACGGCTGCGCTCTGGCGCGCGCTGCCGCTCGAGAGCCCGGCGCAGACGTGGGGTGCCGAGGTGTACTTCTCAGTCCCCGTGGAGTGCGGCGAGGAAGACCCGCAGGCCACTGTGACCTCGGGCGCGGTGGGCTACTGGCCTCCGGGCAAGGCCGTGTGCCTGTTCTTCGGCCAGCAGCCCGTGAGCCCCGTGAACCTGGTGGGTGCGCTCGACGGTGATCCAAGCGTGCTCGAGGCCGCACGCGACGGGCACGTCGTGCGCCTCGAGCGGGTCGAGGGGTGAGGGCAGCCGCCCACGCAGATCCAAGGGTAGAATCTGAGGGCGATCTCCCCATGTGCCTCAGAAGACCGAAGGGCCAGGAACCGGACGGGAGGAACCGTGAGCGAAGGCAGCTTCTTCGACAACAGAGTGAGCGTAGAAGTCGATCTCGTCGTCGTGAAAGACCACGCCCGCGCCCAGGAGATCTGCGCGGCGCTCCAGCAGGCCGGTATCGAGTTCGTCAAGTACTGGCCGGAGGACGTCCTCTCGGACGAGCAGCTGTCCAGCGGAGGAACGGCGGAGGCGCATGGTCCCTTCCACGTCCGCGTGTGGGAAGAGGACCTTGCCAAGGCCCAGGACGTGCTGTCGAGCAGCGGGCTGCAAGAAAGCTAGACGGACTGCAAGGAAGCTAGACGGAGAGGAACGTCGTCCCGACCATGCTTGCGATCATCCTGTGGATACTGCTGGTCCTCGCCATCGTCGTCATCGTGGCCTGGATAGCGGTGCACGTCGTTCGTCGGTGACGCGCCACGAAGCGGACGCGGACTGCCGATGCGGGACACCTACCGGGCGGCTGGGGCGCGAGCCCCAGCCGCCCGGTAGAACGTCTGGGCAGCTAGTGACTCTTGCCACGACCCGTCCGCCAGTTCCTTGACGTACGCCTGGTTCGCCGGGTCCTTCTGCCAGCGGCGGGTGAACAGCCAGCCCCAGAGGTGCGGCAGCAGGTCGGCGAAGCGCAGGCGCGCGAGGAGGCCCAGCCCTCGGCGCAGCGAGTAGAAGTGCCGGTAGCCTTCGACGACCTCGGTCTGCAGCTCGGACGGCGTCATCTGCTGCGGCACATAGATGACGTGCTGGCCGTCGTAGAACTGCCAGCGCGTCTCGAAGATGCGGTTGCCGGCGTCCATCATCTCGAACTGCTTGGTGCCGAGGCCGGGCGTCAGGACGTTGAGCATGAGCGTGTCGATGCCGTGCTTCTCGGCAAAGGTGATCGTGTCGCGCGCGGTCTGCACGGTGTCGTTGTCGGCGCCCACGACGAACATGCCGTGGACCTTGATGCCGTGGCGGTGCAGCGCGTCGATGGCGTGCACGATGTCCTCGACGGTCTGTGACTTGTCGTAGCTGTCGAGCGTCGCCTGATCGACCGACTCGAACCCCAGCGCCAGACGCCGGCAGCCCGACTGCCGCATGAGGGTCAGAAGCTCCTCGTCGCGCGCCACGTCGGCGCGCACCTGGGCCAGCCAGGGCATCGTCACGCCGCGCTCGATCATCATGCGCAGGAGGGTCTTGAGCCGTTTCTTGTTGGCGGCGAGGTTGTCGTCGTAGAAGAAGACCTTCTTCGGCCGCTTGGCCTCGAGCTCGGCGACCACGTGCTCCGGACTGCGGCAGCGGTACTTGCGCCCGAACATGAGCGTCACCGTGCAGAAGGTGCAGTCGAACGGACACCCCAGGCTGGTCATGATGGGCGTCTCGTAGATGCGCTCCGCGCCCACGATCAGGGAGAGGTCGGGTACGGGCATCGAGTCGAGATCAGCCGGGGGGTCGCGCAGCTCGTTGTGCACCGGCTGCCCGTCGCGCCAGAACGAGAGCCCGCGGATGCTCTCCAGCTCGCGCTCGCCGGCGAGCGCCTCGATGAGCTCCAGCATGAGCTCATCGCCGCCCTCGCCGCGGGCCACGAAGTCGGCGTGCGGCATGGCGTCCCAGGGGCCGAAGGTGGGGTGCGGTCCGCCGATGATCACGGGCATGCCGGCGGCCCGCAGCTCGTCGGCCAGCGCGAATGCAGCCGGCGCCGTCGAGGTGGTCGTCGAGATGCCGACGAGGTCGGCCGAGGCTAGGTCGTCGCGGTCGATGGGGGCCGCCTGCGGACAGTAGATGAGCACGTCGTGGCCGGCGGCCTTGAGCGCCGCGCCGATGACCGGCAGACCGAGGCGCGGATAGAACCCGTAAGACAGGATGTTGATGCTCGGCGGCGCCGGCTCGATGAGGCGGATCTTGAGGCTTCTCGTGCGCGCCGCACCAATGGTGCGCGCCTTCACAGTGGTCGATGTGGCCATGGCCCCCTACCTGACGGTCCGCGGAGGAGCAAGAGCATCGCGGGCATTCTACCCCCTGCTATGGCTTGTGTACCCCCGTTGAAGTCCACAAGCGCACGTCAAGCTCATGTGAGATGCGTGAAGCGACGGTCTTGACGAAGTCCGATGTGGCCGGCGGCCTCTTCGACCGCGGAGCTCCGGCAGGCTCCGCGGAGCGGGCGACCGCGGCCGCGCTAGTCGAGCGACTCGCGCAGGAGCCGCGCCTCGCGGCAGCTCCTCAGCTTCGCGAACGTCTTGAACTCGATCTGGCGGATGCGCTCACGCGTCACGCCGAACCTGTCGCCGACCTCCTCGAGCGTGCGCGTGCGCCCGTCCTTGAGACCGAAACGGAGCTCGATGATCTTGCGCTCCCGATACGTGAGGCCGCAGAGCACCGAATCGACCTCTTCCTTGCGCATCGTCTCACCCACGGCCTCGAGCGGCTCGATCGCCGCCGTGTCCTCGACGAAGTCGCCGAGCTGGGCGTCGCCCTCCAGACCCACCGGCGACTCCAGCGACACGGGATCCTGGCTGATCTTGATGATCTCGCGCACCTTGGCGGGGGTCGTGCCCATCTCGAGGGCGATCTCCTCGGGGGTCGGCTCGCGCCCGATGTCCTGCACCAGAGAGCGGCGCACGCGGATCAGCTTGTTGATCTGCTCCACCATGTGCACCGGCACGCGGATCGTCCTGGCCTGGTCGGCGATGGCGCGGGTGATGCCCTGGCGGATCCACCAGGTGGCGTAGGTGGAGAACTTGAAGCCGCGCCGGTAATCGAACTTCTCGACGGCGCGGATCAGGCCCAGGTTGCCCTCCTGGATCAGGTCGAGCAACGGGACCGGGGTCCCCGCGTAGCGCTTGGCGATCGAGACGACGAGGCGCAGGTTGGCCTCGGTCAGTCTCCGCTTGGCATCCATGTCCTTGCGCTCGATGCGCTTGGCCAGCGAGACCTCCTCGGCGGCCGTGAGCAGCTGCACCTTGCCGATCTCCCTGAGGTAGAGACGGATGGAGTCGGTAGCGGTCGCCGGCTCTGAGGCGTCGAGCGGGGTCACCGCCTCCTCGGCCGGCGCTGCGGCTTCCTCGCCGTCGCCGTTGGCGCCCTCCTCGGTGTCGATCACATCGACGCCGTGGTCGTGCATGAGGAAGAGGATCGCCTCGAGCTGTTCGGGAGTCAGGTCGAAGTCTCTGAGCTGCTCCTGGATGTCGGCGATCGCCAGGTAGCCCTGCTCGTGGCCCTGGGTGAGCAGGTTCGCGACCTCTTCGGCTGCCGGTTCGAGCACGTCGCTCGCCGAGGGCGCGGCGCTAGCCGGGCGCGCCTCAGACGGGCTGCTCACAGGCGGATTGCTCACAGGCGGATTACTCACAGATGGATAGCTCACGGGCCTTTCCTGCTGCTCATCGTGGCCGGGCGCGTGCCTCTCGATGCGGCCGGCGCGAAAGAAAAGCCCACCGGCGCGGAGAACCGCGCCGGTGGGCATGAGCGCGGTGTCCTCAGACGGGCCGTACGCCGACGGCCTGCGGGCCCTTCTGGCCCTGGGTCACCTCGAACTCGACTGTCTGGTTCTCTTCAAGCGTAGCAACACCGGGGGCGAGCTCGTTCGCGTGAACGAACACATCCTTGCCCTCTTCCTGCTCGATGAAGCCGTAGCCCTTCTGGCTACTGAACCACTTTACTTTGCCTTGCGCCAACTCTTTCTCCTTGACCTCTTGAGCGTGTTCGCGGCGACGGTCGTAGCAACGATGCGCGCTCTTCACTATAGCGCTGCCTACGACGACGATCACCGCAAACAGACGCGTCAGTATACCACGTATCGCGGGACTTCAGTCTTTCGCCGTCGTGACGGTGCGTGCCCCACACGGTCGCACAGGCCGAGCGGCTGCGACGATACGGCGATCCACAGACGCTCGGCGGGCAACGATGGCGCAGGAGCCGCTGGGCAGTCAGCCGGACGTTGCCGCCTCGTGATCGCGCAGAACGGCAAGATCGTGGCGACTAGGCAGCTCGGGAGCAGGCACGTCGGCCGGCGGCTGCTTGCCAGGATCCTCTGCACCATGGCGCCGGGCGACTACCGGTGGCGCGCCATCGCCGTCGATGCCGCCGGCAACACGGCGAGGGGAGCCTGGCGCGACCTCGAAGTGCTCGCGGTGCCGACCCCGAACGGGTGATGTACGGCACGGACGTGGCCCTCTGGGCGGCGCGCAGCTTCGTCCCGGCGCGCTCCTCGTAAAGACGCACGGGGGTCATCTCCCCGGCGGTGTCCCCGTAGTCGGCGCGGGCCTGCTGGAAGACCCGTTCGACGACGGCGCTCAGCTCGACCGGCACCCCGACGCTGTCCGCGAGCTCGAGCGCCAGCCGTAGGTCCTTACAGGCAAGCTGGCGCGCGAGGCCCGGCTCGTAGACGCCGTCCTTGAGGAGCGGCAGGAGATCGCGCTCGAGGAGGGTGCTGCTGGCCGGGCTCTCGGTCAGGACACTGTGCAGGACCGACAGGTCGAGGCCCGCTCGCGCACCGACGGTGAGCGCCTCGGCCGTAGCCACGAGCTGGTCGAAACCAGAGCAGGTTGAGGAGCAGCTTGACCGTGTAGCCGGCGCCGTGGCCGCCGACGTGGTAGATCGTGCGCGGTTCGCCCATGTGCTCGAGGACGGGCCGAATCTGCTCGACGTCGGCGGGGTCGCCGCCGACGAAGATCTGCAGCGACCCCGCCGCAGCTCTCCTGGACATGCCGGCGAAAGGGGCGCGACGTCAATTGGAGGAGTGGGCGGCTCCTCGCCGCTCGGTGGCAGCTCAGCGGCGGCGGCTGATCGCCGCGTGGCGGCTGTTCGACGGTCGGTTGACTCTCCCCGGCCGGCCCCCGTTGCGGGCGCGCCCACGGCGGCCTCCAGCAGGGCCAGCTCGTGGCTGATCTCCTGCAGAAGGTCGGTGTTCTTCTTCACCTGCAGGGTCAGCGCGGTGTTCTCCTCGAGGAGTTGCTTGAGCTCGTCGGTGTTCTTCTCGGTGTGGATGGCGATCTCCGAGTCGATGGCGTCGGCCCGCTTGGCGGCGATCAGCAGGGCCGCCGCCTGCACGCCGGCCATCATCGACAGGAACAGGTTGAGCAGGATGTAGGGGTAGGGGTCGAACGCCTTGTGATGCAGCACCCGGTGCAGGACGATGGTGTTGACCACCGCCCAAGCGATCATCACGCCGAAGAAGCAGAAGACGAAGGGCCACGACCCCATCACGTCGCGCATGCGGTCGGCGGCCCGCTCTCCGAGGGTCAACTGATCGCCCGAGCGCACACCGGGGTGCCTGTGCCAGTGCGTCTTCCAGCCGACCTTGGCCATCACCGGCCATGCTCGCGCAGCATCACGGACGGGTCAAGTGGCCGCGATGCGGGGTCCCGCACAGTGTGGCAGTTCACGAGCACGGGAGCAGGTCATCAACCGTCAGAGGAGCCCGAGTCGGAAGCGACACACCGTTCGATCTCACCGACAACGTACTCGGCGCACGGCCGAACCCGCGACTGCAGGTCGTCCCAGTGTTCCTCCTCTTGGCCGAGATAGACGGAGCGAGCACGAACGAGCACCGCACGATGTTCCTGCGGGAGGCGCGTGAGCGCCCATCCGGCGGCGGCGTCCTTCGCGCGAATAGTGCCGGTGGCGACGGTACTCCAGATTCGAGCCAGCGTCAGGATCACATTGCGTGTGTCCCGGTCCAAGTCATCGAGCAGCGCGTCTATATCGCCGACGATCGCCCTGATGAGATCGTCGTGCGGGACGGGGTCGAAGACCTGCGCGGGCGGCGGACCCAGCAACGGGGCGTCCCGAGCAGCACCATCGTGATCAGCGACGCGAGATCCGGGTTCGTCGTCGTTGGCCAAGGCTCGACGTTGCCGCTCTCGAACTCGTCGCGCAGCCAGTCGCCATACTGGAAGTCGAACCGTGGCGGGTAGCGCCAGGGCCGTATGTCCGCCTCGACGACGATCGTCAGCTCGATGTGGCGCCACCGCCCTTGCGGAGTGTCTTGTCCGGAGACGGCGAGTAGCCGATCGACGAGACGCTTCTTCTCGCCGCGTGTCGTCGCTCGACTGGACACGATGAGCACGTCGAGATCGCTCCGCGCCTGCAGCCCGCCGAGTACGGCCGAACCGAAGAGATAGGCACCGACGAGATCCGGCCCGAGAACATCGCGCGCCAGAACCAAGACGCGATCCAGTTGCTGCCGATCGAGGCTGCGCACAGCCAGACCACTCCGAACTTCGCTGTTGCCGCTGCCGCGGTGGCGTCAGGCGGTCACTGAACGCTGCCACTCCGATCGTCGCTCTTGTCGCCGCCGCGACGCCGTCAGGCGGTCACCGGACTCAAGACCTTAGCACGATGGAGCGGGTGGTCGGGCTGAGCTCCGTGCGCATCAGCCATGTAGACGCCGGATCACGCCGACGGGACGAGCGCGCAGCTTCTTACCCACCTTGTCGGGGAAAAGAGGGCTCACCACACGGCTCCCGAATCTCGGGGCACCGGTGGCATCGGAGGGTGAGTGGTCGGCGTAGTGATCACGGCAGCGACCAAGCGCATCATGGCGGCCGTCGCGGCGACCTTGTGCCTGGGCCTCGTCGCCGCGGCGTGCGGGGGCGGCGGGCAGCCTCCGTCGGCTTCGCCGACGCCGAGCCTGCCCGCCGCCCAGCTGTCGATCACGCCTGCCGACGGCGCCACCAAGGTGAAACCCCAGAAGGGGATCAGGATCAGCGTCAGCGACGGGACGATCGTGCACGTCTCGGTGACGACCAAGGGAGATCCCGTGCCGGGCGCGCTCAACCCCGCAGCCACCGCCTGGCGCAACCGCTGGCCTCTCGACGTGGGGACGCGGTACACGGTGAGCGTCACGGTTCGCGACGCGGCAGGGCGCTTGAGCACAGGGACAAGCACCTTCCGCACCCTCACTCCCCGCCAGACGTTCGTCACGCAGATCTTCGAGGGGTACCGCCAGACCTACGGCGTCGGCATGCCCGTGATGCTCACGTTCAGCGTCCCCATAACGAACCGCCGCGCCGTGGAGCGCTCGCTCCAGCTCTGGACCTCGAAGCCGGTGACCGGAGCCTGGTACTGGGACGGACCGTCCACCCTCTACTTTCGGCCGCGGAACTACTGGCCCCAGCACACGCGAGTCCGCTTCGTCGGGCACCTCAACGGCGTCGAGGGTGCGCCCGGTGTCTACGGAGGGCACACCTTGAGGCAGAGCTTCGTCATCGGACGCTCGCTCATCGCCGTGGCCGACACGGACACTCACCGGGTGCACGTCTACCTCAACAGACGGCTGCTCGGAAACTGGCCGATGAGCTCGGGAAAGCCCGGGGACGACACGCCCAACGGCACCTACCTGACGATCGAGAAGCAGAACCCGGCCGAGATGAAGGGGCCTGGCTACGACATCATGGTGCCCTACTCGGTCAGGTTCACCTGGAGCGGCGCCTACCTGCACGACGCCTTCTGGTCGGTGGGGTCCCAGGGATTCGCCAACGTGAGCCACGGCTGCGTGAACCTCTCACCGGAGCACGCCATCACCTACTACAACCTCTCCGTCCCCGGCGACCCGGTGACGATCACCGGCAGCCCGCGCGGCGGGACTTGGGGCAACGGCTGGACGGTCTGGTTCCTGAGCTGGCGCGACCTGTGGCACGGCAGCGCGCTCCACATGGCCGTGAAGGCGGGCCCGAACGGAAGCAAGTTCGTTCACCCCACGTCACTGCGACCGTCGAGAGCCAGACCCCCGCTCGGCAGGCCGCGGAAAGGCAACGCCGCTGCGATGTGACGCGATCCCGCCCGTAATCGCGGAGCAGAGCGGTGGCAACCGCCTCCCCCGCTGGTCGATTTCCGGTAGGGCGCCTTTCGTCCAATGCTGTGAGCGGTCACCGTCGGGAGCCACGTGCGTCCGGGGGGAGACGGTGCCGCTCGTAATCCCCCTCACGATGATGGCCGGGCCCCCCGCTTCTGTTGCCGTCAGCCGCTGAGCGCCGCCCACCGTTGCCGGAAGCGATCGACGAACTCACCCGTCCTTCGCCGTATCTCCTCCACGGTCTCGTCGCCCGGGTTGGCGGCCAGGTACTCGTCCACCAGCGGGAAGGTCTCGGTGGCGATCGGCAGGAACTCCTCGGGCGAATCGCGGTCGTCGTCGCCGCCCCGCTGGTTGACGCAGTCGGTGAACAGGCGCAGCGCCACCGCGCAGTACTCGCTGACGGCCGTGCGCCAGAGATCCCTCGACAGGCGCAGGTCGCGGCGATTGTGGAGCAGGACCTGATAGGTGGACACCGCCTCCCCGTACCGGCCGGTGTCCAGGCTCGGATCGTAGTAGTTGTGCGCGATGGTCATCAGTCGCGACGACCAGCGTTCCCCGTTTTCGCGGTCCTGCTGCACCTCGGGAACCAGCCGCGTGATGATCGGCAAATAGGGGTTCTGGGCGCGAAGCCGCCCGGCGAGCGCCTCGAACTCGTCGAACGACGTGGCGCACAGCATCGCGTTCTCCAGCGCGTTGGGGTGCAGTACCCGGAGATGCCTGGGGAACTGGTCGCCGTGCTCGTCGCAGATGTCGGCCACGGCGTAGAACTCGCGGCGCGCGGCCTCGCCGTTGCCGAGCAGATGCCAATAGGCCACACCGATGTCGTACCTCGCCAGCGCCTGGAACGCCGGGTCTCTCGCAGCCCGCCCAGCCTCTTCGAAGGCCTCGATGGCTGGCATGAGGCGACCTTTGGCGGCCAGCCCCTCCCCGCGTTCGAACATGCCATCATCGTTCATGGGTCCCCTCCGATTACGCTGCAGTGATAGGGCTGCGCCTGTGCTTCGGCCAGCCAGAACTCCGCGGCCCGCGGGCCGGCCGCCACGGACGTGAACGGCAGACTGCCGGCCAGGATGGCGACGCTCCTGCCGTCAGCGACGCGGACACAGTGAAGCTCGCCGACGCCGGTCAGCAGGCCCAGGAACGCGCCGTCGGCAGACAGGCTGCCGCCGGCGCATCGCACGTTGCCCAAGCCCACGACCGGCGTCTCCGTGAAGCGCCCGGCCGTGGCGTCCTCGAGCGGGGCGACCAGCAGCCTGTAGGGCTCCTCCTCATGACGAGGCGCCAGCCACAGGGAGACGAGACGGCCGGCGGCGTCGTCGAACCACAGGCCGGAGGACTGGCCCTCGTTCGGGTGGCGCACGTACCGGCCGGCCAGCTCCAGCGTCGCGCCGGCCCCCGACGACAGCTTGCGGTAGAACAGCAACGTCGGCGCAGGCTCGTCGCCGACATCGGCGAAGGTCGCGCTGGCCAGGCCGGACCACACCAGCCAGTCCCCGCAGTCCAGCAGCCGGGCGCCCAAGGGTTCCCGCAGTTCGCAGCGCACCGCCGGCCGGCAGTGCCCGGCAGGGTCGACGGCGTAGATGTCGCCCGCCCGGTCGACCAGCCAGCAGCCTTCCCGCCGGTCGCCGGCGGCGGCGTTGAGACCCAAGGGGCAGCCCTCGATGGGTGCGCGGTCCAGGGAGGCAAGGTCGACCACGACGTCGGCTCCATGGCCGTTCGCCGCATAGAAGCTGCCGCGGCCGTCCACGGCGCAGAAGAAGCGGCCGCTGAGGGCGCGGGCGAGCGGCACCTGGCTGGAGGGCTGGCCCCGGACCAGCCACCACTCGTCCCCCCGCCGGTCGACGGCCAGCCAAGCCTGGCCGCCGAACAGCTCCTGGAACACGCCGGCGCCTCCCGGCTTCGCAATCGCGACGCGGAACGCGTCCACGCCGTGCGTGGTGACCGCCAGCATCCCGCCGCCGGGCCGGGGGAGCCAGTCCAGCGGGACCTTGAGCAGGCCTCGCGGGAACAGGCTTTCGGCCCCCCGCAGCCGGGCGGGCGAGCCATCGCCGGGAGACCAGGCCGTCACGTTGTGTTCCGGGTCCAGCCAGAGGAGCCGAGAGCCGTCCCAGCCGATGTGCCCCAGCACGACCCCGACGCGCGTCTGGCACACGGGTGTGAGCGCCGCGCCGCAGTCGTAGACCACGAGCTCGCCGTCGCTGAAGAGCACGGCACACCGGGCCGGGCCGCACGCGACGGCGGCCGCGGGCTCCACCCCGGACCGCCGCAGGGTCGAACCGTCGGGCGCGATGAGCAGCGTGTCGTGTGCCTCCCGCAGCACGATCACGGCCGCACCCGCGTCCGTGTCGTGCACGAGCGCCGCGAGCTCGGCGGCTTCGCCGCCCGGCAGCGGATCCTCCACGACCGCCGGCTCCTCGAGCGACACGCTGCCGAGCGCGCCCGAGCCGGCCTGGAACCAGAACCGGCGCCGGTGCCACACGGCGACCGGCGCCTCGAACTCCGGCAGCCCACACTCGACGGCGGTCACGGCCTCCAGGCTCGACGGCAGGCCGTCCGGGCCCTCGTGGCAACGGTAGAGCTCGCCGACCGCCGACTCGTAGACCGCCATGAGGCCGCCGCCGTCCGGCGCAGCGGCGAGCGTGAGCAGCGGCTCGCGCCTGATCGGCAGTGTCGTCTCCGTCTCCCGCATGGCGCGCAAGTCGAGCACACGCAGGATGCCGAGGCCATCGAGGACGAACCCCGCCTCCCGGTCGGGCGCGACCGCCAGCACGCGCGGCGAGGAGAAGGACAGGCTGGCGGCGACCTCGATCCCGCCCGCGGCCACCGCCTCCGCGTCGCCGCCTTCGGGCCCGAGCCCGGGCTCGGGCCCCGGCAGGGACTCCGGCGACGTGCGGAGCCAGACGCCTGGGTGCGGCACGTCGTCCACCTGCGCCCGGGCGGCGGCGAAGCCTTCGTGGTTCACCAGCCCGACGAGCATGGCCGGATGCTGGTACAGGCGCTGGGCGTGCTTCTCCAGGAAGCCCCGCCACTCGATGAGCGCCGGGCCCAGCGGCTCGGTGAGCTCGTATGCGGCGACCAGCTCGTAGGCCTTGCCGGTGGCGACCCGGGCGGCCAGGTACCCGAGTTGTGTGAGGAGCGCCTCAAGCTCCTCCGCCGCGCCTCGCTCGCCGGCCGCCGCGCTCTCCGCCAGGTGGAACGGCAGCTCCGCCAGCGCCCGGGCGCGCGGCTGCCAGTCGCCGTCTCCGTTCGGGTCGGCCACCCCGCGGAAGTAGCGGGCGAGGCCCGAGTTGACGACGCGCCGCTCGGGCTCATCCGCTAGGTACTCCTCCCGGGCCGCCTCGGCGAGGGCGCGGTGGTAGAAAGCCAGCAGCGTGGCTCCGTCGGTGGCGTGCTCGGACAGGTACGGTTCAAGGTCGAAGTAGAGGCGCGACCACACCACCACCGGCAGTTGCCCGACGGCGGGCGAGCGCGGCGAGCGGCGGCGGAAGTCGGCGATCACGTCGGCGTCCGCCGACAGCAGCGCCACGAGCTCGTCCTCCGCCAGGCCGTGGCGCGAGGCGGCGAGGGCGGCGAGCGCACGCGCCACTAGCTGCCGGCCGTGGTTCTCGGGCGCCTCCAGACGGGCCAGCAGGTTGCCTCGAATGAGTCCGGGAATGCCGGGTTGCAGCCTCGTCTCGGCCGGCGCGCTGAACGAGCGCCACAGCCGCGCCTCCTCGAAGGCCAGCCTGAGATAGAGCGGGCGGCCTTCGGGCTCGAACGCATCGAGCACCGCCGCCCGCTGCCCTTCCTGCAGCGTGCGGCCCTCCTTGTCGAGCCAGATCTCAAGCACCGTCTCGCCTTCCCGGCGCGACATCCTGTCGAGGCTGAGGAACCGCGGCTCCGGGCGCCTGGCCCGCAGAGCGGTCTCGCAGGCGCCCGGCACGGTGGAGACCACCAGCCGGGCGTGGTCGGGCAGGCTCGCGGGCAGCCAAGCGAGGCCACGAGCCGGGTCGGTGGCGCCGAGCTGGTCCAGCGCGTCGAGGAACACGAAGACCGGCAGCTCCGCCGTGGCGCGAGCGAGGTGCCGGGCGAGCTCGACCGAAAGGTCCGACAGCCCGGCCGGGAGCGTCGCCTCGTCGCCGCCGGTGGCCCGTGCCAGCTGGCGGCAGACGGCGTCGAGCAGCGAGCGCCCGTCGGAGGCGGCGGGTGTGGCGCCGATGAAGCGCGCAGCGACGACGGCGCCCGGATGTGCGCTCACGGCCTCTTGCACCGCTTTGGCCATGAGCGCCGACTTGCCCGAGCCGCCCTCGCCCACCAGCACGAGCGGATGAGCCTCGGTCCCCGCCAGGTAGGCGGCGATCTCCGTGCGGACCTCCTCCCGGCCGACGAAGTCCCGACACCGCGCCTCGCCGAACCTCGCGTGGCGCGCGATCTCCCGGTCGATGGCCTCGTCAGCCTCCGGCCGGTCGAGCTCGCTCTTGATCACGCCGGCGATGCTGCGCCAGACATCGGCGCAGAGGGTATGCGGCGCATCCGGCTCGTCGAGCAGGCCCAAGCAGTCGCTCAGATCCTCGGGCAGCGTCCCCAGGTGATCGGTGGTGATCCCTTCGCCCGTCCACCTCGCCCGGTAGGAGTCCAGCGCGTGGCTGCCGAGCACGTCCCGCAACTCCGCACTGAGCGATGTGAGCCTGGCCCGCGCGTCCGCGTCGGGGACGAGTCCCTTCGGCGACGCCGTCAGGTCGCAGAACCTCTTGGCGGACTCGCCCGCGGGCAGGCCGTCGATGGTGCGGAAGAAAGCGAAGACGTGCTCGGCGGCGCCGTCGGCCTCGAGGGCGCCGAGCACGATCTCCTGCTCGGTCGCCGAGGCCACGTACTTACGCCGCGCTGGCTCGGCCTCGGCCCAGCCGAGCGCATCCACCGCGCGGAGAAGGATCGCCCGCAGCCGCGCCTCGACCGTCGTCCACTCCCGGCGCTCGGCCTCCGCGGCGTCCTCACGTTCCTCCTCGCTCGCGCCCTCGGGCACGACTAACCTGCGCGGCCGTAGCACGTACTCGGGAGGCACCGCATTGTCGTCGCGGCGGTACCAGCCTTCGGCTCCCGCCGCCTGCCCTTGCGACCAGGCCAGGACCGCGGCATCCTCCTCCGGGATCGTCGCGAGCAGCAGCTCGAACTCCGCAGCGTCGATGCGGGCGGGCAGCGGGCGCCAGCCGTAGCGGTCGCCCATGAGCACGATGAAGTTGGGCCGCGGCGTGACCCGCTGGCAGCGCTCGATCTCGGTAAGGCAGATGGGGATGGCGCGCTGGTCGAGGCTTGCCTCCTCGCCGACGCCCCAGCGCAGGTCGATCGCCTGGAACCGCGCGTCCCGGGTCGCGCACAGCTCCGCCAGCCGCGGAAAGACGTACCGTTGGAGCGCGTTCCGCTCGGCCCGGAAGTCCTCGAAGGTCGAGCTGACGAAGACCCTGAAAGTCGTGCTCGGCTGTCTCACCGCAGCCGTCATCCGCTGCCTCCTCGCCGGGCCGGCCGGCGCCCGGGTCACGGTGGTCCTGCCCCCGGCTCGCACGCGCTCAGACCGCCAGCGGAGCCATGGCGAGGGTGTCGCACGCAGGTTGAGCCTACTCCTCTCGGCTGCGAGGACAAGTGGTGGAAGCGCACGCAAGGCCGCGATCGGGCGGCTCACCGGCACCGGAGTCGCCAGCGAGCGCCGCTACTTGAGGTACGGCTTGAGCGACTCGTGCGCAAGAACCACGAGTCGCTGCGTGGCGTGTCGAATTGACAACGGTGGTGGACCTAACCAGGCAGCTCTCGAACTTACGCCTTGAAGTTCAGAGTCTGGTTGATACTAATAGTGTAGCACAAGCGTCGGAGCCTCACTCCGATGATTGAGAGGCCAAACCGGCGGGAAGAGTCCGTCAGTCGGCTACCGGCGCCCGCGCGAGCCATTGGCTGCTCGATGACGACTTTCGCGCCGAAATCCTCTTCGACCGAGACGGGCTTACCTACGACTACCCGGGCAACGCACGCAGGCTCAGATGACGAGCACGGATACGTGCGCCGCCGTTCACGGAAGGTCCGCCCGCATCTTCCCCATCGACAGACCTACTTCTTGCCTTTTGCCTGGTTGTAGCTTATGGCAGCACGAACAAGAGTCTTTAGCGAACCTTCTTCTATGTGATCCCCTTCATAGACGTCAATAGCTCGCCTTTTGTTGCCTTCAAGTCCGGCATTGAAGAGTTTGTCAGGATCACTGAGTGCCGCACCGTCCATGAAGACGAGCTGCACCTTATTCTTGAAAATATTCCCAACACAGATAATCCCGTTGAGTGACCAGACTGGTGACCCCATCCATTTCCACTCCTCAATGATCTCGGGATCAACCTCAAGGATGGTCTTGCGGAGCTTCGCTAGCGTGGCACCGCGCCAGTCCTGATTCTGCGCGATCAAATTGTCAATTTCTTCACTAGGATTCATGGCCGTCCCTTCTTGTTTCCTGCACAATCATCCAATGGTTGTTCTCCGGATCATCGACGCTAAACCATTTGACGCCTGACCCTGGACCGTATAGGTCATCGGCAATCTGGCTAGCTCCGTCGTCCTTCCCGGCCCCCCGTCTCATTGCCCAGGAACGGGTGCTTCAACCGAGACCCGGGTTTGGGGGAGCAGCCGGATACGGATCTACGGTGAGCGACCGGACAACAGAAGCTTAAGATTTGCAGGGAAAACGTTGGCGAACTGTCAACGCTGGTGGACCTAACCAGACAGCTCTCGAACTTACGCCTCGAAGTCCAGCGCCTACTAGGCCAATGACGTTGTAGCAAGTGGATTGCGCGCCGAATGATACTCGGGGGAAGGCTCGTTTGACATGTGGGGATCGCGGCACCCGTCGTCGCCTCCGGCCTACAAGCCGACACTGAATTGCATCTCGGTCCTCAGCGCGTCTCGTGCTCCTCTGCGTCTCTGGGCTCGGGCCGACTCGGCATCATGCCACTGTCATCATGGCCGCGAAGCGCCTCGCGCAGCAGCCACTCCACTTCCGCGTTGATCGACCGGAGATCATCCGCGGCACGCGTCTCGACCTGATTCCACAGCTCGCAATCGATGCGCAGCAGAAACAGCTTGCGGCCCGGTTTGTCGGCGGGATGTTTCATGTTTCGGCCCGATCACACACGAGCGTGGTGGTGTTGGCGGTCCCCATCCAGAACAGGAGCCAGAGCCTGTGGGTGTCCGAGAGCATCCAGAATGCCGCGGCGACGCGGTATCTGCCCCCCATTGTCACTCCCACCGGAACGACCTCACCGCCAGCAGAGCGAAAACGACGCCGTAGGCGGCCAGGACCAACAGCGATCCGGTCGGAGGAAAGTTGCCCTGGCTTGCGCTCTGCAGGGCCTGCACCGACGCGCCGAGCGGCGTCAGCTGACCGAGGTGGCGCAAAGCCGCCGGCATGAACTCCTGCGGATACCACAGACCGGCGAAAAAAACCAGGGGGAAGAACAGTGCGGCTCCCATTGCGTTCGCAGCAGTGGCGCTGCGGGCCACCGCCGCGACCCACAAGCCCATGGCAAACAGCGCGGCGACCGATAGCAGGAAGGCCAAGGCAAATCCTGCTGGACTTTTAGGAGCAGCGGCCCCGAAGGCAGCGACGCCCACCACAACCAGGATGATAAGCGCCCACACGGCGAGCACGAAGTTGATGGCCAGCTGCGCGGCGAGCACCCAGCTCGGTGGCAGCGGCGTCGTCGAGAGACGCCGCAGGATGCCCAACTCGCGGTAGGTGACCAAGGCACGCGGGAGGCTGAAGAGCGCGAGCATCCCGATGCAGAACGCAATCAGAATCGGGACGTAGACCGCGATGACGGTGAGGCCGCCGAGTTGTGCTTGCTGCTCGTGGGAACTCGGCACGGCGCCGAAGATCACGAGCAACACCACGGGAATGGCAAGACCGAAGACCAGCCCGATCGGCTCCCTCCACGCCAGCCTGGCTTCACAAGCAACGAGCCTTCCGAACGCGGCCCGCGGCGGCGAGGCGGGAAGCCCTTCCCCGGAGGCATTCATCCCGCCGCCACCTCGTCTCCCTCATGGAGGTGGCGACCCGTGAGCTTGACGAAGGCGTCCTCCAGCGTCCCGGACTCTACCTCGACTTCATTCGCCGTCACCCCGGCGGTCGCCAGCGTGAGGATCACGGTGTTGACCAGATCGCCCGTGCCATTCACAAGCACGTGGCGGCCCTGTCGTTCGAGGCTCGTCACTTCAGGGAGAGCGGTCAGCAGACGGTCGTCAAAAGGCTGCGATGGCACGAAGCGCACACGCTTGCCACCGCCAGCCTGCTCGGCCAACGCCGCCGGACTGTCGATGGCCACGACGCGTCCTTGGTCGATGAGTGCCACGCGGTCGCAGAGCCGCTCCGCCTCGTCCATGTAGTGCGTGACCAGGACGACAGTGACGCCCCGATCGCGAACCCCCTCGATCAACTCCCATGTATCGCGCCGGGCTTGTGGATCGAGGCCCGTCGTCATCTCGTCAAGGATCGCGATCTTGGGCTGGCCGACCAGCGCCAGGGCCAGTGAGAGCCGCTGCTTTTGCCCGCCGGACAGCGACTTGTAGTAGGCGCTCCGCTTCTCACGAAGCCCGAGCGCATCGAGCAGCTCGCCCACATCGGCTGGATCTCGGTAGAAGGAGCGGTAGAGATCGAGGATCTCACCGACCCTCAGCCTGGGTTGGAGTGCACTCGTCTGCAGTTGCGCTCCCACGATCGCGTGCACCTGGGCACGGTCGACGTGAGGATCGAATGCCATGACGCGGATGGTTCCGGAGTCGGGCGTCCGCAGACCGATGGCGCACTCGACCGTCGTCGTCTTGCCGGCGCCGTTGGGACCGATGATGCCGAAGATCTCGCCCTCGGCGACTGTAAACGAGACGTCATCGACCGCGACCGTCCCCTCGTACGTCTTGCGAAGATGCTCAACAACAAGAGCCTGGACGGCCTCTGCGCCGGCCTTTGCTTGGCTCGCTCTCGCTGATTTCTTCACCGACGCTCGTTGGTTCACTGCTCTTCCTTGGTCCCTAGACTGGGCACGGTCTTGGGCCTATAATCTGATATCAGTTTATTACAGTTGCGTCTTGTAGACAAACAAATCGAGGTTGCCGATCTGAGCGAGTCAGCCCTGACCTCCTGTGAGGCTCAAGTCAATGCCTGAGAGAAAGAGTCTGCTCATCCGCGTGGACCCGGCCGTTCACGATGCTTTGGCTCGCTGGGCGTCCGATGAGCTACGCAGCACCAACGCACACATCGAACTCCTCTTGCGCAGCGCCCTCTTCCGTGCAGGCCGTCTGCCACAGAACGTCGGCGAGTTGCCACGAAGAGGGCGACCGCCGAAGTCCGAACCCGTCAGGTAGACAAGACGGCGTCAGTCGGTGAGTTCGAGTCCTGTTTGGGTGCCTTCCCTGACAGCTCGAACTCAACGAAAAGAGCCTGCCGCCCAACAGGGGTGACAGGCTCAAGACCAAGGTCTGAATGACCCTACTATCGTGCTAATGCTTGGTGGATCTAACCAGACAGCTCTCGAACTTTCGGATTGAACTGCAGCGCCTGGTGGATACTGATCTCTCGGCGTGAGGCCCGGCATTAGCCACAGGCGGCACGGTCGCCGATCTCCTCAGGTGCACTCTGTGGACAACTCTCGAACCCGCGTCGTCGGCGTGCTCGGTGTCGTGCATGCGGTTGGAGAGCTCCGTGCAGCGCTGCGACGAACTCGATGAGAATGCTGGCGCTCTCGACGACAATCGAGCCGGCCTTGCTGAAGAGGGTGAAGAACCTCTCGTGCCGCGAAGAGGGAAAGGACGGTACCCCCCTCCTTTCCACTTTCAATATACAGCGCAGGTGGGGGCTTGCGGCAAGTCCCGGGTCGTGCCGCATAATCAACGGCCGCAAGCCGGAAGGTACGGAAACAGGAGTCTCGAAATGCGTGTGTTGTCGACGCCGGCGGACCTGCCCCGGCGCGCGGCAGCGCAGCCGAACAGTATGAGGAGCGAGCCGATGGCAGCCATCGACGACCTGAGTTCGCAGCGGTTCTACCATGGCACACGGGCTGACCTGAAGCCAGGAGACCTGATCGAGCCCGGCCATCCCCCTAACTTCGGTAAACGGGATAGGATGACAACCTACGTCTACCTGACCGGCACCCTGGATGCAGCCGCCTGGGGGGCGGAGCTGGCACTCGGCGAAGGTCCCGGCAGAATCTACATGGTGGAACCGACCGGCCCGATTATGGATGACCCCAATCTGACGGACAAGAAATATCCGGGTAATCCGACGAAGTCATACCGCTCCCGGGAGCCGCTGCGGGTCACGGGCGAGTGCACGGATTGGCAGGGGCACTCCCCCGAAGTGGTCAAAGCCATGAAGGACAGGATTGAGCAGCTGGCTCTTGAGCCAATTGACGACTGATCGGGCGGCGCTCGGCGGGAGGTCGGCGACCGGGTAGCCAGAAGCTAGCGGTTTGCAGGGAGAAACGTTGTCAATCTGACAACGTGGTGGGCCCAGCAGGACTCGAACCTGCGACCGGCCGATTATGAGTCGGCTGCTCTAACCATCTGAGCTATAGGCCCACGCGCCAGTCATCATATCGCGCGGTCGACGCCCCGGGGCAGGACCCACAGTGCCCTCAGGTGAACGCGTCGCTGGCGCACGACCCCACTGCATCTCCCACCAGCCAACGCACTGCGTGCCACCACTCCCGTATCTTCTTGTTGACAGCCCTCTCCTTCATGTGTAATGTATTTCTGACATATGAAGGAGCAGCATGACTGAAGACCGCACAGGCGATCAGCTCTTGACGATGCTCGGCGCCCTGGGCAACCCCCATCGCCTGCGTATCCTCGCGGCGCTGAGCCAGCGCCAAGCGTACGTGAGCGAACTGGCACGCGAGCTGGGCATCAGCCGGCCGCTGCTCCACATGCACCTCCAGATTCTGGAGAAGGCGGGACTCATTGTCGGACGCCACGAGGTGTCGGCCGAAGGCAAGGCGCTGCGTTTCTACGAGGTGACCGACTTCGACGAGCGCCTCACACCAGCACGGGTCATCGAGGCCGTGTCCACACTCAGCGACGGGAACCAACCGGACGGAAAGGTGAAGAGATGAACATCGGATGGCCAGAAGCATTGATCCTCGCGATCATCGTCATCGGCGTCGTCGCGCTGATCTCGACCCTCGTCGCGAGCAGAGCCGGCGTCGACGCCGAGAAGGCCAAGGGCACAAGCACGGAGCAGTACCGCAAGCTCGTATCCGACTACGAGGGCCTGGCCAAGGAGACGCGTGAGGTCCAGTCAGCCATGAAGGCCGACCTCGCCGAGCTGCGCGCCAAGGTGGAGTCGATGGAGCACATGATGCGGGAGGTCGGATGAGCCCGCGGGCGTCGCTCGCGGCCGCCGTCGCGCGGGACTGCGCGCTCCTACTACGACCCCAGCGGGAACCAGCGCTGACGGTGCTCGAACAGGTAGCGCTCGGTCATGAAGTTGAGGATCATGCGCGCGTGCCTGAAGCGCCGGGCGACGTCGCCGAGGGCTGGCGCGAGGCCGAGCTGGCGATACTCGACTCCCTGCCAAGCCAGCCAGTACGAGCGCCGGCCGATCCACTCGAGCAAGCCCACATTGCCCGGCACGCCGCGGCTCGTCTCACGGCCCCAGCCTTCGCCCGGCCAGTCGTCTGAGTCGTCCGCCGGCAGATCCGCAGGCAGTACGCCGGCCGCCGTCTGAACCCCTCGGCTGCCGGCCGCCCTCTTGTCCCCTCGGCCGCCATCGCTCACCCACCTGTCGCCGGCGACCGCACGACGCAGCCGCTCGACGGCGATCGGGGTCATCGTCCTCTTCTCGACGTAGTCGGGAAACACGCCGGTCAGGAACAGAGCCAAGTCGCCGAGACGCCGGTAGAGCGCCAGCCGCTCCTCGGGCGGCACCGACAGGATGAGCGTCGCGAACTGCGCCGGGTCGAGCTCGCTGAAGCGGCGGTGCCGCCAGCCACGGCGGCTCTTCACCCAGAGCGCCCCGCTCGCGACGTGCGTGTAGGAGGCAAGCAGGTCGGCCAGGAAGATACGCCGCAGCGGACCGGCCAGGAACTCTCGCAGCGGCTCGACCTCGAAGACGGGCACGCGCTGCCGGCTGCCGACCCATTCCGGCACGTAGGCGACCTCCTCAAGGACGGAGGCCGTGCGCGCCAGCAGCACCGAGATGGCAAGGAAGGGAGCGACGACCAGCAGCGGATCCTGCTGAGTCGAGCCGAAGAGGGCTGCGAAGACCTCCGGCCGCCCGAGAAGGTCGTCGATGCGTTCCGGCTGGAGGCGCAGGCGGGCGGCGAGCGCGGCGGCGTCGCCGCCGCGCTCGCCGCCCGCCTGCGCGAGCACGGTCAGGTCCCTGTCCGAGAGACGCTCGAGGAGGAGCAGCTCATCCATCACGACGAGGTTCTTCCCGCTTGGCGCGAAGGTTCGTCCTTGTCGTCGGCGGACGTAGACTCGGCGACGAGGCGTGCGAGCTACGCGCCAAGGCCGCAGTGGCCGCACGCCGAACGCGGACTACCAGACCCCCGGCACGAGTCGCTTGCGCCCTCGCTCGAACTCCCTGTAGGACTCGCCGAGGTTCTCCTCCAGGACCCGCTCCTCCAACCGTATGCGCGGGATGTGGCCGACGAGGAACCCCACTATCACCACGATGACGCTCAGCCAGTTGTCCAGCGTAAGCATCAGACCGACGAGCGTGAGGAGCGTCCCGGTATAGGACGGATGGCGGAGCCAGCGGTAGGGCCCCGTGGCGACGACCACGTGCTGCTCACGGATCATGACGCTCTGCGTGAAGAGGCGGCCGAGCGTCAGGATCGCCCACTCGCGCAGGGCTACCCCCGAGAGCGCCACAAGCGAGCCGAGGAGCCTTGCGACCCACGGTTCGCCGGGCAGGCCGGCCCACGGCACCACGAGCGCGACCGCGATGGCCAGCACGAGCGAACCGCCCGTTACAGCCCAGGCCCACGCCAGCGTCCCCTGGTCCTCATGCTTGTCGCCGACCTCGGGGCGCCGGCGACCGCTGCCCAGAAAGATCCAGGCCGCCCACGCGACGACGACGAGGAACCAGGTCGCCTGCTCGTAGGAGATCGCGAAGACCAGGGCCGCCTCGTGCCGCCCGAACTGCGCGCTTCAGTCCTTGCGCTGCAGCGTGTAGCGCACGGTCTGCACCCGGATCAGGCCGTCGCGAAAGACGAACGTGTCGATGCCGTCCTCTACGCGCGTGTGTGCCGACTCCGCCGACCACTCGAGGAACAAGATGTCGTCGACGAACTTGGTGTCGAGCTTCCACTGCGCGTTGGGCACGTCGCCGACGAGCTTCACGAACGCCTGCCGGACACCCTCCTTGCCGCGCAAGATACCATCGGGGCTGATGAAGATGGCGTCGTCGGAGTAGTCGCTGACGATGCCCTCGATGTCGCCGGCCCCCAAGACTTGGCCGTGGTGCGCGAACACTTCCTCCGGGGTGCGCTGGTTGCTCATGTCACTCCTCCTTCGATGCGTAGGTTGGTCGTTTGAGCCTTGCTTCGCGCCGTGCTCACGCCGGCACAAGCACGGCGCGGCCATGAAGGCGGCCGTCCCGCAGGTCGGCCAGCGCCTCATTGACGTCGTCGAGGCTGTAGTCCCGTGTCTCGAGCTTGACCTTGCCGCGAGCGGCCAGGGCCATGAGCTCGGCTAGCTCTGTGAAGCTGCCCAC
Source organism: uncultured Actinomycetes bacterium (assembly GCA_963725665.1). Taxonomy (GTDB): domain Bacteria; phylum Actinomycetota; class Thermoleophilia; order UBA2241; family UBA2241; genus CAVRZA01. The sequence goes on along the minus strand of CAVRZA010000004.1, from coordinate 60,281 downwards.
GAGGCTGCCGACCACGCTGATCTCGCGCGAGATGATCTCGATGGCAGGGAGCTCGACGCGGCCGCCGTAGCCGATGACGAAGTACGTCCCGCCCACCGCGAGCATCGCCGGGCCCTGCGCCGTCGTGCCCAGCTCGCCCACGAAGTCGAGCACGGCCTCTACTCCCCTTCCGCCGGTGAGCTCGCGAACGTGAGCGACGGCGTCCTCGCCGGCCTTCACCACGCTGTCGGCGCCCATGCGCTTGGCCAGCTGCAGGGCCTCATCGGAGACGTCGACGGCGATGATCTCGGCGCCGCTCATGGCCCTCAGGCACTGGACTCCGATGTGTCCGAGGCCGCCGATGCCGATGACGGCGCAACGGGCCCCCGGCGGCAGCACGCCCGTCGCCTTCTTCACCGCGCGGTAGGCGGTCAAGCCGGCGTCGGCGTAGGCGGCGACATCTTTGGGCGCGAGACCCTCCTCGAGCTTGAGGGTCGAGCGCTCGACGGTCTTGAGGTAGTGCGCAAAGCCGCCATCGACGTTGAGGCCCGGGAACTTGCCGTGCTCACAGTGCATGTCCTCGCCTCTGCGGCAGGCGGGGCAGACCCCGTCGGTCATCAGCGGGTGCACGATGACGGCGTCGCCCGGCCGCAGCGTGGTGACCGACGAGCCTACCTCCTCGACCCACCCCGCGTTCTCGTGCCCGAGCGTGTAGGGCAGTCGCGGGTCCTGGATGCCTCGCCAGATGCCCTCCATAACGTGCAGGTCGGTGCGGCAGACGCCGGCTCCGCCGATGCGGACGATCACGTCGTGAGGACCGGCGATCTGGGGGTCGGGCACCTCGTCGAGGTAGAGCCAATCGTCGCCGTAAGAATGCAGCCGCGCCGCTTTCACTTCACGCCTCCCCAGGGTCGTAGTACGTGGCCCACTGAGGAGTTGTGTACCCCGGGCGGGGCGGCGCCAGACAGTCAGCGGATGCGCATGAACCCGGCGGCCTCGCAGGCCTGCAGCATCATGCGAATATCGTCATAGGACGAGGGACCCACCGGCACGAACCGCTTCACAAGCCCCCAGGCGAGGCGCTGCCGCACATCGCTATCCTCATGCAGGGAGATCAGGATCCTCTGGATGCGGTCACGCAGTTCGAGTGGCAGTCGCTTCGACGCAGCGACGGGCTGGATCGTGGACGGACCAAGAGTGTCGATGACGCGCAGCGACTCGACCAGAGACGCATCGTCGCGCATGGCCACCTCCAGCACCTGAGAGTCGATGGCGGAGGCATCGACCCTGCGGTCGGCGACCATTCGTACCGACTCCTCATGAAAGCCGGCGTCGACGACTTCGCCGAAGAACCCGCGCGTCTCCCCCAGCTCCACCAGGTGATAGCGCACGACTCCGTAGCCCGAGTGCGACAGCGGCTCGTTGTAGGCCCAGGACCGACCGCGCAAGTCCAGGAACCGCTGCAAGGGGCTGTCACGGTGGACGATGACGTCCGAGAAGTAGATCGGTCTGTCGCCGTAGCGGTCGCCCATGAGGACCGGCGCAGCGATCGGAACGGCCGGAGAGATGCCGCGACGCTCGAACTCCACGTAGGGCAGGCTGCACACGAAGCAGACTTCATTCTCGTCTCGGGCGCAGCTTTCGTAGTCGGTCTCTACCACGAGCTCTGTGGCGATCCCCAGCCGTCGCCCAACCTCTTCGGCGACCGCCCGGTACACCGGCAGTATGTTAGGCGCCAGGTACGTGCCAAAGCGAAGCCGGTCCATGGAGGCTATTTACCACGCGCGGCGCCATACGACCACCGATGATTCCCGAGGCCGCAGAGACGTCTGGGGTCACGCGCCGTCCGCCAACGGTCACCCGCGCCTGTCTGCGGGCATAGCAGTCCTTGGGCGGCGGGAGCCGCAGGCGGTAGCCGCGCGGCGTCCCGAGACGCCCGAGCACCAGGATCTGGGAGGTAGGCGGGTGGCAAGCGAACCGGTGCCCACCAGGTCGCCGGCAGCGGACGGCGAAGTAGCGATGGCCGGGACCGCGACGGGCGAGGCATCGACTGCGATTGAGTCTCAAGAGCGCGGCCGGGCGCTGGGTCGTCGTCGCCACGGTCCTTGGCTCGGGCATCGTCATGATCGACGGGACGGTGGTGAACGTCGCCCTGCCCGCCATCGGCCGCGAGTTTGGGGCGGGGATGGCGGCCCTGCAGTGGACGATCACCGCCTACGCCTTGACCCTCTCGGCGTTCTTGCTCGTCGGCGGCTCGCTCGGCGACCGGCACGGTCGTCGCCGCATATTCGTCATCGGCGTCGTGTGGTTCGCCGCGGCCTCGCTGCTCTGCGGGCTCGCACCGTCGATCTGGATCTTGATCGCGGCGCGAGCCCTACAGGGAGTCGGAGCCGCCCTCCTGGTGCCGGGCAGCCTGGCGATCCTGCAGGCGACGTTCCGTCGCGAGGATCGCGCGCCGGCGATCGGCCTCTGGTCGGGGCTCGCGGGTGTCGCGACGGCGCTGGGCCCGTTCGTGGGCGGCTACTTCATCCAAGCCGTGTCGTGGCGCCTCATCTTCCTCATCAACCTGCCGCTCGTGCTGGCTGTGGTGTGGATCTCGCTGCGACACGTGCCCGAGACGCGGGATGACTCTGCGGCAGGACGTCTCGACACCTGGGGAGCGGCGCTCGCGGCGATCGGGTTGGGTTCTCTGGTCTTCGGCGTCATCGAGGGGCCGGCTAGGGGTGGTCTTCGACCCTCGTCGTCGCCGCGTTCGTGACCGCCGCCGCCGCACTGTTGGGCTTCCTAACCCTCGAGTCGCGCCTGCAGCACCCCATGCTGCCGCTGTCGATCTTCCGCTCGCGGCAGTTCGCCGGCGCCAACGCCGCGACCCTGCTCATCTACGCCGCCGTGTACGGGACCCTCTTCCTCATCCCGCTCCAGCTTCAGCAGGTTCTCGGCTACTCGCCACTCGAGGCCGGTATCGCGCTGCTGCCGATCACGGCCGTCATGCTGGTGCTCTCGCCCTGGGCCGGACGCCTCTCGCAGCGCGTCGGCCCACGCCTGCCCATGACGGCCGGCCCGCTCCTGGCCGCGGCCGGGCTCATCCTGCTCTCCCTGATCCAGGACGGCAGCGGCTATGTGACGGCGTTCCTGCCGGCGGTGACGGTCTTCTCATTGGGCCTGGCCCTGACCGTTTCACCGCTGACCGCCGCCGTGCTCGCCGCGGCTCCCGGGGAACACGCCGGGCTGGCGTCGGCGATCAATAACACCGCCGCGCGCGCGGCGGGAGTCATCGCGGTAGCGGCACTGCCGGTAGCCGTGGGGCTGACCGGCGCCGCCTATCTGGAGCCGACGACGTTCGCCACCGGGTACAAGCACGCCATGTGGCTCGCCGCCGCCTTGTGTGCGGCCGGCGGTGTGGCGGCCTTTGCGACCATGGAGAGCGTCTGTGTCTTGAGGAAGCTTGCCGGCTTCAGCTGCCCGCTGGACGCGCCGCCGCTTGTCGCCGACGACACCCGGCGGGCGTAGGAGGTGCGCTCACCTCTCGCGCCAGGGCAGAAGACGACGAAGGAGATGCGTGAGCCAAGGCACAAAGACGTGGTCGAAGGGTGGCGTCGCGACGCCGACGGCCCAGGCCGTCGGCGTCGGGCTCGCCGCCCGGAGCTGCTCGAGGGCGGCGATGGCCTCGTCGGGACGCACGAGGCCGACGAGGCCCCACGTATCGTCGACGATGCGCCAGGCGCCCCAGGGGCTGACCCATGGCGGGCGGCCGGCGAAGAGCACGTCGGTGAGGGCCTTTGACGTGTGATCACCCGCCGGATCGGCCGTCGGGTCGTTCGCAGAGTCGCCCGCCGCGGTCTTGTCGCCCGCCGCGCTCTTGTCGCCCGCGACTGTCTTGTCGCCCGCAGCCGGAGAGCGGCCGGTGGGCAGCACACTGAACGGCGGCACACGGTCGGGAGGTATCAGGATCCTGCGCTCGGGTGACCACAGCACCTCGACGCCCCGCTGGTCGATGCGATAGCGGACGCGGCGGCAGGCGCGAACGACGAGCACGGGACGCACCAGCAGGCCGTACACGCCGAGCGCAGTCGCGAGCACGCCGACGAGCGGATAGACGAACATGGCGCCGCCACGGAACGACAGCCACAGAAGGGTGACGCCGATCGCCAGAGCCACGAGGCCGACGGCAGCCGCCGGGAGCATGAGCCGACGCGCGTACGCGCGCGGGGCGGGCGAGCCCTGCCAGGCGAGGACGGGAGAACGGCCCCGCCGAAGACGCACGACTGCGGCGGAACGGTAGGTCGCCCGTCGATCGAGGGAGGCCCCGGCGACGACCTCCCCAGCCGGACATCCACGCTCCGGCATCGGTCGCACGCCCCACTTGTCAGGCGCACCCTCCACGCTGACAAGGATACCCGACGAAACGACGGATCCGAAACGAGGTGCTTCGTGGACCGCCGCGGCCCCGTCGCACGACTGTCACGGCCCCTGGATGACCGGCAGCGTGAGGTAGCTCGGATACTGCTGTGAGTGGTGAATGACCTGGCGCGCCCAGACGATCTCGTCGTCGTGCGCGAAGCGCCCCGAGTTGAGGTTGCGATCGTAGCGGTCGAAGTTGCTGCTCGAGATCTCGAGCCGGATGCGGTGTCCGGCGGCAAAGACGTAGCTCGTCGCCCAGAGGTCGATCTCGTAGCCGTACACCGCATCCGGCTCGACCGGGCTCTCGCGTGCATCTGACTCACGAAAGCGCGCCCGCACGATGCCCTCGCGCACGAGGTGCGCGTAGCCGTCGGGGAAGACGTCGACGAGCGCCGCCGTGAAGTCGGTGTCGCGTGCCGAGGTGGCGGCCTGGAGGGTCACCGAAAGGGGCCCGGTCACCTCCAGGTCGGCCGCGAGCGGGCTCGCTCGTGTAGACGAGTACGTCCGGGCGCCGCTCGACCGGCCGCCGATCGCCCAGGTGCCTGGCGAGCTCCCAGAGGTCCTTGCCCAGCCAGTAGCGCACCGGGTCGCGCGGGTCGTAGACGAAGCGATCGGCCGGCTCGTCGAGCGGCGCCTCGGTGCTCAGCACACCGTCACTCACGCGCGTGTCGGCGCGCCCGCCTCCGTGCAGGTAGTAGCGCCTGAACTCGGTCTCGGGCAACGGCCACTCGTCGGCCGTCCGCCACTCGTCGCGGCCGATGGTGAAGTAGCGCACCCGGCCGCCACGCGTCAGGGCGTTGTCCTCTCCCCTGAGCCAGTGGTCCATGAACTCCTTGACGCGATCGTGGGCGTAGCCGTGACCAGCGATCGGCACGGCGCCGATCTTGCCCGTGAACTCGGGCGAGAGCTCGTGGTCGGTGGCGCCGATCACCAGCCACTGGTACCCGCGCGCCTCCGGGCTCGCCTCGCGCACGCCCCGCCAGCCGTCGATGGTGCCGTTCAAGAAGACGTCGTACCACCCGCCCCAGTGCATGACCGGGATCTTCACGTCCTCGTAGCGCTGGCAGACGTTGATCCGGTCCCAGTAGGCGTCGCGCGCGGGGTGCGCCATCCACTCCGAGTAGGCTTTGCTCTCGCCGCCGGCCGCGGCGGGGATGTCGGCCAGCGGCAGGCGCCAGGGGTCGAAGCGGAACTGGTTGACGTCTTGCGAGCCGTTGATCACGTAAGCCCAGCCGCCCATCGTCTGCAGACAGAAGGCGTTGTTGTTGAAGACCCAGGAGGCGTAGATGTCGGCGGCCGTGTCGCCGGGCGCGATGCAGACGAGGTTAGGGTGCCCCAAAGGGGCGACGGCCCACTGCGTGTAGCCGTAGTAGGACTCGCCCGTCATGCCTATCTTACCGTTGCACCAGGGCTGTGCGGCCACCCAGTCGAGGGTCTCGTAGCCGTCCTTGGCCTCGTTGACGAAGGGCTCGTAGACGCCCTCCGAACCCCAGCGGCCGCGCACGTCCTGGATGACGCAGGCGTAGCCCCGCCGCGCCCAGTATTTGCCGTGCGAGGGCATGTAGCAGTAGGCCTCCTGCTTGCCGTAGGGCATGCGGATGAGGACCGCGGGGAATGGCGCCGCCGCTCCCGGGCCGTCGGGCAGGTAGACGTCGGCGAAGAGCCGCACCCCGTCCGACATGGTCACGGGCACATCGCGCTCGATGGTGACACGGGGGAGGATCTCGGGCGAGGCGGTGGGCAGCTCGCGGGCCGGGGTGAGCAGCTCCTTCTCGAGGATCTGCCAGGCGCGATGCAGTGACCAGTGAGCGTCGGCGATCAGATGCACTCCCCACCTCCGAATCGAAGACACCGCGCGTCGCCGGCGTTGCCCGCACGTATGACCCGCCGGCCACGAAGAAACTCGTGGTCACAATGGTAGCATCAGAGTGAGGGCACGTTTTCGTCGGCCTCGGCTCGACTGTCGCCGGCGTCGATCCCGATCGCTCGTCGGCGGCCGAATGCGTGCAGCAAGGGAGGGTACTTTGGGATCTGGGACGATCGCCGACAGGGAGCTCTTACTCGTGGGTGGCCGGGTGCTCACGATGAACGACGACCAGCCCGAGGCCGAGGCATTACTGGTCCGCGGGAGTCGCATCGTCGCCGTCGGCAGTGACGCCGGTGTCAGAGAGCTCGCCAGCCCCGACGCTGACATCATCGAGCTTGCGGGGAGGGTGACAATTCCGGGCTTCGTGGATGCCCACGCCCACTTGGAGCTGACATCAACGCACCTTGCCTATGCGCTGCAACTCCAGTCATCGACCTACCCGTCTCTTCTGGCAATCTGTCGAGTGCTCGCCGACGCGGCCAGCCGTACCCCACCCGGGCAGTGGATCGTGGGCCGTGCAGACTTCGCCCTGCAGCTGTTCGTCGAGGAACACCGGCCGCTCCTTCGTGGCGACCTGGACGCCGCTGTTGGGAGCCACCCTTGTGTGGTCTTCTCCGGACTGCACACGGTCACCATGAACACGTTGGCCTTGCGAGAGGCCGGCCTTCTCGACGGAAGAGCAAAGCCGCCGAAAGGGTCTGTCGTTGACGTAGAGAGCGGGAGAGCGACCGAGCTCTGGGACTGGCTGCCCTTACCTCGGTACGGTTGCGAAGCCACGGCGGATGCGATCCGGGACTTGGCCCGCGCGCTGTGGAGCTCGCGAGGGGTGACCACAGTTGCCGAGCTACCCTTCACGCGCGACGGTATCCACGCCTTCCAACTTCTCCATCGTGAAAGAGCTCTGCCAGTGCGCGTCGGCATGTGGCTGCACGTGCCGCGGCTGGGATCCATCGACGAACTCCTCCGCGTGGGGCTCGAAACGGGTTTCGGCGACGAATGGCTGTCCCTGGGGGGCATCAAGCTCTTCGTGGACGGCGCGGGATTCGACCTTAGCGGCAACGAGGTCAGCGACGTCAAGTGGACGCAGGAAGAGCTAGATGAGGTGGTCCACAAGAGCCACGAGGCCAATCTCCAGGTGTGGATCCACACCGCTCCCACGCGCAACGGCGCGGAGATGGCCCTGACTGCGTTCGAACGCGCCCTCGCCAAGTCGCCCAGGAAGGATCATCGTCACCGCATCGAGCACGTCGGCGACCTGGAACCGCAGCCCGACCTGCTGAAACGCATGAGAAGCTCGGAAATCATCCCGGTAACCACGCCCCAATTCACGTGGAGCTACGGCGACCAGGCCCCGGAGAGCGCGGCTACACCCCTGGCTACCCTGCATCGCCTCGGTTTTCGCCCTCCGGGCAACTCGGACGCCACCGGCACCCAGCCCGAGGCGATCAACCCTTGGCACTCCATTCGCTGTGCTCTTGCCCACCGTACGAGAAGCGGTAATCTCATCTACCCTGAGGAACGCATCGACCTGTCTGCGGCGTTACGCATGTTCACCCGGGACGCGGCCTACGCTTGTCATATGGATGACCGAGGAATCCTCGGACGCGGGAAGCTCGGCGATCTCATCGTGCTCGGGGAGGATCCTTTCGCGCTCGGCGAGGATGAGCTTCCCGGTATCCCCGTCGACCTTACGTTGGTGGGTGGCGAGCCAGTTGCTGGATAGCCCCGCTCGCCAAGGTGGTCTAACCTCGCAGTGTCACGGTCCCGCGCTCGTCTCTCACCAGAAGGGGGCTCACGATGCAAGCGATAGTCGACGACGACTCGCGCACGGACCAACCCGGCGAAGTCCTGAGGATCGCGCTGGCGCAGTTGCGCTGCAACGACGGTGACAAGGAGCGCAACTCAGAGAGGGCTGCTGAGGCCATCCGTCAAGCATCCGCCCAGGGAGCCGATCTCATCCTGTTCCCCGAGCTCTACCTCACGGGAATCCTAAAGGGGGAGGAGCTTCTCGCGTCGCAGAGCGAGCCGCGTGAAGGCAAGTACGTCGACCGCATTCTGGAGGCGAGCAAGCGCCACCACATCGGCGTCGCTATGGGCTTTCTCGAGAGGGCCGAGTGCTGCACGAAGGTTGCGGCATCGTTGACACCATGATCATGACCGACGAAGGGATCGAGTTGCCGGCCGTGTTCCCACGCACGTTGACGATCGTCTAGCCGCCGCTTCCTACTGCCGCATGTGCGGCTCGTTGCACTGCCTCGATGTGTTAGGTACCGTTGCCAAGACTCCTCTACTAAAGGTGTCGAGGCCGACAAGGGGGTTTGGGGACATGAGCGCAAGGGTGAAGGGCCGGACGGCCCCGAACAAGTGCACGTCGCGGGCTTTCCTTATCGCAGGGGTCGTCGTCGTTCTCTTCTTGGCAACGGCGGCGACCGCAGGGTGCGGGTCGAAAGCGACGTCGCCCTCTCCGGGCGCGACGACGCCCGGCGTCACGCTGCAGAGCACGACGCCGCCGGGCACAGGCACGGTCGACCAGATCACCTGGGACCTGACCCTCGGTGAGCCGACCACGCTCGATCCTCTGAAGGCGGGCGACTACAGCCCCTGCTTCGTGAGCTCGCAGCTTCACGACACGCTGGTGCGCTACTCGCCGGACTGGAAGCTCGGTCCCGGGATCGCCGAATCGTGGACGCAGCCTGACGAATTGACGATCGTCTACACCATCCGCCAGGACGCCAAGTTCTGGGACGGCAACCCGGTCACCGTCGATGACGTCATCTTCAGCCTCAAGCGCAACATGGACCCCGAGACGGGATCGATCTGGATCGCCTTCTACAGCAACGTGAAGAGCATCACGCAGACCGGACCCTGGGAAATGACCGTCAAGTTCGCTAAGCCCGACGAACTCTTCAACAAAGAGATGGGCACCGACGCGGGCGGCATCGTCGAGAAGGCCTACGTGCAGAAGGTCGGCGAGGCCAAGTACGGCTCGGGCGCGAACGTGATGGGCAGCGGGCCCTACAAGCTGGTGAGCTGGAAGTCTGGCAGCGAGATCGTGCTCGAGGCCAACCCAGGCTACTGGGACCCGAATCTGCAGCCCAAGGTGCAGAAGGTCACTCTCAAGTTCATCGTCGACACGAGCACGATCACGAACGCCTTGCTTTCGGGCGAGATCGACGGCGCCTACGAGGTGCCGCCGACCAGCATCCCGCCCCTCAAGTCCACCTCGAACGGCAAGCTGTACTTCGGCCCCAGCCTCTCGGTCTCCGAGATCGCCATCTCGAACAACAAGGGCCCCATGGGCAACCCACAGCTGCGCAAGGCCCTCGCCATGGCCATCAACAGGCCGGCCATCGTCGAGAAGGTCTTCAATGGGGCGGCCGTCGTCAACAAGACCCTCACGCCGCCGACCGCCTGGGATCCTGAGGCGCTCAGCGTCTACAAGCAGGCGTTCGACGCACTGCCCGGCGGCACGCCCGACGTGGCCGGCGCCAAGCAGATCGTCGCCGGCCAGACGGGCGCCAGCAAGCCGATGGTGATGGCAGTGCTCGCCGGGGACCAACGTGAGCTCGAGTTGGCCAGCATCGTGCAGCAGGCAGCGAAAGACATCGGCATGACGATCAACCTCAAGCAGATGCAGCCGATGGACCTCTCGAACTACTTCTACGTGCCGTCGTACCGCAAGGGCATCGACATGGCCATGACCCTCGGCTGGCTCGACGTACCTGATCCGCTCGACTACACGTCACTCTTCATCGGTGAGGGCGCCCTGTTCAACTGGATCAACTACAGGAACACCCAGGTGGAGAAGAACCTTGAGCTCGCGCGTCAGACCTATGACCCAGTGAAGCGGGCAAACCTCATCGTTGAGGCACAGAAGATCTACACCAACGATATGGTCGCGATCCCCCTGGCCATGGACGCGGAGATCCTCTTCATGAACAACCGCATCAGCGGGGCTCCTGCCTCGTTCGCCTACATGTGGATCCCCGGCCTCGCGATGATCGGGGGAACGCAGTAACGAGTTGACCGACGAGAGGGACGCCGCGAAGCAGGTGTGAAGAGCTGAGCAGGTCTAGCTGAATGGCTCGTTTCGTCGCCCAGCGTCTCGGCGCCCTGATCGTCACGTTGCTCGTCGCCAGCTTCCTGATCTTCGGTGCCCTCTACCTCGCCCCCGGCGACCCGGCCACGATACTCGCCGGGGGGCACGCGACGCCGGCCGTCCTCGAGCAGATCCGCATCCAAAATCACCTCAACGACCCCGTCTGGAGCCGCTACTGGGCCTGGCTCACCGGTGTGCTGCACGGCGACCTCGGACAGTCCTTCGTCTACCGCCAGAACGTCACCACGTTGCTTGGGCCGCGCGTCGGCAACACGGTCTTCCTCGTGCTCTACGCCGCCATCCTCATCCTCGGCATCGGCATCACATTGGGACTCTTCTCGGCACTGCGGCGGCGTCTCGGAAGCGTCGTCACCGTGGGCACGGCGATCGGCATGGCGACCCCGGCCTTCGTCGCGGCCATCGTCCTGATCACGGTCTTCGCCGTCAACCTCGGCTGGTTCCCCGTCTTCGGCTCGGGCACAGGCTTCGTGAATCGATTGTGGCATCTCACCTTGCCGGCAATCGCGCTCGCCTTTGCCTGGGTCGCCTACGTCATGCAGATCACCAAGGCGTCCGTGCGCGAGGAGCTCGCCCGCGAGCACGTCGAGACGGCCCGTAGCCGCGGCATCCCCTGGCCGCTCATCGTGCGTCGCCACGTCTTTCGCAACGCCCTGATCCCCATCACCACGGTTGCCGGCCTGACTGTCGCTGGACTCATCGCCGGCGCCGTCGTGGTCGAGCAGGCGTTTGGGCTCAACGGCCTGGGGTCGTTTCTCGTACAGGCCGCTTCGCAAAAGGACTTCGCCGTCGTCCAGGCGATCTCGCTGCTACTGGTGGCTACCTTCGTCATCGCCAACGCGGTCGTCGACCTGGTGAACAGCCTGCTCGACCCACGCCTGCGCCTCTCGAGGTCAAGCTAAGATGGCCGGCGAGGCGGCGATCTCCGCACGTGCTCGGCCTACGACCAAGCCCCGGCGCCGAGACTGGGTGCTGCTCGGGTGTGCAGCCTTCATAGTCGTCATCGTGGCGGTCGCCCTGCTGGCGCCATGGATCGCTCCGCACGACCCCAACCAGGTCGACATCCTAGCCGCGCACGAGGGCCCATCGGCCAGCCACCTGCTTGGCACCGACGCCTTGGGGCGAGACCTGCTCTCGCGGCTGATCTGGGGCGCCCGTCTGAGCCTGCTCGGCCCGGCACTGATCGTCGTCATCGCCACCGTGGTGGGCACCACCCTGGCCATCCTTGCGGCCTGGATGGGCGGCTGGTTCGACGGCGTGACCTCGCGCGTGCTCGATATCCTGTTTGCCTTCCCGGGGCTGATCTTCGCCATCCTCGCCGTGGCCATCTTCGGCCCGGGCCTCGCCGCCCCCGTGATCGCCCTATCGATCGCCTACCTGCCCTACGACGCGCGCGTGTTGCGCAGCGTCGCACTGCGGGAACGCAACCTTCCCTACATCCAGGCGTGCTACGTAGAGGGCCTGCCGACGCGCACCATCACGGCGCGGCACCTGCTGCCCAACATCCTGCCGTTCGTCTTCGTGCAGGCGACGCTGTCGTTCGGCTACGCGCTCGTCGATCTCGCCGCGGTGTCCTACCTGGGCTTGGGCGTGGCGCCGCCGACACCGGAGTGGGGGCTCATGGTCGCCAACGGCCAAGCCTCGATCCTCACGGGCTACCCGGAGGAGTCGCTCTACGCCGGACTGCTGATCGTGGCGACCGTGGTCGCCTTCAACCTGCTGGGCGACCGCCTCGCCTCGCGCTTCTCGGTGCGCGCACAGTGAGCGGCCTTCTCGACGAGCGCGCCGTGGTACTCCACGCGAGGGCAGACCTCGGATGAGCGCTCTGCTCGAGATCAGGGGCCTGCACGTGGAGCTGCTCGTCGATGACGAGCCGCGTCCGGTGATCCACGAGACCACGGTGTCGGTCGACGCCGGCGAAGCGCTGGGGCTGGTGGGCGAATCCGGGGCCGGCAAGTCGATGACAGTGCGCGCCATCATGCGCCTGCTGCCTCTGGGCGCCACTACCAGCGGCGAGATCCTCTTCGACGGCGCCGACATCCTTGGCTTCGATCGCGAAGCCATGCGCCGCTTCCAAGCTTCCGACGCAGCGATGATCTTTCAGGACCCCACCACGCACATCAACCCGGTGCGCAAGATCGGCGACTTCCTCACCGAGGCGCTCGTGACGAACAACGGCGTGCAGCCGGCGAAGGCGCGGGAGACGGTGGCCGGCATCCTTCAGGATGTCGGCATCAGCGACGTGAGCCGCCGCCTCGCCCAGTATCCGCACGAGCTCTCGGGCGGCCTGCTGCAGCGCGTCATGATCGCCGCCGCTCTGGCGATCAAGCCGCGTCTGCTGCTGGCCGACGAGCCCACGACCTCGCTCGACGTGACGACGCAGGCCGAGGTGATGGCCATCCTTGACGAGCAGCGGCGGCAGCGCGGTCTGGGCATGATCTTCGTCACTCACGACCTCGAGCTTGCCGCCGCCGTCTGCGACCGCATCGCCGTGATGTACGCGGGCTTCCTCGTGGAGGACCGGCGTGCCGAGAGCCTCCACGAGGAAGCCCGCCACCCCTACACCGCCGGCCTCATGGCCTCGCGGCCCAGCCCGACACAGCGCACCCGCGAGGCTGTGGGCCATCCCCGGCCGGCCGCTCTCGGCCTTCGAGGTCGAGCAGGGCTGCCCCTTCGCCTCGCGCTGCCCCTTCGTCGAGGAGCGCTGCCGCGACGAGCTGCCGGCGCTGCGCGAGCTCGACGGCGGGCGCGTGCGCTGCGTTCGCGCCGAGGAGCTCCGCGGGCGACTCGCCGACGCCTACACGGGCGACGGCGTTCTCGGCAGCGATGACGCCCCAGGCGGTGACATCGATGGCTGACGACATGACGAGAGCCGCGGCAGGCGGCACCGACCCGCGACTCGACCAGGCTGTACGAGTCGAGGGGCTCACCAAGGTCTTCCGCGGACGGCACGGCGGCGACGTGGTCGCCGTCGACGACGTCTCCTTCGCCGTCGCGCCGGGCGGCTCGCTGGCCATCGTCGGCGAGTCCGGCTCCGGCAAGACGACGACGGCACGCATGATCATCGGCCTCGAGCAGCCCACCTCGGGGCGCATCTACATCGGCGATCGCGAACGCGGCTCGGGCCGTCTCGGCTCCAAGGAGCGGCGGCGGCTCGGCCGCGAGGTGCAGATCGTCTTCCAGGACCCCTACTCCTCCCTCGACCGGAGACAGAAGGTGCGCGACTGCCTCGACGAGGTCTTGCGGCTGCACTTCGACCTGAGCCGCCCGCAACGCGACGCGCGGGTCATGGAGCTCCTCCTCCAGGTGGGCCTCGACGAGCGTCACGCGGGCGTCTATCCGCGCGCCCTCTCTGGAGGCCAGCAGCAGCGCGTCGCCATCGCGCGCGCCCTCGCCTCGCAGCCCCGCGTCCTGATCCTCGACGAGGCGGTGGCCTCGCTCGACGTCTCGGTCCAGGCCCAGGTGCTCAACCTGCTCGCCGACATCCGCGAGCAGACCGGCGTGACCTACCTGTTCATCTCACACGACCTGGCGGTGGTGCGCCAGGTCAGCGACGAGGCCGTGGTCATGCGCCGCGGCGCGATCGTCGAGCGCGGACCCACCGACAGCGTCTTGGACGACCCGCAACACCCCTACACGAAGGCCCTGCTGCTCGCGGTGCCGCGCCGCGGATGGAAGCCGGTGCGCACGCGGTTCCTCGACTCGATGAGCGCCGACCTGGCCGCCGAGAGTGCCCGGCGAGCGCCCGCGAGACCGAAGGAAGCGACAGCCGAGGCCGCCGAGCCGCCGGCAGGCAGCCACCCCGGATAGCGACTCGTCCGAACGAAGGAGACGTGATGGCGATCGCACTGGAGACCCTGCGGCCCGCGCCGCTCGACCCGGCGGCCGAGCAGGTGATGGTGCCGATGCGGGACGGCGTGCGCCTCGCCACCGACGTCTACTTCCCCGCCCGGCCCGGGCGGCTCCCCGCCGTGCTGGTGCGCCTGCCCTACGACAAGTGCGGCCGCTACACGTTCATGCCGCAGTGCGCGCCCTACTTCACCGAGCGCGGCTACGCGTTCGTCGTGCAGGACGTGCGCGGCAAGTTCCGCTCCGAGGGCGAGACCATGCCCTTCGTGCACGAGGTCGACGACGGCTACGACACGCTGGAGTGGGTCATCGCCCAGAGCTGGTCCAACGGCCTCGTGGGGATGTTCGGCGACTCCTACTACGGTTTCACGCAGTGGGCGGCCGTGGCCAGCGGCCACCCGGCTCTCAAGGCCATCGTGCCGCGCGTGACGAGCTCAGATCTCAAGGTGCTGACCTCGTGGTGGGGCGACAGCGTCGTGGAGCTCTACGGCGCCGACTACCTGGCCCACTACTGGGTCGACCGGATGATCCACTTCTACGAGGGGGACTACGGGCACAGACCGCTGGCGGAGGCCTTCGATCGAAGGCTTCGCGGCGATCGGCGCGCGCGCGGCGAGCTTCGACCTCATGACGCGCATGACCGGCCCGCAGGGCATCGCTCAGTACCCGACCGGCCACCCGTTCGACCGCCTGAGGATCCCCGTGCTGCACTCGGTGGGCTGGTTCGACAACATCGCGCCGGCCTCGTTCGAGGACTACACGGCGCTGCGTGGGCACGCGGAGGTAGCGGGCATGCAGTACCTCAATGCCGACGCCACCGACCACGAGAACTACCACCTGCGCGAGGTGCCCGTCTCGCCGCGAGGACGACCACGACACCAACGACGAGGCGCTGGCGCGCATGCTGCCCGTGTACCTGGGGCCCGGCCTGACCTTCTTCGACGTCTTCCTCAAAGGGGAGGGTGACGCGGCAAACATCCCGGCGGCGGAGTGGTTCCTCGGCCACGAGGAGTGGCGCAGCTCCCCGACATGGCCGCCGCCGGGTGCTCGCGAGCTGCGGCTGTACCTTGGGGCGGCCGAGCGCGCCGCCTCGGGACCCGAAGGCGGCGCGCTCGCAGCCTCCGCGGAGGCCGGGGCGGCGGTCGCCCGCTGGGTGCACGACCCCGCCGACCTTGTGCCCTCGTCGGTCGCTAACCCGTTCGCGTTCCTGCTGGAGTGGCCGGACGAGCGCGAGGTCGAGCGGCGCGACGACGTGCTCACCTTCACGGGTGAGCCCGTCTCTGAGCGCGCTCGACCTCGCGGGCCCGGTCTCGGCGTGGCTGACCGTCGGGTCGAGCGGTCCCTCGATGCACGTCTTCGCCAAGCTGTGCGACGTCGATCCCGACGGGGCGACACACATGCTGGTGCGCGGCCAGCGGCTCGTCCGGGCATCGGAGTTCGGGCAGCCGATCGAGATCACGATGAGCCACACCGGGTACCGGCTGCAGCCGGGCCATCGCCTGCGGCTGCACGTCGCCTCGAGCGACTTCCCCCTCTACCTCTGGCACCCCGGGACCGACGAGAACCCCTGGTTCGCAACCGACGGAAAGGCCAACCAGCAGACGCTCGCCACTGGCGGCGAGACTCCGTCGTGCGTGAGCCTCACGATCCTGGGTTGAGGGCGGGAGCCGGCGTTTCGAAGGTCCGCCCGAGGGCGGCCCGCCGGAGCACGGGACACGCCGTGCGCAGACAAGTCGGGGCGGGGCGCCGTGCACGGCGCCCCGCCCCAGTCAGCCCCGACGCGCGCCGTCTCTCGCGGCCGGGGCCGCCTTCAGGCGAGGCCGGCGGGCACGCCCGCCGGCCTCGCACATCTACATCGACCTCAGCTTCTCGACGAGCGCCGGCACGACCTGGTAGAGGTCGCCGACGATGCCGTAGTCGGCAAGGGCGAAGATGGGCGCGTCCTTGTCCTTGTTGATCGCCGTGATCAGCTTCGCCGAGCTGATGCCGACGGTGTGCTGGATCTGTCCCGAGATGCCGACGGCCAGATAGAGCTCGGGCTTGGTTTTGGCGCCCGAGAGGCCGATGATGCGCTCCTCGGGCAGCCACTGGAAGTCGGCCAGGCTCTTAGTGCACGCCAGCTCGGCTCCTATGGCCGCTGCGAGCTCCTCGCCGATCGGCAGGTCCTCGCGCTTGGCGAACCCGCGCCCCACGCAGACGATGCGCTCGGCGGCGTCGAGGTTCACGGCGGCGCCCTCCTTCGGCCGCCGCTCGGCCACCTTCACGAACGACGGTAGGAGCTGCAGCGACGGCGTGACGACCTCACCGGCACCGGCGGCGCCCTCGCCGGCCTCGAAGGTCTTGGACATGACGGCGAACACCCTCACCGGTGTGTCGACGGTCTCGCGCTGCACGGTGTTGCCGCCGAGGGCGTAACGCCCCGCGACCAGCGCGCCGTCTTCGAGCGCGAGGGAGCTGACGTCGGTCACGCAGCCGGCCTCGAGCTTCTGCGCCAGTCGGCCGGCGAGCTCGCGTCCGCGACGTGTGGAGCCGAGGAGCACGTGGCTCGCTTCCCCCTCTTTGACGATCTGCGCCAGGGCGTCGGCGAGGACGTCGATCTGCAGACCCTCCAGCGCCGCGTCTTCGCATACGTAGATGCGCTCGGCGCCTGCGGCGCCGAGCGCAGCAGCCTCGGCCGCCGCACCGGGCCCCAGGGCGGCAGCCGTCAGCGTGAGCCCCAGCGCCGAGGCCAGTTCCGTACCCTTGGAGAGGAGCTCCAGGGCGGTCTGCTGCTTCTCTGAGTACACGAGCATCTCGGCCATGGTCACCTCCCTAGGACGCCTTCCTTGATGAGGGCGTTGACAAGCGCCTCGGCCTGCTCGGCCGGGCCGCCCTCGAACACGATGTGCTTGCGGTCCTGCTCCTCGGCCAGGTTCGAGACCACCTTGCTCAGGCGCCCGATGGCCGCCGGCCCGATCCCCAGGTCGGCCAGTCCCCACTCGGCGACCGGCTTGGAGCCCGCCTTCATGATCTGCATCAGCGACGGGATGCGCGGCTCGTTGATCTCGCTCACGACCGTCACCGCCGCCGGCAGCGGCGCCTCGAGGACCTCGATATCGTCCTCCATGCTGCGCTCGGCACGCACGCCGGCGCCGCCGGCCTCGACCTTGCGCGCGTAGCCGATCTCGGGGATCCCCAGCAGCTCGGCCACGCGCGGCCCGACCTGCCCCGAGTAGCCGTCGGTCGATCCCTCGCCGAAGAGCACCAGGTCGTAGTGGTCGAGCTTGCCGATCGCCTTGGCCAAGGTCAGGGCCACACCCGCCTGGTCAGTCGCTTCGAGGCCGTCATCGTTCACGATGACGGCCTCGTCGGCGCCGATCGCCAGCGCCTCCTTCATCGTCTCCCTGACCTTGCGGTTGCCCTCCGAGACGGTCAGGGCGATCACCTTGCCGCCCACCGCGTCGCGGATCTGGATCGCCGCTTCGAGCGCGTTCTTCTCCAGGTCGCCGACCTTGTAGGGGATCGCCTCCATGACGGGGTGGCGATCCTTGATGCGGATCATCTGCAGGTCGGGATTCGTCTTCACGCAGACGACGATGTCCATGTCACCACCCCTCACTCCTTGTCGTCACTGGCCTCCTCACCCTCGGTCTCGGCGCGCTCAGCTCATCCGGTACTGCACGCCGAACTCGCCGCGCGGGTACTTCCACTCCAGTGCGTCGTGCTCGCAACAGATCAGGCACGTGCCACACTCCAGGCAGCCCTCCCAGTTGACCGTCATCTGCCCCTGATCGTCTAGCTCGTAGAGGTCGGCGGGGCAGACATACAGGCACGGCTTCGTCTTGCACTTCGCTTCGCACACCTCGTTGTGGATCGCGATGTGCGGCTCCTTGTCCAGTTTGAACACGTCGAGGCCGAGCTTGGCGTCGACGCTCATCCTGACCGTCTCGCTCATGGTTTCCTCGTCTCTCGGGTGTCGCGCCCGCTCACAGCTTCCCCATCTCCCGCGCGTCGCTCCCGCTCACAGCTTCCTCATCTTCCAGGCGTCGCGCCACGTCGACGGCCTGATGAGATCGCCGCGCACGTTGCGCAGAGCCTTCTTCACGAGGCCGGCCGTGGGACCAGGCCCGACGGTGTACACGTCCTGCAGGAGGCGTGAGACGAGCTCGGGGTAGCGCGTGAAGAGGCGCGGGTTCTCGATGATCTGTGGATAGGCCCGCGCAGTCTGCAGGTCTTGGAGCACGAAGCTAGAGCTCAACGCGGCCTCGTACTGAGCGAGCCGAGCGGCCGAGAAGTCGCCCGCCTTCTTGGCGGCGGCGATCGCCTTCGCGGCGTAGTAGCCCGAGGCGATCGCGAAGTCCATGCCGCGCACAGTGACGAGGGCGTTCAGCGAGAGGCCCGCGGCGTCGCCGACGAGCAGGTAGCCGTCGCCGCAGAGCGGCGGCACCTTCTCGATGCCGCCCTCGGGGATGGCGTGCGCCGAGTACTCGGCCACCGTCCCGCCGGCCAGAAGCGGCTTGATCTGCGCGACCTCCTTGAACTCGTCGAGGAGCTGCCAGCTCTCGAGCTCGTCGCTACGGCTCTTCATCTGGTGCATGGCGACGACGATGCCGAGCGAGATCGAGTCCCTGTTGGTGTAGAGGAAGCCGCCACCGGTCATGCCCCTCGTGAGCGAGCCCATGAAGAGTTGCGCGGCACCCTCGCCGGGGTTCAGGTGCCAGCGGTCCTCGATCGTGCCCGAGGGAAGCTCGATGACCTCCTTGTAGCCCAGCGCGTAGTCTTCGGCCTGCGGTTCCTCGCGCAGACCCGCTGCGCTCGCCAGCAGCCCGAGCGCACCCTCGGCGACGACCACTACGTCGGCGCCGATCTCGTCACCGCCGGCGCGGATGCCGATGACCTTGCGGCGCCGGCCGGCGGCGGGGACGGCGTCCTCACCGCCGACAGAGACCGACGCGCCGGTCGCGTCCGACCCTGCTGCCACCGGGACAGTCCCGCCGACGGGAGCCTCCGGTGCGCCCGCCTCAGAGGGCTCAACGAGCAGCTCGTCGACCTTCATCTTGGGCACCACCATGACGCCCTTCTCGGTCACCTTGTCGGCGAGCCACTGGTCGAAGCGCGCCCGCACGACCGTGTACGACTGCGGGCGCGCGCCGCCGAAGCGGTCGGAGGCGATCTCTACCGTCGTCTGCGCCCCGGGACTCATCATCGTCACGAGCTCGCGTACGACCGGGCGCTCGAAGGGGGCCTCGGCGGCCGCCTCCCAGAGCTCCGGATAGATGCTCCGGATCGGACTCAGGTAGAGGCGGCCGCCGGTGACGTTCTTCGCGCCGGCGTAGTCGCCCCGCTCGAGGAGCATGACCTCGAGCCCTTCGGATGCAAGTCCGTACGCCGCCGACAAGCCGGCGAGGCCGCCACCGACGACGATGCACTCAACCTTCTCCATAGCTCACCACCTCAGGTGATCGGAGTCGGACATCTGGTTGACGATTGCGGATCAGCCGGACCGTCCCGAGCTATTCCTTGAACGGGTTGTGCGTGTCGCCCCAGGTGTCGCGGGCGATGATGCCGCGCATGATCATGAGGCCACCCTCAGCACCGACCTCGTAGCTCATGACACCGCGCAGCAGCATCTCGAGCGGCGTCTCCCTCGTGTAGCCGAAGGCGCCGTGGTACATCATGCCGTGGCGGGCGATGTCGTGCGTGAGCGATGGGGAGAGACACTTGCAGGTGGCGACGATGCGGTTGATGTCCTTGCGGCTGAACGAGCCGGGGTTCTCCTGCTCGTAACCGTACATCCAGGCGGCGCGCTGCAGGTTCAGCTTGAGCATGTCGAGCTGCATCCAGTCGTCGGCCATCTCGAAAGAGATGCCCTCCCACTTGCCCAGCGGCTTGCCGAAGGTCTGGCGCTGCGCGGTGTACTCGCCGCTGATCTCGAGCGCTTTCTCGGCGCCGCCGAGGCAAGCCGAGGCCACGAGGATGCGCGCGGCGTTGAAGCCGTCCATGAGGACGTAGAAGCCCCTGCCCTCCTCGCCGAGCACGTAGTGCGGCGAGAGCGCCACGTCCTTGTAGATCCAGCCGCCGGTCGAGAGACCCATGCGGCCCATGTCCTTGTAGACGGTCCACGTGATGCCGTCGAGGTGCGCCGGCACCCAGATGAACGTCATGCCCTTGTAGCCGGCCGAGGGGTGGGTGATGACGAGCGTGCAGTGACCGCTGGGGGCGCCCCACTTCATGCACTCCTTGGGACCCGAGACGTAGGCCTTCTCGCCGTTGAGCAGGTAGGCCTTCTTCGCCTCGTCCCAGAGCGCCGTCGTCTTGATGGCGGCGAGGTCGGAACCGCCGCCGGGCTCGGTCGTATTGATGCCCGCGAACGCCTTGCCCTCTGCGACGGCCGGCAGTAGCTCCTGCTTGAGCTCCTCCGTGCCGTACTTGTTCACCAGGTACGACCAGCCGATGGTGAGCAGCGTGTAGACGGGTGTGCTCATCGAGAGGTCGGCGCGCGCGATCTCGTGCACGGTGATCATCGCGTAGATGAGCTCCTCGCCGGGCACGGCGAAGCCGCCGTACTGCTCCGGGATGGTGACGCCGAACATCCCCAGCTCGGCCATGCCGGCGGTGATGTCGTCGGGGATGCCGTCTTCTTTCTCGTCGATCTCGCGCGCCCGCGGCTCGAGATTCTTGCTCAGCCACTCACGGATCGACTGACGGTAGAGCTCCTGCTCGGTGGTGTACCTGAAGTCCATGCTGCTCCTCTCTCGCCGAGACACCCTATGCGTTGGCGAGCGGCGCGCGCCGGCAGGCGCGCTGGCCGCTCGCGAAAGACCGCCCGCGGCGGAGCGGTCCCGGTCGTTGCCCCAAGAAAAGACGAAGCCTCCAGGGCACGCTTCTGCGCTTGCTGGAGGCTCATAGCCGAAGACGGAGCGGCAGAGACGGTACCGCGGACCAAGCTATTCGTGCAGCGGTTGCATTCTATCGTAAGGCGGGCGGCGGCGCGCAAGATGCGCGCCGCCGCCCGCGCATCCCCCGCTCAGGCGGCTGGGAACTGGATCAGCCGGCCTTCCTCGACCTCCGCCCGATCGAGTATGTCGCGCGTGCGCGAGTACTGCATGAGGAGGAATACCAGCAGCGGCACGTACAGGATCATGCCGCCGATGTTGTCGCGCGGCTCCGCCGAGTCGGACCGTTCCGCGATGACGCCGATCACCTGCAGGACCACCGCGGCTACGGCGAGGGCGCCGAGGAAGAGGAGTGCGACGGCCATGAGGTTGTAGCCGCGCGCGCGACGTACCCTGAGAGGTCGGCGCGGGGTGCGCTGATCGCGGACATGGAGACTCCCTTGCCAGTACTACGGATGAGAGTCCTCTTGCCCGGCGAGCCTCGTTCCCGCAACCGTTTCCCGTTCACGTATGCTTGGCGCATGACCCAGCGCGAGCCCGATCCCCCGCAACCGGTCCCCGAGGCCTCACCCGCGGAGGCACCGGTCGGCGCGGGACTGGCCCCCGTCTTCGACCCCGACGAGGGCCGGCGCGTCTTCGACCTCGACCGCCGGCACGTGATCCACTCCTGGTCGGTGCAGTCGCAGATCAGCCCGCTGCCGATCGCCGGCGGGCGCGGCAGCTACTTCTGGGACTATCACGGCAGGCGCTACCTCGACTTCGGCTCGCAGGTCGTGAATGCGAGCCTGGGGCACGGGCATCCGCGTATCGTCGCGGCGATCAAAGAGCAGGCGGGCGAGCTCTGCGTCGCCGCGCCGGCGTTCGCCAACGCGAAGCGCTCAGAGCTCGCCCGCCTGCTCGCCGAGGTCACCCCCGGCGACCTCACGATGTCGTTCTTCACCAACGGCGGCGCCGAGGCCAACGAGAACGCGATCAAGATCGCCCGCCTGCATACGGGACGCCACAAGATCCTCGCCCGCTACCGCTCCTACCACGGCGCCACGGCGGGGGCCATCGCGCTGACCGGCGACCCGCGACGTTGGCCGGCCGAGCCCGGCATCCCGGGGGTCGTCCACATCCTCGATCCCTACACATACCGCTGCCCGGTCGGGCATCCCGACCCCTGCCCGGTGTGCTCTGGCGCTCCGTATCTCGAGGAGGTCCTTCAGTACGAGGGGCCACGAGACCGTGGCCGCCGTCGTGCTCGAGACCGTGACGGGCACGAACGGCGTCATCGTGCCGCCCCCCGGCTATCTGCGTTCGGTGCGCGAGGTGTGCGACCGGCACGGCATCCTGCTGATCCTCGACGAGGTGATGACCGGCTTCGGCCGCACCGGCCGCTGGTTCGCCTGCCCAGCACTGGGATGTCGTGCCCGACATCATGACCGTGGCGAAGGGGATCGGCTCGGGCTACGTGCCATTGGGGGCGATGATCGTCTCAGAACGGATCGCCGAACCGCTGCGCGAGCGCTACTTCCCCGGCGGCCTCACGTCGAGCGGCAACCCGCTGGCTTGCGCCGCCGGCGTGGCGACGATCGAGACGATCCGTGAGGAACGACTGGTCGAGCACGCGGCCGAGCTCGGCTCGGTGCTGGGGGCGGAGCTGGCGGAGCTGGCGGAGCGCCACCCGTCGGTCGGCGACGTGCGCGGGCTGGGGCTCTTCTGGGGCCTGGAGCTGGTGCGCGACCGGGGCAGCCGCGAGCCGCTCGTGCCCTTCGGCGCCAGCGGCGAGGCGGCTGCCCCGGTCGCCCACGTGGCGCAGGCCGCCATGGAGCGCGGCCTCTTCCTCTTCGCCCACTGGAACGTGCTCATGGTCGCGCCGCCGCTGACGATCGACCGCGACGAGCTCACGGCGGGACTCTCGATCCTCGACCAGGCGCTCTCAGTGGCCGACGAAGAGGCCGCCCGGTCACGCTGATCTGCTGCTGGCGACCTTAGCCAGTCGGCCAGCACCCCCGCAATCGTGGCGCCGACAGCGCGGCCCTGACCACCGTCCCTACGGGCTGGCCGTCTCCTCGGGCTCTGTGAACAGCGGGGTGGATAGGTAGCGCTCCCCGGTATCGCAGAGAACGGTCACGATCAGCTTGCCCTCGTGCTCGGAGCGCAGGCCCACCTGTGTGGCCGCCCACACGTTGGCCCCGGCGGAGATGCCGACGAGGATGCCTTCCTCGGTAGCCAACCTGCGCGCCGTCTCGAAGGCGACCTCGTTGGGCACGCGGATGATCTCGTCGTAGATGTCGGTGTTGAGGACCTTGGGCACGAAGCCGGCTCCGGTCCCCTGGATCTTGTGCGGCCCGGGCTCCCCACCGGAGAGCACAGGCGACGCGTCGGGCTCGGCGGCTATGACCAAGAAGCCCGGCTTGCGCGCCTTGATGACCTCACCTACACCCGTGATCGTGCCTCCCGTCCCGACAGCAGCGACGAAGATGTCGACCTTGCCGTCGGTATCCCGCCAGACCTCCTCCGCTGTCGTCTGACGGTGCACCTCAGGGTTGGCCGGGTTTTCGAACTGTTGCGGCACGAACGAGTCCGGCGTCTCTGCCAGCAGCTCATCGGCCTTCGCAATGGCCCCTTTCATCCCCTGCGCGCCGGGGGTGAGGATGAGCGCGGCGCCGTAGGCCTTGAGAAGGCTGCGACGCTCGATGGACATGGTCTCGGGCATGGTCAACACCAGGTGGTAGCCACGTGCAGCGGCCACCATGGCCAGCGCGATGCCGGTGTTGCCGCTAGTCGGCTCGATGAGCGTCGTCTTGCCCGGCGTGATGACCCCGGCCTTCTCGGCGGCGTCGATCATCGACAGGCCGATCCTGTCCTTCACGCTCCCACCGGGATTGAACGACTCCAGCTTGCCGACGATCATCGCACCCGTCTCCTCCGACGCCCGCCGCAGGCGCACGAGTGGCGTGCTACCTATCAGATCCGAGATGTTGTCCGCGATGGCCATGCTCTCCTGTCCTTGTCGTTGACCCGTGGCAGGTGATGCAGCCACAGTCTTCCCAATCCGAGGGCGATTCATGATAATTTCTATGCGCTTTAATGAGAATCTACCCTATGTGGCGGTTCGCGTCCCTGTCAACAACGGGTAAGCCCTGCCCAGTGTGCGAAGACAAGGAGCCGTACGAGGTGGCCCTGGGGACGACGTCGACAGCCGGGAGGTCGTCGTGCGCCGCTCGGGTGCAGAAGCCGGCAAGCACTGCGCCGCGGTGGCTCGGAGCACTAGGCAGGACGACGACCAAGAGCTCAAGCTGGCGAGCAAAACGGGTGAGCGCGGTCGGTCTCTAGGCGGGCGCCTGCTGGCTGGCCTGCACACCGCGAGACGACCGGCTGTTCTGGTCGCCCTCGGCCCCGTCGGCGGCCTCGCCGAGCACGAGCGGCGACTGGTCGACGGCCTCGAAGACCTTGCGCAAGGCGAAGATAAGGGCGCTCTGCGAGTGTCCGCGGTAGCGGTAGCGCAGCTCGCTCTCGATCACGTCGCGCTCAGTGATCACCGAACGGCCCGCGAGCAGGCGATTCAGGAAGTCGCGCGCGAGGTCCATGATGAGGGTGCACGAACAGTGGATGATGCGCCCCTTCTGGTCGACCTCGACGACGACCCCGACGCGCTTGTAGAGAGCCTGGTGAGAGACATCCTGCGGCAACCGCGCGTAGCCGGAGAACAGAAAGCTGTTCATGGCGCGTAGTCTAGCAAAGGGAGTATCATTGCCGCGCTGCACCCGCGGCCTCGGCCGACACCGACGTGCCGGCCACAGCGGCTGCGAGCCTCCAGCGGTGGCGCGCGGACGCGCCGTTCCTGGAGGCTTTCGTCGCTTCTGGGAGGTCGCCACCTCTGCGTGCGCCGTTCGTGCGCAGTCGTCGTCTTAGAGGGAGGGACGCGATGGGAGAGGTAACGCAGCCAGCATCCATGACGAGGACTTGGGCGTCAGATCGGGGGGAAGGATCGTGAGCCCCGAACCCGTGCTCGACAAGCTCATGACGCCGAGCGAGGCGGTGCGCCGCTTCGTCAGAAGCGGCGCACAGATCGCGCTCGGCGGCTTCACCATCAACCGCAACCCGATGGCCCTCGTCTACGAGATCGCACGCCAGCGCATCACCGACCTGCACCTCGTGGCGCACTCCAACGGACAGGCGCTCGACGTGCTCGTCGGCGCCGGCTGCGTGCGCCGCATCGAGATCGCGTACGGCGGCAACGGACGCTTCGCGCCCACGTGCGTGCGCTTCCGCAAGGCCGTGGAGCGGGGCGAGGTCGAGGTCGAGGACTACACCAACAACCAGATGAGTCTGCGCTTCCTCGCCGGCTCGCTGAACGTGCCCTTCATCCCCAGCAAGTCCGGCCTGGGCACCGACGTGCTCAACCAGGAGGGCTTCTCGCCCGAGATCCGCGGCGAGGACGGCGTGGCGCGCAAGAAGGCGATCGTCATCGACGACCCGTTCGGCAACCCCGACGACGAGGTCGTCCTCCTCCCCGCGCTGCAGCCAGACGTGTCGCTCATCCACGCTCAGCAGGTCTCGACGGACGGCACGGTGCGCGTCAAGGGCCTCACCTTCGCCGACCTCGAACAGTCGAAGGCCGCCAGCGCCGTGATCGTCTCGTGCGAGGAGATCGTGCCCGAGCAGTACCTGCGCCTCGACCCCGACCAGAACGCGCTGCCGCCGTTCCTCGTCGACGCGGTCGTGTGCGTGCCCTACGGCGCGCACCCGACCGCCTGCCCCTACTTCTACGACTACGACCCGGCGCACCTGAACCTCTACAAGAAGGCGGCCCAGGACGACGAGCAGTGGGCCGCCTATCTCGAGGAGTGGATCTACAGCGTAAACAGCCGCGACGACTACCTCGACAAGGTCGGCGGCGCTCAGCTCGCGCGCATCAGGGCCAACACCGTGGCCGGCTACGCGCCCGGTCTCGACCGGAGGTGAGGGCATGAGCGCCTACACTCCGCGCGAGATGATGGCCATCGCCGCCGGCCGCTTCATCAACGACGGCGACGTGCTCTTCGCCGGCACCGGCGTCGCCATGCTGGCGGCCACGGTCGCCAAGCGCATCCACGCCCCGCACGCCACGGTCTTCTTCGAGACCGGCGGCATCGGACCGCAGCTCGACGAGCTGCCGATGGCCGTTTCCGACACGCGCGTGATGGCCTACGCGAACCTGAACGCCGGCCTCATCGAGGCCTTCTCCTACGTCGCCAACCGCCGCCTGCACACCATCGCCTTCCTCGGCGCGGCGCAGATCGACAGCTACGGCAACATGAACTCGACCGTCATCGGCGACTACCACCACCCCACGGTGCGTTTCTCGGGCAGCGGCGGCGCCTGCGACGCGGGCTCGCTGGCGAGCGGCTACATCGTCTTCATGCAGCACGGCAGGCAGAAGTTCGTGGAGAAGCTGGACTACCTGACGACGCCCGGCTGGCTCGACGGCGGCGACTCGCGGCGCCGCGCCGGCTACCGGCGCGGCGGGCCGATCGCCGTCGTCACCAACCTCTGCGTCCTGAAGTTCGACGATGAGACGAAGGAGATGTACCTCGCCGAGCGCTACCCCGGCGTCGCGGTCGAGGAGATCGTCGAGAACACGGGCTTCGCGCTCGACGTCTCGCGCGCGGTCGAGGCGGAGCCTCCCACCGCGCGCGAGCTCGAGATCCTGCGCACCGAGGTCGACCCGCAACGGCTGATCCTGGGGTGACGACTCGTTCCGAACGACGCGCCAAGGGCAGACCGCCAACGCGATTGCGGAGGCGAAGCGCAACTAAATCCCCCCGGAGGACGCGGACCTCGGGCTGCCTATGGCTCTACCACTAGCACTCCCTCACGACGTGCCGCACTGTTGAGGGCGGCGTCGAACGAGCTGAAGGCGAGTTGCTCAGGCCCGGTCGCCGCGACCAGCGTCAGCGCCGCAGCCAGCTGCACGGCGTCGAAACCGCGCAGGCCGCGGCGCACAGCCACATCGGCAGCTCGCAGCTCATCGATGTCGACCCTGACGTACTGAGGCCAGTCGGCCCTCATGCACGCGAGGACGTCCTCGAACTCAGCCTTGCCGAGATCGCCGCGGTGGCGACGCCGCGTCAGCGCTGCTGCGGCCTCAGGCAGGGAGACCCGGGACGTCGCGACCGCGTCCGCCGCCTGCGTCCACGCCCGCACGTCGTCTGAGTGCTCTTCGTCGAGATAGTGCTTGAGCAGGCTGCTCGTGTCGAGATAGAGGATCACCCGCGCATGTCAAGGACGGTCTTGGCGACCGGCTCACCCCTGGCCCGCACGCCGCGTCCCCCCTTCGGTTTGCCGCCCGACCACTTGACCCGGCCGCTGTCCATCAGCGCGCGCAGGCCTCCCAGACTCGTGTCCGCTGAGGAGATCACGGCAACCTCGCGTCCTCGATCGGTGACCAGGACCTTCTCACCGCCAGCGGCGAGGCGGACGTAGTGACTGAGATGGGCTTTGAGCTCCTTGATCCCGACGCTTGTCATTGTGACTACTTTCTCCAGTCATTGGTGACTACTTCAGTATACCCCACAGCATCGCCCCGTAGAAGGACGCCGCGGGTGGCTGACGGATGACGATGCGAGACAGACTTCCACGAGGAACGCCGGGCCGCGGCTGCTCGACTCCGCCTGAGGGCGCAAGCAGCGGTCTTGACCCAGCACGCGCCTTTCAGCCCTGCTGCTTCTCGGCCTCCGCGAGCGCCTCGGCGAACTGGTGGTGATCGACGTCGAGCTGCTTTACGACTCTCTGCCGCGAGCGCGAGAGGATCCGCTCCGCCTGCTCCTCGACTTCGGGCGGCGCGACCACGAGCAGCGCCGCCTGGCCTTCGTCCAGGGCCTCGCCGAGCTCCTTGACGTCGGCTCGTGACATGCCCTTCCTGACGTGGCCGACCAGCCCGCCGGCGACGCCGCCGACCACGGCGGTGGCGATGATCGAGGGCGGAAAGAGCACGCCGAGGACGGCGCCGACGCCGATGCCGCTCCAGGCGGCATGCTGCGTCGGCTTCTCGTGCTTGTTCACGTGCACCTTGCCCTCGGCGTCCTTGGTGACGACCGCGGCGTCGTAGGTACCGATGAGCCCCTCATGGTGCAGCTTCACGAGGTCTTCGTAGTCAGCCTGTGCCGGCCTCCGCCGTCGGATAGACGCCCAGATAGAGGTAGAGCCCGTTCTCAGTCATGCCTCATCCTCTCGTTCGTGACTCGCCCAGCAACCGGGCGCCCGCGGACCAATGACCCGGAGAGCCTAGCACCAACGCTCGTCGGAGCGACACTCGTCGCGGACCAGCAAGATACTCACGCCGTCGCGTGTCACTGACCGCAGGACGTAGCGCCCCAGCGCGCTGGTTGAGTTCGGGGCCCGCAGTAGCTTGACATATACCCATAGGGGTATACTACACGAGAGTCCGTCCCTGACGGCGCGGAGCCGACAGGCTTGAGACCTAACGGCAGAACAGGGGAGTCATGGCACGCTACGATTTCGCCTTCGTCTGTCGCGACTGCAGCCAGGTGTTCACGATCTCTTCGGACGAGCCTCTGAAGGAGGAAGGGATCACGTGCGCAGCCTGCGACTCACGCAACGTGCGTCAGCGGTTCTGGAACTACCTGCGTCAGGGACCCGCGACGGCTTCTCAGTGCAGCACCAGCTACGGCTGAGGCTGGTGATAGGCGGCGCGGTCGCGCCGCTGTTCACAGTCTGCGCCATGAGCACGACGTCCGCCGGCGGGTCAGCTCAATGCGTCCGGAACGTCCCCGGGGTCGTCCGCTGGAGTCCCACCGCCGCCCTCCCCTTCACGCCGCGGAATGCCGAGCAGGCCGGTGACCCAGCGAGATTCCTCGTAGGGCTTCCACGAACAGACGCCGCACGAGAAGCGTCATGGGGATCGCCAGAAGCCCGCCGAGGAGTCCCAGGACCCAGCCCCAGACGACCACCGACACGATGACGACGACCAAGGACAAGTCCGTGCGGTGTGCGATCAACCGGCGTCCGATGAGGTTGCCGACGACCGCGTAGATGAGGATGAACCCCAGAATGACGAGCAGCGCCTGGCTCCACCCCATCTCGAGGAGAGCGAGAAACGCCGGCGGGACCATGGCGATTATGGGCCCGAGCGTCGGGATGAAGCTCAGCACGAAGGCCAGCGTCGCCCAGAGCACGGGGAAGTCGACGCCGAGCAACCAGAGGAAGATGCCGACGGCGACGCCGGCCACGAGGCCGCTGATGGCCGTGGCCTGCACAAAAGCGCGCATGTCGCGGGAGTAGTTCTCGAGCCGCGCCAGCGTGGGGCTGATCTGCGGCGGAGTCTGCGAGAACTTGATGCTGATGGTCGTCGCCTCCCAGAGCATGAAGAAGACGACCAGCAGCGTCAGCGATGTGAGCTTGAGAGCGGCCTTCGGCGTGATGCAGGAGGGTGACGGCCAGGCTAGTCACCCGGTCGGCGCCGAGATGGCATCGCGGCCCCGTTGACGCCCGGAAATGTCGATCCCGGTCTTGCCGACCGTCCCAGTCAGGTCCTGCATCCGGGCGGCGAAGTTCTCGCGATACAGGGGATCGTGGCGATGAGTCGCGCGACGCCGACGAACCCCAGGACGACCACGAAGACGACCACGGCGACCGTCACGATGACGCGTCAGCAGCCAGGCCAGCCACCGCGGGACGTGGTGGCGGATCAGGAGTCTGAGCAGCGGCGAAACCGCCATGGTGATAACGAGCGCGAGCAGCAGCGGCACGATGACCTCGGCTGCGGCGTGCATGGAGAGCAAGACGACTGCGGCCGCAGCAATGCCGACAAGCAGCCGCCAGCTGGACGACAGGCGACCTGAGTCCTGCGACGTCGGCGGGGCCTCCGCCCGAGACGGGCTGTCCGCTCTCCGACTGGTCTTGATCCTTCCACGCCACGGCCTTTCCGGCGTGACGCGATTCCGCCGATGCCCCAGAGTGTACCCGGCGCCCCGAAGAGGCGCTCCCATGCCCCGTGGGAGCGTCCTATAGTTCAGTCTCAGGGGCACGCTCTCCTGCAGGCGCGTCCAGCTGATACGCGGTCGACTGCCGGGGCGGGCTCTGCTGCAGGAGCAGCCGAGCCGGTGCGGCCGCCTACCGGGTGTCGGGTGCGGCGGACCCCTCAGACCCTCGCCCCGTTGGCGTCGGCATGCTCCTCGGGGGTGCGAGAGAGCCTGCGCCTGAGAAGCAGGTAGGCGAATCCCCCGATCGGCAGGGGAAGCCAGAAGGCCACGAGACGATAGGCGAGGACCGCGAGCACGGCGTCGCCTCCCGAGACTCCCGCAAGCCCGAGCGTGGCCACAAGGCCGGCCTCGACGAAGCCGAGGCCGCCGGGCGTGATGGGGATCATCCCCAGCACGGCGGCCACCACGTAGGCGAGAAGCACGAGGCTCGGACGAGGCGTGCTCCCGACCGCGGCCAGCGCGGCGAGCAGCGCGCCGAAGTCGAGGAGCTTGTTGCCCACAGCGTAGAGCACGGCCGCCTTCCAGTGATCCCCCAGGACATCGCGGATGAGGTCGCGCTGCTCCACGAGCCGATCGGGAAGATCTTCGGTCGGCGGTGAGTGGCGGCGCAGCCGGTTGAGCACGCGCTGCGCGACGCGGGCCACGGCTCGCAACGGACGGTCGGTCGTGAGCAGCAGGCCGCCGAGGGCGGCGGTCACGACGAAGACGAGACCGCCGATGATGGCGGCCTGCACGAGGCCCCGATCGACCTGCACGCCGCTGAGGATCGCCGGCAGGCTGAGCACCGGCAGCGCGACCAGCGTGGCCAGCAGCAGTAACGATGTCGCGGTGAGGCCGGTGGCGACCCGTCCCGGGTCGCCACCGGCCTCGACCATCATCCTGTACTGCACGGCGCCGCCGGCGGCTGCGCCTCCCGGCATGACGCGGCTCACGGCCGTGCTGCTGAGCTGCGCGGCGGCGGTGGTGAACCAGCTCTTCTCGTGGAGGGCGAGCTTCGTCAGCCCCCAGAGGCTGACGAAGCTCGCCGCCTCCGCGACCGCCACTGCGGCGAACCACGCCGGTTGTAGCGTCGCCAGTTGCGGCCAGGCCGAGAACATCTCAAGCAGTCCCGGCCAGACGAGGTAGAACCCGACGCGCGGCGAGCCCGAACAGGACCGCACGCGTCAGTATCAGGCGACGCAGAGAGCGCTTGCGAGTTGACTGGACCTGGTCCGGCGAGTCCTCGAGCCTCGCGGTCTCCGGCTCCGTCACTGCCGGTGCCACCGCGTTATACCCCCACCCCCCAGACACACCCCGTCCGCCGGGCGCACTGCCGTGCCCTCAGGCCTGCGGGTAGCTCGCGAGCACCACTATCCCGTAGACGAGGAACGCGCCGGCGACGCCGAGGACGGCGACCCTGACGTTCCTGACCTTGAAGCGCTGGCCGACGGCGATCAGGAACAAGATCGCGGCGAAGACGACGGTCAGCCTGACGAAATGTTCGCCCGTGCTTCTGTCGTTGACGGCGCTGTTGAACTCCTCGGTGGCCTGGTCGCTCAACGTGGTCGCCTTGGCCGCCAGAGGATCCTTGAACTCCGGCATGTACCTCGGGCCCGCAGGAGCGCTTGGGTTGTGCAGGGGATCTGTCTTGAGCCAGGCGAAGAAGGCGGTGCGGTACTCAGGTGTCATGCGCCTGACGAGCAAAGCCGCGAGCTCGGTGTCGCCCCCTACTCTTGCCTGAAGCCACGAGTTGAACGTGCCGGCGTTGTACACGAGAACCTGCCCGCTCTGTAGCGAGAGCTGCACGCTCTCTGCTCTTGTCCGCGAGGACTCCGCGTACAGCTTGGCGCTCTCCCCGTCCCACTTCGCGGACTGGTAGCCACTCCACGCGGTAAGGATGGCCACGATCGCCAGCAGCACCGCTTCGACGATCTCGATGACCTGCTCTTGACGCCGCCCGTGCTCAGTCCCGTGCTCGTGCAGATGCCTGGCGATCTCGATGTTGGCGTTCTCGACCATCACGTCCCTGTTCGTCGTCCGAGTCTCGAGCCATCAGGAGTGCCGCGCTCGATCTCTGCACGCCGCATCAGGCACCATGACCCGTCCCGTCCGGGGGAGAGCATACACTGGTCCGCCGCCGCAGCACAAAGATGGGCGGTCGCCTCCGTCGCCCGCAACGCCTTCGCTGGTGATGGGTCGAGAGTCGCCGTGGTAGCATCCGCCGCAGCACAAGGGCGAGGTAGAAGTGGCGGTGGCCAAGAGCAAAGAATCCAGCAAAGGCAGGCTCGACAGAACAGTCCCCGGCCTCGGCATGTTGAGGTCGTACCAAGCCTCGTGGCTGCGCTTCGACCTGGTCGCCGGCATCGTGCTGGCGGCGATCCTCGTGCCGCAGGGCCTGGCCTATGCCGAGCTCGCTGGGGTCCCGCCCGTGACGGGCCTCTACACCACCATCGCCTGCCTCGTCGCGTACGCGCTCATAGGACCGTCGCGGGTGCTTGTGCTCGGCCCCGACTCGTCGGTCTCCCCCTTGATCTTCGCCGCGATAGTGCCGCTCACGGCGGTCAACGACCCGGCGACGGCGATCGCCTTGGCGGGCATGCTCGCCCTGCTGGTCGGCGCCATCGAGATCGGCTTCGGCCTGGGCAAGCTTGGATTCGTCGCCGATTTGCTCTCCAAGGAAGTGCAAGTCGGCTATATGAACGGGCTGGCGCTCACCATCGTCGTCGGCCAGCTGCCCAAGCTCTTCGGCTTCTCGACGGACGCCGACCATTTCTTTGCCGAGGTGAAGGCCTTTCTGGCCGGTCTCGGTGAGACCAACATGACGACGCTCCTACTGGGACTGGGGACCTTGGCTGCTCTGCTTGTCTTGCCCAGATTCACACGGCGCGTGCCGGCGGTGCTTATCGCCGTCGCCGGGGCGACGATTGTGACGGCCGCCTTCGGCCTCGCGGAGCACGGCGTGGCTACAGTCGGGACGCTACCCTCCGCCGGCGGGGTCACGCGAGGCGGTCGGGCCGCTTCTGGGGGGATTCATCACCACCTACCTATCCTGGCGAGTCGGCTTCCTGCTTGAGGTCGTCATCATCGCTGTCGTCCTGTCGGGCATCAGACTCGTCCGCGACGTGCCCTACACGGGATCTCGAGAGGTGGACGTGGTAGGCGCCATACTCTCCGTAGTTGCCATGGGCGGCATCGTGCTGAGCATCCTCGTGCGGCAGGAGAGTGGCGAGTCCGTGCTTGCGCTTCTCGCCCTCGGCGTTGCTGCCATGGCGGGACTGACCTACTGGCTCGTGCGCCGCAAACGCCGCGGCAAGGCTGCGCTCATCGACCCCGGCCTGTTCAGCTCCAAGGGCTTCAGGTTCTGGATCTCCGATCAGATGCTTCAGCAGGTCTCCCTGGGTGGCATGATGATCGCCCTGCCGATCTACCTGCAGATGGTCTTGGAGTACAACGCCATGCAGGCGGGGCTCTCTTTGGCTCCGCTCTCGCTCAGCATGTTCGGCATCGCGTTGCTGGCCGGCAGGAGAGCGGGAAAGCGGCGCCCGAGCGGCATCATCCGGGTGGGCTTCGCGCTCGTGGCGGCGGGCACCCTGGCGCTGATCCCCCTCGTGCCGCGGGTCCACTCCGGCTGGTACCTCGTGGTCCCGCTTCTGATCGTCGGATCAGGGCTGGGTCTGCTGGTGTCCCAACTCAACAACTACACCCTGGCCCCGATCTCGGAGGAGCTGGTCAGCGAGGCCGCCGGCGTGAACTCGGCGGCGGGGTCGTTCGGGCTGTCGTTTGGCCTGGCGTTCGCCGGCGCCATCATGCTGGCGACGCTCTCCTTCACCTTCACCACCATGGCCAACGACAGCAAGGTGCTGCCCCCGGCCGACAAGCAACACGTGGCCAACGTGCTGAACGAGGACGCCGAGGTGATGAGCAACACCGCGCTCGCACAGCAACTGGCCGGTCAACCCCAGGCCATCCAGGACGAGATCATCCGCATCAACACCGAAGCCAGGCCCATCGCGCTCCAAGTGGCCCTGCTCGTACCTCTGATCGCCAGTCTTATCGGGCTGGTGCAGGCGTTTCGTATGGTGCACTTGCCGGATCCAAAGCAGTCAGACGCAGCGGAAGGCGTGGCCTTGGCATGACTCGAAGCCGACGGGCAACGCCCTTGTGCAGGCGCGCAGCAGGGGAGCGGCGGCCATGACGGACGAGCAGACCGGTGACGCAAAGAGGACCGCGGTCACCCGCACCATCCCGATCCTGGGTTGGGCGCCCCGGTATCAGCGCGGCTGGCTGCGGCCAGACCTGATCGCCGGCCTGACGGTCGCAGCGCTCGTGGTACCCAAGGCGCTGGGCTATGCGGACATCGCGCAAGTCCCGATCCAGTACGGCCTCTACGCGGCGGCAGCCGGCACCATCCTGTACGCGCTGTTCTGCACCTCGCGCCAGATCTCCACAGGACCGAGCGCCGCGCTGTCGGCGGTCGCCGCGGGTGCGGTCCTCGCCGCCGCCGCCTCCGGCAAGGACGCCGTGACGATGGTGGCGTCGATCACCTTCGTTTCGGGGGTGTGCTTCGCACTGCTCGCGGTGTTCAAGATGGGCTGGATCTCACAGTTCCTGTCGAAGGCGGTGATCGTCGGCTTCCTCTTCGGCGCGGGCATCCAGACCACCATCGGTGAGCTGGCCAAGATAACAGGGACCAAGGCCACGGGCGACAACAGCTGGCAGAAGCTGGCGAGCTGGATCAGCAGCCTTGGCGACACCCACGGGACGACCGTCGTCGTCGGAGTCGTGTCACTGGTGGTGATCTTCGGCCTGCGATTCGTGGCCCCCAAGGTGCCCGGGGCGCTTGTCCTGGTCGTGGGGGGCCTGCTCGCCTCGGCGCTGCTCGGCCTCGAGGGCCGGGGCGTGGCTCTTGTAGGTGAGGTCCCCAGGGGGTTGCCGCCCGTCGTCCTCCCCAACTTCGGCTATATCGCCGACCACCTGGCCGACGTCCTCACGGCCGCCGTCGCTCTCCTCATGATCGGCTTCTCACAGACGGCGGGGGATGCCCGTACGTTCGCCGGCAGACACCGCTATCAGATCGACGTGAACCAGGAGTCGCTGGCCCAGGGCGTGGCCAACGTGGGCTCCGGGCTGGTGCAGGGCATCCCGGTCTCGACCAGCCTCTCTGCAAGCTCGCTCAACGATCAGACGGGCGCCAGGACGCCGTTGGCATCTCTGACGACCGGTGGGGTCATCATTTTGACGCTGCTGTTCCTCGCGCCGCTATTCTCCCAGCTGCCCGAGGCGGTCCTGGGGGCGATCATCATCGAGGCCGTGGTGTTTGGCATGATGGACGTGCCCGCCATGCGCCGCCTGCTTCGCGTGAAGCGCTTCGATTTCTGGATCGCCACGGCCGCGCTCCTCGGAGTGCTGAGCGCCGGGGTCCTGGCCGGTGTGATCATCGGCATCGCACTGTCGATCGGCTGGCTCGTCTACGTCGCCTCCGTCCCGGCGATGCCCGTGTTGGTGCGCCAGCCCGGCACTCAAGTGTTTCGCAGCCGAGACGATTGTCCCGACGGCGAGGCCTACCCCGGCCTGCTCGTGCTCGGCTTCGACGCGGGGCTCTTCTTCATCGACGCCAACGCACTCGAGGATCGGGTGCGCGAGCTTGCCCACCAGGCCGACCCCAAGCTGCGCGTAGTGGTCCTGGACTTCGAAGGAGTGGACTACATCGATTCGCAGGGGGCCGAGAAGGTCGGCGACATCCTGGAGTTGGCTCGAGCGCATTCCATAGAGCTGCGTCTCGCCCGCGTGAAGCCGGTCGTGATAGACGTATTGCGTCGTGACGGCGTGGCTGACCGGATCGGCAGATCGAACATCCACGGCAACGTCTTCGAGGCGACCAACGACATGCTCCCCACCCCGGATACGACCCCACCCACGCCGGTTTGACGGCGCCACGCGCCCGCGCTCGCCGAACTTGCCGCATCTTCTCAGGCAGACAGCCGATGATTTCCCGGCAGCCCCTACAAAGAAGGATGGGCGGCCGAGCCTTGAAGGCTCGGCCGCCCATCAGCGACTCACGCACTCGAGGAATGACTGGCGCGACCCTAGGCCGTCGCCTCCTCCTTCTTGTGGTGCTTCGCACCGAAGGCGTGCTTGAGCTGCTCCTCCTCCTCCTTGGTGAGGTTGGTGCGCACCACGCGTGCGTGGGTGCCCTCGACCTCCGCGAGGAACTTGTCCTCGGTCATCTGGCCGATCAGGAGGAACCAGCCCGCCTGGCCGGGGCCGATCGCGTCGCCCATCTGCTGCAGGACCTTCTGCTCGATGCCGGTCTTGCCCATCTTGCCGAAGAGGGCGCCCATAGCGGCGCCGATCGCCATGCCCAGGAACGGCATGAAGAACAGAAAGCCGAAGAGCATGCCCCAGAAGGCGCCGCCCATGGCGCCCGCGCCGACGATGTGGCTGCCAGTCTTCACGTGCGGCTTGCCATCGGCGTCCCGCACCACCTCGGAGGCGTCCTCGAGCTGCACGATCATTTGCGCTTGCATCCCCTGCAGCTTGAACCCGAACTCGTCGGCGGCAGCCTCGTTTTCGAAGCCCAGTACCATCAGTTCGCTCATGCACTCTCCTTCCCGGCCCGCTGAGGGGCCGGATCATCCGCGATCCGAGCGCCGATGCGTCGTCGGACCAATTACCGAGCGGTTACTTATACGCGACACCGCGGGGAAGTCAATATATCCTACTATCCTCACTACTGACCATGCGGCAAACGCTCGAGCGCATGGTTGGCGTACAATCGGTCACCTCTCGGCAGACCGTTATGGGCGATGCCGCACCGGTCTTGTTGACGAGTGACGAGGACTGGTTGGGCCAGTCAGGGAGCAGTCGTGGCAGGCGAATCAAACGCGCAGTCGAAGCGAAGCAGGGCCGCCCCGGCTCAAGGCGCGCCGCCGAAGCGCCGCAGGACGGCCGTGTCGAATACCGCGGACCGAGCTGACATCGGCGGCGGAGACGCTCCGTCCCACCTCCGCATCGGCATCATCAGCGACAACCACGGCTACCTCGACCCCGAGGTGCTCGAGATCTTCGCCGGCGTGACCCACATCATCCACGCCGGCGACGTCATGGACCCCGAGATCCTCACCGCCCTGAGAGATGTCGCGCCGGTCACGGCGGTGGCGGGCAACCTCGACAGCGGTGCACTCGCGGCGGACCTGCCTCGCGAAGCGACCGGCGAGATCGGCGGCGTGCGTTTCGTCGTCTCCCACAAGCCCAGACGCCTCCTCAAGCGCTTGGCGGCGGGCAAGATCTCCGTCGGCGACGCGGGCACTCGCCCCGACCTTGTCGTCTGGGGCCACCTGCACGTGCCCTTTGCCGCTTGGGTCGACGGCGCGCTGCACCTCAACCCCGGCACGGCGAGTTCTCCCGACGAAGAGGACGACGGCCCCACAGTGGCTATCGTCGAAGTCACCGCCAACGGCCTGAGCGCGCGATTCATCCCGCTGAAACGACGGCCGCAAGAAGGCGGTACAGCGTAAGTGACTGAGACGCCCACGGTGGCAAGGTCGAGCCTCTCGCCGAGGAAGATGCTCCTTCCCCTCGCCCTTGCCCAGTTCATCTGCAGCTTCGCCGGCTCCAACATGAACGTGGCCATCAACAGCATCGCCAAGGACCTGGGCACGACCGTGCAAGGTGTGCAGGTGGCGATCACTCTGTTCCTGCTGATCATGGCGGCCCTCATGATCCCCGGCAGCAAGTTGAGCGATCGCTGGGGCCGCAAGCGCTGCTTCATTCTGGGGCTCAGCATCTACGGCACCGGCGCGATACTGGGCGCATTGGCCCAGGGTCTCGGCTTGCTGATCGTCGGCTACTCCGTCCTCGAGGGCGTGGGGACGGCCCTGCTGATCCCCCCCGTCTACATCCTGGCCACCATGTTCTTCACCGACATGACCTCCCGCGCCCGGGCGTTCGGCCTCATCAACGGCATGGCGGGCATCGGCGCCGCCGCCGGGCCGCTGATCGGCGGACTCATCACCACGACGATCAGCTGGCGGGCGTCCTTCCTCCTGCAGGCCGCGGTGGTGGCGACGATCATCGTGCTCAGCCGGCGCATCATCGATCCCCTTCCGGCCGACAAGACACGGTCCTTCGACACCCTCGGTGCCGTCCTCTCGGCGATGGGGCTCTTCTTCGTCGTGGTGGGCATCCTGCAGGCCGGCAGCAACGGTCTGCTCATGGTGGCCTTCCTGGCGTTCGGCGCGGCCGTGCTCGCCTGGTTCTTCCTCCACATCCGCGCCATGGAGCGAGCGGGCAAGGAACCGCTGCTGTCAACCGCGCTGTTCCACGTCCGCACGTCGAACCTCGGCCTCGTGACGCAGAACGTGCAGTGGCTCGTCCTGATGGGCACCGCCTTCGTCGTCTCGGTGTTCCTCCAGGTGGTGCGCGGCTACAGCGCCATCGAGACCGGCCTCGTGTTCACGGCGGCGACGATCGGCATCCTGCTTTCATCGTCCGCCGCGCAGCGCCTGGCGAAGCGATACGCCCAGCGGAGCCTGATCTGGGCTGGCTTCGTCGTTACGGTCGCGGGCGTCGTGCTTCTGATCGGTCTCGTCAGCGCCTGGTCCAGCGTCGTCGCCTTCCTGCCCGGGCTCTTCTTGATCGGCCTGGGCATGGGCACCATGCTCACACCGTCGGTCAACATCGTGCAGTCCGCCTTCCCCGAGGAGAAGCAGGGTGAGATCTCGGGGCTCTCGCGTAGCATCTCCAACCTGGGTTCGTCGCTGGGCACGGCGATCGCGGGCACGATCCTCGTGTCCGACCTCGTCTCGGGCAACCGGTCGTACGCCCTGGCGATGGCCGCCCTGGCTGTGGCAGGGCTCATCGGGCTTGCGGCCGCCCTGTTCCTTCCCGGCAATGGCGTGCGCACGGAGCGCCCAAACCAGCGGAAGCCCGAGCCTGATGCGCGCTAGTGCGACGCCCTCTTGAGCTTCAGCTCGATCGTCGAGAAGCAGGGCACCTTCATCTACATGTGAACGCTCACCCGTCGATGGCGAGCATGCACGCGAAGATCAGCGTCAGCCAAACGTTCTAGTCAACCCGCTCCCTGGAGGGTGACAGGCTTCCATCGATCAAGGCTCCCATCACGAGCTCCAGGGATGCCTCGATGCTCCCCTCCTCGCTCTCGGCAAGACCGAGGAGGGCGACCAGCCACTCTTCGAGGGCGGTCCAGCCGTACACGAAGGCAGTAGCGGCGGCAGCGAGGACCCGGGGATCGGGCAGCCTCCCGGCCCGCACAGCCTCGGCGTCGGATTCGCTCTTCAGCTGCTGGGCGAAAAGCCGCAGCGCCGGGAAGTCGTGGCCCACGGACTCGACGGGCGTCCCATCCAGTGCCAGCCTGGTCACGAGCTTCAGGTAGTCCCGCCTGTGGGCGCGCAGGGCGCGCATCATGGCAACGGCCGTGCCGCGCGCGGTCCCGCCGCTTTGAGCCGTCGCGACCATCGGCGTCGCGTCGTACCTGAAGACCGCGACCAGGATGTCGTGTTTGCTGCCGAAGTAGCGGTGGACCAGGGCGTGGCTCACCCCAGCTCGGGCGGCGATCTCGCGGACGGTCACTTCGCGGTACTCCTTCTCCGCGAACAGCTCTCGCGCCGCGATCAAAACCCGCTCCTCGACGAGCGCGCGGCCGCCGCGGGGTCCCTGAC
The DNA here is from genome assembly GCA_963725665.1 of uncultured Actinomycetes bacterium. Taxonomy (GTDB): domain Bacteria; phylum Actinomycetota; class Thermoleophilia; order UBA2241; family UBA2241; genus CAVRZA01. Next base: position 20,562 of record CAVRZA010000004.1, on the reverse strand, counting down.
GCGGCGTTGGCCCCAGATCCTTCGCGTCCGCATTGTCTTGGCGCTTCCTGGTCACAATCTTCGTCTCCAAGCGGGCGATACTAGCTTCTCCGACGCGCGACGGCGTGGCAGCCGACGAGAGCCGGCCCGCCAGTGCCACCGCCTTGCCCAACCGGCCTTGCCCTGGGCAACGCGCCTTCTCCCTGCGCCTACATTACTCTTCTTGGTCACCCTACGGTCACTTCGGGGGCCACTGGTGCCCCCAGTTCAGCCGCGACCCAGGATGTGGCGGTCCGTACCGTCCGGTAAGGCGTAGCCGCTCAGGGGGTGCGGACCGTAACGACGCAGGAGTTCTTCCGTGCTGCGACGCGGACTGGGACCTGAGAGCGGCCGCCTCGGTGCACTGGTCGGCCTGCGCGTGTCCCCTGCTCTATGCGCCCCGCCGCTGGTGGCGTCACCGGGGCACGGCGAAGCACAGCGTGCTATTCGGCAACACAAACGTTTACTGAAGGTGTAACCGGCCGGTAGCATACGGCTTCGACGTCACGCTGCCCGGCCACGGCCGGGCAGCCCCTAGTCTTCACGTCGGGGAGCACGCGAGGCGAGTGCCGGGAAAGCCTGGCACTACACGACAGGAGGGTGACAATGGCGGCGATCGACCGTTCCAGGCTCCCGATCCGACGGGCGCCGTTTCGGGGGGTAGCAAACAGAACGCTCGAAGGTTCGCAGCCCGACTGGAACCTGATCGGGCACCCGACGCCGCCAGACGGCGCCCCGAACGTGCTGCTGGTCCTCATCGACGACGCGGGCTTCGGGAACCCGAGCACGTTCGGCGGTCCCATCAGCACGCCGAACTACACGCGGCTGGCCGAGGAGGGCCTTCGGTACAACCGGTTCCACGTCACGGCGCTATGCTCGCCTACCCGGGCGGCGCTGCTGACCGGGCGCAACAACCACGCCGTAGGCTTCGGCTCCGTAGGCGAGTTCGCGGGGGGTTTCCCGGGCTACTCCGCCACTCTTCCGCGGGACTGTGCGCCGCTGCCACGCATCTTGAGAGACAACGGCTACAGCACCGCGGCCTTCGGCAAGTGGCACCTTACTCCCGACGGGCAGCAGGGCCCGGCCGGACCGTTCGACCGCTGGCCGAACGGTTGGGGGTTCGACTACTTCTACGGCTTCCTCGGCGGCGACGCCAGTCAGTGGGACCCGTGCCTGGCGGAGAACCAGAAGATCATCGGGACGGCGCCGGAGTTCTACGACGAGGAAAACCCCTACTACCTTCCGGATGCCATGGCCGACAAGACGCTCGAGTGGCTCCACGGCGTGCGGGCCCAGGACGCGAAGAAGCCGTTCTTCATCTACTTCTCGACGGGCTGCAGCCACGCGCCGCACCACGTTGCCCAGGCGTGGGCCGACAGGTACAAGGGGAAGTTCGACCAGGGCTGGGACAAGCTCCGCGAGGAGACCTTCGCCCGACAGAAGGCACTCGGAGTCATTCCGGCCGACGCCGAGTTGACGCCGCGCCACGAGGCATTTCCCGCCTGGGACGACGTGCCTCGACACCTGAAGCCCTTCTACGCGCGTCAGATGGAAGTCTACGCCGGCTACTCGGAGAACGCCGACCACAACGTCGGCCGCGTGATCGACGCGATCGAGGAGCTGGGCGAGCTGGAGAACACGCTGATCCTCTGGATCTGGGGTGACAACGGCGCCAGCATGGAGGGCACGATCACCGGCTCGTTCAACGAGATGACCATGCAGAACGGCATCCCGTTGACCGACGAGATGCAGTTGCAGCTCACGGAGCGATACGGTGGAATGCAGGCCTGGGGCGGCCCCCTCATGGATCCGCACTACGGCGCGGCCTGGGCATGGGCCGGCAACACCCCGTTCAAGTGGGGCAAGCAGGTCGGCTCGCACCTCGGTGGCACCCGGAACCCGCTGGTAGTCCGCTGGCCGGCGCGGATCACCGACGCGGGCGCTCTCCGCTCGCAGTTCACCCACGTGATCGATGTCGCCCCGACCATACTCGACATCGCGGGCATCCCGGAGCCGACCCACGTCGACGGCATCGAGCAGGAACCGATGCACGGCAAGCCCTTCACCAAGGGCCTCACCGATGCGGCCGCGCCCGAGCATCGCACGCAGCAGTACTTCGAGACCATCGGCAACCGGGCGATGTACAAGGACGGCTGGTGGCTGGCGGCGAGGACCGAGCGCATCCCGTGGGTCATCACTCCCGAAGCGCTCAAACCCTACGCCCCTGGAGTGTGGGACCCCGACGCCGATCCTGTCGAGCTGTACTACCTGCCGGACGACTTCACGCAGGCGAAGGATCTGGCGCCCGAGCATCCTGAGAAGGTCGAGGAGCTCAAGGAGCTGTTCTGGCACGAGGCCGAGCGATACAAGGTACTGCCGCTGCTTGGGACGCTATCCACCTTCTTCGGCATGCTGCCGCCGCTGCCCGACATCACCAAGCTCGAGTTCAGGGGCGACGTGCAGAACGTGCTGTCGGGGATGATCCCGCGCATCTACAACCACTCCTATGCGATCAGCGCCGATCTGGTGGTGCCCGAGGGTGGCGCCGAGGGCGTCATCGTGGCGGAGGCCGATCACCTGGGTGGGTTCTCGCTCTTCGTCCAGGACGGCAAGCTGACCCACACCTACTCGATGATGGGCGTCTTCGTCTATCGGCAGGTCGCCGACCAGCCGCTGCCCGAGGGAGACGTGACGGTGCGGATGGAGTTCGCCGCGGACGCTCCCAAGCCCGCCACCGGAGGCGAGGTGACCCTGTTCATCGACGACCGACCGGTGGGCAAAGGGCGGATGGACCACACCGTGCCGGTCCGGTTCTCCGGCTACGCCGGCATGGACATCGGCCGCGACAACGGTGGCGTGGTCGATCGTGGCTATGACAGCAAGAAGCCGTTCGCGTTCACGGGGACCGTGAAGAAGGTGGTGTTCGACGTCAAGCCGCACCTCTCCGATCAGGACGAGCAGGACCTGCACGCCGCTACCCAGCACGGGCACGTCGCGCACGCGCTGTCGGCGTGACGTTGGCCAGAGGAGGAGCAAGCCATGACATCTGACAAGGCGACGGACGTCTTGATCGGTGGGTACCTGTCGGCCGAGGCCGCTCACGAGGACTACGAGTCCGTTCTTCATTGTGGGGCGCGCTTGGAGGGCGCCGTCGTGGTCAGCAAGGACCTCGAAGGCAACCTGTCGGTCGAGCAGACGGACCACATGGTCAGAGAGGGTGCAGAGGGCCTGGGCGCGATCGGGTTCGCGGTGGGTCTGTTCGCACCGCCCCTGCTGGCCGCGACCGCGGTCGGGGCGGTGATCGGCGCCGGCGCGGGAGAGGCGCTCCACAGGAAGACCGAAAGCAAGATCGAGAAGGCCGCCGGCGAGACGATCCCGATCGGCGGTGGCGGTCTCATCGTCGTCTACAAGCACGCCCAGGCACAGAAGGTCGAGCCGGCCGTGACCCGGGCCATCAAGAAGGTCGTCGGTGAGGCTGAGGGGAGGCACGTCAAGGCACTGAAGGCCGCCCTCGCCGACGCCCAGAAGAAGATGGCCGAGCAGGCCGGCTGATGCCGCCCTCGGGCCAGCGCGACACGAAGACACGAAGGATAGGTCTGGGGACGGATGGGGGCGGCGGCGCTACGCGCCGTCGTGAGCGCCGCCGCAGACGTCAGGGATCAGCCTGCAAAAACATCACGCAATCCCCGGACCGCAGCGTCCGGGGCTCAGGTCGGTCGAGACCAAAGACTGGGGCGGCCGGGCGCTGATAGCGCCCGGCCGCCCGGACGAAGGGAGGAGCATGGCAACGACAGCTGCCCCCCGCGCGCCGCGACGTTTCCCCGTGCTCGAAGGGATACGTCCCGTTGAACGCAAGCGGGTGCCCACCGAAGTCATCGCCGGCATCACGCTAGCCTGTCTGGCCATCCCCGAGGTCATGGGCTACGCGAACATCGCCGGCATGCCCGTGGTCACGGGCCTCTATACGCTCGTCCTGCCCGTCATCATCTTCGCCGTCCTGGGATCGTCGCGCCACCTCGTCGTCGGCGCCGACTCGGCGACGGCGGCTATCATGTTCGCCGGCCTGAGCGGCATGGCGGCGGTCGCGTCCCCCCAATACGTAGCGCTCGCCGGCATGCTGGCGCTTATCACCGGCGGCTTCCTCCTCCTGGCCCGCATCTTCAAGCTGGGGTTCATCGCGAACTTCCTGTCGCGCACGGTGCTCATTGGGTTCCTCACCGGCGTCGGCATCCAGGTGGCCTGCGGGCAGTTCCCCGGTCTCTTCGGGCTCACGAAGACAGGCAGTGGGTCGATCGACTATGTGGTCAACGCTTTCAAGGACATGGGCAGCGCAAGCTGGAGCACGTTCGCCGTGTCGATGGCCGTCATCGCGGTCATCGTCCTCGGCGGCCGGCTGCTCCCCCGGATCCCCTGGGCGCTCATCGCCGTCGTCGGCGCGATCGTGGCCAGCGAGGCCTTTGACCTCTCGGCGCACGGCGTCTCGACGCTGGGCACAGTTCCCGGCGGTCTGCCAAGCCTCGGCTGGCCGAGCATCCCGAGCGGCGACTACTGGGCCCTGGTCGGCACCGCACTCTCACTGTTCGTGGTGATTCTCGCCCAGAGCGCCGCGACGGCGCGCGCCTACGCCGCCAAGTTCAATGATGGCTTCGACGAGAACGTCGATCTGATCGGCCTTGGTATCGCCAACGCCTCGGCCGGCCTCTCGGGCACGTTCGTCGTCAACGGCAGTCCGACGAAGACGGCCATGGTCGACCACGCCGGCGGTCGGAGTCAGCTGGCGCAGTTGACGATGGCCGCCGTCGTCATCATCGTGCTCCTGTTCCTCACCAAGCCCCTTTCGTACATGCCCAACGCCGTGCTCGCGGCCGTCGTGTTCCTCATCGGTGTCGAGCTCGTCGACGTCAAGGGCATGCGGACGATCCTCGCCCACAGGCGGGTGGAGTTCTGGGTGGCGCTCATCACGGCCGCCGCAGTGATCTTCATCGGCGTCGAGCAAGGCGTCATCCTGGCCATCCTCCTGTCGATCATCATCCACCTGCGGCACAGCTACCGGCCGCTCGATGTCCTTCTGGCCCCGTCCTCCGACGAGGAACCCTGGCGGATCGCGCCGATCACTGAGAAGAGTGAGTTCCTGCCGGGCCTCATCGTCTACCACTTCGGCGCGAGCCTGTACTACGCAAACAGCGACCGCTTCTCCCAAGAGGTCCTCGGCCTGGTCGAGGGCGCCGACCCTCCGCTCAAGTGGTTCTGCGTCGTCGCGGACGCCATGGACGACATCGACTTCACGGGCTCACTGACCCTGCGTGCCATGCACGACGAGTTGCAGCAGCGGGGGGTCACTCTGGTGCTCTGTCGGGTGCTCGATCCAGTGCGCGCGGAGCTCGACCGCGACGGGCTCATCGAGCTCATAGGCAAGGGACATTTCTTCGACAGCGTGCCGGATGCGCTGGCGGCGTTCGAGGCGCGGGAAGCGAAGCCGCCCGAGCCCGAGGAGGTCACGACATAGGCGCAGTCTGTCGCGGCAGGCGATCGGCCTGAGGCGGTGGCTGTGCCGCTCCCTCGTGGTTTGACTTCGTCCCGCGCTGCGGAGAATGACAAGGCAACCTTGCGGTCACCGGCGTCGTCTTGCTCGCCGGCACCCCCCGACCGCTATCGAAGGAGCCGACATGGCAGACCAGCCGGTATTCCTCTCCAAAACGTGCAGAAGGCGGCGGGCTGAGACGCGAGGCAGGACCAACAAGACGGACAAGCAAACCCAGAGCAGAAAGGAACCCGATGAGTGACGACATCGAGAAGCAGCTCGAAGACATCGAGGCGATGTTCGTGCAAGTGGCGCGCAACATGACGATGGAGGGCGACAAGGTCACCCTCCATGGACTGGCGCCGGCGACGCTGTTCTTCTCTGATCGCCCAAAGCGTGTGGTGGGTCATCTCACCGCGCAGCAGTTCGTCGATGAGTGGGGCAAGGGCGAGAACAGCTTCGCTGTGGATCCGCCCAACGCCGTTATTTCCTTCCTGGAGGCGAACGACGAGACGCCTGAGGACGCCATCGTCGTGCTCAAGGACCCGGGCCTCGATGGCGACCGCATAACCTACTCCGTGGACATCCTCGAGGGCAGCTTGCCCGCCAAGGCCGAATCGTGCTCGGTCTTCATCGACCCCTTCGGCCGCCCGCTCTCGCCCGTGTCGCTGGCGGGCATGAACCGCCGCGCGCGGCGGCGGGGCGTGTAGTCGCAGGAGCCTTTGGCGCGTCGACCCCGCGACTGGGATCGTGGGATGATAGGAGCGAACGCGACGGGGCGGCATCCTGCCGCCCCGTCGCGGTGCCCGAGGACGCGGCGCCTCGCAAGGGGGTAGACGCGACCGCCACCGGGCGTCAGGGGGCTGACTGACATGGGCGCAACCGAATGGACAATCGTCATCCTGGTCGTAGGGGCCCGCCTCTTCCTGCCGTTCACCATTCCGACCTACCCCCTGGTGGGCGCCGTGGCGTGCATGATCCTCGACTCCGTCGACCAGTCCATCTTCCAGCAGTTCCCGGCCATCCCACTCGAGGGCTACCAGTCCTACGACAAGTCACTCGACATCTACTACCTTGCCATCATCTACCTGTCGACGATGCGCAACTGGACCAACGCGTACGCGTTCAGGATGAGCTTCTTCCTCTACTACTACCGCCTCGTCGGCGTGGTCGCGTTCGAGCTCAGCCAGGTGCGCGCCATCCTCTTCATCTTCCCCAACACGTTCGAGTACTTCTTCGATTTCGTCGAGGCGGTGCGTCTGCGCTGGAACTGGGCTCACATGGGCAAGTGGACGGTCATCATCTCGACCGTCCTCATCTGGGTGTTCATCAAGCTGCCCCAGGAGTGGTGGATCCACATCGCCCAACTGGACATGACCGACTTCCTCCGTGCGCATCCCGCGGTGATATGGGCGGCCATCGTCGTCTTCGCGATCATAGGCGTCGCGGGCTACTGGATCGTGACTCGCAAGGCTCCGCCCGGTGACCGCCACCCGAGCCTCAAGGCCGACCCACTGCCCCCGGAATGCCGGGGTAGCGAGCTCTACCGCACCGTCAAGGCGACGGACAAGCTCTTCGACCGCGCGCTGCTCGAGAAGGTCATCCTCACCGGCCTGATCAGCGTGATCTTCGCCCAGTACCTGCTCAGCGACGACGTGAAGAGCATCACCGTGCTCGCCTTCGTGGCCGCCTTCGTGGCCACCAACGCCTTGGTCAGCCAGTGGCTCGCACGCCGCGGCCGCACTTGGACCTCAGTTGCGGTCGAGATGGCCGGCATGTTCGCGGTCAACTTCGGCATCGTTGCTCTGCTACTGGCCTTCGTGCGCGTGGTCGGCGTCACCGACACACGCGCGCACTTGGGCAAGTCGCTGTTCTTCGTCTTCCTGTTCACGGTGATCACCGTGCTGTTCGATCGCTACCACACTGTGTTTCGAGCGCGTGACATCCTCCACCGGCAGGTCGGGGATGCGGCGAAAGGCCCATCTCCAACACCCTCACCCGAAGCAGGGCTCCCCGGCATCACGTCTTAACATCCGTGCACACCATTCAGAGCTGGTTCCAGTACATCCTGCAGATGGACGCCTATCTCGCGCCGCTCATCGTGCAGTGGGGCGCCTGGGTTTACGCACCCATCTTCGCAACGATCTTCGCCGAGACCGGGTTGGTGGTCGCGCCCTTCCTGCCCGGTGAGTCGCTGCTCCTGGCCAGCGGCACCCTGGCCGGCGCGCGCCTTCTCGAGATCATCGCGCTGGCGCCGTTGCTCTTCGTGGCGGCCTTTCTCGGCGACCTGTGCAACTACCTCATCGGTCGCTTCATCGGCCGCCGCCTGCTTGGCAAACCACGCCGGTACCTCCGTCCCGAGCACGTCCAGCAAGCGCACGACTTCTACGAACGACACGGAGGCATGGCGATCGTCCTCGCGCGCTTCCTTCCCATCGTGCGCACGCTCGCGCCCTTTGTCGCAGGCGTCGCCCGCATGGAGATCCACCGGTTCATGTTCTTCGCGGCCGTCGCCTCGGCGTCCTGGGTGACCATCTTCGTCGGCGCGGGCTACTGGTTCGGCACGGCCGCGTGGGTCAAGGACTACCTTCCTCTCGCCCTGGCCGCTGCAATAGCCGCCTCCGCCCTCCCCGGCCTCATCATCTACCTCGTCTACCGGGTGCGCAGCTGGGGAAATGCGTAGGCCAGGAGCGTGAACGGGACGCCGACACCCGAGGGCACTGTGGATAAGGTGCCGCGGCTCACCTACGTCGGTCACGGCACGGTGCTCATCGAGATGGGCGGGATGCGCCTGCTGGTCGACCCCGTGCTGCGCCGCTGGCTCGGGCCGCTGCTGCGCCGCGGCCCGCTGCCCGACAGGGCGGCGCTACGCGACATCGACGCAGTGCTTATCTCACATCTCCACATGGACCACCTCGACGTCGCCTCGCTGCACCTCCTGGGTGGCGAACCGGCGATCCTCGTGCCCGAGCACGGCGTCACGATCCTCCGGCGCCGCGGCTTCGGGAACCTTGTCGGCATGTCGCGGGGGGCGGAGTTTGCGATCGGACCACTCCGAGTGACGGCCACCGAGGCCTATCACTCCGGTCGCCGCCGCCCCGCGAGTCGCGCAGGCGAGGCCCTCGGGTTCATCGTCGGCGGACAGCGCACCATCTACGTCGCCCGGTGACACCGGGCTCTTCGAGGGGATGGCGGATCTCGCGCCCGCCCTCGATGTCGCCTGCCTTCCCATCGACGGGTGGGGGCCGCGGCTGCCCGACGACCATCTGAGCCCGCTCACCGCGGCGAAGGCACTCACCCTCCTCGAGCCGCGCCTAGCAGTCCCCATTCATTGGGGCACCTACTACCCTCCTGGCCTCCCCGAGGTGTGGCGCGGGCGGAAGACTCTGCGCCCACGCGCCTTCGCGCGCTACGCGGCACACCTGGCACCGCAGGTCGAAGTGCGCGTGATCGAGCCCGGGGCGGGGTTTGAGGTGCCGTCAGCAAAGCCGCGCAACGACAGGTGAGGGTCAGGTACTAAGGTGACGTGAGGAGGTCCCGGCCCCCTACCGGCTAGACGACCGGCTCGCCCTCCTGCTCGACAAGCCGCTGCGGCACCTCAGCCGCTTCCCCACCGCCCTGCAACAGGCGGCGCCAGCCCATCAGCACATCGTGCGCCGCCTCGGCACCGACGATCGCGCCGTCGGGCAGGGGCAGGCGAGCCGGATGCAGCAGGAACGGCCTGGTCTGCGGCCCGCCCATGCCGCCGTGGAAGGAGATGAGCTCCTCGAAGGCGCAACCCTCGTCAAGCTGCTCGTCATAGAAGCTGTTGACCATGATGTCGGCGACGTGCCCGAAGCCGTCCGTGCGCATGAGGTGGCCCGCCGCCGTGGATGAGAAGGGCGCCAAGGGATCCTCGCCGTCTACGCGGCTCTCGGCGAGGTAGTGGCCGCCGTCGGCGCCCAGCGCCACGGCGCCGTGCTCAGCCGAGTGCACGAGCAGCCAGCCGATGTGGCGATGCTCGCGCAGTGCCGGGATCAGAGCGGGATGCCGCTCCTCGATCTCCTCCAGCGTGAGCCGGCGCGCTTCCTCCATGAGGTACACGAGACCGAGATTGCCCGAGCCCAGCACCACGACCTGGCGGCCGCTTACATCGTTCTTCGCGGCCGCCTTCTGCTTGCGGCCGGTGGCCTCGCGCAGCGCCTTGCCGACGGCGGTGTCGTTCTCGTCGCCGGCCTGCAACCGTGAGACGGTGCCCACCCCAAGGTTGCGCTCCACCAGCTCGTCGAGGCCGTAGCCGTTGCGCTGCCTGAAGGTGGCCCCCTGGGTCTGGCCGTGATCGGAGAGCACGACGATCTCGTAAGGCCGCGCCGCGTACTCGTGCGCCCGCGCGATGCGGCCGAACTGCTGGTCGATCTTGCGCAGCACCTCCATCGTGTCTGCGCGCTCCAGACCCGAGTGGTGCGCGACCTCGTCATAGCCGGCAAAGCACGCGTACACGGCCGGCACACCCTTCATCATGTCGCTGATGACGCTGAAGACGGTGAGGTCGCGCACGAAGACCGCCAGGCCGGCGCGCACGAACCCGTACTTCAGGGACCGATGCCCGCGCGGCCGCACATCGCGGCGGTTTGCCTTCGCCGCCGCCGACCACTCCAGCGCGAGCTCGTAGAAGAACAGCACGAGCGTGCGGGTGATGTTGTAACCGTTCGCCAGATAGGCGCGGTACCCGGGATTGGCCTTCTTCTCGGCCTCGATGCGACTGACGGTGAGGATCACGTGGTCGGCCTCGCCCGACAGGAGGTTGCTGCGGCTAGCGCCGCCGGCCGCAAGCAGCCCGTTCCCGGTCGAGTGGCGCTCCTCGATGAGGGCGCAGTCCGGCGGGGCGGAGCAGGTCATGGTCCGGCCCGATTCTTTCTCGACCCAGCGGAAGGCGGGTATGTCGTCGTTAGATCCCATCAACAGCCCCGCCTGGGACGCCCCGGTCTGTGACGACAGGTCCGTCTCCCATTCGGCGAGGCGATGGGAGCCGCCGGCGATCCAGCGCGCCATCTCGGGCGCATGCCCGTCGCGCATGGCGCGCTGCAGCACCGGCCGCGCCAGCCCATCGATCTCAAGGTAGATGATGCCGGGCGTGTCGGTGACCACTCGGTCGCGCGACCGCCTGGCGATGCGCTGGACGACGCGCAGCGCATAGACGTCGTCGTCGTTGGTGCCGAGCACTATCTCGAGTGCCACGGTGACGGCCGTCGCCACGATCGCCGTCACGAGCGCCCAGAAGAACGAGTCCACGGCGAACGTGCTGTTGGACGACTCGGCGGCCAACATCACCATCCAGGCGTCGAGGATGAGGATGAGCAGAAAGCCAACGGCCAGCATGTACGGCAGCCGCAGCGCGGCGATGAGCGGCGGCAGGAAGGCGTTGAGCACCGCGATGAGCGCCGCCGCGCCCAGGGCGCCGAGCGCGCTCTCGACGGTCACGCCCGGCACGAGCAGCGCGGCGACATACAGAGCGAGCGCGCTGGTGAACCACTGGACGAGCAGGCGAATTGGGCGCAGTCTGGGCCTTCCCGGCCGCCATTGCGGCCGCGCCGCGTACTCGACTCCCCCAGACGGCGGCATCCTGCGCTCCCCTCAGTCGCGGTAGCCAACTGGTGACAAACAGTAGTGTCTGCCCGCCTCACGCGCCAGCGGTCGCACCATCCCATGCCCCCACTTGCGCGCGGTGCGGTGACCGGACATGATTCCCGCACGGTAACCCCTTGGTTACGAACGGGACCCTGCGGTGCTGCACCGTCGGCGGCGACGTCGGGAGGCGGCCGACGAAGGATGGATCGAGTGAACGCATTCCAGTCAGCCGATTTCGACGTCGCCGTCGCGCCGACGGCCCAACTGGGAGAGGGGCCGCGCTGGGACCCCACGACCCGGACCCTGCTCTGGGTCGACATCCCGGCGAAGCTCGTGCACCGCTACGATCCCGCGACGGGAACGAACACGACGCAGCAGGTCGCCGACGTCGTGAGTCTTGCGTTGCCGCGGCGGCGGGGCGGCGTCGTCATCGGTCTGCCCGACGGTCTTCATCTCCTCGAGGGGGAGCGGTCCTCCCTTCTCGCGGCCATCGAACCCGAGCAGGCGGGTACGCGCACGAACGACGGTGCCTGTGACGCGGCGGGGAGGCTGTGGGTGGGCACCATGGCGCTCGACGAGCGCTCCTCCCTCGGAGGGCTCTACCGGGTCGACGCCGATCTCGGCATGACGACGGTCCTCACCGGCACGACGATCTCGAACGGCCTCGGCTGGAGCCCATCGGGAACAAGCTTCTACTTCGTCGACAGCCCGACCTGCCGCATCGACGTCTTCGACTTCGACGCGGCGAGCGGCGCCCTCGAGAATCGGCGGCCGCTGGCCGCCGTCGAGGTCGAGGGCGCCGTTCCGGATGGCCTCAACGTCGACGCCGAGGGCGGCGTGTGGGTCGCCCTGCACGGCGGCTGGGGTCTGCGGCGCTACTCTCCAGACGGAGAGCTGATCGTTGAGGTGGGGCTGCCCGTCGCGAAGATCACGAGCTGCTGCTTCGGGGGGCCGGACCTGCGCGACCTCTATGTGACGACCCGACGAGAAGGACTCAGCGAGTCCGAGAGATCCGGGCAGCCGCTGGCGGGCGCTCTGCTGCGCCTCGATGTGGGTGTGGCCGGCCTGCCAACGCACCCGTTCGCGGGTTGACCAGACGGGCGGTGGCGTAGGCGACCGGAAGATGGAGACGATGACTACAGCGCGACGACCAGAAGGTGGGATGACCATGAGACTCATAGGCAAGGCGGCACTCGTCACCGGCAGCTCCAGCGGCATCGGAGAGGCCATCGCGCTGCGCTTCGCGCGCGAGGGCGCCGACGTGGTGGTGCACTACCACCGCGAGGAGGACGAGGCGCGCGCCGTCGCGGCGCAGATCGCGAAGCTGGGCAGGAAGTCGGTCGCCCTGGGCGCCAACGTCGGCGTCGCCGCGGAGGCCGAGCGCCTCGTGCGCGACGCGCAGAAGGCGCTCGGCCGCCTCGACATCCTGGTCAACAACGCCGGCGTCGAGATCCGCGAGCCATTCCTGGACGTCAGCGAGGAGCACTTCGACCTCGTCCTCGGCGTCGATCTCAAAGGCGCGTTCTTCGCCGCGCAGGCCGCCGCGAGGCTCATGATCGCCGCCGGCGGCGGGGGCCGCCTCATCAACGTCTCCTCGATCCACGAGGACGTCGCCTTTCTGCACTACGCGACCTACGCGACCTCCAAGGGTGGCATGCGCATGTTCACGCGCACCATCTGCCAGGAGCTTGCGCCGCACGGCATCACCGTCAACGACATCGCCCCGGGCGCGATCGCGACGCCGATCAACAAACGCACGCTGGGCGACGGCGAGCTACTGCACGCCCTCCAGCAGGTGATCCCTGCCGGCCGCCTCGGCGAACCCGACGAGGTCGCCTCAGTGGCCGTCTTTCTCGCCTCCGACGAGGCGGCCTACGTGACCGGCAGCACCTACTACGTCGACGGCGGCATGTGCCGCTGGAACAAGGGACTGTAGGGGGAGAGGAGGACGATGCCACAAGCACTGACCATCGCGAAAAGCGTCCTGACCCTCGCTCGCAAGGAGGGCGCATGAGCCCGCAGACGTCCGGCGGCGCCAGCCGGAACGATCGTCGTCAGAGCGCGGCGATGCCGTCGCCGTTCACCCCCATCGCCGACTACGCGTTCCTGTCCGATTGCCACACCGGCGCCCTGGTCGCCCCCGACGGCACCGTCGACTGGCTCTGCGTGCCGCGGTTCGACTCACCGAGCGTCTTCGGTTCCCTGCTCGATCGCGGCGCTGGGGGCTTCCGGTTCGGCCCGTTCGGAGTGAACGTCCCGGCAGCGCGGGCCTACGAGCCCGGGACGAACACCCTGGTCACGACGTGGCACACGAGCGACCGGATGGGTCGAGGTCCGCGACGCGTTGACGTTGGGCACCCGGAAAGGGGAGGACATCGTCACCCCGCACACCCGGCCTCCCGTCGATGCCGACGCCGACCACCTGCTGGTGCGCACCGTGCTGTGCCTGGAGGGTCAAGTCGAGGTCGAGCTGACCTGCGAGCCGGTGTTCGACTACGGCAGGACGGCGGGCGAGTGGACGCTCGTCGGCGAGAATCGCCACGCCGCCGACGCTACCGGCGCCGGACTAACGATCCGCCTCGCGACGAGCATGGCGCTCGGGATCGAGGGCAACCGCGTCCGCGCCCGGCACATGCTCGCGGCCGGCGAACGCGCCTATTGCGCCCTTTCGTGGGCCGAGGACTTGGCCTGCCCGGTCGACGTCGACGACGCCGAGGCACGGGTCGCGACGACCAGGCGCTTCTGGCGCGGCTGGCTGGCCCGCTCGCGCCTGATGGACCACCGCTTTCGCGGCGCGGTCGAGCGCTCCGCCCTTGCCGTCAAAGGCCTGACCTACATGCCGACTGGGGCGACCATCGCGGCCCTCACCACTTCGCTTCCCGAGACTCCCGGTGGCGAGCGCAACTGGGACTACCGCTTTACCTGGATGCGCGACTCCACCTTCACGCTGCAGGCCCTGCACTACCTCAACCTCGATTGGGAGGCCGACGAGTTCATGCAGTTCGTCGCCGACCTGGAGGCGAACGAGGACGGCTCTCTGCAGATCATGTACGGGATCGACGGCAGACGGGACCTCGCGGAGTCGACCATAGACGAGATGACGGGGTATGCCGGTGCGCACCCGGTCCGCATCGGCAACGGGGCCTTCGATCAGCGACAGAACGACGTCTACGGCGCGGTGCTGGACTCGATCCTCCTGCATACGCGCAGGAGCCAGCGCCTGCCGCGTCGGCTGTGGCCGGTCGTACAGGCGCAGGCGCAGTGCGCGACGAAGGTCTGGCGCAGCCCCGATCAAGGCATCTGGGAGGCGCGCGGCAAACCCCGGCACTACGTCTCCTCGAAGCTCATGTGCTGGGTCGCCATGGATCGGGCGGCCAAGCTGGCCGAGATCCGGGGTGACGCCGACCTGCAGACCAAGTGGCGGGCGACCGCCGACGAGATCCACGACGACATCATGGCACACGGGGTCCGCGACGGGGTCTTGCGGCAACACTACGAGACTGAGTCGCTGGACGCCTCCACCCTGCTAGCGGCGCTCTTCGGGTTCCTGTCGCACGATGACGACGTCCTGCGTGCGAGCGTCCTCGCCATCGCGCAGGACCTCACCGAGCACGGGTTCGTCTTGCGCTACCGCACCGAGGAGACCGACGACGGGCTGTCCGGCAAGGAGGGGACGTTCCTGATCTGCTCGTTCTGGCTGGTGTCGGCTCTGGCGATCATCGGCGAAGAGCAGCGCGCTCGCGACCTGATGGAGAAGCTTCTACGGGTCGCATCGCCACTCGGGCTGTTCGCCGAGGAATTCGACACCGACACCGGCCATCACCTGGGGAACTTCCCGCAGGCGTTCTCCCATCTCGCCCTTATCGAGGCAGCCGCGAGGATCATCCTCGCCGAGCGGCTGCCGGAGTTCGCATGAGCGCCTGCGACGGCATCATGGTCGGCATCGGCGCGGGGGGCGGCATGGAGGATACAGTCGTGCAACTCGATGGAAAGGCTGCAGAATGAAGGTCATCATCGTTGGTGGAGTCGCCGGCGGCGCATCGTGTGCGGCACGCTTGCGCAGGCTCGATGAGAACGCCGAGATCCTCATGGTGGAGCGCGGTCCGTACGTCTCGTACGCGAACTGCGGCCTGCCGTACTACATCGGGGGCGTGATCGAGCAGCAGTCGAGCCTCCTGGTCGCGACCGCGGACACCTTTCGCGACATGTTCGCCGTCGACGCCCGCACGAACTGCGAGGTGGTCGGGATCGCGGCGAGCGAGAAGACGGTGCAGCTCAAGGATCGAACGACCGGTGAGGTGACCACCGAGCACTACGACAAGCTCGTGCTCTCGCCCGGGGCGGCTCCCATCCGTCCGCCGTTGCCGGGGATCGACCTTCCCGGGATCTTCGGGGTGAGAACGGTACCGGACGCCGCGCAGATCCGCACCTGGCTCGATGAGCGTCGCGGCAGATCGGCCGGCATGGACTCCTACACCGGGTTTCAGACGCGCAAGAGGGACCTGCGCGCGGTCGTCGTCGGCGGGGGCTTCATCGGCATCGAGACAGCCGAGAATCTGGTCGGGCTCGGCTTCGAGGTCACGCTCCTGCAGCGCGGCGACCAGATCATGTCGCCGCTCGACATCGAGATGGCGCGCTACGTGGAGCGTCACCTGAACAAGAACGGCGTGCGGGTCGTGCTCAACGCGGCCGGCTCGGGGTTCCGCGAGGCAGGCGACGGATCGCTCGAGGTCCTGACCGATTCCGGCGACGTGTACCCGGCGGACATCGTGATCCTCGGCATCGGGGTGAAGCCCGAGACCGCGCTCGCCGAGATGGCCCGCATCCAGGTCGGCAAGCGCGGCGGCATCGTCGTCGACGATCAGATGCGCACCAGCGACCCCGACATCCTCGCCGTGGGCGACGCGGTCGAGAAGACGGACTGCATCACCGGCGAGGAGTGCCTGGTCGCGCTGGCGGGGCCGGCGAACCGGCAGGGCCGCATCGCGGCCGACGTGATCGCTGGGCGGGACTCGCGATTCCGCGGCACGCAGGGCACCGCCATCCTCGGTGCCTTCGGCGGCGCGGTCGCCTGGACCGGCGTCAACGAGAAGATGCTCAAGCGGCGCGGCGACGACGACTACGAGAAGGTCTACCTCTTCCCCAACTCTCACGCGGGCTACTACCCCGGGGCCACCCTGCTCGCGATGAAGGTCATCTTCCGCACGTCCGACGGACGACTCCTCGGAGCGCAGGCGGTGGGCAGAGAAGGTGTCGACAAGCGCATCGATGCGATCGCGATGGCCATCCAGCTAGGGGGTACCGTCTACGATCTGGAGGAGTGCGAGCTCTGCTACGCGCCCCAGTTCGGCGCCGCCAAGTCGCCCGCCAACTTCGCGGGGATGGTCGGCGCCAACGTGCTTCGCGGCGACATGCCCATCGGCCACTGGGGCGCGTTGGGAGACGGCTTTCTCCTCGACGTGCGCCATCCCGAAGAGCTCGCCGTCGAGCAACTGCCGGGGGTGGTCAACATCCCGGTGGATGAGCTCCGCGGACGTCTGGATGAGCTGCCGCGTGACCGTGAGATCCTCGTCATCTGCCGATCCGGCCAGCGAGCCTACTACGCGACGCGGATCCTGGTACAGAACGGCTTCACCGCCCGGACCGTCGCCGGCGGCATGCTGTCGCACGAGATCTTCGCGACGCTGTGAGATGACCGCACCTGACGTCTGAGTAGCTGAAGGTGCGAGTGAGCGCCGTTGCAGACGCGAAGAAAGGAAACACGCGGAGGGGCGGTGTCGCCCGCGTCGTGCCGATCCTCGGGTGGGCACCACGCTACCAGCGCAGCTGGCTCCGGCCGGACCTGATCGCGGGCCTGACGGTCGCGGCGCTCGTGGTGCCCAAGGCACTAGGCTACGCGGGCATCGCGGAAGTGCCGATCCAGTACGGACTCTACGCTGCGGCGGCGGGCGCGATCCTGTACGCGCTGTTCTGCACGTCGCGCCAGATCGCCACCGGACCCAGCGCCGCGCTCTCGGCCGTCGCTGCCGGTGCGGTCCTTGGCGCGGCGGCGTCCGGCGACGACACCGTGACCATGGTGGCGTCGATCACGTTCGTGTCCGGCGTCTTCTTCGTCCTGCTCGCGCTGTTCAGGATGGGCTGGATCTCCCAGTTCCTGTCCAAGGCCGTGATCGTCGGCTTCCTGTTCGGGGCGGGCATCCAGACGACGATCGGGGAGCTGGCCAAGGTCACCGGCACCGAGGCCTCGGGTGACAACAGCTGGCAGAAGCTCGCGAGCTGGATCGGCGCTCTCGGCGACACCCACGGCATGACGGTCGTCGTAGGCGTCGTCGCCCTGGTGGTCATCTTCGGCTTGCGATTCGCCGCCCCCCGGGTGCCCGGCGCGCTCGTCCTGGTCGTTGGAGGTCTGCTCGTCTCCGCGCTGCTCGGGCTCGAAGACAGGGGCGTGGCGCTCGTGGGCGACGTCCCCAGCGGGTTGCCGGCCATTGTCCTTCCTGACTTCGGCTACATCGCCGATCATCTGGCCGACGTCCTCACCGCTGCGACGGCGCTCCTCATGATCGGCTTCTCGCAGACCGCCGGCGACGCTCGCGCCTTTGCCTCGAAGCATCGCTATCAGGTGAACGTGAACCAGGAGTCCCTGGCCCAGGGGGTGGCCAACGTCGGATCCGGACTGGTGCAAGGCATCCCGGTCTCAACCAGCCTTTCCGCCAGCTCGCTGAACGACCAGACGGGCGCGAGGACGCCGTTGGCCTCGCTCACCACCGGAGCGCTCGTCGTCTTGACGCTGCTGTTTCTCGCGCCGCTGTTCTCCCAGCTTCCCCAGGCGGTCCTGGCGGCGATCATCATCGAGGCCGTCGTGATGGGCATGATGGACGTGCCGGCCATGCGACGTCTCTTCCGCGTCAAGCGTTTCGACTTTTGGATCGCCACGGCGGCGCTCCTGGGGGTGCTCAGTGCCGGCGTGCTGGCCGGCGTGATCATCGGCATCGCGCTCTCGATCGGCTGGCTCGTCTACGTCTCCGCCACCCCGGCGATGCCCGTGCTGGTCCGCCGGCGCGGTACGCAGGTGTTCCAGCCCGCAGGTGATTCTACCGACGGCGAGGCGTACCCCGGCCTGCTCGTGCTCGGCTTTGACGCAGGGCTATTCTTCATCGACGCCAGCGCGTTCGAGGACCGCGTCCGGGAGCTTGCTCATGAGGCGGACCCCAAGCTCCAGGTTGTTGTCCTCGATTTTGAAGGGGTGAACTACATCGACTCTCAGGGTTCGGAGAAGATCGGTGAGATCCTCGAGCTGACCCGGGCACGTTCCATTGAGCTGCGTCTGGCGCGCGTGAAGCCGGCGGTGATGGACGTGCTGCGCCGCGACGGCGTCGTCGATCGCATCGGCGACTCGAACATCCACGGCAACGTCTTTGAGGCGACCAAGGACCTCATACCTCCCGAGCGCTGAGGCGGAAGTGCGCGGGTGGACGGCGCCTCCGCAAGCGGGGGCGCCGTCCACCCGGGGCCGCGCGCACCGACGCGGCACAGGATAGAATACGGCCTCGGTTTGACCGCCCGGCGACCATATGGCGGCACCCGGAACGCACGACTAGGGGGGCCCATGGCCAAGGAGACTTCCGGCACGGCGGGAGCGACTGCCGCTGCAGGTGCCGCCGCTGCCGGCGCTGGCCTCATCCTCTTCACGCTGGCGACTGGCCAGTTCCTCATGACCCTGGACACGTCGGTGATGAACGTCTCTATCGCCACCGTCGCCAACGACATCGGCACCACCGTCACCGGCGTGCAGACGGCGATCACCCTCTACACGCTGGTCATGGCCAGCCTCATGGTGCTCGGCGGCAAGATCGGCAGCATCATGGGGCGCAAGCGAGCGTTCTCCCTGGGCTGCATCATCTACGGCTGCGGCTCGATGACGACGGCGCTCTCGCCGAACCTCACCGTGCTCATCATCGGCTGGTCGTTCCTCGAGGGTATCGGCGCCGTGCTGATCATGCCGGCCATCGTCGGACTCGTGGCCGGCAACTTCCCGCCCGCCGGTCGCCCCAAGGCGTACGGACTCGTCGCGGCGGCCGGCGCCATCGCCGTCGCCGTGGGTCCCGTGATCGGCGGCTTCATGACCACCTACTTCTCGTGGCGCTACGTCTTCGCCGGCGAGGTCATCATCGTGATCGCCATTCTGTTCTTGGCGCGACGCGCCGCCGACGAACCGGTCGGGCAGCGCCCACACCTCGATCTGGTCGGCGCCGCGGTGTCATCGCTCGGCCTCGCCCTGGTCGTCCTCGGCGTGCTCAAATCGTCGACGTGGGGCTGGTTCCTGCCCAAGGAGGGCGCGACGTCCCTGTTCGGGCTCTCGCTCACGATCTGGTTCATCATCGCCGGGCTCTTCTTCCTATGGCTGTTCCTGCGTTGGCAGGTCCGTCTGGAGGACGCCGGCAAGGAGCCGCTCATCTCGCCGGCGCTCCTGCGCGTCAAGCAGCTCACAGGGGGGCTCGTCACGTTTCTGTTCCAGTTCATGATCCAGGCGGGGCTGTTCTTCATCGTGCCGCTCTTCCTCTCGGTGGTGCTGGGGCTGTCGCCCATGGCCACCGGTGTGCGGCTGCTCCCGCTCTCGCTGTCCCTGCTCGTCGCGGCGGTCGGCGTCCCTCGGCTCCTGCCTCACGCCAACCCGCGCCGAGTCGTGCGCGTCGGCATGCTGGCACTCATCGCCGGCATCCTGGTGCTCATCGGGAGCCTCGAGGTGGGCGCCGACTCCTCCATCGTGTTCGTCCCCATGCTCATCATCGGATTCGGGATCGGCGCGCTGGCGTCGCAGCTGGGCAACGTGACGGTTTCGGCGGTGCCCACGGAGAAGAGCTCCGAGGTGGGCGGGCTGCAGAACACCGCGAGCCAGCTCGGCGCCTCCATCGGCACGGCTCTGGCGGGCTCGATCCTGATCGCCGCTCTCACGGCCTCGTTCCTGGCCGGGATCGAGGCGAACCCGAACGTGCCGCAGCAGGCGAAGGACCAGGCCAACGTGAACCTGGCCGCCGGCGCGCCCTTCATCTCGGACAAGGACCTCGAGACGCGGATGACCAAGGCCGGCTACTCACAGAACGAGATCGACATCGCTCTCCAGCAGAACGAGGAGTCGCAGATCGACGGCCTGCGCACGGCGCTCTCGGTGCTGGCCGTCATGGGCGTCATCGCCCTCTTCTTCACAGGGCGGATACCCAAGAGGCAGCCAGGTTCGGAGCCGGCGCCGGCATAGATCGGCCCAGACCGACTCAGCCGCAGTCGAGGCCTTTGGCTGACCGCCTGTGTGACGAGGGCGATGTCCCTGTTGCGGAGCCAGCGCTGTGCTTGCGCAGGAGCCTTCGGATCCCATAGCGGCAGGGCCAGGAGTCACGAACCGTTTGCGCGCGGGATTGACG
>CAVRZA010000003.1:0-298893 GCA_963725665.1 uncultured Actinomycetes bacterium | reverse complement strand
CTCTCGTGACTGAGGTCGGTGGACTGCGACTCGGCATTCTCGCGATCGCGGAGAGCGAGTACTCCATCGCCGGCGATCATGCGGGGGCGCCGCACCCCTGCGCGAAAGGCGCCTCGGTCTCGACGTGTCCACACTCCGCGCGGACACCGATGCCGTCGTCGTCCTCGTTCACGGCGGCAACGAGCTCTACCCGCTGCCGCGACCCGGCCTCGCCGATCTCGCCCGGACGGCGGCGGAGTCAGGGGCGGCTGCAGTGGTCGTCGCACACCAGCACGTCCCCAGCGGCCTCGAGATCCACGGTGGAGCTGCGATCATCTACGGCACCGGCAACTTCCTTTTCCCCGCATCGTCTCCAGACCCCGACTGGCACCGGGGCTACCTTGTTCAGCTCGTTCTGGGGCATGGAGGCGTCGCTGCACTGAACCTGTTCCCATACACTCAGTCCCTGGCGACGACGGACGTCGAGCCCATGGATCCTCGCGCACTGTCCGCCTTCGCGGTTCACCTGGAGCACCTCTCGAGCATCGTCGCGTCAGACGCAGCCCTCGATCAGGAGTGGCAGCGGTTCGCAGCTGCACGGCGCGTCTCGTATCGTCTCGATGCTTCTCGGCCTGTCCCGCTTCGAACGACGCCTCGCCAAGCTCGGGGTCTGGCCGGTCTGGCGCATGCCACGACGAGGGGTCCCGGCGCTTCTCAACATCCTTCGCTGCGAATCCCATCGCGAGGCGCTGCTGACCATCCTCGAGCAGGAGCTCGATGGAGCTCGAGACCCCCTCTGAGAGGCCGGCGAGATCCCGACCCGCGGACAAGCATGGTTAGTCCCGTCTTCTACAAGACGCGCCTGGCGCTCGGTGGAAGGCTCTCCAAGCTCGACGCCGTCAGGCGCGCGCAGTGGCTGCCACCGGACGCCGTGGAGGACCTCCAGAGGGACCTGCTGGCGCGACTCCTTCGACATGCCCACGACCACGTTCCTTACTATCGCCGGGTCCTTGAGCTGGCCGAGGTCGTGAGCAGCAGCGGCCGGATAGACCTGAGTCGCTTCGAGCGGATCCCCCTCCTCGACAAGCCACTGCTCCGAGCGCATTTCGACGAGCTCTCGTCCGACGACCTCGCGAAGAGAAAGTGGGGCTACAGCCTCTCGGGCGGATCGACGGGTGAGCCCATACGCATCATCCACGACAGCCGGGACGACTGGATGCGGGCCATGATCATCCTCTTCGACGAATGGTCGGGGCGGAGACTGGGCGAGAAGCAGGTCGGGCTCTGGGGCGCGCGGCGTGACCTGCAGGAACACGGCGGTTCGGTGCGCGCGCGCTGGCGACAGAGACTCAGGAATCAGGTCTGGCTGGATGCTTTCGCAATGACGCCCGACGCCATGCGTGAGTACGTCGACGTCATCAACAGGTACGAACCCAAGCGCATACTCGCCTACGCAGGAAGCATCCACGAGCTGGCCAAGTTCATAGAGCGCGAGGGTCTGCGCGTGTACTCACCCGTAGGCATCATGACATCCGCGGATACGTTGCATCCGGCAGCGAGAGCCACGATCGAGCGAGTGTTTCGCGCCCCGGTCTACGATCGCTACGGATCGCGAGAAGCCGGCCCCATGGCCAGCGAATGCGACCACCATGAGGGGCTTCATGTCGCTGTGCCGACGCACTACGTGGAGATCCTGCGCGCCGATGGGCGTCGCGCCAGCCCCGGTGAGATCGGCGAGATCGTGGTCACGTGCCTGACCATGTGGGCGATGCCGCTGATCCGTTACCGCATCGGCGACCTCGGCGCCTGGGCGGAGAAGCCGTGCAGCTGTGGACGGTCCTGGCCGCTCTTGCGCGAGGTGACCGGGCGTGTCTGTGACAACTTCGCGCTTCCCGGCGGGGGCACCGTCTTTGGAGCCTTCTTCACGATGCCCTTCTTTGGAATGGACTGGGTGGATCGCTTTCAGGTCGTGCAGGAGAGTCTGCAGCTGCTTCGGATCCTGATAGTCCCCGTTCGCGAGCTACCGCCACAAGAGCGGGTCGAGGCGGACCTGCGCAAGGTCGATCTCGAGATGCGCGCCGTGCTTGGGGACGACGTTGAGATCGTCCATGAGTTCGTTCGGGAGATCGATGTCTCGCCCACCGGCAAGTTGCGATACACCATCTCCAAGGTGTCGCCAGTCGAGTCCTGAGCGATGTCGGGTCTGATACTCGCCTGCGTACGCGATCCGACCCTGTTGCCGGAATCAGCCGAGAAACTGGCACGATGCGCGAGACGCTTGTCGCCTCCGAACATCACGCCGCACGAACCCCTGCTCGTCGAGGCCAACGGCGTCGTCGCTGCCGTCGTGAACCCGATGACAAGCGTTCGTGTCGCCAACGGAGCCGTCTGCCTGGGCGCGTTGTACGACGATCGAGACGACTGGTTCCTCACCGGGGCCCCAAGTCCCGATGGCTCGTACGCACTGTGTCGACACGACGACAACGTGGTCGAGGTGCTCACGGACGCCGTGGCAAGCCGGACTCTCTGGTACGCGCACACCGACGAGGTCTTTCTCGTCTCGACGTCCCAGCGTGCGCTGGTGAGTCTTCTCGGTGATTTCGAGCTCAATCGGCGAGCGGTCGCATGGATGGCATCTGCGGGTTGCCTGGGACCGGAAGCGTCATGGGACCGGCGGCTGATGCGCATTCCTGGCGACTGCCGGGTGACGCTCGATCGTAGGCGATGGTCGCTGCGAGTCGAGAGGCGACCTGTTGTCTTCACGCCCGAGCCCGGCAGCGAAGCAGAGCATCTCGAGCGTCTCGTGCAAGCGATCCGGCAGACGTTCTCGCACGTCGATCTGCCGGAATCGCAGTGGCCCCTTCCGCTCTCGGGCGGCGGGGACAGCAGGGCTGCGCTTCTCTTCCTTCTCGACCAGGGTCACGTGCCGAGGTGCATCACTTGGGGCGACGAGGCCTCCGCGAAGACACCCGGAAGTGACGTCGCCATCGCCCAAGCCGTCGCCGAAGCGCTTCACGTGGAGGATACCTTCCTGCCCCTTGGTCAAGCCTCCGTCGGAGTCGCGGAGACGTTCGAACGGTTTCTCGTCGCAGGCGAAGGTCGCGTCGATCACCTCGGCGGCTACACCGACGGACTCGAGATGTGGCGCGACCTCTTCGAAATGGGAATCGCCGGAGTCGTGCGCGGCGACCAGGCCTTTGGTCTATGGAGGGTCTATTCGGAAATTGACGCCCGCAGAACTGAAGGAGCAGTCACTGTCGCGGACTACCCGTCGGGTCATCCGTTGCGGCAGCTCGCGTTCGCCACACAGCCCTGGCCGGAGGCGCTGGACAGACGTGTCGACCGAAAGCATCGAACAGTACAGGGATAGGCTGTATCACGAGTTCCGTTTGCCCACGGTGCTCGCCGCACTCACGCAGATAAAGACGGCCTACATCGAGGTTGCCTGTCCGCTCCAATCGCGAACCATCGTAGACGCGGTTCGACGCATGCCTGACTCGATGCGAACGGACAAGAGGGCCTTGCGAGAACTTGTTGTTGCGCTCGGTCCGAACATACCTTTCGCCTCGGATGAAGCACCGGACCCCGCGGATCGATACCTGTCGCAGACAGCAGCTGTAGAGGAGATGGCGCGCGAACTAGCATCTCCTCAGGCCCGGCTGCTGTTCGGAGAGAATGACCTCATCCTCCTCGAGAACGGACTGCGTGGGATCGGCTTGCCGACTGCCTCGTCGCGTCTGACACACGCCCGGCGGTCGCACGGGCGGAAGCTCAAACACTTTCTCCCGCGGCAGGTAGTCCGGTTGGCCAAGCGGATTGCGGGACCGCCTGACCTGTCACCTCAGAGACTCGCATTCCGCGCCTACATCGCCTCAAGAATGACGCACATCTTGACCGACGACGCGCAGAGTCTCCGCGCAACGCCGTAGTGCTGGGCACGCCGGCTGGCGTGCGAAAGGCGGCGCGTCTGACCGCGACTGCGTTGCCTCCTCCGATGTCGTTCGGAGGCCCCCGGTTGGACTAGGCCAACCCAGCGGCGATAGCCGACTCAAGCCAGTCGGCCTCGAGACGCAGTCCTTCGGCGAGTCCGACTCTCGGATCGTAGCTAAGGTCGCGCACCGCAGCTGAGAGGTCGGCCCAGGTGTGCGTCACGTCTCCGGCCTGCACCGAGTCAGCCTCGATCACGGCGCCCACGCCCATGCCTTCTTCGAGCGTCTTCACCGCATCTATGAGCGAGACACGGGAACCCCCACCGAGATTGTAGACGGCCCCCCTCGGCGCCTCGAGCGACGCGATGAGCCCGTCGAGGATGTCGGAGATGAACGTGAAATCACGCGTTTGGCTCCCGTTGCCGTACAGGCAGATCGGTCGCCCTTCGAGCATCGCGCGGATGAACCGGTTGAATGCCATGTCGGGTCGTTGACGAGGGCCATAGACGGTGAAGAACCGCAGAGCAACTACGGGGACATCGAAGTTCTTGTTGTAGAGCAGGCCGAGCTGCTCTCCTGCAAGCTTGGTGACACCGTACGGCGACACAGGACGACAGATCGCGTCCTCGCGCATCGGCAGGACGTCGGTGTCGCCATACACCGATGAGGACGAGGCGTAGACGAACCTCTTCAGATTGGACGAGCGGCAAGCCTCCAGCAGCGTCTGCGTCGCGAGAACGTTGTTCTCGGTGTAGATCCTGAAGCTGTCTCCCCAGCTAGCGCGCACGCCGGCCTGCGCAGCCAGGTGGAACACGTAGTCGACGTCGGCTACAAGCTCCGCCAGGGTTGTCGCTTGCCGTGACAATCCCAGGCCTGCCAGGTCGAGCACATTGGCTTCGACTAGCTCGAAGCGTCTGTTCTCGCGCGCGGCCCGGAGATTCGCCTCTTTGAGCTCCCGGGCGTAGTAGTCCTCGAAGGAGTCGATGCCCACGACCGTGTAGCCCATTCCAAGCAGGCGTTCGACAAGGTGTGAACCGATGAAGCCGGCGCAACCGGTCACGACCACTTTGTCAGAAGGTGACTCGTTTTGCCCCATCGACTACTCCTGTTCTCGTACGTCCACTGCCACGGAGCCGTTGGTCCGAGGATACGAGCCAACAACGACCGCGATGCCGCCGATGGCGACCGACCTCAGGTGAATCTGTCTCGCTGAGTGACGGGCGATGGCACAGGCTTGTGTCTTCGACATGGCTTGAGGATACGCGAAGTCGTCCGCGCTGGCCACGCGCGTGGGCGTGCCACGTTGCAGCAGTACGGACGCACGATGTGCGGGCATCCGCCCTCCGGTGGGCTGGACGCTCGGCCTCAATTCCAAGCGACAGCGCAGCGGCCTGTCAGGGCTGCCGTCGGCGCAGGAGGCGCGAGTCAACTCGTCTCCGCCATTCTCGCAGCGTGGCGTCACTCCGTTAACGCCGTCGCGTCGAGGTGCCAACTGCCATCGACTCTTGATAGTCCGATGTCAGCTTGCTCGGTACGTCCGTTGGCGGCGAACCGCCGGCGCGCGATGCACCGAGAAGAGTGCTGACAATCCGAAGGTCGTTCTGGAGCCTACGAGCGTCACGAGCCATGTCGCCCAAGTAGGCTGACTCCTTTGGGGTCAGCTTCCCGTGGACGTTGGTGGTCGGCGAAACCTTCTGGGCCGGCCTTGGGGAGCGGCACCCCGCCACAGCTGCTGCCGTTCGTCACAGCGGCGACCATGAGAGCAAGGACACCGACTGCCCCAACGCCTCGACCATCGCATGCTTGGCATCCACGATTCTGCCACCTGCTCATGAGTCCGGCATCGAGGAGTGGCCGGTCGGCGCTGCAGCGAGCGGCGCAGCTACATTTCGAGCCGGGAGTACCAGTGAGTCATGAGGTCTCAGAGCTCAGAGTCGGCCCGACGGCAGGTTCTCCCCTCGTCCCGGCCGTCGGCATCCACGCCGCGAGAGTCGACACGATTCGCTCTGACGCACGACCGTCCCAATAACGGGGCCGACGTGGAGTCTGCACCCTGGGACCTGAGAGCGCCTCCAAGGCCGCGACCACGATGGAGCGCGCATTCGACGGATCAACGAGACGGTTCGTACCCTCGTAGATCGTTACCGGTCTCTCCGTGGTCGTGCGCAAGGTGATGCACGGCACCCCCAGAACGGTGGTTTCTTCCTGAATGCCGCCCGAATCGGTAAGCACGCAGGCGGCGCGTGCCATCAGAGCGAGGAAGTCGAGGTACCCGAGCGGTTCGATCAGCAGCAAGCGGCCGGGCTCGGTCGCACAGTCGGCGAGCCCTGCCCTATGGATTCGCTCGCGGGTCCTCATGTGTACCGGGAAGACGACCGTCGTCTCGCGACTGACCTTGAGCGAGTGCGTCCATGAGCAGAGCGAGCTGATCGCGATCGTCGACGTTGGATGGGCGGTGCAGGGTCACTAGAGCATACTCCTGTGGGCGCAGATTCAAGCCGGCCAGCACCGGTGACCGCAGGGCCTGCTGAAGGCATGCGTCGAGCGTATCGATCATCGGGTTGCCGACAAGATGGACTCGCTCCGCTGCAATGCCCTCCGCGTTGAGGTTATCGCAGCCGTCGCGGCAGGTCGCAAAGAGAACCTCCGAGAGGTGGTCCGTGAGCACGCGGTTCAGCTCTTCCGGCATCGCTCGGTCGTGACTTCGCAGCCCCGCCTCGACGTGGGCGATCGGAATCTGGAGTTTCCCCGCGACGAGCGCGGCAGCCAGCGTGGAGTTCACGTCTCCGACGACAACGACGATGTCCGGGCATTCGCGAATCAGCACCGGCTCGAACGCCAGCATGATGGCCCCGGTCTGCTGAGCGTGTGAGCCAGAGCCGACTTCAAGGTAGTAGTCGGGCACGGGAAGGGCCAGATCGCTGAAGAACACCTTGCTCATGCGCTCGTCGTAGTGCTGGCCGGTGTGCACGAGGACCTGCTCGAAACGAACCGGCCTTGCCTCGCTATCAGCCCCGTGCTCGAGATTCCATTGGTCGACGGCCCTCATGACAGGTGCGATCTTCATGAAGTTGGGGCGCGTACCGACGACGTGGAGCAGCTTCATCGAACCTGACGGCCAATCGATCCTGTGAACCCCAGAATGACCACGCAAGAAGGAGGAACGCTCGTCACACACCCCCCTTGACGACTCTTGCCTTTCGCAGCAGCCGATGCCAGTACTCCAGAGTATCACTCGGCTTTCGAGCTCGCCGCTCCAGCGAAGCACGCGTCGCCGGATCCCTGTCGGTGTTGGCCGTCTCGGCAACACTTTGCGGTCGGTAGCAGCCGACGATATGCCCCGATCTGTGGACGCACCGGGCCCAGGACTCGCATCAGAGGGCGGCTCCGCCTGCACGATCCTCGGCCTCGGCGATGCTCAAGAAGCCTCGCCGCGCTAGCGCCGGCTGACGCAACCAGCCGAGTGGTGTCCTCGCCCCGCTGTGCCATAATGCCGGTGCTGGCGGTGCTGAGCGTCCTTGGGGGGTACGAAATGCTCTTGTCGGCTACGCCCAAGTTGGCGGTGCGAGGAACTCTCGGTCTCGCGCTCGCGCTAGGTCTCTTCGCATGTCTCGTCTTGGCCGATACGGGCAGGGCACTGGCAGCTCCCAGCCCCACCTTCGGTCGCACCGACTACTCTGTTGGGCGAGGACCCACCAACGTTGTGGCCACCGATGTCAACGAGGACGGCAACGTCGATGTCGTCGTCACCAACGCGAGCGACAACACGTTCTCGGTACTGTTCGGTGACGGGACGGGCGGTTTCGGACTACCCGTCACCTTCGCCAGCGGCGGCGGCACGAGCCCGTATGGGCTGGCTGTGGCCGACCTGAACCGGGACGGCCACAAGGACGTTGCCCTCGCCAACCGCGGCTCGAACTCCGTCTCGATCCTCCTCGGCGACGGCAAGGGATCGTTCACGTTCCTGCGCTCCCTCGTCACCGGCGCTCAGCCCATCTGCGTCAAGGCCGTCGATCTCAACGAGGACGGCGCCCTCGACCTCGTCGTGTGCCACGTCGGCCAGACATGGGTGGCCACCTACTTCGGCGACGGAATGGGCAACTTCACAAAGGCCACAAGGACCTACACATCTGCGAACGGCGCGACCGACATCGGCGTGGGCGACCTCAACGAAGACGGGCATCTGGACATCGCTATCGCTCACCTCTGGAACCAGACGGTCACGGTGCTCTACGGCGACGGAACCGGCGCCCTGAAGAGCCCCTTCGATACTCTCGTGGGACCCTCCCCCCTGGGAGTCACGTGCTCGGACCTCAACGGCGATGGCCATGCCGACCTGGCGGTGGCCAGCGACAGTCCGGACTACGCCAACGTCCTGCTCGGCAACGGCAGCGGTCGTTTCCTCGCGACGATAACCTCGGCGATCGGCGGCTGGGCGTGGGCGATCGCCGTCGCCGACCTCAACCTGGACGGCATCAAGGACCTCGCCACCTCCAACTACGACGACGGCAACCTGTCCCTACTCACCGGGGTCGGCAACGGCACGTTCGCTTCGCAATCCCAGCTGGCTTTGGGCGTGCTGCCACGCTACGTCACGGCCAGCGACCTGAACGGTGACGGCAAGCCCGATCTCGTGGTGCCCAACTACGGGAGCAACAGCGTCAGCGTGCTGCTCAACACCACATCCACGTCGACCGTCGACACCGTGCCGCCGGTGACCACCCAGTCGGGCGCCGACGACGCCTGGCACAACGCCCCGGTACGGTCAGCTTCAGCGCCAGCGACGACCGCTCCGGTGTCAAGTCGACCGAGTACCGCCTCGACGGCGGCGCCTGGCAGACGGGCACCAGCGTGACGGTGAGCGGCGACGGCATCCACGCCCTCGACTACCGCTCCACCGACAACGCCGGCAACGTCGAGGCGACCAAGAGCGTGCAGGTCAAGATCGACACCGTGCCGCCGGTGACCACCCAGTCGGGCGCCGACGACGCCTGGCACAACGCCCCCGTAGACGGTCAGCTTCAGCGCCAGCGACGACCGCTCCGGTGTCAAGTCGACCGAGTACCGCCTCGACGGCGGCGCCTGGCAGACGGGCACCAGCGTGACGGTGAGCGGCGACGGCATCCACGCCCTCGACTACCGCTCCACCGACAACGCCGGCAACGTCGAGGCGACCAAGAGCGTGCAGGTCAAGATCGACACCGTGCCGCCGGTGACCACCCAGTCGGGCGCCGACGGCGCCTGGCACAACGCCCCCGTAGCGGTCAGCTTCAGCGCCAGCGACGACCGCTCCGGTGTCAAGTCGACCGAGTACCGCCTCGACGGCGGCGCCTGGCAGACGGGCACCAGCGTGACGGTGAGCGGCGACGGCATCCACGCCCTCGACTACCGCTCCACCGACAACGCCGGCAACGTCGAGGCGACCAAGAGCGTGCAGGTCAAGATCGGAGTCCCGCCGAGTCCAACAGAACACGCGTGGGATCTCGTGGCCGTGGGCAAGTACGCGTACCTCGCCGATGGAGCGGCCGGCCTGCAGGTCTACGACATCAGCAAGCCTGCCTCCCCGACACTCGCAGCGACCTGCGACACACCCGGCACTGCCAAAGACGTCTCGGTGGTGGGTCGCTACGCCTACGTGGCGGACGGCGCCTCGGGGCTACAGGTGGTCGACGTTGGCGACCCGACGAGACCCCACATCGTCGGCACCGTTCCCACACCATCTGCTGCCGAGCATGTGGCGATGTCGTTGGGTCGGATCTATGAGGACTTCGAGACGACCAGTGGCTGGATCGCCGACGGCGGCACGCTCTCTCTTGACACCAGCAACGTGAAACACGGTTCGAGCGCCCTCAGGCTGACGGCTGCGGCAGGCGGAACGCTCAGGCTCACAAGGACAATCTCGGTTGGGACTTGTCGCGTGACAAGGACAACCTGCAGCTGTGGATCTACGTTGACAGCGCAGGTGCGAAACCGGGCAGTTACTCGCGCTACGCGACGATCTCGCTGTCGAACGCGAACAACAACAGCAACTACTTCAAGATCGTCCCCAACCTTCACGAAGGCTGGAACCAACTTCGTCTCAACTCCGCAGACTGGCAGGCGGTCGGGGCACCGAGCTGGCAGAAACCCATCCAGCGCATGCGATCGCACGCGCCCGCCCCGTCGGACAGCGTCGCGACGATCTCGTTCGACGAGCTGCGCGGAGGAGTGACGGGACTTGCGCCGGCCTTCATGTGGACGTTCGACGACGGCTTCGACGAGGTGTACACGCAGGTCCTGCCCTATCTCTCGACGCGTCAACAGAGAGGAACCATGTACCTGACGCCCAACTTCGTGGGAAGGACTTCCTACCTGACGGTTCCCCACCTTCAGACCATGTACAACGCCGGATGGGCCATCGGAAATCACACCATCGACCACACGGACCTCTCGACCGTCGATCAAGCCACCGCGAGAACGAAGATCCAGGCCGGGTACGACTGGCTCATCGCCCAAGGGTTCACGCGTGGAGCTCGTCACCTCGCGTATCCCTTCAACCATTTCAGTGACAGTGCGTTTGCCGCAGCCGCTCCAGGCCGGCGTGCTCTCGGCGCGACGAGGAGGATACAGGAACACACCGTTGCCGTTGGATGACCCCCTTCTGCTGTGTTCCTTCTCTTTTGATGACTCAACGCAGACGGTCGATGCGTGGAAGAGCAAGATCGACAGCGCGGTGGCGAGCGGCAGCACGCTGGTCTTCTACGGACACTACTTCACTGGGACCACCTACCCAGTGTTTCAGGGCATCGCCGACTACCTGGCCGCCAAGGGTGTGTGGTGTCCGCCGATCGACGAGTGGTGGAACACGCTGGTCGCCGAGAGCTCGGGCGCCGATGCCTACGCCGGGCGCTACGCTTACCTCTCCTGCGGCTCAGCCGGTCTTCAGATCATCGACGTCGGCGATCCGGCCAACCCGAAGCTCGTGGGAAGCATCGCTTCGGCAGGTTCGTCGGCCGACGTCGCGGCCGCTGACAGCTACGCCCTCGTCGCCGACGACGCCGGCGGACTGCAGGTCGTCAACGCCCTGAATCCTGCCAGTCCATCTCGAGCGGGCACCGCCGCTACGAGCGGTCCTGCCCGTGGCATCGCAGTCGCTGGGAGCCAAGGCTATGTCGCGGAGGGAACCGCCGGGTTGGAAGTCTTCTCGCTCAGGACGCCTTCGAGTCCTGCACGTCTTGGAGGGTCGGACACACCCGGGGACGCCCGCGACGTCACCGTGTCGGGCGCCTACGCCTACGTCGCGGACGGTGCAGCCGGCGTGAGGATCATCAGCATCGCGAACCCGGCTGCGCCAGTCGAGGTCGCCAACAGACAGGTTCCCGGTGAGGCTGAGGCAGTGTTCGCCATGCGCGACTACATCTACGTCGCGGCCGGATCAGCTGGTCTCCAAGTCGTGCCCGCGCTGAGCCCGTAACCGCGGCGGCGCTCTTAGGGCGGGGAGCCCAACCCGCTGTCCCCCGCCCACGCTCGATCAAGCGGTGCAGAACAACGACCCGTGGCGCTTCCCTTTCGAGTGCGGAAGGCCACGCCCGCACAGAGGCCCCCTGTAAGGAGGCGTCTCCCACCCTGACAACAGCGGTGCGGGAGACGGGCGCCGCGATGCCGTAGACGGGTGACCACGTTTGACGCTCGTTCCCGCGGGCGTTATAAGCAGAGTGGTGAGCTCTCGGCGGGCGGCGGTCCGCCTCGTTCAAGGGGGGGTCATGGACTCTGGACCGGGCACTAGGTCACACTCCGGTTTGTTCCGCCTGCTGACAGGCCTGATGCGGGGGCGAACGGGCGCCCCGGGCACTCGCCCCCGCCGTCGTCGCCGGCGCATGCGTAGCCAGGTGCTCCTTGCGGCCGTCGCACTGGTCGTGGTTCTCCTGGTGGTGGGCGTACTGAGCGCGAGCGCGAATCCGCTCCGGTCCCTCGGTCCGCTCGACGTAGGCGACACCTACACCCTCACCTACACGGCGGGCGCCGACGGCGCGATCGACGGCACGAGCCCGCAGACCGTCGACTACCTGGCAGACGGCACCCCGGTGACGGCGGTGCCGGACACCGGCTACCACTTCGTCAGTGGAGCGACGGCAGCACGGACAACCCGAGGACCGACAGCAACGTGACCGGCCGACGTCGACGTCACGGCCACCTTCGCCATCGACACCTTCAGCCTCACCTACGCGGCGGGCGCCCACGGCTCGATCACCGGCGATGCCTCGCAGAGCGTGCGCCTACGGCGGTGACGGCACCGCCGTGACGGCGGTGCCCGACACCGGCTACCACTTCGTCAAGTGGAGCGACAACAGCACCGAGAACCCGCGCACCGACAGCAACGTGACCGCCGACATCAGCGTCACGGCCACCTTCGCCATCGACACCTTCAGCCTCACCTACGCCGCCGGCGCCCACGGCTCGATCACGGGCGATGCCTCGCAGAGCGTGCGCCTACGGCGGTGACGGCACCGCCGTGACGGCGGTGCCCGACACCGGCTACCACTTCGTCAAGTGGAGCGACAACAGCACCGAGAACCCGCGCACCGACAGCAACGTGACCGCCGACATCAGCGTCACGGCCACCTTCGCCATCGACACCTTCAGCCTCACCTACGCCGCCGGCGCCCACGGCTCGATCACGGGCGATGCCTCACAGAGCGTGCGCCTACGGCGGTGACGGCACCGCCGTGACGGCGGTGCCCGCCACCGGCTACCACTTCGTCAAGTGGAGCGACAACAGCACCGAGAACCCGCGCACCGACAGCAACGTGACGGCCGACATCAGCGTCACGGCCACCTTCGCCATCGACACCTTCAGCCTCACCTACGCGGCCGGCGCCCACGGCTCGATCACCGGCGATGCCTCGCAGAGCGTGCGCCTACGGCGGTGACGGCACCGCCGTGACGGCGGTGCCCGACACCGGCTACCACTTCGTCAAGTGGAGCGACAACAGCACCGACAACCCGCGCACCGACAGCAACGTGACCGCCGACATCAGCGTCACGGCCACCTTCGCCATCGACACCTTCAGCCTCACCTACGCCGCCGGCGCCCACGGCTCGATCACGCGGCGATGCCTCGCAGAGCGTGCGCCTACGGCGGTGACGGCACCGCCGTGACGGCGGTGCCGGACACCGGCTACCACTTCGTCAAGTGGAGCGACAACAGCACCGAGAACCCGCGCACCGACAGCAACGTGACCGCCGACATCAGCGTCACGGCCAGCTTCGCCATCGACACCTTCACCCTCACCTACGCCGCCGGCGCCCACGGCTCGATCACGGGCGATGCCTCGCAGAGCGTGCGCCTACGGCGGTGACGGCACCGCCGTGACGGCGGTGCCCGCCACCGGCTACCACTTCGTCAAGTGGAGCGACAACAAGCACCGGCCAACCCGCGCACCGACAGCAACGTGACCGCCGACATCAGCGTCACGGCCAGCTTCGCCATCGACACCTTCAGCCTCACCTACACCGCCGGCGCCCACGGCTCGATCACGGCCGATGCCTCGCAGACCGTGCGCCTACGGCGGTGACGGCACCGCCGTGACGGCGGTGCCGGCCACCGGCTACCACTTCGTCAAGTGGAGCGACAACAAGCACCGCCAACCCGCGCACCGACAGCAACGTGACGGCCGACATCAGCGTCACGGCCAGCTTCGCCATCGACAGCTTCACCCTCACCTACGCCGCCGGCGCCCACGGCTCGATCAGCGGCGCATGCCCCAGACGCGTCACCTACGGCGGCGACGGCACCGCCGTGACGGCGGTGCCGGCCACCGGCTACCACTTCGTCAAGTGGAGCGACAACAAGACGGCCAACCCGAGGACCGATACCAACGTGACCGCCGACCTGAGCGTCAGCGCCAGCTTCGCCATCGACACCTTCACCCTCACCTACACGGCCGGTGCCCACGGCTCGATCAGGGCACGAGTCCGCAGACCGTGGCCTACGGCGCCGACGGCAGCGAGGTGACGGCGGTGCCCGCCACCGGCTACCACTTCGTCAAGTGGAGCGACAACGTCACCACCGCCAGCCGCACCGACAGCAATGTGACCGCCGACCTGAGCGTCAGCGCCAGCTTCGCCATCGACAGCTTCACGCTCACCTACACGGCCGGTGCCCACGGCTCGATCCAGGGCACGAGCCCGCAGACCGTCGCCTACGGGGCGACGGCACCGCCGTGACCGCGGTGCCGGCCACCGGCTACCACTTCGTCAGCTGGAGCGACGGCAAGACCGCCAACCCGCGCACCGACAGCAACGTGACCGCCGACCTGAGCGTCAGCGCCAGCTTCGCCATCGACACCTTCACCCTCACCTACACGGCGGGTGCCCACGGCTCGATCCAGGGCACGAGTCCGCAGACCGTCGCCTACGGGGCGAACGGCACCGCGGTGACCGCGGTGCCCGCCACCGGCTACCAGTTCGTGAAGTGGAGCGACAACGTCACCACCGCCAGCCGCACCGACACCAACGTGACCGCCGACCTGAGCGTCAGCGCCAGCTTCGGCGACGCGACGCCGCCGGTCACGACGCAGACGGGCGCCGACGGCGCCTGGCACAATGGTGCCGTCGCGGTGACGCTGTCCGCCACCGACACAGGTTCTGGGGTGGCCACGACCGAGTACAGTATCGACGGCGGTCTCTGGCAGACCGGGACCATCGTGGCTCTCGACACGCAGGGTGATCACACCCTGGGCTACCGCTCGACCGACAACGCAGGCAACGTGGAGGCCACCACTACCGTGCACGTCAAGATCGACTTGACGGTGCCCACGACCACTCAGTCGGGTGCAACGGGAAACTGGCAGAAGGGTCCTGTGACGGTCACCTTCAGGGCCACCGATGCCGGCGGGTCTGGAGTCGCGACCACACAGTACAGGATCGATGTTGGCGGCTGGCAGACGGCGACCAGCGTCATGGTGAGCGTCGACGGCGATCACACGATCGACTACCGCTCGACTGACGCTGCGGGCAACGCCGAGCCTCCGAACACGATGCACGTCAAGGTCGACGCCACACCCCCGGTCACGACGCAGACAGGCGCCGATGACGTCTGGCACACCGACTGGGTGACGGTAACCCTCAAGGCCACCGACGGCGCCTCGGGAGTGGCCTACACGGAGTACAGGGCCGACGACGAGTCGACGTGGACGAGGGGCGACTCCGTCTCGTTCATGCCCCTCGAGACGCGCGTGACCCATACCCTCTACTACCGCTCGGTCGACAACACCGACAACGTGGAGAGCACCCAGACGTCCTCCGTGAAGACCGAGGGAGTACCTCCGGAAAGCCTGGCGCCGAACACGACGGCTTCGAGCACGACCTCCAAGTGGAACTCGGCGTGGCAGAATGAGGCTGTTGTCGTGACCCTCACCGCCGAGGACCCCTCTGGCGTCGCCTTCACGGAGCACTCGGTGGATGGCGGAGCCTGGAAGAGGGGCACCGAGGTTGCCATCCCCGCGCCGGGCGACCACTCCAACGACGGACGCCACACCCTCGCCTACCGCTCTGAGGACACGAGAGGAGACCTCGAGGTCAGCAAGACCGCGAAGATCGCCATCGACACCGCGCCGCCGGCGACGACGGCGACCGGCGGCGGGACGGGCTGGCACAACCACGACGTGACGGTGACGCTCACGGCGACAGACCTGCGTTCCGGTGTTGCCGAGTCCCAGTACACGCTTGACGGCGGCAAGACCTGGGTGCAGAACAGCTGGCTTCTCGTCGCCGCCCTCCGGAACCACAGCAACGACGGCCTGAACGCCGTCGGGTTCCGCTCCACAGACTTCGCCGGCAACGTCGAGACGACGAAAGCCAAGGATGTCCACATCGACACCCGGCAACCGACCACGGTCGCTCCCTATCGTACGAGTGTTCGCCGCAACCGCTACGTGACGCTCCGGTACAGCGTCAAGGACCTCAAGCCGACGTGCGGCAAGGCGACGGTCACGATCAGGATCAAGACCCTGGGCGGACGAACGGTGAAGACCCTCAAGCCCGGACTGCGCGGGGTCAACACGAGCCAGAGATACCGTTTCCGCTGCGGGCTCGCGCGGAGCACGTACCGCTTCTGGGTCTACGCCACCGACCGAGCTGGCAACAAGCAGCTGATCGTGGGCGTGAACCGCCTCAAGGTGTACTGAGCGGCCGTTCGAACGGCGAGTGAGCGGCGGGCGGGCTGCCCTCGGGGCAGCCCGCCCGCCGCTCACTCGTTTGCCGACTTGCTTCGCACAGGGATGAGGCCCAGGCGGGCGTCGCCCTAGCTGAGATCGACGACCACGCGGTCGATCTCCGCGAACAGCGCCTCGACGAGCTTGTCTTCGGACACTGTGGCGACCTTGCGCCCGCCGGCGAAGACGACCCCCTCGCCCCTGCCGCCGGCGATGCCGAAGTCGGCCAGGCGCGCCTCCTCGGGTCCGTTCACGCGACAGCCCATGACGGCGACCGAGATGGGCGCCGCGTAGGCCTGCAGGCGGCGCTCGACCGCGGCGGCGAGGGCCGCCAGATCGAGCTCGGTGCGACCGCAGGTCGGGCACGAGATCAGGTTGGGCCCTCGCCGCCGCAGCTCGAGCGCCGCGAGGATCGCCCAGGCGACGCGCACCTCCTCCACGGGGTCGCCGGTGAGCGACACGCGCAACGTGTCGCCGATGCCCTCGGCCAGTAGCGTGCCGATGCCGACGGCACTCTTGATCGTGCCGCCCCAGACGGTGCCGGCCTCAGTGACGCCGATGTGCAGCGGCGCGTCGGTGCGCTCGCTCAGCAACCGGTAGGCGGCCACGGTGTCGGGCACGCTCGACGACTTCACCGAGATCTTGAACTCGCGAAAGCCCCACTCATCGAAGCGCTCGGCGAAGCCGACGGCTGCCCGCACAAGGGCCTCGACAGGCTGCGCGCGCGCCAGCTCACGCAGCGCGCGCGGCAGCGACCCCGAGTTGACGCCGATGCGCACGGCGGCCCCGTGCCGCGCGGCCTTCTCCACGATCTGCCGCACGACGCGCTGCGGCCCGATGGTGCCAGGGTTGACGCGCACCCCGGCCGCGCCACGCTCGAGCGCCATCAGGGCGAGGCGGTAGTCGAAGTGGATGTCAGCGATGACCGGCAGCGGCGAGTGCTCGACGATGTGCGCGAACGCCTCCTGCTCGTCGACCGAGGGCAGGCTGACGCGCACGACCTCGCAACCCGCAGCGGCCAGACGCACGATCTGGTCGAGCGTGGCCCTCTCGTCGCCCGTCGGCGTCGAGGTCATCGACTGGACAACGACCGGCGTGCCGCCGCCCACGGCGACAGGCCCGACGTGGATCTGCCGTGTCTTTTTGCGCTCCATCGGCCCCGAGGATACGCGATGGCGCCTCGTCCCGCTACGGATGCCGTCTCCCCGCGCGACTTTCGCCTTCAGGGAGAGGTTGAGGGAGAGGCCGGAAGGTGTCGCCGTCGCCAGGGGCGAATGCTCCTCGGAAGGCAACCGCATGCTCACGAGCCGAGGAGGGCGAGGGAGCCGTGGCCGACACGCCGACAAAAGGACACTTGTTTCTGACGATGGTCGAGCGCGACGTGCCGCTTGCGCAGTCGCTCGTGAGCGATCTCCGTAGGGGCTACGGCTTGGGCGTCGATGTCGCGCTCGTGAGCGACCGCTTCGATACCGTCGGGGCATGCTACATCCGTTCCAGTCTCGCGCAGCGCATGAACCGGGCCTCGGCCGCTCTCTGCCTGCTGGGCGAGGACACTCTCCGCGATCCCTGGGTCGTGTGGGCTCTGGGCCTCGCCTACGAGCTGCGACGGCGAGTGCTCGCCGCGCCCCTCCTCCCCACCTCGCAAAGCCCCGCCCCGTTGGTCAGCCAGCTCGACGCGATCGTCGTCCCGCCACGCCCCGAGCTCATTGTCGCGGAGTTGCGGGCCCGCCCACCTGAGCGCTACCGCCGCGAGCTTCGCCCCGGTCTTCTTGATCTGCTCGCCGAGCGCATCCCCTCCCTGCACCTCAAGTAGTCCCTGGCGAGCCGGCGTGGTAGCGCCCGCGGCAAGCCGGACGGGCACGCGACCGGTCACGCGACCGCGCTACCCGCTGATCAGCCGGCTGATGTCGTTGAAAGTCAAGAAGATGGCGAGCGTGATGAGCACGGCCACGCTCACGGCCACGATGCGTTCGATGACGCGCCTGTCGACGCGGCGACCGCCGCGGACGCGCTCCAGCGTGTTGAAGAAGATGTGGCCGCCGTCGAAGGGCAGGATGGGCAGCAGGTTGATGATGCCCAGGTTCACGCTGATGAAGGCCAGGAAGAGTGGGTACCAGTGCTGCTGCACGGCCTGCTGCGAGACCGAGACGATGCCGACCGGGCCGACTGCCCCGTTGGGCCCGGTCGGGTTGATCTTGCCCGTGACGAGCAGGTAGAAGCCCTCGAAGGTGCGGTAGATGACGTCACCCGTCGTGACAACGGCGGTCCTGGCGGCGCTGACCGGGTTGGGATGGCTGGTGGTCTCGCCGACGCGCACACCCAGGTAGCCGCTGCGCTTGTCGTTGGGGTTGGAGACCAGCCGCACGGTCGCCGTCTTGAGATCGCCGCTGGGCGTCTTGTAGATGAGCTCGATCGTCTTGTTGGGGTTCGCCTTGAGGAACGCCGTCGCCTGCTCCCAGTCGGTCCAGCGCTGGCCGTTCGCCCCGACCAGGGTGTCGCCGCGCTGCATCCCTATCCCTGCGGCCGGCGTGCCGGGCATCACCGAGTCGATGGTCAGCGAGGCTTTGGGCACGCCGGCGACGACCAAGAAGACGAAGATGATCACCGCCGCGGCGATGAAGTTCATGAGCGGTCCGCCGAAGATGGCCAGGTTGCGCTGCCACACCGGTTTCTTGTAGTAGACGCGGTCTCCGGTGTCGGGCGGCACCTCCTCGTCGGGCGTCATGCCGCTGATCTTGCAGAACCCGCCCAGAGGGATCCAGCCGATGCCGTACTCGGTCTCACCCCTGGTCTTCTTGGCCGCCGCCGGCGGGAAGCCGATGTAGAACTTCTCCACGCGCATGCCGAACAACTTGGCGAAGAGGAAGTGGCCGAACTCGTGCACGAGGATCAAGAAGGCGAGGCCGATGATGGCAACGGCGAGCATCCAACTCGAGAAGACGAGCGCCAGCCCGAGGCCGACGAGCAGGAGCCAGGAGTAGCGGCCGAGCAGCGATCTCTGCTCTTCGGACTCGCCGTCGCCGCGGCGACGCGGGTCGCTCACGGGACGCCGGCGGCGCGGTTTCTCTTCTGGGGAGATGGGATTCGAATCATCCACTTCAGACATTCTACTCGGAAGCTTGCCCTAGCTTCCTGAGCACAAACCCGCGTGCGGCGCTGTCGGCGGCGTATATGTCGTCGATCGAGGCGCACGCTGAGGCGCCGAGCGCGGCGAGGGCTTCCTCGACCAGCGCAGCGATGTCGAGGAAGCCGATCCTCCCTTCGAGGAAGGCGTGCACGGCCACCTCGTTGGCGGCGTTCAGCACGGCGGGCGCGGCTCCCCCGGCGCTGCCGGCCGCGTAGGCGAGCGCGAGGCAGCGGAACGTCTCCGTGTCGGGCGGCTCGAAGGTGAGGGCACGGTTCGAGAGGTCGAGACGCTCCACCATGGGCAGGTCGGCGCGCGCCGGGAAGCTCAGCGCGTAGCCGATGGGCACTCTCATGTCGGGCACACCCAGGTGCGCCAGCAGCGCTCCGTCGGCGAAGCGCACCAGCGAGTGGACGATCGACTGCGGGTGGATCACGACGGTCACGCGCTCATAGGGCACGCCGAAGAGGTAGTGCGCCTCGATCACCTCGAGGCCCTTGTTCATCAACGTGGCCGAGTCGATGGTGATCTTGGGACCCATGACCCACGTCGGGTGGCGTAGCGCGTCGTCGGCCGTCACGTCGGGCAGCTCCGCGCGCGAGCGGCCGCGGAACGGCCCGCCGGAGCCCGTGAGGAGGATCTCCTCGATCGCCTGGGGCCGCTCGCCCTCGAGGAGCTGGAAGATGGCGCTGTGCTCGCTGTCGACCGGGAGGATCCGCGCGCCGTCCTGGCGGGCCGCTTCGAGCACGAACGGACCGCCGGCGACGAGGCTCTCCTTGTTGGCCAGAGCCAGGGTGACGCCCCGGCGCAGGGTCGCCATGGTCGCGCGCAGGCCGGCGGCGCCGACGACGGCGTTGAGCACGATCAGCTCGGCGCCGCCGGCCTGCGCCTCGGCGGCAGCCACTGCGATGAGCTCCTCGACGCCCTCGTCGCCGACGAAGACACGCGCGTCGTTGAGGGTCTTGTGTGGCGACCGCCCGCCGGGCAGGCTCCCGAGCCGCTCGCGTGCCTCTGCGGCGCGCCTCTCGTCGCCCAGGGCGAGCAGGCGCACGCCGGCGTCGACGGCCTGCTGCAGCAGGCCGTCGACGTCGGCGTGCGCCGCGAGGCCGGCGACGCTCAAGCCTGGGGTCGCCGAGATGACCTCCAGGGCCTGGCGCCCGATGGAGCCGGTCGACCCGAGCACGAGCACGAATCGCGGAGCCGACGCCACCGGGCCTCCTGCCTCAGCCATCATCTGCTCTCTCAGACATCGCACACTCTCTTAGCCATCGCCGCACTCACAGCCATCGCACACTCTTCGGTGATCACACACTCTTTTAGACATCCCGCGCTCTCTCGGATGTCGCGTCGCGCAACCTCCGGCGCCGCGCCTAGGTCACGCCCAGCACCTGCGTCGCGAAGACGTACGCCGCCACGCTCACGAACAGGAGCGCGTCGAAGCGGTCGAGCACGCCGCCGTGGCCCGGGAAGAGCTGCCCGGCGTCCTTGATCTGGGCGTCGCGCTTGATCAGCGACTCGAAGAGGTCGCCGACCGGCGCCACGAGAGCGATCACGAGACCCAGGTAGAGCGACTGCAGCGGCGTGAGCACGGTGTAGAGGCCGATGAACTCCACCAGGACGAGGGTGCCGATGACGCCGCCGGCGAAGCCCTCCCAGGTCTTGTTGGGCGAGAGCACCGGCGTCATCGGCGTCTGGCCGAAGAACCTGCCGCTGAAGTAGGCCACCGTGTCGCTCGCCCAGGTGCCGAAGACCACGGTGAGCACCAGCGCCGTGCCGTGGTCGAGCCGGCGCATCAGCAGCAGGGCCCCGAAGCCGAGGCCGAGATAGACGACGCCGAGCACCGTGACGGCGATGCGCACCGTGACGCCGGGTCGCAGGCCGCCGACGACGCCCAGCCCGAAGGCGAGCAGCACCGAGAGGCCGAGCGCACCCAGGAAGGCGGCCGGTGAGCTGTACCAGGCCGCGGCGAGCGCCGCCGCGAGTGAGAGGAAGCCGGCCAGCACGACGGGACGCTGGTGCAGCGTGATGCGGTAGAACTCGCTGATGCCTATCAAGCCGAGGATGAGCGCCGCGCCGAAGAACCAGGGCCCGCCCAGCACGATGAGACCGACCGCGCCGACCGCGAACACGGCCCCCATGATGATGCGCGTGCGCATCAGCGCCCTCCGAAGCGCCGCGCCCGGCGCGCGTAGACGTCGAGGGCCTCGTCGAGGTCGTCGGGCGTGAAGTCGGGCCACAGCTTCTCGACGAACAACAGCTCGCTGTAGGCGATCTGC
This sequence comes from uncultured Actinomycetes bacterium, assembly GCA_963725665.1. Taxonomy (GTDB): domain Bacteria; phylum Actinomycetota; class Thermoleophilia; order UBA2241; family UBA2241; genus CAVRZA01. Next base: position 277,391 of record CAVRZA010000003.1, on the reverse strand, counting down.
CAGAGGAGGAAGTTGGAGACCCTCTCCTCCCCGCTCGTCCTTATGAGGAGCTCGGGATCGTGCATCTCAGGGGCGTAGAAGTGCGCGCGCAGCGCCTCCTCGCTCACCTGCGAACCCCCCGCGGCGGCCTCTGACACCAGCGCCTGCAGCGCGTCGAGGATCTCGGCCCGCGCGCCGTAGTTGAAGGCGATGTAGAGCGTCATGCGCGCGTCGCGCGGGTTGGCCGCCTCGGCGGCGTCCATGGCCGCCGTCAGGCGCTCCTCGAGGCCCTCACGTCGGCCGAGGAAACGCACCCGCGCGCCGCGCGCTTGCACCTCGGGCACCTCGGTGGCCACCTGCTCCAGGAAGAGGTCGACGATGGCCGCGACCTCCTCCGGCGAACGGTTCCAGTTCTCGGTCGAGAACGTGAACGCCGTGAGCTCCAGGATGTCGCGGTCGATGGCACGCTCGACGACGCGGCGCAGCGCCTTGGCGCCTGCCCGATGGCCTGCGGCCACGGGCACGTGGCGGCGCTGCGCCCAGCGCCCGTTGCCGTCCATGATGATGGCGAGGTAGCGGCATGCCGCGCCGCCCGCGGCGGGCTCGGCGGCCGGCTTGAGCGCACCGCCGCGGAGACGCCGCCACAGCGAGAGGCGGCTCATCGCAGGGGGGCGCCGCAGGCGCGGCGACCGTGATTGAGGGTGACCATGGCGAGCGGCGGTCCGCGCCGTGAGACGCGCGGAGCCTAGACCTCCATGATCTCCTGCTCCTTGTGCTTCAGGAGCTCGTCGATCTCGTGCACGTGCTGGTCGGTCAGCTTCTGCAACTGCTCCTCGGCACGGCGTTCGGCGTCCTCGCCCACCATGCCTTCCTCGCGCAGCTCCTTCAGGTCCTTCATGCAGTCGCGGCGGATGTTGCGTACGGCGACGCGTCCGTCCTCAGCCAGGCGATGGACCAGCTTCACGAGGTCGCGGCGGCGCTCCTCGGTCAGAGTGGGTACCGGCAGGCGGATGATCGTGCCGTCGTTGCTCGGGTTGAGCCCCAGGTCGGACTCGAGGATGGCCTTCTCGATGGCGCGGATGGAGCCCTTGTCGTAGGGCGTGATGGTGAGCAGCCGAGCCTCGGGCACGGCGATGTTCGCCAGTTGTCTGAGCGGCGTCGAGGCGCCGTAGTAGTCGACGTGCACGCGGTCGAGCAGGCCGGTCGAGGCGCGCCCGCTGCGCACGGTGTTGAACTCCGTCCGCGTCGCCTCCACGGCCTTCGCCATGCGCGCCTTGGCCTCGTCGAGCAGCTCTTTCTCCACGTCGGCTCCTTCCGTCGAAAGGCGGACTTCAGGTCCCGGCGCGCACCGGACGATCGCTCACGACCGTGCCGACGCGCTCCCCCGCGAGGACCTTGGCGATGTTGTCGCCGGTCATCTTGAAGACGTAGATGGGCAGGTGGTTGTCCATGCACAGTGAGAGGGCGGTGGTATCCATGACGCGCAGACCGCGCTCGATGGCCTCGAGGTGCGTGATCTCAGGGATGAACTTCGCCTGCGGGTTGATCGCGGGGTCGTCGTCGTAGACCCCGTCGTACTCACGCTTCGCCATGAGGATCGCCTGGGCGTCGATCTCGAGCGCCCGCAGCGCCGCGGCCGTGTCGGTCGAGAAGTACGGGTTGCCCGTGCCGGCGGCGAAGATCACCACTCTCCCCAGTTCGAGATGGCGCAGCGCGCGGCGTCGTATGTAGGGCTCGCAGACCGACCGGATCTCGATGGCGCTCATGACACGCACGACCAGGCCGTCGTGCTCGAGGGCGTCCTGCAGCGCGAGGGCGTTCTGCACCGTGGCGATCATGCCGATGTAGTCGGCCGTCGCGCGGTCCATGCCTCGCGTGGCCGCCGCGACGCCGCGAAAGATGTTGCCGCCGCCCACGATGATGGCGATCTCGACGCCGATCTCGCGCGCCCGCGAGACGTGCGCCGCGATCTCCTGCGTGCGAGCGGGATCGATGGCCTTGTGGCCCTCGCCGGCGAGAGCCTGTCCGCTCAGCTTGAGGACGACGCGCCGAAAGACGCTTCCCTCGCCCCCGTCTCGACCCCCCTCCACGACGCCTTAGTCCTCGGAGCTATCGCCGAGCTGAAAGCGCACGAAACGGCGCACCTCGACATTCTCGCCGATGATGCCGACGAGGTTGGTGCGCAACTGCTCGACGGTGCGGTCGGGATCCTTGACGAACGGCTGCTCCATGAGACAGACATCGGCGTAGAACTTGCTCAGCTTGCCCTCGATCATCTTCTCGACGACGTTGTCGGGCTTGCCTTTGGCCTGCTCGCGGTAGATCGCCTTCTCGCGCTCGATGACCTCGTCGGGCACCTCTTCGCGCTCCACCCAAAGCGGGTTCGACGCCGCCACCTGCATGGCCAGGTCGTGCGTGAACTCCTTGAACGGGTCGCTGCGCGCGACGAAGTCGGTCTCGACGCCGACCTCGACCAGCACGCCGATCTTGCCGCCGGCGTGGATGTAGGAGTCGATCGCCCCTTCCTTGGTCACGCGGGAGCTCTTCTTCTGCGCCGCGGCAAGGCCCTTCTGGCGCAGAGAGTCGACCGCCTTCTCCAAGTCGCCGCCTGTCTCGGCGAGGGCCTGCTTGCAGTCCATCATGCCGGCCCCGGTCTTCTCGCGGAGCTCCTTAACCGTCTTCGCGCTGATATCTGCCATGTCATCAACTCGCTTCTGTGGTCGTACGGGCCCGAAGCCCGGTTGCCTTGCCTTCTCGTCAGCCGCGTAGCCCCGTCGCCCGGGTGTGGCGGCTGCAGCTCTTCGGTGTGCCGGCTGCTACTTGTCGCTCGCTTCCGCCGCCGACGCGTCCGCGGCCTCGACGGCCTCGGGCGCGTCTGCCGGCGGATCGCCGACCGCCTCTGCCTCTGACTCCGCCGCGACAGCCTCGGCGGCCGGCGCAGCCTTCTTCGCCCTCGCCTTTGCGGCCGGCTTCTCGGCGACGGTAGACTCATCCTTCTTCGCGGCCGCCCTGGCGGCAGGCTTCTCAGTGGCTTCGGCAGCAGGCTTCTCGGCGGCAGCGGCCTCGGCCTTCTTGTGGGTCGACTCAGCCGGCTTCTCGGAGGTCGACTCAGCCGGCTTCTCGGAGGCGGGCGCCGGAGCAATCTCGGGCTTCTCGTCCGTCGCCTTGGCCGGCTTCTGAGCGCCAGTCGCCGCTTCGGTCGCCTTCTCGACAACTTCGGTCGCCTCGACAGCTTCGGTCGCCTTGACCTCCGCAGCCGGCTCTTTCACAGGTGCCGAAGCAGGGGCGTCGGCGGCCTTCTCGGGTGGCGCAGCGGCCTTCTCGGCCGGCTTGGCGGCCGCCGGCGGCGCCTCCCTGGGCGGTGCCGGTCGTTCGGGCCGAGGACCAGCCGGACGGTCAGTCCTCGCGGGCGGACGGTCGGATCGCGCACCCGGACGGTCGGTCCTCGCGGGCGGACGGTCGGTCCTCGCGGGCGGACGGTCGGTCCTCGCGGGCGGACGGTCGGTCCTCACGGCGGACGGTCGCTCCGCACAGGCGGACGGTCGGTCCTCACTGGCGGACGGTCGGTCCTCGCGGGCGGACGGTCGGTCCTCGCGGGCGGACGGTCGGTCCTCACTGGCGGACGGTCGGGGCGCGCGGCACGTGACTCGACCGGCTTCGCCTCACCCTCACCCAGCGCGTCGGCAAGCGCGGGTTCGGGCTTCTCGGCGGCCGCGGCCGCGGCGGCGCGGAACTCGGCCTCGGCGACCTTCTGCTTGCCCTCGGCCACAGCCTCGGCGACCACGCGCACGATGAGTGAGCAGGAACGGATGGCGTCGTCGTTGCCGGCGATGACGTAGGTGATCTCGTCGGGGTCGCAGTTCGTATCGACGAGGCCCACGATGGGGATCTTCAGCTTGTTCGCCTCGCGCACGACGATGGCCTCTTTGCGCGGGTCGATGACGAACACAGCGTCGGGCAGGCGGTCCATGTCGGCCACGCCACTGAGGTTGGTCTCGAGCTTCTCGAGCTCGCCGCGCATGCGCATCGCCTCGCGCGTCGGCAAGACGTCGAGGGAGCCGTCCTCGACCAGCTTGCGCAGCTCGTGGAGGCGCCGGATGCGCTTCGAGAGCGTGGCGAAGTTGGTCAGCAGGCCACCCAGCCAGCGCGTCGCGACGTAAGGCATGCCGACGCGCGCGGCCTCCTCCTTGATGGAGTCCTGGCACTGCTTCTTGGTGCCTACGAAGAGCACCGTGCCGTTCCGCTCGGCGATGTTGCGCAGGAAGTCGTGTGCCTCGTCGAGAAGCGCGCTCGTCTTCTGCAGATCGATGATGTAGATGCCGCCCCGCTCGGTGAAGATGTAGGGCTTCATCTTGGGGTTCCAACGGCGGGTCTGGTGGCCGAAGTGGACGCCGCTTTGCAGCAGCTCCTTCATGCTGACTACCGGCACGGGATGCCTCCTTGAAACGGTTTCGACGCTGTCTGCCGGCGGAGGCCGGTGGATCCCCGAGGGGGCACCGCCACGGGCCTGTGGACCGCCGGGTCGTGGGTGGGCAACGGCCAGGTATTCTACCACAGGGGTCGTGCGACCATGCGTGCTAGGCGGGCGGGTCGGTGGGCGGGTGGCGCGCCGGCGGAAGACCGCTAGCCGATGGCCGCCGGCTCGATCTCGTCGCGCAGCCGGCCCTTGAGGCGCAGGATGGCCTTCGTGTGTAGCTGCGAGATGCGCGACTCGGTGACGCCCAGGACCTCGCCGATCTCGCGCAGCGTCAGGTTCTCGTAGTAGTAGAGCGCGATGACGATCTTCTCGCGCTTGGGTAGGGCGTCGATGGCCGAGGCGAGGCGCGACTTCATCTCCGTCACGTCGAGCATGCGCGAGGGGTCGCGCGCCTTGGGATCCTCGAGCGTGTCGATGAGCGAGGCGGTGTCGCCATCGGAGCCCGAGATCGCCCAGAGCTCGTCGAGGGCGACGATCGAGGTGTTGGAGATCTGTGTGAGGGTGGCCTGGAACTCGTCGTCCTGCATGCCGAGCTCCCTGGCGATCTCGTCGTCGGTCGGCGCCCTGTGCAGGCGCGTCTCGAGCAGGGCGATCACCTTCTCGATCTCACGCGCCTTGCTGCGCACCGAGCGCGGCACCCAGTCGAGCGAGCGCAGCTCGTCGATGATCGACCCTTTGATGCGCGCGATGGCGTAGGTCTCGAACTTGATCTCACGCGAGGGGTCGAAGCGCTCCAGGGCGCCGATCAGGCCGAGCAGGCCGTAGCTGATGAGGTCGGCCTCCTCGATGTGCGCCGGAAGGCCGCTGCTCATGCGCCCCGCCACGTACTTCACCAGCGGAGCGTAGGCGAGGATCAGGCGGTTGCGCGCGTCCTGGTCCTGCTCGTCCTTGAACTTGTGCCACAGTTCGCGTGCCTTGGTGTCGTCGAGCCGGTTCATGATCCTAGGGTTCCCCGCGACGCACGATAGTGCCCACTACCTTCACGCCCTCGGGTGATGCCGCTGGTACACCCTCCTCAGATGGGCCCCGCTCACGTGCGTGTAGACCTGCGTCGTCGAGACGGAGCTGTGCCCGAGCAGTTCCTGGATGGCACGCAAGTCTGCCCCGTGCTCGAGCATGTGCGTCGCGTACGCGTGCCTCAGCATGTGGGGCGACGCCCGGTCTATGCCTGCTATGCGGGAGTATTTTACAGCAATCCTACGTATGTCCGATGTGAGCAGGGTGCGGCCGCTCTTCGTAAGGAGGAGCGGGCGCCCCACGCGACCGCGCGCGCGAACCGTGCCGCTGTCGGTGACCAGGTGCGGCCGTCCCCGCGCGAGGTAGCGGCGCAGGGCCGCGGCAGCCTCGTCGCCGAGCGGCACGATGCGCATCTTGCCGCCCTTGCCGCGCACTACCAGCTCCCCGCCGGCGAGGTGCACGTCGCCGAGGTCGAGCGCCACGAGCTCCTGACTGCGCAGGCCGCATCCGTAGAGGAGCTCGAAGACGACCCGGTCGCGCAGCGCCAGGGGATCGCCGCCAGTCGTCGCGTTGAGCAGCGCAACGACCTCGTCGGCACGCACCGTCCGCGGCAGGCGGCGCCGGCGCCGTGGTCCGGGGAGCGATAGCGACGGGTCGGCGGCGATCACACCACGGTCGGCGAGGAAGGCGCAGAACACGCGCAGCGACGAGAGCTTGCGCGCGAGACTGCTGGGCGCGTAGCCGCGACGGCCGAGGTGACCGGCGAAGCCCCTCACGAGTCGCCGGTCGAGAGCTGCCACGGTCAGGCCGCGGCCGGCCAGCCACGCGAGCAGGTCGGTCAGGTCGGAGCGGTAGGAGCGCAGCGTCGCCGCCGACAGGCCGCGGACGGCGAGCGAGCGCGCGAAGGCGGCGAGCTCGCCGTCGGGGTCCGCGGCGAGACGCGCGTCGGCATCGTCGGCGAGACGCGCGTCGGCATCGTCGGCGAGACGCGCGTCGGCATCGTCGGAGTCGCCCGGTGGCGGGCGCCGGGGGGGCGGCTGCGCGGCGCCCCCGGCGCCCGCCACCGTGAATGCCTTGTTCGTCGTGGGACCCCCGCGCTGGTCGCTCGCCTGCCTGCGCTGACCTGTTCGCCGAGGGCGCCGCCTAGTCCTTCCGCCGGCCGCCGCGCACCAACCGGTAACGACCGCCCGTCGCGGTCACCAGCCCCTCGACCTCGAGCAGGCTGAGAGCCGCCGTCACGGACGGCGCGGCGGCGCCTAGGCGGGCCACGAGGGCATCGACGCTCGCCTCGTCGTCGTCGAGCGCGCGTAGGAGCGCCACGCACAGCGCGTCGCCTTCGGGGATCATCGCCGCGGGCGGTCCGGACCATGCCGGCCCGCCCGCCTCGAGCCCGAGCAGCGAGAGCACATCGGCCGCCGACTCACACACATGCGCGCCGGCGCGCAGCAGTCCGTGGGGCGCCGCCGAGAGGCGGCGCCCCGCCTCGCCGGGGACGGCGAAGACCGGTCGCCCGGCGTCGAGCGCGTACTCGGCCGTGAAGAGCGCGCCGCTGTCGGCCGCACCTTCGACGACCACCACGGCGCGGCTCAGCCCGGCGATGATGCGGTTGCGGGCGGGAAAGCGCCAGGGACGGGTGGGGGTGCCCCACGGATACTCAGAGACGATCAGGCCGCGGCGGGCCACCTCGTCGTAGAGGCGCGCGTTGGTGCGCGGGTAGACGACGTCGGCTCCGCAGCCGAGCACCGCCACAGTGGGCAGTGACGCCGACTTCGTCGCGAGCGCCGCGCGGTGGACGAGCGCGTCGATGCCCAGGGCGAGCCCGCTCACGACGCAGACGCCGGCCTGCGCGAGACCCCTCGCGACGGCGTCGGCCATCTCGCGTCCGTAGCGCGACGGGGCGCGCGTGCCGACCACGGCCACCAGCGGCAGGCGCGCCAGCGGCGCCAGGTCGCCGGCAGCTCGCGCGCCCACGACGAACAGCGCCGGAGGCGGATCGAACAGGTCGGCCAGAAGGGGCGGGTAGCCCTCGTCGACGTAGGTGATCGACAGCCGCTCCGCGGCCGGCGTCTCGAGCGAGTCGCGAGCCGGAACCTCGAGCCGCTCGCAAACTGGAGCCTCGTGGCGCTCGAGCGGCTCGCCAGATGACTCGGCGCCGATGTCGAGCTCGCGCTGCGACAACAGCGCATCGAGCCCGCCCATGCGCCGCAGCAGCGGACCGTAGGCGCTCGGACGCTCGGTCACCAGCCCGACCAGATCGAGGCAGCGCCGGCGCCGCCGGAGCAGCTCTCGTGACCCCGGCCGTCGTTTCGTCGCCGGCGGACCCTCGACCTCGTGGCCGGCTCCTCCCTCGCCGCCTTGCGTCACGGCGACAGCGACGGCCGCGACCAGCGGCGGCGGTACGAGAGGGCCTCCGAGACGTGCGCCTGACGAATGCCGTCTGAGCCCTCGAGATCGGCGATGGTGCGCGCGACCTTCAGCACGCGGTCGCAGGCGCGCGCCGTGAGCCGCAGGCGCTCGTACGCCCGATCGAGGAGGTCGGTGGCCGCCGGCTCGGCGCGGCAGAGGCGCCGCACCTGCCGCGCCGTCATGTGCCCGTTGGCGTAGGCCCCCGTGCCGGCGAGCCGGTGGAGCTGCCGCCTGCGGGCCGCCGCCACGCGCTCCCTGGTCGACGCGGACACCTCTCCCCCGCTGCGTCCGCGCTGCTCGCGCGGCGGCAGCCGAGCCACCTCGACCTGGAGGTCGACGCGGTCGAGCAGCGGTCCGCTCAGCTTGCTGCCGTACTGGATCAACCGGTGCGCCGGACAGCTGCACTCTCGCTCCGCATCCCCCCGAAAGCCGCAGGGACAAGGGTTCATCGCGGCCACCAGCATCATGCGCGCCGGGAACGTGAGAGACGTGAGGGCGCGCGAGATGGTGACATGCCCGTCTTCGAGAGGCTGACGCAGGGCCTCGAGCGAGGAGAGGCGGAACTCGGGGAACTCGTCGAGGAAGAGCACGCCGAGGTGGGCGAGGCTCACCTCACCCGGGCGTGGCGTGGCGCCGCCGCCGACGAGGCCGGCGCTCGAGATCGTGTGGTGCGGCGCGCGAAAGGGTCGCCGGGCGATGAGCGGCGTGTCGGCCGGAAGCAGGCCGGCGACGCTGTAGATGCGCGTCACTTCGATCGCCTCGTCGACGGTCAGGCGCGGCATGATCGACGGCAGGCGGCGGGCGAGCATCGTCTTGCCTGATCCCGGTGGACCCACCATGAGCGCGTTGTGCGCCCCAGCGACCGCGACTTCGAGCGCCCGTTTGGCGTGTTCCTGGCCCACGACGTCGGCCATATCGACGTCGTCGAGCGCGGCGACGGCCAGCAGCTCCTCGGCGCAGACCGACACCCGCCGCTCGCCGTCGCCGCGCTCAAGCGCCGTGGCCGCCTCGCGCAGAGTCGCCACGGGCAGCACTTCGAGTCCCTCGACGAGCGCCGCCTCACGGGCGTTGGCCAGCGGCAGCAGCAGCGCGCCGACGCCTCGCCGTCGCGCGCTCTCGGCGAGTGCGAGGACGCCGCTCACTGGTCGCACCGAACCGTCGAGACCGAGCTCGCCGACGGCGGCCACGCGCCGTGCACGCGCGCTCGCCTGGCTCGTGGCGAGCAGGAAGGCGAGCGCGATGGGCAGGTCGAACGACGGACCTTCCTTGCGCAGATCGGCGGGCGCGAGGTTGACGGTGATGCGCCGCGAAGGGAACTCGTAGCTCGAGTTGACGATCGCGGCGCGCACGCGCTCGCGGCTCTCCTGCACGGCGGCGTCGGGCAGCCCGACGATGGTGAACGCGGGAGCGGCCGCCACGACGTCGGCCTCGACGTCGACGGCGTGGCTCTCGAGCCCGAACAGGGCTTCGCTGGCGATGCGCGCGAGCACGGCTGCCGCTCTAGAAGGCCGCTTCGAGGTGTCTGATCCGCGGCGGCAGGCGCTGAGCGTCGACGGCGATGACGTCGAAGCGCACATCGTGCACACCGGCCAGCGCCCGCGGATGCGTCGCCAGCCAGAGCTCGGCCAGGCGTGCGATCTGGACGCGCTTGCGTTGCGTGACGGCGTCTTCGGGCGCGCCGCAGCTCACGCTGCGGCGCGCCTTGACTTCGACGAACACCAGCACCCCGTCGCGGCGCGCGATCACGTCGAGCTCGCCACGGCCGACGCGCTGGTTGACGGCCAGCACGCGGTAGGCCTGGCGACGCAAGTAGGCGACGGCGAGCTCCTCGGCCGCCCGGCCGAACTCACGTGTGGCTTTGGTCACGGGCACCTCCGAACAGGGGACCAAGACGACTGTAGCGCCGGGTCCACGACGGAGGAACGCAGCCGGCATCAGAGGTGGATGACGTAGCGCGGAACGTCTACCCGGGACTCGAGGCGGTCCCGGCCGGTCAGGAGACGGGCGCCTCCGACACTGAAGCCTCCTCGGCGGCGAACCCCTCCGGGATCTCCTCGTCGAGCTCGCGGTCGAGCCTGTCGGCGAGCTCGTCGGGGGGGACGAAGCCCAGCTCGAGCTGCTGGTAGGCGACGCTCTGGAACGAGCGCCGGTGCAGGTCGACCAGCCCGTGCTCGAGGATCGCCGCGTGGTGTCCCGGCGTAGCGTAGCCCACGTTCTCGTCGAAGCCCCACGACGGCCAGCGCTCGTGCATGGTCACCATCAGCCGGTCGCGCACCACCTTGGCGACGATCGACGCCGCGGCCACGGCGGCGCTGCGGCCGTCGCCTCCGACGAGGCCCTGGTGCGGCACGGGGCTGTCCTTGATGGTGAAGCCGTCGACGAGCGCCACGTCGGGCCGCGGCGCGAGCGACGACAGGGCACGTTCGAGCGCGAACAGGTTGCAGCGGTGCAGGCCGCGGTCGTCGATCGACCGCGACGAGCAGGAGACGACCGCGATCTGGCGGGCACGGGCGACGACCAGCCCGTACAGCACTTCGCGTCGCTCGCGCGTGTGGCGTTTGGAGTCGTCGAGAGCCTCGAGCGCGGTGAAGTCGTCGTCGCTCCAGCGTGCATAGTCGAAGAGCACGGCGGCGGCCAGCAGGGGGCCTGCGAGAGAACCGCGTCCGGCCTCGTCCGCGCCGGCGACGAGGCCACGCCCCGCCACCTCGAGGTCGTAGGCGAAGCGCTCGTTCACCGCACGCCGCCTATAGGAGGCGCAGGTGTCCGAGAGGCCAGAAGGTGACCACAGCCTCACCCAGGATCGCCGCGCTCGGCACCGGCCCCCAGTCGCGGCTGTCGTCCGAGTCGGTGCGGTTATCGCCCATGACGAAATAGTTGCCGGCCGGGACAACGTAAGGCGTGACAAGGGACCACGACGCGGGGTCGTCGGACGACCACGGGTCGGTGCGCTCCAGCGCACCTGCGCTCTCTTTGACGTACGGTTCGTCCAGCCGACGCTCCGTTCACGTACACCGCTCCATCGCGCAGCGAGATCGTGTCGCCGGGCACGCCGATGATGCGCTTGATGTAGACGGCCTCCTGGCCGGGTGGGTGAAAGACGACGACGTCGCCGCGTTGTGGTGCCTTGACACGGTAGGCCAGCCGGTCGACGAGGACGTGGTCGCCGGGAGTGAGCGTGGCCGCCATCGACGGCGTGGGGACCCAGAAGTGCTCGAACGCTAGTCCCGCCATGAGCAGGCCAAGCGCGGCCAGCATGAGGACGACGAGCAGCGCCGAAAGAACAGCGCGGCGCAAGCGCGCACCTCTGGGGGCCTGGTTGGTGCTCGAGCTTCCCATGGCTGCCGCGGGCGATTGTACAGGAGTCATCGCGTCTGTGCAGCCACTTCCGCAAAGCGAGCGCACCCGCAAGGCGCTGGGCGAGAGGCGTCTGGGACGAGCTAGATCAGGCGGATGCGAGTGAGCGGCCAGTAGATCATGAAGGACTCACCGATGAGGTCGCCGGACGGCACCGGCCCCCAGTCGCGGCTGTCGTCGCTCTCGGTGCGGTTGTCCCCCATGACGAAGTACTGACCCGCCGGGACCTTGTACGGCTGCTGCAACGACCACGGCTGACTCATCGTTGTGCCCGCGGTCGCCGGTGCCGCTTCGGTGGGTACCGCCACCCCGTCGACCTTGCGCACGTAGGGTTCACTGATCGGCCTGCCATTGACGTAGACACTCACGCCTTCCAGCGAGATCGTGTCGCCGGGCACGCCGATGACGCGCTTGATGAACACGTATTTCCGGTTGACCGGCCACGTGAAGACGACGATGTCACCACGCCGCGGGTCACGGAAGTGGTAGAGGAGGCGGTTCACGAGCACCCGGTCGCCCGGCAGCAGGGTGTCGTTCATCGAGGGCGACGGGATGCGGTACGGCTTGACGACGAAGCCCTGGATGCCCAGAGCGAGCGCGATGGCGACGACGGCGATGATGCCGTAGTCGACGAACGCGTTGCGTCTCACGTTGCTCTAGAGTGCGTGGCTCGCCGAGGACGGGGCCACTAGCGCTGCTTCTCGCGGACCCTCGCCTGCTTGCCGACCTTCTGGCGCAGGTAGTAGAGCTTCGCCCGTCGCACGTCGCCGATCATGACGACCTCGATCTTCTCGATCTTGGGTGAATGCAGCGGGAAGGTGCGCTCGACGCCGACGCCGAACGACTGCTTGCGCACGGTAAACGTCTCGCGCACGCCGGCGCCCTGGCGCTTGATCACGATGCCCTGGAAGATCTGCGTGCGCTGCCGGCTGCCCTCGACAACGCGGAAGTGGATCTTGACCGTGTCCCCGGCCTTGAACTGCGGAATGTCGTCGCGCAGCTGCTGACGCTCGATGTTGTCGATGACGGTCACGTGAGGGCCTCTCTCGGGACGAAACGCGGCGGATACTGTAGCAGACTTGCCCAACGGGCGCAAAAGGCCCACTGAGGCGGCCAACCGGTTGTCTCGGTCGCCGCGAGGGTTAGAATCAGCTCTCACACACCGGCTTCGTACGTGGAGGTCCTGGAAGATGCTGCTCGTGGGTGAATCGATCAACGGTACACGTAAGCAGGTGGGCGAGGCCATCTCGGCGCGCGACGCCGAGTTCATCAAGGGCCTCGCGCGAGAGCAGGACGAGGCGGGCGCCGCGGTCCTCGACGTCAACGCCGGCGTGGCCGGCGGCGACGAGGTGGCCGACATGCGCTGGCTCATCGAGACGGTGCGCAGCGTCTCGCAGCGGCGCCTCATGGTCGACTCGGCCAGCCCCGAGGCCTTACGGGCCGGCGTCGAGGCGGCCCTCGCCGGCGGTGGCCAGGTGCCCTTCATCAACTCCATCAGCGGCGAGCAGAAGCGCATCGACGCCGCCCTGCCCATGATAAAGGCCCACGGCTGCTCCGTGGTGGGCCTCTGCCTCTCCGACGAGGGCGTGCCCGCGACGGCCGCCGAGCGCTTCGCCGTGGCGGCCAAGATGCACGAGCTGGTGACCGCCGCCGGCCTGCCCGCCGCCGAGCTCTGGGTCGATCCCTTGGTGCTCACCGTCTCGGCCGACTCCAGCGCCGGCGTGATCACCATGGAGACCCTAAGGATGGTCAAGGAGCGCCTCCCCGTGCGCACCATCGGCGGCCTCTCCAACGTCAGCTTCGGCCTGCCCAACCGCCCCCTGCTCAACCGCACCTTCGTCGCCATGTGCATGGGCCTGGGCATCGACGGCGCCGTGCTCGACGTGCGCAACAAGGAGATGCTGGCCACCATCAAGGCCGCCGAGGCGCTGCGCGGCGAGGACCCCTACTGCGGCAACTACCTCAAGGCTCATCGCGCCGGGCTCTTGGAGTAGCCTGCATCCCGGCCAGGGCTGACGGCCACGACGACTCATGCTGCCCGAGGAGGTTGAGACCTTCCTTCGATTGCCGTACGGCTGGGCCGGGTATAGGTTGGCGCATACATCTGGGACCAAGGGGGAAGCGGGATGGCCTACAACATCGTTGTTGGATACGACGGCTCTGCGAACTCGATCAAAGCTCTCGACACCGCCGTCGAGATCGCCAAGTTGATGCCCGACGGCCAGATCACGATCGCCTGCGCGCAGGATCGTCCCGCACCGGCCATCGGGTTCCGCGGCCCAGAGATGGGGGTCGAGGAGCTGTGGGACGAGGTCTCGAAACAGATCGAAGCCGAGCTCGATCTGGCTGCGGGACGAGTCCGAGAGGCCGGGGTCGCAGTGGCGACTGCCTGCACCCCCGACCGGCCCGACGTGGCGGTGGTCAACATAGCTCAAGATATCGGCGCCCACATGATCGTCGTCGGTGCCAAGGGCGCGGGCGCTCGTGAGGGCGAACGGACCCAATTGGGTTCGACGACGTCCAGGGTGCTCCACGAGGCGGGAGGGATCCCGGTCCTCGTCGTCTAGGCCGCGAAACGGCGCCCCAAGACGTGGGGGCCGCGGCGGAGGCTCTTCGCCTCCGCCGCGGCCCCTCTTGTTGCGCCGTCTAGCCCAACCGTCGCCGGCCGCTCCGCAGGCCGGCGACGGCCGCACGGCCGGCGCGCTACATTGCGGCTCTCAGACCCAGAAGATCACGTAGCCGATGGTCATGCACGCCAGGCCGCCGGCTATGGCGACGTAGGGCAGCACACCGCACGTGGTCGGTCCGAGCGCCGTTTCTCCCTCAGGGATGAGGTCGTCGAACATGTGCACCGGGAACTTGCCCTTGTCTGTGACGTAGTGCCGGTAGTAGAAGACCGGCAGTGCGATCAGGGCCGAGATCCATCCCATCCAGAACGTGCCCGCGCCCCAGAAGTTCGCGCCGGCCCCGAACAGAAAGATGTTCAGGTAGGCGAAGCTCGTTCCCAGCACGAACAGCGGCATCGGAGCTTTGAAGGGCCGCGGAACCCTGGAGTTGTCCTTGCGGTGGATCCAGCCGGCGTTGAGGTTGAGGAAGTTGAAGATCATGTAGTTGCAGTTGGAGACGGCGAGCACGAAGACGTAGTCCGACATCAGCAGCAGGAAGAGGTTGAAGACGAGGTCGGTCCACATGGCCCAGGTCGGCACCTTGTGCTCATTGAGGTGCGAGAGGTACTTTGGCAGCCAGCCGTCTTGGCCGCCCTGGAACAGCGTGCGGGACGAGCCGGACATGGCCGTCATCACCGAGAGCATCACGGTGAAGAACATGGCAATGGCGCAGAACTTCGTGAACCAAGCGCCGAAGTTGAACATGGCCGCGAAGCCCGCGGGAACGCCGGCTCCCGAGTAGATCTCGGGCTTGAGCATGTAGTCGGTGCCCAGGACGCCCTGCCAGACGAACGGGATCAAGGTGTAGCAGAAGATGCAGAACACACCCGACCAGAGGATGGCCTTGGCCTGGTCGCGCCCGGGGTTCTTGAACTCGCTCATGTAGCAGATGGCCGTCTCGAAGGCGTAGGCCGACCAGGCGGCGATGAAGAAGGAGCCCAGGAACGCCGTCCAGCCGTCGATGTTCCACGAGCCGTTGACGGGCACGAAGGGCGAGAAGTTGCTCATCACCACATCGCCGGTGAACAGCGGGACCAGGGTCAGCACCAGCAGCGGCGTCATCGCCCCGATCGTGAGCACCAATTGCACGCGCGCAGTGCGCAGGATGCCGTAGTGCTGGATGTTCCAGACCGCGAGCATGATGAGCGCGCCGAGGATGAACACGGCGTTGATGCGCAGCTCCAGCCCACTCTTGAGAAAATTGAGATTGACGAGGTCGATCGTCCACGTGTTGATCGTGGCGTCTGGAGCGAAGAAGACCGACAGCAGGTACCCCGCACAGAGACCGGAGCCGAGTGCCAGCACCGGCGTCCAGGCGAGCCAGTTGCACCACAGCGAGATCGGAGCCGCCGGCCTGATGTAGCGGATCCAGGCGGTGGCGCCGTGCACGGCGGTACCGCCCGACTTCTTCGGGTGCAGCCCCGCGATCTCGGCGAAGATGAAGGCGTCGACGAAGCCGACCAGCACAGAGAGCGTCCACACGAGCACGGCCACCGGCCCGGTGCCGGCCGAGATGCCGCCCATCGAGAACAAGATGAGCGCCGGCACGCCGGCGGCGACGAAGAAGGCGCCGACCCAGCTGATGTCGCGGCGCATGTTGGTCTTGAAACGCGATTGCTTGTACTCGTCCGAGTATTCGGAGAGGTACTTGTCGGTCACATCCGACGTTTGCCACCGTTCGGAGCTTTGGTCTTCTGCCATTGGCTGTTCCCCCTGGTCGAATGTCACAACTACACCAACAGCTGGTAACGGCCGTGTGTCAGCGGCCTAGCTCACGCTACTCGTCCTGGATGATCTCCCTTCCTCGACACTCGAGCCCTCGCTCGGTCGATCGCTCGATCGCCACTCAGCCGATGTCCTTCGACCCCCTGGAGCGCTCTCCTTTGCGGAACTGTACAGAAGGGAGTGCCTAGGGACAACGCGTATCTCCAGGCCACCGACCGCTCGAGCCTCCAGCACCCGACCTGCGCCTCCAGTCCCCGAAATGGCGCCTTGCCCACCGTCCACGGGCGCGGCCCGAGGCGAGACTCTCGCCTCGGGCCGCGCCGCTCGTCATCCGACCGGACCGACCGGTCAGTTGCCGGTGAGCTCGTTGATCTTCTTCACGCCGTCGTTGGCGTCCTCCGCGTAAGCATCGGCGCCGATCTTGTCGGCCCATTTCTGGGTCGATGCGCCGCCGCCGACGATGACCTTGTACTTGTCGCGCACGCCGGCCGTCTTCATTGCATCGAGCACCCTGATCTGCTCGCGCATGGTGGTCGTCAGGAGAGCGCTCATGCCGACGACGTCCGCGTTGACCTCGGCGGCCTTGTCGATGAACTTGGCGCCCGCGACGTCGCGGCCGAGGTCGTGAACGTCGTAACCGTTCGCGCGCAGGAACGCGACGACGATCGTCTTGCCGATGTCGTGCACGTCTCCCTGAACGGTCCCGATGACTACGGTGCCCTTCTTCTCGCCTTTGCCCTCGGGCAGCGCCGCGTTGCACACCTCGGCGGCGCCCATCATGGCGTCGGCCGCAAGGACGAGCTCCGGAAGGAAAACCTCGCCGCGCTCGAAAAGGTCGCCCATCTCAGAGATGCCGACGACGAAGCCCTTCTTCAGCATCTCGTCGGGCGGGATGCCCGCCGCCAGCCCGCGCTTGGCGGCAGCGATGGCTTTCTCCTTGTCGCACGCCTTGATCGCCGCGTTTGCCTCGGCGAAGAACTCTTCGTTTGCCATGCCTGTGACCTCCAACAATCGGATTGCGTCAACCCTGGGGCTCTCGCCTTGCGCGTCAGGCCGGCATCTTCGCTTTGAGCTTCTCGACGCACTCGATCTTGATATCGAGAAGATCGGCGATGCGAGCCTTCGCCGCCAGCCCCTTGGCGAGGCCGGGGATGGCTTCGACGCAGCCGATATCGAGCTCCTCGCGCAGGTTGCGCATGACGGTCGAATCCGACAGGTCGAAGGTGCTCACGTGAAGCTTGTCGGCGACGTACTTCTTCGCCTCGGGGAGCCTCATCCGGTAGTTGAGCTGCATCCGCGCCACCAGATCTCCAGCGGTACGAATGCCACCCATGCCGGAGGCAATCGCGTGAGTTACGGACATCCCGAAGGGATCGCCCACGCCAACCTACAACCCGTCGACCTTGGCGATCTCGACCATCGCCACGCTGGCTCGACTAAGGGCGTCGACCGGCGGTGTCTCGAACATGGGTGTGCCGCCCACGCCCATACCCACGTTGGCGTGGATCGGGATCTTGGCCTGCTTGCAGACTTCCTTCACGAAGGTCACGGCGCGAGCGACGTTCCACGGCGCCGACTTGTTGGTCTTGGTGTTGACGACCGGGCCGAAGATGTCGGCGCCGGCCTCCTCCACGACCTTGAGCTGCTGGTGCGGGAACATGCCGGCGAGCTTCTTGCCGTTGTACTCGACCTCGCCGTGCATGCCGAGGATGAACTCGCCGGACATGCCGACCTCGATGCCCAGCTTGGTCGTCTTCTTGAGCTCTTCGACGGTCTTCAGCGTCGCCCAGAAGTCGGCGTCGCCGGCCGATGCGGTCGTATCGAAGTCGATGCCGTCGGCGCCGATCTCATCGAAGCGCTTGCACATGTAGATCATGTCTTCCATGCACATCTCGGCGGCCTTCATCTCTTCTTCGCGCGCCTCGGCGATCTTCATCATGCCGAGCAGATCGGCGGGGTTCGTAAAAGGCCCGTCCGGCGTGTAGTAGAGGCCCATGTTGGGCATCGCGCCGTAGAGAACCGGGAAGACCGTCGTAGCGAGCAGGCGCTCGATCGACACTTGGTCGAGCGAGACCATCGCCTTCGCCGGTTTGAAGGAGTAGTCGATCCAGCCCAGCTCCATGGTGTCGAAGGCGAACACGCGCTCGAAGATCTCGACCGCCGCCTCACGGCTGATCGGCAGGTGAGCGCCACTCGACAGCTGCGATGAAACAAGGGTGCACGCCGTCTCATCCTTGGTGAGGGGAACCTCGTGACCAGGCTCGACCCCGATCACGCGCCACGGCGCGGAGAATATCTCGACGAGCTTGTCGATCTCGTCGTCCTGCAAGGGAGGGATCTTGCCCTTGTCGGCCGCATCTTCGGTAGCCGCGACGATGTCTGCACGAAGTTCGTCGGGCGTCAGCTCGACGAAGCTGCCGTCCCCCATGCGGGTCAGTATCTTGCTCACTTAGGTCACACCTCCGTTGCGTAAGTAGAGCCCGGGGTGACTGGTTCGCTAAGGAGGTGGGTGGGGCGGCGGCCGACCGAGGCCGTGCCCGCGGTCAGCTCGAGTGCGTCGAGCCGTTCTGCCGGCGTGTCGATGGCACCTTCACCTAACGAGCCTCCCGCCGCCGTGCTAAGCGTCGTCCCACCCTGCAAGGTGGACACCGACCGGCGCCAGCCCGGATCGGGAAACCGGAGTCCGCGACTCAGTGCAGCCATTATGTCACCTGAATCACAAACGCCGCCACATGCGAGCTGCGGCCCACGTACGCTCGCAAGGGCGCGCTACGCCATCCGCTCCATGTCTCTCGGCATTACGATCTCGGGCACGTGCTTCTGAGCCGACGCGATGACCCGCAGGGCCTCCTGCAGCTCCGCGTACGTCAGTGGGCGAAGCTGGGTCGAGTCGATGGCGTCGTCGATGCGACGACCGGCGCGAACGGCATTGGCGTGATGGCGCAGCCGCAGGTTCCACACCGCCCGGTATGCCTCGGGCAGCTCGGCAGCCGTCGTCGCCCCGAAACCGCCCAGCTCCTGCACGGCGGAGAGACGGTCGAGAGTGGCAGAGACGGTCACCCTGTTGGCGAGCGCAAAGTAGCGAGCCATGTTCTCGATGGGCAGAAGCGCGCTCTTCTTGATATCGACTGGTCCCGTCAGACGCTGCCGAAAGCCGAGCGGCGAGCGGATGTCGGTCACTGTCCGCGCGACCCTGTTGAGGAGCGAAGGATGGTCTGGCGCATCGAGAAGCACCTCCACGAGCGGAGTGACGACGTCGAGATCACCGGCGACCTGGCGAAAATCGAAAGGCAACGCTGGCTCGCAGCGTGTGCTCGAGATCCCAGACCTCAAAGCACTCCCTGAAGACCCTGACCCAGTCCGATCGCGACATGCGCCAGTGGTGGTCGCTCGCCAGCACTCCGGAGACGTCGAGCTCGAACCCGCAGCGAGCCAAGCCTCCGTTGACGTCGGCGGCCAGACCCTCGAAGTAGGAGTCGACCTCCGGGTCGTCGGAGTCCGCGTACGCCAAAGCGTTGTCCTGGTCCGAGGCCAGCGTCAGCTCACCGCGTCCTCCGCTGCCGAGGGCAAGCCAGGCGAAAGGCGTAGGCGGCGGACCGTGACGTTCGATGGCGAGTTCCAGCAAGACGTTGCGTTAGCGAGTCGCTCTGCAGAGTGATGATGCGCGAGACGGCTCGGTGCATCGAGACGCGCATCGACGAGTGAGACGAAGACCTGTGGCATGAGCTTCGCCGCCTCAACGACCTCCTCCACATCGTGAGCCGCGGTAATAGCCGAGCGCAAGACCAGCGGGCTGGCGCATCCGTACTCATCAGGCTCGCAGCCGATATGACTCCGAGCACACGTTCGCGCGCGTCGACGACCACCAGGTGGTTGATCCCCGCGCGCATCATCTCGATGCCGGCCTCCGTCGCGAGCTGGTCGCCGCGTACGGTCACCACAGGCGTCGTCATGATCGAGCTGACGGGAGTGTCGGGAGAGACGCCGAGGGCGACGACCTTGTCGCGCAAGTCGGCGTTGGAGACGATGCCGAGACCCTCGCGTGTCTCGACGAGAATGGCGCTTGCGACTTGGGCGCTCATCATCTCGCGCCGCCTCGCGCACCGGGGTATCGGGGCTGCAGATCACGGGGGGCGGCGGATGAGCGACGACACGGGCCGCTCGTCTGGTCAGAAGCCGATTCGATCATTTGCGCCGTGCGCACGAGCCGCTCGCGCAGAGTGCCGGTCACGAAGGCGACCCCCTGCGGGCGGCTGAGCACGTCGATGGCGATCGTCCGAGGGATCGCGTAAAGAACGACCTGGTCGCGAGCCCGCACCGTCAACTCGGGCGCGAGACCGGTGACGAGAGCTCGGGTGACCCACCACTGACCGCCACTCGTGACGACGTCGATCACCTGTCCCCTGGTCGTCAGCTCGAGGACACCGTCGAAGACGACGAACAGACGGGTGCCCGGCGGGCCGCCTTCGACGAGGAGGACGCTTCCCGGCGCCAGCTCCCACTTCTCGACCGAGGCGGCTATCCGCTCGCGCTCGCGCCGGTTGAGTCCGTTGAACGGAGGCACTCGCGACAGGAAGATCGCTATCCGCCGCACGTCGTCGAGCAGAAGGCGATGCGCTCGTCGCGCTGTTCGGCTGGCCGTTCTGTGGCCATGACTCACTCCCGCTACTGGAGGGCGCTCGCGCGGAGCCGCCGCGATCTTGAGTCTACCCTGGCGTCGACCCCTCGCCACATCGCGGGCATCCTCGAGCCCGGACTTGCGACAAGGGATGCATCACCGACCGCCAGCGAGGGCCGTTCGACCTCACGTCACGTAGAGTGGCACCCGTTTCTGGGCGGCCGCAATCAGCCGCAGTGCCTCGTGCACTTCCACGCGTGCCAACGGCTGTAGCGTAGTCGTGTCAATGGTGTCGTCAACGCGTCGCCCCTCTCGATGGCGTCTGCATGGTGGCGCAGCCGGAGGTGAGCCATGGCGCGGTAGGCCTCCTGCAGGGCGATCACTATCTCGGTCTCGAGAATGGCCAGCTCCTCCACGGCGGTGAGACGATCCAACGTCGCCGGCACGGTGATCCGATTCGCAAGCGCGAAGTAGCGCGCGATGTTCTCGATTGGCAGCAGAGCGCTCCTCTTGATGTCAACCCGATCGGGCAAGTGCTGGCGGAAGCCGAGGGGCGAACGTGTATCGACCACCGAACGGGCGAGCCGGTTCAACAGCGCGGGATGGTCGGGAGCCCTCAGCACGACCTCGGTCAGAGGGGTCACGATGTCCAGATCGCCGTCGATACAGCGGAAGTCGAAGGCCACGCAGGCCCGCGCTGCGTGCTCCCAGTCCCACACGTCGTAGCACTCCTGGAAGACATGCACCCAGTCGGACCGGGACATGCGCCAGTGCGGATCTCGAGCCAGCACTCCCGACTGATCGGCCGCAAAGCCGCAGCGTGCCACGCCATCGTTAACCGCCTCTCCCAGTCGCTCGAAGTACGCGTCGACCGAGGGGTCGTCCGAGTCGGCATAGGCCAGCGCGTTGTCCTGGTCGGAGACGAGGGTGAGCTCGCTGCGCGCGGCGCTGCCGAGAGCAAGCCAAGCGTAGGGAACAGACGGCCGTCCCAGCTGCCGGACGGCGAGTTCGAGCAAGCGGCGCGTAAGCGTGTCGACCACCAGCGTGACCACGCGCAAGATCGTCGGGGCGTCTAGGTGCTGGTCGGTGAGTGAGACGAACACCTCTGGCAGACGGATGGCCGCCTCGACGACCTCGTCTACGCTGCGTGCAGCCAGGATCGACCAGCGCAGAGCGAAGGGGCTCAGCGCATCGGGGGCCATCAGGCTGCCGGCCGAAACGATGCCGAGCACGCCACCAGCGGCATCGATGACGACCAGATGGTTGATGCCGGCTTGCATCATCTCGATGCTCGCCTCGGGCGCCAGGCGCTCGGCGCTGATGGTGCGGACCGGAGTGGTCGTGATCGAGCCGACCGGAGCATGCGCCGACAATCCAGCGGCCAGTACTCTGTCGCGCAGATCGGCGTCGGTGACGATGCCGAGACCCTGGCGGGTCTCCACGAGGACAGCGGCTACGACCTCCTGGCTCATGATCATGGCCACGTCGCGAATGGGCGTGTCGGCCTGGCAGATGACAGGCGCGCGACGGATGAGAGAAGAAACGGGAACGCTCCGCGGGTCGGCGACCGATCTGAACGTCCGCGAGGTGTGAACGAGCCGGTCTCGCAAGGACGCCACCACGAATGCGACCCCCTCAGGGCGAAGGAGCAGCTCGATCGCCGCCTCTCGAGGGACGAGATACAACGTCGAGCCTTCGCGCGCGCGAACCGAGAACCCTGGGGCAAGACCCGTGACCAGGGTCGGGGCGCCGAACACCTCCCCACTCGTCAGCACGTCGACGACAAGGCCCCCGGCCAGGACTTCCATCGACCCTTCCACGACGACGAAGAGATACGTACCTGGCGGCCCGCCCTCGACGAGGACCGACTCGCCCGCCGGCACGCAACGCACGACGACCATCTCGGCCATTCTCTCGCGATCGTCACGGCTAAGGCCCTCGAGAAGCGGGTGGTGAGACAGGAATGGGGCGATCCGCCTGGGATCTGGGTTACCGGAGGTGTCCCCTGCGTCGTGCGGAGGTGACACCTCTGCATTCACTTCCGAAGTCCCAAGCTCGTTGCCGTACTAAAAGAGTATACCCAGGCCGGCCGGATCCGCAGACGCGTCGGCCGGCGCTCAGCTCACTCCTGTTGACTCCCCGCGCGCAGCGAGTGCCACGCGGACGCCTCCGCCCCCCTTGAGGGGGGGCTCGCCGGGAGGCCTCGTTGGCTTCGTCTGGTTCGTCGAGTTCTTCGGCTTCGTTGGCTTGGTCGGGTTCGTCGGCTTCGTTGGCTTGGTCCGCACCGGCGGTCGTTGCCGCGTCTCGCCCTCCCCCTGGACGCGGCGCCGCGACGGTTTGGCGCCTTTCTGCGGCTCTCGATCCTTATTGGGGCGCCGACCGGACGACGTGGGCCCGCTCCCGGCTCCGCCGCCGCCCTCACCCATCCGTTCCCACGCAGCCATGGCGCGCTTCGCCACGGTGTTGGCGTCGATGACCGAGAAGACGTACACGAAGATGCCGCCGGCGAACCGGCCGATGAACGAGATGTCGGGGCTGCTGATCTTGTACGTGACAAACCCGAGGACGATCATGAAGAACTGCATGATGATCCCTCGCACGGGAAAACCGTTCAGCATCTGGCCGCTGCCCGGCAGCAGGAAGGCCGCGGTGGTGACGAGCCACACGGGGTAAGGCTTGCGGATCTCGCCTGCCGGCCTGGCCGGTCGTTGCGACTTCTTCTTCGGTCGTGATGCGCCGGCGCTCATCCCGCCTCTCGTTCTGCCGTCAGGACGTCTCGGGCCGCACGCGCCAAAGACAACGTCTCCGCCACGATGCTTGGGGAAACGCAGTCGGGAGGGAACTTCGCGGCGCGCATCACCCGGTAGATCTGCAGCTCCCCGCGGGCGCAACGCACGGTCAGCCTGAGCTCACCCTCTACCACGGAAAGCTGCTTGACCGAGGGGTAGGAGCTCAGATCGAGGGCGGACAGGCGGCGCAGGAGCGCGCCCCCGCTGCCGTCGGCATGGATCTCCGCCCTCACCCCCCAGGAGCTCGGCGTCGGCAGAAGGCGACCGCAGTCGGCATCGTTGGAGAAGAACTCGGCGCCGGTCGGGTCGATGGTCACGCAGAAGCAGCCCTCGTGAGGCAGTGCCCAGCGCAGCTGTAGCCAGAGCGTGGGCAGTGAGCGCGTCACAAGGGTGTCGGACAGAAGGTCGAAGCGAGCGGGATACCCGTCAAGCATCCCGTCGAGGCGGGGATAATGCCAGGGGCTCCACGTCCACGCGGCCCGCTCGACCTCCGGCAGGAGCTCGTCGAGCATGTGCGCCTTCGTCGCCTGATCGCTTTGTTGGACCCTCAGGAGGCGCCAGACGAAGAAGAGGGCCACAGCCGCGACCACGGCGCCCTTCCAGAGCAGGTCAAACTCCATGACCTACCGCGCGCCGTGTTGCGGCTGTGGCCCTCCAGTCACTTACCGCACCACCGTCACCGGACAGTGGGCGTGATGCACCACGCTCGCCGCCACGGAACCCATGAGCAGCCTGGCGAGGCCGGTCTCCCCGACAGAGCCGACGACGATGTGGTCGGCTCCCATCGCTTCGGCTTCCTTCACGATGGTGGCGCCTGTGTTCGTGCCGTAGATCTCGCGCAGATCGTAGTTCCCCAGGCCCGCTGCCTTGGCCGCCTGCTCGCCTCGGCGCAGAACCTCCGCCGATTGGTCGGCCTGACCGCGACTCAGCGATGCTCTCGGGTCGACGTCGGGCGGATTGGGCTCGCCGGGGTCCCTGTCGATCGTCGCCAGCCGCTCTCGTGTGACGGTGCAGATCACGAGCTTGGAACCATGGCTCTTGGCGAGCTCCACCGCGAAGTCGACGGCCTTCCCCGCCGAGTGCGAGCCATCTGTTGCTACTAGTATCGTCTCGAACATCCTGCCCTCCCTTGCCGGCCGGATCCTCAGTATCCCTTAGGCCGCGGCCAGGGCATGGTGTAGAGCTTGGAGCGATCCACCATCCTGTAGCGGTGGAAGGTGAACCAGATCGAGGCGAGGATATAGAAGGCCATGGCCCCGACCAGGTTGCGCCAGTAGCCGAAGTAGACGGCGATGAACGTGAGCGCTACGAAGAGAGCGAGCACGAACGCCGGCCAGGGATGGAAGGGGTAGACGTAGCCCCGCCTGATGGAGCCCATCGGATAGAGCCTGCGGAAACGGATGATGTTGAGGGGCATGACGGCGTATATCAAACAGCCCGAGATGATCGAGAAGGTGATCACCTGGTCGAGCAACCCCGTGTACCCGAAGGCCATGGCGATGGGGATCAGAAACAGGATCGAGCGGTACGGCGTCTTGTAGCGCGGGTGCACGCCGCCGAAGAAGCGCGGCACGAACTGGTCGCGTCCCATGGCGAACCAGGCCCGCGAGGCGTCGTTGATGCAGCCGTTAGCCGACGCCAGACAGCTCAACACAGTGCCGATGAACAGCGCCACGATGAGCCAGTCCTTACTCGTGTTCAGCGCCGCGTCGTAGAGCGGGTACGCCGATGATCCGAGCGTCACCCAGTCGACCAGGCCGGTAGCGACGTACCAGGTGATGGTGGCGGCGATCAGCAGCGTGACGAGCCCAGACATCGTGCCGATCGGCAGCGCGCGCGGAGCGGAGCGGCACTCCTCAGCCGTCTGGCAGGTGCCTTCGATGCCCAGGTAATACCAGATGCCGAACTGCAGCGCGGCGAGGATGCCGAGCCAGCCGTACGGCATCTCGGGATTCCTGCCGCCGATATCGGCCGTGAATAGGTATTGGGTGAAGAAGTTCCCCCAGTTCCCGAAGAGGAGGAGGAGGATCGTGATGAAGGCGATGGCCGTGATGATGTAGTTGACGGTCAGCGCCAACGTCACGCCGCGGTAGTTGAGGAACGACAGGATGGCGATGGTCAGGATGACCCAGGCCGTCGCGCTGAAGTTCGCGCTGAGCTTCTCCATGATGGCGCCGATCACGATGGCGTCGCCGGCCTCGAGCATCACGTACTCGAAGATGATGAACAGAGCCAGGTTGAAGGCGGCCGAGGGGCCGAGGATGTGCTTCGCCTGCGCGTACTGGCCACCGGCCGAGGCCACCGTCGAGCTCACCTCGGAGTCGATCATGGCGACGCAGGAGTAGAGGATGCCGCTGAACCAGCAGGCGACGAGCGCGCCGAACACTCCGCCCTTGGCCACCGTGAAGTTCCAACCCATGAACTCGCCCACGAGCACGATGCCCACGCCGAGACCCCAGATGTGCAGGGGCCGAGGACGCGCAGCAGGCTCAGGCGCTTCGGTCTTGCGGCGGTGACCGCAGGCGCTTCAGCTGCCATCAGGACCCTCCTCCGGGCGGCGCTTGCTCGGCCTTTCGCGCTTCCGCCTCGACTTCGGTGTATTCCGCCGCCCAGTCGGACGCATGCCTCTTGAGCGTGGCTTCCTCGTCAGACGAGAGGATCTCCTTCTCGATCTCGCCTTCTACCGAGCTGACGAGCAGGTCTCGGTCGTAGGTCACCTCGACGCGCAGGGCGTCAATCACCATCCACGCGATAATGGCGATGCTCACCGCCCATGCCACGTAGTTCATGACCTCTTCGATACTCACAGCGATGACACCACCCTTCTCACTTCTTCGGTCCGAAGCGCTCGTTGATCACGCCCTTGAACTCCCTCTCCGACAGCACGAAGAGCATGACGAAAAAGGCGATCAGGAGCCCGAAGGTAAGGACGGCCGTGCCGAGACTGAGCGTGTAGTCCAGCTCGGGGGCCTTCTCCTTCGAGAGCTCCCACGTCGGGACCTTCCCCGCGGCCAGAGCCGGGGCTACGACGATGGCCAGCATCATCAGGCTGCCCAGGGTCGCAAGCACAGAGAACCACAATCTGCCGACATCCACGGCGGACTGACCCACTCCTTCTCATGATCGCAGGAGCCATGATCAGTCCCCCCCGACCAGGACTTTGCCGGCCAGCAGGATCGGCACGAGCAGGCAGACGTAGCAGAGGGCCAGGATGAAGACCACATCGAACACCTGCCAGAACACGTGCTGCTTCGGCTCCTGGTATCCCTGATACGGGATCCACTCGTCGTCGTGTTCAGGCATCGGTCGCCCCCTTGTCCACGTTCTTCTGCCTCAGGTACATCTCGTGCTCTTGTTTCGCGTACTCCTTCTGCAGCTTCTTCTGGTCCTGCCAGAACAGGTCCTGGGAGTAGAAGCGTACCGCCTCCTGCTTGAGGCGCCGGGTGTTCTGGATCATCCCCGTGGCGTTGAAGACGGAGGCGAATATGCCCAGGCCGATCATGAGCCAGCGCAGGGTGTTGTCCTGGACGTTGGGATTCACGACGAAGAAGAACACTGCCCAGAGTGTGAACAACAGGGCGATCACGAACGTGTAGATCGTGATCACGTCCCGTCGGTACGTCTTCTCGATGCGTGGATCGTGGGTGCCTCTCTTCGCCTCGGCAGCGACAGCTTGCTCGACGGCGAGGTCGGCTTCGGTACGACTCAAGTGTCCCCCTTTCACTTGCCCGAAATGGTCGGCCCGCCCGACCTCCTCCGGCGGCGCGACAGACGCGCGGTTTCGGGAGAGCGAGGCGGGTGAGGGGCCGGCAGCTTTTGCCGAGCCCTCAGCGTTCACTGGGTGCGGAAGCTCTCGTCTGGCGACCTCCCCTCATCGAGCCTGAGAGACCCGTACGACACCATCCCCCTTCGACGGCGGGCTTTGGGGCCCCGATGGGCGTATCGTGCGAGGATGCGCGCACTGTACACAATGGCCCGGGGCATTGCAACGGCTTGTGCTGTCTGTCACGCACCGTCCGAGTGCCGCGTTCTGAGCGCGCGACGGCGATTCGTTGCCAGGTCCGGGAGCTGCGTGATCGTCCCTAGGACTCCTCCAGCTCTCGCAACGCCTCATCGGCCCCCGAGCGCGACTGCCCGCGAGACAACAGACGGACGACGACCTCGGCGACGTCGTCCGCGAACAGCGGCGAGAGCCTGCGTGGGTCGACCAGAGCACGCCGCCGCACCCGCGTGGCGAGGGTCCGGGCGGCCCGTGGTTCGTGGACGGGAGGTCGTCCCGCCCCGACCTCGTACACGACCTCGGCGAGGGCAACAAGATCCCGCCGCCGCTCGCCCAGCGAGAGGCGCTGCTGCGCCGCCGAGACGACGTAGGTCTGAGCCAGGCCGAAGTCGAGCAGCACGGGTTTCTGCCAGTGGCCGCCCCGCAGGGCCACGTTGGCCGGCCTGATGTCGCGATGCAGGATGCCCAGGTCGTGGAGCTCCGCCACGCCGCGCAGGAGGCCTGCGAAGAACTCCCGCAGTGCCGACGGATCCTCCGGTCGCAGCCCGGCGGCGATCATCCCTCTCACGTCGCGGCCGTCGATGTACTCGCACTCCATGAAGGGGTACGTCTTGCCCTGGGCTCGCAGGTGCCCTGCGGCGCGGAATGCCATGACGTTCGGGTGTCTCACGCGCCGCAGCGCCTCGAGCTCATGTTCCCAGAGCTCCTGCGGTATGCGCGGGATGAAGTGGCAGACCTTGAGCACGTACTCGTCGTCGTCACGCACAACGCGGTACGTCTCCGCAAACCTGCCGCTGCCAATGAACTCGATGTCGTCGAACGGGCCGAGTCCATCGCCGACAAGCTCGACTCCCAGGGTAGGAAGCTCGCTCTCCACGAGCTCAGGCTAGCGGAGTCGCGGGCGGCTTTCCACCGCGGGAACACGGCTTCGGGCAGCTCAAGTCAGGTGGTAGGCCTCCTCGCCGTGCATCTCGGCGTCGAGGCCCCTCTGCTCCACGGCGTCGGGCACGCGCACGGGCTGGAAGTGGTTGAGCAGCCTGAGGATCAGGTACGTCACCGCGAAGGAGTAGCCGGCGGCGATCACAGCGGAGACGAGCTGCACCCCGAAGAAGGCCGCGTCCCCTGCCAACAGCCCATCGGAGCCGGCGGCATTGACCGCAGCGAAGCCGAAGACACCGAGCAGCAGGGTGCCCAGTATCCCGCCGACACCGTGGACCGCCCAGACGTCGAGCGCGTCGTCCCACTCCATCCTCTGCTTGACGACTATCGCGTAGTAGCAGACGACGCCCGCGGCTGCGCCGAAGACGAATGCCGACCAGGTCGGGACGAACCCGGCCGCAGGGGTGATGCACACCAGTCCGCTGATCGCTCCCGTGAGGGCGCCGACGAGGCTCGGCTTGCCGTTGCGGAGCCACGTGAGCGCAAGCCAGGTGCACATGGCGATCGAGCCCGCGATGTCGGTGTTCACGAATGCCTGCGCGGCGATTCCGTTGGCCGCCAGTGCACTCCCTCCGTTGAAGCCGAACCAGCCGAGCCAGAGCAGGGCCGTGCCGATCGCCACGAAAGAGATGTTGTGCGGCAACGTACGCTCGCCGGGCAAGAACCTGCGCTTGCCCACGACGTACACCGACGCCAGTGCAGCGAACCCGGCGCTCACGTGGACCACCAGGCCGCCAGCGAAGTCCTCTGCGCCCCACTGGTCGAGGAAACCACCGCCACGCACCCAGTGCGCCAGCGGGATGTAGGCCAGCAGGCTCCAGAGCACGAGAAACCAGAGGTAGCTCTTGAAGTTCACCCGATCGGCGAAGGCGCCGGTGATCAGAGCCGGCGTGAAGATGGCGATCATCTCCTGGAAGTCGAAGTGCGCCAGCGCAGGGATGGTCGGCGCCCACGGACCCGGAGCTTGGCCGACGCCGTGTAGGCCGGCCCAATCGAGGTTGCCGATGATGCCCCAGACATCGCCGGAGAAGACCAGCGAGTAGCCGACGGCGACCCAGATGGCCGTCACGATGCCCATCGAGATGAAGCTCTGCATCATGATCGACAAGAAGTTCTTGCGCCTCACCAGCCCGCCGTAGAAGAAGGCGATAGCCGGTGTCATCAGCGCCACGAGGGCGGCGCTGATGAGGACGAAGGCTGTGTCTCCTGCATTGACCTGTGCCACCGCTGCCCTCCTCAGCGCGAACCTTGCCGGCAATCCGTCCGAAGACTGTCATACGGGGGGGCGCCCCAGCCGACTCTCGTCGGCCGGGGCGCCCCCTTGTTCACTGATATCCTACTGCAGCTCGACGCCGCTTCAGCGTCCGACGAGTTCGCCGATCTTCTGCAGCGCGTCGCTGGCATCCTTCGCGTACGCGTCGGCTCCGATCTTGTCGGCCCAGCCCTGCGTGCAGGTGGCACCGCCCACGATCGTCTTGAACTTGCCGCGTAGGCCGGCCTCCTTGAGGTACTCCTCGATCTCGCCCTGCACGGCCAGCGTGGCCGTCAGCAGAGCGCTCGCGCCGATGACGTCGGCGTTGACCTCAACCGCCTTGTCGATGAAGTCCTGCGGCGGCACGTCCTTCCCGACGTCATGGACGTCGTACCCGTTGGCGCGCAGATAGGCGATCACGACAGCCTTGCCGATGTCGTGCACGTCGCCCTCCACGGTGCCGATGACGACGACACCGCGTGTCTCGCTCTTGCCCTCGGGCAGGGCCGCGTTGCAGATCTCCATGGCGGCTTCCATGGCCTCGGCCGCAAGCATCAACTCGGGCAGGAAGACCTCGCCCTTGTCGAACTTCTCGCCGAGCTCACGGATGCCGGCGACGAAGCCATTCTGCATGATATCGCCCGGATCCATGCCTGCGGCTATGGCTCGTTTGGCGACGTCCTCAGCCTTGGCTTTGTCGGTCGTAAGAAGCGCCGCACGCGCTTCTTTGATCAACTCCTCGTTTGCCATTGCTCACTTGCCTCCTCGATCTCGGCCTCCGGGGCGATGTCCGCGCGGCGAGGCGGAGCTTGTTCCAGACCAGAACACCTGCATCCTCGCCGTGCCTGAAGTCACATGCTCCTTTACCACAGTTTGTAGCTGACGCCGAGATCCTTCATGATCGCAACGGCCTCGTCGTACACTGCCAGGTACTCATCGTTGGGGACGACCTTGTCGGTGTCGTAGCACTCGGCGTAGGTCTTGCCTTCATCCGCCGTCAGGTAGTCACCCTCGTACTTGGCCACCAGAGCATCGAGGATCTCGTTGATCTGGTCCAGGGGCATGCCGGCCACAGCGTGGCAGACCTCGCCCATGAAGCGCGCCTCCAGGCCGGTGGTCTTGTCGAGCTTCACGCCCTTGGCCGACGCGACGCCCGACACCACTTCGCGCCCGCTGCAGGTGTCGGTGATGGCCTGCGCCGCCGTCTCTAGCAGGCACATCACGGTGCCCGGGCCGGCGGTGGGGTAGTACTGGTTGCCCGTCATGAGATCCGGCCAATGCTCCTCGATCGCCCGCTGGCCGTGGCCGGCCACTGCCAGAACCTCCCTGGCGGTGGTGTTGCCCCAGCGCATGTGGACGGGTCCGTCGAGGTGCCAGGTCGCCTGGTTCATGACGAAGGCGTTGAGGTGGGTGGCAACGTTGACGATGGTCGTCTCCTCGAGACCACCGGCAAAGCCGCCGAAAATGGGCATCTGCTCATCCATGATGATGTCGCCAGCTAGTGCGTAATGAGCGACGAATTGCCAGCCTCCGGCTTCCATCTTCAGCTCATTAAGCTGGGACACCTCGTGGTTGTCAGTGGCCCGCATGCCGCCGGGAAAATCGGCTGCAACGATGGCCGCCGCCCCGAGAGGCGTCTCGGCGCCCTACAACCCCATCCCTAAGCGACAGGCCTTGGCCTGGGCCTGGCGGACCAGGAACATCTCCTGCTTGGAGGCCCACACCTCGGCGGGGCTCTCCGGGGCCGGGTTGTAGCCGTTGATCTTCTCGAGCACGCCGTCGACGATGCAGTCGACGATGCCTTCCTTGGCGTACGACTCGTGGATGCCGAGGAAGTGCTGCTCGCTGCAGGGCGCGCCGGTCGGGCCGCCCTGGATGATCGGCGGCGTCGTGCTGTTCCACGCCCTCGGTACGAGCGGCCGGTAGTGCAGTGCCCCCTCGCCGATGATGGCGTGCTTCGGCGCTTGAGCAACGGTGAAGAGCACCTCATCCTTGGTGTACTTCACGACACGGCCGGTCTCGATGATGTACACGCCGGTCTCGACGAGCATCTCGAGGCCGGCCTCGTAGAGCCGCTTCATGATGTCGGGATCGGTCGGGATCATGACCTTCTTGTCCATCTTGATCCCGTACTTCTCCTTCAGACGAGTCGCCGTCTTGGGGATGACCTCGAAATCCCACGTCTTCTCGTCGACCTTGGGACCTCTCCGCGCGCGCTCCCAGGCATGAAACACCGTCATGCGCTCGGGCAGGGCCTTGGTAGTTCTCGCCACGTGACTCCCTCCTTTCGGGATTCACTGCTCTTCCTTCGGCCGGTCAGCCTTCTCGGGATGACATCACCTCCTCGGCGTGAGAGCGGTGACCAACGACGCCTCTCGCTCTCCTGTCGCACTTTGCGCCAAAAGGTTCTACGACCGTGGTCGTACTGGAAGGCGGTCGATTCGAGACCGCCCGGGCGGGGGAACGCGACCTCGAGACAACGTGGAATGATCCGTCTGCGACCTTGCAGCCATCGCGTTCTCGCCCCATCAAGCGCCAATGCATGCCGACCGGAACCGTCGCGTTCGAACCTTGGTTCCGTACGCAGAACTAACAGTTGGAGTCGCCTCGCCGCCCGTCGAATCGCTCCGTGACACATCGTCCAACGAACGGCCGGTGACGGCTCCAATGTGTACGTGAATTCTATTGCAATGCTATACCCCCCGGTCAACGGTATGCGAGGGAAGACGCTGTGGCGCAATCTGGAGCCTCACTGCCAAGCCCGGGTGCCGTCGGCTACGGCACGCCGGATCAGGGATCGCCGGGGCTCGGCGTGGCAGCCACAGCAGGGGACAAGCCGGCCTTCAGCCGCCGCCGTGCAGCAAGTGTCGCCCACTCCCGCGATGAGGGCCAGGATGCGCGAACGGCGACCACGACCTCTTCATCAGTCGTCAAGCTGACCTCGTGCTTCGAGCTTGCTCAACGCCTCCTGCGCATGCTCGCGGACATCGGGATCTGCGCCTTCGGCGAGGTCACGCAACTCGTTCGCCGCCGGACGTCCTATCTTCTGCAACACGTCAAAGACCAGGGCGAAGTAGAGGAATCGCATGTGCTCGTCGGGGTCCCCGTAGTCGCCGTACAGGCGGACCGAATCGGCGAGAGGAGCGACGGCGGGCGGACCGATCTTGCGCAAGGCGACCGTGATCTCGTTGAGCCGATGCACCCCCGAAGGTGACAGACCCCTGCGGCCTGGCCCCCTGTGCGCGTGAGCCCAGACAGCGGTGTCGAACAGACGCTCCACGACCGCGTAGACGTTCTCGCGCAAAGCCGCTACCGCGGCGCGACTCAGGCTCTGGTCCCTACGGAAGTCAGCCCAGTGGACAAGGCCTGCGATGTCGCCATCGCGCCTCATCTGCTCGATATCGGGTTTGCCGAAGAGCCTCATTGCGACCTTCACGGTGGCAGAGGGCCCTACCGCGGCAGCGGGAGTCTAGCGAGTCGGGCTGCGCCCTGCCAGAGGACGGTGTGCGTGGCCCCTGGACTCGGAGCGCTCCACGGCCCGCATCTTGGAGCGAGGTAGACGGCCGCGCACCGCGGACTATAATGCCGCCATGCAGGCACGTTTCGACGCTCAACGATCGCGTCGAGGGAGTGAAGGCGGCCGCACCGAAGCCGCCGCGCCCGCCATCATG
Source organism: uncultured Actinomycetes bacterium (assembly GCA_963725665.1). Taxonomy (GTDB): domain Bacteria; phylum Actinomycetota; class Thermoleophilia; order UBA2241; family UBA2241; genus CAVRZA01. Next base: position 244,558 of record CAVRZA010000003.1, on the reverse strand, counting down.
TGGACAGGTTCTAGACCAGCGCACTGCGCGTAGAGGAAGTGAGGTCGTGTCGTGTCGCCTGACCTGAAGGAACGATTGCGGGCCGAGGCAGCGGACCATGGGTTCGAGTTCTTCGGCGTCGTCGACGCCGAGAAGCTTGCTGCGGTCCCGTTTCCGCCGCATCGCTGCCTGGAGGTGCCAAACGGGTTCCTCGACGGTGCGAAGAGCGTCATCGTGCTCGGCATGCACATCTGGGACACGATGCTCAACACCGTCGTGACGTCCGTGCTGCCCGACGGTGCCATCCCCTTCGACGACGTGCCGGGATCGCAGTACTACAATCTCTACTACGAGCTGACCGAGGCCCGCGCTCACCGCTTCGCAGAGGCCGTGAGAGACGCCGGGCACAAGACTGCCGTCACCCATTTCGTGCACGCGAAGGCCGCCGCCACGATGGGCGGTCTGGGGTGGATCGGCAAGCAGACCCTGTGCGTCACCCCGACTGCTTGGCCCGCGCGTGCGCTGGTGCTGCGTGGTCACCGACGCGGCTCTGCCCTACGACGAGCCGTTCGCGAGGGACCTCTGTGGCGACTGCGAGCTGTGCGTCAGGGCCTGCCCCACGGGGGCCATCATCCCCGGTCCATCGCAAGGCGTGGAGCCCGGCAAGAAGGTCGACTTCTGGAAGTGCATCGTCCCGCAGGAGATGCTGGCCGAGCCCAACAAGGCCTGGCAGAAGTGGGCGGGACACTACTCGCCGCGTGGGAGCCACGAGTGCCTCATCTGTCACGACGCCTGTCCGATCGGCCTAGAAGAACACGCGAGGCGCGTGGCGACCTATTCGAGCAAGCCTTCGTGACCGACGCATAGAGGGTGGGCGGCTCGTCCCTTGCCGCCCACCCCTAGGGTCGCGCCTGAGCAGCGAAGCGATGCACTGGCGCTGCGCGGCGCACCGCTTGGTGAGTTGATCCAGCGCGTCACGCGCGCCGACGCCTGCGTTCGGCCAGCCAGAGCCGCCGACGCAGGCCACGGTCTCCTCCTCAGGTGTTGCCGAAACCGAGCAGCACTTCGCCGTCCTCGTCAACTACGGTGGGCACTGTCGGCCTGCCTCCGGTCAGGTGAGAGAGTTCCTGCGCGCCGCCGGGCGAGCGGTCGATATCGACCAGCCGATACGGCACGTCTCGCGCCTTCAAGTCTCTCACTAGCGCCTCGCACGCTGTGCAGCCTACCTTCGTATACACGGTCAACGCCAAGCAGACCTCACCTCCTCATCGCTTCTCACGCCGCTTCGTCTGGGCCACAAGGTACCCGACCGGCACCGCCTCGACACAGACCGCGGACCGCCACGGCGACGAAACGCGGACGAGCGAGGTCGAGGTGCGATCCGTCGAACGTCCACCCGCACCGTGTGCTCTGCGCGACGCGCTTGCGTAATCAGCGGTCGGACTTCTTGTCTGGGGGCTGCCCGCCGAGGTTGCCGCGCCGCCAGCGCTCGATCTCGGCATGGTCACCGCTGAGCAGAACGTCCGGCACGCGCCAGCCGTGGAACTCCGCCGGCCGCGTGTAGTGCGGGTGTTCCAGCGCTCCCGCCAGGCCGGGCGCGAACGAGTCGGAGCTCACGCTCTCCGGGTTGGATACGGCGCCCTCGATCTTGCGCACGACCGCGTCGAGGAGGGCCGCGGCGGCGATCTCTCCGCCGGAGAGAACGTACGGCCCGATCGACACGCGGTCGTTCACCAGCTCGCGCACGCGCTCGTCGATACCCTCGTAGCGCCCGCAGAGGAGGCACAGGTCGCCCTGGGCCAACTCGCCGGCGAGCGCGTCGTCGAGCTGGCGCCCGCGGGGCGTCAGCTCGACGACGCGCCTGTCCGCCTTCACCTGCACGCAGTCGATGCCGTAGACGGCCTCCAGAGCGGCGCCCACGACGTCGATGCGCAACACCATGCCGGCGCCGCCCCCGTAAGGGGTGTCGTCGACCTGCCCGTGGCGCAGCGGCGTGTAGTCGCGGTAGTTACAGAGGCGGAACTCGGCGCCCAGCTCGCGTGCCCGCTGTACGTGCACCTGCTGCAGGAACCAGGAGAAGGCCTCGGGGAAGAGCGTGAAGACGTCGAACTTCACAGGAGACCCTCTTTCACGATCACGACGCCGCGCTCGCGGTCGACCTCGACGAGCTCCTTCACCAGCGGCACGAGCACCGTCTCGCGGCCCTCGCCGCCGATCTCGAGGATGTCGTGAGCCGGGTTCATGAGCACCCCGCGTACCTCGCCCAGGTCGGTCTCGCCCGAGACTACGCGCAGGCCGACGAGCTCGCTCACCAGGAAGTGATCGACGCCTTCGTCGAGCTCGTCGGCCTGCGCGTAGAGCACCGTGCCGTGCAGGGCGCGCGCCTCGTCGATCGTCTCGGCGATGTCGAGACGCGCGAGAGGGCGGCGGTCGGTGCCGCCCGTGCGCGCGAGGCGCACGGGCGTGACCCGACCGCCGCCCCCGTCGATAGAGAACGACGACCCCCTGGTCAGGTAGTCGAGGCCGCCGGGCAGGAGGTCGAGGTAGATCTCACCGTGCAGGCCGTGGGCTCGCCCCACGGTGGCGAAGGCCCACAGACCGGCCATGGCTCGGGCGTCAGTCGACGATCTCGACGATGGCGCGCTTGCCGTCGCGCACCGCGCTCGCCTTGATGATCGTGCGCAGCGCCCGCGCGATGCGCCCCTGCTTGCCGATGACCTTGCCGACGTCGTCCTTGGCGACCGTCAGCTCGAGCACGATCGTCGTGTCGGTCTCCGTCACCTCGACGTGGACCTCGTCAGGCTTATCCACGAGCGCCTTGGCCAGGTATTCGAGCAGGTCTTTCAACATCAACCGCCTCCCGCCTCGACGTGTCTGCGCCGGCTAGGTGTCGATGCCCTGGCGCGCCAGCAGCCGTTTCACGGTCCTGCTCGGCTGGGCGCCCTTCTTCAACCACTCGCTCGCTTTGGCCTTGTCGATGTCGATGGAGGACGGGTCGACCTGCGGGTTGTAGTGACCGATCGTCGCGATGAAACGGCCGTCGCGCGGAGCGCGCGCGTCGGCGATGACGATGCGGTAGATGGGGTTCTTGGTGCTGCCGACCCTGCTCAGCCTCATGCGTACTGCCACTGACCACACCTCTTTAGGGATCCGCTACAACAGTCGTAACCAGTTCTCGGCCGGGCCGATGGAGAACCGTACCATAGTATGCGCTCGGCCTCGCGCCCGCAACGCCGAGCCACCCGGCGCCGTGCCCCTAGAACGGCATCCCCGGGCCGAGCTTCGGCATCTTGCCGCCGGCGAGCTGCTTGACCATCTTCTGCATCTCGCGGAACTGCTTGAGCAGAGCGTTGACGTCCTGCACCGTGTGGCCGCTGCCGCGCGCGATGCGCTGGCGTCGGCTGCCATCGATGATCTCCGGATGGCGGCGCTCGTCAGGCGTCATCGAGAGCACCATAGCCTCGATGCGGTCGAGCTGTTTGTCGTCGACCTGCACATTCTTGAGCTGCTTCATGCCAGGGATGCCGGGCAGCATGCCGATGATGCTCGACAGGGATCCCATCTTGCGCACCTGCTTCATCTGCACGAGGAAGTCATCGAAGGTGAACTCGGCCTTGCGCAGGCGCTCCTCCATCTGCGCCGCCTGCGTCTCGTCGATGTTCTCCTGCGCGCGCTCGATGAGCGAGAGGACGTCGCCCATGCCCAAGATGCGCGAGGCCATGCGGTCGGGATGGAAGTAGTCGAGGTCGCCGAGCTTCTCCCCGGTGCTGGCGAACTTGATCGGCTTGCCGGTGACGGCGCGCACGCTGAGGGCGGCGCCGCCGCGCGCGTCGCCGTCGAGCTTGGTCAGGACCACGCCGTCGATGTCGACGCGCTGCTTGAACTGCTCGGCGGCGTTGACGGCGTCCTGGCCGGTCATGGCGTCGACGACGAGGAGGATGTTGTGCGGCTTGACCTCCTTGCGGATGCGCACCAGCTCGTCCATGAGCACCTCGTCGATGTGCAGTCGCCCAGCGGTGTCGATGATGGCCACGTCGCCCTTCTCGCGCGCGAACTCGACCCCCTGTTTGGCGATGTCGACGGGGTCCACATCGCCACCGGGCGCGTAGACGGGCACGTCGGCACGCGCGGCGAGGGCGACGAGCTGGTCGATGGCCGCCGGACGATAGACGTCGGCGGCCACGAGCACCGGCCGCTTGCCGTCCTTCTTGAGGAAGGTCGCAAGCTTGGCGCAGGCCGTCGTCTTGCCCGAGCCCTGCAGGCCGGCCATGAGGATCACCGTCGGTGGCCGGCCGCTGAAGGCGAGCTTGGAGTCGCCGGCGCCCATCAGAGCGGTCAGCTCCTCGTTGACGATCTTGACCACCTGCTGGGCCGGCGTGAGGCTCTCCATCACCTCCTGCCCCAGGGCGCGCTCCTTCACGTGGGCGACGAACTCGCGCACCACCTTGAAGTTCACGTCGGCCTCGAGCAGCGCCAGGCGGATCTCGCGCATCGCCCTGTCGATGTCTGGGGCGCTCAGCTTGCCGTGCCCACGCAGCTCGCCGAGGGCGCCCTGTAGGCGTTCGGTCAAGGATTCGAACATCTCGCACTATCCTCGCTTGGGAGGTTCACATCGGGTGGACCCACTCATCGTAGTATGCCCGCCGGGCGCCTCTAGCGCTCTAATCGGCGGCGTCGCCGCCGAAGACCGCGCGCGCGTACTGCTCGGCGTCGAAGGGGCGCAATTCGTCGAGCTTCTCCCCCACGCCGATCAGCTTGATGGGGATGCCCAGCGTCTCGTGGATGGCCACGACGATGCCGCCCTTGGCCGTGCCGTCGAGCTTCGTCAGCACGACCCCCGTCACATCGACGGCCTCGCGGAAGACCTCGGCCTGGCGCAGCCCGTTCTGGCCCGTCGTCGCGTCGATGACGAGCAGCGTCTCGACCGGCCCCAACGGGACCTGCTTCTCGACCACCCGCCTCACCTTCTCGAGCTCGCGCATGAGGTTGACCTGCGTGTGCAGACGCCCCGCGGTATCGACGATGACCACGTCGTGGTCGCGCGAACGGGCGGCGGCGATACCGTCGTAGACGACCGCCGCCGGGTCGCTGCCCTGGGCCTGCTTGACGATCTCGCAGCCGACCCGGTCGGCCCACTCGCTCAACTGTTCGACAGCCGCGGCGCGGAAGGTGTCGGCGGCCACCATGAGCGGCGACTTTCCGAGTTGATGGAGCCGGTAGGCGAGCTTGCCGATGGTCGTCGTCTTGCCCGTACCGTTGACGCCCACGATCAGGATGACCGAGGGGTCGCCGCTGACGTCGATGAGCTGGTCATCGGGGTCGGGTGGACGCAGCATCGTCGCCACCACGTCGGCCAGCGCCTCGAAGAGCTGCTCGCGCGACTCGATGGCGCCCTCCGCGGCGCGCTGCTCGAGCTGCGCGACGATCTTCACGGTCGCGTCGACGCCCACGTCGGCGAAGATGAGCGCCTCCTCGACCTGCTCCCAGACTTCCTCGTCGAGCCTGTCGAAGAGGATGGTGCGGAAGTGGTCGCGCAGCGTGGCGCGGGCCTTGCCGAGGTTGTCGCGGAAGCGCCTGAAGAGACCGGCGCGCTCGCGCTCCTCCTCGACGGCCGCCGCCGCCTCGGCCTGAGCCGAGACGCCCTTGAACGTTTCGTGCCACTCCACCTAGTCCACCTCGTCCACCGGCGCTCCGGCGTCGTCGTCGAGTCTCACCATGGCTACCGCCGCCGACCCCACGCCGGGCGGCTCAGCCTGCGTCTCAGCCGTTCGCGCCGCCCTGGGCCCGGCGGCCTCCTCGGCCTCGATCTCCTGTTCCGCCATGCGCGCGCTCACGACGTGTGAGGCGCCGTCGGGCCCCATCGTCACGCCGTAGAGCACATCAGCCGCCTCCATGGTGCGCTTCTGATGGGTGACGATGACGAACTGCGTGCGGTCGCGGTATTCCCGCAGCAGCGAGACGAAACGCCCGATATTGATGTCGTCGAGCGCCGCCTCGATCTCGTCGAGGATGTAGAACGGGCTGGGGCGAGCCAGCATGAGGGCCATGAGGAAGGCGATCGCCACCAGCGCGCGCTCGCCGCCCGAGAGCAGGCCCAGCTTCTTGCCCAGCTTGCGCGCCGGCTTGACCTCGATGCCCACCCCGCCGGGCTCGTCGCCTTCGGCCTCGACGAGCAGCAGCCTGCCGCGGCCGCCGGGGAACAGGATGGCGCACATCTTCTCGAACTGGTCCGCCACCACCGTCAGCGTCTCACTGAAGTCGTCGTCGATGCGGCCCGTCAGTTCGGCGATCAGCTCCTGCAGCTCGCCGCTCGACCGCTCCAGGTCGCGCACCTGCTCGCGGAGGAAGCCCACCCTCTCGTCGAGCTCCGCGCACTCCGCCTCGGCCAGCGGGTTGACGGGGCCGAGGCCGTCGCGCCGTCGCGCGAGGCGTTCGGCGCGGGCGCGCAGCGCCCGCGCCTCGTCCTCGTCGGCCGGCGGCGCGAACGAGGCCCGCTCGAGCCGTTCGGCGATGGCGTCGAGGCGCTGGGCGAGCTCGGCCCGCCGCTCCTCGACGTGCGTCAGCTCCACCTGAGCGGCCGCGCGCCGCTCGCCCAGCGCCTCCGCCTCCTGTCGCAGTTCGACCTCGCGCTCGGCGAGGCGGCGCGACTCCTCGCGCCGCGGCAGAGCGTCGAGGTCGCCGGCCTGCGACTCGAGCCGTTCGGCCAGCGCCGCGGCGCGGGCGCGGGCGGCGGCCAGCGCGGCGGCCAGCTCGCCCGAGGCCTCGCGCGTAGCGGGGATGCCGCGCAGACGGCGTTCGAGCTCCTCGAGGCGGGCGCGAGCGCTCGCCTGACGAGCGAGCGCCCGCGCCCGCTCCTCTTGGGCCTGGCTTTGGCGTGCCTTGTAAGAATCATGCTCGACCCGGGCCGTGGTGACGGCCGACAGCGCGACCTCATGACGCTCCTCGGCGGCCGCCGCGGCCGACTCGGCCGCGGCGACGGCGGGTGCAAGCGTGTCGAGCCTCATAAGGAGCTCCGCATCGCGCGCCTCGAGCGCCACGACGTCGGCGCGAGCGGCGTCGGCCTCGGCCAGCGAAGCGTCTCGCGCCCGTTCGGCCTGCCCCACGCCGGCCTCGAGGGCGTTCACTTCGTCCTCGAGCGCGCGCCGCTGGGCGGCCACGCGGCGTCCCTCGACGCGCGCCTTCTCGAGCGCGCCCTCGAGCTCACGCCGCGCCTCGTCGGCAGCGTCGCCATCATCACGCAGGCGCGCCACGACCGGCTGCTCGCGCAGCTCGCTGGCGCGCGTGGCAGCCAGCCTCGCCTCGAGCTCGCTCGCACGCGAACGCCGCTCGAGCACCACCGCCGCCGGCACGCCCGCAGCCAACCCGAGCTCACCGGCACGTGGTCGGTAGTAGGCTCCCTCGAGCGTCACCGCGAGACCGTCGAAACCATCGGGCACCGCGCGCAGATCGTCGACCACGACGACACCGGCGAGGAACTCCTCCAGCTCCTCGCCGTCGACGGTGACCTTGTCGAGCAGCGGCGCCGCCCCGGGGAAGGCCGCCGCCTCCTCGCGCCTCACGGGCACCAGGAGACGGGCAAGCGAGACGCCCGCCTGGCGCAGCGCCGCCAGTAGCGACCAGCCGTCGAGCGAGCGCGGCACGGCGATGGCCCCCGGACTCTGAGCCAGAGCGGCGGCCAGCGCCTTCTCGTAGCCGCGCTCGCAGCCGACCACCTGCGCCAGGACCGCGGCCCCCGGGAAGGCGCCGGTCACCTCGAGCACGGCGGTACCGACCTCGTCGAGGTCGCGCAGGCCGGCGGTGAGGTGCTCGAGCTCTAGCTCCAGCGCGCGCCTCTCGGCGGTCAGAGCGTGCAGATCCTCCTCAGCGTCCCTCAGTGCCGACCTGGCGGCCGACACGCGCGTCTCGGCGGCGCGCGCCGCCGCCTCGGCCCGCGTCTCGGCGGCGCGCGCCGCCTCCTCCGTGCCGCGCCGGCGATGAACGCCGCCCGGCGCCCGGCCGCCTGGTCGCGCGCGCTCTCAGTCTGCGCCGACGCGAGCGCGGCCGCCTCGTCGAGCTCGCGCACGCGTTCGCGCAGCCGCTGCGCTCGAGCCGCGGTGTTCTCGCGTTCGGCGGTCAGGTGGTCACGCTCGCCGCGCGCCTCCGCCTGCACCCGCCGTGCGGTCGCCAGCTCCCTTGCGGCGTCGTCGTGGGCGCTCTCGGCGGCGGCGAGCGCCGCCGCCAGACCGGCCTCGACGTCGGCATCGTCGTCGTCGCTTGCCGGCCGAGCGGCGGTCAGCGCCAGCTCGGCCCGCAGACGCTCGACCTCGCCGCGCGCGGCGCGCTCGACCTCTTCGAGGAGCGCGCCGCGCTGAGCAGTCAGACGCACGCAGCTCTCGATGCGGTCTCCAAGGTAGCGAGCGCGAACGGCGCGCTGCCGGCGGCGCTCGCGTTCCTCAAGCTCGCGCGCGAAACGCTCGTCGTCAGCCCGCCGTTGTGACGCCGTCTCGCGCAGCCGCTCGTCGACCAGGGCCCTGCCGGCCGCAGCCTCGTCGAGGGCGGCGCGCTCGGCGTCGGCGCGCCCGGCGACCTCTTCGAGCTCGCCGGCAAGCAGCCGGGCCTCGATCTCCGAGAGCTCGGTCTCGAGGGCGCGCGAGAGCTCGGCGGCGTTCGCCTGCCGGCGCAGGGGAGCGAGGCGGGTGGCCGCCTCGCGTTCGGTCTCGCGCGCGCGTTCCAAGTTGCGCGCCACCTCGCGCAGCTTGAGCTCGGCCCGCTCGCGCCGACGCTTGTACCGTCCCAGACCGGCGGCCTCCTCGACCAGCGCGCGGCGGTCGACCGGCTTGGCAGCGAGCAGCGACTCCACCTTGCCCTGCCCGACGATGGAGTGCATCTCCTTGCCCAGGCCGACCTCGGCCACCAGCTCGACGACGTCGGTCAGGCGACACGGCGAACGGTTGATGAAGTAGGTCGCCTCGCCGTCGCGACGCACGCGCCGCCCGATGCTGACCTCGGGGGTCGGCAGCGACAGCGCGCCGTCGCCGTTGTCGAACGTGAGCTCGACCTCCGCGCTGCCGCTCGCTCGCCGGCCGTCGCTCCCGGCGAAGATCATGTCCTGCATCGACGAGCCCCGGACGGTCGTCGGGCTCTGCTCACCGAGCACCCACATGACCGCGTCGGCGATGTTGCTCTTGCCGCTGCCGTTGGGACCTATGACCACGGCGATCCCGGGCTCGAAGACGAGCTCGGTCTGCAGGGGAAAGGACTTGAAGCCTTTGAGGCGCACGGCGCGCAGGTACATCAGGACTCAGTCGCCTCCCCGCTCGACCGACGCCGCCGAGAGCGGCCGCGTCCGCCTCGTCGCCGCGCCGTAGCGGTGCCCGGTTCGACCGCCGGCTTGGCCGGTCCTGGAGGAGCAGCCTCGCCCGGCGGTCCGCCGGCGACGTCCGAGTCGGCTGAGGCAGCCGCAGCGCCCTGCGACTCCGTCGCGGGCTCCTCCGCCCGTCGGCCCGGCTCCGGCTCTGGCTCGTGCTCGATCGCCGCTCCCTCGGTCTCCTCCGAACCCTCCGCCCCCTCCGGCCACTCCGCCGCGTCTGCGGCGGCCTCCGCTCGCGCACCGGCCGTCTTGCGCGCCGGCCCCAGCAAGCGCACGCGCCGGCCTCGACGCTTCGCGCGCCGGGCCAGCTCGGCCATGGCCTGAGCGGCGGCCTCCTGTTCGGCGCGCTTCTTGCTGGGCCCGACGCCTCGGCCGAGCGTCTCGCCGTCGACGACCGCCTCGACGGTGAAGTGACGCTCGTGCGCCGGTCCGCTGAAGCCTACTAGGGCGTAGTTGACCGACGTGCCCTGCTTGGCAAGCTGCTCCTGCAGCTCGGTCTTGAAGTCGACGTAGCTCTTCTCGGCGTAGTCGATGTGTTCGGCGAACGCCTCGACCACCCCGGGACGCACGGCGTCGAAACCGAAGGTGAGGTAGAGCGCGCCGATCAGCGACTCAGTCACGTCGGCGAGCACGTTCTGGTTGGCCATGAGCTGGTCGAGCTCGCTGGCCTCGTGGTCGGCGCCGACCTCGCCCAGAAGGCGGTCGAGGCCGAGCTCCTTGGCGACCTTGGCGCACGTCGCACGGCTGACGACGTAGGCGCGCAGCCGCGCCAGGTGCCCCTCGCTGTGTCCCGGAAAGCGCCGGTAGAGGTCGGTCGTCACCGCGAGGCTCAAGACGCTGTCGCCGAGGAACTCGAGGCGCTCGTAGGAGCGACCACGCTCGCTCACCCAGGAGGAGTGCGTGAACACCTGGCGCACCGTCTCGGCGTCGAGCTGCTGCGCCAGCGCCAAGAGGCGCCAGTGCTTGCCGCGTCGGCCGCCAGAGAAAAGGGGTCGTCTCCCGCTCACGGGAGGCGACCCCCTTCCCCATGGGCCCGAGGACTAGGAGATGCGCTTCTGGACGAAGTCGACGGCGTCGCCGACTGTCTTGATCTCAGCCGCTTCCTCATCCGTGATCTTGATGCCGAACTTCTCCTCCATCGTCATGACGAGCTCCACGAGATCGAGCGAATCGGTCTCCAGGTCTTCCTGGAAGCGAGCGTCCATCGTCACCTTGTCCTCGTCAACGCTCAGCGTATCGACCAGGATGACCTTGACCTGCTCGAAGATCTCTTCTCTCGTCATCGACTACCTCCGGCCTTGAGTGTGCGCGTAACTGTACCAGAAACCCTGGAGGGGCAACAGGCGCACGGTCGTGAGGCTACGATGTCCATCACGCGACTTGTCCCGCGCGGCCGCCAGGGCCGTCGCGGCTCTCCCTGCGGCGTCATGAGGGGCTCTCGACCTCGCTCGCTGCCGGCTCGGCGTTGGCAACGGCACCGGCAGTGGCGAGCCGTTCGGCGATCGTCTGTAGAAGGCTGCTCGTCACCGCCCGCGACGCCGTCCTTACGGCGTTGCCGATGCCGCGCGCACGTGAGTTGCCGTGGGCGATCACGACGGGGGCGTTGAGACCCAGGAGGTACGAGCCGCCGTAGTCCTCGGGGTCGAGCGCCGAGCGGATGCGGCGCAGGTCGGGAGCCATGATCAAGGCTCCCACCTTGGCTCGCCAGGACCCAGTCACGGCGCTGCGGATCTCCGTGAGGATCACCCTCGCCGTGCCCTCCGTCACCTTCAAGGCCACGTTGCCACTGAAGCCGTCAGTCACGATCACATCGACGACGCGCGCCATGATGTCGTAGCCCTCGACGTTGCCGTAGAAGTTGACCGCGGGATCGTCGCTCAAGAGCCTGTGCGCCTCGATCACGACCGGCGTCCCCTTGGTCGGCTCCTCGCCGATCGAAAGGAGTCCGACCTGGGGGTCTGGCAGGCCTACCACCTCGCTAGCGAAGACCTGACCCATGACGGCGAACTGACGCAGGTGCTCGGGCCGCACCTCGGCGTTGGCACCGACGTCGAGCAGTACCACGGGCAGAGGCACCGCCGGCATCAGCTGGCAGATCGCCGGTCGCAGGACGCCCTTCATGCGCCGCACGTGGAGGAGCCCGGCGACGACGACCGCCCCCGTGTTGCCGGCCGAGACGCAGGCGTCTGCCCTGCCTTCGGCCACCAGCCTTGCGGCCACAACGAGCGAGGAGTCGGGCTTGCCGCGCACCGCCTTGGTCGGCTCGTCGCTGGCGCCGATGAGATCGGGCGCGTGCACGATGTCGATGAACGGGTTGCCCGACACGCCGGACAGGGAGCGCAGCTTCTCTTCGGGACCGACGAGGAGCACGCGCAGACGCTCGCCGACGACGGCGAGGGCGCCCTTCACGACCTCGGCGGGCGCGTTGTCGCCACCGGCCGCGTCGAGCGCCACGGTGACCGTCACGTCACTGGCAACGCGTGTCAGGCGCTCGTGTACCTCATGAGGCGTCAGGAGCTCGTCGCGGCTCATTTGCCGAGATCGCTGATCAGCCGTGTGAGGTCGACGCGTTCCGCGACGATACGCGCCACCAGGTCGATCTTGGCCGGGTCGTTCACGCGCAGGCGGCCAAAGAGACGGCGCACGCCCTCAGCCGCCGTCACCGTGTCGAAGGCGACCGATATCATCGGCACGCCGAGCTCCTCGGCGCGGCTCAGCACCGCCGGGCTGGGCACGTAGTCGCCGGTGAGCACGACGACCGCCGTCGCCGTCTCGAGTGCGGCCAGGATCAGCTCGGCACGGTCGCCGCCGACGATGACGGCCTTGTGGTCCTCCTTCTCGAAGAAGCGCAGCGCGTGCTCGGGGCTCATGGCGCCGATCATGTAGCTCTCGACGAGGGCGTGTTCGTACTCCTCGCCACACACGTAGGTCCCCTCGAGCGCGTGGGCGACCTCGCCCACCGTCACGGCGAGCAGGCGCTTGTCGGTGAGGATCACACCGTAGGTCGCGATGCCTTGCCCGTAGAGATACGGCTTGTACTCGTTCTCGACAACGGCCAGCCGCGCCTCCGGCACCATGTTGAAGATCACTCCCAACAGGCGCGCCCGCAGGCCGTCCTTCACGTAGGCGATGTCGTCGAGCAGGCGCGCGCCGGCGAACTTGGCCACGAGGAGCGCCTTGAGATCGAGCTGCTGCACCACGTCGGCGCCGCTGGTACGCAGAAAGCGTCCCTGCCAGATCTCACCCAGACCCTCGCAGACGACCATGTCCTTGCCTTCGCTCACGCGCCTGAAGGCGGCCTCGACGCGCGCCATGGCGTCGACGTCGGAACCGGTGAGCACGTCGTGCAGCGCTCGCTCGTCGAGGACGACGGGGCAGATGTCCTCCAGCGCGTCGTCGAGACCGAGGAGCCCGGCCGCGAAGGCCGCGTCCTCGTCGACGAGGTGGGTATCGGTCCGCTGGGGCAGGAGACCGACGGGCTTGAAGTAGCCTGCGGCGATGCCGCGGTGACGAAGAGCCAGGGCGAGACCGAGCGAGAGGGTGGTCTTGCCTCCGCTACCCTCCGTCGAGGCCACGTAGACAGATCTCATCACACCACACCCGGTTCGGTTGCGGGCGCCGTCGCCCGCCGGCGTCACCCCGGGGTCGAGCGGCCCCGCGTACAGGATATCAGCAGCGAAGTGCGGAGGACCCTACTTCTGCTCCATGGGGATGATCTCGCGCCCCTTGTAGGTGCCGCACTTGGGGCAGACGCGGTGAGGCAGCTTGGGGCTGTGACACTGCGGACAGTAGCTGAGCTGCGCGGCGTCCAGCTTCTGCTGCGCGCGCCGCTGGTCGCGTTTCCTCTGCGACGTCTTCCTTTTGGGAACGGGCATCTCGTCTCCTCGTGGGCTGCAAACGCGGGAGTATAGCCGAAGCGGTCGCTCCGCGTCCACCGACCGGCCAGCGTCGTCACTCGTGACCGTGCGCCTCACCGGCCTCGTTCAGGTCCGCTCCGCACACGGGGCACAGGCCGCGGCAGTCCTCGCGGCAGAGGAGCCGCGCCGGCAGAGCGTCGGCGAGCAGGTCGCGGGCCCAGCGGTCCGCCTGGAGCTGGAAGCCACGCACGTAGGCCTCCTCCCCCTCCTCCACTCCCTGGGACTCGCCGTCGGCCACGTACTCGGTCCCGCCCACGTCGAGAGCCAGGTCGACGTCGCCGAGACAGCGGGCGCAGGCGCCGTGGAGCCGGGCCGAGAAGGCTCCCTGCAACACGAGCTTCGCGCCCACGCGTGAGGCCGCGAGCGAGAGGTCGACCCGATCGCCGGGCACTGCGTAGCGCTCGCCGCCGAGGACGAGGGGATCGAGCTCGACCGGCAGACGGCACGCGGCCTGGTCGGAACGGCCGAACGACAGGGAACGCAGATCGAACCGTCGCATGACGAACGGCTTCCCGGTAGCGTACGGGGAGAAACGCCGACGCTAGATCTGCGCCTCTTCCTCGCGGCCCTGCAGCCGCTCGCGGCCGCGCCGCACGGCGGCGAGGAACTTCTCGAGATTCACCTCGAGGTTGTTGAGGACTTCGTCGGCGTAGTCTTCGGCGCCGAGCCTGATCTCGCGCTCACGGTCGCGCGCGTCCTCGATGATCTTCTGCGCGTTCTTCTCCGCCAGGCGCACGACCTCGGTCTCGCTGGCGGCCTGCTCGGCCTTCTCCTGCGCCTCGGCCTGGATGCGTTCGGCCTCCGTCTTGGCTTCAGCCAGCATCTCCTGGCGCTCCTTGACGATCCAGCGCGCCTGCTTGATCTCCTCGGGGATGGTCGAACGCATCTGGTCGAGCAGATCGTAGATCTCCTCACGGTCGAGCATCACGCTGTCGGTGAGGGGCACAGAGCGCGCGTTGTGGATCAAGTCGTCGAGCTTGTCGATCAGTACGAGGACGTCCATTCGTCGAGCACCTCCTGGCGGGCCCTTTTAGCCCTCCCTCGGGAACAGCTCGGCGAAGCGGCTCGCGACGATCGGCGGCACGAGGTCCGCGACGGAGCCGCCGAAGGTGGCGATCTCCTTCACCCCGCTCGAGCTCAGGTAGCTGTATTCGGGGGATGCCATCATGTAGATAGTTTCGATGTCGGGGGCCAGCTTCCTATTCATCTGCGCCATGGCGAACTCATACTCGAAGTCCGAGATGGCCCGCAGACCCTTGAGGATGGCGCCCGCCTTCCACTTGTGGGCGAACTCGACGACGAGCGTGTTGAAGCGCTCGACCTCGACGTTGGGCAGATGCGCGAGCGCTTGACGCAGGAACTGCTCGCGCTCGTCGGCGCTGAAGAGGGGCTGCTTACGCAGCGGCGTCTCGATGAGCCCGACGACCACAGTGCGGAAAGTCTGCGCGCCGCGAGTGATGATGTCGATGTGACCGACGGTGACGGGATCGAAGGTGCCCGGACAGATAGCGGTGGCGTCCTGCGGCATCAGGCGTCGGCCTCGAGGAAGACTACTTTCGTGTCCCCGTACACCTTCACTCTCCTCTCCCTCCAGGGAAGATCCACGGCCTGTCCTGCCGCCGTCTCGACAACGATGAGCGCACCCGGCGCAAGCACGCGCGGAAGGAGCCGGGCGAGGTCCCGCTCGACCGCGGCGTACCGGGCATAGGGCGGGTCCACGAGGACGAGAGTATACACAGTTGCGTCGGCAGCGTCAGCCTGCAGGGCCTGGCGCGCGTCGGCGGCGACGAGGCGCGCTCGTGCCTCGTCGCCGCCGACGCGCGCCAGGTTCTCGCGCAGGGCGCTCAGCACCGGCCGCGCGCGCTCGACGAAGGTGCAGCGCGGCGCGCCACGGCTGAGCGCCTCGATGCCCAGGGCGCCGCTGCCGGCGAAGAGGTCGAGCACCGCTTGGCCGTCCCACCCTGCGGCCTCCTCGCGCAGGAGCGACTCGAGTACGTCGAAGACGGCCTCGCGCACCTTGTCGGAAGTGGGGCGCGTGGCGCGGCCGGGTGGCGCTTTGAGCGCTCGGCCGCGCCACGCGCCCCCTACGACGCGCACGTCGCCTCCTTAGCGCTGACCGTGACCGCCCGTGTGGCTGGGCCAGGGGGTCGACGGAGACATCCGGGCGGCCGGCGGCGCGAGACGCGCCGCCCGCCGCCAGCGCAGAGGCCTTGGCCGGTCACCAGCGCACCCGGAGAAACGGGCGGCCGAGTACCGGACTGCCTAAGTCCGCTATACTGTCGTCGATGCGTCCCCACGACCGATCCCTCTGACCCATGGCCTTTGCCCTCATAGCCGCCGTCTTTGCGATCACGCTGCCCTTCGGCGTGTGGCGCATCACGACACGCAGATACTCGCTATGGTGGTTCCTCTCCATCCACGTGCCCATCCCGTTCATCTTCCTGCTGCGCATGGCGGCCGGTTACTCGTACACCTTCATCCCGTTCACGGTCAGCGCCTGCGTCGCCGGCCAGCTCGTGGGCGGCAGGCTGGGCGCGCGTCTCCTGAGACACCGACGCGGAGGCTCGGCGCAGCGCGACGAGACGCAAGCCGAAGCCTCCGGCACGCCTGCGGCCGTCATCACCCTGGCCGATGCCCGCAGCCGCCGGCGCGATCACAGCGGACGCGTCGACACGTCGGGCTGACGCCGGCCCGCCCCCTGCCGCTACCACCGTCGGGCCGCACGCTCACTCCCCGTCGACGCCGGACGCCGCTTCGTGCCGCATCCTCCCGAGCACGAGCGGGGCCGGCTCCGGCGCGTCGCCGCCGACGTTGAACGCCTGCGCAAGCAGCGCACCGGCCGCCCGCCTGCGCGCCGTCTCGCGGGCGTAGGCGGTCGCCAGCAGCTCACCGGCATCGACCGCGTCGCCGGGCTTGTGCGCAAGCACGACGCCGGCCGCGTGGTCGATGACGTCGTCGACGCGTTGGCGGCCGGCACCCGCCGCCTGGGCCGCCCGCCCGACCAGCAACGCGTCGACCTTGGTCACGTACCCGTCGCGCTCTGCACGCGCCTCCGCGGCGCCGAGGTGGTGACCGTCGCCCCTGCGCCAGGTCCCGCCCTGCGAGGCGCACCAGCGCTGGAAGACCTCCGCCGCGGCGCCCTGGGCGAGCGCGCGCTCCGCGCGCGCTCGCCCTTCCTCCTCGGTGAGACCCAGGTCCGAGAGAGCGAGCAGCGCGCCGGCGAGGGTGAGCACGAGCTCGCGCACATCGGGCGGTCCACCGTCGTTGAGCACCTGCCAGGCCTCCTCGACCTCGAGCCGGTTGCCGACGGCGAGGCCGAGCGGCGCGTCCATGGCGGTGAAGAACGAGGTGACCGGCCGCCCATAGAAGGCGCCGACGGCGGCGCACAGCCCGGCGAGGTCCTGCGCCTGCTCGAGGTCGCGCATGAAGGCCCCGCGGCCCACCTTGAGGTCGAGCACGATGGCCGCCGTGCCGGTGGCGATCTTCTTCGCCATGATGCTGGCCGCGATGAGACCGTCGTTCTCGACCGTGGCCGTGACGTCGCGCAGCGCGTACAGGATGCGGTCGGCGGGCACGATGCGCTCGCTCTGCGCCGTGACGGCGACGCCGATGCGCTCGAGCTGATGGAGGAACTCGCCCTGCGAGAGCTGCACGCGGAAGCCCGGGATCGACTCCAGCTTGTCGAGCGTGCCGCCGGTGTGCCCGAGGCCGCGGCCCGACATCTTGCCGAAGACGCCGCCGCAGGCGGCGACCAGCGGCGCCAGGGCGAGCGTCACCTTGTCGCCCACGCCCCCGCTCGAGTGCTTGTCGAGCACAGGGCGGCGCACGGCCGAGAGGTCGAGAGTCTTGCCGCTGGCCACCATGGCGTGCGCAAGAGCGATCGTCTCGCCGCGGCTGAAGCCGCGCAGGACGATCGCCATGAGGAGGGCGCTTGCCTGATAGGTGGCGATCGAGCCGTCGACGACGCCGCGCACGAAGGCGGCGAGCTTCTCTTCGTCGAGCTCGCCGCCGTCACGCTTGAAGGCGATGATGTCGCGCACCACGTCCAACCCGGCCTCCGCTTCTTCCCTCGACTCCTCGCGCCTCTCCGGCCCTGGAACCCGGACCCGCCTACAGGATCGCCGGGAGGGCCTCGCGCAGCCGCGCGGCCATCCCACGCGCCGCCACGAGGACCTCGTCGTGCCCCACGGAAGCGCCCGAGCGATTGACTACCAGCGCGAGCACGGCCATCTCAAGGCCGTGCTCGCGCGCCGCGCGCACCTCGGGCGCCGTCGACATGCCGACGGCGTCGCCGTAGCCCGCCAGCCAGCGCGCCTCGGCCGCGGTCTCGAACTGCGGGCCCGGTACGGCGACGTAGCGCCCGCGCACCACGGGGAACCACGGCGCCAGCCGCTCCACACAGCGCGCGGCCCACGCCGGGCTCGACGCCGGCAGCACCTCTGGCTCAACCGCCGGCGCTTCTTGCAGGTCGACCACCTCATCGACGACCACCACCGAGCCCGGCGGCGTGCGCGCGCTCAAGCCCCCGCAGGCGTTCGTCACCAGCAGGCGGCGGACCCCCCACGAGGCGAGATCGGATACGGGTCGCGCCAGTTCCTCGCTCGACCAGCCCTCATAGAGGTGCGGTCGCCCGCAAGCGAGCAACACGCGCTTGCCCTGGAGCGTCACCACGACAAGCCGGCCCGCGTGCCCCTCGACCCCGAGCTCCGGCCATCCCAGAGCAGCGTAGTCGAGCTCGCCGTCGACGTCTGCGCCGGCGGGCACCACGGCGAGCCCCGAGCCGAAGACGACCGCGCTGTGGGCCGCGATCCCTTCACCCGACACGAGCGCGCGGACCGTCGCTCCGTCGGCGACGTCACTCGTCATGAGCCGATGACCGAGCCGATGAGCGGCGGCTGCTCCCCCACGAGGCGCTGGAAGACCGTCGCGCCGACGTCCTCGAGCAGCCCGTCGTAGCGTCCGCCCCCGAGGCCGAGCGCCGCCAGAGGCGAGTACTCCCGTGTGTGGTCGTAACCCTCGGTCGTCGGGTCGACGCCGTGGTCGGCGCAGAAGATGAGCAGATCATCCGCCCCCAGCGCGGCGACAAGCTCGGGCACGAAGCTATCGACCTCGGCGAGGCCGGCGGCGAAGCCCTCGACGTCGTTGCGGTGACCCCAGATCATGTCGAAGTCGACCAGGTTGGTGTAGAGGAACCCATGCTCGAGCCGGCGTAGGAGGCTCAAACTCTGGCGTAATCCGTCGCCGTTGGACTCCATGTGATGGCTCTCCCCGATGCCGCGCATGGTGAAGATCTCGCCGATCTTGCCCACGCCGACGACCGGCACGCCGCGCTCGGCCAGCAGGTCGAGGTAGGTCGGCCCCGACGGCGGCAGCGAGAAGTCGCGCCGGTTGCGCGTGCGCTCGAAGGCGCCGGGGCGGCCCACGAAGGGCCTGGCGATGACCCGCCCGACGCCGTGCCGCCCGGCCAGCAGGCCGCGCGCCGCGAGGCACCAGTCGTAGAGCTGCACGACGGAGACGACCTCCTCGTGGCAGGCGAGCTGGAACACGGAGTCGGCCGACGTGTAGAGGATCGGCCTGCCGGTGGCGATGTGCTCGGCGCCGAGCTCGTCGATGATGCCGGTGCCCGAGGCCGGCTTGTTGCCCAGCACGCGGCGACCGACGGCGGCCTCGAACGGCTCGACGACCTCCGGCGGGAAGCCGTGCGGGTAGGTCGGGAAGGCATGCTCCAGGACGAGCCCCATCATCTCCCAGTGCCCGGTGGTCGTGTCCTTGCCGGGCGCCCTTTCAAGCAGGCGCCCGAAGGTCGCGTCGGAGCGGGCAGGACCGAGGGGGTAGCCCACGGCCTCGCCGAGGCCCAGGGTGCCGAGGTTGGGCAGCGCGACGCGCGTGCGCTGCAGCGTGTGCAGCAGGGTGTTGGCGCCGGCATCGCCGAAGGCCGCCGCGTCCGGCAGCTCCCCGGCACCGACACCATCGAGCACACAGACGAAAGCCTTGCTCACGGCGTCGCCTCCCGGTCCGACGTCACCTCGGGCCCCGGCCCCCGCCTGCGCGCCCGCGGATGGGTGGCGAAGTAGGTCTCGCGCAGATGCTCCACCGTCACGTGCGTGTAGATCTGCGTCGTGGCCACATCGGCGTGCCCGAGCATCTCCTGCACGCTGCGCAAGTCGGCGCCGGCGGCCAGCAGGTGGGTGGCGAACGAGTGACGGAAGCTGTGCGGGCTCACGTGGCGGTCGAGGGCCGCGCGCTCCACGAAACGTCGCACGAGGTAGTGCAGTCCCTGCCGCGTGAGGGGAGCGCCGCGCGCGTTCACGAAGAGCTCGTCGCGGCGGCGCCCGCGAAGGAGGACGCGGCGGCCGCCGCCGACGTAGCGGCGCACGGCGGCCGCCGCGTGGCTGCCGATGGGGACCACCCGCTCCTTGTCGCCCTTGCCAACGCAGCGCAGCAGGCCAGCTTCGAGATCGACGTCGGCGAGGCGGAGGGTGACGATCTCGGAGGCGCGCAAGCCGCAGCCGTAGAGCAGCTCGATCAGAGCCAGGTCACGCTGTCCCAGATCACCGGGAAGGGCCGCACGCGCGATGAGTGCCTCGACCTCGTCGACCGAGAGCACCTCAGGCAGCGCCTGCGGGCGTTTCGGCGTCCTGAGTCCAGCCGATGGGTCGCGCTCGAGTCTGTCCTCGCGCACGAGGAAGCGGCAGAAGCCGCGCACCGCGGCCATGCGCCGGGCCACGCTGCTCGCCGATCCGTCGCCGCCGGGACCGTCGAAGTACGAGCGCACGTCGCCCTCGCGGTAGGTCGCAGGCTCGCGGCCGAGAGCAGCGAGAAAACCGACGAACGACTCCAGGTCGTGCCGGTACGCGCTCACGGTGTGGGGACTCAAGGTACGCTCGAACTCGAGGTGCTCGAGGAAGTCGGCGAGGGCGGGGTCGGAGCAGGGGATGAGGTCTCGGCCGGACACGGGGGGCGCCTCAGAGAGCCGTGGCGCCGGCGACGCGCACGAGGGCCCGCGCGACCTCGTACGCCTGCTCGAGCCGCTCGACCGGCAGGTACTCGTCGTGCGTGTGCACCTTCTCCATACCCACGCTCAGGTTCACGCTGGGCAGGCCCTTCTCGTTGTAGACGTTGACGTCGGAGCCGCCGCCCGTCGCTGCGAGGCGCGGCTCGATGCCTACCTGCCGCAGAGCCTCCTGCGCGATACGCACCGGCAGGGCTTCGGGAGGGAGCGAGAAGCTCCGGTACTCGTCGATCACGGTCGTCGTCACGTCGACCCCGACCTCGTTCGCGCCCAGCGTGACGGCGTCGACCATGCGCCCGACTTGGCGCGCAAGGCGCTCCTCGTCGCGGCTGCGCGCCTCGCCGCGCAGCGTGCACCACTCGGGCACGATGTTGATCGCCACGCCGCCCTCGATGACGCCAACGTTGGCGGTGGTCATCTCGTCGATGCGCCCGAGGTCCATGAGCGCGATCGCCCGCCCGGCGGCGGCGATCGCGCTGCGGCCCTCCTCGGGCGCGATGCCGGCGTGCGCGGCCACGCCGTGGAACTCGGCCACCAGGCTCTTCTGCGAAGGCGCGGCGGTGATCACCTCGCCGAGCGGCCCGCTCGAGTCGAACACGAAGCCGGCGCGGGCCTGCGCGGCGCCGAGATCGAACGCTTTGGCGCCGCGCAGGCCCACCTCTTCGCACGTCGAGAAGACGACCTCGACGCGGCCCGGCGGCGCCTCGCGGGCAAGGTCGCGCAGCAGGAGCAGCCCGATGGCGCAGGCACACTTGTTGTCGGCGCCGAGGATCGTGTCGCCCTCGCTGCGCACGACCCCGCCGTCGACCACGGCCCGGATGGGTCCTGCGACGGCGACTGTGTCGAGGTGGGCACCGATGAGTATCGGCACACCCTCCCCACGCCCCTCGACGACCACATTGATGTTGCCGCAGCCGGCGCCCGTCTTTGCGGCGCTGTCGTCTTCGACGGGAGCAAGCCCGCTGCCGCGCACGTGGGCGAGCACCAAGTCGGCGACGGCGCGCTCGTGCCCGGAGGGCGAGGGAGTCTCGGCAAGGCGCAGGAAGAGGTCGAGCAGCTCACTCACCGCGGCCGTCCTTCACCCAGCCGCTCGGCCGCCGGGTCACCGGCTCGGACGGAACGCCCGCGCCGCCTGTGGTCGTTCCGACCGCGCTCACGACTGCCTGAAACTCTCCTCGAGCTCGCCTTCACGCTGCTCGTGGTAGCGCGCCGCGGCCCCGACGAACTCGCGGAAGAGAGGCGCGGGACGAGTGGGGCGCGACTTGAACTCAGGGTGGAACTGAGAGGCGACGAAGAAGGGATGGTCGCGCAGCTCGACGATCTCGACCAGGCGGCCGTCGTCGTGCGTGCCGCTCACGACCAGGCCGGCCGTCTCGAGCCGCGGCCGCAGCGCGTTGTTGACCTCGAAACGATGACGGTGACGCTCGAAGGTCTCGTCGCCACCGTAGGCCTCGGCGGCACGCGTGCCGGGCACCAGCTCGACGCGCTGCGCGCCCAGGCGCATCGTGCCTCCCATGTCCTCGACTGCCTTCTGCTCGGGCAGCAGGTCGATGACGGGGAAAGACGTCTCCTCGTCGAACTCCCACGAATTGGCGCCCTCCATGCCGCAGACGCTGCGCGCGAACTCGATGACCGCGCACTGCATGCCGAGGCAGACGCCGAGGTAGGGGATCTGGCGCTCGCGCGCGTACTGGATGGCCTCGATCTTGCCCTCGATGCCCCGGTAGCCGAAGCCGCCCGGCACGATGACGCCGTCGGCCAGCGCGAGCCGCTCCTCGACGGAGTCGCGGGTGATCTCCTCCGAGTCGACCCACAGCATGCGCAGCTCGCGCCCGTGGTGGATGGCCGAGTGCTTGAGCGCCTCCCACACCGAGAGATAGGCCTCGTGGAGCTGCACGTACTTGCCCACGAGAGCGATGGTCACGGGGCGGCGCGCCGCGTCGATGCGCTCGACGAGGGACTGCCACTCCGCCAAGTCGGGCTCGGTCGTCTCGAGTCGCAGCTTGCTCACGACCAGGTCGTCGAGACCCTCGTCGTGCATAAGGAGCGGCACCTTGTAGATGTCGTCGGCGTCGGGCGCCGAGACGACCGCCTCGGGCTCGACATCGCAGAACAAGGCGATCTTGTCGCGGATGCCGCGCGAAAGCGGCTCCTCGGAGCGGGCGACGATGATGTCGGGCTGGATGCCGATCTCGCGCAACTCGGCGACGGAGTGCTGCGTCGGTTTCGTCTTGGGCTCCCCCACGACACCGATGACCGGCACGAGAGTGACGTGGATGTAGAGCACGTTGTCGCGTCCGATGTCCTTGCGGAACTGGCGGATCGCCTCGAGGAAGGGCAGGCTCTCGATGTCGCCCACGGTGCCGCCTACCTCGGTGATCAGGACATCGACGCCGAGCTTCTGCGCCAGCCGGTGGACGCGGCTCTTGATCTCGTTGGTGATGTGCGGGATGACCTGCACTGTGCCGCCGAGAAAGTCGCCGCGGCGTTCCTTCTGGATCACGGCGTTGTAGATGCCGCCGGTGGTCACGTTGGAGTCGCGCTCCACGAACTCGTCGATGAAGCGCTCGTAGTGTCCCAGGTCGAGGTCGGTCTCGGCGCCGTCCTCGGTGACGAACACCTCACCGTGCTGGAAGGGGCTCATCGTGCCGGGGTCGACGTTGATGTAGGGGTCGAACTTCTGGTTGCCGACCTTCAGCCCGCGCGCCTTGAGCAGGCGGCCGATCGAGGCGGCCGTGATGCCCTTGCCCAGCCCCGACACGACGCCGCCCGTCACAAAGACGTGCTTAGGCATGCGGATCGCCTCTCATCGTGATCAGCGGGGCCTGCCCATGGTCGTGACGAGCCCACGCGCGTCGACACGCCACCGACGCGGCGGACGTGCATTCAGCACGGCGCACGCCAACGGCAAGACTGGGGGAGGGTCGCGAGGGAGTCTCAGACCGGCCAGCAGGGGCCGGGGCCGCGCCCGTCAACCCACAACGGACCGGCGCGCCACTATGCCCGATCGTCCCCGACTTCACTTCGGGGAGTGAGTATAGCAGAGGGCCCGGCGGCCGACGCAAGGCGTCGCCGCCGGATGTGAACGCCGACACCGCAGGAGAAGACGGAGCCTCGCACAGTACCAGACGAGCGAGTGAGAGACGGTCAGGAGGTCGTCTGCCGGGCCCTGTCGAGGAGGGCCAGAGCGTGGCTGCGAGCCGCCTCGTCGTCGGGGGACGCCCCGAGCATCCGACACAGCTCCGCGATGCGCGCCTCTCCCTCGACCTCCTGGACCACGGTCTGGGTGATGCCGGCCTCGGCGTCCGTGACCTTGGTGATGGCGAAGTGGCGATCGGCGAACGCCACGAGCTGGGGCAGATGGGTGATGCAGACGATCTGCGTGGCGGCGGCGAGGCGCGCGAGGCGTTCGCCGAGCGCGCTCGCCGTCACACCCCCGATACCGGTGTCGACCTCGTCGAAGATCAGCGTCTCGACGTCGTTGCCCAGCGTCACCGTGCTTCTGATGGCCAGCATGGCGCGCGAGAGCTCACCACCCGAGGCCGTGTCGCGTAGCGGACGCAGCGGGACGCCCGGGTTGGCCGAGAAGAGGAACTCGGCCTCCTCGGCGCCGTGGGGACCGAGGTCGGCGCCGGCCGCGCCGGCTGCGTCGTCGGCCACGTCGCCCGCGCCGGCTGCGTCGTCGCCATCGCCTCCTGCCTTGGGCCCACGCGGCACCAGCTTGACCTCGAAGCGTGCATGCGGCATGGCGAGCTCGCGCAGCTCCTCCTCGACCGCGGCGGCGAAGCCGGGAGCTGCGGCGGCTCGCGCAGCGCTCAGCTCCGTCGCCGCGGCGACCGCGGCCGCGCGAGCCTGCGCGAGGGACTTCGTCAGCTCGCCCTCGTCGTGCTCCGCCGTCTCGAGCGCCGCCAGTCGCTGCCGGTCCTCGTCGACGTAGGCGAGGAGCTCATCGCTTGTAGCGAGTCTGTACTTGCGCTTCAGAGCCTGCAGCGTGTCGTAGCGCAGCTCCACCGCGTCGCGATGCGCGGGATCGAGGTCGAGTCCTTCCAGGTACGCCTGCAGTGCACTCAGGGCGTCGTCGGCCTCGGCGCTCAGCGACGCCAGGCGGCCGGCCACCTCGGCGAGCGCCTGGTCGTGGCCGGCCGCCTCGCTCACCAGACGCTCGGCCACGCGCAGGCCGTCGACGGCGCCGCCCTCGTCGCCCGCCGACAGCAACCGCAGGGCTCCCGACACCCGCTCGAGCAACTTCTCGGCGTGGCGCAGACGCTCACGCTCCTGCGCCACGCGGTCGTCCTCGCCCGGTTCGAGCGCCGCCGCCTCGAGCTCGCCGATCTGGAAGCGCAGCAGGTCGAGCTCACGGTCGCGGTCGCGGTCGCGGCTGCGCAGCGCCTCGAGCTCGTGCTCGAGGCGCTGCGCAGCCGCGTACGTCTCGCCGTACGACGCCAGCAGCGGTCCGATGCTGACGGGCGCGGCGGCGTCGAGCAGGTCGAGCTGGCGGTCGAGCTGCAGCAGCTTGGCGTGCTCGAGCTGGCCGTAGAACGCGACGCGATCGCGCAGGGCCGTCTCGACGGCCGCGGCCGACGACACCACGCCGTCGACGTACACGCGCGAACGGCCCTCGCGCGGCACCTGGCGCGATACCGCCAGCTCGCGCGGGGCACCCGCGCCCCTCCCTGTGCGCGACCCCGCGCCCGATTCGAACACAGCCTGCACCAGGGCCCGGCTGGCGCCTTGACGGACGAGGCTCTCGTCGGCCCTGTCGCCGAGCAGCAGGCCGATGGCCTGCGCCAGCAGCGACTTGCCGGCGCCGGTCTCGCCGGTGATCACGTTGAGGCCGGGCGAGAGGGCGAGCCGCGCCTCGGCGATGAGGACGAGGTCGTCGATGGCGAGCTCGGCGAGCATGCCTCTAGAGCGCGTAGCGCGAGCGGTTGAAGAGCTTCTCCTCGACGTTGCCGTAGAACGAGCCGCCCTCCTTGATGAGCAGGCGGGCGCGGGGCTCTGCCGTGGTCATCTCGACGCTGTGGCCGCAGCAGACGCGGTCGACGATGGCGCCGTCGACGATGATCTCGGCCTCGTCGTGGGGCGACACGTTGCGCACCCGCACGACGTGGTCGGGGCGCAACACCAGGGGCCTGAAGCCGAGCGAGTGCGGGGCGATGAAGTTCAGCACGAGCACGTTGGCGTCCCAGACCACCAGCGGCCCGTCGCAGGAGAGGTTGTAGGCGGTCGAGCCGGCCGGCGAGGCGACGATCATGCCGTCGCACAGCATCTCGCCCACATGGATCCCGGAGACCTCGTAGCTCAACTGCAGCACGTGGCGCGGCGTGACGCGCGAGAGGACCACATCGTTGACCGCCTGGAAACGCTGCCCTTCATGCCGTGCCTCGAGCGTCGTCAAGTCGATGACGCGATAGTGGCCGGCGAGGATAGGCGGCAGCTCCTCGCGCCACGTCTCCTTCTTGAGCGCGGCGAGGAACCCGACCTGGCCGAAGTTGACACCCACGGTGGGCACGCCGCTGCCCATGAGACGTCCCAAGGCGCGCAAGACCGTGCCGTCGCCGCCGAGCACGAGGCAGGCGTCGGCAGCGGCGATCTCGTCGTCGGCGACGCGCGCGAAGCCCTCGTGCGTCGCCCATCTCATGCTTGGTCCACTCGTGCTCGGGCAGCGAGAGCTCGACGCCCCACTCCCGCCCGGCCGCGCCCAGCTCTCGCAGAACGGCAGCGGTCGCCGGCGCGTAGCCCTTGGTGAGGACGGCGACGCGCCGCAGCGGCGGCTCAGCCATGAGCCGCCTCGACGGCGCGTCGCACGGCGTCGTCGAGTGAGAGGCGAGCGCCGGCGACGGGCGAGCGCGCATCGCAGAAGTAGATGAAGTACTCCACGTTCCCCTTGGGTCCTGGCAGCCCCGAGTCGCACAGGCCGACGACGGCCCAGCCACGCTCCTCGAGCCACGTCGCGACCCGGAGCAGCACCTCGCGGTGCACCACCGGGTCGCGCACGACGCCGCCTTTGCCGACCTGCCCGCGGCCCGCCTCGAACTGCGGCTTGACGAGCACGAGGCCGCGGGCGCCGTCGCGGGCGCATTCTAGCACAGGGCCCAGAGCCAGGGTCAGGGAGATGAACGAGACGTCGGCGGTGACGAACGACGGCGCCACAGGGAGACGATCAGGCGTCAGGTCGCGCGCGTTGGTGCGCTCGAGCACGGTCACGCGCGGGTCGTTGCGCAGAGCCCAGTCGAGCTGTCCGTAGCCCACGTCCACGGCGCAGACCGAGCGCACCCCACCGGCGAGCAGCCGGTCGACGAACCCTCCCGTGGAGCTCCCTAGGTCGCAGGCGTCCTCGCCGGCGACGTCGATGTCGAGCGCGCGCAGGGCGTAGTCCAGCTTCTCGCCGCCACGCGATACCCAGCGTGGCCGCTCGGCCAGCGACACGGCCGCGCGGTCGTCGACGAGCGACCCCGGCTTGTCGACGACCGCGCCGCCGACCGTCACCTCGCCGGCGAGGATCGCCGCGCGCGCCTGGGCGCGGGTCGGCAGAAGTCCGCGGTCGACGAGCACCACGTCGAGCCGGCGGCGCACAGGTCAGGGGACGTGCGCGTAGCCCGGCCGCCGCTCGAGGATGCTAGCGACGACGGCCTCCGGCGTGAGGCCGACCTCGGCCAGCAGGAGGTCGCGGTCGCCGTGACGCACGAAGTGGTCGGGCAATCCGAAGCGGGCCACGCTCACGGGAGTCTGTGCGAGATGCTCGGCGACCGCGCTCCCGAAGCCCCCGACCAGGCTGTTCTCCTCGATCGTCACGATGCGGTCGTGGGTCTGGGCGAGATCGTTCAGCAGCTCACCGTCGAGCGGTTTCACGAAACGCGCGTCGACGACGGTGGGGGTCACTCCTGCCTCGCGCAACAGGAGCGCAGCGCGGCTTGCGATATCGACGCCGGTGCCGATGCCGAGCAGGGCGACGCCGGAGCCCGCCTCGAGCACGTTGGCCTTGCCGACGGGAAGAGTCTGGAGTCGCGCCGGCACGCTGAAAGGCGCCGCCAGGCCGCGCGGGTAGCGCAGCGCGACGGGACGACCGATCCTCAGCGCCGTGTGCAGCATGTGCTGTAGCTCGACCTGGCTCGAAGGGGCCATGACGACGAGACCGGGGACGAGACGCAGGTAGGAGAGGTCGAAGGCGCCGTGGTGCGTCGGTCCGTCGTCTCCTACCAGCCCGGCGCGGTCGACGGCGAAGACCACCGGCAGACCTTGCAGGCCGACGTCCTGGATCAGCATGTCGAAGGCGCGCTGCAGGAACGTGGAGTAGACGGCGACGACCGGCTTCATACCGGCCAAGGCGAGACCGCCGGCGAAGACGACGGCGTGCTCCTCGGCGATGCCGACGTCGTAGAAACGATCCGGGAGCTCGGCCTCGAACCGGTCGAGCCCTGTGCCCTGTGCCATGGCCGCCGTGATGGCGACGATACGCACATCCTCGCGCGCCTCGCGCAGCAGAGCCTCTCCGAAGGCCTGCGTGTAGGTGGTGCCGGCATCGCGGCTCTTCGTCTCACCGTTGCCCACGAAGAAGGGTCCCGTGCCGTGGAACTCGCTCGGACGCCGTTCGGCCGGACTGTAGCCCTTACCTTTGACCGTCTTGACGTGCACCAGCACCGGACGCTCGGTGTCGATCGCCTGCCGGATGCTCTCACGCAGCGCGCGCAGGTCGTGTCCGTCGACGACCCCGATGTAGGCGAAGCCCATTTCCTCGAAGAGCATGCCCGGGACGATGAGCGCTTTCATGCTCTCCTTGACGTCCTTGCCGAGACTGTAGGCGCGCGCGCCGATGGCCGGCAGACGCGCGATGCTGCGTTCCATCTCCTCGCGGATCTTCGTCAGAGCCGGGTCGAGGCGCAGCCGGTTGAGATAGAGCTGCATGGCGCCGACGTTGGGCTTGATCGACATCTCGTTGTCGTTGAGCACCACGACGAGCGGCGTCTTTAGGTGGCCGGCCTGGTTCAGCGCCTCGAAGGCGACGCCGCCCGTCAGCGCCCCGTCTCCGAGCACGCATACGACGTGCCCGCGGCGTTCCCGGGCCAGCCTCGCAGCCTCGACGATGCCCAGCCCGTAGGCTATCGACGTCGAGGCGTGACCGGTGCCGACGATGTCGTGTTCGGACTCCCGCCGGGACGGGAAGCCGGACAGGCCCCCGTGCTGGCGGATGGTGTGGAACTGCTCGGCACGCCCGGTGAGGATCTTGTGGGCGTAGGTCTGGTGCCCCACATCCCAGACGATCTTGTCGCGAGGGCTTTCCAGGACGCTGTGCAGGGCGACGGTGAGCTCGACGACCCCCAGGCTCGCGGCGAGGTGACCGCCCGTCTCGCTGACGCACGAGACGATGAGCTCGCGGATCTCGTCACAGAGCAGAGCGAGCTCGCGCTCCGAGAGGCGGTGCAGATCGCGCGGCGAGGAGATCGTAGGCAGGACGCTCATGCTCGGGGGAGTATAGCATCGGGTCTCGCCGGCCCGTTGGCGGGCCGTGGCGGCAGGTGCAAACGACAGGGGGATGCATGAATACGAATAGGACCGTCGTTCTCGCGACCTGCGTGGCCACGGCGGTGATCGCGATGATCGTCGTCTCCGCGTGCTCGAAAGAGGAGCAGGCGGCGTTGAAGGGCACGAGCTGGAAGCTCACGGGGTGGTCGGAGAGCTTCTCGTGGCCGGCGGACGTCACGATCAGCGCCGCGTTCGACGCATCCACGGTCTCGGGCAACAGCGGTGTCAACAGCTACTCCGGACCCTACGAGCGCGACGGCAGCGGCGCCTTCACGGCGGGGCCGATCGCCAGCACCATGATGGCCGGATCGGAGGCGGCGATGAAGGCCGAACAGGCCTATGTGCGCCGCCTCGAAGCGGCCAGATCCTATGCGGTCAGGGGCGACACGCTGGTGCTCAAGGACGCCGACGGCAAGGACTCGCTGACGTTCACCGCCGCCGATTGAGCCTAACGAGAGATGGTCGCCGACCGCGACGGCCGGCGGCCGCCCTGCGTCCGGCGGCGCAGCTCTCAGCGCTCGCGCCGGTAGATGTACTCGGTGACGGCAGCGAGGCTGTCGGTGCGCCCCGGGAGGGCGCGCAGGCGCTCGTCGGCGCGCGCGTAGCACTCGCCGGCGAGCGCCTGCGCGCCCTCGACGCCGTGACGCGACACATAGGTCAGCTTCGCCAGGCGCTCGTCGGAGCCGGTCGGTTTGCCCAGAGCCTCGTCCTCGCCTTTCACGTCGAGGATGTCGTCGACGATCTGGAAGAGCAGCCCGATCTCGCGCGCGAAGCCGCGGTACGGCGCCAGCGACTCCCCGGCGTCGACCTCCGAGAGGAGCGCGCCGGCCACCACAGCCGCTTCGATGAGCCGGCCCGTCTTGAGCGTGTGCAGCAGACGCAAGTCGTCGTCGCGCCCCGCTTCGGCCGTGACGTCCATGTACTGGCCGCCGACCATGCCCTGCACACCCGTTGCACGTACGATCTCGCCCAGCACGGCGAGCACGGTCTCCACTGGCGCGGCCTGGCGCTCGATGATCAGCCGGAAGGCCTCGGCGAAGAGACCGTCGCCGGCGAGGATGGCGATATCCTCGCCGTAGACCACGTGACAGGTGGGCACGCCGCGACGCAGCTCGTCGTCGTCTATGGCCGGCAGATCGTCGTGGATCAGCGAGTAGGTGTGGATGAGCTCGAGGGCGGCCGCCGTGGGCAGTAGGCGCTCGGGCGGCCGGTCGAGGCTCTCGCCGACCGCCAGCGTGAGCACCGGCCGGATTCGTTTGCCGCCCGCAAGCAGCGAGTAGCGCATGGCCTCGACCAGCCGCCCGGCGCGCCCCACCGCCGCGAAGTCGACCGTCTGCAGGTAGCGCTCGACCAGGCCACGTAGCGCCTCGGGGTAGGCGGGCTCCCCCTCGGCCTGCGAGTCGTGGCTCTCCCGCTTGCCGTCCGCCGGCTCGGCGATGTCGCTCACGAAGGCCCTCCCGCGGCTCCCTCGAGCAGGCGCGCCGCCTCGTCGGCGAGCTCGGCGGCTCGCTCGAGCAGGCTCAGCTCGACCTCGGCGGACGAAGCCGCCGCCGCTCGCGCCTCGAGCTCGCGCAGCTGTTGGGCGATCTCGCGCACGCGAGCGAGCGCCTCGGCTCTCGTCTGCCGCTCGCTCACTCCGCGCCTCACTCCCTCGGCCCTTCTGCCTCTTCGCGCGCGACGCCGCCGAGGATGCCGTTCACCAGCGCCCCCGCCTCGTCGGTCGCATAACGCTTGGCCAGCCGCACGGCTTCGTCGATGGCCACCTCGGGCGGCGTGACGCCGCTGCGCAGCTCATAGAGCGCCAGGCGCAGGACGTTGCGCTCCAGCGGCGCCATGCGCGCCAGCGACCAGTCGCGACTGTGACTCTCGAGGACGGCGTCGAGCTCCTCCCGCTGGGCCAGCACCCCCTCGACGAGGCCTCGGGTGAACTCGTCGGCCTCGTAGCCTTCGCTGAGCTTCACGTT
The DNA here is from genome assembly GCA_963725665.1 of uncultured Actinomycetes bacterium. Lineage (GTDB taxonomy): Bacteria > Actinomycetota > Thermoleophilia > UBA2241 > UBA2241 > CAVRZA01. Next base: position 213,814 of record CAVRZA010000003.1, on the reverse strand, counting down.
GTCGAGCAGCGTCCGCACCGGGAGCGGCGTCACCTCGAGCTGGTAGAGCACAAAGAGGGCGTCCCGCCGGGCTTGCTTGCGGCTGGGACGCGCGGTCGTCACAGCTTCGCGATCCCCGCCGTCAGAGCGGTTCGATGGTGAGCAGGACCTGCCCGTACTCGACCGGCTGGCCGTTCTCGACGGCGATCTCGCGGATCACGCCCTCGACCTCGGCGCTCAGCTCGTTCATGAGCTTCATGGCTTCGAGGATGCACAGCGTCTGCCCCACCACCACGGTGTCGCCGACCTCGACGAACGGAGGCGCCGACGGTGAAGGCGAGCGGTAGAAGGTGGCCACCATCGGGGAGCGTACCGCATGGTAGCCGTTCGAGTCGTCGGCCGACGGCGCAGCCGTCCCAGACACGGGCACTGCCGACGACGAAGCGGCGCCCGCCGGCGGCGCCTCGGGCGTGGCCTTCTTCACCGTCACTCGTAGGTCGCCCTCCTCGATGACCACCTCGTCGACGCTGCTCGCCTCGACCATCGAGAGGATCTGGCGCACGCGGTCCTCGGCGCCGGAGCTCACGGCCGTCTGGATCTGCGAGGTCAGGTAGTGCACCTCATGCGTGCCGAAGACGTCCGATTCGGGTCCCAGGTGGTGCTTCTCGAGATAGGTGCGCGCCGTCTGCGGAAAGAGGGCGTAGCTGAGCACATCCTCCTCCGAGCGTGCCAGATCCCCGATCTCGAGGGCGTAGCCTTCGAGGGTCTCGGTGATGAGCGCTCCGGGGCGCACGTGTATCGGCTGCTCGTCGCCGAGGACCCTTTCGACGATCTCGGGCGACAGCGGCCCCGGGGCGCTGCCGTAGCGCCCCCGCAAGTACGCCTTCATCTCGTCGGGGACGATGTGCCAGCGCTTGCCGGAGAGCACGTTGAGGACCGCCTGGGTGCCGACGATCTGCGACATGGGCGTGACCAGGGGCGGGAAGCCCACCTCGGCACGCACGATGGGGATCTCCTCGAGCACTTCGGTCAGACGGTCGAGCGCGCCCTGCTCGCGCAGCTGGCTCTCGAGGTTCGAGATCATGCCGCCGGGGACCTGGTGCGAGTAGACCTGCATGTGCGTGAGTGAGGTCACTCCGCGCGTGAAGCCGTCGTCCTGGCGCACCCTGTCGAAGTACTTCGCGACCTCGAACAGCTTGTCGAGGTCGAGCTCCGTGTCGTACGGCGTGCCGATGAGCGAGGTGACGACCATCTCCGTAGCCGGCTGCGAGTTGCCGAAGGCGAGCGGGGTCGACGCCGTGTCGATCACGTCGACGCCAGCTTCGATGCCCTTCAAGTACGTCATCGGGGCCAGGCCGCCGATGTAGTGGCAGTGGAGCTGGAGGGGCACGTTGATCTCGGCCTTGAGTCGCGTGATGAGCTGCTCGGCGTAGAACGGACTGAGCAGGGCGGCCATGTCCTTGATGCAGACCGAGTCGGCGCCCATGTCGACGAGCTGGTGAGCGACCTCGACGTAGTGGTCGAGCGAGTGCACGGGAGAGATGGTGTAGACGACCGCCGCCTGGTAGTGCTTGCCCGTCTCCTTGATGGCCTGGGCCGCCACCTCGTGGTTGCGGATGTCGTTCAGCGCGTCGAAGACGCGGAAGATGTCGATGCCGTTCTCGGCGGCCTTGTAGACGAAGCGGCGCACGATATCGTCGCCGTAGTGGCGGTAGCCGACAAGATTCTGCCCGCGCAGGAGCATCTGGAGCGGCGTCCGCGAGATGTGCCTACGGATGACGCGCAAGCGCTCCCAGGGGTCCTCGTCGAGGTAGCGCAGGCAGGCGTCGAAGGTGGCGCCGCCCCAGCACTCCACCGAGTGGAAGCCCACCTCGTCGATGGTCTCGAGGATGGGGATCATCTCCGATGTGCGCATGCGCGTCGCCCACAGCGACTGGTGCGCATCGCGGAGCGTGGTGTCGGTGATCCTGACTCGTCTCGCTCGCACTACAGGTCCTCTGCTCCCGGCTCGCCGCCGCTCCTGTGCCTCGCCGTCCCCTAGACCCGGCTCAGGTACTCGGCGGTGCGCGTGTCGACTTTGATGCGCTCGCCCTGGTCGATGAACAGCGGCACCTGCACGACGACGCCGGTCTCGAGTGTGGCGGGCTTCGAACCGCCCTGAGCCGTGTCGCCGCGCAATCCCGGCTCGGCGTGCGTGATGGTGAGCTCCACGAAGGTCGGCGGCTCGACCGAGGACGGGACCCCATTGATGGAGAGCAGCTCGACCTCGCCGTTCTCGACCACCCAGCGCAGTGCCTCTCTGGCCATCTCCGGACGCACCGACACTTGCTCGTAGGTCTCGTTGTTCATCAGCACGACCTCGTCCTCGGTCGAGTAGAGATACTGCATGCGCCGCGACTGGGTGTGCACACGGCTGAACTTCTCACCGGCGCGAAAGGTCCGGTCGAGCACCGCCCCCGTGGCGATGTTCTTCACCCTCGTGCGCACGAAGGCGCCGCCTTTGCCGGGCTTGACGTGCTGGAACTCGACGATGGTGAAGTTCTCCCCCTCGATCTCGATGGCTATCCCGTTCTTGAACTGGTTGGTGGAGACTACGTCCGCCATGCGTTCCCTTGTCTCGATGCTGTGGCTCGCCGGGGCGCCCTCGGCCGTCCGGAGGCCGCGATGGTCGCATCATGATACAGGATGGCAACTCGCGCATCACGGCACGCGAGTCGTCTGGGGCGACCTCGGTCCCGCGCCTCGTCGCACGAGAGACCGCGGCCCCGAATCGTCTCAGCGAACGACCTGCAACTCCTTGGGAAAGCGCGTCAAGACCTCGTAGCCGTCGTCGGTCACGACGACGGTGTCCTCGATACGCACCCCGGCAAGACCCTCAAGGTACACGCCCGGCTCGACGGTGCAGACCATGCCGGCGGCAAGCGCGTTGCCGCGCGTGCGGCCGAGGCCCGGCGCCTCGTGGACCTCGAGACCCACCCCGTGTCCGGTGCCGTGCCCGAAACGCTCGCCGTAGCCGGACGCCTCGATCACCGCCCTGCTGGCCGCGTCCACGTCGTGACGACCGTGGGCGCCGGGACGCACCGCTGCGAGGCCGGCGAGCTGCGCCGCGAGGACGACTTCGTAGACCCGGCGCAGCTCCGGCGCCATTTCACCGGTCGCGAATGTGCGCGTGATGTCGCTGCAGTAGCCGTCCACACGCGCCCCGGTGTCGATGACCACCAGCTCCCCCGCGGCGATCGCGCGCTCACCGGGGATGGCGTGCCCCTGCGCCCCGTGCGCGCCGGCGGCGACGATCGCCGGAAACGCCTCGCCCTCGGCGCCCAGGCGGTGGTACTCGGCGCGCAGGTCCCAGGCGACGTCTACCTCGGCGCGTCCCACGAGGCCGCGGCCGACGACCAGGCGCAACGCCTCATCGGTCACCGCGGCGGCGCGGCGCATCGCTGCCAGCTCCGTGTCGTCTTTGACGGCTCGCAGGCGCGTCACGCGATCGCCCACGTCACGCAGCCGGCCCGTATGGCGACGGCGCAGGACCCGATAGGCGGCGTGGCTCAGGTGCGCCCCCTGGTAACCGAGGGCGCCACCGAGGCGCACGTCGGCCACCGTCGCAGTCTCGGCGATGAGGTCGCCGCCGACGACCGCGACGAGCTCGAAACCGGCGACCTCCTCGCGCACCTGTTCCCAGAAGCGCGAGTCGGTGCAGATCAAGGCCGCGTCACGGCCGACGACCAGTGTCGTGTCCTCACCGCGAAAGCCCGAGAGGTAGCGCACGTCGGTCGAATCGCTGACGAGCACGGCGTCGAGACCGCGCGCGTCCAGGAGGTCGCGCAGACGGCCGAGCCGATCCGTCGCGGGTGGCGCCGCCGTCTTCGCCGGTCGCGCCGCCTTCGGTCGGCCTGGATCTCCAGCCCCAGCCCGGGTGGTCTGCGCTCCCACTCGCCGCGCCTCTCGCCCGTTCACCGTCCGCTCACCTCCGTCTCGTGCGCGCACTGGTTCGCCGCATCCTGGTCTCCGCCCTCGTCTCGGGCGCGGGGTCGTCACCGACCGCCGGTATCGCGAGCCATCTCAGCGAGCGCCCTCTTCGGTCGGCGCGCCTCAGCCGACGCCCGCGGCCGCCGCAAGGGCGTCGACGGCCTCAAGGTACCCGTCTACCCCCTTGCCGCTCACACGCACCGTCGCCAGGTCGGCGATGACCGAGCGCCTGCGCCACTCCTCGCGCTCGTCGACAGCCGACAGGTGCACCTCGGCCACCGGCGCCGCGACGAGCTCGAGGGCGTCGCGGATCGCGTAGCTGTAGTGCGTCCAGGCGCCGGGGTTGATGACGATCGCAGTAGGGGGCGCGAGGGCGAGCTCGTGGAGCTTCTCTACGAGCTCGCCCTCGTGATTCGTCTGAAAGCAGCGCACGGTGAAGCCGCGCTCGGCGCCACGGCCGACGACGCGCTCCTCCAGCTCGGCCAGCGTGAGGGCTCCGTAGTGCTCGGCCGGCCGAGCGCCGAGCATGTCGAGGTTCACCCCGTGCAGAAGCCAGAGCTCCTTCATCTCGCCGCCAGCCATCTGAGCGCCTCCGCCTCGAGCTCTGGGGCGACCTCGCAGCCCGCGAGCGGCCGTCCGAAACCGTGCAGCAGCACGTAGCGCGTGCCCCGCCGATCGGCCTTCTTGTCGCGCGCCGTGAGAGCCGCCGCTGCGGCCGGATCGACTCCCTCGAGGTGCTCGGGCAGGCCCGCGGCGCTCAGGAGCGCCTGGCCCGCCGCAGCCTCCTCTTCGGCCAGGCCGCTGAGGCGCTGCGAGAGCCACAGCACAGCGCGCAGACCCAGCCCGACCGCCTCACCGTGCGAGTAGCCGGCGAACGATCCCGCCGCCTCGACGGCGTGGCCGACGGTGTGGCCGAGGTTGAGGAGGGCCCTCTCCCCCGTCTCCTCGCGCTCGTCGCGCTCGACGACGGCGACCTTCTCGGCCGCGCAGCGGGCGACGACCTCCTCGCCCGGCAGGACCTCCCGCCGCGAGAGCTGCGCTCACGGCGGCGAGGAGGTCGTCGCCCACCAGGAAGGCGTACTTGACGACCTCGGCCCAGCCGTTGCGGACCTCACGCTCGGGCAGTGTGACGAGCGTCTCGAGATCGGCCACGACCATCCGCGGCTGATAGAAGGTGCCGATGTAGTTCTTGCCGGCGCGGAAGTCGACCGCCACCTTGCCGCCGATGGCGGCGTCGACCTGGGCCAGCAGCGTGGTCGGCGCCTGCGCGAGGCGCACGCCGCGCAGGAACGTCGCCGCGACGAAGCCCGCCAGATCGCCGATGACGCCGCCGCCCAGGGCGACGATCACGTCACTGCGCTGCAGACCGCGCTCGTAGAGCACGCCGTAGATCTCCTGCGCCCGCTCGAGCGTCTTCTGCCGCTCGCCGGCCGGCAGGACGAGGTGGGAGACCTCGAACCCGGCGCCTGCAAGCGCCGCGCGCGATGGTTCCAGGTACAGCGGCGCGACGTTCTCATCGGTCACGACCACGGCGCGCGCCGGCTCCACGAGGTCTGCGAGGCGCACGCCCAGCGAGCCCAGGAGGCCCGGGCCGACGGCGATCTCATACTCGCCCTGACTCGTCGTCGCGACGACGCTGCGCATCACGCCACCGCCTCGGCCAGCTCGGTCGCGACCTCGTCGGCGGGGCGCCGTCCGTCATTGACCACTCGCACCGTCGCGCAAGCCTCGTAGAGAGGCCGACGGCGCTCGTAGAGGGCGACGAACGACGCCTGGTCGCGCGCCAGGGGCCGCTCGCTGCCGTTGGCGCGCCCGAAGAGTACCTGCGGCGGCGCGTCGAGCCAGGCGACGTGCGCGAGGCGCGTCAGCGCCTCGCGCACGTCGCCGTCCGTCACCGCGCCGCCCCCCAGTGAGACCACCCCGGCGGCCTCGGCAGCGCGTGCCAGCTCCACGAGGACGATCTCCCGCTCGAGCTCACGGAACGTCGCCTCGCCGCGTGTGACGAAGAGGGCGGCGATGGGGCCGTGGCGACGCTCGACGAGCTCGTCGGTGTCGCTGAAGGGCACTCCGAGGCGGCGCGCGAGCAGTCTGCCCACGGCGCTCTTGCCGGCACCCATGAAGCCGATGAGCGCCACGCTCACGGAGCGACCCGAGCCGGCGCTGGAGCCGACATCCCCCGTCGGCACGGCGTCGTCGCTCATCGATCCAGCCTCACAACGTGCGCGCGCGTTCGCGGCAGGCATCCACCGCGGCGACGAGCTCATCGACGCTCTCGCCGCCGAAGCGCTCCAGCGCCGCCGCGGCCAGGGCGAACGCCACAGCGGCCTCGGCAACGACACCCGCCGCGGGCACCGCGCAGACGTCGCTGCGTTCCACGTGCGCTTCGACCGGACGATGCGTGCCGAGCTCCACCGTGCGCAGAGGCTTCATGAGCGTCGAGATGGGCTTCATCGCCGCCCTGACGACGATCGGCGCCCCCGTGGAGATGCCGCCCTCGATGCCGCCGGCCCGGTTCGTCTCGCGGTAGTAGCCGCGCTCCTCGGAGTAGAGGATCTCATCCTGGTAGGCGGACCCCGGCGTCGCGGCCGCGGCGAACCCGAGCCCGACCTCGACACCCTTGATGGCGTTGATGCTCATGAGCGCCGCGGCCAGCTTGCCGCCCAGGCGGCGGTCCGCCTGCGCGTAGCTGCCCACGCCCGGCGGGTAGCCCACGGCGACGACCTCGACGACGCCGCCGAGCGTGTCGCCACGCTCCCGGGCGTCGTCGATGGCGGCGCGCATCGCCCGGCTCGCCTCTGGGTCGAGGCAGCGGACGGCGTCGTCCTCGGCCCGCGTGACCTCTTCGATCGCGACGTCCTCGCCGATCGCTACGGTCGAGCGTACGGCTCCGATGGCGACGACGTGGCCCGCCACGCGACAGCCGATCTCGGCCAGCAGCCTCTTGGCGAGCGCCCCCACGGCCACGCGCGCCGCCGTCTCGCGCGCGCTGGCGCGCTCGATCACGTCGCGCAGGTCGTCGAGGCCGTACACGAGGGCTCCCCCCAGGTCGGCATGACCGGGCCGCGGCGCGCGCAGGACCTCGGCGCGGACCGCGGGTTCCTCGACGGCCAGCTTGTCTCCCCAGTTGGCGTGATCGCGGTTCTCCACCACGAAAGTCACGGGGGCGCCCGTCGTGCGTCCGTAGCGGACACCCGAGACGATGCGTACCTGGTCGCGCTCGATCGCCTGCCGCTCACCGCGGCCGTAGCCGAGCTGTCGACGCGCGAGGTCGCGGTCGACGTCGTCGGCGCGCAGGGGCAGGCGCGACGGACACCCCTCCACGATCGCGGTGAGCTGCGGACCGTGAGACTCGCCGGCGGTGAGGTAGCGGAGCGCCGTCATGGCCGTACCTTATACGATGAGGCGCCGCAGACACATACGCGAGGGGCGGCCTCTCGGGCCGCCCCTCGCGTGCTTCTTGACTGTCGCCAGGGGCTACTTCGCGAACGACTGACCCGCCTGCAGGGTGAGCTGCTCGTCGCCCTGAAGGATGACGACGGTCTGAGCCGAGGCATTGATGCTCACGATCTTGATCTGACCCCAGCCGGTCGAGAACGTGGCGCCGACCTTCTTGTCGGCGTACGTCACGCTGTCGACGACCAGCGTCACACGCGCGACGCCGTTCTGGCTGTCGATGCTGAGCACCTTGATCGAGTGCCCGGCCTGACTGACGCTGGAGCCGGAGCCGGAGCCGGAACCAGAGCCCGAACCACCGCTCGTCCCGGCGTAGTTGAGCTTCACGACTCCCAGCGTGAACGACTTGCCGCTCGTCTGGTCCTTGACCGCGACCACCTGGCCTTCGGCGACGGTGACCGAGGTGCTGCCGTCCTCGAACTGGTTGCCTTCGACCAGGCTGAACGTGACACCCGAGGACGTGATGCCCGTCACGATGAACTTCGGATCCCCGCTCGGGACCTTGTCGTTCACCTTGACCGCCGCGTAGTTGGTGCCGTTGATGCGCACGTCGGCCGAGGTGGGCTGTTGGGCCGTGCCCCCGCCGGTCGGCGCTGCGACCGTGCCGCTCGTCCCGCCGCTCGCGCTGTCGCTGTAGACGGTGCGGAACGGGTCTTTGCTGTGGAACTTGTCGAGGACGGGCTCCTCCTGGGCGGGGTCCGCCGCGAACGAGTCGGTAGCCTGCGTGTCGGTGCCGTTGTCGCTGGCGAGCACCGAGGATCCCTGGGTGCCGTCGCCGTAGAAGCCCATCGTCGTCGTCGCTCCGCCCTTGCCGCCGCTTACCACGACCACGGCCAGCGAGGCGCCGATGACGGCCACGAGGACGAAGATGAACAGTGAGCGTCGAGAGAGTCTCATGGTGCACCTACCGTGCTCGCTGCTGACGAGGTCGCGGCCGTGGCGGTACCCGTGCCGGTCGGAGCGGTGGTCCCGCTGCTCGCCGGTGTGCCGTTCCACTGGTAGCCGTTGAGGGTGACGGTGACTGTCAAGTCGGAGCTGTCGCTCATCTTGCTCATCTGGATCTTGCTGACTTCGAAGAGACGGCCGCTGACGAGGAAGTTAGCGTTGCGGTACTCGACGTATCCTTCAAGCCTGTAAAGGAAGTCCTCGAAGTCGAAGTAGCCCGCCGTGAACCCTAGATCGGCCGCCTGCACGGAAAACGGTGTGCCGGTAGTCGGCGCGCCGGGCTTGATCGAGACGAATCCGAGGCCGGACTCCGTGACCGTCTTGTTGAGTTCGATGATGGCCGACGGCATGCCGTTGAGGTCGGACGGCAGGATCTTGTTGAGGCGCACCAGATCGGCCTTAGTCTGCGGAGCGGCCTTCGCGTAGGCCTGTAGGCGGAGGAGATCCTGCCTTGCACCCCTCAGCGTCTGTTCCGCCTGGGTCACCTGGGCGCCCAGGTCGTTGAGCTTCGTCCGCGTCGGGCTAAGGAACAGGAAGTACCACGCGGCGCAGACTACGGCAGCGATGACGCCGGCGATGATGAAGATCTCCTTGCCGCGGGCTTTCACTGGGCACCTCCCGCACTCGTCATCGTCGTGGCCGGCTGGGCCACGGGCGGCTGCTGGGCGAAGTGCCGCAGGCTAGCCGTGATCACATAGTCCACGTAGTCGCCGTTTTCGCTCTCGGTCGAACTCATCAGCTGCACGTTGGCGAGCTGCGGCATCAGGCCCAGACGAGTCATGAAGCTGGCGACGCTCACGTGGTTGTCGGCTCGACCGGACAGCGTGAGGTCAGCCCCCGATGTCTGGCCGGTGCTGGCAGCGGTGCTGGCAGCGGCGCCCCCTACTGTCGGCTGCATCGTCTGCGGCACCTGGGCCGTGAGGTCGGTGAGTACCACCTGGTCGGGGATGACGAGGCTCAGCTCTTCGAGGATGTTCGACCAGTCGACACGGGAGGCGAGGAGCTGCGTGGCCGTGGTCATCATGCTGACGCGCTGCTGCTGCAGGACCTCGGCCCACCTGAGCGCGTCGACCTGTGCGGTGACCTGCTGGATCTGCGCCTGCAGATCGTTCACCTGGTCCTGTTTGGTGGCCACCTGCCTGTTGAGCATCAGGTACACGGCCCCTAGCGCGACGACCAGGACGACCAGGCCCAGAAGGGCGTAGGCCAAGCCCTGTTCGCGTGAGGCTTTGTCCCGTTCTCCCGGCGGCAGCAGGTTGATGCGTTTCATCGCCCTACTCCTCGTCGTCCAACGCCAGCCCGATGGCGATCGTGAGCCGGGGGGCCACTGCCTCGAGCTCTGCCTCTGAGAGCTTCGACTTGTTCTCGCCTACCTCTTGCAGAGGGTTGCCGGTCTCCACCGGCAGATGCAGCGCCTGCGACAGGTAGGCGGCGATGTTGCGCGTCAAGGAGCCATCGCCGCTGAGCACGAGCTTACTGATCGAACCGTCGTGCTCCTGCGTGTGGTAGTAGTCGACCGAACGGCGGATCTCGTCGGCGAACGCCTCGCTCGACTGGTCGAGCACCTGGTGGATCTCGCTCACCGTCTCGACCGTGAGCTCCGAGGTGTCATCTTCGCCGTCGCCGGTGAGACCGACCTGCATGCGCAGGCGATCGGCCTCGGCCCGCTCGATCCCGCGATTGGTCATCAACGCCGTTACCAGCGTGTCGCTGCCGACATTGATGACGCGCGTGAACTGGGGGATCCCGTTGACGCTGACGATGAGATTGGTCAGCCCGGAGCCGATATTGGCCAGGGCCACCGTCCCGTCGCCGTTCGCGCTCTCGCCGTCGCCGAGGAAGCTGGCCTTGGGCGCGAGCGCCCGGGCGAGAGCGAACGCCTGCAGGTCGATGCCCTCGACGCTGAGGCCGGCCTTCTTGGCCACCTCGACGAACTGGCGCACCATGTCCTTTTGCGCCGCGACGAGCAGCACCTTTTGGCGTGGTGCGCCGTCTTCGCCGTCGTAGGTGGCGAGGACCTGGTAGTCGAGCACAGCCTCCTCAACGGGGATCGGGATGTGCTCCTGGGCCTGGAACTCGATCGCGGCCCGCAGCTCGCTCTGGTCGATGGGCGGGAACTCCATGGTGCGGACCACGATCTTCTGGTTGGCCAAGCCGAGGTTCACGCGGCGCCCGGTGAGCTTGGCCTCTTTCCAGAACGACTTGAGCTCGGCGGCCAAGCCGTCGGCATCGACGACCTCGCCCTCGAACACGAGCCCCTCCGGGAGCGCCCTCACCGCCGCGCCGGTGAGGACCTGGCTCTGCTTGTTGCTTTTGATCTGGACGGCCGCGATCGAGGATTGCTCGAGATCGAGGCCTATGCGCAATGCGCTCTTCCCCATGGCTGCACTCTCCGCTTGCCGTGGCTTTCAGCGAGGTTGTCGGCAGGTTCGTGCCGTTCCTTTAGGCATGGGCTCGACCGCACGACCTCGCCGATACGGTGCTCGCTCCAAAGCGCTGTTAGCCCCTTCGGTCGAGCGGTCGGCCTGGGCCCGCGGCGGGTGCGTTCAGGGCTGCGGCGCATCGCTCCACCAGGTCACCGTGGTGGCCAGCGACCCCGGCGCCGGCCGCTCCGCCCACCCGGGCGCGAGGGCAACGTGCAGCGGCGACGCGACGGCGAGCGCGCCGGCCACGAGGGAGCCCGACACCGTAAGCGGCATCTCGACAGAAAGCGTGCCGGTGACTACAAGCTCTCCGCTCATGGCGGCCGGCGCGGTGACCGTCGCGTCGCCCTCGACTACCAGCGTGAGCGCACAGGCGGCGGGCGGCGCAGGGCGCATGCCCTCGATCCGCATGCCGCCCGCTGAGGCAGGAGCGCGGACGACGATGATCACACCGTCGGCGCTGCCGCCGGCGCTCGAGGCATCGGGCGCCGGCGGCAGCGCGTCGAGCAGGAGCGCGTCGCCGAGAAGACCGGCACCGGTGCCCGTGGCGTGGGTGGCGAGGTCGCCCAGCACGCCCGCCGCCGGCAGACGCCAGGTCGAATCGGGCGGCGCGCCGCCCGCGTGCGGGTCGCTGTCGGACGCGGGCGGCGCGCCGCCCGCGTGCTCCTCCTCGTCGCCGACGAATATGCCTCCGCCGGCGTGCACCCCTGGGCTCGCAAACGACTCCGGACGAGCCTCGTCGAGCCCGGTCGGAGAGTCGAGCGTGATGTGCTCCCGTCCGCGAACATCCCCCGCCACGTAGACCCCACTGCCGGCGACCGTGACGAGATCGGCAGCCTCGAGGTCGCCAGCCACGGCTACACCTCGAGGCAGCGCCGTAGGCGAGACAACGACGAGGGCGCGCAGTTGGTGACGAGCGCGTCCGGCCGTCGCCTCGACCTCGACGCGGTACCAGCGCGTTCCCGGGGGATCGGGCGCCAGCACGGACGGCGATGACGCCGGGCTCGGGCTCGATACCCCAACCGCGGCCTCGGTAGGCCCTGCAGGCAGGGGCTCGGGGATACGCTCGAGCGTGATCGTGTAGACGCCCTCGGCGGTGGTCACGTCGCCGAGCCGTTCGACGACGCCGAGCCCCCCACGACCGGCCCATCCCCAGCGGGCGCGCTCGCGCGCGTCGGCGAGCCCGGTCTCGGCGAGCGCAAGCGCGCGAGCACTCGTCTCGTCGGCGGCGCGCACGCGCGTCGCCGACGAGACGAGTGCCAGACACGTTCCGACGACGACGAACGCCAAGGCGACGATGACGAGCGCGGCCAGCATGACGTAAGCGCGCTCGCCGGGGCCGCAGCAAGGCTCGCGGCGCCGTCTGCGAAGAGTCGCTCGGTTCAGCGCTCGGCTCTGGGCGTGACGTCCCACGAGGCCTTCGCTTGACCGACTCCCCACGAAAGAGTCAGCGACAGTCGCAAAGCGTGCACGCGGGCCAGCTCCGAGGCAGAGAGGGAGCCGCCCGCGGCGCCAGCTCGGAGCCGGCGGCGTCGAGGTAGCTGACCGTGAACGACGTCACGTCGCTCACCAGGTGACTGCCCGACGCCTTGCGCCAGAGGACACGCGTCGCGGGGTTCCAGACGTAGGTGACCGTGTCCGCGCGTCCCGTCGTCGTCGACCACGACGAACGACACGCTGTGCTCAGAGCAGCCGGGCGCGGGTGAGGCCAGGAACAGCGCGGCTCGTCTCAGCTCCGCCGCTGTGAGGCGCTCGACGAAGGCTAGCGACGTCTCGGCCTCGAGCCGGCGTTGTTCGCGACCACCGGCGGCGGCCGACGAGTAGAGCCATGACCACGCCGCCGCCAGCGCGAGGCCACCGATGACGCACGCGAGGAGCAGCTCGATGGCCGTGAACCCCGACGGCGCGCCGCCGCAGCCGAGAGGTCCGGCGCGACCGCACGAAGAGACGACGGACCGATGCCATCAGGGTAGACGCGGCGAGCGCGACTTCGGTCGTTGCGCGCGACTGGTCAAGAAGGGTGTCGTGCCGAGTCACCGCTCGTTCGTTCCCGTGCTCGATCCACGAGACGTGCACCGTCACGACCAGTGCGCCGGAGGGCAGCTCGTCGCCGGTCGACGAGTCGTACCCCGCGAGTCGCGTCGTGGACACGGCAGCGAAGCCGCCCGCCGTCGCGGCGACGAAGCGAGCTCTCGGTCGTGACCAGGTAGATCCCCGACTCGGCGCCTGGTCACGAAGGTCCCGGCGGGCCACGGACCACCGTCGGCGAGCACGACGAAAGTCGTCGGGGCCGTTGCGACCCTGATCTGCGTGAGGGAAGAGAGCGGCAACGACGCAACCGTCGGGCTCGGCTGCCGTCGCCGTCTGCGCCCGGACCGAACGGCAGGCTCCGCAGCCGCTCGACCGTAGACTGCGCCAGCCTTCGCGCCTCGGTGGCGCGGCTCTCGCGCGCGGCAGTGCGCTGGCTGCCGATGAGCAGGGGCGTCGCGCAGACCACAGTGAGAAGCAGCAACGACGCCGCTATCACGACCTCGACGAGGGTGAAGCCGTGGCGGCACGCGGCGGACGCTCGACGCCCTCGGACCGGCCTGCTCACTGCCACCTCGTGCGCCCACCCATCTGCAACGTCACGGAGTGCGGCCGGGCCCCGCCGGGGAAGGCGAACGAACCGGCCCTCGGCAGGTGCGTGACCAGAGAGCAGGGCCAGCCCGCCGGCCCGAACTCGACGCCGCCCAGCGGGTAGTTGGTCGTCGAGCGCGCGCCGGCGGAGCCCTGCTCGAGGAGCAGCGGACCCGCCGGCGCGCGCTCGACGACCTCGTACGAGCCGTCGGCGTCGAGCCGCACCTCGACCGGCAGGCAGTCGGCCCAGGCGCGCGCCTGGGCCGAGCGCAGCACGAGCGCGAAACGCTGCGCAGCCGCGCGGGCGGCCGCATCGGCCTGGACGCGGGCCGCCGAAGGGACCGTCACGGCGGCCAAGATGCCGAGCACGGCGAGGACGACCATCAGCTCGACAGCGGTGAAGCCCGCCCGGCTGCACGAACCACGCACAGCGCGCGCCTCGCCAAGCAAGCCCCGCGCTCGCGCTATCCCGGCGGCGCTGCCGCTGGCCTCGCGCGAGCGCATACTGCTCGGCCTGGACGGCCAGGGCGTGCGCAGCGAGGACAGAGCGAGCACGGACACCTCCCCAAGAAACAGCGAACCAGACGTGGAGACTGTGCCCCGGTCGGGGGCGAGAGGACTGCCAGAGGCAGAGTTGCTCCCGCAGAATAGCGGTCGACACGGGAGGCCGCCAGCGGAGGAGACGCGCGAGCCGGTGACGTTTGCCAGCGGACCGGGTGACACTCGCCCGAGAAGCCGAAGCCTCGTGGCCGGTTCAGCGCGTGAGACTCAGCTGAGGGGTCTGGGCTGAAGGGCTCAGCCTGACGAGCCCGGCTTGCCGAACTCGGTTGACGAGCGCACCCCGGGCGCTCGGCGTGCCGACTTTCAGCGCAGGAAGCTGTTGAGATAGAGGTCGATCGCGGGCTGCCCGAGGAACAGGGCGATGATGGCGCCGGCGGCGAGGAACGGCCCGAAGGGGATGGCCATCTTGCCGTCACCACCGACGCGCACCATGAGGATCACGCCGATCACGGCGCCCAGCACGAACCCGAGGAAGAGCGCCGGGACGACCGCGGCGCCGAGGAAGAACCCCATGCACAGCGCCATCTTGACGTCGCCCATGCCCATGCCCGTCATGCCGCGCAGCTTCTCGTAGACGAGCGCCGCCGTCAACAGGAACAGCGCTGCGCCCACCCCCGCGACCACCCATTGCAGCCACTCGGCCGGCTCGAGCACGATCATCAGCACGAGTCCGATGGCGGCCACCGGCAGGATGACCACGTCGGGGATGAGCCGCACCTCGAGGTCGATCTCGGCCACGAGGATCAGTGCGGCCACGAAGAGCAGATGCGGCACCAGGAGCCAGGAGAAACCGTCGACGGCGGCGACGAGGGCGAAGAGACCTCCGGTCAGCGCCTCGACCAGGGGATAGCGCAGGCTGATCGGCCGACCGCAGTCACGGCAGCGGCCGCGCAGCAGGATCCAGCTCACGACCGGGACGTTGTCGTAGGCGCGGATCTGCGCGTGGCAGTGCGGGCAGAAGGAGCGTCCCTTGGCGATGCTGATGTGGCGCGGGATGCGGTAGGCGCAGGCGTTCAGGAAGCTGCCTATCAGCAGACCGAAGACACCCACCATCGCCACGAACGAGCTCCTGCCCCGCGATCTCGAGGATCCGACTCCCAGGTCGGTGAACGAGCTCGGATGATAAGTCCAGCGGCGACATGAGGTCCTTCACGGAGGCCACCGCCTTCATGCGCGCCGTCTTGTCCTTGGGCAAGAAGCCCACGAGCGCGGCGACGGCCTTCTGCCGAGAGTAGAGGTCGCCCTGCCCGTAGACGCTCGCCCACATGGCATCGCCTTCTCGCGTCGTGCCCGACTTCGTCAGCAGGGCGGCCGCGAGCCGCGGCATGAAGGCAGATGCCCCGGCAGCGCCGCCGCCTGCTGATAGTACTGCGCGGCGACCTGGTCCTTCAGCTCCTTCCTGCCGAACGTGTAGACGAAGAAGCCCAGGTAGAAGGGGAAGCGCCAGTCGCCGGGGTTCGCGGCGTAGCCGCGCTTCAGCAGCTCGTAACCCAGGTCGGCCCTGCCGGCGTCGAGCAACGCGAACGAGCCGATGAAGTAGGCCTGGCGGAAGTGGGGGCTCAGAGTCGTGACCAAATCGAGGAGGCCCGCAGCGAGTCGAGCCGCGGTCGCTGTTCACGTGCTCGCCGTAGTACTGGATCGTCTAGAGCCAGTAGGCGTCGGCGACCGGCTGCGGAAGCTGCGGCGAGATGTCGAAGAAGCGAGGCGACGGCACGAACACGTGGGCGTCGCTCCCGACGCCGCCGGCCTCGACGCCTGGAAGGCGACCACGCCGACGCGCAGACGATCACCAACGCCGCCAGCGCGAGGCCACGGCTCAGAACTCCTTGCGCCGGAAGACGAGACGAGGCCAGCACCAGACAGACGACGCAGTAGGCGGCCAGGTAGCCGACCCACGCCCCACCGTGCTGGCCGCGAGACTGCTTCGCCCGCCACCGCGGCCTTGATGTCGACCGCCGTCAGGTTGGGCACGGCGACGAACACGACCCACGAGACCGCCTTGAGAAAGCCGCTGTGCCCGAGGCGGGTCAGCGACAGGACGTTCTGGCTCAGCTGACCGGCGATGAACACGCACACGCCGACCACGCTGGCGAGGATGGCCGAGACGAACGTCGAGAAGAAGATCGTGATGGCGACGACCACGACGAGCTGCACGAACACGAGAAGGCGGCAAGGAGTATCGACCCGAGGACGACGTGACGCCACGTGCCAGACGGTGACGAACAGGAAGAGTCCCATCCCGGCGACGACCACGAACATGGTCTGGGCGAGGCCGAGGAACTTGCCGACGATGAACTCGCTGCGGCCGACCGGCTTCGAGAAGAGCACGAAGACGGTCCGTTTGTCGATCTCCTTGCGGAGCAGGCTGCCGGCCACGAACACGGCCACGACGAGGCCGAACAGCGTCACGGCGACGAGTCCGAAGTCGCGCATCATGCGCTCCGCCTGGCCGAGGCTGAGGTCGCCCCGAGCCAGACGCTCCCGACGATCATGCCAGGGCGAACAGCACGATCACGGCCAGGATGCGGTCGCGCACCGTCTCCTTGAACGTGTTGAGGGCGATCGTGAGCATCTTGTTCACGAGCTCACCTGCCGCACGAAGAACGCTCCAGATCACCCGACTCGCGACGGCCTCTCGACGCGGCCCTCCCAGACGACCCCGCCGTCGCCTTCATGATGGCGATGCGCGTGCAGAGCTCGGCCACGTCGGACAGGATGTGCGAGTTGAAGAGGACCGTCTTGCCGCGCCGCGGCAGCCCCTCGATGATCGACTTCACCTCGACGCGGCCGATGGGGTCGAGACCGGTCATCGGCTCGTCGAGAAGCACGAGCGTGGGGTCGTTGATCAGCGCCTGGGCGATGCCGATGCGCTGCAGCATCCCCTTGGAGTACTTGCGCAGCTGCACGCCGGCCGCGTCCTCCAGGCCGACCTCCCCGAGCAGGCGCGCACCCTGGCCTCGCGCTCGCCGGCCGGCAGCTCGAAGAGTCGGCCCGAGAAGTGCAGGAACTCCTCGCCGGTGAGGTAGTCGTAGAAGTAGGGGTTCTCCGGCAGGTAGCCGATCTGCTCCCGGGGCACGGTGAGCTCGACGCCACCCGTGCTGGCCGCATCAGGCCGAGCACGACCTTGAGCGTGGTCGTCTTGCCGGCGCCGTTGGGGCCCAGCAGGCCGAACACGTCGCCCTCTCGACGGTCAGGTCGACGCCGCGCAGGATCTCGACGCGGCGCGCCCAGAACCCGGTCTTGACGACCTTGCGCAGCCCCTCGAGGCGCAGCGCCGCGCTCCGGTCGCCTCTTCGCGCGGCCTAGCTGTCTCGACCAGTACTGCCACCTCCCCTCCACGACGGACGTTCACGGATCGTAGCCACTATCGGCAACGGCGAGACTAGACATTAGAGGACAGGCCGGTAGCCGTTTCGGCGCTCTCCCGAATGACGATCGTCAAGCACGTCTCGATCGTGTCTCGACGATGTGGTCATCCATCGGCCGCAAGCCGCCGATGAATGAGCCATGACTTGGGCACAAAGACACCGTCACCGGTCGTGAGCGCATCGGCCATCGACACGCGCGCGGCGAGCCAGAGGCTCGCCGCGCGCTCGACGAGCATCCCCGCCAGCATCAGCCTCGAGCGTGTCGTCGTGCTGACCCTCATCCTGGGGCTGTCGGCCGCCGTCCGGCTGGCCGATCTCTCGCGCTTCGCGACGTACGTGTTCGACGAGTACTACTACGTCCACGACGCACGAGCCATCCTGCAGGGCGACATCGGACCGACGGGCAAGGAGCCGTGGCGGCCCGGCAGCGAACGGTCGGCCGCTCACCCAGAGCTCGGCAAGCTGACGATCGCCGCGGGCATGCTCCTCGCCGGCGACCGCCCACTCGGCTGGCGCCTCATGCCGGCGCTCGCCGGCATCGCCTTGATCGCACTCGTCTACCCCCTGGCGCGCTTGCTCTTCCTCAGCCGGCGATGGGCCCTGCTCGCCACGGCGCTGGCCGCCTCCGACACGCTGTTGATCATCGAGTCGCGGCTCGGCGTGCTCGACGTCCTGGTCGCGCTCTGGTCGACGCTCTCCGATCTGTCTCGCCCTCGCCTATGCGCGCAGCGGATGGAGCCGCGGTTGGCTGGTGGCGACGGGAGTGGCGCTGGGCTGCGCCGTGGCGACGAAGTGGTCCGGGGTCCTTGCCCTCCTGGCCGCGGTCTGCGTCATCGTCGTCATGCGCCGCCTGTCGCCCTCAGAGAGGCCGAGGCGCCACTCCTTCCAGACCGTCGCCGCCCTGACGGTGCTGCCGCTCTCCGTCTACATGCTCAGCTACGGCGCTTACTTCATCGCCGGGCACACGCTCGGACAGTGGCTCACGCTTGCAGCGCCACATGGCGACCTTCGGCTGGGGAGTACACGGCGACCTGAGCTTCGCCTCGCGTCCCGAAACCTGGATCTTCGACGCCACGCCGATCTGGTACAAGTGGTTCGAGAGCTCACACGGCACCGTGGGCCTGCTGGCCATCGGCAATCCGCTCCTCTGGTGGGCGTCACTGCCCTGTGTGATCGTCCTGGTCCTGAGGGCGTGGCGCCGGCGTGATCTGCGCATCGCGCTCCTGCCTCTCGTCGTCGCCGCGCTCTACCTCCCCTGGCTTGGCGACCTCGCGCCAGACCTACATCTACTACTTGGCACCGGTCGTGCCGTTCCTCGCCGTCTCAGTCGCCGCTGCTCTCTCGACCTCTCGGGAGGCCGAGCGCCAGTCATGGCGCGCGGTGCTGGGCTGGTTCCTGGCGGGCCTAGCGGCCGGAGCGCTCGCCTATCCGCTGCTCTGGGCGAGCGCCCACGCGTGGCGGATCGTGTCCTCTTCGCTCCCGTTGACGATCGCGGCTGCGGCCGCCGGCGCCGGGCTCGCCGTCACGGTCATTGTCGTGCTTGCCCGCTACGCCCCGGCGCGCGCGGCCGCGACCTGGATCTACGGCGGGGCCGTGGCCGGCGTCTGCGTCGCGCTCGTCCCCTTCTTGCTCGGCCTGCCGGTCGCCTTCGACTACTACCACCGCCTGACGGTGTTCACGGCCTGGCGCTAGCCCGCCGGTCGCGCCGCGACCCCTCTCAACAGGATCACCACGGCGAGGATGGCCGCCGCCAGAAGGAGGCCGTTCCTCATCGCGACGATCACGATGGGGGCGGCCTCGAGCCGCACGAGTGCGTGGTAGTAGCGCGGGAACTCGACCTGGGTCAGGGCGACCGCTGCCAGGCACAGCGCGCCCACGACGCGCCGCCCGGTCTCTTCGCTCACGAGGACCAACGCGACCAGCGGCAACACCCAGATGAGGAACTGCGGCGAGAGGACCTTGCCGAGCGAGACGGCGACCAGGACCACTGCGAGCGCCGCGAAAGCCACGTCTGGCGGGTGCGCGCGAAGCCTCGCGCGCACCCGCCAGACGACGACGTAGACCAGCAACACAGCCGAGAAGAGCGAGCCACGGCGACAGCGCAGCCAGTGCGGCGGCCCCGCGGCCCGCGATGTTGGTCGAGCCGAACGAAGCGACGAGGGGCACGTCGCGCCCGAAGAGATGGCCGAGCAGATAGGGCGTCGCGAGCAGACTCTCGATCTGCAGCGGGCGTGCGGCGTGGTAGGAGAACACGTACAACGAGGCCGTCGCGGCCGCTGAAGATGAAGGGCACGAACGGCAGCACCGACGCGACGGCGAAGGCGAGAGCGACGTGCGGCGCACGCTTCCGGTCGGCCACGAGCAGCGCCAGCGGAAGCAGCACCACCGGGGTCAGCTTGAGGGCGAAGCCGGCCCCGAAACGGCGCCGGCCGCCGTCCAGCGGCGGCTCGCCAGCAGGAGCATCGTCACCGCCACGACAAGCGCGACCGAGATGTCGTAGCGGTTGGCGATGATGGCGCCGGCGGCCAGCGTGCAAGCGGCGAAGGCGAGACCGGCGGCCAGGACCCGCCCCGTCCGGCGCCAGTAGGCCGCCGCCAGCATGGCGGTCACGAGCGCCGTGATCACGCTGAGCACGATCATCTCGACGCTGAACCAGCGCTCGTAGGCGGCGACACTCCGAGTCGACGGCGGCAGCAGCAACAGCGGCAACGCGAGCGGCGGGTACTCGAGCTTGAAGTCGATGTAGGGCAAGCGATGCAGCACGGTCCATCGACTGGCGTAGTCGATGTAGACGAGCGTGTCGGAGAGACTGTGGAACGCGTAGCCCAGCTGTCGGATCCACAGGACCTGGATGAGAGCCATCCAGACGATCGCCTGCAGAGGCGCCGCTCGCCGCGACCGCGAGCGCCGTTTCGATCCTGCCGGTGAGTGCGTGAACGTTCTTCGCGGCCGGTGTCGCCCATCAGGCCGACCCGGTCGAGACCCGCTGGCTGGCTCATCTTCGCATCCCCGCTCCCAGGTACGGGCAGGACCCGCCCGCAACGGTTCCCTTATCGAGGAGGGAGGGGCCGGCCTTGAGGGATCACGAGATCGACGCTTGGGCGGGAGGGTGCCCCGAGAGCGACGCGGGGCGACCCGCGCAGCGGGTCGCCCGGTCAGAACAGGTGGATGCCGTCAGGGGGCGGTGATGATCGCGCCGTTGGTGCCGTAGCCCACGAGCTGGAAGTGCGAGTAGGGTCCCCCGACCGGCAGCGGCGTGTAGTGCACAGTCGCCCCTCAGCGTCGAGTTCGTCGCCATGGGCGCACTCGTCCAGGGGTTGTTGGGCCACTGGTCGACCTGGGGTCGACCCGACCCCGGATCCGTCTTGCGAACTCGGCCACCGGAGGATAGACGTCGTTGTGGTCGACGGCCCAGCTGCCGATACCGAGCTCGATGTTGTGCGTGCCACCCTTGACCGCGGCGTCCTTCGCCTTGTCGCGCTGGTTGATGAACATCGGGATGGCGATCGCAGCCAGGATGCCGATGATGATGATGACGATGAGGAGCTCGATGAGCGTGAACCCTCGTTGGCGCTTGTCGTCTGTCACGATGATCACCTCCCCTGCCGCACGCGCCGTCTTCATCGTCAGTCTGCCCTAGCGACGCAGAGCGTAGACGGACCTGGCGTATGCGGATCTGAAGACCCTTCTGTCGCGTCCGCCCGAGTCGCCGCCGTTCCGTTGCACTAGTATCGGCAGGAGTCGAAGTTGCATGAGGGCGCACACTGAGCAGACGAGCAGGGGGCGGCTGCCGTACGGAGCCGCCCCTCTGCGAGACATCCGGTCTCAGAGTCGCCCGAGCATCAAGGAACGGTGAAGTCGCCGGTGGGCGTGGTCGAGACATGGCCGATCAGCGTGAAAGTGGTCCGGCGGGGTGCCGGTCGTGGTGTACGTGTAGTTGCCCTTCGCGGTGCCGTCCGCCATGGCATCGCCGGTCCACGGGTTCTTGGGCCAGTTGTCGACCATTGGGCCGACCAGTGGCCGCGCGACGCAGGCCGCTGGGATACACGTCGCTGTTGTCGACGGCGTAGCTCTGCACGCCGACCTGGAGCGAGTGGACGCCCTCCTTGACGGCCGAGTTCTTGGCCTTGTCCCTCTGGTTGAGGAACATGGGGATCGCGATCGCAGCGAGGATACCGATGATGATGATCACGATCAGCAGCTCGATGAGGGTGAAGCCCTCCTGCTTTGTGAAACGCTTCATGTGATTGAGTCACCTCCTCTCGCTTCAATCTCGAGGGAGGCGCCACAACAACAAAGCCTGTGGCGCTCTCCTGGCAAACCACAGACTCGACGGTGCGATACATCTGCGGCGGCAGCCCAGCCGACTCACAGAGCCCTGTGGCTTTGCGCCCCACTCTCACAAGTGGTTTGCCTTTGTCACCTGCATCCCTAGTCTGCCCCAGTGCCGGAACGCTAGACACTTTCGTCACTCGAGGCCCGTACCAGGTAGTGCATCCCTAGTATCGGTTTCTCGCCTACCGGACTTTAGGATCGGCGATACGCCAGTAACGAGAGCGACCGCGCCAGGGTTCGGTTTCTCACAGGACGGGAGTGGTCGAGAGAGCGCCAACCGAAAACGTCTCCCCACGCAGGATAGGTCGCTGGGTGCGCCCCGACCAGAAGGCCCGCGGGACGACGAGGTGACGATGCTTGCTCAGCTAGATGACTTTGCGGGTCAGCACGGTCCTCAGTCTGGCGAGAGCCTTGATCGACTCGCGCGAGACCTTCTTCTGGGTGAGGCCGAGGAGCGGCGGCCACCTCCTGCTGCGTGAACTCGCGGAAGAAGAGCAGGTAGATGATCTTGCGCTCGACGGCGCTCAGCTTGTCGAGGGCGTCGTAGAGCGTGATGCGGTCCTCGACGGGGAGCGTGAAGGACTGCAGTCTCAGCGAGTGCACAGCGGCGCGCTCGGCGCCGGCGCTGAACTCCTCCCCAGAGAGAGGCTCGCCGGGCGCGCCCACGCGCGCGTAGAGCTGGAGCACCTCGATGATGCCCTGCTCGGTGATGTTCAGCCTCTCCGAGAGCTCTCTGAGCGTCGGCGTGCGCTGCAGGGTGCGCGTGAGCTCGGTCTGCGCCTCGCTGATCTGCCCGTAGACCTTACGCACCCAGCGCGGCTGGCGCAGCAGCAGCGAATCACGCAGATGGTGGCGGATCTCGCCCTCGATCAGCGCTGCCGCGTAGGTGGAGAAGGTCCTTCCTTTGGCAGGGTCGAAGCGCTGCACCGCCTTGAGCAACCCCAGGTTGGCTACCTGAAGCAGGTCCTCGTACGGCTCCTGGGCGTATGCGAATCGCTTGAGGAGGTGGTGCAGCAGGCGCTGGTTGCGGCGCACGAGCTCGTCGAGCACCCGGGGACTGCGCGATGCCGCGTACTCGGCTACGAGCTGCTCGTTGGTCACCCGGACCTCCGCGACTCCGACGAAGCGACGCGCCCTGATCCCGTTCGGTGGCCCGGCCGCGTGAAGCCACTACTTCACGATGTTCATCATGTTGAAGATGGGCAGGTACATCGAGATGACGACCACGCCCACGATGCCGCCTACGCCGAGCATGAGGATCGGCTCGAGGATGGACGTCAACGACTTGACCGCCGCGTTGACCTCGTCTTCGTAGAAGTCGGCGATCTTCTGCAGCATCTGATCGAGAGAGCCCGTCTCCTCGCCCACGGCGATCATCTGCGTGACCATCGGCGGGAAGACGGAGACCTTCTCGAGCGGCGCGGCTATCGTCTGGCCTTCCTTCACGTTGGCCTGCACGCCGACCATGGCCTCCTCGATCACGGTGTTGCCGGCCGTCTTGCCGGTGATCTCGATCGCCTGCAGGATCGGCACGCCGCTCGAGACCAGGGTGCCGAAGGTACGCGAGAAGCGCGCCACGGCGATCTTGCGCACGATCTCGCCGATGCCCATGGGGATCCTGAGCTTGAAGCGGTCCCACGCCGCCTGACCCTTGGGCGTCCTCTTGAGTCGCCGCAAGAACCAGATGAGGGCGATGAGCGCCGGAAAGACTATGAACCAGTAGCCGCGGATGACGTCGGACACCGTGATCATGTACCGCGTCAGGGCGGGCAGCTTGGCGTTGCCCAGATCCTTGTACATGTTCGCGAAGATCGGGATGAGGAACATGACCATGCCCATCAGCACGATGATGGCGAAGCTGCCGATCATGAGCGGGTAGACCATGGCCGCCTTGACGGCGCGGCGGATGCTGTCGTCCTTCTCGAGCTGGGTGGCGAGGCGGTTCAACACCTCGTCGAGGATGCCGCCGACCTCGCCGGCGCGGACCATGCTCACGTACAAGCGGCTGAAGACGTCGGGGTGCTTTGCCAGGGCGTCGGAGAGACTGATGCCGGCCTCGACATCGGCCCGCACCTGGGTGAGGACCCGGGCGAGCTTCTTGTTCTCGGTCTGCTCCTCGAGGATGTAGAGGCAGCGCAGCATGGCGAGACCGGAGTTCACCATCGTCGCGAACTGACGCGAGAAGATGGTGAGGTCTTTCGGCTTGACGCGCTGCAGCGACTCGAAGAGGTCCTTGCTGCGCAGGCCGCCCTTGACCTCGTCGATGTTGAGGACGGTCAGGCCTTTGTTGCGCAGCGCCGCCGCGACGGCGGCTTTGGTGTCGCCATCGAGCGTGCCATTCGCCTGCGCGCCTTTCGCGTCGAGTGCCTTATAGGCGAACGTGCCCATGGGACCTCCGCAGGGTCGAGGGTCGATACAACTCCCGGTGCCACCGCGAACGGGGCATCCTCGCGACTATAGTCGGCATGGCCGGGGATTCCTTTACGTGACGCAGCCGTCGCGGTCACACCTAGACCGCGCTGACCGTACCCATGAGGCGACGCAGGTCTTCGGGCGTGCTCGAGCGGCGCTCGGCGAGCTCGCGCGAGATCATCCCACGGCGCACGAGGTCGGCCAGCGCCGCGTCCATCGTGACCATCCCATGCTGGGTGCCGGTCTGCATGACCGAGTAGATCTGGTGCGTCTTGCCCTCGCGGATGAGGTTGCGCACCGCCGGCGTCGGGATCAGCAGCTCACAGGCGACGATGCGGTTGCGCCCATCCCTCGTTTGCAGGAGCTGCTGCGTGCAGACGCCCATGAGCGTCGTCGAGAGCTGCACGCGGATCTGGTCCTGCTGGTAGGGCGGGAACACGTCGATGATGCGGTCTATGGTCTGCGGCGCGTCCTGGGTGTGCAGCGTCGCGAACACGAGGTGGCCCGTCTCGGCCGCCGTCAGCGCGGTGGCCATCGTCTCGGTGTCGCGCATCTCGCCCACGAGGATGATGTCGGGGTCCTGGCGCAGCACCGACTTGAGGGCGCGGTTGAACGACTTCGTGTCGGCGCCCACCTCACGTTGGTTGACCATGCACTTCTTGTGGCGGTGGAGGAACTCGATGGGGTCTTCGATCGTCATGATGTGCTCTTCGCGCGTCTCGTTGATCTCATCGATCATCGCCGCCAGTGTGGTCGACTTGCCCGAGCCGGTGGGACCGGTGACGATGACGAACCCGCGCGGTTTGGAGGTGAGCTGGTGGAGCGCCTTGGGCAGACCGAGCTCTTCCAGCTTCTTGATCGAGATCGGGATGAGACGGAAGGCGGCTCCCAGGCTGTTGCGCTGGAAGTAGGCGTTGACTCTGAAGCGTGCCCTGCTGGGCACCGAGTAGGAGAAGTCGATCTCCCACTCGTTCTCGAGCCGTTGCCGCTGGTCCTGCGAGAGGATGCTGTAGATCAGTTCGCGGGTATCGTTGGAGCTGAGACGAGGGTAGTCGAGCCGCTCGAGCTGCGCGTTGATGCGAATGATCGGCGGCGAACCGACCGTGAGATGCAAGTCGCTCGCGTCTCGTTCGAGCACTTCCAACAGGATGTCGACCAGGTCCATATCGTCCTCCGCCAGGCTCCGCTACACGATCACTCGGGCGATCTCTTCGATCGAAGTCAGCCCCTGCAGCACTTTGTCGATGCCGTCTTCGCGAAGGCTCTTCATGCCCTCCGCCGCGGCGACACGTCCTATTTCATCGGCACTCTTGCGCTCGACCGTTAGCCTTCGTATCGCCTCGCTGACGATCATCACCTCGTAGAGACCGAGACGCCCCTTGTACCCGGAGTTGTTGCAGCGGGCGCAGCCCTTGGCGCGGTAGAGCGTCGGCAGCTCGTCCCTGTCGACCACCTCGGGCGGGAAATCGTTCTTCTTGAGCATCTCCCGCGTCGGTTCGTAGGGCTCCCTGCACTGCCAGCACAAGCGACGCGCCAGGCGCTGGGCAAGGACGCAGTCCACGGCCGACGAGGTAAGGAACGGTTCGATGCCCATCTCGGTGAGGCGTGAGAGTGCGCCTGGCGCGTCGTTTGTGTGCAGGGTACTCAGGACGAGGTGGCCGGTGAGCGCCGACTCGACGGCGATCAGCGCCGTCTCGCGGTCGCGTATCTCGCCGATCATCACGATGTCAGGGTCGCAACGCAGGATCGAGCGCAACGCCGCCGCGAAGGTCATGCCGGCCTTCAGGTTCACCTGCACCTGGTTGATGCCGGCCAACCGGTACTCCACCGGGTCCTCGACCGTGATCACGTTCTTCTCGGGACAGTTGAGGATGTTGAGCGTCGCGTACAGGGTCGTCGACTTGCCCGAGCCGGTCGGACCGGTGACCAGGATGGCGCCGTACGGCTTGGTGAACGAGCGATGGTAGCGCTTGAGCGCCTTCTCGGCGAACCCCAGGTCCTTGAGGTCGAGCATCACGTTCGACTTGTCGAGGAGCCGCATAACGACCTTCTCACCGTAGACGGTGGGCAGCGTGGCGACGCGCATGTCGATCGGCTTGCCCCCCACGACGAGTCCGATGCGTCCGTCCTGCGGCACGCGACGTTCGGCGATGTCGAGCTCGGCCATGATCTTCAGACGGGAGAGGACGCCCGACTGCATGCGCCGCGGGATCGACATGATCTCGTGCAGCACGCCGTCCATGCGGAAGCGCACGATGAGCTCCTTCGCCTGCGGCTCGAAGTGGATGTCGCTGGCGCTGTCGTCGACCGCCTGCGCGATCACCGAGTTGACCAGCTTGATGATGGGCGCCTCTTCGGTCGCCTCGCGGATGTCGGCGAGCTCGTCGTCGAGCCCCACCAGTCTCTCTTCGTCGCTCTCGGTGACGGTGCCGTCGAGACGGTTGAGCTTGGCGATGGCCGCAAACACGTCCTCGGTGCTGGCGATCGCCGGCCTGATGTCGAAGCCGGTCATGATCTTGAGGTCGTCGAGCGCGAAGATGTTGGCCGGGTCGACCATCGCCACCTCGAGCACGCTGTCGTCGATGAACCGCACGGGGATGGCGGAGTACTTGCGACACAGCTTGTCGGGGATGAGGTTGGCGGCGGCCATGTCGACCGTCGTCTCGGAGAGGTCGATGTACTCGACCCCGAGCTTGACGGCCAGCGCCTTGGTCAGCTCGAGCTCGTTGATGACGCCGGCCTCGAGAAGGAGCTGACCGAGCCGTTTGCGCGTGTCTTTTTGGCGCCCGATCGCCTCGTCGATCTGCTGCGCCGTCGCGAGGCCCATGTCGATGGTGATCTCGCCCAGCCGTTTCTTGCTCGCCTGGATGGGGCGCAGCGCGGCGGCGTCGGCAGCGTGGGCGAAGCGCCGCTCGGCTCGCGCCGGCGCGAGGTTGTCGAGCAGGTGCTCGATCTCCTCGTCAGCCTTGCCGTTGCCGGGAGCCGTTTCGAGCTCAGGCCCGCCGGCGCCTTGCCGGCCGCCGGCGGCGGCTTGGTCGCCAGTGAAGCCGTCGTCGTCGCCGGCAGGACCGATCGTCTCGCCGAGAACATCGTCGACGTCGATGGCGACCCCGCCGTCCGTCGAGGGCTCGACGACGGCGTCGCTCTCAGGCTGGACAGCGATCTCGACGGACGCGTAGTCGTCGAGCGACAGGCGGCGCAGGGTGTCGGCGTCGGCGAGGAGGCCTACGCCGAGGTCGTCGAGGCCGACCTCGGCATCGTCCGCTTCGTCGAGGGCGACGTCGTCGAGGCCGTCGTCGTCGAGCGGCCTGATCTGGACGTCGGCGTCGACGTCGAGCGGCTTGACCTGAACGTCGGCGTCGTCGTCGAGCGGCTCGACCTGAACGTCGGCGTCGTCGTCGAGCGGCCTGACCTGGACTTCGGAGACGTCGTCGAGGAACCCCAGAGTCTCGTCGACGCGCGTGTCATCGGCCTTGCGGCGACTCCTCTTGTGCTGTCCCTCGTCGCGCCCTCGCGGCACTGCGCATCACATCCAGTGGGGCCGGACGTCCCGTCCACAGTTCAAACGATCCTGCGGCCTGCCACACGAGCATGGACAGACCGTCGACCGTCCGAGCCCCGCGCACGCGGGCCTCGTTGAGAAGGTTCGTCGGCCGTTTCCCGTAGACCAAGTCGAAAACGACATGACCACGCCGTAAGGTATCGACCACGACCGAGGGGAGCTTGAGGCTCTCGGCCATGTCGAGCGGCGTCGCGTTGACGATGAGAGCCGCGGAGTCGACGTCGGCGGCCGCGAGCTGAGCGAGCGGCACGACGCGCAGCGCCACATCGTGGAGGTGAGAGTGCAGCCGTTCGACCAGCCGCTCGGCCGCCGCCGGTGTGCGATCGGCGATGGTCAGCGACCCGACGCGCTCGCGCGCCAGCGCGAGGGCGACGGCGCGGGCGGCGCCGCCGGCGCCCAGAAGCAACACCGGCCAGCCGCCGGCGCCGCCCGGCTCGACCTCGCGCAGCGCGCGCGAGAAACCATCACCGTCGGTCGTATACCCGGCCAAGTGCCCCTCGTCGACGACGATGGTGTTGACGGCGTCGATCAGGCGCGCGTCGCCCGACACCTCGTCGAGGAAGGGCACGACGGCGGCCTTGTGCGGCATCGTGACGTTGGCGCCGCGAAAGCCGAGCGCGCGCAGACCGGCGACGGCCTCACCGACGCGGTCGGGCGGCACAGGCAGAGGCACATAGGCGAAGTCGAGCCCCAGCGCGGCGAAGGCCGCGTTGTGCATCTCCGGCGAGAGCGAGCGCGTGACGGGATCACCGATGATGCCGACAAGCCGCGTGGCGCCGCCGATGGGCACTTCGAGCTCCTTTCATTGACGCTCAAGGGCGGCGACGGACGGCCGACCCGAGTCTAGGTTAGCCGCCGGTGCGGCGCATCCTCCCTGAAGGACCATCCTCGAGGGTGACCGCGGAGTGCGGATGCCGGAACGTCTCCCTCATCGCGTCCCCGAGGCTCCGGTCTTCCTCCTCCCCCCGCGGCTTCTCCTGTGCTCGTGCGCCCGCAGCTCCTCGCCTCGTTCCCCTACAGCTCCTACTGCCCCTGAGCCTGCGCTTTGGCCTTGTCCTGGAGGAACTGCGCGTAGGTCGACGAGAAGTAGTGCCGGCCCGAGCCATCGTCGCGCGCCACGTAGTAGAGGTAGCCGACGCGGGCGGGGTTGGCCGCGGCCTTGAGCGACGCGGCGCCGGCGTTCGCGATCGGCGTCGGCGGCAAGCCGGTGTGCAGGTAGGTGTTGTAGGGCGAGGGAATCTGCAGGTCGGCGTACGAGAGCCTGGCCTTGTGCTCGGGCAACAAGTACTGGATGGTCGCATCGATCTGCAGCGGCATGCCCAGGCGCAGCCGGTTCCAGATGACGGCCGCGACCAGACGCCGCTCGCCGGCGACGCGCGCCTCGCGCTCGACCATAGACCCGATGATGGCCACGTCGTAGGACGTCAGGTTGGCCTTGCGCGCGCGGGTCATGTCGATGCCGGCCAGCGCGCGCTTGAACGCCGTCAGCTGCTGACGCACGAAGGCGCGCGCGCCGATCGAAGGCGCGACCTCGTAGGTGGCCGGGAAGAGCAACCCTTCCAGCCGGGTCCCTGCCCGATAGCCATCGAGGGTGAACAACAGCGGCTGCGTCAGCGTCAGGCGCTCGTAGGCCCGGCTGGTCACGCGCTTCAACTTGCTGGCGGCGATCTCGCCCGTCTGCCGCGCCGTGTAGCCCTCGGGGATGGTGACCCTCACGGTGTCGGGACGCCCTCCGGCCACGAGCTGGGCTATGAGCCTGTCGAAGGGCTCGTTCACCTGCAGGGTGTAGGTGCCCGGCTTCAGGTCTGAGGCGTGACCGGCGCGCTCGGCCTCGATGCGGAACGCGGTCGCATGCTTGACGACTCCCGCCTGCTCGAGCAACGCCGCGACGTCGCTCAGCGTGGCCCCCTTGGGAACGGTCACGCTGACCTGGTCCCCGGGCGTGCCGGTGGCGAAATAGGGCCGCACGACGAAGAAGTAGATCCCCGCCGGCACGAGCAGGACGAGGAGCGAAGACGGCAAGGACGATCGCCGCCCGCGCCCTGCGGCGCGGGCGGCGGCCGCGCGGCGGCCGCCGCCCGCGCCGCAGGGCGTCCGGCTCCACCGGCTCGTCGAACCAGTCCGACGGCCGGCCGTCAGGTCGATCGCGCACGGAGGTAGTCCTCGAGGATGAGTGCGGCGGCGCGGGCGTCGAGCGGCCCCGCGCCGCCACGCCGCCGTGCCACCTTGGTCGTGAAACGCTCGTCGTACGTGGCCACAGGCACCGTCAGACGCTCGCCCAGGCGGCGCGCGAAGGCTCGCGCTCGCCGCGCCTGCTCGCGCTCCCGTGCGTCGAGCGACACCGGGACGCCGACGACCACCTGCCCAGCCCCTTGCTCGGCGACGACCTCGACGATGGCCGCCAGCCCGGTCGCCGACTCGGCGTCGGCGACGACGGTGAGCGGCCGGGCGATGGTCCCGGTCTCGTCGCTCACGGCGACCCCGGTGCGCGCCGGGCCGAAGTCGAGGGCGAGGGTCCGCATGACGTCAGTCGGGGAGCATAGCACGCGCGGGAGCAGCGCGGCGCGGGACCGTCTTCAGGCGCCGAGCGCCTGGCGGACCGCCTCGGCGCCGGCCGCGACGGCGGTCTCGATGCCCTCCGGCCGCGAGCCGGAGCCGCGGGCCAGGTTGGGCTTGCCGCCCCCCTTGCCCTCGATCGCCGGCAGCATGGCCCTGAGGATCTCATGCGCGTGCACGCCGCGCCCGACGGCTGCGTCGCCGACGGAGACGACCACGGGGACCTTGCCGTCGACCTCCGAGGCCAGGATGACGGCGGCGTCGGGCAGGTGCGCGCGCACTCGATCGGCGATCGCCAGGAGCTCGTCGACGTCGTCCACCGGAGGCGACGAGGCGACGAGCGGGGTGCCCGATACGACCTGGGCCGCATCCATCAGCTCGGCTGCCGTGTCGACGAGAGCGCCGCTCTCGGCGGCGCGCAGCTTCTCCTTGAGCTCCTCGACCAGCGCCGCCTGCTTGCGCACGGTCGCAACGAGACGGTCGGGACGCACGTCCAGCTCGTCGGCCAGCGCCGCGACCTCCCCCTCGAGGCCGCGGAAGTACTCGATCGCTTTAGCCGAGGTGACGGCCTCGATGCGCCGCGTGCTGGCACCCACCGACGAGCTGCCGGTGATCTTGCAGAGGCCGATCTCAGAGGTCCAGGAGACGTGGGTGCCGCCGCATAGCTCGCGGCTGATGTCGTCGATCTCGAGCACACGCACGTACTCGCCGTACTTCTCCTCGAAGAAGGCGATGGCGCCGATCTCGGCCGCGTACTCCTTCGTCGTCACGAAGGGGCGCACGGGGTGGTTCTCGACGACGCGCCGGTTGACCAGGTCCTCGATCTGGCGCAACTGCTCCTTTGTCGGCGCCTGTCGCGTGGCGTAGTCGAAGCGCAGACGATCGGGCGCGACGAGCGAGCCCGCCTGCTTGACGCCCTCCCCCAGCACGAGACGCAGCGCGTTGTGCAGGAGGTGCGTGGCCGTGTGATTGGCGGCCGTCTGGTGACGCCGCACCGCGTTGACCATCGCCTTGGCGCGCTCGCCTTCGCCGAGCGCGCCCTCCTGCAGGCGAGCGATCACGACCTGGTCCGTGTCGAAGCGCACCACGTCCTCGACGTCGAGCTTGCCCGACTCGGTGTGGACCCAGCCACGGTCGGCCACCTGCCCGCCTCCCTCGGCGTAGAAGGGCGATTCCTCGAGCTTGAGGGCGTAGCGCCCATCGGAGAGCTGCTGCAGCGCGCGGATGACGGTGAACACCTCGAGACGCTCGTAGCCGACGAACGACGTCGGCTGCGCCGTCGTCCGCCGCTGGAAGGCGCCGACCTCGGCCTGCACCCCGGCGCGCTCGCCGGCGCGCTGCGCCTTGCGGGCGCGCTCGCGCTGCTCGTCCATCAAGCGCTCGAAACGCCCCTCATCGACGTGCATGCCGTGGTCCTCGGCGATCTCGCGCGTCAGGTCGAAGGGGAAGCCGTAGGTGTCGTGCAGCTCGAAGGCGACCTCGGCGGGAAGCTCCTCACCAGAATCGCGCGCCCGGCGCAACGCCTCGTCGAGGATGCCCATGCCCTGCTCGAGGGTGTGCGTGAAGCGCGCCTCCTCGTCACCGGCCACCTCGAGGATCGTCGCCCGCGCCGCGGCCAGCTCGGGGTAGGCGTCGCTGTACATCTCGACGACCCGTGCGCACAGCTTGGCCAGGAAGGGCTCGTGCAAGCCGATGCCCACACCCTGCTGCACGGCGCGGCGGATGACGCGGCGCAGCACGTAGTCGCGCCCCTCGTTGCCCGGCGTCACGCCGTCCATGACGAGGAAGGCGACCCCGCGGGCGTGCTCGGCCATCGTGCGCAGGGCGCGCCGTGCCTGGTCGGACGAGTCGTGGGCGACGCCCGAGAGCTGCTCGCCGAGCTCGATCAGTGGCCTGAAGAGGTCGGTCTCGTAGACCGAGACGACGCCCTGCGTGACGGCGGAGATGCGCTCCAAGCCCATGCCCGTGTCGATGTTCTTGTTGGGCAGGGGCGAGAGGCCGCCCTTCTCGTCCATGTCGTACTCGGTAAAGACCAGGTTCCAGTACTCGATGAAGCGGTCGCAGTCACAGCCTGGGGCACAGTCGGGCCGCCCGCAGCCGACCTCGGGGCCGTTGTCGTAGTAGAGCTCCGAACAGGGCCCGCAGGGGCCGGTGGCCCCTGCGGGCCCCCAGAAGTTCTCACGACGGGGCAGCCGGACGATCTTCTCGTCGGGGAACCCGTGGCGCTTCCAGATGGCGATCGACTCCTCGTCGGCCGGCACCTGCTCGTCGCCGCCGAACACGCTGGCCCAGATGCGCTCGCGAGGGAGGCCAAGCTCGTCGGAGAGCTCGAGCGCCCAGGCGATGGCCTCCTCCTTGAAGTAGTCGCCGAAGGCGAAGTTGCCCAGCATCTCGAAGAAGGTGAGGTGCCGAGCGGTGCGCCCGACGTTCTCGATGTCGGAGGTGCGGAAGCAGGGCTGCACCGTCGTGATGCGGGGAGCCGGCGGCGTCTCGACGCCGAGGTAGTAGGGCTTGAACTGCTGCATGCCGGCGGTCGTGAAGAGCACACTGGGGTCGCCGGCCGGGATCAGGCTGGCCGGCTCGTGGGCCAAGTGCTGACGCTCGACGAAGAACTCCACGAAGCGCTTGCGCAGAGACGCCGCGTCCACCCTATCTCTCCCCCCCGATGGCCCGGCTGCCGCCGTGAGCCTCGGCGATGTCGCCGATCTCTTCGCGCAGCTTCTCCAGCGAGCGCCGGATGAGGCGCGACACGTGCATCTGCGAGATGCCCACCCGGGCGGCGATCTGCGACTGCGTGAGACCCTCGAAGAAGCGCAGGTGGAGGATGTAGCGCTCGCGCTTGTCGAGCTTGGCGAAGCCCGGCGCGAGCATCGTCCGGTCCTCCATGGCGTCGTAGGCCTCCTCGTCGGCTCCCATATAGTCGATGAGGCCGGTCTCGTCGTCGCCGGACTCGCCGTTGGGCGACGCCTGCAGCGACACGGAGTTGTACGCCTGGCTCGTCTCGAGCGCCTCCAGGACCTCCTCGGGCGTCGCACCGGCGGCCTTGGCGATCTCGTTGACGGTCGGCGCCCGCTGGAGCTGCATGACGAGCTGGTCGATGACCTTGTTGAGACGGATGTTGAGCTCCTGCAGGCCGCGCGGCACACGCACCGACCAGCCCTTGTCGCGGAAGTAGCGCTTGATCTCGCCGATGATGTTCGGCGTCGCGTACGTGGTGAGCTCGACGCCGCGTGACAGGTCGAAGCGGTCGATGGCCTTGATAAGGCCGATCGACCCGACCTGGACGAGATCGTCGAAATGCTCGCCGCGCGACGAGTAGCGCCGCGCCAGCGAGCGCACGAGCGGCAGGTACATCGTGATCAGCTTGTCGCGCGCCTGCCGGTCGCCGTAGAGGTGGTAGCGGCGCAGGAGGAACTGGTCGAGCTTCTCGGACTCGTCCTTGCCCTTGCCGGTGGCGGAGGCCAATGAGCCCTCGTCCGCGAGCTCGTCCTCGCGCTCCTCCTCTTCGTCCTCGTCCTCTTCTTCCTCGTCGTAGGAACCCGTCTGATCCAGGGCGTCCATGTCGAGGGGATCCTTCATCGATCGTCCTCTCGGCCGCTCGCGCGGCCCTCGTCTAGTTGACGGTCAGCTCCTCGCCGAGGCGCATGCCGATGGCGACCCAGAAGCCGTCACAGTCGTCCCGCACATCGAGCGAGTGCACCATGTGCGCGAGGAGGTGGGTCAGGTCGAAGCTCTCGTGGTCGGCATCGCGTACGAGCAGAGCGCGCAGCTCGGCGGAGCTGAAAGGCCCGGCCGAGACCGTCAGGCAGCTGCTCTCGACGTGAGTGACGACCGCGTAACGACTCGCCTCATCGAGGCCCTGCGCGGCGCACAACAGCTCCTCGAGCGCCATCTGCAGGTCCTGCAACTGGTCGAGACGCAGGTCGGCGCGCGCCGCGGCGCCGCCAACGACCATACGCACGACGGGAAAGAACGAGGCCGAGGCGGGGACCTCGAGACGGATGCTATCGTTCACCGACACCAGATCTACGTAGATTCCTGCGACGACTCGGCCACGGTGAGCCGTCGCGCGACCTGCTCTTCGCGCATGCGCGCCGCCTGAAGACCCTCGCTCACGGCGAGGCGGCCGCGGCGGCGCGCGTCGTCGACGAGCGACGACGCCTGCGCCGGGAACTGCCGCAACGCGGCCAGGTAGCCCTCACCGGTGCGCAGGCTCTCTCGGCGCACGCAGTACGCCAGCCCGACGCCGGCGACGACGGCTCCGAGGCCGAGCGCGCCCAGAAACCTCATGTCGCGCTCGTCTCCTCCTCGCTCGCCCCTTTGGGGAGCGCGTCGCCCTCGCCTTCCGTCGCCGTGACGGCCGAGTCGGGCGCACCATCGCCCGACGACGAGGGACTCGTCCAGCCTCCCACCGAAGCCGAAACCGGACCTGGCGCCTCGTCGGTCTCGGGGCCTGCACCACCGGCCGCGGTCGCCCCGGCCTCCGTCTTCTCGGCGCCGGCTCCCGCCGACCACGTCGACGCCCAGGAGGGACGCTGTGCGCCCGCCTGCTCGCCGGCCGTCTTGTCGGCGCCCTCGTCGTCGTGACGGGCGAAGAAGCTCGCCACGGCCTGCGATACGCCGGCGCTGAAAGCGGCCGCCTTCTTGGCGGGCGCGGTGACGGCCGTCTGCACGACGTTCGTGGTAGCGTCGACCTTGCTGGTGACGTTGACCACACTCCCGAGGATCTCGTCGACCTTGCCGAGCTCGCTGTTTACCTGATCGAGGGTCACCTGCGCCCGGCTCAACAGGGGCACCATCTCCCTGTCGGTGTCCTCGACCAGCTTGTCGACGCGGTTCAGCGTCTGGGCGAGGCGGATGAGGGCGATGACCAGACCGATGGCCACCACGACAAGGAAGAATGCCGCCGCGTACCGCAGGACCGTGCCCGGCGTGTTCGCAGCGATGACATACGACTGGACCATCCCCTCCCTCCTTCACATCCAGACCAGACGAGTGGACACACTATCACATCCGGTTATGCCTGGAGATGATGCCTGCAAAACGCCTCAGCGAGAGTCTTCCCGGCACCGGCGGGGCTCTCCGGGTCTCGAGACGTCCGCGCCCGGCACCGTCCACCCGCCGCTCGCGGCGATGACGCCGCCGCCGACCACGACCCCCCCGCGGTAGAAGACCGCCGACTGACCGGGCGCCGGTCCCGCGAAGGGCGCGGCCAGGGTGAGGCGGGCGCGGTCGGCGTCGCGCCGCGTCAGTCGCGCGACGCCGACCGCGCCCGCCCGGTAGCGCAGCTGCACCTCGAGCGCCGCCTCTGGACCCAGCTCCTCCCCGCCGAGCAGCGGCCGCCCGGCCACGCGCCCCGCGACCGGCGCCAATCCGCGGTCGGTGAGCTCGCGCAGCTCGATCTCGCGCGCGTCGAGCTCCGCGCGGCGGCCGACGACTACCTCGTTGGCCGCCGCGCGTCGCTCGAGCACGTAGAGCGGCTCTGGGCCGCTCACACCCAAGCCACGCCGCTGGCCGATGGTGAAGCGCCACTGTCCTGTATGGCGACCGAGCTCGCGGCCGTCGCGCGCGACGATTGCTCCCTGACGCGCGCGGACGCCGCGGGCGGCCAGGAAGGCGCGGTAGTCCTCCGGCGCGAAACACACCTCTTGGCTTTCGGCCTGATCGGCGACGGCGAGGCCCGCCCGCGCTGCCCGCGCGCGCACCTCGGCCTTCTCCAGGTCGCCGAGCGGCAGGAGCAGGCGCGCCAGCACATCGCCGGGCACGCGCCACAGCATGTACGACTGATCCTTGGCCCGGTCGCGTCCGCGGGCCACGAAGGCCTCTCCCTCGCCGGTGAAGGGCCGGCCGTCGGCATCCACGACACGGGCGTAGTGGCCCGTGGCGACGTAGCCGTCACCGAGACGGTTGGCGAGCTGTAGCAGGCGCCGCAGGCGGTCGGGGTTGCAGGCCGTGCACGGGTTCGGCGTCTCTCCGTCCTCGTAGGCGCGCACGAACGGGTCGACGACGCGTGCGGCGAAGCGCGTCCGCTCATCGACGCTGAAGTGTGGCAGACCCAGCGCGTGCGCCGCCTCGCGGGCGCGGGCGACGGCCTGGGGCGAGCAGCAGGAGCGCTCGTCCTCACTCGGCCAGAGCTTCAGCGTGGCCGCCCGCACCTCATAGCCCTGCTCACGGAGCAGCAGAGCCGCGACGGCGCTGTCGACGCCGCCGCTCAGGCCGACGATCACGCTTTTTTTAGGACGGCGGGTATCTCGTCGCTGCGGCCGTTCCTGGTGAGGTAGTCCTCGATCGCCAGATGCACCGCATCGGCGGCCAGATTGGAGCAGTGCATCTTCTGCGGCGGCAGGCCACCGAGGGCCTCGGCGACGGTGCGGTTCGAGATCTCGGCCGCCTCGGCGAGGCTTCTGCCCATCACCATCTCGGTCACCATGCTCGAAGTCGCCACGGCGGCGCCGCAGCCGAACGTCTTGAACTTGATGTCCGTGATGTGATCGTCGTCGTCGACCTTGATGGTCATGCGCATCACGTCGCCGCAGACCGGGTTGCCAACCTGGCCGACGCCGTCGGCGTCCTCGACCTCGCCCACGTTGCGCGGGTTGGAGAAGTGGTCCATAACGAGCTCGGTGTACATCCACTACCCTTTCGCGTAGAGCGGACTCATAGCGCGCAGCTTCTCGACCACGCCGGGCAGGACCGCGACGAAGTAATCCACGTCTTCGGCGCTGTTCTCGCGCCCCAGCGTCAGCCGCAGGCTGCCGTGTGCCTCCTCAGCGCCGAGACCCATCGCCAGGATGACGTGCGAGGGTTCCAGCGAGCCGGAAGCGCAGGCCGACCCGCTCGCTGCGGCGATGCCCCTGCCGTCGAGCTGCAGGACCATCGACTCGCCCTCGACGTAGCGGATGCTGAAGCAGGCGTTGCCGGGAAGGCGCTCGCTGGGGTGCCCGAGCAGCGTGACCTCCTCGACGGCGCCCAGGACCCCCGTGATCAGCCTGTCGCGGAGGGCCGTGACGCGCGGCTGCTGCGCGGGCAGCTCCTCGCACGCGATAGCGAGCGCCGCCCCGAGCCCGACGATGCCGGGAACGTTCTCGGTGCCCGAGCGCAGCCGACGCTCGTGCCCTCCGCCGTGTGTCACCGGCGCGAGGCGTACGCCGCGGCGCACGAAGAGCGCGCCGCTGCCCTTGGGACCGTAGACCTTGTGACCCGAGAGCGACAGCAGATCGACGCCGAGCGCGTTGACGTCGACCGGCACCGCGCCGACCGCCTGCACGGCGTCGGTGTGAAAGGTCACGCCGCGCTCGTGAGCGAGGCGTGCCAGCTCCGCGATGGGTTGCAGCGAGCCCATGACGTTGTTGGCGGTCATGACGCTGGCGAGACGCGTGTCGGCACGGAAGGCAGCCTCGTAGTGATCCGCGTCGATGACGCCGTGACGGTCGACCGGCACGAACGTCACATCCCAATCCAGCCGTTGCAGATAGCGCGCCGTCTCCATGACGGCGGGATGCTCGACGGCGCTGATGATCACGTGGCCGGGCTCGAGCTTCTGCGTCACGCCCAGGAGCGCCAGATTGTCGGACTCCGTTCCGCCGCTGGTGAAGACGATCTCCTTCTCGCCCGCGCCCAGCGCGGCCGCCACCTGGGCGCGCGCCTCGTCGACGGCGGCGCGCGCCTCGCGCCCCAGGCCGTGGACCTCGGACGGGTTGCCGTAGCGCTCGCTGAAGAAGGGAAGCATGCGTTCGAGGACGCGCGGATCGACCGCCGTGGTCGCGGCGTGATCGAAGTAGACGCTTCTCATGGGCTCGTCGCCTCCGTCGTCAGATCCCTCAGCGTGATGCCCGTCAGTGCGTGCGTGATCGCCTGGTCGAGGCGCCGCCACACCTGTCGCGAGGCGCAGCCGTCGACCCGGTCGCAGGCGCCGTCGTCGGGCACGCAGCCCACCAGCGAGAGCGGCCCCTCGAGGGCGACCATGACGTCGGCCACCGAGATCTCCTCCGGGACGCGTGCGAGCTGGTACCCGCCGTACACCCCGCGAGTCGCGCTCACCAGACCGCCGCGGCGCAACCCCGCCAGTATGCGCTCCAAGAACGCCGTCGGGATGGCTTCGTCGCGGGCGATCTCGGGCAGCGGCACCGGGGAGCCGCCGGGACGGCGAGCCAAGTAGACCATCGCCCTGAGGCCGTACTCTGACCGGGATGAGATGCGCACTCGAGACCCTCTTCTCGTCGCAGAAGCGGCAACATAATACCAACTGGAAAGGTCGGGATTATGATATCACCGCACACCGTGCGGTCAATGAGGGGCCGGCCCACCGCGACAGGCGCCCCCCCGGCTCCGGACGCGGCGGTCGGCCTCGCTCAGAACGCGAGACGGGCGGCCCCGCTCCCGCGGGGCCGCCCGTCGATGGACCATCTCTCTAACAGCCGGCCGATGGGCGCCGGCTCGTAGTGACCTGTCTCTCTGCCTGCCTCTCCGCTACTGGCGCACGGCGTTGGCCACGACCTGCTCCATCACGGCGCGGTCGATCCAGCCGGTGTACTCCTGGTAGACCTTGCCGTCAGGGCTGATGACGGCGAGCGCCGGCGGCGCGACGATCTTCAGCTGCTCGAGAAGGTCGCCCGTCATCGACACAGACTTCGCCTCGAAGTTGAAGAACGATGCCTGCGCCGCGTACTTGGCCTTGACCGCCTCGAAGTTGGAGACCATCTCCTGATCGTCAGTCGCGTCCTTCAAGTAGACCAGGAGCACCACACCGCGCTGCGCCTTGAGCGCGTTGCTGACGTACTTCGGCGTCTCCTCGGTCGGCTTGACGGTGAGCGGCGCCATGCCGGTGGTGCCGTAGCTGCCGGCGGCGTTGTAGGTGCCGCCGCCTTCGTTGATGAGCATGGCCGGCGACGTCGTGGAGGTCTGCGCCCACACGAGGCAGACCGTGAAGAGGCCCATGATCAGCAGCCCTCCCAGGCAGATCAGGGCGGCCTTCGTGACGAAGGACTTGTACTCGGCTAGCGCTCCCATCTACGCCTCCAAAGAGAAAGGCTCCACCTTGCCGTGTCCGCCGTTGTAATGAACCTGACTATGCAGGTGGGTGTCCTCTCGCCGGTCCACGGACCTAGCGAAGTCCGGACTCCCTAGGCTTAAGTGTTGGCTCATTTAAGCCCGGCAGATCACGAACAAGGTCGAGCTACCCACAGGGTAGCAAAGGTTGACAGGTCCGACAAAGGTTGTCGGCATGCGCCGCGAAAGCTTGAGCATCGAGCGTAGGCCGGCGTAGGTCTCCGTCGCGACGGCAGAACGCCGTGAGCAGGCCACCGCCCCGCGCGGCGGGGCCGTCCCCGGCGGCGGCTGATCGACGCCCAAGGAGGCCGCCGCCGGCGCTGGAGACGCCACCTGCGGCTACTGAAGGCGCAGGTGCAGCTCGCGGAGCTGCTCGGGGGTGACGGGCGACGGTGCGCCGGTCATGGGGTCTGAGCCCGACGCCGTCTTGGGAAAGGCGATGACGTCGCGGATCGACGACTCCCCGGCGAGCAGCATGATTATGCGGTCGAAGCCGAGGCCGATGCCGCCGTGGGGCGGCGTGCCGTGCTCCAGCGCCTCGAGAAACCAGCCGAAGGCCTCAGCGACGCGCTCTTCGTTGTAGCCGAGACCGTGAAGGATGCGCCGTTGCAGGTCGGCGTCGTGGTTGCGCAACGAGCCCGAGCCCAGCTCGACACCGTTGAGGACCAGATCGTACTGCGCACCGCGCACCCGCAGCGGCTCGCTCTCGAGGTGCTGCACCGTTTCAGACGTGGGCAGACTGAAGGGATTGTGCCCGTAGGTGAGTGCGCCCGTCTCGGTGTCGAGCTCGAAGAGCGGGAACTCGACGACCCAGAGCATCGCCCAGCGTCGCTCGGGGTCGAGGGCCAGGCGAGCGATGAGATCGGCGCGCAGGGCGCCGAGCACGGCGGCCGCAACCGCAGCCTGGTCGGCGGCGAACACGACGAGGTCGCCGTGCTCGGCGCCCGTGCGCTCGACGAGCATGCGCTGCTCGGCCTCGGAGAGGAACTTGACGATGGGGCCGCGCAGCGCGCGCCCCTCCTCGACGTAGACGTAGGCCATGCCCTTGGCGCCGTGCGCCTTGGCCACCTCGGTGAGATCGTCGATCTGGGCGCGGGAGAGGGCGGCGGCGCCCGGCGCGCGCAGCGCGCGCACCACGCCGCCGCCCTCGAGCGCGCCGCGAAAGACCTGGAAACCGCTCTCGGCGAAGACGTCACCCAGGTCGGCGATCTCGAGGCCGAAGCGCAGGTCGGGCTTGTCGGAGCCGTAGCGCAGCATGGCCTCGTCGTAGGTGAGCACGGGCAGCGGCAGCGGCAACGCCTCCTCCCCAACAGCACTCCAGATCGCCGCCATGAGGCCCTCGAGGAGCTCTCTGATCGCCGGCGCGTCCATGAAGCTCATCTCCACGTCGATCTGCGTGTGCTCGAACTGGCGGTCGGCGCGCAGGTCCTCGTCGCGGAAGCAGCGCGCCAGCTGGAAGTAGCGGTCGACGCCGGCCATCATGAGGATCTGCTTGAACATCTGCGGCGACTGCGGCAGCGCGTAAAAGGTGCGCGGCTGCAGGCTCAAGGGTACGAGGAAGTCACGCGCCCCCTCGGGGGACGACCTAGTCAGCATGGGCGTCTCAACTTCGAGGAACCCCTGCTCGTCGAGGTAGCGGCGGGCTGCCTGCGCGGCGCTGTGACGCAGCTCGATGTTGGCCAGCATGGGCGGTCGGCGCAGGTCGAGGTAGCGGTACTTGAGGCGCAACGTCTCGTCGACCTCGGGCCCCTCGCCGGTCTCGACGGTGAAGGGCGGCGTCTTGGCGCGGCTGAGCACTGCCGCCTCGCCGACCGCGACCTCGACCTCACCTGTCGGCAGGCTCGGGTTGACCGTCTCGTCGCTACGCGCCACGACCTCGCCGCGAACCTCGACCACGAACTCGGGACGCATCGCCTCGGCAAGATGGTGCGCCTCTGGGGCGAGTGCCGGGTTGAACACCAGCTGCGCGAGACCGCTGCGGTCGCGTAGGTCGACAAAGATCAGGTTGCCGTGGTCGCGCCGTCGCGCGACCCAACCGGCGAGCGTCACCGTGCGTCCGACATCGGCGAGGCGCAGCGCGCCAGGAGCGGCATCGCGACGCATGTCTAGCTCGCCTCTCCCGGACGCCCGGAGTCGTCGTCCCCTGCGGAGGCATCGTCGCTCCGCCCCGCAGCGTCGTCGGCATCGCCGGCGACGGTCGACGGCCCCTTGGCGGCGCCGGCCAACAGCTCGCCCACGACCACCGGCAGCTGCGCGACCTGGCAGTCGCGCTCTGCGCCGCCGGCCAGGTCGCGCACCCTCACCTCGCCCTCGCCCAGCTCCTCGAGGCCGACGAGCACGGCGAGGCGGGCGCCGAGGCGTGCTGCCTGCTTGAACTGCCCCTTCACGCTGCGGCCGGCCAGGTCGAGCTCGGCCCCCGGCAAGCCCCCGCCACGCAAGCTCTGGGCGAGCGCGAACGCCTCGCCGCGCGCCTCGTCGGCGAAGCTCACCACATACACCGGCGCCTGTGCCCCGGCGGCCGTCGAGCGGCGCCGGGCGAGGGCGATGCGCTCGAGGCCGCTGCCGAAGCCGCACCCCGGTGTCGGCGATCCGCCGAGCTGCTCGATGAGCCCGTCGTAGCGGCCGCCGCCGCCGACGGCGTTCTGCGCCGACTCGAGGGCGAGCGACTGGAACTCGAATGTCGTGCGTGTGTAGTAGTCGAGCCCCCGCACGAGACTGGTGTCGATGTCGGGCTCGAGACCGACGGCGCGCAGCAGGCTCAGCACCCGCTCGAAGTGCTCGCGGCAGGCCGCACACAGGTGGTCGATCAGGCGCGGAGCGCGAGCCATCACGGCGCGACAGCCCTCCTCCTTGCAGTCGAAGGTGCGCAAGGGGTTGAGCTCGATGCGCACGCGGCAGTCGGCGCACAGCTCGTCCTCGTGCGCGTGCAGGTAGCCGCGCAACAGCTCACCGTAGGCCGGTCGGCACGTCCTGTCTCCCATGCTGTTGATGACCAGGCGCACCCGGTCGAGCCCCACCTCGCCGAGGATCTGGCCCAGGAGAGCCACCACCTCGGCGTCGACCGCGGGTTCAGCCGAGCCTATCGACTCGGCGCCGATCTGGTAGTGCTCCCGGTAGCGCCCCGCCTGTGGGCGCTCGTAGC
Organism: uncultured Actinomycetes bacterium; assembly: GCA_963725665.1. Lineage (GTDB taxonomy): Bacteria > Actinomycetota > Thermoleophilia > UBA2241 > UBA2241 > CAVRZA01. The sequence continues at coordinate 171,442 of CAVRZA010000003.1, read as the reverse complement.
GGAACATCGGCGCGTGGTACCAGAGCTTCACCGGTTGCGGCCACTTGTGCATGCCATGCTCGATGTAGGCCCGGCAGACCGGCGCCGTGCCCTCCGGCCGCAGGGTCAGGAGACGTCCACCCTTGTCGGGGAAGGTATACATCTCCTTGCGCACAATATCCGTCGCCTCGCCCACCCCGCGCTCGAAGAGCGCCGTGTCTTCGAACTCTGGGGTGACGATATGGCGGTAGCCGTAGGCCTCGAACACGCGCACCGCTGCGGCGACGATATCGTCGCGCTCCGCGGCCTCGCCGGGCAGCAGGTCGTAGGTGCCCTTGGGCGCCTGTGGCGTGCTCATCGGGTCCTTCTGCCGCAACGAGGTGGCACGCCGCCCTTCACCAGCGGTGTCCGGGATCGTAGCGCAGCGGCGAGAGGAACGGGTTGAGGGCGAGCTCGCGTCCCAGCGAGGTGTCGGGGCCGTGCCCGCAGTGCACCTGGGTGTCGGGCGGGAACCGCCGCACCAGCTCTGCTATGGAGTTGAGGAGCTCGTCGGACGAGCCTCCGGGCAGATCGGTGCGCCCCACGCTGCCGAAGAAGAGCAGGTCGCCGACGAACAGGTGGCCGTCGACGGCGAACGTATAGGACCCCTTCGAGTGCCCCGGCGTGGGCAGGGCGGTGACGGGCACGATCAGGTCAAGCTCCTGCTCTCCCGACAGAAGGATGGGATCGCTCACGGCTTGCACCTCAAAACCGGCGAGCGCGCCTAGACCGGAGCCGTCGAGCAAGCCGGCGTCGGCGGCACCGACGTGGACCGGCAACCCGTAGCGATCGGCCAGCGGAGCGACGGCGCCGAAGTGGTCGAAGTGGCCGTGTGTGAGAAGGATGGCGCGTGGCTGGGCCCCGAGAGCATCGAGGGCGGCCACCACCTGTTCGGCCTCGTCGCCGGGATCGAAGATCAGCGCGGCCCCTTCGGCGGCCAAGATGAAGCAATTGGCCCCGAGGGGCCCCAGTGTGAGCGCTGCCAGTTCGAACGGTTCAGCCAAGGACTCACCAGCCGAAGAGCCGGGGGAGCGAACGACGCCTTACGGTATCAAACAGCCCGAGGGGCCGTCGACCCGGACCTAGCCGGCCACCCGCCGGTAGGCGTCGTACACGGTGGGGATGGCGCGGATGTTGGCGAGGATGTTGTCGAGCTGGCGCACGTCGCCGACCTCGACCGTGAAGCGGTCGCGCACGACGCCGTCGGGAAGCGTCTGCACGGCGGCGCTGATGATGTTGACGCCCGAATCGGAGAGCGTGCGCGAGATGTCCTCGAGCAAGTGGCTGCGGTCGAGGGCCTCGATCTGGATCTCGATGCGGAAGGCGACCCCACCGATGCCGTCCCAGCTCACCGTGGTGAAGCGCTCCCGGTTCTTGAGGAGAGCCCGGGCGTTCGCGCAGTCGGCACGATGGATGGTGACGCCCTTGCCCAGGGAGATGTAGCCGACGATCTCGTCGCCGGGGATGGGCTTGCAGCACTTGGCCATACGCACGACGATGTCGCGCAGCCCGTCGACCGTGATGCCGAACTCGCTCGACACGGCGGCGGTCTGCGACTGCGCCACCGTCGACGTGGGCAGCATGTCGACCTCGGGAACGGCCTCCTTCATGGTGCCCGTGCGCCCCAGCACCTTGTTGACGACCGTGCGCACCGGCACTCGCCCCGAGCCGATGGCGGCATAGAGGTCGTCGATCTTGGCGAAGCCCACCTCTTTCGCGATGGTGGCGAACTCGGCCGAGGAGAGGATCTTCTGCGCCGGCACGCCGGCACGGCGCAGCGTCTCCTGCAGCAAGTCTCGCCCGGAGTGCTCTGAATCCTCGCGCTGCTCGCGGCGGAAGTACTGGCGGATCTTCTGCTTGGCGCGGGGCGATGCGACGATGCCGAGCCAGTCGCGCGAGGGTCCTTTGCTCGACTTCGAGGTGATGATCTCGACGATGTCTCCCGAGCGCAGCTTGTGGTGCAGGGGGACGATGCGGCCGTTGACCTTGGACCCGACGCAGCGGTTGCCGACGTCGGTGTGCACGGCGTAGGCGAAGTCGAGCGGCGTGGCGCCGGCGGGCAGGTTCTTCACCGCGCCCTTCGGCGTGAACACGAAGACCTCGTCTTCGAAGAGGTCGATCTTGAGGGTGTCCATGAACTCGCGCGGATCGCCGGTCTCTGACTGCCACTCCATCATCTGCCGCAGCCAGGCGAGCTTGTCGACGCCGTGCCCGTCGCCCTTCTCCTTGTAGAGCCAGTGGGCGGCGACGCCGTACTCGGCCGTTTGGTGCTGCTCGAAGGTACGGATCTGGATCTCGAGCGGTTTGCCGCCGGTCCCGATGACCGTCGTGTGCAGCGACTGGTACATGTTGAACTTGGGCATGGCGACGTAGTCCTTGAAGCGCCCCGGGATGGGCTTCCAGAGGGCGTGGGTGATGCCCACCGCCCCGTAGCAGTCCTTGACCGAGTCGACCAGGACGCGCAAGCCAGTGAGATCGAAGATCTCGTTGAACTCCTTGCCGCGGCGACTCATCTTCACGTAGATCGAGTAGAAGTGCTTGGCGCGCCCGGTTATCTCGGAGTGGATGCCGACGTGCGCCAGCTCGTCCTCGAGAAACCGCGCCGCCTCGTCGACGTAGTCGATGCGGTCGGCCCGCCGCTGCGCGACCATCTGTTGGATCTCGGCGTACTTGCGCGGATGCAGGGTGGCGAAGGCGAGGTCCTCGAGCTGCCACTTGATGCTGTAGATGCCCAGGCGGTGCGCCAACGGAGCGTAGATCTCGAGCGTCTCCTTGGCCTTCTGGAGCTGCTTCTGCTTGCTGAGATAGGAGAGCGTGTGCATGTTGTGCAGACGGTCGCAGAGCTTGATGAGGATGACGCGGATGTCGTTCGCCATCGCCACGATCATCTTGCGGTAGTTCTCGGCCTGCTCCTCTTCTTGGGAGTTGAAGCTCATCTTGGTGAGCTTGGTGACGCCGTCGACCAGCATCGCGATCTCGTCGCCGAAGCGCTCCGCGATCCACGACAGGGGAGTACTGGTGTCTTCGACGACGTCGTGCAAGAGGGCCGCGGCGATGGTCGTCGCGTCGAGCTGCAGATCGGCGCACAGCATGGCCGTGCCCAGGGGATGGTTGATGAACGGCTCGCCGCTCTTGCGCTTCTGGTCCTTGTGCAGCGTGCAGGCGGCGACGAAGGCGCGCTCGACTAGGTCGCGGTTGAATCCCGGGTCGTGGCGCGAGATGGCCGCCACGAGCCCGTCGTAGAGCACGCGCTGCTCCTCGGGCAGCGAACCTAGATCCGCGCTGTCAGGCAGCGTTGCAGGTACTGGCTTGTGTGCCGTCGGTGCCATCTGCGGTACGTCGGCGACGTCGTGAGATCGACCTTGCCGTCAACCTTCCTCACTCGGTTCTTGCCCCCCTCCGAGACCACCAAACCGGCCTCGAGAAGCGTCGCGCGAGCCACCGCCAAGGTGGGCAGCTTGGCGAGGAAGCGACCATGCGCCGCGAGCTCGCGCTCGAGGCCGTCGTCGAACGGTCGCCCGTCGGCCTGGCTCAGCACCCGGTAGACGCGGCGTAGCTCCGCGTCTAGGTCGTACTCGCCAGACGCGACCTTGCCTGCGAAGTGTACTTCATTCTGGCCCCACAGCGCATGGACGCAGGCGGTCTCGCCGGCGGCGGCGAGCACGGAGTGGAGCGCCGCCGCCGAGAACGGCGGGTCGACGAAGGCCACATGGCTGAAGGCCGCCACGAGCTCAGGGTGGGCGGCGGCCGTCGCCGTGCTCGCCATGACGACGTCGGGAGCAGACTCGCCCGCGGCGCCACACGCCAGCGGCAGGCGCCGCGGCAGGCAGGACGCGTTGAGGTAGAGACCGGTCGCGCGCAAGTGCGCGAGGGACAGATCGCGCGCCAGCAGCGGGCGGCGGCGAGCGACGTCGGCGACCAGCACCAGGAGGCGCTCACCGCTCGTCAACAGCGCGGCGAGCGTCGAGAGGACCGGGCGGCCGCGGCGATCGACGACCCGCGGGTCGTCGATCGCCGCGGCCGCCCGGTCCTCCGCCTCGGCCTCTCTCCCGCCCCCCGGCGCGAAGGGTGTCGCCTCATCCGCCGCCAGCTCGTCGAGCAGGCGCCAGAATCCGTCGCCCGAGACCCGCTCGGGGCAGCCGAGGTCGCAGGCGGTCGGGCAGAGGTCGTGGGCCTCGTCGTCGAGCCTGAAGAGCCCCTTCACCTGCACCTGCGCGCTCACCATGCCCCCGTAGGCGTTCTTGCGCAGGAGCAGCGGGATGTCGTAGCGCGCCTCGGGCACCGGCTGCCCGCCGTTGTCGGCGAAGTCGAAGTGGATCGCCGAGCAGCTGGCCTGGTCGCAGCGCACGCTGCTCTGCAGGTGGCGCCCGTTGCGCGTCGTGCCGCGCGCGTGCACCTCGGCGGCGTGCAGGAGCAGCGTGATCTGGGGGTTGCCGAGGCCGTGCGGCGCGAACAGCTCGAGCTCGTCGGCGACTGCGAGCGTGAGCTCGTCGCCGCAGGCCACGGCGTCGATGCGCGTGCGCCGCGCCAGATCGGTCTCGGCGAGGTGATCGCCGGCGTAGGCGGTGAACGCCTCGCGAAACGCCGGCAGGTCGTCGCGCCGCAGACGAAGACCGCACGCGGCGCGGTGGCCGCCGAAGGAGAGCAGGGGAGCCGAGCAGGCGGTCACCGCCGCGAGCAGGTCGAACCCGGGGATACTGCGTCCCGAACCGGCCGCTTCTCCGTCACTCTCGCTGAGGAGGATCGCGGGCCGGTTGACCTGCTCGACCAGCCGCGAGGCGACGATGCCCACGACACCCTCGTGCCAGTCGGGCGAGCTCAGCACGAGCGCCGGCGGCGGCGGGTCGGGCACCATAGCCAGGGCTTCAACCGCCATCGCCGCCTCGATGTCTTGCCGGGCCGCGTTGAGCTCGTTGAGCTTGAGTGCCAAGGGCAGCGCCGTCTGGCGGTCGGTCGCGCCGAGCAGCTCCATGGCCAGCGAGGCGTCGTCGAGGCGCCCGGCGGCGTTGAGGCGCGGCCCGAGGCGGTAGCCGAGGGTCGAGGACTCGACGTCGGCGGGCGCGACACCGCTCACTTCGAGCAGCGCGGCGAGACCCGGCCGCGGCGCGCTCCGCAGCCTCCCGAGCCCCATCATCACGAGAGCGCGGTTCTCGTCGACGAGCGGCACGACGTCGGCCACGGTGCCCACGGCCACCAGGTCGACGTAGGGACGCAGCGAGAGTGGAAGCTCGACACGGTCGGGTCCGCGCTGCTGCAGGAGCGCGTGGGCGAGCTTGAGGGCGACACCGACCCCGGCGAGGTGCGGACACGGATACCCGCCCAGCCGCGGGTCGACCACGACGCAGTCGGGAAGCTCCTCCTTGGGCTCGTGGTGGTCTGTGACGACCACGTCGAGACCGAGCTCGCGGGCGCGGGCGACCTCGGCGACGGCCGTGACGCCGCAGTCGACCGTGACGAGGAGGCGCGCGCCCTGCTCGGCCAGGGCCTCGACGGCGCGCGCCGAGAGCCCGTAGCCCTCACTGAAGCGGTTGGGCAGGTGCCAGACGACCTCGCCGCCCAGCGAGCGCAGGACCTCGGTGAGCAGGAACGTGGCCGTGACCCCGTCAGCATCGTAGTCGCCGTGCACGGCGATCGTCTCGCCGCGCTTGAGGGCGCGATCGATGCGCGCCGCGGCCTCGGCCACACCCGGCAGCAGGTACGGGCTGTGCAGCTTGAAGTCGGGGTGCAGGAAGGCGCGCGCGGCGGCGGCGTCGCCGAAGCCGCGGCGCGCGAGGATCTCGCCGGTGATGCGGCTCACGCCCAGCTCGGCCGACAGCCGCTGGGCGAGGCGCAGGTCGACCGGCGCGGCGGCAAGGACTCGCTCGTCCATCGATGTCACTCTACCGGCCGGGTCCGACGGATGCGCCTCTCCCACGAGCGACCACCAAGGTAGGCGACCACTGACAGGGCAAGCGAGAAGGGAGCGAGCACGAGCACGTGGGCGTCCACCGTGCCACGACCGATGACGATACCGAAGGCGAGCACAGCGAGCGCGATCAGCGGCGGCACGAAGGCGGTCGCGACGACGGCCGCGCGCCGTCGAGCGATCTCGTAAGCAACGGCGCCGGCGACGAACCCCGCCGCCAGGTCGACCAGGCCGAGCACCAGTGTCGCCGTCACGGTCGACTGCGGCACCCCCGCGCGCACCACCAGGTAGAGCACGATGAACGAGAGGATCACGCCGCTGACTTGCACGAGCAGGCCCAGCCCCACACCCAGCGCGACCGGCCAGACGGCGCCTCCGCTGCCGTCGGGCGCCGCCGCCACCTCAGGTGTCGTCACGCCCCGGCTGATGGCGGAGCGCGCGCGTGCGATCGTCCGACCCCGCGGCACCGTCGTACGGCCCCGCGGCGCTGTCGTCCGGTCCCGCGGCGGCATCGGCGACTGCGGCGGCCGACGACGCGCCGGAGGCCCCCCCCACGGGGAGCTCCTCGCGTCTCGCCCCCGCCGACGCCGCCGCGGCCTCTGCGGCCATCTGGGCGCCGTGAGCTTCGGCATCGCGCAGGCGACCGTACGTCTGCTCGAGCTCGCGCTCGAGCTTGCGCCGGTCGCCGGCCGCTCCTAGCGCCGCAAAGGCGGCCGCCGTGAGACCGACGACCACGAGCGCCCCGGCGGCGATGGCGATCAGGGTGAAGAGCGAGACCTGGTGCCAGGTGCCGAAGATGTAGTCGAGGTCGACGCGCTGGTCGTTGTTGGCCGCCCCGATGATGAGCAGGGCGACGGCGATGACCAGCAACACGATGAGGATGTCCTTCACGGCTCGCCCCGCGTGTCGGAGAGTCCGGCTGCGGACGCCAGCGGCCGAGCGCGCTTGCCGTCGCTGCGCCGGAAGCGCGCTCGCCCACGCCTACCTAGAGGCGTCCGTGCCGCAGTATAGCAACCAGGACCCAGACCCCAAACACCACGGCAAGGGCGTAGCCCAGGAAGCCGCCGATGCGTGCGCCGTAGAGGCCCGCACCCATGCCGCCGAAGACCCACAGGATCGAGGAGCCGAGCAGCAGCGCCGCGATGATGACCGCCACGACCAGCCGGTTGGCGATGCGGCTTACGCGCGCGAACACCGGGTCGAGACCGGTCGGGGTCACCTTGACTTCGAGCTGCCCCCGGCGCAGCTGGCGCAGGATCTCGGCGACCGACTCCGGCGCCTCCTGGGCCAGCGCCAGGTAGCGCTCGCCGCGGTCGCGCAGCCTGCCCGCCGCGGCCAGCGGCGACAGGCGCCGCACCAGGAGGCGCCGCGCGTAGGGACGAGCCAGCGCGATGGCGTCGAACTGGGGATAGATGGTGGCGCCCACGCCTTCGAGGGTCACGATCGCCTTCTGCAGCACGACGAACTTGGTCGGCAGGCGCAGCTTGAGACGGTAGACGGCCCGGAACACATCCTCGAGAACACCCACGGGATCGACCTCGTCGAGACGAGACCCGTAGTAACGCCCGAAAAGGTCGCGCAACTCCTGGCGCACACGTTCGTCGTCGTCGGGAGTCCAGCGCACACCGAGGTCCCACAGCCGCCCCGCCACGCCTTCGACGTCCTGGTCGACGACGTCGATGAAGAGCTGGGTGATGCTCTCGATGTCCTCGTCGCTCAAGTGGCCGACGACCCCGAAGTCGACGAGGCCCAGGCTGCCGTCCTGACGTACGATGATGTTGGCCGGATGCGGATCGCCATGGAAGAGGCCATGTGTGAAGACCATCTCGAGCCAGAGCACCGCCATCTTGTCGACCAGCGTCTTGCGCTCGGCCATCGACATGGCCGCCAGGTCGACGTCGGCGACCTGCGTGCCCTCGATCAGCTCCGTCGTCAGGACCCGCCGGCGCGTGTACGACCACACCACCCTGGGGATTACGACCCGTCGGTCGCCGGCGAAGGCGCGGCGAAGGGCCTCGGCGTTACGCGCCTCCGTCCGGTAGTCCATCTCGGCACGCAGCGCACGCCCGAACTCGTCGACGAGCTGGACCGGGTCGACGAACAGGCGTTCCCCACCGACCTGGGCGAGACGCTGCGCGAGCTGTCCGAGCAGGTCGAGGTCGGCGTTCACCAGCGTCTCCGCTTGCGGGCGTTGCACCTTCACCGCCACCGCGCGGCCGTCGGGCAGGACCGCGCGGTGCACCTGTCCGATGCTCGCCGCCGCCATAGGCACCGGATCGAAGCTCTCAAAAGCCTGTGCGATGGTGAGGCCGAGCTCCGCCTCGACCGTCTGCTCGACCTCCGGCAACGGGAACGGCGCCACGGCGTCCTGAAGCTCGGCCAGTTCGGTGACGACGTCCTCGGGCACGACGTCGGGACGGGTCGAGAGCACCTGCCCGAACTTGACGAACGTCGGCCCGAGCTCCTCGAGCATCAACCGTAACCGCTTGCCGCGTGACTCGGACTGGTCGCCCACACCGAACATGCGCTCGCCGAACGGCACGAGGGTGATCAGGTCGTAGCGCCTGAGGAAGTAGCCGAAGCCGTGACGCGCGGCAGCCTCGCCGATCTGGCGCGCACGGTCGAGGTTGCCGATGCGGCGTTGCGCTGTCATGGCGGCCATTCTACTGTGCTTCGCAACAGGCGGTGTCCGGCACGACGCCTTTCGGCGGGCGGGGGTCTGGTCCCGGCGCTCCGCTACGTCTTCTGGATGTGGGCGCTGGCTCGCGCTTCGTCGAGCGAGCGCCTCAGGGCTGCGGCGCGGCGCTGACTCAATGCGGCGGCGCGGACCTTCGCTTCGACCTGGGCGAAGGGGGTGGTCCGCGCCGCTCGCCTGGCGTAGAGCTTGATGACGTTGAAACCGCCCAGACTCTGCACCGGCTCCGAGATCTGCCCGGGGCTCAGCTTGGCCACAGCCTTGGCGATCGCCGTCGGCAGCGTGTCGGTGCGCACCCAGCCAAGCTGCCCGCCGACCCGCTTCTGCTCGGGGTCGCGGATGAACGTCTTCGCCGTCTCGTAGAAGCTCTGGCCGCCACGGATACGCTCTATGGCGCCCTCCGCCATGCGCTCGGTGCGCACGACAATGTCGCCCAGCTTCACCGCCGCCGGCGCCGTGAACACGAAGAGGTGCCGGCGGTAGTAGGACTGCGCGTCGCGGCGCGTGACCATGAGCTTCGGGAACTTGGCCGCCGCGACCCGTTCGCCGAGCACGACGACGGCGAGCCGCTCGCGGAGCTGAGCCCGCGTCAGGCCCACGGTCTTGAGGGCCTCGTCGAGCGCGGTCGCGCCGCCGACCCGGCGCTCGAGGGCGCGCAAGCGCGCCTCGACGAGCGCCGGCGGCGGCGCGACCGCGAGGCGCTCGGCCTCCTGGCGCAGGAGCTCCTCGTCGATGACGCCGTCGAGAGCTTGCTTCTCGGTAGTGGTCTGGTTCACGAGGCGCGCCTCGGCGATGACGGCGGCCACCTGGCCCTCGTGGATGGGCCGACCGTTGACCCTGGCGACGACCGCATCCGCCGGCGACTTGGCGCTCCCTGGACTGCCCGCGCCGCAGCCGCCTACCCAGAGTGCGCCGCCCATGAGCAGGAGGACGCAGGCCGCCAACGCGGCGCGGTGATGCAGCGAGCAGAGCAAGAGGCCGCGTCGCTGCCCGATCAATGAAGTGTCACAATGAAGTGCCAACGAGAGATCGCACGCTCGCAGAGGGCAGCCAAAGAGCCTGGCTGCTAGATCAGACCGGCGCGTTCGCCGTCACGGTCCCGTCGACGGCGTAACGGGTCGGGAAGTAGCAGGCAACCTGGTGGTCGACACCGACGTCCTGACCGGCGGTGCTCTCTATTGGCGGCATGGCCACCGTGCAGGGGTCGGGCTGCATGCGCGGGCAGCGAGGGTGGAACACGCACCCCTGCGGCGGGTTGACGGGGCTGGGCACGTCGCCCTCGAGGATGATGCGCCGCCGGGCGCGCTCCGTCCTGGGGTCGGGGATGGGTACCGCCGACAGCAGGGCCTCTGTGTACGGATGCTCCGGGCGCTCGTACATGAGTGAGCTGTCGGCGATCTCCACGACCTTGCCGAGGTACATCACGACGACACGGTCGGAGATGTGCTTGACGACCGAGAGGTCGTGCGCGATCACCAGGTAGGTCAGCCTGAGCTGCTTCTGCAGGTCTTCGAGCAGGTTGATCATCTGCGCCTGGATCGAGACGTCGAGGGCGCTCACGGGCTCGTCGGCGACGATTAAGCGAGGGTTCAGCGCCAGCGCCCTGGCTACGCCGATGCGCTGGCGCTGGCCGCCGGAGAACTCGTGGGGATAGCGCTCGCCCTGCTCGGCCGTGAGGCCGACGGTCTCGAGCAGCTCGGCGACCCGCTCCTGGCGCTCCTTGTCGGTGCCGATGCCGTGGATGCGCAGCGGCTCGCCGATGATCTTCTTGACCCGCATGCGCGGGTTCAGCGAGGAGTAGGGATCCTGGAAGACGATCTGCATGTCGCGCCGCAGACGCTGCATCTCGAGACGGGAGGCGGCCATGACGTCCTGCCCGTCGAACGTGACCTCGCCGTCGGTCGCCGGCAGCAGCCTGAGGATCACGCGGCCCGTCGTCGACTTGCCGCAGCCGCTCTCGCCGACGAGCCCGAGCGTCTCGCCCTCCTCGATCGAGAACGAGACGCCGTCGACGGCGTAGACGTGGCCGGTAGTCCGCCTGAGGACCCCGGACTTGATGGGGAAGTGCTTCTTGAGGTCCTTGACTTCGAGCAGGCTCACGCGACACTGACCTTGAAGTGGGGCAGACGCTCGCGGATGGCCACCCGTTCATCGAGGGGAACCCAGCAGTGCACGCCGTGCTCGGAGCCGACGATCTCGAGCTCGGGGAAGACCTCGCGGCAGACCTCGCGCTCGTACGGACACCGTCCGGTGAACGGGCACCCCGGCGGGAGCAGCAGCAAGTTCGGTGGCTGTCCCTCGATCGGCGTGAGGCGCTGCTTCTCGACCTCGTCGAGGCGCGGCAGTGACCCCAGCAGGCCCCATGTGTAGGGCTGGTGCGGGTTGTAGTAGACCTCGTCGATCGAGCCGTACTCGACGGTGCGGCCGCCGTACATGACCATGACGCGATCGGCCATCTGGGCGACGACGCCGAGATCGTGCGTGATCATGATCACGCCGGAGTTGTACACGCCCTGCATCTCGCGGATGACGTCCATGATCTGCGCCTGGATGGTCACGTCGAGCGCCGTCGTCGGCTCGTCGGCGATGAGGATCTCCGGGTTGCACGAGATCGCCATGGCGATCATGGCCCGCTGGCGCATGCCCCCCGAGAACTCGAACGGATACTCGTTCACACGCCGCGGGGCATCGGGGATGCCGACCCTCGCGAGAAGATCGATGGCCATCTTCCACGCCTCGCGCTTGCCCTTGCCCTGATGGAGCGTGATCGTCTCGGCGATCTGCGAGCCGACATTGAACACCGGATTGAGGCTGGTCATGGGGTCCTGGAAGATCATGGCGATGTCGTTGCCGCGCACCTGGCGTATCTCGTCGTCGCTCAGCGTCAGCAGGTCGCGCCCCTTGAACACGATCGATCCCTCGACGATCTTGCCCGGCGGGTCGGGCACGAGGCGCAGGATCGACAGGGCCGTCACGGTCTTGCCCGAGCCGGACTCGCCGACGATGCCCAGCGTCTCGTTGCGGTCGAGGCTGAAGCTCACCCCGTTCACCGCCTTGACCACGCCGGCGTGCGTGAAGAAGTGCGTGCTCAGATCGGAGACCTCGAGGAGGCGTTCGGCCACCGCTACTCCTTCAGCTTGGGGTCGGTGGCGTCGCGCAGGCCATTGCCGAAGGCGATGAAGCCGAAGACCGTGAGCACCAGGGCGAGGCTGGGGAAGAGCTCCATCCACCAGGAGCCGGCGGGCACGTAGGTCAAGTAGCTCGCGATCATGCTGCCCCAGCTCGCGTTCGGCGGCTGGATGCCGATGCCGAGGAAGCTCAGCGCCGCCTCGGTGGCGATGGCGCCGCCGACCCCCATGGCGATGGCGACGTAGACCGGCGCCATCGTGTTGGGCAGCACGTGACGGAAGATGATGCGCAGATCGCTGGCCCCTTGCGCGCGCGCCGCCTCGATGAACTCCATCGTCCTCACGCTGAGCACCGAACCGCGGTTGAGACGGGCGTAGGTCGCCCAGCTCAGCAGACCGATGGCGATGAAGACGTTCGTGAAGCCGGGCCCCAGCACCGTCATGATGAGCAGCACGAAGAGGATGTAGGGAAAGGCGAAGAAGACGTCGGCGACGCGCATGATGACCGCGTCGGTGATGCCGCCGTAGTAGCCCGAGACGGGCCCCAGGGAGAGCCCGATGACCAGGGCGATGGCGACGGCGATGACACCGACGAGCATCGAGATGCGCGCAGCGACGATGGTGCGCGAGAGGACGTCGCGGCCCAGGTAGTCGGTGCCGAAGGGATGCGCCGGGGAAGGCGGAGAGCCGAGGCCGTGCGGCGACAGGGTGTAGTTCACCGCGTTGGGGTCGTAGGGCGTGAGCTGCACGTTGAGGAGGTTGGCGATGACCTGGCTCATGCCGATGATCATGAAGACGGTGATGATGCCGAGGCCGACCAGTGCCAGCTTGTTGCGCTTGAGGCGGCGCCAGGTGTCGGCCCACAGCCCTACCGGTCGCGTCGTCGGCACCTCGCTCTCGGCGGTCGGCGGCAGCGGCGAGTCGAGCTGCGGGGCTCCGAACGAGGCGGCTGAGGTCGTGTCGGCCACGCCTACCCTACTCGTAGCGGATACGGGGATCGACGTAGGCGTAGGCGATGTCGACCACGAGGTTGGCGATCACGAACACGAACGTGGCGAAGAGCACGCCGCCGGCCACGACCGGGAGGTCACGAGCGTTGATGGCGTTGTAGATCATCAGGCCGATGCCGAAGCGCGAGAAGACGGTCTCGGTGAGGATGGCGCCGCCCATCAGGGCGCCCAGGTCGATGCCGGCGATCGTCATCACCGGGATCAGCGCGTTTTTGAGACTGTGCTTGTACACGACCGAGCGCTCGGACAGGCCCTTGGCCCGAGCCGTGCGCACGTAGTCGGAGCGGATCACCTCGAGCATCGAGGCGCGCTGCATGTACGAGATGTAGGCGATCTCGATGATGCCCAGCGTCACGGCGGGCAGGATGAGGTAGGAGAGGTTCGTCCAGTCGGTGGGGATGACCCACAGGAGGGTGCCGCCGCTGCTGCCGGCGATCGGAAACAGGCCGAGCTTCAGGCCGAAGAACCACTGCATGAAGAGGCCGAGCACGAAGACCGGGATGCCCCAGATGATGAGGGCGGAGGTGGTCAGCGCCGTGTCCCAGAACGTGAACTGGCGCAGCGCCGAGTAGATGCCCAGCGGGATGCCCAAGAGCTCGATCAGGACGGCCGCCATGGCGAGCTGCACCGTGTTCGGCAGCGCCTCCCTGATCATCTGCGTCACCGGACGCTGCTGCTGGTACGAATCCCCGAGATCGCCGCGCAGCAGGCGCCCCATGAAGAGGCCGTACTGCACGTAGATTGGCTTGTCGAGGCCGAGGTTGTGGCGGATGACGGCCAGCTTCTCGGGTGTGACGTCCTTGCCGGCGAGGACCGTCGCCGGATCGCCCGGGACCAGGAAGAGGATGGCGAAGGTGAGGATGGTGACGCCGATCAGCACGATGACGAGCTGGAAGAGACGCCTGACTATGTAGCTGATCATCCGGGGTTGTGTACCTCACGCGGCGCCCGGGGCGCCGATCGACGAGCCGACCGCGCATGAATGGGCGGTCTGCCGCCCTTTGCGGCGGCAGACCGCCCAGACCGTCGCCTACGGAGTGTAGGCGGCGCTCACGCCACTAGCAAGCTCTACTTGACCCACGCGCTCCACAGGTTCCAGGTGGCAAGCGGCGAGTACACCAGGCCACCGATGCGCGTCGAGTTCCAGACGCGGAAGGCGCGGAAGAAGTAGGTCGGGATCACCACCCCATCGTCGAGGACGAGCTTCTCGGCCTCGGCGTACAGGTTACGACGCTGTGTCTCGTCGGCCGTGGCCCGCGCCTGGTCGATCAGGGCATCGAACTTGGGGTTCGAGTAGAACGAGTAGCCGTTCAGCCCCATCTGCGTGCTGTAGAACATGGGGTAGAGGAAGTCGTCCTGCAGCGGGTAGTCGGCCAGCCAACCGGAGCGCCCGATCTGGTCGCCGGGTGCGGCATCGCGCTGCAAGCTGTTGAGCTTGTTCCACTCGTAGGCCGTGATCTTCACGTTGATGCCAGCCTGCTTCCAGCCCGCCTGCAGGGCCTCGGCCACCTTCGTCGCCGTCTCGGAGTTGGTCTCCGTCCAGTAGTTCAGCGTCGGGACCGTACCGATCTGGGCCACGAGCTCCTTGGCCTTGTTGAGATCGTAGGGGTAGGGCAGCGAGACGAGGCCGGAGCCCGGGATACCCGCCGGCACGAAGCCGGTCGCCGGGACCGGGACGCCCTCGCGCACCACGTTGATGATGGCGTTGGTGTCGGCCGAGTAGGCCAGCGCCTGGCGGATCGGCAGGCCCTTGGTGCCCCCGACGACCGAGTCCTTCATGTTGATGTTGGTGTACTCGATCGCCAGTTCGGGCCACTTCTTGGCCGACCACGTGCCGTCCTTGACCTTGGGGTTGTTCTCGGCCGCGGCGATCTGCCCCGGCGGGACGATCGTCCAGTCGATGGTGCCCTTCTGGAAGTCGAGCCACTCGCTGTTCTCGTTGCCGTACCTCTTCATCTGCAGCGTGTCGAGATACGGTCCCGTGCCGCTGCCCGCCTGCCACCAGCTCGGGTTCTTGACCATGTTGACGTACTTGTTGGGGACCCAGGCGTCGACCATGTACGGCCCCGTGCCGCCGACCGGCTTCTGGGCGTACTTCTTCACCCCGACCTGCTTTACGTAGTCGACCGGCTCGACCATCATGATCGGGTGACCCGTCGTCACGGGGAAGTCGTAGAACGGCTTCTTCAGCGTGACCTCGAGCGTGTAGTCGTCGACCGCCTTTACACCGGTGAGCGTCGCGCCCTTGCGGAAGCCCGAGTCGTCGGTGCCGACGATGGAGGCAAAGACGAACACCGTGTAGTTCGTACCCAGGCTCTTGTCGCTGTTGAAGTCCCACGAGGCGACGAAGTCCTGCGCCTTGACCTCGCGGTTCACCGGCGGCCCGAACATGACGCCCTGCTTCAGCTTGAACGTCCACACCCTACCGTCGGGGCTCGAGTAGCTCTCGGCGATGTCGGGCTCGGTCTTCATCGTGCCGTCGGGCTGGACCGTGTACTTGACGAGACCCTCGAAGGTCTGGTGGTTGATGTTCCAGCCCACGGATTCGTAGACGGTCCACGGCGCGATGCCGCCGGGGTCGGCTTCCTCCCCCCAGGTGAACGTACCGCCCGCCTTGGGGCTCTCGGCCGGCGAGGCCGTCGTCGTGGTGCTGCTGCTGCCGCAGGCGGCCAGCGCCAGCGCCAGAGCGACCAGCACGAGCGCGACGGCCAGCACGGCCCACTTTCTGTCAATCCTTGTCAATGTGACTCCCTTCTCTTGAAGCAGTGACCGCCCCCCACCCCTCGGGGGGATCTCCCGGTTAGACGACCCTACGTCTCCCCCGATATCGGATACCTCCTGTCCCGTCCCGTATCAGTCGGAATCTTGCAGACGTGCATAGGTTCTGCGCAGTCTACCACCATCCTGCCGCCGGGGAAGGTGCTTCGTCGGGCGTGGCCCGCAGCGGCTAGAGCCGCCAGATGAGGACGAACGTCAGCGCGAAGAACACGACCCCCGTGATGATGGTGTAGCGGGTCAGGTTCTTCTCCATGACGCTCGCCTGAGAGGCGAAGGAGAAGCCGGAGGAGCTGCTCATGCCGGCGTCCTTGCCCGAATGCAACAGGACGAGGGCGATGAGAAGGACCGCGACCAGCAAGTAGACGGCTATCAAGATGGCGTTCAGCATGGGATTCTCCAGCGTGTCGATCCGTGCCTCGCGAGAGCATACGCGCGCTGCCCCCTTATGACAATCGCAGGGCGGCGCAGTCGTCGGCCTCGGACGGAGCCGGCCCGCCGGCGTCAGGCGGAGTCGCCGACGTCAGGCCGAGCCGGCCGCGACGGAGGTCGCGGCCGGCTCGAGAAGATCGCGACCCGTCATCTCGGGCGGGGCCGGGTAGCCGAGAAGGTGCAGCACGGTGGGCGCGATGTCGGCCAGGATGCCACCGTCGCGCACGCGCACGCCGGCGACCGTGGCGATGAACGGCACCGGGTTGGTGCTGTGCGCCGTGTCGGGCCCGCCGCGCGCGTCGACCATGCTGTCAGAGTTGCCGTGGTCGGCCGTGACCAGGCAGACGCCGCTCAGGCTGAGGACCTTGTCGACCACCCGTCCGACGCAGGCGTCGACGGCCTCGACGGCGGCGATCGCCGCCTCGAGCACTCCCGAATGTCCCACCATGTCGGCGTTGGCGAAGTTCACGACGATGAAGTCGAACTCGCCCGAGTCGAGCTGACGCACGAGCTCGTCGGCCACCTCGAAAGCGCTCATCTGGGGCTTCTGGTCGTAGGTCGCCACATCCCGGGGGCTGGGGATGAGGATGCGCCTCTCCCCCGCCACTTCGCGCTCGACCCCCCCATTGAAGAAGAAGGTCACGTGCCCGTACTTCTCCGTCTCGGCGACGTGCAGCTGACGCAGACCGTTCTCGGCGAGCACCTCGGCCAGCACGTGCTCGACGCCCTGGGGCGGGAAGGCCACGGGCAGCGGAAACTCCTTCTTGTACTGGGTCATCGTGGTGAAGGTCACCTGGGGCGGCCGCGGGCCGCGATCGAAGCGGGCGAACGACGGCTCGGTGAAGGCCCTCGTGAGCTCGCGCGCGCGGTCGGGGCGGAAGTTGAAGAAGAGACACGAGTCGTCGTCCTTCACCAGCGTCCGACGGTCGTCGCCGACGACCGTCGGACGCACGAACTCGTCTGTCTCGCCGCGCGCGTAGGCGAGGGCGAGCGCGGTCTGCTCGTCGGGCGCGCGCTCGCCCTCGCCGTGGACCATGGCGTCGTAGGCGAGCTTCACGCGCTCCCAGCGACTGTCGCGGTCCATGGCGTAGTAGCGCCCGATGACGCTGCCGTAGCGGCCGACACCGACGGCCGCCATCGCATCGGCGACCTCGGCCAGGTACCCGCCGGCGCTGTCCGGCGGCGTGTCGCGTCCGTCGAGGAAGGCGTGCACGACGACGTCGGTCACCCCCTCGCGGCGCGCCATCTCGAGGCACGCCTTGAGGTGACCGAGATCGGAGTGCACGCCGCCGTCCGAGACGAGTCCCATGAGGTGGAAGGTCGAGCCGCGCTCGCGCGCCGCCGCCAGGGCGTCTTTGAGCACCTGGTTGGCGAAGAACTCGCCCTCTTCTATCGCGCGTGTGATGCGCGTGAGCTCCTGGTAGACGACTCGCCCGGCGCCGATGTTGAGGTGGCCCACCTCGGAGTTGCCCATCTGCCCCGGCGGCAGGCCGACTGCAAGACCGGAGGCCTCGAGGACACCGTGAGGCCAGCGCGCAAGAAGAGCGTCGAAGGCCGGTGTGCTCGCCAGCTCCACGGCGTTGCCCGGTCCCGGCTGCGCATTGCCCCAGCCGTCGAGGACGGCGAGCACGACCGGACGAAACGCCCGCCCCGTCGGCGAAAGGGCAGGGTCGGGAGCCGGCGAGGCCGGGCGGCCCGGCCCACCCGCGCCGTCAGGCTCGGGATCGCTCACGCCCGCGCTCTCGCCGCGGCGCGGATGCCGGCGCCGCCCGTCACGCCGGCTCCTCGAAGAGCACGATGCGCGCGAACTCGCGCGGGTCGAGGCTGGCGCCGCCGACGAGCACGCCGTCGATGTCGGGCTGCGCCATGAGCTCGTCGATGTTGGCCGCCTTCACGCTGCCGCCGTAGAGGATGCGCGCCGACTCGGCCGCGTCGCCGAACCGCGCCCGCAGCCGCGCGCGGATGAAGGCGATCGTCTCCTCGGCCATCTCTGGCGTCGCCGTCTTGCCCGTGCCGATGGCCCAGATCGGCTCGTAGGCGATGGCTACGGCCGGCAAGCTCGTCTGCGGCGAGCGCCTCGAGGTCGACGTCGAGCTGACCCGTCAGCTTCGGCTCCGTCTCGCCCCGCTCGCGCTCGTCCTCCGTCTCCCCTACGCAGAGCACGGGCATGAGGCCGACGTCGAGGGCGGCGCGCACCTTGCGCGCGAGGTCGGGGTCGTTCTCGTTGTAGTACTGGCGCCGCTCGGAGTGGCCCACGATGACGGCCGTGACGCCGAGCTCGAGCAACATGGGCGGCGAGACCTCACCGGTGTAGGCGCCCGAGTCGGCGAAGTGCATGGTCTGGGCGCCGATCTCGACGTTGGTCCCCTCGGTCTCGCCGAGGGCGGCGGCAAGCGAGACGAACGGCGGGCAGAGCAGGATCTCGCGGTCGGTCACGTCGGCCACCAGCGGCGCGAAAGCGCGCACGAACTCGCCCGCCTCGGCCGGGGTCTTGAACATCTTCCAGTTGCCGGCCATGAGCGGCCGGCGAGTGGTGCTCGTCATCGCCGTTCCTTTCTCGTCGCCACCGACGCCATCAGCCTCCCCCGTCAAGGCTCGCCGCTACTCCCGCGCATCGAGCAGTGCCTCGACGCCGGGCAGGGGGCGCCCTTCGAGGAACTCCATCGAGGCGCCGCCGCCCGTGGAGACGTGCGTGACCTTCTCCTCGAGACCGAAGGCGCGCAACGCGCTCACCGTGTCGCCGCCGCCCGTCACCGTGATGCCGGCGCAGCTCGCCACCGCCTCGGCCACCGCACGGGTGCCGTCGGCGAAGTCGGGGGTCTCGAAGAGCCCCATGGGCCCGTTCCAGAACACGGTGCCGGCCGCGGCGATGCGCTCCGTGTAGGCGGCGACCGTCTGGGGTCCGATGTCGAGACCCATGCGATCGGCCGGGATGGCATCGGCGGTGACGGTCTCTTTGGGCGCACCGGCCACGGGCTCGGGCGCCACGACCACATCGACGGGGAGCAGGAACTCGCAGGCGCTCGCCGCGGCCGCGTCGAGCGCCTGGCGGGCCACGTCGAGCTTGTCGGCCTCGACCAGCGACGTGCCCACCGGTCTGCCCTGTTCCCTGAAGAAGGTGTAGCACATGGCGCCGCCGATGAGCACCGAATCGGCCTTGGCGAGCATGCTCTCGATAACGCCGATCTTGTCGGAGACCTTCACCCCCCCGAGAACGACGACGAAGGGCCGCGCGGGCTCGGCGAGCAGACGGCCCAGGATCTCGAGCTCCTTAGCCATGAGGAAGCCGGCCACGGCCGGCAGGTAGTGCGCGACGCCCTGGGTGGAGGCGTGGGCGCGGTGGGCGCTGCCGAAGGCGTCGTTCACGTACACCTCAGCGAGTCCGGCCAGCCGGCGCGCGAACTCGGGGTCGTTGTCTGTCTCCTCCTTGTGGAAGCGCAAGTTCTCGAGAAGGAGCACGCCCCCCGGCGGCAGCTCCGCCGCGGCCGCCTCGACCTCGGGCCCTACACAGTCTCCCGCGCTGCGTACCTCGCGCCCGCAGGAGCTGCGCGAGGCGCTTCGCCACCGGCGCGAGGCGCAACTCCTCGACGACCTGGCCCTTGGGGCGCCCGAGATGGGAACAGAGGATCACCGGGCAGCCGCGTTCGAGGAGGTAGGTGATGGTAGGCAGGGCGGCGCGGATGCGCGTGTCGTCGGCGACGCCGCCCTCCTTCAAGGGCACGTTGAAGTCGACGCGCATCAAGACGCGCTTGCCCTCCACTGGGTAGTCGCTGACGGACCGTTTGGCCACGGGTGTCGCCTCCCTTCGCGGTGAGCGGCAGGTGGCCGCTCTTCCTCGACGTGCACGCGCCCGCCCCCGTCGCGGCGGTGCGCTGGGGGCCGGCGCGCCCGCACGGGCGCGCCGGCCCCCAGCTCTCTCGCGACTGCTGCTCTCCTTTACAGGACCCGCATGGCCAGGTCGACCAGGCGGCACGAGTAACCCCACTCGTTGTCGTACCACGACACCGTCTTCACCAGGCGACCGTTCGCCATGGTGAGCTTGGCGTCGAAGATCGACGAGTACGAGTTGCCCACGACGTCGATCGAGACGATGGGGTCCTCGGTGTACTGCAAGATGCCCTTCATAGGGCCCGTGTCGGCGTGGGCCCGCATGGCGGCGTTGACCTCGTCGACCGTGACCTCGCGACGGAGCTCGGACACGAGGTCGGTGGCCGACCCGTCGGGCGTGGGCACGCGCAGGGAGAACCCGTCGAGCTTGCCCTTCAGGTCGGGCATCACTTCGCCGACGGCCTTGGCGGCCCCCGTGGTCGTGGGGATGATCGAAAGAGCGCCGGCGCGCGCCCGGCGCAGGTCCTTGTGCGGATAGTCGAGGATCTTCTGGTCGTTGGTGTAGGCGTGGATGGTCGTCATGAAGCCGCGCACGATGCCGAACTCGTCGTGCAGCACCTTCGCCATCGGGGCCAGGCAGTTGGTCGTGCAGCTCGCGTTGGAGATGACGTGCATCGTCTCCTTGTCGTAGGCGTCGAAGTTCACGCCCAGACAGACGGTCAGGTCGGGGTTCTTGGCCGGCGCTGAGATGATGACCTTGCTCGCTCCCGCCTCGAGGTGTCTGGCCGCGTCTTCACGCTTGGTGAAGATGCCCGTCGACTCGATCACCACGTCGGCGCCGAGCTCCTTCCAGGGCAGCTGCGCAGGGTCCTTCTCCGTCGTCACACGGATCTCGTCGCCGTCGATGAGCAGGCGGTCGCCCTCGAAGCCGACCTCGCCCGGGTAGACGCCGTGCACCGAGTCGTACTTGAAGAGGTGGCGCATCGTCGCGCCGTCCATGATGTCGTTGACGCCGACGATGTCGACGTCGGCGCCGGTCCGCCTGACCGCGCGCACGAAGAGGCGTCCGATCCTGCCGAAGCCGTTGATGCCTACCTTCACGCTCATCTGATCCTCCGCGTCGTTGACCACCAGGGAGCTTACCAAAGCCGGTTGCCTTCAAACCCACCCGCAGGGTGACACCGTGGAGAAGCCTCGGTCGCGAGGATGCACGACCGCTCCAGGCCCTACGCGCCCGTGGGAGTATATGACGGCGCGAGCGGACATCGAAGAGGTAGCGCCTGCGCCGGCGAGACGGCGCGAGACCGGCCAGACGAGGCCTCCCGAGGGAGGCGGCGAGCGTGCGCCGGCGATCAACCGGCGATGGCAACCGGCAAGCGCGCGCCGGCGATCAACCGGCGATGGCAGCCGGCGAGCGCGCGCCGGCGATGGCAACGGCGGACGGGCGGCTAGCGCCCGACGAGCTGCTCGATGCGCCTGAAGCGATGGTTGAGCGTCGACTTGGTGAGCGGCGGGCGGCGCTTGCGGGCGAGCTCCTGCAGGCTCAGGTAGGGGTGGCGCAGGCGCAGCTCGGCCGCCTCGCGCAGGGCCGGCGGCAGCGTCGGCCAGCGCGGGTCGGCCACGAGCGCCTGCGCCAGCTCGGTCTGGCGGCGCGCCGCCGCCGCCGCCCGCCGCGCGTTGGCCTCGTCACAGTTGGCCAGCCGGTTGGCGCGCTCGCGCACGCGCCCCAGCACGAGGTGCTCCTCCCAGCGCAGACGGGCGTCGTGCGCTCCCAGCGTGGCGAGCAGATCGGCCGCGGTCTCGCCGCGCTTGCTGTAGCAGGCGACGTTGCGCCCCCGCTCGGAGAGCGAGAACGGCAGCCCCAGGCGCCGCAGCAGGGCGGCCAAGTCGCGCGCCAGGAGCGGGTCCTCGACGGTGAGCTCCGCGTGCACGGGGTCGCCCGGTGTCGAGATGGAGCCGCAGGCGAGGAAGGCGCCGCGCGCGAAGGCGACGGCGCAGCAACGCCTCTCCACAAGCCGACGCGGCAGGCGGCCCTGAAAGCGGAACGAGTCGCTCAGCACCCCGAGCTCGTTGAGGAGCTGGAGCTGACGCGCGTCGTCGCCCAGCACCGCCTCGTAGCGCAAGCCGAGAGGCGCCGTCTCCACCGTGCGCAGCTCGACGGCGACGTCGAAGCTGTGCACGAAGGCGACCAGACGCCGGACGACCGCCGGCAGGCCGAGTGAGACACGCACCGCGTACTGGCCACCGGAGGCGATCTCAAACGTGCCGGCGCCGAAGAGCAGGCCCGAGAGCTCGGCCTGCCGGCAATGCCCCCACCCCAGCGGCAGGCCGGCGAGCTCGCGTTTGACGTCGCCGGTGAACGACACGGTCAGTACGCCAGGCGCTCGAGCACCGCGGCAAGGCGGCGGGGTGCGAGCCTCATTCCGCGACCGGACCGTCCACGTCACTCGCGCGCGATGTCGCGGTGGCGCACGACGGTCTGGTAACCCTGCTGCCGGTAGTGGTCGGCGAGCCAGACGGCCACGGTGACGGCGCGGTGTCGTCCTCCGGTACAGCCCACACCGACGGTGAGGTGCGCCTTGCCCTCGGCCACGTAGCGGGGGAAGAGGAAGTCGAGGAGGTGGGTGAGGCGCTCCAGGTACTCGCGCGCGCCGTCGGAGTCGAGCACGTACTCGCGCACCGGCTCGTCGAGCCCGCTCAGCGGCTTGAGACGCAGGTCCCAGTAGGGGTTGGGCAGGAAGCGCACGTCGAACAGCAGGTCGGCGTCGATCGGGACGCCGTACTTGTAACCGAAGGAGACGAAAGCGAAGACGAGCGTCGGCCTCTTGCCCGGCTTGATGACGTTGTCGCTCAGCAGGGCCTTCAGCTGATGGATGGAGAGCTCACTCGTGTCGACCACGAGGTCGGCGCGCTCGCGCAGTCCACAGAGGAGGGCGCGTTCCTCGCGTATCCCTTCGAGGACGGTCTCGTCCCTGGCCAGCGGGTGACGGCGGCGCGTCTCGGTGAAGCGGCGGATCAGTACCTCGTCAGAGGCCTCGAGGAACACGAGCGTGTAGCGCACGCCGCGTTCCTCGAGCGTTCCGAGCAGACGCTCGAGCTCGGCGAAGTACGACCCGCCGCGCACGTCACTGACGACCGCTACTCGTTCGACCTTGCTCCCTTTCAGCGCGAAGAGGTCAGCGAGCGTCGGCAGCAGTTGCGGCGGCAGGTTGTCGACGGCGAAGTAGCCGGCGTCCTCAAACGCGTCGATGGCTTGTGACTTGCCGGCCCCCGAGAGGCCGGTGACGATCACGAACTCCATCGCGATGCCGCCGCTCGCGGCGCGCCGGCGCGCCGCTTGGCGTGCTCCCTCGATTGGCGAAGCTGCTCGGGGTCCAGCCCCTCGAGCCGCAGGAGACGGGGCTTCCAGCTCGGGTCGTCGCCGTAGCGTCCCAGGCTGCCGTCGCTGTGCACGACGCGGTGGCAGGGAAGGATCACGGGCAGCGGGTTGCGCGCCATGACGCTGCCCGCCGCACGGTAGGCGTGTGGCCGCCCGGCTGCCGCGGCCAGGTCGCCGTAGCTCACCGCCCGTCCGTAGGGTACGCGTGACAGGGCGCGCAGCACGTCGCGCTCGAAGGCGGTGAAGCCGTAGGCGTCCAGGAAGCGCTCCAGGTCGAGGGGAAAAGCGACCTGCTCGCCGGCAAAATAGCGTGCGAGCAGGTCGCCCCAGCGGCTAGGCTTACCGTCGCGCTCGTCGCTTCCGTCGTGCTCGAATCCAACGCGGCCCGCACCCCCGCGCCTGGGCTCGCTCTCGCTCGCCCGCCGTCCGGGCGCGGGCAGGTCAAGCTCGACGGGGAGGTCCTCCTCGAACACCAGCCTGCCGACGCCGAACGACGTCTCGTAGTACTCGACGCGTCGCGCCATCGCTCCCCCTATCCCGCCTTGTGCAGTTGCGCGTAGATCTCGCGCGCCACCCTGACCGGCAGCCCCGGCACCTGCTCGAGGTCCTCCCGCGAAGCCGCCACGAAGCGCTCCGGGCTGCCGAAGTGCTGGAGGATCCTCCGCCGCCGCACAGGGCCGACCTGCGGCAGCGCATCGAAGATCGACGTCTTGGTCACCGCGCCGCCGCGCCGCTGGCGGTGGAAGGTGAGGGCGAAACGATGCGCCTCGTCGCGGATGCGTTGCAGGAGCAGCGAGGCCGGCTCGTCGGGGGGCAGCTCCACGGGCGACGGCCGCCCCGGCACGAACACTTCCTCGCGTCGCTTGGCAAGGCCGACGACCGGCAGCTCGAGGCCACGCTCCTCGAGGGCGGCCGTCGCCGCCGAGAGCTGCCCCTTGCCACCGTCGATGACTACGAGGTCGGGCAGGCGCGCGAAGCTCTCGTCGTAGGGTTCGCCCCCATCCGGCCCGTCCCCGTCGCCATCACCGTCGCCCCCGCGGCCGCCCGGACCTTCGCGCCCAGCACCGTGGCCCACGCCCGCGTCGCGACGCCTGAACCGGCGCAGAAGCACCTCGTGCATCATGGCGATGTCGTCCTGGCCCGACACCGCGCGCACGGCGAACTTGCGGTAATGCGCCTTCTTCGGCAGCGCCCCTTCGAAGACCACCATGGAGCCCACCGGGTGGGCCTCGCCCAGGTTCGAGATGTCGTAGCACTCGATGCGCAGCGGCAGGGACGGCAGCCCGAGCGCGTCGCGCAGCCCCTGCAGAGCCAGCTCGCGACTCTCCCGGCGGTGCTGCAGGCGCTCGCTCTCGGCTTCGGCGGCAAGCGCGGCGTTGCGCTGCGCGAGCTCCCAGAGACGGCGCTTGACGCCGCGCAGCGCGCGCCGCACTTCGACCCTGGACCCGCGCCGCCCGCCGAGCAGGGCGGCCACGTCGAAGGCCTGCTCCTTCCCCAGGTCCGCGATCACCTGAGCCGGGATCGTCACGCCCTCGCCGTAGTAGGCGAGCAGGAACTCCTCGAGCACCGTCGCCGTCTCGCGCCCGACGGCGTTCTCGACGAAGAACGTCTGCCGGTCGACCAGCGCCCCGTCGCGCACGCGGAACACCTGCAGGTTGCCCCCGGGGTCGCCCTGGTAGAGGCCGACGACGTCGAAGGAGCCGCCGCCCTCGTGCTCGACCGCCTGGCGCTCCTGCACGTGCCGCACCGCCTCGAGACGGTCGCGCAACAGCGCCGCCTTCTCGAACTCCTGGCTCGCGGCCGCCTCACGCATGTCGCGCTCGATGTGCCGCGCGACCTCCCTGAGGCGGCCGCGCAAGAAGTCGATGACCTGCTCGATGACGCGCATGTATTCCTCGTGCGAGACACGATCGTCGCAGGGCGCCAGCGAGCGGTTGATGAAGTGCTGCAGACAGGGCGTCCCGCTGCGCCTCCCCGGCTTCTCGCCCGGGCACTTGCGGTACGGGAAGATGCGCCCGATCAGCTCCAGGGTCTCACGCACCTTCTTCGCGCTCGAATACGGGCCGAAGTACAGGTTTCCCGGCGCGTGCCGCTCGCGCGTGAAGCGGACCCGAGGCCACTCCTCGGCCAGCGTGATCTCGATGAAGGGGTAGCTCTTGTCGTCACGCAGTCGCAGGTTGAACGGCGGACGGAACTCCTTGATGAAGTTGTCCTCGAGGAGGAGCGCCTCGCGCTCGGAGCGCGTGACGACGCACTCCACATCGCGCGCGCGGGCGACCATCTCGGTGATGCGTGCGTCGTGCGCCTTGCTGAGGTACGACAGCACACGTTTGCGCAGCGCCTTGGCCTTGCCTACGTAGAGCACATCCCCGGCCTCGTCGAGGAAGCGGTAGACACCGGGTTCGTTCGGGAGTCGGGCGACGGTCTCGCGTAGATCGGTCACGGTGCGGGAGCTGGTTGACATCCTGCGCCTATGGTACCCGATGAGAAGCTCGGGTCCACGGTCCCGGGGGCGACGACGCGCGCGTCGCCGGATGCGCGCTCCGCCGCCTTACGTCGCGCCGCTCGCGCCGTCGCCCCGCGACGACCTCACCGCACCCTCGCGCCGCAGTCGTCGTTGCCCGTCGCCACTGCGACCCGAGCCGACGCCTTCGCTGCGACGCGAGCCGCTGCGCGCCCGGCGGCCCCCGCCGCCCTGCTCCTCGCCGAGGTATAGCCGGGGTGACGTCCCGCCGCCCGACCGTGTGCCCATCGAGCACCCGGCGCAGGAACTGCCCCGTGTACGAGCGCTCGGCCTGGGCCACGATCTCCTCCGGCGTGCCGGTGGCGACCACCGCTCCGCCTTCGTCACCGCCCTCAGGCCCCAGGTCGACGATCCAGTCGGCCGACTTGATGACGTCGAGGTTGTGCTCGATGACGACCACCGTGTTGCCCTGGTCGACGAGGCGTTGCAGCACGTCGAGCAACTTCTGGATGTCGGCGAAGTGCAGACCCGTCGTCGGCTCGTCGAGGATGTAGAGGGTGCGACCCGTGGCGACCTTGGAGAGCTCAGTGGCGAGCTTCACGCGCTGCGCCTCGCCGCCCGAGAGAGTGGTCGCGGGCTGGCCGAGCTTGATGTAGCCGAGGCCGACGTCGTCCAGGGTCCGCAGGCGACGCGCGATGCGCGGCACATTGCCGAAGAAGGACGCCGCCTCCTCGACGCTCATGTCGAGCACCTCGCCGATGCTCTTGCTCTTGAAGTGCACCTCGAGCGTGTCGCGGTTGTAGCGCTTGCCCTTGCACACGTCGCAGGTGATGTAGATGTCGGGCAGGAAGTGCATCTCTATCTTGATCTGACCCTCACCGGCGCAGTGCTCGCAGCGCCCACCCTTGACGTTGAAGCTGAAGCGCCCCGGCTTGTAGCCGCGTACCTTGGCCTCGGGCGTGGCGGCGAAGAGCTGCCGGATGTGGTCGAAGACGCCGGTGTAGGTGGCCGGGTTGGAGCGCGGCGTGCGCCCGATGGGCGACTGGTCGATGTCGATGACCTTGTCGATCTTCTCCCAGCCTTCGATGCCGTCGAAGTCGGTGGCGCGCAATTTGGTGCCCCGGTTGACCCGTGCCGCCATGCCCTTGTACAGGATCTCATTGACGAGCGTCGACTTGCCCGATCCCGACACGCCGGTCACGCAGGTGAACATACCCACCGGGAAGCTCACGTCGATGTGGCGCAGGTTGTGCATGCTCGCACCCTTGACGGTGAAGTGCTCGAGACCGAAGCGCCGCTGGCGGGGCGTCTCGATGGAGAGCTCTCCGGCGAGGTAGCGGCCGGTGAGTGAGGCCGGCTCGGCTACGACGGCGGCCGGCGGCCCCTGCGCGACGACCTCTCCCCCGTGCTCGCCGGCGCCGGGCCCCATGTCGACGATGTGGTCGGCGGAGCGCATCGTCTCTTCGTCGTGCTCGACGACGATGACGGTGTTGCCCAGGTCGCGCAGGCGCAGGAGCGTGTCGATGAGCTTGCGGTTGTCGCGCTGGTGCAGCCCGATGCTGGGCTCGTCGAGGATGTAGAGCACGCCGACCAAGGCGGAGCCGATCTGCGTCGCCAGACGGATGCGCTGCGCCTCACCGCCCGCGAGCGTGGCCGAGGCACGCTGCAGAGTGAGGTAGCCCACGCCCACGTCGGCGAGAAAGCGCAGTCGCTCGGCGATCTCCTTGATCACGCGCCCACCGATGAGGCGCTCGGTCTCGGAGAGCTCGACGCTGCGCAGGAACTCGAGCGCCTCGCGCACGCTCATGAGGGTGAACTGGGAGATGTTGCGTTCGCCGACCGTGACGGCGAGGCTCGTGGGCTTGAGACGAGCGCCCTTACACTCCGTGCAGGGGCGCTCGGCCATGTACTCCTCGATCTTGGAGCGCACGAGGTCGGACTCGGTCTCGGCGTAGCGGCGGCGCAGGTTGGCGATGATGCCGCGGAACTGCGCCCGCCAGTGGTGCAGGTGCCCCTCGTAGTCGCGGTAGGTCATGGCCACGCGGTCGGGCGTTCCCTTGAGGAAGAGCTCGCGCTGCCACTCGGGCAGCTTCTCCCAGGGCGCGTCGGCGTCGACGTCGTAGGTGTCGACGATAGCCTCGAAGAACGAGGGGAAGCTGCTCGAGATGGTGCCAAAAGGCAGCAGAGCGCCCTGGTTGATCGACAGCGTCGCGTCAGGCACGACGAGGTCGGGGTCGATCTCCTGCGTAGAGCCCAGGCCGTGGCAGGCCGGACAGGCACCGTGGGGGCTGTTGAAGGAGAAGATGCGTGGCTGGATCTCGGGCAGCGAGATGCCACACGCGACGCAGGCGAACTTCTCCGAGAAGGTGAGCGTGGGCCCATCGACGAGCTCGACGTCGATGAGCCCCTCGGCGAGGCGCCCCGCCGTCTCGACGGAGTCGGTCAGACGGCGGCGCACGCCCTCCTTCATGACGAGGCGGTCGACCACCGCCGAGACGTCGTGCTTGTACTTCTTGTCGAGCTCGATCTCCTCATCGAGGCCGCGCACCTCGCCGTCGACCTTGACGCGCGCAAAGCCGTCAGCGCGCAGCTCCTTGAAGAGCTTGCCGTACTCCCCTTTGCGCCCACGCACGAGCGGCGCCAGCACGCTGAAGCGCGTGCCCGGCTCAAGCTCGAGCACCTGGTCGACGATCTGCTCCAGCGACTGCCCCTCGACGGGACGGCCGCAATTGGGGCAGTGCGGGTGACCGATGCGCGCGTACAAGAGGCGCAGGTAGTCGTAGATCTCGGTCACGGTGCCGACGGTCGAGCGCGGGTTGCGCGACGTCGTCTTCTGGTCGATCGAGATCGCCGGGGAGAGACCCTCGATAGAGTCGACGTCGGGCTTGTCCATCTGGCCCAGGAACTGGCGCGCGTAGGCCGACAGCGACTCGACGTAGCGGCGCTGCCCCTCGGCGTAGATGGTGTCGAACGCCAGCGAGCTCTTGCCCGAGCCCGAGAGGCCGGTGATGACGATGAAGCGGTTGCGCGGCAGCGTCAGCGAGACGTCCTTGAGGTTGTGCTCGCGCGCGCCGCTGATGACGATGCTGTCGCTGCTCATACCCTGCC
Organism: uncultured Actinomycetes bacterium; assembly: GCA_963725665.1. Classification (GTDB taxonomy): domain Bacteria; phylum Actinomycetota; class Thermoleophilia; order UBA2241; family UBA2241; genus CAVRZA01. Next base: position 142,700 of record CAVRZA010000003.1, on the reverse strand, counting down.
TACGGTTCCCTTCGCGAAACCTCGTCGCGCGAACTAGCGCGGCGCGGCCACGCCGCGCCGCGCTAGTTCGCGCGTCAGTTCTTTGATCTCGTCGCGCAGCTTGGCGGCGTACTCGAACTTGAGCTGATCTGCCGCCGCGAACATCTCCGCTTCGAGGTTGGCGATCAGCTTCTCGACCTCCTCAGCCGGCATCACCGCGCGCTCCTCCTGACGGCCCTTGAGCGAGCGCCTGCGCCCGCTCGGCACCCCCGGCCCCTGCTCGGCGGCGGCGAACTGGGCGATGTCGCTCACCGCCTTCACGATACTCTTCGGCTCGATGCCGTGCTCCTCGTTGAAGGCCGCCTGCAAGCGGCGGCGACGGTTGGTCTCATCGATGGCCGTGCGCATGGCGGCGGTGAGGGTGTCGGCGTACATGATCACCGTGCCGTTCACGTTGCGCGCCGCGCGCCCGATCGTCTGGATGAGGCTCGTCTGCCCGCGCAGGAAGCCCTCCTTGTCGGCGTCGAGGATGGCGACGAGGGTCACCTCGGGCAGGTCGAGGCCCTCGCGCAGCAGGTTGATGCCCACCAACACGTCGAACTCGCCCAGCCTCAGCTCGCGTACGATCTGGATGCGCTCGAGCGTATCGATCTCGGAGTGCAGGTAGCGCACCTTGAAGCCCATCTCGATGAGGTAGTCGGTCAGGTCCTCGCTCATGCGCTTTGTGAGCGTCGTGACCAGCACGCGCTCGTCGCGCTCGACACGGGCGCGGATCTCGTTCATGAGGTCGTCGATCTGTCCCTGCGTCGGACGGACCTCGACTTCGGGGTCGACGAGCCCCGTGGGGCGGATGATCTGCTCGACGATGTTGACGCTGTTGCGCAGCTCGAAGACACCCGGCGTGGCGCTCACAAAGACGATCTGCGGCACACGCGCCACGAACTCGTCGAAACGCAGCGGGCGGTTGTCGAGGGCGCTGGGCAGGCGGAAGCCGTAGTCGACCAGCGTCTGCTTGCGCGAGCGGTCGCCCTCGTACATGCCGCCGATCTGCGGCACCGTCATGTGCGACTCGTCGATGAAGCAGAGGAAGTCGTCGGGGAAGTAGTCGAGCAGGCAACTGGGGGTCGATCCCGGCGCCCTGCCGTCGAGCACGCGCGAGTAGTTCTCGATGCCGCTGCAGAAGCCCATCTCGCGCATCATCTCCATGTCGTACTGGGTGCGCTGACGCAGACGGTGGGCCTCGAGGAGCTTGCCCTGCGACTCGAACGAGGCACAGCGCTCGTCGAGCTCCTGTTGGATCTCGGCCAGCGCGCGCTCGATGGCCGGTCCGCTCGTTATGAAGTGGGTCGCCGGGTAGACCGCGACGTACTTGAGCCGCTCGGTGACCTCGCCGCTGACGGGGTCGAAGCGGGCAATCTCCTCGATCTCGTCACCCCAGAGCTGCACGCGCAGCGCCACGTCTTCGCCCGCGGGCCATAGCTCGAAGGAGTCGCCGCGCACGCGAAACTTGCCCCGCCCAAGCTCGAAGTCGTTACGCTGGTACTGGATGTCGACAAGGCGGCGCAGCAGGTGGTCGCGCTCGGCCTCCTCGCCGACCTGCAGGAGCACCACGCTGTCGAGGTACTCCTCGGGCGAACCCAGGTTGTAGATGCAGCTCACGCTGGCGACGATGACCACGTCACGGCGCAGGAAGAGGGCGCTCGTGGCGGCGTGGCGCAGGCGGTCGATGTCGTCGTTGATCGAGGAGTCTTTCTCGATGTAGAGGTCGCGCGCCGGCACGTAGGCCTCGGGCTGGTAGTAGTCGTAGTAGCTGACGAAGTACTCGACGGCGTTGTCAGGCAGGAACTCGCGGAACTCGTTGCAGAGCTGGGCGGCCAGCGTCTTGTTATGGGCGATCACCAGCGTCGGCTTGTGCACCTTCGCCAGCACGTTGGCCATGGTGAACGTCTTGCCCGAGCCGGTGACGCCCAGCAGCGTCTGATAGCGGTCGCCGCGCACGACGCCTTCGGCCAGCGCGTCGACCGCCTGCGGCTGGTCGCCGGTCATGCTGTAGTCGGCTCGCAGGCTGAACTCGCTCACGGTCTCTAGATACCCCATTCGGGACGCAAGGACGTGGGCGCGGCGGCCGGCGGCCGCGGGGCGACCGCCGACGGCCGCGCCCAATTGTCTACACTACCAATGCGAACGTATGTTCGCAATGACGGGCCCTCAACACGAACACACACGAGCGGCGACGGCCTCGCGCAGCAACGCGTCAGCACCCCGCCAACTGGTCACCGTAGAGACACTCGTAGGTGGCGCGCAGGCACAGTGCCAGTGCCGTGCCTTTCCTGGCGTCTGAGGACTTGATGGAAGTGAGGAGCCGGTAGGACCTACTGGCAGTTCGCCCGGAATCAGCCGCCGGGCGGCACCTTCCAGGCGTCGTACAGTGCGAGGAGGCTCCCATCGCCCGATCTCAGCTCGAGGGTGTCCCCCTTGATATTGAAGGTGGCAGCGTCCCGCAACGCCTTCAGGTAGGCCTTCTCCTGTTCCATGATGCCGGCCGGCTCCGCGCAGGATTGCTCAGTGGAACCAACGGGGCCGATCGAAAGCTTGTTGTCCTCTGTGGCGTAGGTGCCCCAGTACGAGTTGCAGCCTGCCAAGCCGGCGAGGTTCCCCTCTTCGTCAAAGGTGATATTGACAGACGTGTTCTTGAGCACCGAAACCACCCCACCACTCCCATTTGTGCAGAAGGCCAGCCTCCAAGAACTACCTGAGAATTGGCGCGGCTTCTCCCTTGCGAACGTGAGGAGCGCAGCACCGTCTGCATCCTTGATGACAAGAGATCCGGACTTGTCCTCGACTCCAGCGGCCGCGCTCTCTAGGTTCGCGAGATACGCCTGCTCGATCTTCATGACCGAGGGAAGGCACGTCTTCTTCGTTGTGACCAGTGGGCCGTTCTGCATACTGCTGCCCGAGATCCGGGCCGGTCCCTGGTAGTCGTTGCAGCCTGACGAGCCGCTGACCCTGCCAGCCGCGAACATCGCGTCTACTCGCACATCGGCGCGAACGGCCCTCGTCTCACCCTCCGCGTCCCGATAGGACTGAAGAATCCAGGTCAGATCCTCCACCCGCCCGTCTCCTCCTGCGCGCGATCCGCAACCGGAGACGACGGTACTTGCCGGCACCAGGCCCAGAACGAGCGCCACCAGACAAACCGCGATCAGCAAGCCTCTCCTCGACTCGACCCTCCGCCGCTCCCCGTCACCAGCCCGCCCAACATCCGCTTCGGCACCGCGGCCTATCACCCCAGGGGCGACAACATCGACTGGCCAGACTGCACGTGGACACTGGATTCGCGGACGGGCAGTGCTCTTGGCCCCCATGCTGCGGTCTAGGAAGGCCCACGGTGGGATCCCTGTTTCAAGAAGCATGGTCAGGTTGGCATTTCACAGAGAAACGGTTGCGTGCCTCTGTGGCATTGAAACCCGCCTTGCAGGAACTTAGATTGGTGGCGTGCGTGATCAAGTCCCACGTCGTGGGTGGCGTCGAGAATCAGAGGAAAAACGGAATCTGACCCGGGACGGACGAGTCGAACGCTCCGCGCAGTCGGTCTGCTGTTGGACCACCGCGTCGTACCGGCCTGTGATCCGCACACGGCACTCGCCGAAGCGATTGCCACTCGGTCAAAGCCCCAGATAAGCCTGCCTGACGCAGTCGTTGCCCTGGAGCTCCTCGCTGCTCCCCTCCAGAGCGATCTCGCCGCGCTCTAGCACGTAGCCCTTCTCGGCGATCTTCAGCGCCGAGCTTGCATTCCGCTCGATGAGGAGGATCGAGTGGCCGTCGCGCGCAATCTGTTCAACGATATCCGCCACCTCTTGACACAGGATCGGCGAAAGGCTAAGCGACGGCTCGTCGAGCAGCAGCAGCTTCGGGTTGCACATGACGCCTCTTCCGATGGCGAGCATCTGTTGCTCCCCTCCGCTCAGGTCAGATGCCGAGCGGCCACGCGCCTTGCCGAGCACCGGGAAGTAGCTGTAGATCCGTTCCAGGTCATCGGCTATCCCCTGCTTGTCCTTCCTCAAGTAGGCGCCGGTCATGAGGTTGTCGAAGATGCTCATTTCGAGAAAGAGCCGCTTGCCTTCGGGAACGTGGCCGATGCCCAGTTGACCACCTTGTCCGGTCTCAAGCCGTCTATTCTCTGGTCCCCAAACCAGATCTCTCCCGAGGCAAGTGGTACCAGACCCGAGATCGCCTTCAAACATGTGCTCTTGCCGGCGCCGTTGGCTCCGATCAGCGTGGTGATGCTCCCGGCCTCAGCGTCCAGAGAGATTCCCCTGAGTGCCCTGACTCCGCCGTAGCGTACTTCTATGTTCTCTAGGCTGAGCGAGCCAGAACGGCCAGCCAAGAGAGCCCGTTATCAGCGCGCTGCTGTAGGCCCCTACGCCCATCAGCGGTATCTGGGCCAGGTTCCAGTTGCCGGTGAGCGTGATGAGACGGAAGCTGCTCACCAGGATGATGTTGATGAAGAGCATCGTGATCACATCGGTGTAGTAGTAGCTCGTCGCGAACGGCACGCGATGCCCACGACCGCGAGAATGAGCAGCACCATGATGATGGGTAGTGTCCTGCTACTCAGCATGGCCCAACAACCCTTGAGGTCTGACCGCCAGGAAGACGAGCATGAACACCGCGATGACCAGAGCGGCGATGGTCGAATCCCACACCGTCGTGATGATGGTGTTGAGGAAGCCGAACATGAGAGCGGCGTAGATGGCTTCCTTGATGTTGCCTTGTCCGCCTACGATGACGATGACGAAGGCCATCCAGACGACCAGGCCGCCCATGTAAGGGTAGACCGACATGATGAGCGCCATCAGAGCGCCGGCGGCTCCGGCCATGGCGGAGCCGAGGAGCATGGCGACCACAGCCGCTCGGTTCACGCTTATCCCCTGCAGCTCGGCCGCTTCGACGTCCTGCGAAGAAGCGCGCAGCGCCCGGCCCGTCCTGGAGCGATTCAGGAAGAGCAGCAGCAGGGCCACGAGAGCAACATGCTCCCACGAACGCTATGATCCTCTGCGCGTCGACGCTGACACCACCGACGGAGGCGACCGCGCCGCGATACGGGGCCGGGACCGGCTTCATCTTCCCGACGCCCCAGATCCGGCCTACCGCGACCTGCAGGATGAACACGAGCCCAACGGACGCGATGAAGCCGCTCAGCAGGTTGCCGCGCAAGGGTCTGAAGACGAGCCTTTCGCAGACCACGCCCAAGAAGCCGACCGCGACCATGGCCACCACGACGGTCGCGAAATACGGCCAGCCGTGGACAGCGAAAAGGACCCAGACTGTGTAGGCTCCCAGCATGTAGAACTCGCCGTGGGCGAAGTTCACGATCTTCATGACGCCGAATACGAGCGTAAGTCCCACGGCAACGAGAGCGAAGAATGAGCTCGTTATCAGCGCATTGAGTATTGTCTGAGCTATGAACTCCATGATGTCTCTCTGTCTTCCTCTGCCTCCGTGTTGGCGAGAATCACGCTTCGGCTCACCTTTCTCTCATGGCGAGTAGTTACCGCACTGGTGGCTGGGCCGCTCTCGCGGCCCAGCTACCAACGTACTCCCGGTGCGTCACGCCGACGCTGCTAGATCGACAGGTGCCACTTGTCGAGGTACTTGTCGAGAACTTCTGCGTTGCCGGGCACCGCCAGCCAGTCGCGGACGGTCATCCAGTCCACGATCACCGGCTCCCCGTTCTGGATCTCCGTGATGGGCAACGTAGGCGCCAGGAGGTGATCGATGCCGAAGAAGTCCTTCCCTAGCCACTGCCCCATGCCGCCGATGGTGTGAGGAACCTCGGTGGAGGACTCCAGAGCCTTGGAGACATCCTCCGGGACGATGCTGCCCGCCTTCTGCGCGGCCCAGGTCCAGATATCAGCGGCCGACATGTACTCCCAGACGATCTCCGAGTATGAAGCGTTCGGGAACCGCTTCTCCCACTCGTCCCAGAACTCGAGGTGCGTATGGCCGGTAGCGGCGACGGGGTCGCCGATAGGACCGATGCTCGCCTTTCCGTCAAGCCCCGGGTCGTTGAAATACGGGAAGTTGGACACGGCGCCCTCCATGAACTCCTTGGGCACCTTGGCCAGGATGGCGCCGAAGTCCCAACAGGCGGAGGTGATGATGCCCTTCCATCCCTGCAGGTATGCCTGCTCGCAGATGAGCGCCTGATACTCCGGGTAGCAGGCTCCCAGGTTGATGATGTCGGGGTTGTTCTTGATCGCCGCCGTGACGATGGGAGCGAAGTCGGTGGTCGACAGCCCGAAGGGCTTGTCGTAGACGATTTCGAGTCCCTCCGTCTCAGCCGCAGCGTCAGCCCAGGCGACCGCGGCGACCCCGATCTCATCATCCTGGGAGAGGATGGCCATCTTCTTCATGTCGGGATGCGCCTTGTGGATGTACTCCAAGTCGGTTATGTGGTAGGTGGGGAAATTGTCGGTCACGTCGTAGAGGTACGGCCTGTCCGCCTTGAGGTCCTGCGCGATGAGCGTGAAGGAGATCATCTTCTGATTCGTCAGGAAGGGCACCATGGAGCCGCTGGTGGCTCCTCCCAGGTCCAGGATGAACGAGACCCCGTCTTGCAGCGCCAGCTTCCTGGCGCCGAGCAAGGCCTTGCTGCCGATACCTTCGTTGTCGTACTTGACGATCTCAAAGGTGTACTTCGTGTCCCCGATCGCGACACCGTTCGCGTTCATCCAGTCGTCCAGATCTCCAGACCCTGCATCCCCGGCAGACCCCACGCTGCGGCCCCGCCAGACAGGGGTGCGTTCATGCCGATCTTGATGACCCCGGTCTTCGTGGCGGCCGATGCGCTCCCAGAGCTGGTTGTTTCGGCTGTCTGGCCGCAAGCGGCCAGCAACAAGCCAAAGACCAGGAGCAACACCAACAACAAGGTCGTCGTCGCGTAGCGTTTCGTTCTACTCATGTCCCCGCCCCCTTCTGGGCTTCGAACGACGAACTACCCGAGAAGAAACCCTCACGTGGCATCACACCGATGGTGGCTCCTCACGCACGTCAGGGCGCCCTTCGACCCGCTAGACTCCCCTACACCTCCTCGTCGGTGTTGCCGATCACACGTGGTGGACAATCACCACGAGCCGCCCGGAGACGGCGACTCGCTCACGCCTTTGCAGACACTGTCTCGCGGGGTTTGTTGGCGATGCGTAGAAACCGACATCGCTGAGTAGAGGGCCTACTCCGGGATGCGATCGCGCAGGTAGTAGGAGGCCAACACCGGTGGGCAGGCGCTGCACCTCTTTGGAGACAATGGAGGTCGGCTGTTCGCCGCGGCGCGCACGGATACCGTGCGCAGAGGCGCCGAGGATGACCCTCGCAGACACCCTCGGTGAGAACCGGAACCCCAACTGCGGCACAGTATCGCCCCCCGATCGTGCCCTTCAGTGAGCGCGTCTACAATAGCGATTCTTCGCCGAAACGCCTCGGGAGTCAACAGACGCATACACTATGTCCACGTAGAGCTACGGAGGCCGTACTGCCGCGTCGAGACATTCAATCAACGTCGTCGGTTGCGCCTCGCTTCATTCCTGTCCGCGAGACGGCGCCACCGTGCCGTGTCAACGACACGTTCTGAGCGCGATCAAGACGGGCGAGGGCGGCCCCAAGCCTCCTCTGACGGCTGACGCCCAGCCGGCCAGCTCTCGGCCTACTCTGCCGACGCGCGCCGGTCGCCGCACGCGGGACACTGCGGCTGGCGTGCGATCTCGATCTCATCACACGTCATGTCCAGGACATCCAGCCAGAGCATCCTGTTGACGAGTGGACGGCCGCAGCCGGCGATCAACTTGATGACCTCGCTGGCTTGGATAGCTCCGATGACGCCGAGAACGGGACCAAACACCCCGAGGGGGCCTTCGGGTACCCCGGAGGCGACCTTCGGGGCTTCTGGAGACAGACAACGGTAGCAGGCTGAGGATCCACCCAGGATCATCATCACGGACCCCGTGAAGTGGAAGATCGCGCCCTCCACGAGCGCTTTGCCCGCCCGCACACAGGCATCGTTGAGGGCATAGCGGGCCTCGAGGTTATCGACCGCCGCCACGATGATGTCGTAGGCGTCGACGAGCGCGTCCGCCGTCGTCGGATCGAGCAGGATGTCGTGCCGGACCACTTCCACTTCGGGGTTCAGCGCGGTCAGCTTCTCGGCCGCGCTGTCGGTCTTCGCGCGGCCGATGTCGCCCGTGAAATGGATCACCTGGCGCTGGAGATTGGAGAGCTCCACGCGCCCACAGTCGACTACGCCGAGGCGTCCTACGCCGGCCGCCGCCAGGTAGTCGAGACAGGGGGAGCCCAGCCCCCCCGCGCCCACCACCGCGACCCTGGCGGAGCGGATCTTCTCCTGCGCCGACTCTCCCAGCTCGGGGATGATCAGGTGCCGCAGGTAGCGAGCGTCGCTCGGCGACGCCGGATCGCGGCCCACCGCCTGCCGGCTCGCATCAGAGGGCGAAGGCGCTGGCCCCCTCTCAGGCTGCTCGTCCACTTCCGCCTCCTATCCCCCACGGGGCACGTACAGTGCAGGCACCCGGGCGTTTGTGCCAAGCCGATGCGTTCGCAGAACCGCCAGCGGCGAGGCTAACATCTGCAGCCTCATCGCGCCGGCGATCGCCGGCGACGCCGGTATGGCCCGCTCAGTGGATGCAGTCGGTTCCGCAGCCTAGAGAGAAGTTGGCCCGAGAGCCACGCCGCCACCCACAGGTCGGAGCGAACGACCGCCAAGGCCTCACCTGGCGGCGGTCACGAGGCTCTCGCTGAGGACGACCCGCTTGCAGGCATCGCAAAGGGCGTAGTAGTCGGCCGGCAAATCGCCCCGGGCGGCGGTCGCATCGCGATGGGCCTTGGTCATGAACGGGGCTTTGCAGCGCTGGCACGTGAAGAAGTCGAAGGTGCGGCCCCATATGGTGCGCGTGATAGAGGTGTCCTCCATTGAGATGCACTGTGTGCAGACACACCGACTGACACGAGCCGCAGCCTACGCAGTCCGTGACGCCGGCCTGACCGAACGGCGGGCCCACGCTCTTGAGGTCGCCACGGACGAGCGAGGATAGCGCGTTGTAGCCGACGGAAGAGCACACCCGCACACACAGCTCACAGAGGATGCAGCCGGGCAGCGGCGCGTCGGCAACCGGGGCGAACAGCGGGTACGTCACACCGAGCTGGGCGGCAAGGTCTTGCAGCGCCGGCGCTTCCGGGGCGTACGGCAGCAGGAGTTGGAGGTTCATGACGCGATGTCGCCGGACGCGCGGCGAGTCGTCACGATGTCCAGGTCGGCCACCACCGGAAAGTTGCAGGACGTGGTGAGCAGCGGCTCGGTGCGCCAGGGGTTGACGCACCTCCACCAGGCAGAGGCGGCAGGCCGCGATGTCGGGCACGGCCTCGTGGTGACACAGCGCCGGGATGTCATAGCCGGCCCGTCGCGCCACAGCGAGAAGACCCGCCTCTGCCGGCGCAGTCACCTCGGCGTCGTCGATCCTCAGTGTGACGTCCACGCTTGCCCTCCTACTGCACGAGAACGGCATCGCGCCGGCATACGTCCTTGCAGATGCCACATTTGATGCACAGCTCCTGGTCGATGGTGTAGGGCTGCTTCTTCTCGCTGGCGATCGCCTCCTGTGGGCAACGCAGAGCGCACAGCGTGCAGACGTTGCAGAGTTCGCGATCGATGGTGAAGCTGATGAGTGCCTTGCACACGCCGGCCGGACAGCGACTGTCGTCCACATGCGCGAGGTACTCGTCGCGGAAGTAGGTCAGCGTGGAGAGCACCGGGTTGAGTGCGGTCGTTCCGAGCGCGCACATGGAGGCGCTCCGAACGGTGTCGGCGATCTCTTCGACGAGGGCGATGGTGTCGCGGGAACCGCGGCCTTCCGTGATATCTCCGAGCAGCTCATGGAGGCGAAGAAGGCCCTCTCGGCACGACGTGCAGTTGCCGCAGGACTCGGAGGCGAGGAAGTGCAAGAAATACTTCGCCATATCCACCATGCAGGTGCCTTCGTCCATGACGATCATGCCGCCGGACCCCATCATGGCGCCCTCGGCCAGCAGCGTGTCGAAGTCCACCGGTGCGTCGAGCTTCTCCGCCGGCAGACAGCCTCCGGACGGGCCTTCGTCTGGACGGCCTCGAAGACGTTGCTGCCTTGGATGCTGCTTCTGATGTCGAAGACCATCTCGCGTAAGCTGACGCCCATCGGCACCTCGACGAAGCCGGTGTTGTTCACCTTGCCGACGAGCGAGAAGATCTTGGTCCCCTTGGAGCCCTCAGTGCCTATGGAACGGAACCAGTCCGCGCCTTTGAGCACGATGTGCGGCACGGTTGCCCACGTCTCGACATTGTTGACGTTGGTGGGCCGACCCCATTCAGGACGACCCCGGAAAGCAAGCACCAGTCAGCCGGTCTCCGGTGTGCATGAAGCCCTCGTAGCCACCCATGTCGATGCCCGTGGCCGACTCTAGGAGAGCGCGCATCTGGTCTTCGTCGCAGCCCATGAACCAGACGAAGTTGCACACGCCCGCAGGAGTCGATCATGCAGAACCAATCCTGCACGTCCTTCGCCAGCGGCAGGCTTGTCGTCCCAGCGTAGAGGGTCGACGACGCTCCATGCCGCGGTCGCGCGGTGATGCTCCAGTTGACCTGACGCCGTACAGATCGAGGTCCTGCAGCCTCGCCGCGGATGTGGCACGCGCCGCGCGGCTGCGTGGCGTAGCCGAGCGCCATGCCCTGCAGGGCGCGGCCGTCGTAGCTGGGGAACTCCTGCTTCTTCACACCCATGAAGTACTCGGTGTGCCCGTACTTTTCGCACATGCGGTAGGAGCCCTCAGCGAGCACATCGCCGAAGCCCTCTCGCTTCGCGATCATCTCAGTCAGCTTCACCATAGCGTTGGCGTCGCCGAAGGTCAGGGCGAAGCCGATGTCTTCTTGCGGAATGAGGCCGCGCTCGAACATCTCCATGGCGCACGCGATGGAGTTGCCCGTGGAGATCGTATCCATGCCCATCTCGTTGCAGATGAAGTTGGCCTTGGCAGACCGCGCTCGAAGTTGATCGTGTAGCAGTTCGAGCCGAACATGCCGATGGTCTCGTACTCCGGTCCCGCGCCGATGCCCGGCGAAGTCGGGATTCGTTCACCTTGCGTGACCCGTCCGCAGGCCATCGGGCAGGCCGGGCAGCCCACGCCCATGCGCTTGCGCACCGAGAGCGTGTCGGCCAGCGCGCTCGCCGCTGATCTTCTCGTAGTGCGCGTTGACGCCGGTGCTGGAAGTTCCGCGTCGGGCAGCGCCCCGAACGTCGTGCACCAGGGCGAGCACCCCGGGGTGCCGGTCTGGTGGAACTCCTCCACGTAGTGGTCGTCCGAGGTCTTGTACGCAGCTCTCGACCGCCTGCGTAGAAGCGCCGCTGGTCGGCGACCTTGACGCCCTTGGTGCCGCGCACGGCGACCGCCTTCAGGTTCTTCGAACCCATGACCGCACCCACCCCGGACCGACCGGCCGCGCGGCCCATGTCGTTCATCACGCAGGCGAAGCGCACCAGCTTCTCTCCGGCGGGGCCGATGCAGGCCACCTTGGCGTCGGGAGCCGTGGCGGCGATGAGCGCCTTTTCGGTCTCCTCGGCGTCTTTGCCCCAGATGCCGTCCGCGTCGCCGAAGCTCCACTCGCGTCGTCGTCGATCCACAGGTAGACCGGGCTTCTCGGCCTTGCCCTCGAAGATGATCATGTCGTAGCCGGCGTACTTGAGGTTGCGTGGCGAACTCGCCCGCGGCGGTCGGAGTTCGCGATAGCGCCGGTCAGCGGCGACTTGGTCACCACCACGTAGCGGTTGCCGGCCGGAGCGCCGGTGCCGGTCAGAGGACCGGTGACGAAGAGCAGCTTGTTCTCGGGCGAGATAGGCATCGACCGCCGGGTCGATCTCGTCGTAGAGGTACTTCGACCCCGAGGCCGAGACCGCCGATGTAGTCGCTTGGCCGTGTCGCGGTCGAGGTCCTCGACCGTGACCTCTGGCTTGGAGAGATCGACGCGCAGGACTCTTCCCAGTCCAGCCGTACATGATCACTCACCCTCCTCGATAGGCGGTTAGCCAGCGTGAGCGGCCACCTTCTGCTTGCGGTCGAGGATGCTCCGCGTCGGAGTCGATCGAAGCTCAGGGCCCCCCGGCGCAGAACTTCACGCACTGAGGCTCGCCGTCACAGAGGTCGCACTTCTCGGCGACACCCTCGATGCCGACCTCGATGCTGCCGTACGGGCAGGCGAGCATGCACATCTTGCAGCCCACGCAGCGTCTCTCGTCGACCTGTGACCACCGTGGCGCCGCGTGAGCGTGGTCGACGCCCTGCGTGATGGCCCCGGACGGACAGATGCGCTGCGCACCAGGCGTCCTCGCACTGCCGGCAGAGGACCGGGACGGCGATCTGCTCGTCATGGAAGATGGTCTTGTGGATGCGCGCCTTGCGCGGGTTGAACTCGCCGTGGTGCCTGAACGAGCACATCAGCTCGCAGGTGCCGCACCCGGTGCACTTCTCGATGTCGACGTTGATCATCTTGGTCACAGTTGACCTCCTGACTCGTCAGACGCGGCATGCCGATCCCACCGCCATGCCGCATTTCCGCGATTGATTGGCCCCACCTATTCTGACTCGCTCACCTCCCGCGGACTGTCTGCTTGCTGTCGCTGCTCAGCCACCTTTGACCGGCGGGAATATCGCCACGACATCGCCGCCGTGCAGCGGCGTGGCGAGATCTTCCAGGAAGACGATATTGCGGCCGTTGACCAGGACCAGTACGTCGGCTGAAGCGCACCTGAGTCGGTGAACACTCCGCGCCGACGCTCGCGTGTCGTGCACACGTGGTCCAGCGCCTCATGGACGGTGCACACCTCGTCGGTGCTGACCCCGGCCTCCTTCTGCTTGAAGACGTCCTTCAAGCTGGCGAAGAAGCGGATCGTGATCTCGTCAGTTGCCGTCCCCATGGCATTCCCCCGTCGACCGGTGCGCTTTGGCGTCGACTAGTGCACTCTACCAGAACCGTTCGACCTCATCGAGGTGTCATAGTCCGCAGCCTATCGTGTCGAGACGCCGTGGCGATGCCGATCGCGGCCGTCGGTGCGTCGAACAGCACAGTGATGCGTGGTCATCTCGATCGCACACCTTCCATTCCTGCTCATCCGCCCTACCACGCGCTCTACCATCCTTCTTCTCCCGCGCCGCGGCGGTGCGCCGGCCAGGACGATGGAGTCGGCCCGCACCGGCTGACGTCCGCCCGGCCCGTCAGCTGCCCGGCGCCGTAGACGCGGTCGTAGATCGCGCGCACGCGTTCGACCTCCGCGACGTAGTCGCGTGTCTCGCCGTACGGGATGGCGCGTACATCGAACGGCCGGTCAGCCGCCCGCGCGGCGGTGACCCAGCGGTCGACGTTGGCCTGCCCGGCGTTGTAGGCGGCGATCGCCTCGAGCTCCGAGCCCTCGTAGTGGTCGAGCAGCCGCCGCAGGTAGTAGCTGCCGTAGAGCACGTTAACACCCGGCTTCTGCAAGTCGCGCATCACGAACTTCTCGCCGCCGCTCACGCGCGCGATCTCCTCAGCCGTCGAGGGCAGCACCTGCATGAGGCCCACCGCCCCCTGCGGAGACGTGACGTCGGCGTCGAACGCGCTCTCCTCGTTGATGACCGCAGCCACCAGCGCGGGGTTGAGGCCGTTGCGTCGCGCGCCGGCACCGATCTCGGATGAGTAGCGCAGGGGGTAGATGACGCGCACGTACCAGGCCGGCAGGATCGACATCAGGCGCGCACGCTCGGCGAGCGTGCGCGCCTCTTCCACGTGCATGAGCGGCACGAACAGGAAGACCGCCGCCACGACGACCACGGCGCCGACGATGACGGCGCGCCGCAAGGCTCCTAACGCCCGCGTCTGGCGGCGCGCGCCGACCGGCGCTCGTCGGCCGCCGCGATGATGAACGCGTAGACTTCGGCGAGCGCCTCCTTGAGCCGCGCTCGCGAGCCTGAGTTGTCGACGACGAAGTCGCTGCGGGCCGCCTTGACCTTCTCATCGAGCTGCCGCTGCGAACGGCGGCCGAAATCCGAGGCGGTCAGCTTGTCGGCGAGGCGGCGGCGGCGCACCGCCTCTGGAGCGGTGACGAGCAACACATAGTCGAACTCGCGGTCGAACCCGCTCTCGAAGAGGAGCGGCACCTCTGCCACGATCAACGGCGGCGGCGAGGGCGTGCGTTCCTGCTCCCTCGCCCACTCGTCGACCAGCCGCTTCACGTGCGGGTGCAACAGGGCCTCGAGCCGGTCGAGGGCGTCGACGTCGCGGAAGACGACGCGCGCCAGCGCGGCCCGGTCGATATCGCCGTTGACGATCACCTTGTCGCCGAACTGCCGGTGCAGCTCCTCGACGATCTCCGCCCGCGAGAGGAGCGCGTGCACGAGCACGTCAGTCGATACGCAGGAGGCGCCGAGCTCATCGAGGAACGCGCTGGCCGTCGACTTGCCCGACCCTATGCCGCCCGTGACCGCAAGACGGGGGATGTCTCTCTTCGCCATGGATGATGACCGCCCGCCGCCGCTGCCCGGCGACGGCCGAAGTCCTAGCTGTCCGCCTCCGTCGCCTCGCCGGCGTCCGCCTCGCCCTCCCCGGGTGCGGCGGCTTCAGCCTCTTCGGCCGTAGGCTCGACTGCGGCTTCTGCCACGGCTGCTACCTCGGCTTCGGCCTCCGGGGCAGGTTCGACAGCGGGAGCCTCCGTTTCGGCCTCGACCGCTCTCGGCCTCAGGCTCCACGACCTCGGCTTCGGCCTCGACCGCTTCGGCCTCAGGCTCGACAGACTCGGCCTCGGCCTCAATAGCCTCGGCCTCCGCCGCCAACTCCGCGCCCGCCGGGAAGACCTCGTCGCTCAGACCGAGGCTGGGAGTCTCCTCGACCGAGGCCGGCTCGAGCTCCTCGGCCGCGATCGCCTCGGCTGCGAGCTCCTCGGCCGCGATCTCCTCGGCGACGATCGCCTCGTCGGAAGCCTCCTCGACCTCGACCGCCGCGGCCGGCTCGGCCTCTTCGGCCTCCTCCGCCTCGGCCGGCTGCATCGCCCCCGCCTGCATGGGCGTCTCACCCTCGGCGACGCGCTTGATGCTGAGGCTCAGCCGCCGGCGGTCGGAGTCGATCTCGATGACCTTCACCGGCACGGCTTGACCGACCGAGACGACCTCGTCGGGCCGCTCGACGTGACGGTTGGCGAGCTCGGAGATGTGCACCAGGCCTTCGATCCCGGCGTAGATCTCGACGAACGCCCCGAAGGCGACGATCTTCGTCACCTTGCCTTCGACCACGTCGCCCACGTTGTGCTCGGAGACGATCTGCTCCCAGGGATCGGCCTGGGTCTGCTTGAGGCCCAGCGAGATACGCTGACGGTCGCGGTCTATGTCGAGGACCTTGACCTTGACCTTCTGATTGACCTGCAGCACCTCGGAGGGGTGGTTGATGTGCGTCCAGGAGAGCTCCGAGATGTGGATCAGACCGTCGATGCCGTCGAGGTCGACGAAGGCGCCGAAATCGACGATATTGGAGATCGTGCCCTCGACGACGTCGCCCACGTTGAGCTCGTCGATGATCTGCTGGCGGACTTCCTTGCGCTCCTCCTCGAGCACCGCGCGCCGAGAGAGCACGACGTTGTTGCGGTTGCGGTTCATCTCGATCACGCGGCAGGAGAGCACCTGGCCGACGTACTCGCCCAGGTCCTGCACGCGACGGATGTCGACCAGCGAGGCGGGCAGGAAGCCGCGCACGCCCAGGTCGAGGATCAAGCCGCCCTTGACGACCTCGATGACGGTGCCCTGCACAGGCTCGCCGCTCTCGTGGGCGGCCTCGATGCGCTTCCACGCCTTCTCGAACTTGGCCCGCTTCTTCGACAGGATGAGGCGGCCGTCGGAATCTTCTTTCTGCATCACCAGAGCGTCGATCTCCTCGCCCATGGTGACCTCTTCGGCGGTGTTGACGGACTTGCGGATCGACAGCTCGCTGACCGGGATGACGCCCTCGGACTTGTAGCCGATGTCGACCAGGACCTCGTCCTTGTCGATGCGCACCACCAAGCCCGTGACGATATCGCCCTCGTTGAAGATGTTGATGGTGGCGTCGTAGTTGGGGACTATCTCGCCGTCGACCTCTTTGAGGTAGCCATCACTCCCTTCAACGATCTTGATGTTCTCTTCTGTCTCTGCCATGAACGATTCGATTCCTCCCATCAAAGAAAAGCGCGGCCGGTCGCTGCCAGGGAGTCCGCCTTCGCCAAGGGCCGCAAGCGGAGGCAAACTGAGAGAGTATACCACCCGACAAGCACGGGGACGCCGGGCGCGTCGCGGGCCCTGCGTGACTGGGCACGCGGGCGTCGACGGGGCCGGCTGTGCGTCGTGCCCGCGCCGACTGCGCCAGCGCGTCGCGCGCCGCGAGTGCTACTTGGCCGCGAGCCAGTTCTCGCCGACGCCGATCGACACGTCGAGCGGCGGATCCATCTCGTAGGCGCCGCACATCGCCTCGCGCACCAGGGGCACCGCAGCCTTCACCTCGTCTTGCGGCGCCTCGAAGATGAGCTCGTCGTGGATCTGCAGCACCAGGCGGGTCCCCAAGCCTTGCGCGGCGAGCTCCTCTTCGGCGCGGATCATGGCCACCTTGATGATGTCGGCGGCGCTCCCCTGCAACACCGTGTTCACCGCCAGGCGCTCACCCAGGTTGCGCTCGCGCACGGTGTGCCCGCGCAGCTCGGGTATCGAGCGGCGACGGCCGAAGACGGTCGTCACGTACCCTTCTTCTGCCGCCCGGCGGATGATCTCCTGGCGGTACGTCCCGACCCGCGGGTAGCGCTCGTAGTAGGCGTCGATGAAGGCCTGGGCCTCCTCGCGCGCCATTCCGGTCTGCTCGGAGAGGCCGAACGCCGAGAGCCCGTAGATGATGCCGAAGTTGGTCGCCTTGGCGCGACCGCGCTGCTCGCTGGTGACGCTCTCCAGGGGGATCCCGGCCACCGCGGCCGCCGTGGCGCGGTGGACATCTTCGCCGCGCCGGAACGAGTCGAGCAGCGGAGGCTCTTCGGCGAGGTACGCCAGAAGGCGCAGCTCGATCTGCGAGTAGTCGGCGACGATGAGCTGCCACCCCGGTTCGGCCACGAAGCAGCTACGGATCTCGGCCCCGAGCTCGCCCCTGATGGGGATGTTCTGCAGGTTCGGGTTGCTGCTCGAGAGGCGGCCCGTGCTGGCCACGGTCTGGTTGAAGGTCGTGTGCAGCCGCCCCGTCTGCGGGTCGAGACGCTGCGGCAGCGGGTCGAGGTACGTGTTGAGGAGCTTGGTCAGCTCGCGCCACTCCTCGACGGCGGCCACGATGGGGTGCTGGTCGCGCAGCGTCTTGAGCACCGAGGCGTCGGTCGAGAAGCCCGTCTTGCCCTTGCGCGCCGGCGGCAACCCGAGACGCGAGAAGAGGACCTCCCCGAGCTGTTGCGGCGAGCCGATCGTGAACGGCCCGCCGGCCAGCGTGTGGATGCGGTCGGTCAGCTCGTCGACGCGGTCGCGCACCCGCGCCGTGATCTCTCCCAGACGGTACGGGTCCATCTTCACGCCCACTGCTTCCATGCGCGCCAGGATGCGCGCCAGCGGGAGCTCGATCTCGCGGAAGAGGCGCTCGAGATCGAGCTCGACGAGCTTGCGCCGTTGCTGCTCGGCGAGGCGCCATGTGAGCACGGCCCGCGTGGCCGCCTTCGCCTCGGCCTGGGGCCCTTCGATGAGGGTCTCCTCCCCCACCTTCATGAGGCGAAAGAGGTCGCGGTCGACGCGCTCGGGGGCGATCAGGTAGGCGGCGATGGCCGTATCGAAGGCGGGGTCGGCCGGCGCCGTGGCGAAGGCGGGCAGCGACTTGGCGTCGTGGGCGATCACATGGGCCGCGCAGCGCCACAGCGCCGGCCACTGGTCGTCGGCGACGGCGGCGGCGACGGCGGCCTCGCCGCCGGCGTAGGCCGCCGTCGCCAGCGTCTGACCGCCGAGGCTCAGCGTCTCGTCGTCGAGCGGCACGGCCGCGAGCGCCGTCTCGCCGTGTTCGAGGAGCACGGCCAGCGGTCCCGCGCCCTCTTCGAGCGCGAGCTTGGGGAGCGCGAAGGCCGGCGCCTGCGGCGCGGCCTCCGCGCCGACGAGCTCGCGCACCCGCCGCGCCAGGCTGGCCATCTCGTAGCGGTTGAAGAACTCCTCGATGCTCGCCAGCGGCGGCGCGTAACCGCTGCCGCCGATGAGCGCCTCGACGTCGGCCTCGAGGGGCACATCGGTAACCTGCTGCGCAAGCTGCTTTGAGAGGCGCGCCTCTTGCTCGTGCTCGGCCAGAAGCGCCTGACGCTTGGCCGAGCCGGCCTCAGAGAGGTGCTCGTAGAGGTTCTCCACGGAACCGAACTGCTGCACGAGCTGCGCCGCGGTCTTCTCCCCCACGCCGGGGATCCCCGGGATGTTGTCGGAGCTGTCTCCCTTGAGGCCGATGAAGTCGGGCACCTTGTCGGGCGTGACGCCGTAGCGCTCGATGACCTTCTGCGGCGTATAGACCACGACCTCGCTCACTCCCTTGGTGTTGGCCATGACCGAGATGTCGTCGTCGACGAGCTGCAGCATGTCGCGGTCGCCGGTGACGATCACCGACCTGACCCCCTGGCGCTTGGCCTCCTCGGCCAGCGTGGCGAGGATATCGTCGGCCTCGAAGCCCTCCTTCTTCAGGCTCGGGAAGCCGAAGGCGGCGACGAGGTCCTCGAAGTACGGCCACTGCTGCTGCAGCAAGTCCGGCATCGGCTTGCGCCCCGCCTTGTACTCCTCGTAGTCCTCGTGCCGGAAGGTGCGCTCGCGCGCGTCCCAGGCCACGACGACGTTGGCGGGAGCGAACTCCGCCAGCACCTTGAGGAGCATGGCGGCGAAGCCGTACAGAGCGTTGGTGGGAAAGCCCTCACTGGTGGCGATCGTCTCGGGCAGCGCGAAGTAGGCGCGGTAGGCGAGGCTGTTGCCGTCGACGAGAAAGAGGCGGCCGTTCAGGGGGTCATCAGTCACGACCCCGATTGTAGCGCAGAGGAAAGGCCGCGTATCGTGGGCCAGTCGGCTCCTCGTGAGTCGTGTGTTTGCCCGTAGGAACACGGGGCACAAAGCCAGACGGCGATCAGTCGACCACGAGGTGTAGAGAACGATGCCGGCGATGCGTGTCGCCGTGTTCAGCACCAAGCGCTACGACGAGGAGTCCCTATCGGCCGCGCGCGAGAGCGGCGGCTTCGACGTCGGGCTCACCTTCTTCGAGGCGCGCCTGACCGAGAGCACCGCCGCTCTCGCGCGCGGCTTCCCGGTCGTCTGCGCCTTCGTGAACGACGAGCTCTCGCGGCCGGTCCTGCAGGAGCTGGCGCGCCACGGCACACGCCTCATCGCATTGCGCTCGGCGGGCTTCAACAACATCGACCTCGGCGCCGCGGCCGAACTCGGGATCACCGTGGCGCGGGTCCCCGACTACTCGCCCTACGCCGTCGCCGAGTTCACCCTGGCCCTGGTGTTGGCCCTGAACCGCAAGCTGCCCCGAGCCTACACGCGTGTGCGTGAAGGCAACTTCTCGCTCGACGGGCTGCTCGGGTTCGATCTCCACGGCAAGACGGCCGGGGTCGTCGGGACGGGCAAGATCGGGAGCATCGTGGCACGTGTCCTGCTGGGGCTCGGCGTGCGCGTGCTGGCCAGCGACATAGCCCCCAGCGACGCGCTAGCCGCTCTCGGAGTGCGCTACACGCACCTCGACGACCTCCTCGCGGAGTCCGACATCGTCTCGCTGCACTGCCCGCTGCTGCCCGAGACCCACCACCTCATCGACCGTGAGGCCGTTCTCAAGATGAAGCCCGGCGTGATGCTCATCAACACGAGCCGGGGCGGGCTCATCGACACGGCCGCCGTGATACGCGGCTTGAAGTCGGGACGCATCGGCTACCTAGGGCTCGACGTCTACGAGGAGGAGGCGGAGTACTTCTTCGAGGACTTCTCGACCCGCGTGATCGAGGACGACACCCTCTCGCGCCTCTTGACTTTCCCCAACGTGATCGTCACCGGCCACCAGGGCTATTTCACCGCGCAGGCGCTGCGCGACATAGCCCGCACCACGCTGGCGAACATCGAGGAGTTCGCGTCCGGCCGCCCCCTGACGAACGAGGTGCGGGTGCGGCCGGAGCAGGAACGTCCCCCCCGCGCGGCGTAGAGATAGGCCGCGGGAGCGGATAGGGCGCGGGAGCAGCAGAGGAGCACGACAAGGGCGGCCGTCGGCCAACGGGCGGCCGACAGGGCGAGCGGGCCGGCGAAGTGCCCAGGAGACGGAGGGACAATGGGTAGCGTAGAGCTTGGCGACGGCAAACGCATCATGGCGCGCCTGACGCACGGCGCCGATCTCATCGACGAGATCCTCAGGGTCGCCTCTGAGCACCACGTCGAGCTCGCCCACTGCTGGGCCATCGGCGCCGTGAAGCGGGCGCGCCTCGCCTACTACGACCAGGACGGCAGAGCGTACTGGGAGTTCGCCATCGACCGCCAGTTGGAGATCGTGTCGCTCACCGGCAACGTCTCACTGCGCGACGGCCAGCCGGCCGTGCACGCGCACGCGGCCTTCGGCGACGACGAGGGACGCATGTACGGCGGCCACCTCGCCGCGGGCTGCGAGATCTTCGCCTGCGAGCTGCTCCTCGTGGAGTTCAGCGGCGAGCTGCTCGAACGCGAGCACGACGAGGTGACCGGTCTCGCCCTTTGGCGGGGTCTCTAGAGCCTCTCAAGATCCGGGTTCACTCACATCCCCTCGAGGAGGCTCGTGAACGTGTCGTGGTGCTCCTCCTCGTCGGTGAGGATGTTCTTGAAGAGCTGCTTGGTGACGACGTCGCCCTCGTCTCCCGCCTTCTTCACGATCTCGCGGTAGAGAACGAGCGCGCCCTCTTCGTCGGCCTTGTCGCGCTCGAGCATCTCCTTCAGGGTCTCGCCGACGAAGATCGGCTCCGGCTTGGTCGTCGGGGTGCCCCCCAGGTAGTTGAGCCGCTCGGCGATCGCCTCGGCGTGCTTCATCTCCGTGATGCCTATGGACCTGAGCTCGTCCTTCACGGCGTATCCCTGCACGCCGCTCCAGAGGACGTGCTGCCACATGTACTGGATCGACACCTGCAGCTCTCGCGCGATGGCGCTGTTCAGCAGGTCTAGTAGCTCACTGGATACGTTCGGCCGTCCCATGGTCTCCTCCTCGTCTCGTGTCCGCGACCCCTCAAGCGCGCGGTACGTTGCCGACCGCCTCTCAGCATATCCGTCGCACGACCGGACCAAACCGGAGGCGACGGCCGCGGAACGAACAGGAGACAGTGGGACGAGGAAGCAAGGAGGTGGTGTCGGAAGGGGGACTTGAACCCCCATGAGGAAAAGCCCTCACTAGGCCCTCAACCTAGCGCGTCTACCAATTCCGCCATTCCGACACGCGACGCGGGAGGACATCGTCTCCCGCAGGCCCACGAGTATAGACTCGGGCAAACGGCACGGCAAGGCACGACTCGGGTTGGGTATATAGCCTCGAGG
The DNA here is from genome assembly GCA_963725665.1 of uncultured Actinomycetes bacterium. Classification (GTDB taxonomy): domain Bacteria; phylum Actinomycetota; class Thermoleophilia; order UBA2241; family UBA2241; genus CAVRZA01. The sequence continues at coordinate 121,118 of CAVRZA010000003.1, read as the reverse complement.
CAGCGAAAGGAGGGACCGATGGACGATCCCGTGGAAGACGTCGATAACGCCCCCGACAGCGACCGCGACGAGCAGGGCCGGCGAGGCTTCATCGAACTGCTCGCCGGCCTGACCGGCGTCGCCCAGGAGCGCCTCGCGCGAACCCTCGACGACGTCATGACCCGCGGCGAGGCGGCGCGCGACGAGGTGCGCCGCAACGCCTTCAAGACACTGTTCCCAGACCAGGCGACGCGCGTCGAGGAGCTCGGACGCCGCGTGGACATCCTCGAGGCGAAGCTCGCCGAGCAGAGCATCGTCGCCGGGCCGCGTCCCGACGCTCAGCGGCACACCGGCTTCGCCTCGACGGCCGAGATCCCCGACGAGAAGGTGACGGGGCACTCGGAGACCTGAGGGGTGACGCGTCGCGACGGAAGCTGAGGGCCGCTCGACGCCGCGTGAATGTCCCTGGCACGTTCAGTGAATGGGGGCGGGGCCGGCGGCCACGATCGTGGCCGCCGGCCCCGCCGGTCGTCGTCAGGGCTCGTCGGGCCTGTACGGCCCCCCTTCGCCCTTACTGCACGGTGATGGTCACCGGCACCGACCCCAGGTGGTCGCCACCGGCGGCCTCCACCCCGTCGGCGACCGTGTAGAAGTCGAGCGTGCCCTCGATGACGTCGCCCGGCAGAGCGTCAGCGGGCACGTCGATCGAGACGTGGATCGTGCCCGTGCCCCCCGGTGCCACTGCGACGGGCGTGTCGAAGCCGGCCGATGAAGTCAGCCCGCCGACCGGGACGGGTGCTACGTAGTCGACCGTGAGGGTGTAGTCGAGCTCTTGCGCCGGCACGGCCTGGTTCCCGTATCCCAGCGCGACCGACCACAACCCCGCCATCGGGTTGGGGACGATGGCGTAGTTGCCCAGGGCCGTCATGGCGAGGCTCGTCGACTTGCTGGTCCCCACCGGGTCGTAGAGACTCAGGTCGACGAGCTGATCGGGCCCTGTCCACGACACCGCGCACGACAGCAGCGACACGTTCTGGGGCAGCGTGAAGGCGTAGGCGGCGAGATAGCCATCGAGATCCGGCGCGAGCTTGCCCGTCGCCGGAGTCAGAACGAGATCCTGTGACTGCGGCATGCTGTTCCAGACGGCCTGGCTCTCCGCGTAGGCGTCGAGCGCCGTCGGGCCGCCGTTGGTGACCGTGAAGTCGTTGCTCACCTGCGTTCCCGCCGCCGCGCTCGCCGTCCAGGTCGTCGGGCCGACGATGCCCGCCCCAAGCGTGATGCTGCCCGTGAAGGACTCCGCGAAGGAATCCCCCGAGAAGCCGGGCGCCCAGACGATCAACTGCCACTTGCCCGCCCGCGGAGCATCCCAGAGCACCTGCTCGGCGGTGTGCGTGAACGCCGAGTCGGGCACGGTGAAGGCCGAGTAGTCGGGGTACGACACGAGGTCGCCGCCCTTGGCGTCACGGACGTTGCCGCTGGGATCGACCAGGTACAGGTTGATGAGGTTGCCTTGATCCGGCCACGTCAGCGAGGCCGTGACCGAGCTCGTGCCGCTGGGAACGCTGAAATCGTAGAAGTAGAACTCCCCGCCGTTGTACTGGACTGTCGACCCTGTGACGGCGCCGTTGAAGGCGCCCTGCCCGTTGAGCATCTTGACCGGCACGCGGATCGACACCGGCACGGTGGTCCTGGTCGAGCCGTTACCCACGACGAGACGACCGAAGGAGGTGCCGGCCACCGCCGGCGCCTTGACCGTCGCCGTGACCTTGGCGGTCTTGCCCGGCTTGATGGTGAGACTCGACGCCGACAGCTTCATCGCCGGCCAGGTCGCCTTGTGCAGGAACTGGATCTGCATGTGTACGACCTGCGTTGGCCCGGTCGGCGGCATCGAGCCGAGCGGGAAGATGTCGAACTCCCACGGCTCGCCCGCCGTCAGCACCGGACGCTGGTCGGCCGGGCCGGTCAGGGAGACCTGGGCCAGAGCCAGGTGACCGTAGCCGCCGTAGGTGGGAGCGTAGGTGAGGAAGTTGCCCTCCGAGTCGTACCAGGCCGTGCGGATCGAGACGTTGGGACCGGAAGGCCAGGTCACCTTGGCCTGGACGAATTGGGTCCCGGCCGGGATAGTGATCATCTCGGCGTCGAAGTAGCCGTCGGCCTCGAGCAGCGTGATGTCCTTGGTGATCGTCTGCGAGTCGTCGACGACGAACGCTGTCGGCTTGAGCCAGACGCTCTCCTTGACGTCGCCGGTGTTCTTGATCGTAATCGTGGTCGACGCGCCGGCGCCGGCGTTCAGCCGCGGCGACCAGCTGGTGGCGTTGTTTTTGTCCGCGCCTACGGAGACGAGCATCGACTTGCCCCGCCGCAGGGCGGCCTGAACGGCGGCCTGGGCGTTGACGAGCCCGCTGCTCTGGTCGAGCGCCGGGTAGCCCAGGTCGGTCGCCGTGCTCGCCAGCAGGTTCTTCCAGTACGACGGCGCGGGCAGGGAGCCGGCCGGGGTGGGCCAGCTTCCAGGCGGACTCGGCCAGCGCGAGCACCCCGGCACAGACCGGCGACGCCATGCTGGTGCCGCCGAACTCCTGGATGCCGACGTTGCCGTAGGCGTCCCCGGCCATGGGCGCGAGGGCCCACCCGTAGGCGCCGAAGGCCATGACGTCGGGCTTGAAGTCGCCCAGCGAGTTGGGTCCGCGGCTCGACCACAGGATCACCTGGTCGCCCTTGTAGGCGCCGGGTGAGTTGACGAGAAACTGGATCTGTGAGAACTCGCGGTTCCCGGTGCTGGCCCCCACAGTCAGGGCGCCCTTCACGTCGCTCGGCGAGCCGAGCGTGCCCTGGCCGGGGCCTTCGTTGAAAGCCGAGACGCAGTAGGTGATGCCGGCGTCGATGGCCGCCCTGACCGCTATGGAGACGGGATCGTTGCCGTCGGGGGGCAGCGCGAAGCCTCCCCAGCTATCGGAGATGATGTCGACCTTCTCGTCGACGAGCCACTCGATGCCGCGGATGAACTGCGAGTCGTAGGCGCCGTTGAGGTCGCCGACCTTGGCCATGAGGACCTTCGCCTCCGGCGCCATGCCGGACACGCGCATCGTGGTGCCGGTCTCGGGGTTGAACACCGGCCGCCCCTGGGCAGCCACACAACTCGAGGTGGCGGTGCCGTGACCATCGTTGTCCTGCAGACCGGTGCCGGTGAAGTCGCGGTAGGCCTCGATCGCCGCGGCGAGATCGGGGTGCGTGGGATCTGTGCCGGTGTCCGTCAGACCGACGCGGACCCCCTGACCCTTGACCGCCTGACCGTTGACCTTGACGTTCCAGGCATCCTGAGCGTGGGTGAGCTGCAGCGCCTCCGGTTCGAGTGCACCGGTGGTGGCTACCGCCCCGACCGAGGTTGTCCCCTCGGCCCCCGACGGGACCTTGGGCGCCGGGATCCTGCGGTCGGGCACTACGGCCAGAACGCTGGGGTCGTTGCGCATCGCCGCAAGGGTGTCGCTGGAGATCGTCGCGGCCACCGCCGGTATCAGGTGATAGCGGTAGACGCCCTTCGAGTGGCGCAACGCGAGCTTGCCGGCCACTTCGCGGGACTGGGCCCCGCCCTTGAGCAGGACGATGACCTTCATCGTCGGCCGGCTGCTCGCGGCGTCCTTCGCGTACAAGACGCCGGCGCTCAGCATCGTGAATATCGCCACCAGCAACGCGAGGACGATCAGATTGCGACGTCTCATGGCTCCGTGCCCCCTTCTGGCGCTGTCTTCCCCAACCGACGCGCGACCCTGGCCTGGCCGGGTCGGCCGGTCGCATGTCCGCCCCGCCTGCGCGGCCCCGTCCCCAGGTCGTCGTCCTCGTGGGACGGCCCACGGATGCGCCCACGGTAGTTCGGCGGGTATCCTACATCGTTCGCGGCGGTGCAGACGAGGGAAAAGAGACCGGTGCGGAGGGGGGCTGGCAAAGGGAATGACCGGCGTGGCAAGTCGTCCACAGGAGAGTGACGCTGATGACTGAGGGCCGCATCCTCACGGGTACGTGCTCCTGGACGGACAAGACGCTCATCGAGAGCGGCTTCTACCCGCCGCCGGTGCGAACGGCGGCCGAAAGGCTGCGCTTCTACGCCGAGAGCTTCTCGCTGGTCGAGGTGGACGCGACCTTCTACGCACCACCCTCGGAGCAGAACGCGCGACTGTGGGTGGAGCGTACGCCGCCCGGCTTCACCTTCGATATCAAAGCGTTCTCGCTGCTCACCACCCACGCTACCCAGGAGCGTACGTTGCCTCCGCCCCTCCCCAGCCTCCTTCCGTCGGAGGTGCGCGACAGGGGCCGCCTCTATCTACGCGACCTGCCCACCGACCTGCAGGAGGCCGTCTGGGAGCTGCACCGGCGCGCGCTGGCGCCCTTGAGTGAGAATGGCAAGCTGGGAGTGGTGCTCTTCCAGTTCCCGTACTGGTTTCGCAAGAACCGGCAGAACGTGGCCTACCTAGAGACCGTCGCCCGGGAGCTGGCCGGGTTCCGGGTCGCAGTCGAGTTCCGTGGCGGTGGTTGGATGGACCCCGACCACGAGCGCAGCACCCTCGACATCCTCGAGCGCCTCAGCTTCTCCTACGTGTGCGTCGACGAGCCCCAGGGGTTCGCCTCGAGCACGCCGCCGGTTGTCGCCGCGACGAGCGAGATCGCCGTGGTGCGCTTCCACGGCCGCGCGGCCGACCTCTGGGAGAAGAAGACGACGTCGGCGGCCGAGCGCTTCCGCTACCTCTACACCGAGGACGAGCTGCGCGAGTGGGCGCCGCGCGTGCGCACGCTCGCCGAGCAGGCGAGCGAGGTGCACGCGCTCATGAACAACTGCTACCGCGACTACGGCATCGTGAACGCGAGGCAGCTGGCGGCGCTGCTCGACACCGAGTAGGGGCGCCCGCGGCGGGGGCGCCGGCCATGCCGGCCGGCGCCCCCGCCGGGCTTTCGAGCGGCGCCGGGCCGGCTACGCCTCCGGCGCCGCGAGGATCTCTCTCGTCTCGGCGTCGATGGTGGCGCCCCAGGCGGCGAACTCCTTGAAGAACGCCTCCGTCGGCACCGCCTGCTCGGGGACGAACACGCCCGGGCCGACGATGTCGCCGCGGGCCAGCATGCGCGCCACGATGGCCGGCGGGATGCCGGTGTCGATGTCGCCGCCGCCGGCGCCGTAGCCCTTATGCGCCGGCACGACGGCGCGCACACGCACCTCTACTCGCCGGCCGTCCTTCGTGCCGCGCACAACGCCCAGCAGGTAGTCGACGTCGTCCATCACGACCTCGTCGCCGGGCCGCGGGATCTCACTTACGCACTTGAGCAGCACATCGCGCGGGCGCACCCTGACGCCGGCCACTTCTACCTCTTCCTTGCTCGTCAGGCCGAGCCGCACGAGGAGGCGCATCTGCTCGGTAAACTCGGCCGGCAGCGAGAGCTTGAAGGTCGCCGACTTCAGTCCCCTGTCCCTCCACGCGTGCCAGAAGGTGATCGGCTCGGAGTGGATCGTGTAGTGCGCCGCGAGCATGCCCGCCGGTTGACCGAAGTCGATCGTCTCGGCGCCCGTGCCACCGAGGATATCGTCGCGCCACTGTCCGTCGATGAACTCCGGCGCGACGACGCTGAACTCGTCACAGATCGTCTCCAGCGAGTAGGGAGGGAACCAGCCCGGGTAGCGGCTGTAGTCGGTGTTGTCGATGTTGCCGCAGAGCGCTTGGGCCTCCTCGATGGTGTCGAGGCCGCGTGCGCCATGCGCGGCCAGGACGTTGGTCACGCCCGGCGCGCCACCCATGGCGATCACCGCGGTGACACCGGCCCGCTTGAACGTGTCGTCCAGCTCGAGCTGCTGCTTGGTGACGTGGAACAGCCCGCCCATGTCGGTGTAGTTCACGCCGGCCTCGGCCGCGGCGCCCATGACGGTCAGGTTCCAGAAGTGCTGGGTGGCGTTGATGAGGGCGTCGCAGCCGACGACAGCCGCCTTGACGCTCTCCTTGTCGCTGGCGTCGACGCGCCGCGGGGTCGCCTTGCCCTCACCGTGGCTCGCCGCCACCGCGGTCGCCTGCTCCTCGCTGATGTCCCCGACGATGAGCTCGTCTACGTCGGGGCTGACGCCGAGCGCCTTGACCGACCAGCGGCCCATGGCCCCTGCTCCGATGACCGCGATCCTCATGGCTCTCCTCCTCGAGTCGAAGGATGTCTGCGCGGGGACTACAGCGCGAGTATACCGGTGCGCGAATGCGCCGAGGGCCGGGCGCGCCCGCCGGTAGTCAGGCGGGCCTGCCGGTAGCCGAGCCGGCTTGCGCGCAGCAGGGGCGGCTCGCGGAGGCCGCGCCGGCTCGCGGCAAGTGGGCGCCGATGGGTATGATTCGCTGCGGGCAAGCCGCACGGAGGCCGCGCGTGACGAGAGCCGTCGACGAAGACCGCTGGATAGGGTACCGGGACGAGGCGACGAAGCTGCTCTCGAAGCTGCTGCGCATCGACACGACGAACGACAACGAGACCGCCGCTGCTGAGGTGCTGCAGCGCTACCTGGCGTCGGCCGGGGTCGAGAGCCGGCTCGTGGGCGAGCTGCCGCAGCGCCAGAACCTCGTCGCCCGACTGACCGGATCACACCCCGGCCCCACGCTGCTCCTTCTGGGGCACGTCGACGTGGTACCGGCGGAGCCCGACGAGTGGAGCGTGCCGCCCTTTTCGGGTCTGGTGAAGGACGGCTGGGTCTGGGGCCGTGGCGCCCTCGACATGAAGAACCAGGTCGCCGCTCAGGCCGTCGCCGTCGCGCGCCTCGCGCGTGAGGCGCGCGACGGCGACGGCCTCGCGGGCGACGTGGTCATCGTCGCGACCTGCGACGAGGAGAAGGGACCGCACTGCGGCGCCAAGTGGCTGGTGGAGAACGAGCCCGACCTGGTGCGCTGCGACTTCCTCCTCAACGAGGGCGGCGGAGAGTTCTCCCCGCTCGACGACGGGCTGCTCTACCCCGTGACCGTCGGCGAGAAGGCCTACGCCGAGTTCCGCATCACCGCGCGCGGGCAGGGCGGCCACGGGTCGGTCCCGCTGCACGACAAGAACGCCGTCGAGAAGCTGGCGCGCGTGATCACGGCGCTGGCCGACCACGAGCCCGAGGCGTTCGTGGGGCCCCTCACCGCCGCCTACATCGACGTCCTCATCCCCGACGGCGCCCTGCGCGCGCGCCTCAAGGACCCTGCGAGGGCACGGGCGGCGATCGCCGACATGCGCGTCGCCGGCAACCCGCTCGCCTATGCCGTCGAGCCGCTGCTGGGCATCACCTTCTCGCCCACCGTCGTGCACGCCGGCAGCGGCGCGGTCAACGTGATCCCATCGCACGCCGAGGTCGACATCGACTGTCGCATCCTTCCCGAGCAACGCCCCGAGGACGTCGAACGCGAGGTGCGCAAGGCGCTCGCGGACATCGACGGCTGGGAGTTCGAGTGGGTCGACGTGACGGCGGGCAACGAGTCGCCGCTGCCCACGCCGCTCAGCGAGAGCATCGAGCGCGTGCTCACCGCTAGCGTCCCCACGGCGAAGGTCGTCGGCGTGCATCTCAGCGGCTTCACCGATTCGCGCTGGTTCCGGGAGGCCTTTCCCGGGGCCGTCGCCTACGGCTTCTGCCCCTTCGTCGACGAGGACACCGACACCATGGGCGACCGCTGCCACAGCGCCGACGAGCGCGTCTCGGTCATGGACCTCGCCTACCAGGCGTACTTCTTCGAGCAGGTCGCGCGCGACCTGCTGCGCTAGGACTGCGAGGCCGATCGGGTAGATGGGCGGCGTCTCTCCCGACAGCCCCGCGAGCGCAGCCGGTCACGCGCGCGACCGCTTCCGCGGCAGCCTGCTCGGTCTCGCCGTCGGCGACGCGCTGGGGGCGCCGGCCGAGTTCCTCACCGCCGAGCAGGTAGCTGAACGCTGGGGGGTCCTGACGGAGATGGTCGGCGGCGGCTGCCACGACTGCCAGCCGGGTGAGGTCACCGACGACACCGAGATGATGCTCTGTCTGGCCGAGAGCCTGGCATCCCTGGGCGACTTCGACGCCGAGGATGTCATGCACCGTTACGCCTCCTGGTTCGATACCGACCCCGTTGACGTGGGGATCACGGTGCGCACGGTCATGCTGGGGGTCAAGAGCGGCACGAGCTGGGAGCGCGCCGCGCGGCGCGCCCACGAAGTGCTCGGGCGTATGACGGCCGGCAACGGCAGCCTGATGCGCACGGCGCCGGTCGCGCTGCGCTATGTGAACGAGCCGCAGACGCGCGTGACGGTCGCCCTCGCCGAGTCGGCGCTGACCCACTTCGACCAACTCGCCGGGTGGGCCTGCGTGGCCCTCGGCGAGCTGATCGCGGCGGCGATCGCCGGCGAGCTGCGAGAGCAGGTGCCGGCGATCGCCACCCGCCTGCGTGAAGACGAGCCGCGCGTGGCGACCGTGCTCGCGCAAGCAGGCGAGGCGACGCGCGCCGAGATCGTCGCCTCCGGGTTCGTGCTCGACACTCTCAAGGCCGCACTCTGGGCGGTGTTGTCGTCTGGCTCCTTCGAGGACGCCGTCGTCGCCGCCGTCAACCTCGGCGACGACGCCGACACGGTCGGCGCCGTCGCCGGCGCCCTTGCCGGCGCCCTCTACGGCGAGGCCGACATCCCCGCACGGTGGGTCGACGTGCTCCTCGCGCGCCAGCGCGTGCTCGCGGCGGCGGACCGCCTCGCCGATCTCGCCTTCGCGGCGAAGCCGGACTGACCTCCTGCCCGAAGCTCCGCGCGCGCGGCCGACGCGGCCGGCCTCAGGTTGGCTCATTCCCGACGGTGTGACACACTCTCTCGCCGGAGCCCGAGAGCGGAGATGGGGCGGCGTGCCCCGCCTATCCATCGTCGCCGCCCGTGCAGCCTGAAGAAAGGAGCCCCCATGACCGCGGAGACGGCCGCCATCACCAAGGAGCAGCTCATCGCGGAGCTCAACAACGACCTGGCGAAGGAGTTCCAGGCCCTGATCCAGTACGTGCAGCACGCCGCCGTGATCACCGGCCCGCAGTACGACGCCATACGTGCCGAGCTCGTAGTACATTCGAACGAGGAGCACGCTCACGCCATCTCGTTGTCGGAGCAGATCGACTTCCTCGGCGGCGTGCCGTCCGTCGACGTGGCGGAGGTGCACGTCTCCGACGTGTCGAAGGTCATGCTCGAGCAGGACCTCGAGGGCGAGCTCGACGCCATCCGGCGCTACAAGGCGCGCATCGCGCAGGCCGAGGCGCTGCAGGAGTACGGGCTGCGGCGCGCCCTCGAAGACATCCTCATGATCGAGGAGGAGCACGCGCGCGACCTCCAGAACGCGCTCGACCTGTAGTACGACGGACCCCCGGGCGGGGGTGAGGACCCTCCCGTTACGCCGTGCGGCTACGTCGGCCGCTCCGCGTCGCGTACCGTCGCATCGGCCTCGGGCGCCAGAGCCTGCAGCGGCTGCCCCCGGGACATGAGACCGAAGAGCAACGCACCGACGAGCCCAAACACCAGCAGAAGGCCCCAGGCGGCGCGCCCCGAGAGCGTCTGCAGGGCGACGCCCCCGACGACGACGCCGAACGACGCGCCGCCGTTCCACGCCACGGTCCAGGCGCCCATGTACCGTCCGCGGATCGCCTCGGGAGCCATATCGGCGACCACCGACGAGGCGATGGGCGAGAAGAAGAGCTCGCCGAGGCTGACGAGGACGATGAGCAGCACGAGCGGCAGGAGGGGCTCGACGAACCCGGTCCCCCCCACGCCGATGCCGATGAGGGCCGACGCAAGCGCCAGCAGCACCATGGGGTCGGCGCCGCGCACACGATGCACGACCGGGTACTGCAGCGACGCGACGATGGCTGCGTTTAGGGCCAGGAGCCAGGGCCACGTGCTCGCGTGGACCCCCAACACCGTCGTGATGAAGGCGGAGTACACGGCGCCGAAGTTGCCGAAGACCATGAGCGGGAGCAGCGTGACCGCGAGAAAGACGAGGAAGCGCCGGTCGCGCACGACGACGCCGTAGCCGAGCTTGCCCGCCGCGCTCTCCTGCCGGGCCGCCTGGGGACGCGTCTCCTCGATCCAGACGAGGATCAGGACGAGGAAGACCAAGCAGCCGCTCGCCGCCGCGAGGAACAAGTCGCGGAAGCTCGCCCCGACAAGGAGTGCGAGGCCGCCCACAGCCGGTCCGAGCACGACGCCGACGTTCATCGCCGTGCGGATGATGCTGTAGGCCTCGGTGCGCCGTTCGTTGGGCAGCATGTCGGCCACCATGGCGTTGCTCGCCGTGAGAAAGAGCGGCCAGCCCAGGCAGTTCTCCATGACCACGAGAGCACCCACCTGCCAATCCGCTCTCGCGTAGGCGAAGCCGACGAACCACGCGGCGCCGCTGATCGAGGCCACGACCATCATGGCTTTGCGCCCGAACCGGTCGGTCATGGTGCCGCCGATGATCTGGAAGGGAGCCGTGAGCACGCCGGGGACACCGAAGACGAGAGCCAAGCTGAGCCACGAGGAGTGGAGCTGCGTGCGCAGGTAGATCCCTTCGAGAGGGAACGCGAGACCGGCGCCGGCGCAGTAGACGAAGGTGCCGAGCACGAGTATCCAGAACTGCCGCGGGTAGCCGCGCAGGCCGCCGAGGAGAGACGGCGCTCCCATCAGCGCATCCCGTCTCGATGAGCGGGCGTGCCGACGCCGTAGGAGGGATCTGATCTGCCGCTCTGCGGCGGGATGGACACCACCTCTTCCGCTACCGTCGCTGCCATCTTATCCGAGTCGAGGGGGGCCCTTTCCGGCAGGACCTTCTCGGGTGGCGGAGAGCACGCTTCTTCTGCCATCGCCGTCGTCGGCGTCTGCTATCCTTCATGAGATGTCCCCGCAGCCGCGCCAACCCCCTCCCGAGCTCGTGGTCGTCGACATCGAGACGACGGGCCTCGATCCCGACGACCGCATCATCGAGGTCGCCGCGCTCAAGGTCGACGAACGGCTGCGCCTGGTCGACACCTTCGCGACCCTGGTCGATCCCGGCGTGCCGCTGCCCCTCGCGGCGGAGCGCCGCACGGGCGTCACCGCCGCCGACCTCGAAGGCGCGCCCCCCTTCGCAGAGGTCTACCCCGCATTCCTCGAGTTCGTCGGGACGGCGCCGCTCGTCGGCCACAACATCGACGCCTTCGATCTGCCCCGCCTCTCTGCCGAGGCGCGCAGCGCCGGCCTCGTACCGCCGGCCAGCGGCACCATCGACACGCTACAGGCCGCCCTGCTCCTCTTCCCCGAGCTCGACCGCCACGCACTGCCTGTGCTCGCAGACCACTTGGGCCTCGCGCGGCCGACGCACCGCGCCCGGCGCGACGCCGAGGTGACCCTCGCCGTGTTCGAGACGCTCTGCCGGCGTGCGGCCGGCCTCGCCGAGACCGAGCGGCGCCTCCTCGAGGCCGCCCACTTCGCCCCACTGATGGCGCTCGACGCCTACGGTCTGCCGCCCGGGCAGGCGCCGCCGTCCCTCGTGGCGGGCGACGACAGACGATCCCGTGAGCAGCCGACGCCACTCGTTGCCTTGCCGTGTCGAGCCGACGACTGGGTCAGCGACCTCGCCTCGCCCGACGGCCTCGCGGCGCGTCTCGACGGCTTCTGCGAGCGGCCCGGGCAGAAGGCTCTCGCGGATGAGGTCGCCACGGTCCTCGCGCGCGGCGGCATCGCCGTCTTCGAAGCCGGCACCGGCATGGGCAAGAGCCTCGCCTACCTCCTCCCCGCGGCGTTCTCGTCGGCGGCGCGCGGCGCGCGAGTCGTAGTCGCCACCAAGACCAAGGCCCTGCAGCGGCAACTCGCCGCTCACGAGCTGCCCCTGGTCGAAGCGGCCCTGCCGCCCGGCTGGCGCTGGTCCTTGCTCATGGGGCGCGAGAACTACCTCTGCCGGCGGCTCGTCGACGAGGTCGCGGCCGACGCGGCGGCCCGCCTCGACGAGCCCGACCGGTGTCTCGCCCTGGCGTACCTCATCGGACGCGCGCGCTGGGGCGAGGTAGACCTCTCGGCGCTTCCGTATCGCGCCGGCGAGGTGCTGCCCGCCCTCAAGTCGGTAGCACGCGAGGTGCGCTCGGCGGCCGCCACGTGTCCCGGCAGGCGCTGCCCGGCGCGCGCCGGCTGCCACTGGCGGCTCGCCCGCGCGCGGGCCGAAGCCGCCCACCTCGTTGTCGTCAACCATGCCCTGCTCCTCACGGGCGAACACGTCCTGCCTCCCCACGACGACCTGATCATCGATGAGGCCCACCTGCTGCGCGACGAGGCCCTCTCGGCCTACGGCGACGAGGCCGACTGGGCTACCGTCGAGGGCCTCGTCGCGCAGCTCCTTCCCCGGCGCCGGCAGCCCCCGCTGGCCGCGCGCCTGCGGCGCGCGGCCAGCGGGGCCGAGCCTGCCCGCGGCACGCTGCTGCGCGCCGCGGCCGACGCCTGCGAGCGCGCGGCGCGCGACCTGCCAGGCCTCTCGCGTGGCCTTGCGGCCAGCCTCGACCGCCTGGCCCTCGTCGCCACACCCGACGAGGAACACGACGAGACCTACGCCATGAGCCTCTGGCTCACGCCGGGACTGCGCGAACAGCCGGCCTGGGACGGTTTCGCGACGGCGAGCGCGCTGCTCGCCGAAGCGAGCAGCGCGCTCGCCGTCGCCGCCTCCGCAGCGCTCGAGGCCTTGCCCGACGACCACCGCGAGCGCGTGGCCCTGCTCGGCGTCGCCGGCGACGCCGAACGTCTCGCCGACCTCCTCACCGAGCTTCCCGACCTCGACGATCGCGACACGGTGACCTGGGCCGAGCTGCCGGCACGCAACGGCCGGCGGCACGACCGGTCGACCGACCACGGCGCCCCTCGTTGGAAGCTCGCCCGTTCGCCGCTGACGCCGGCGACGAGGCTCCGTGAGGCGCTCTGGGAGAGAGTGCGCAGCGCCGTGCTCACCAGCGCCACGCTCACGGTCGCCGGCAGCTTCGACTACACGCGTGAGGCCCTTGGCCTCAGCCACGACCTCGACGTCTCGCAGGCCGTGTTTCCCTCGCCCTTCGACTATCGCGACCAGGCGGCGCTGATCCTCGCCGACGACCCGGGCTGGCGTGCGCCGAGCGCCGAGCTCCCGCCCCTGCAGGCCGAGCAGCTCACGCGGTTGACCGAAGCCACCGGGGGGCGCCTTCTGGCCCTGTTCACGAACCGGCGGCATATGGAGCTCGTGGCGCGCACGGTCGGCGCGCGAGCCGAGAGCGATGGGGTCCTCGTCCTTGCCCAGGGGGTGCACGGCAGCGCCGCCGCGCTCGCCGATGAGTTCCGCAGCCATCCCGCCACGGTGCTCCTCGGCGTCGACACGCTCTGGACAGGCCAGGACTTTCCCGGCGACGTGCTCGTTTGCCTGGCCATCGCCAAGCTGCCGTTCGGACGCCAGGACCCGCTTTGCAGGGCGAGGCGGCGGGCGGCCGAGGAGGAGGGACGCGACTGGTTCTCCTCCTTCTACCTGCCCGAGGCGATCCTCAGGTTCAGACAGGGGTTCGGCCGGCTCATCCGCACCGAGACCGACCACGGTGTCGTCGTGGTGCTCGATCCGCGCCTGCCACAGAAGCGCTACCTTCGCGAACTGCTCGCCAGCCTGCCCGAGCTCGATGTGCTCCGCGCCGCGCCGGACGACGTGCCCGCCGTCGCTGCGCAGCGCCTCAAGCTCTTCGAGGGCAAGCCCGACCGGACCTAGCCGGAGGCTCGTCGAGTCCGCAAAACGGTCTTCCGGCCCGCAGTGAGCGAAGCTGAGGTCGCCTAGCGCAGCAACTGCGCGTCGGAGCCCGGCGAGCGGCGCTTCGGTCTGTTATCCGGCTCGACCTTGCGCACGACCGTCGCCTTGGTACGCTGATGGCAATAGGGGCAGGTGAGCGACTTCCAGCCGCGGTAGGTGCCGTCGGGCCGTCGCCCGACGCCTTGGAAGCTCAGGAAGTTCACCAGTGTGGGGACCCGGAAGACGCGGCGGCAGTTGGCGCAGCGGTAGGCGTAGCCCTTGTTGTGCCAGGCGACAAGTACCCAGAGCGTCACGAGCACGAGCAGGACGGCGGCAAAGGCACCCCGGCGCGGCGCGATGACGGTCCCGGCGACGAACGCCGAGGTGACGAAGAGCGCCACGTAGAGGAGATTCCGCCGCCGGTCGCCGCCGGTCGTCTCGCGGTAGCGGATCCGGGGCTCCTCCGCGGCGCCGCCGCGCCTCGTCTTCTGGGAGGACGGCCGCGACGCGCGAGAGGTCGAGTCCCGCTCCGCGACGGGCCGTGCCGGACTCCTCGCGGCGCGCACACGGGCGCGACCGCGCTTCTTCGCGCTCTTCGACTTGGCCAAGACGGACTCCCTCGGGTCGCCGGCTCGCCGCGCGGCGTGATGTCGGAAGAAGACGACCTTCCGCGATCGACCACTCGTTCCAGTAAAGCCGAAGCCGACATCCGGCACAAGCAGCGCGCACAGACGCGGGAAAACGCTCCGGGTTCGCAGACCGCAGGCGGTACAATGCTCCCTGGGGTCAGGGCCACTGAAAGGAGGGGCACATGCCCACCTACGAGTACCGGTGCAACAAGTGCGGCGAGCGCTTCGAGATCACCTGCCGCATGGACGACCGCGACAAGCTCGCGGCGTGCCCCAAGTGCAAGGGCAAGAAGGTCACGCCGATCATCACTTCGTTCACCTGCGAACCGCCCAAGAAGTGGTGAGGCGACGGGCCTCCCATCGGGAGGCCCGTCGCCTCACGTGGTGGCGCCTCGACGGTCGAACGCCCGATCCAACACGGCCACCCCCCGACGCCGGTCGAGGGGTCTCTCTGCGTCACACCTTGTCGAGGATGCTCGCCGCCTCGTCGAACGAGAAGAGCTTCAGTGTCGTCGTCTTCACGTTGCCGGCCGCGCCGAGCTTGAGCAGGAACGCCGCCGCTACCTCGTCGCTGGGTGCCTCGCCGATCGAGACGATGTCGTACTGCCCCATGGCGAGGTAGGCGCCCAGCACCTTGCCCCCCATCGACTCGAACACCTTGATGTTCTCCGCGGTCCTCTGTGCCGTGCTCTTGACGTCGCGGATCCCTTGGTCAGTGTAGTTCATGAGGATCATGTACTTCGGCACGTAACCACCCCCTTCGTCTGGGCGCCGCACACGAGGAGCCACCGCAGCCGATGCTAGCAGCGGCGCAACGGCACCATGCTCGAAGGTCAAGGACGAGGCGACTGTGGCGCTTCGGCCCTTCTACTCCCACTTGAACAGGCGCACGGAGAGCGCCAGGAAGATGGCCGCAGTGATCAGCAGCACGAGGATATCCCAGCGCACGAACCAGAGGCTGGCGCCCTTGATGAACACGTCGCGCAGGGCTCTAGCGAGGTAGGTCAACGGCAGCGCATTGACGATGGGCTGGATCCACGCCGGCGCGTTGTCCATGGGGAAGAAGATGCCCGAGAGGAACATCATCGGCGTACCGATGATGTTCCCGAGAGCCGCGGCGATCTCCACGTTCTTGGCCACGGCGGCGACGAAGAACCCGATGGTGACGAAGGCGCTCGAGCCGATCAGCGCCAGGACGCCGACCTTGAAGAGGGTCGGGCCGCTGGCGACGTGGACGTTGAACAGGAACACGCCCACTGCGATCACGAGCGCGGCCTGGATCAGCGCCGTGATGAGATGCATGAGCACGCGCGCGGAGATGAAGCTCGTGAGCGGCATGGGCGTTGCTTTGAGGCGACGCAAGATGCCCTTCTCCCGGTAGCTCACGAATGTCCCCGACACGGCGTAGATGCCGCTGGTCATGAGCGACATGGCGACTATCCCCGGCACGAGGAAGTCGATGTAGTCGAAGCCCAGCGCCGCGATGCCGTGCGACTGGAGGGTGAACGCGGGCTGGGTGTTCGTGGCTCGGTAGGAGAGCTGCGTGAGCACCTGCTGCACCAGGCTCTGCACGGTCGACGACTCGATCATGTTCGAGTTGTCGTAGTAGAAGGGCATGGCGAGGCTGCCGGCCGCGAAGCTCTGCGCCATGTCGGCGGGCAGCACGAGGACGGCGGCGTAGTCGCCCTTCTGCAGCGCCTCGAGAGCCGCCGGCCGGTCGTTCGTCACCGACGTCTTCACGCCGGGCACGTGCTTGAATGCGGTGATCACCTGCTGCGCGGCCGGCGTGCCGTCGAGGTCGACGATCTGCATGTTCATCTGGAACGCGTTCTCCTGGCCGAACACGACGCCCATGAGCCCCATGAGAAGAACGGGGAAGAAGAACGTCCAGAAGAGCGCCTGGCGGTTGCGCACCATGATCTGGAAGTCGGCGCGCATGAAGTCGAACCAGGTCCTCATCGGTTGCCCCCGCCGAAAGCGAACCGACGGCGCCGGGAACCGCCCTCGGCAACCTCCACCTCTTCCTCGACCAGCTTGCGTCCTGTGAGCTGGAGAAAGACGTCTTCCAGCGTGGCACCCTTGACGTCGAGGTTCTCCACCTTCACGTCTCTTTCGCGGGCCAGATCGAGCAGAGACACCACGACACGCTGGGCGTGTGACGCCACCAGCTCGTAGCCGATCTCCTCCTGGGCCCGGCAGTCGTTCACGCCCTCCAGCCGGCAGAGCTCTGCCAGCGGCAGACGGCGGCTCAGGGTGAACGTCACCACGGCCTCGGCACCCAGCTTGTTGATTAGCTGCTGGGGCGGGCCCATGTCCATGATGTGGCCCCTGTCCATCACCGCCACGCGATCGCAGAGGCGTTCGGCCTCTTCCATGTAGTGAGAGGTCAGGACCACCGTCGTCCCGGCGTAGTTGATCTCACGGATGACGTCCCACAAGGCACGCCGCGCCCGCGGGTCGAGCCCCGTCGTGGGCTCGTCGAGGAAGGTCACGACGGGGTCGTTCACCAGGGCGAGCGCGATCGACAGGCGTTGCGCCTGACCGCCGGAGAGCTGGTTGGCGAAGGCATCCGCCTTGTCGGCGATGCCGACACGCTCGAGCAGCGCCAGGCACTCCTGCCGTGTGCGGTAGATGCCGTAGGTGGACCCGAAAACGTAGATGATCTCCCACACCCTCTGGTAGTCGAAGAGGGCCGTCGCCTGAAGCTGGACGCCGATGATGCGCTTCACCGGCTTGGGCTTCGGCCACACGGGGAGCCCGTTGACGACGATCGAGCCTCCGTCGGGCTTGCGCAGGCCTTCAACCATCTCGAGGGTGGTGGTCTTGCCGGCCCCGTTGGGGCCCAGGATGCCGAAGATCTCTCCGCGGGCCACCGAGAACGAGATGCCGTCGACGGCGACCAGCTCGCCATAGCGCTTCGTCAGGTCGCGGATGACGATGACATGGCCGTCGGACTGCATTCTCTGTCGACTCCTACCGCCGTGCGAACGCGAGGAGGGGCAACGCTGCGTCGCTTCAGCGTACCGTTACGGAGCGAACGTGCGGCTAGTAGGCGCCGCCCACAACGGGAGCGGCGAGGTAGTTCACGAGGAGCATGACGCCGCCGAGCAGGGCGACCACGATGACAGCGAAGAGGATGGTCTGCAGGAACCCGAGTCCCACGTCTTTCACGATCGCGACCTCACTGGTTGCCGACACCGCCGAGAAGTATGCCCCACGACGAGGCGCGCGCCAAGTCTCGGCTCAGCGCAGCGATGATTCCCGCTCGCAAAGGTCGGTCACGGCCGATCTGATGAGGCCCGCCGCGGCGGCGTACTCGGCCTTGCGGCGTTGGAAACGCGACAGGTCGAGGGGGGCGCCGACCGCGAGGCGCACGGCCGGCCGGCGCAGCCGGCCGCCGTGCGCCAGGCGGTCGGCGCCCGTCAGAGCCAGGGGGAAGACGGGGGCCCCGCTGCGCACGGCGATCATGCCCGCGCCGGGGTGGAACTCGTGCGGCCGCCCCTCCCTGAAAGGTCCGCCCTCGGGAAAGATCACCACGGCTTCGCCGGCCGCCAGCAGGTGCAGCGTGGCACGCATCCCACCCAGGTCGGCCTCACCGCGCACGATGGGAAAGGAGCCGAGACGCGAGATCACATGCGGTAGCACAGGACGAACGAACTTCTCGGCCTCCGTCATGTAGTGCAGCGGTCGCGCCAGCGCAAGGCCGACGAAGAGCGGGTCGATGTCGCTCTGATGGTTGACGGCGAGGAGCGCCGGCCCCGTGAGGGGCAGGCGCTCCTCGCCCGACACCTCGAGCCTGAAGAACGGGGCCACCGTGGGACGAACCAGGACGCGCGCCACCTTGTAGAGCCAGGGGTCGGCCGCAGCGAAGAAGCGCAACCGGCCGCCCACTGGCCGCGCCATAGGGGGACGGAACGGCTCGTGCAGCGCCTTCTGCTCCGTGTCCTGCTGGCGACATCGCCATGTGGGCGCGGGAAAGCACTCATTGCTGAAGCTTCTTCCCCGCACGGCCCTCTCCTCTAGCACGATCGGAAGGCGCGCTGCGCTGGTACGCGGCGCGGCGCGCGGATGCACTGCGTCGGTGCGGGCGCGGGCGAACGTGCCGTGTGCTGGGACAGTGTGCGGCGCTGGCCGGCGATCGCGCCGCTCGAACACGCGGCGCGATCACGCTCAGACGACTCAGCCGTGCAGCTTCTTCAACACCCAGGCCATGTTGCGGCCGAGGGTACGCATCGTTGCGATGCCTTCTTCGTCGTGCTCGACCTCGCCGGGCTCGCGGCCCATGCCGATGTTCCAGTAGCTCGAGCCGACGACGACCATCTCGGCGATCTGGAAGAAGTGGTTGATCGAATCGAAGGCGTGCATCGCGCCGGCGCGACGCGCGGCGACGACCGCCGCTCCCACCTTGCGCGGCAGCGGGTTGCTGCCCTTGCGCAGCGGGTAGCCACAACGCTCGATGAAGGCCTGGGTCGAGGCCGTGCAGTTCGCGTAGTACACCGGCGAGCCGATGATGATGCCGTCCGCGGCCACTGTCTTCTCGATCCAGTCGTTCACGGGGTCGTCGTCGATCGCACAGCGATCGTCCTTGCGCTCGGCGCAGACGCCGCAGTCGGTGCAGCCTACGAGTCCTTGGTCGCCGATGTGGACAAGCTCCGTCGCGATGCCTTCGCGCTCGAGCTCCGCCAGAACGTGACGGATGAGGATGGCGGTGTTGCCGTCTTTGAGCGGGCTGCCGTTGAAGGCGACGACGTTCACTTGGGCTCTCCTTGCTCACGGCGCGTTTGCACGGCGCGCAGGGCCGGTCGAGCCTGACTCTAGCAGGTACCGCCGGCGGGCATGGCCCCGGCAGGTGGTCCTGAGGGACGCTACGCCGTCTCGGCCGTCCCGACGATCGGCCTCACATCGAACGCCGGCGGCTGGTGCAGGTGGCGCTTGACCGCGCACTGCTCGACGGCGCGCACCACGGCGTCGCGGTACTTCTCGGGAAAGTCGGCCGGCAGGTGCAGGTCGAGCTTGATGCGGCTGACGAGCCCCGTCTGCGGATCGATCTCGCGACTCATGCTCACACCGGCGTCCGCGGTCGCCAGACCGCGCTGTTCGAGGAAGGCGAGCAGGTAGATGCCGGCGCAGGTCCCGATCGACGTCATGAAGAGGTCGAAGGGCGCCGGCGCGCTGCCACCGCCGCCCGCGGCCACCGGCTGGTCTGTCTCGACGGTGAAGCCCTTGTAATCGGCGTAGACCCTCTTGCCGCCCGGGAAGTAGATCTCCATGTCAGCCTTCACATTCCCTCCGTTGTCGCGTTCGTCCTCCCGGCACACTATATACCCCTGTGGGTATTTGTTCCACCCTTCAGACTCGCTCCAACATCGTGACGAAATGGGGTACTATCGGGTTACCATACTTACGTGGGGACGGACGTGATCGGGAGATGGTCATGACGGGCGGTCGGCCTTCCCGCGTCGCCGGCGTGACCAGGCGGCTCTTGGACGTGTCGCACTGACCAGCCGACCCTCGTTCGCCGAGGAAGGTCCAGCAGGATAGTCCACGCTCCCCGCCGTTCACGGCGGGAAGGGATGCCGATCGGCTCACGCGTCCTTACGCTACGAGGACACTGACGGTGGCTCGCAGAGGAACCGCTGACAGACCTCGAGCCAATCGGTGACGGGGAGCTTCTGGGGGCAACGCGCCTCGCACTCGCCGCAGTGCGTGCAACGGTCGGCGCGCTGCTCCTCGGCGAGCCACGAGTAGGAGCGGCGTGCCCCGGCCTCGTTGTCGTACATGATCGCATCGTTGTAGATGGCGAAGATGCGCGGGATCTTGACGCCCTCGCGGCAGGGCTGACAGTAGTCGCAGGCCGTGCAGGCGATAGGCGAAAGCTCGCGGTAGGCGTCGCGCACCTGGGCGACGAGAGCACGCTCGGCGGCGGTCAGACGGCCCGGCGCCGACCGCTCGGCGCCGGCGACGTTCTCGACCACCTGCTCCATGGTGCTCATGCCGCTCAGGACCGGGCCCACTTCGACGTGGTCCCAGACCCACTGCAGCGCCCACTCGGCCGGTGGGCGCGGCGCGCCGTCGAAGCCTTCGGCTTCGGCGCGCCGCCAGAGCGCCGCCACAGTCTGGGGCGGAGTCCCGGCCAGGTAGCCGCCGCGGATGGGCTCCATGACGACGACGCCGAGGCCTTTGCGCGCCGCGTAGCGCAGGCCCTCGCTGCCCGCCTGGTAGTCCTCGTCCATGTAGTTGTACTGGATCTGGCAGAAGTCCCAGAGCTTCGTCGCGTCGACGATCTCCTTGAACGTGGCCAAGCCGTCGTGGAACGAGAAACCGAAGTGGGTGATCCTCCCCTTGGCCCGGGCCTTCTTGGCCCACTCGAGCACACCGATGTCGTGCACCTGCGCCCACGAGTCGGTGCTCAGACTGTGAAGCAGGTAGAAGTCGACCGACGGCAGCCGCAGACGCTCGAGCTGCTCGCCGAAGTAGCGCTCGAAGTCCTCCCGCTCCCGGCACTTCCAGGCAGGCAGCTTCGTGGCGACCTTGACCCGGCGGCGAAAGGCAAGCCAGGCGGCGTCGTCCCGGCCGTGGAGTGCGCGCGCCACGTCGCGCAGCGCGCCTCCCAGCCACACCTCGCTCTCACCGCCGTGGTAGTCGTAGGCCGTGTCGACGTAGTTGACGCCGTGCTCGACGGCGTAGCGCAGCATGGCCGTCGCCGCGTCGTGATCGATGGAGTCCACGGCGCTGGAGGTCGCTTCGGCAGCCTCGGACACCCCCGGCAGCGTCGGCAGGCGCATGGCGCCGAAGCCGAGGGCCGATGGTCTGAAGGCGACCTTGCCGAAGCTGCGATACTCCACGGCCGACTAGTCTAGCGCCTCCAACGCCGCGGCCGCCATCGGCGTGCCGCACGCGCGGCTCATCCATGCCTCAGACACGGTCCATGTCTACCACCGCGTGGCGAAGCGCCGCGCCGCGGCTATCATGTGACGAGCCAGTCCGTGAGACACGAGGAGGCAGCCTTGCAGCCCGACCCGTCGACCCTTCTTGCCAAGCTCCGCCTCGCCGCGCCCGTCATCGGGCTCTACGAGGCACCCGACCCGCAGCTTTTCGCGCCGCTGGTCGAGCCCAAAGGACGTGCCTGCGTCTTTGCGTTCGTCCAGCGCTGGCGACAGGGCGAGTCCCTCCACCTTACGAGCGAGCGCTACGGCTGCGGTGGCTGCGCCCGGCAGTTCTTCGGCGTCGAGACGCGTGCGCGTGCAGCGTTCATCGAGTTCCTCGTCGGCGAAGAAGGGCTTAGAGCCTCGCCGGAGCTCATGGAGGAGTGGATCGACGCCTCGCGGCCGCTGCGTCGCGAGCACGAGCACATCCTCATCGGACCCCTGCGCGCAGACCGCTACGAGCACCTGCTCACGGCGACCTTCTTCGTAGAGCCCGACCAGCTCAGCCTGCTCTGCACAGCGGCGTCGTACCACTCGGCCCCCGGGGATCCGCCGCCGGTGGTCGCCCCCTTCAGCTCCGGCTGCGGCCAGCTGGGGCCGGCGTTCGACGACCTCGACGTGCCCCAGGCACTGATCGGCTCCACCGACATCGCCATGCGCCAGTACCTCGAGCCTCGCATGTTGGCCTTCACGGCGACCAAGTCCATGTTCGCGCGCCTCTGCTCGGCGGCCGACGACCCCGCGAGCTTCTTCCACAGGGGCTTCCTGAGGGAGCTCGAGAAGGCGCGCGGCCTCTCGGTGGGGTAGGATGCGCCGGGCGGCCACGGCGAGCCGCTGCGGCGCCACCGCTCAACGACCGACGGAGGACACCGTGCCTGCTTCGACGCTCGACCTCGACTTCTTTCGCGACCTCTGCCTCGCGCCGGGCCCGAGCGGCTACGAGGAGCCGGTGCAGAGGCTCGTCGCGCAGCGGGCCCAGACCTACGCCGAGACCGAGACCGACGCGCTTGGCAACGTGCTCGCCCACGTCGGGGGGGATGCACCGCCACACGTGCTGATCGCCGCCCACGCCGACCAGATCGGTGCCGTCGTCGCCTCAATCGACGAGCACGGCTTCCTCTTCCTCGACAAGATCGGTTTCCTTGAGCCCGACCTCCTGCCGGGCAAGAGCGTCCTCGTGTGGAGCGCGGCAGGGCCGGTCGAGGCAGTCGCCGGCCACAGGCCCTGGTACGTCGTCCAGCACGAAACGCCCGACAAGAAACCCTCGACCATCGACCAGCAGTGGCTCGACATCGGCGCGCAGAGCCGCGAGGAGGCCCTCGCGCGGCTCGCCATAGGTGATCCGGTGACCTTCGCGCCGCGCTTCGCCGCTCTGGCCGGCGGCCGTTACGCCTCGCCGGCCATCGACGACCGCGCCGGAGTGTACGTCGCGTTCCGCACCCTCGAGCTTGTCGCGGCGCAGCCGCCGGCGGCGCGTCTGACGGCGGCCGCCACCGTCGGGGAGGAGACGATCTTCCTCGGCGCCCGCTCGCTGGCCACCGCCATGCGTCCTGAAGTCGTGATCGCCGTCGACGTCACCTTCGCCAGCGATCACCCCACAGTCGGGCCCAAGGAGCTGCGCGGGCGCGTCGACCTTGGGGCCGGGCCCGTGCTCGAACGCGGCTCCTTCCTCAACAAACGGCTCTTCACTCTCGCCGTCGAGGTCGCCGACGCTGAAGGCATCCCCGTGCAGGTGCACGCGGCCGGCGGCGAGACGCAGACCGACGCCGACGAGCTGATGGTGGCGGCCTCGGCGGCCACGATGCTCGTGAGCGTACCGGTGCGCTACATGCACTCTCCGGCCGAGGTCGTGCAGGGAGACGACATCGAGGCGACGGCACGACTGCTCACGGCGCTCTGCCGGCGCCTCGCCGAGGACTATCGGCCGGGGATGTTCGCCCCACAGCTCTAGCGCAGCAGTTGGGAGTGCCGCGGGTCTCGTCCGAGCCGGCCGCTGGGGTCGTGTACACTAGCCGCGATGACTCACGCCTGCCGAGCCGACCTGCACGTCCACTCACTCCACTCCGACGCCCCGTCGAGCCGACTCCTGCGCCGCGTGGGCTGCCCCGAGAGCTTCACCTCTCCACAGGCCGTCTACGAGGCCGCCCGCCGACGCGGGATGGACCTCGTTACCATCACCGACCACAATTCGATCTCAGGAGCGCTCGAGATCGCGCACCTCCCGGGGACCTTCCTGAGCACCGAGCTGAGCTCCTCTCTGCCCGAGACCGGCTGCCGCCTGCACGTCGTCGCCCTCGGCATCTCGGAGCGGCAGTTCCCGGACCTGCTGGCGGCGCGAGAGGACGTCTATGAGCTCGTCGGTCTGCTGCGCGCGGAGAGCATCGTCCACTTCATCGCCCACCCGCTGTTCGATTTCGACGGGCGCCTCGACGGCGACACCGTCGAGAAGCTCCTCCTCCTGTTCGACGTCTTCGAGGCGCGCAACGGAGCGCGCGCCGAGCGCTACAACGAGGCCGTCGTCGGGCTGCTGGGCGCGCTCACTCCGGAGACGATGGAGCGGCTGGCCGTCAAGCACGGCATCGAGCCGCAGGGACCGACTCCCTGGCTGAAGGCGATGGTCGGGGGCTCCGACGACCACGGCGGCTTCTTCATCGCCCGTGCCTTCACCGTCGCCGAGGGCTGTGCCGGGCCGGCGGACCTTCTCGCCGCGGTGCGCGAGAGACGAACCGTACCCGGCGGGGAGCATGGCGACCCCCTGACGCTGGCGCACAACCTCTGGGGCATCGGGTACCGATACGCTGAGGAGCGCCTCGGCTTCGACCGCCGCAACGGCTACCTGGCGTTCTTCAACAACCTGCTCGAAGACCTCCTGCCGGGGACGACCGGTGACCCCAGCGAGCTCGAGCGAGCGCGCCTCGCCGGCGAGCTCTCGTTCGCCGACGTCGCAGAGATCCTGCAGGCCCAGATCGCCGCCGGCACGCTGCAGCTCGGCCCTAAGGCGCGCAGGTCTGCTGAGGACGAGGGTGACACAGATGGCGGAGGGTCGGACGCGTCCCCGGCGACGCGCCGCCGCACTGGGACTCGCCTCCTCTACAGCGGTGGCTTTCGCGACTTCGCACGCTCCTTCGCCCGGGAGCTCGATCGCGAAGCCCAGCTCCTGCTGGGCGACGAGGACTTCCTGCGCCAGTCGCAGACCGAGCGGGCGAACCGGCGCGTCTTCGCCGCCACGAGCCGTCTCGCCGACCGGCTGATGTACCGCTCCGCCAGCCGAGCTTTCGCCGGGCTGAGCGGAGTCGGTCTTGGGCAGCTCGCCCGTCACCCCCGCGACGCCCCTCTGGCGCTCGGCCGCCGCCTGCGCCGCGGCGCCAGCCACCTCGGCGCCGTAGGCCTCGTGCACTTCCTCGCCCTGCCCTACTACTACGGCTACTACTCCCAGAACAGGAGCAAGGAGCTGCTCGCCGAGCTGACGCAGCGCTTCCCCGGGAGCGGCGGCGCCGGCCGCGTCAAGGTGGCGGTGTTCGTCGATGCGCTCGACGGCGGCGAGGACGCCGCCGTCGAGCGCATCCGGCGCGCCGCGGCCGCGGCCGGCGCCGAGCTGGTCGTTATCACCGCCGAGTTCGAAGAAGCGCCCACCAACCTGCGCGGCCCCGACGTCGAGCCGTTCGCGGCTGTCGGCCCGGTGACGCCTCCCGGCGTCCGCGGTCTGACACTCGCGTTCCCGCCGGTGCTGCAGGTCATCGATTTCATCGACCGCGAGGGCGTCACGGCCGTGCACGCCCTGACGCCCGGCTCGATGGGCGTCATGGCCCGCCTGGCCTCGCGCCTCCTGCACCTGCCGCTGAGCGCCGAGTACGGGGCGGCACTGCCGCTCGCCGTGCGCCGCCAGACCGCCGACGGGCTGCGCGAGGAGCTGGCCTGGCGCTACCTGGCGCGCTTCTGCCGCGCCGCCGACGAGATCGTCGTGAGCGGCGCGGCCGACGACGAGGACATGCTTCTGCGCCGCCTGGCGCGCAGCGAGCTTCCCCTAGCGAAGGTGCAGGCGCAGCCGTCGTGGCTCGTGTCCAGAAGCGCCAAGACGCCCCAAGCGCAGGCGATAGGCGAGGGGTTTAGGCCTCCGGGTAGTCGATCGCTTCGACGCTGAGGCGCAGATCCCCGACCGGTCGCCGCCAGACCACCTCGTCCCCTCGTCGCGCTCCCAGCAGCGCCTCGGCCACCGGCGACACCCAGCTCACCTTGTCGCGCGCCACGTCGGCCTCGTCCTCGCCGACGATGACGAAGCGGTGCTCGGCGCCGTGCTGGTCGCGCGCGACGACGGCGGCGCCGAAGGCCACCTCACCGCGCGGCTGCGTGAGCAGATCGACGAGGATCGCGCTCTCGAGACGCGCAGCGTAGTAGCGCAGGTCGCGATCGAGGTAGCCCATCTGCTCCTGGACGGCCGGGTCGTCGCTCGCTCCCTCGGCCACCAACTGTGAGCGCCGTCCCTCGAGGTCGGCCAGCTTCGCGCGCAACGCGTCCAGTCCGGCCGGCGAGACATAGTTGGGATGGTCACTCAGCGGCCGGTCGGGTATCGGCTCGTGCGTTCCGCCGTCGGGCTCCTTTACGAAGGCTCTGCTCATGACGTGAGTCTACCCGCCGCGCGAGCGGTCAAGCGCGGTAGCTATCCTTGAGTTCGCCCCGCGGGACCGGCAGCCAGAGCAAGCCCTCACGCGAGTCGCCGACCGCGCTCGCGCGCCCCTGCAGGTAACGCCACCCCGTGAACCCGGCCGCCAGCGCGTCGAGGGAGTCGTGGTCGAAATAGTCGTCCCACTCCACGCCGGCTTGCCGCAGAACGCGCACACGAGCGGCGAGGCCTTGACGGTCGGCCTTGGCGCGAGGCCGGTGACCGAGAAGTGCGACGAAAGCGGCGTACGGATAGACCTCGATAACGGCCGCGGGCTGCCCGAAGGCGCCGGGGATGGCGCCGTCGGGCGGACTCTCGAAGCCACGACGACGCAAGGCGCGGAAGAGCTCAAAGCCCACGCCGATCCAGTCCGGCAGGCGCGCCGTGCCGTTGTCGACATCCGCCTTCGCCGGCACCTGGTAGACGCCGAGGCCGCGGCGCAGCAGCTCATGGTCGCAGACGCGCGAGCGGCGGGAAGACCCGCCGAGAAGTCGCCGGTTCCACCCCTGCGGCGCATCTATCGCCACGACCTGCGGACCCGAGCGGACGATCCAGTCGATCAGCGCCGCACGGTCGCTCGTCTCGAGCCACTCTACGGCGCGCGCCGTCCGCCCGCCGCGCAGCGCGACCGCGGTGCACGGACGGCGCGCGGCCACATCGACGCCTACGAGGATCGGCTGATCCGCCATGCATGACCCCCTTTGCGGCAAGCACCCCCTGTGCGGGCAAGCATACAGTAGGCGGTCACGCGGCTGGCCGCAGCGATCGCGGTTCCCACTAGCTGTCTGAGCTGCCTATCGGCGCGCTGCGGCGGGCGAGCTCGAAGAGCTCGCCCGCCGCACGCACGAGTCCGCCAGCCGCCGCCGATTCGGCGGCGCTCAGGTGGTCCTCCCTACGCCTTCCACCCTGCCGTCCAGTTCGGTCGCGCCCACAGAACGAGCCCGTCACCCACGGCCTTCGCCTCCAGCTCCCAGCGACGCCGCCTGGCTCCTTCGGCTGCCATCTTGTCTAGGCCGCGCCGCCTCTGGCGCTCGAACTCGACTCCCTGAATGGGCATCATCGCTCCGCCTCCTCAACCGACAAGTCGCTACCTGCAAATTGATTATAGCGGTGACGCGTCACTTGTCAACGCATTTTGGTGGTGAGCTTGCCCGCGCGAGGCGGCACGGTGACCGACCCGGGACACCGTCGGGCGACGAAGAAGGAACGGTGGCAGGCAGACAACAGGCTCCCGGCAAGCCGGCCCTCGTGCGCGCCTTCGTCGACACGCTGAACACCGAGGAGGACTCGCAGAGATCCTGGTTCAGCATGGAGGTCTGCGGCAGCCGGCAGAAGCCGTACATCTATCGTGACAGGCGGCGGGGGCGGGGTCTGGGGCGGCCGTCCGCGCGGCCAACTACGGGGGCGGCGTCGCCGCAGCCGACGACGCCGCCCCCGCGCCCCGATCGGCCGCGTTGTCAGTTACTCTTCCCCGTCCCAATAGCCCACAGGCTGCACCAGCATCATCACGTCGAGGCCACCGAACGACACCTTGCGCGAACGAGGGTAGTACACGACGTCGTAGGGCTTGCGCTCGCCGTAGGCCAGCAGATCGAGGCCGTCGTCGCCGGCGCGGAACGCGTGCGCCACACCCGTGCCGGCGGGACGCGCCACGACGTGACCGCGGCGTACCGCGTGGGTCTCGTCGCCGAGCTCGCAGACGCCGTCGCCGTCGAGCACGACAAAGACCTCTTCCTCCGCCGAGTGGACGTGCGGCGGAAACGCATACTTGCCCGGTACGATAGCGAAGTGTCGCAGCCCCGTCTTGCGCGAGCCTAGCGCGTCGCCGATCTTGCGCTGCCTGAACGCCGAGCGTCCCTTCCCAGCCTCGACGGCGGCCACCTCGTCGCTCGCCACGACCGTCGCCGGCCGCGCTCCTGGTTCGCCGGTCTCGAGCTCCCCCGCCGCCGCCTCGCGCACCCAGGGGTGCTCGCCGCCGCCCACGTCCACCCACGTTGGGCCGAGCCAGGCGACGCCGGCTCGGGGCAGCCAGCAGGCCTCAGTCTCCGCGCGCGTCCCGAAGACCAGCACGTCGAGACCGTCGGGGCCGGCGATGAGGCTGTGCGCGGGCCCGCGGGCGAGGCAGAGAAGGCAGTCGCCGGCCCCGACGGCGAAGCTCTCGCCGTCCAGCCAGCAGAGGCCGGACCCGGCGAGCACGACGAAGAACTCCTCCTCCGCCGTATGCGTGTGAGCGGGAGTCGCTCGCCTCCCGGGTCCGATCTCCTGCCGGCGCAAGCCGGTCGTCACAGCGCCGGCCGCGGCGCCGAGACTCGTCCAGTAGGCGTCGAACGGCCCTCGCGCGACCCGCTGCCGCGGGGCGTCGTCCCAGTGCGCGATAGGTGGTCTCGGCATGAAGGCCTCCCGTGAAGTCGCCGGCGGCAAACGCCCGCCTCTTGAGCGCAGCGGACGCAAAGGGCAAGAGTACCCTCCGCGTGGTCCGCACGGAAGGCTCGCCACAGGCAGCCAACGAGCCCATGCGAGGGACGCCTAGGGTCTTGCCCTACCTCCGTCGCGCCTCACCCCAAGCAACGTGGACAAGCCCGTTGCACGAGAAACGGGTCGTTTGCCTCGGCACAAATACACCTTTTGCCCCATACGTTGTTGCTCGTAGGGTGGGTACCCTAGATGCAGGCGACATACGTCCTTGACGCCGTCCTCGGAGTGACCCCAGGACCGAGGTCGTATCCGCGCCGTGCACGGCGAGAGGGAGGCGACCATGAGACCGACCGACACACTGGCGAGAGAGCATTCGCTCGCGATCCTCGTGACGAAGGCGGCCGAGCAGGAGGTCCGCTACATGCGCGATACCGGGGAGTACCGCCCCGATGTCGTCGACGAGCTGGTCGATTTCTTCGAGTACTTCACTGAGGGCTGCCACGATCCCAAGGAGGAGCACCTTCTCTTCGCGCGCCTGCATCTGCGCGGACTGCCCGACGACACCGGCATCCTGGCCGAGTTCTACCGCGAGCACCAGGAGTTCCACTCGCGCCTGCGCGACATCGAACACTGGCTGCGGACGATGAAGAAGACCGGCGACGGCGATGCGGCCGAGCTGGCGGCCCAGCTCGACGCCTACCTCAAACTGATGCGTTCCCACGTCGCCCATGAGGAGGAGATCCTCTTCCCCATGGCCAATGAGTTGCTCACCGACGAGGACCAAAAGGAGCTGGCATTCGGCTTCGATTCGATCGAATGCGAGGAAGTCGCCGTCGGCGTACGGCAGCGCTACTCGGAGCTTGCCCAAATGCTCTCTGGACGGCCGACCGAGACGCTGCAGAAGGAGCACAAGATCTGCTACCTGGTCGTGGCTGCGGCGCGGCGACGGTCTGCCAGCGTGCGTGGGGGCGATGAGTTCTACCCCGACATCCTGCAGCAGCTCATCGACTTCCTGCACTACTTCGACGCCTGCCACGACCACAAAGAGGAGAGCCTGCTGTTCGCCAAGCTCTTCGAGCGCGGCATGAGCAGCAGCACGGGCGTGCTGGCCGAGATGATGCAGGACCACGACGAGCTGCGCACCCGCCTGGAGACCATCGGCGACGACCTCCCCCGCGCTCGCTCCGGCGACAGGCGAGCCATCACCGAGCTGCTCGACAAGGTCGACGCCTACCTGAAGCTCCTGGAGGACCACATGCACAAGGAGGACGACGTCCTCTTCCCCATGGTCGGGCACGTGCTGACGCACCACGACCTCGAGGAGCTGGCGCGCCAGTACGAGTCGGTCGAGTCGCAGGAGATCATCGAGGGCGTGCACGAGAAGTACTTCGAACTCGCCCACGAGCTGGCACTGCACTAGGGACCGGCACCGCGCGGGCTGACGCACTGCGGTCGAGACGAGCTGGCGGGCGGCGGGCGGACTCCGCCCGCCGCCCGCCAGCAGCTACCAGTCGAGCGTCTTCTTCTCGCCCTCGAGATCTTTGATCTCGGTGATGTCCTCGAGCGTCTCGAGAATGCCGCGGTAGGCGCCCCCGTCGTCGCGCACGGCGATGTAGCGGAACAGGATCAGCCGACCCTCATCGAGCTTCCAGAAGGTCGCCGCATCCTTGGTCCCGGCGCGGAACTCCTCGACCATGCGATCGATCGTCGGCCGTGACGACGGCGCGTGGCAGTCGTTGACGTGACGGCCGATCGAGCGCTCTTCGCAGTCGGCGAAGATCTCGCCGTGCCACCACAACAGCGTCCCCTCGGCGTCGGCGAACGACGTCTGCACGGGCAGGTGTCGCAGGATGAGGTCCGTCTCCTCTGCCGAGAGCCCGCCCGCCTGCGGTGCTCCCGCCAGCGTCCCGTAGCGCAGGTCCAGCGTCATGTCGTCCTCCCTTGGAGCGTCGCGTTCACGGGATGCCTCAGGCGCCGGTCGGCGACCCACAGCGCCCGGCGCCAGACGGACCCCTCACCAGTCGAGCAGCCGGCGCTGGCCTTCCAGCTCGCGCACCCGCGTCGCGTCCTGCACGACTTCAAGCGTGCCGCGGTAGATCCCGTCGTCGCCGCGCAACGCGAAGTAGCGGATGTAGATGAAGCGTCCCGCGGACTCGATCCAGAACTCAGCCACGTCCTTATCGCCGGCGCGGAAGGCGTCGAGGATCTGCAGCACCTTGTGTACGCTCGCCGGCGGGTGGCAGTTCTGCACCTTGCGCCCGATCACCGCCGGACTGCGCGGGAACACGCGCTCGCCTTCGGAGTAGTAGCGCACCTGGTCGTTCTCATCGACGTAGGTGACGTCGACGGGCAGCGCGCGCAGCATCTCGTTGAGCTGCTCCAGGGTCAGGACGCCGGTGTCGAGCGCGAGGCCCGCGCGGGAAGCCTCGATGGCGCCGGGAGGCGGGATGGCCGCAGCACCCGGAGTGGCCGCGCCGCCGTCGCCGGCGGGGACCGTGACGTTGGGCCAGCCCGACGGCTCGCCGATGAGGGCGTAGCCGATCTCAGGCTCGCCGCGCCTGATCTCGACCCACTCCTCGTCGGAGAGGTTGTCCATGGCCATCGGGAAGAGGATCTTCTCCTCCTTGTAGATCATGTCGTCGCCCATCGTGACGAGCTCCTCCGCGTGCTGCACGGCCGCATCGGGGTCCTGTCGGTCGAGGGCCGCGCGCAGCTCGCGGATCACGGCACGGATGTCGTCATGGAGCGCCCACATCACCTTCGAGGGCCCTTCGACCCCGTGGCGCTCGAGAAACGGAAAGAGCTGGTTCTCCTTGCGCACGTAGTGACGTTCGAACTCGCGCACGCGGTCGACGGTCGCGCGGAAGGCCGGCGTGAGCCTCTCCCACTCCTCACGCCGCGCCGGCCGGCCGATGGCTTCGCTGACCTTGCGCAGCGAGACGAGAACCTGGCGGAAGGCCTGGTTCTCGCGCATGAACGTGTCGACGGGGTGCCCGGCCGGAGCCTGCACCGCTTCGTGCTCATCGAGGGACTCGGCGAAGACCTGAACGTGCACATCGCAGAGGCGCTTCACCTCGGTCTCCGGGATCCCCTCCTCGATGAGCCGCTGCTCCATGGCCGCGATCTCGGTGGCGTCGACGTCTTCGATCAGCTCGGCGAAGCGGTCTTTCAAGTCGTCTGGCGAGGCCCCGGCGTGCAGCTCCCTGACGATAGCCTTGAGCTCCTCCTGACGCGCCTGGTCGACGTCGGCGAAGCCGGCCGCGGCGCGCACCTCGGGCATGATACCGGTGACACGCTCGATCTCAGCCGCGATGTCGTGCTGCAGCTGTTCGAGCGGCACGCCGGCCATACCGGCAGCGCGCTCGAGCGTCGCCATACGACCCATGGTGCGCCGCAGGACGGGGTTGGCCAGCTTCTTGAACTCGGGGTTGTAGTCCACGAGGTAGTCGATGAGGAAGGGGTACTCCTTCACGAGGGTGTGGATCGTCGTCTGTCGTGTGATGACCATGTCGACCTCGGCGTGTTGTTGGGGTTCGTCTGCCTCCTTCTATGCTACAGTAGCCGCCCGCGGGGCGGGATGTGAGGAGTCCGGCCATGTACATCGATCTCAGTCACGCCGTCGAGAACGGCATGACGATCTTTCCGGGAGACCCGGAACCACGCATAGAAGACGCCGGGGCGACCGAACCCTGGCGCGTCAGCAGGCTGCACCTGGGGAGCCACACGGGCACCCACATCGACGCCGCGAGCCACTACATCCCGGAAGCCACCACGATCGACGCCTACCCCCTGGAGCGTTTCGTGGTCTCCGGCGTCGTCGTACCGGCTCTCGGTCTCGGCCCCGACGCGCCCATCGAGTGGCCGCTGATCGCCCCGTCGGTCGTCGGACTGCCGCACGGCGGCGCCGTCGTCCTATACACGGGGTGGGACGCCAGGTGGGGCGGCGACGGCTACCTCAGCCACCCCTACGTGAGCGACGAGGCCGCGCGGCGGCTCGTCGCCGCCGGCGTCGGCCTCGTCGCGATCGACGCCCTGAACGTCGACTCCACCCTACAGGGGCGCGCGACCGTCCATGAGATCCTCCTCGGCAGCGACGTGCTCGTCGTCGAAAACCTCCGTGGCCTGGACCGCCTGGAGCGCGGGCGCCTCTACCGCTTCGCCTTCTTGCCGCTGCGCCTGACGGGGCTCGACGGCTCGCCGGTGCGGGCGGTCGCCTGGGAGGTCTGAGCGGTGCGGCGCCTGCGAGGTATCAGCCCCTGCTGTCGTTGCACGGCCACATCCACGAGTCGCGCGGTCAGACCGCGATCGGGCGCACGATCGCGGTCAACCCCGGGAGCGAGTACGGCGAGGGGCTGCTGCGAGGCGTTATCGTCACCATCAGCGGCGACACCGTTGTCAACGTGCAGATGACCTCGGGGTAGTCGCGCCAGAGACGAAGGAGGAGCGATCGATGCTGCATCACTTCCAAGGCAAGGACTTCTTGAAGCTGGCCGACTTCACCCCCGAAGAGGTCGCCTACCTCGTCGACACGGCCATCGAGCTCAAACGCAAGCGCGCCATGGGCGAGCACTTCGAGCCGTTGCGCGGCAAGACGGTGGCCGTCCTTTTCGAGAAGCCCTCGACGCGCACGCGCGTGAGCTTCCAGGCCGCCATCGCCCACCTCGGCGCACAGAGCTTCTTCTTGCGCCCCGACGAGCTGCAGACCTCGCGCGGTGAGCCGATCCCCGACACGGCCCGCATCATCGACCGCTACTGCGACGCCCTGGTCATCCGTACCTTCGGGCAGGAGATCGTCGAGGAGTTCGCGCAGTGGATGCGCAACCCGGTCATCAACGCCCTCACCAACCTGACGCACCCCTGCCAAGGCCTCTGCGACCTGATGACGATTGAGGAGAAGAAGGGCGGCTTCAAGGGCCTCAAGGTCAGCTACCTGGGCGATATCTGGAACGTCTGCTACTCGCTGATGATGGGCTGCGCCATGATGGGCGCCGACTTCTACGCCGCGCAACCAAACGACAGCTACCGGCCCGACGCCGGGCAGCTCGCCGTAGCGCAGAAGTGGGCCGCCCTCTCCGGGTCCAGGATCGTCTTCGCGAGCGACCTCGAGGAGGTCGCCTCCGGGGCCGACGTGATCTACGGCAACACCTGGCATTCGATGGCCACCGAGAACCTCGAGCAGCGCCTCGTCGACTTCCGTCCCTACCAGGTGAACCTGCGCGTGCTCGGGATGGCGAAGCCCGACGTCATCTACATGCACTGCCTGCCCGGCTACCGCGGCGAGGACATGGTCGACGAGGCCATCGAGAGTCCCTACTGCGTCTTCTGGGACCAGGGCGAGAACCGCATGCACACCGAGAAGGCGGTGCTCGCGCTGACGATGGCGTCGTGAGCGTCGCGCTACCGTCCTGGTGCGCGCCGGGCCCGGACGGCCGACCGACGGCAGTCCGCGTCGTCGACCTCTCGCACCCGCTGACCGCGTCGACGCCGGTCTACCCCGGTGACCCTGAGCCGCGCATCTTCACCGCGACGACGGTGGCTAACGAGGGATACAACCTGAGCCACGTGCACCTCGGCACCCAGGCGGGGAACCTGGCGGGGTGCGACGGCGCGCCTGTGCGCGCCGTCGCACTGGAGCCGGAGTGATGAACAAGGAGTGATCATGGACTACGTCCCAAACTCGACCGGCCGGCTGCGCAAGGTGCTGCTCTGCCCGCCGACCTACTTGAGCTTCCACCCCATCAACGAGATCACCAAGGCCGTGCTCGCGCGCGGCGAGGTGGCCGACCTGGCCGCCGTGGCGCGCGAGCACGACGAACTCGCCGACGCGTATCGCTCCGCGGGTGTCGAGGTCATGCTGGCCGAACCGCAGCCCGACCTGCCCTACATGGTCTACGCGCGCGACTTCGGCGCCTGCCTCGCCGAAGGAGTCCTCATCGGGTCCTTCAGGGAGCCGGTGCGCCAGGGCGAAGAGCTCGTCTACGAGCGCGTCGTTGCTGATCTCGGCCTGCCGGTGGTCGGTCGCATCAGCCGCGGCGCGTTCGAGGGCGGCGACTTCTGGTTCCTCGACGGAGCGACGGTAGTGCAAGGAGTCGCGGCGCGCACGACTTGGAATGGAGTCACCAACGCCCGCGAGCTGCTCGAGCCGCTCGGCTACACCGTGACCGGCGTCCAGCTTGCCTCCAAGAACCTGCACCTCGACATGGCCTTCAACATCGTCGCTCCGCAGGTGGCCGTCGCCGCTGCCGAGCAGCTCCCGGAGGCCTTCCTGCGGCAGCTGCGGAAGCGGCGCTACGAGATCGTCGACGTGCCGAGCGAGGGCGTCTTCAAACACCACTGCAACATCCAGGCGCTGGGTGACGGCAGGGTCCTGACCTTCGCCGGCAACTCGGCCGTCAACGAGCGACTCAGGGCGCTGGGACTCGAAGTCATCGCGCCCGAGATCACCCAGCTGCTCAAGGGCGGCGGCGGACCGCACTGCATGACCTTCCCGCTGCTGCGCGACGCCTAGAGGATCGCTGAACAGAGCGTGGGAGCGACCCGGGAGCGTCGCAGGCCCAGCGCCAACCCTGCTACTCCAGGCCGATGTCCAGCCCCGGTCTGTCGACCCGTGGCAGCGGGGTCAGGGAGACGTTGCGCACCTTCGCTTCTTGCAGCGCAAGCTTCACGCCCTCTGTGACGAAGATCCACCAGTAGTGCTCACCCTCGGGCATGAAGATGTCGGTGCCGTCCCAGGTCGCGGGCTCGAAGTACATCCCCCGGGACACCACGTCCGGACCACCCGGGAACTCCTCGAGGTACGCGTCGCAGCGATCGTCGTCGACCTCCCCGCAGCGGCCCGAGACGGCAAGACCGTGGTACCCGTCGATCTCCTCCCTGTCCCGGCCCAGCAACCCTGCCTTGTAGGAAGACCACCCCGTGAAGCGGTTTTGCACCAGGAGCCCGACGACGAGCTCACTGACGAGCGGCAGGCCGATCGACCAGACGAAATCGGCCGGGCGCGACTTGCCCTCTGCCCATCTGAACGTGACTGGGCTGGGTGGCTTCACTCGGGAACGGACGAGCGCGTCCTGCCGCTCCAGGCCGCCGGCGTCCTCACAATCCGCCTGCAGCCAGTGGTAGTCGATGGGATCGTCGAGCCTGTAGATATGGTCGAAACCGGGGAACTCCAGCACGGCGCACATCCTTGTCGAGGCCAGGACATACTACCCTACGACTACCGCCGGCCGCCGCGGGAACCGCCCTACCGGTGTGCCCGCAGGCCAAGCCGCTATACTGGTGCGCCGTGCCTCTCGTGACCTGCGACAACATCGCCAAATCGTTCGGCAGCCGTCGCCTGTTCGCCGGCGTGTCGTTCGCGCTCGACGCGCGCGACCACGCCGTGCTCGTGGGGCGCAACGGGACCGGAAAGACGACCTTGCTGCGCCTCATCGCCGGCACTGAGCACGCCGATGAGGGTCGCATCGCGCGTGCGCGCGGGCGCCGCATCTGGCTGCACGAGCAGACGCCCGAGCTGCACAGCGACAGGCCACTGCGCGACTACCTGCTCGACGCGTTCGGCGAGGCGCCACGCCTCGAAGCACGCCTGCGAGCCGCCGAGCAGCAGCTCGGGCGCCTGCCCGAGGGCAGTCGCGAGCTCGAAGCGGCGCTGCGCGACTATCAGGACCTGCAGCACCGCTTCGAGCTCGCCGGCGGCTACGGCTACCAGACACAGCTCGAGAGCGTGATCGAGGGGCTGGGCCTGCCGGCCGCGTTCCTCGAGCGCCGCCTGCTCTCGCTGTCGGGCGGCGAGCTCACGCGCGCCACCCTGGCGCGCGGCCTGCTCGCCGCCCCCGACCTGCTCCTTCTCGACGAGCCCACCAACCACCTCGACATCGACTCCGTGGAGTGGCTCGAGGAGTACCTCCTCGCCTACAAGGGTGCCTTCGTCCTCGTGACCCACGACCGGCGCCTGCTGG
Source organism: uncultured Actinomycetes bacterium (assembly GCA_963725665.1). Taxonomy (GTDB): domain Bacteria; phylum Actinomycetota; class Thermoleophilia; order UBA2241; family UBA2241; genus CAVRZA01. The sequence continues at coordinate 84,840 of CAVRZA010000003.1, read as the reverse complement.
AACGCGTCGGCTCGCGCGTGCTGGCCCTGGAGCACGAGCAGGTGGCCGGGATAGGAGCCGACTTCGCCACGTACGTGCGCGAGCGCGAGGCGGCCGGCGACCTGCTGGCGCGCGAGTACGAGCAGGCGCAGGAGAAGATCGCCCAGTTGCAGCGCTACTACGACCGCTTCCACGCCAAGAAGAACAAGGCCAAGCAGGCCAAGGCCAAGCTCACGCAGATGGAGCGCATCAAGCGCGACCTCAAGGCGCCGCCACGCAAGGCCAGAACGCTGCGGCTCGGTCTCCCCCAGCCCAAGCCCTCAGCGCGCGTGGTCCTCGAGATGAAGGCCCTGCGGCTGATCGTCGGTGGGGCCAGCGAAGCACTGGGCCAGCCGCAGCCGACGGACGAGCGCAACGACGGCAACACTCGCGTGCTGCTGCGCGACATCGACCTCGTCGTCGAGCGCGGCGAGAAGGTCGCCCTGCTGGGGCCGAACGGGTCCGGCAAGACCACCCTCGTGGAGACGATCGCCGGCCTGCGCACCTTCGGCCAGGGGATCGTGCACGTCGGTCACAACGTCCGCGTCGCCTACTTCTCGCAGCAGGGTCGCGAGCTCGACGAGCAGGCGACCGTGCTGCAGAGCGTTCTCCCTCTGGCCGGTCACGACGAACAGGCCGCACGCGGACTCTTGGGTCGCTTCCTCTTCAGCGCCGACGACGCGGCGAAGCTCGTAGCGCAGATCTCCGGCGGCGAGCGCAGCCGCCTGCGTTTGCTCACGCTGTTGACGAGCGAGGCCAACTTCCTCCTCCTCGACGAGCCCACCAATCACCTCGACATGGAGTCGGTCGAGGCGCTCGCCGTGGCCCTCACCGAGTACACCGGCACAGTCGTCATCGTGACCCACGACCGCCACCTGATCGACGCCGTGGCCTCGCGCGTGCTCGAGATCCACGATGACCGCCTGCTGAACCATCTCTCCGTCGACCGTTACTGGGAGGCACGCGCCGCGCGCAGCGAGGAATCAACCACCGGCGAGTCGATAGCACTGGAGAGACCGCCGGTCATGCCATCCGGGAGCAAGCCCTCCGCGAGAGGCGGCGCGCCCGCCGGCGCCGCCGCGGCGGCGCAGAAGAGGGAACGCAGCCGGACGGCTGAGGAAGAGCGGCGCCGGCGGGCGCGCCTGCGCGGGCTCGAGGGCGACATCCTGCGTGCCGAGAAGCAGCTCGGGGAACTGGACGCCGAACTCTCAGAGCCCGACACGTACGCCGACCGCGCCTACGCCGCACGTCTCGCCGAGGAGCGCGCGACCACGGAGGTCAGGCTGGAGAAGCTGTACGACGAGTGGGGGCGAGCCGCCGAGAAGGATTGACCTCGCCGGCCTCGGCCGATGGACGGCACCTACTCGTTGGGCGGACGGCTCCCTCCCCATCCCGACCAGCCGCTCCACTCGCGGTCGGCGGCGGCCTCCTGCGCTGCCCGCTGAGCCGCCTCCTCGACGCTGACCAGCGTCGCGCCGTCGGTGTGCTCCATCTCCCGACGCCAGGCGACGCGCTTGCCGAAACGAGAACGCAGGCGCCAGCGGAAGGTCTTCTCCTCGGCGGCGATGGCGTCCTCGATGGCGTCGAGGGCCACGATGACGCGCGCTTTGACCTCATCGTCGAGGCCGAACGTCGCTAGTCTGTCTTCCACCGTGTCGATATTGGCGGTCACGTCGAGGTAGAGGCCCCAATCACGCGAGCACACTGCGGCGATGTGACCGACGTTGATCTGATGCCCCGCGTCGACGTCGCCCAGCGGAAGGTCCTTGACCACGGCCACCACATCGCGCAGGTCCTTCTCCTCGAACCTGCCGGCCTGCAGCTTTGAGATCAGCAGATCGGCGGGCGAGATGGCGTAGTCGTCGATGTCGATGCGGTCGCCGATCCAGATGTCGTGGTCGACGCGCATCACGTCGAGGTAGACGTCGACGTGCGGCGCGGCGACGCTGGGCGGGTCTGCAGTAGCCGAAGCACCGGACAGATCCGTCGACTCGACCGCTCCGCGTCGTCGCTTGCGGGAGGGCGACCCCGGCCTGGGGACCGCCGGCAGCACGAAGAACTGGCGCTGCTGGCCACCGGTGGCGCTGAGGACCTGCACGTTCTCGCCGAAGCCGCAGAGTCGGAAGACCTCCCCCAGCTCCTCGGTCTGTGAGTGGCGCCCGACCATGTCGATGTCGGAGTGGGAGCGACGCAGGAAGTCCTCGTCGCTGCAGAGGTGACGGACGGCCAGCCCGCCCGTGAGACGCAGATCGACACCTCGCGAGCGCGCCGCGTCGATGATGCGGTACGCCTCGACGAGCATGAGGGCGGGAGTGACCGGGGCCGAGTGTGGCTTGCTCTTCGCCATCTCCAGACTCCGGCGCCGCCCACCTCCCCGAGTCGCGCTGCCTGACTGCCGACGTGCTCAGCCGTCCTCTGATTGTACCCGGGCGCTGACGCGGCGATGGTAGCCTAGTGCCCGTGAATCTCAACGAACGCCTCGTCGACGACCTGCGCGAGCGACTGCTGGGCTGGTATGCGGCGAACAGGCGCGACCTGCCCTGGCGGCGCGCGCACGACCCCTACGCCATCCTGGTCTCCGAAGTCATGCTGCAGCAGACGCAGGTGTCCCGCGTCGTACCCAAGTATGGTGAGTTCCTGGCGCGATTCCCCGACCTCAGCGCGCTGGCGCAAGCGCCGCTGGCCGACGTACTCGCGCTCTGGTCGGGTCTCGGCTACAACAACCGGGCCGTGAGACTGAAGAAGGTGGCCGAGGCGGCCGTCGCGCGAACACGCGACGGCCGCCTCGGCCACCCGCCCGCACTCCCCGACACTCTTGAGAAGCTTGTCAGCCTGCCGGGCGTCGGACCATACACCGCCCGCGCCGTCCTCATCTTCGCCCACAACGCCGACCTCGCGGCGGTCGACGCCAACATCCGACGCGTGCTCCTGCACGAGCTGCGCCTGCCTCACGAACTACCGGCTACCGAGCTGCAGCGCGTCGCTGACGTCGTGCTGCCGCGCGGGCGCTCGCGCGACTGGCACAACGCGCTCATGGACTACGGCGCCCTCGTGCTGACCTCGCGCGCAACCGGTATCGCCCCATTGACGACACAGAGTCCCTTCGAGGGCTCGCGGCGCTCGTACCGCTCGCGCCTCGTGAGGCTCCTCCTGAACGTGAGCCCGCGCAGGCGTGACGAGCTGCCTGGACTCCTCGACCTGCCACGCGAGGACGCCGACGAGATCGTCAGACTGCTGGAGGCGGACGAGCTCGTCGTCTGCGACGACGAGCTCGTCCGCCTCGCCTGACTCCCTTCGGGCTACTATGGAATACGCCGGGGCTACTTCAGTCCAGAATCCACACCAAAGCATTCGCTCAAGTGTTTGGCCTGCGCAAGCACAACATTGCCTGCGGCCACCGCCTTCGAGGATGATTGCGACCACTGCAGCAACGCTCGCGAGAGAGGAGACAGCGTGTACGACGTTGACATGGTCATGATCCCCGAGCAGTACATCGCCTACCTGCACACGACGGGGCCTATCTCGGGCCTCCGCGACCTCATGATTCGCCTCTACGGCGCCCTCGACGCCGCCGGCGTCGCCCCCACGGGTCCGCCGATGGCGCGCTTCTTCGACGCGGAGTTCGATCCCCAGAAGACGGAATACGAGGTCTGCGTGCCTATCGCGCCGGGGGCCGACGGGTCGGTGCCCGACACGATCGGCGAGGCGCGCACGGACATCATCCCCGCCCATCAGGCGATGGTGACCGAGCACCGCGGGCCCTACGACACGGTCCACCTGAGCTACGAGGCCATCGGCGAGGAGCTGAACACGATCGGCTACGCCGTCGCGGGACCGGCGACGGAGATCTTCCTCAAGGGTCCGGAGAGCACCGGCGACCCCGGTGAGTACGTCACCGAGGTGCGACTGCCCGTGGCGCGCTAGACTGGGGCGCCGTCCGCGTCGGTGGCTGGCGCCGGCGGCTCCGTCAATGGCGGCTCCGTCGACGACGGCTCCGGCGGCGCGGACGGCACCGGGGACGACGCCGGGGGGCCCGCTTGGGCGGGCTTGCCGACGAGTTCCTGCACGCGCGCCACGAACTCCTCGGCGAAGGTGAACGCCTCGTCGGCCTCGAGGCGCGAGATCGACCCCGACACGTCGTAGACGACCCTGTTGCGGCGCACCCGCATGCGGTCGAAGAGCTCCATCTCCTCCTGATACCGTGCGCCGAAGAACTCCTCACAGAAGCGGATCACCGCCACGTGGCCACCCTCGCCGGTGGTCGGCCGGTAGCCCTCGCGCAGCATGAGCGCGCGGCCGCCCTGCAGGACGGCGTTGTAGGCGATGGCAAAAGCCCAGTCGCGGTCTTCGGCGAGCAGGCGCCGCGCCGACGAGAGGTCGCGCAAGGCGAGCGCCAGCTGGCGCGGCGCCTGCTCGCGCCCGCCCTTGTACGGACGCACGAGACCCGAGTGCAGCAGGCGTTGAAAGCCGCGCCCGCTCACGCGTCGGCTCGCTCTCGCGCGCCACCCCCGCGGGTCAGCAGCGCAAGCTCGTCTGCGCTCCCGACGACTACCCGCACCGGCCCGGCGAGGACGTCGCGCAGGAAGCCGTCGTTGTCTCGCCACCGCCGCGCGAGCTCGTCCTCGTCGAGCACCACGTAGTTGACCTCGCGGCGCAGTGCGTCCTCGACCGGCCGCAGCGCCCGGTGCACGTCGCGCGCCGCCGGTCGTCCCACGACCATCACGTCGATGTCGCTGCCCGGACGCTCGCTCGCCGCGGCGAAAGACCCGTAGAGGAAGGCGAGGCGCACGCCGGCGACGCCGGCGAGCGCCTCGCCGACAAGCTTCTCGGCGCCCACGGTCTTCAGCACGAGCGCACGGAGCTCAGGGTAGAGCGGATGCGACTGGTCGAGCTTGTAGAGGACGAGGTTCGCCTGCGCGCGACGCCGCAGATAGCCGGCCCCGACCAGCCGCAGCAGCTCGCGGCGCACATTGCCTGCGGAGTCGCCGACCTCCCGCGCCAAGCCGCGCACGTGCCACTCGCGCTCGGGGTCGGCGAAGAGCAGGGCGAGGATGCGGGTCCTCGTCCGCGAGCGGAAGAGACCGCCCAGCAGGTCCGCCACAGCGACCACCTCTGTGCGACACCGGTGACCAGAGGTCGATTGTACTCCACTCTGAGTACAGATGTACTCAACCGCGCCGGGCGGATCGACACGTGCCGCTGCCAAGATGCTGCCGAGCCGGGAGGCTCAGCCGAAGGTGCTCAGAAGTCTTCTCGAGCGAGATCAGGTGCGGAACATGATGAGCAGGAAGACCAGCTCGTCCTCGGCCACTACGGCGTGTTTCATCTCGGCCGGCATGTAGTGCAGCTTTCCGGGCCGCCCCTCATAGACTGTGTCGCCGAGCTTCACGGTGCCCCTGCCACGAAGCACGTGGATCATCGCCGGCACACTGGCCGTGTGCTCCGAGAGCTCCTGACCCTTGGCCAGGCAGAAGAGGATGATCTTGTGGTGCTCGTTCTCGACGATGCTCTTGCTGACGATGCCGCTGTCGGCGATCTGCACCATCGCCTCGAGGTCGGCAACGACCGGCTGCTCTGTGCCCACTGGCTCCCCCTCCTGCTCGAGTATGCGCACCGGCGCGTGCCGAACGCGTGTGACCGGACTTCAGACGGCGGCCGGCACGTCGCCGGCTGCTGCCGCTAACGTGGCCGGGAACCGGCGCACGGTCTTCTTGCGCCGCTGATAGGTCTTGGCGAGCTCGAGGAAGATACCGATGTCGCGCTCGAGGTCGCTCTGGGTGCCGTCGAAGTAGAAGGTGCGGATGGGGATGTCGTCGCAGTCGCGCTGCACGAGGGGATAGATGGCCTCGGTCACGATGCCGTTCATGCAGGTAAAGGGGCTGATGTCGATGATCCCGTCGGCGCCCTTGCGGTACAGGTAGACGCTCTTGCCCGTGCTCAGCACCATCTCGCCGAGCGCTCCCGTGTACGGCAGGTAGGGGTGGCTCAGCTCCAGGACCTCGCGCACGTCGTGCGCCTCCTCGTAGCCCACGAACTCCTCGGCGAAGGGCGCTAGGAGCGCGAGCTCGTCGGAGCGCTGCACCGAGGCCCTGATCCAGCGCCCCAGGCTCTCACCGGTGAGCACGCGATGCTCCTTGACCAGGCGCCGCTTGTGCTCGTCGTCGACGTACCACACCCACTCCGAAACGTCGGAGAGCCAGCACTCGCCACCGTGCTCCTCGATCAGCCTGATCAGATCGGCGTTGGCGAAGGTGTTGAGGCGGCAGAAGATCTCGCCCACGATGCCGATGAGCGGGCGCGAGGCGTCGAAGTCGATGTCGAGGGCGCGGAAGCGCTCACGCGACCGTTCGAGCGCGGCGAGGATGGCCGCCAGGCGTTCCTTGTGCGAGACGTCCTGCAGCTCGAGGGCGGCGTCGACGTCGGCGAGGCTCGCGTGGTAGACCGCGTCGGTCACGCCCTTCTTGACCTCGTAGGGCCGCGTCTTGAGCAACAGCTTCATGAGGATGTCCTGCGCCACGACGGCTCGCCACGCGGTGCGGATAAGGTCGCGCGAGTACTGCCCGATCGACGAGTAGCCGTCGTTGGAGGTGATGGTGATCACGGGCACGTCGTCGTAGCCCAGGTCGTCGAGCGTGCGCCTGATGAGGTGCATGTACTGGCCGAAACGGCACGGTCCGTTGGCCGTCGGCATGAGGAAGGCGATCTTGTCGCGGTCGCCCGTCTCGAGCAGGCCGAGGAAGTCACCGACGGTGATCTTCTGCGGGTAGCACTCGTCGCCCGAGGTCACCTTGCCGCCCAGCTCCTGCGAGTGATCGGTGGAGTCGGGGGTCACGCGCGCCTCGACGCCGATCGACCTAATGGCCGCCGCCAGCAGGACGCTGCCGCCGTAGGGCATCTGCGGCAGGTAGAGTGTGCGCCCCTCGAGGCCGAACTGAGCAACGACCTGCTGCAGGCGCTCGTCGCCACTCGCGTGTCTGCTCTTGCCGTTGCCGCCCGTCGCCATCTCCGTCCCCATCTAGACGAGACGCTCGCTCAACTCGTCGCTGCGGCGCGACTCGCTGCCGCCGACGTATGCCGCATCGGCCTCGGCGGCGGAGAGCTCCTCTTCGGGCTGTGACCACCAGCGCAGGAAGCCCTTGCTGTCGAGGTAGGCCTCACAGCGCGTCATGGCCCCGGCGTCGTTCTGGTGCTCGTCGAACTGCAGTGAGAGGAAGGGCTTGCCCGAGGCCGTGCGCACGTAGTGCTTGATGTAGGAGTCGGGCCCGCACTTGAAGTTCGTCAGGTAGATGATGTGCAGCTTGTCGTGACGGGCGACGAAGCTGGCCGCCTGGAGGATCTTGCGCCCGTAGTTCCAGAACATGTTGGGCACCACGCCACGAATGTCGATGCCGCTCAGCGGCAGGAAGTCGAGGGGGATCACGTTGACGCCGTAGAACTTGCGCAGCTTGCGCGGGATGTCCATGTTGATGCCCTTGTCGTACATGTTGTACGGGCGTCCTATGAGCACGATGCCCAGATCGCCGCTCTCCTTGAGGGCGACCAGCGCCTCGGTGCCGGCGTCGAGCAGCCGGCGCCGGAACTCGTCCTGCACGGCGGCGGCGCGCTCGAACGCCGGGCGCACGGCCCGGCTCGGGACGCCCAGCTCCTTGGCCGTCGGCGCGAAGTCCCTCACGAGCCCGTCGATACCGTCGCGGAAGCGCACCAGGGGGCTGAGGATGCGGTCGCGGTACTGCTCGACACGAGGCGCGGCGCGCACGACGAAGGGCAGCGTCTGACCCCACGGGCAGGCGTGCGAGTTGACCTCGGGGAACTCGGTCTCCTCGTTGACCTGGTTGGGCAGGAAGATGTGGTCGACGCCGGCCTCGCCGAGCACTTCGACGTGGCCGTGGGCGACGCGGATCGGGAAGCAGGGCTCGGCGACGGTGGCGTCGACCCCACGTTCTCTGATCACGCGGTCGGTCTCGGGTGAGAGGAGCGGCTTGAACCCGAGCTCGGCGAAGAACGTCGCCCAGAAGGGCAGGCGGTCGAACGTGTACATCGCGCGCGACAGTCCCACCGTCTTCTGCGCGGCCTCGCTGCGCTCGGCCGCCCGCTGGTAGTACTCGAACATGGCCTCCTCGCGCAAGGCGATGAGGTCCGCGATCACCGGCTCCTTGTCGACCTTGACGCGCTTGCGGTAACGGTCGGAACACTTGTCGCCCCAGTAGGTCTTCTCGCCCTCGATGGTGAACTGGCGCACGTCGCACTCGTTGGTGCAGCCCTTGCAGACGAAGTCCTTCACCGTGTAGTCGACGGCCTCGAGGTCCCAGCCGCGGAACTTCGTCAGCTCGTGCGTGCGCTGCATGCGCTCGCGAGCCAGGAGGGCCATCCCGATCGCACCGATCACCCCGTTGTGGGGCGGCACGATGATCTCCTTGCCGAGGATCATCGAGAAGGCCGCGGCCACCGAGTCGTTGTAGGCGGTGCCGCCCTGGAAGAAGATGCAGTCGCCGATCTTGCGCTCGCGCACGAGGCGGTTCAGGTAGTTGTAAGCGATCGAGTAAGCGAGACCGCCGACGAGGTCCTCCTTGGCCGCGCCGCGCATCTTGTAGCTCATCACGTCGCGCTCCATGAAGACCGTGCAGCGCTCTCCGAGGCGGATGGGGCTCGTCGAGGCGAGAGCCATCTCGGCGAACTCGCCGATGATGTTGATGTCGAGCTTCTCGGCTTGCTCCTCGAGGAACGACCCCGTACCGGCGGCGCAGGCTTCGTTCATGGCGAAGTCGACGACGATGCCGTCCTGCAGGCTGATGAACTTGGAGTCCTGCCCGCCGATCTCGAAGATCGTGTCGACTTGGCGCCCGATCTGCGCGGCGACGTGGTTGGCGCCCGTCTTGTGCGCGGTGATCTCGTCGGTGATCAGATCGGCGCCGCAGAGCTCGCCGATGAGCTCCCGCCCCGAGCCCGTCGTGCCGGCGCCGACCACGCGGATGCGGTCGCCGAGCTCGTCGCGGATCTCGGCCAGCCCCTTGTTGACGACCTCGACGGGCCGCGCGTCGGTCTTCGTGTAGATGGCCTTGATGACCTCGCCGTGCTGGTCGGCGACGACCAGGTTGGTGGAGACAGAGCCGACGTCGATGCCGAGGTACACGTCGATGACGCCCTCGTCGGGCAGCTCGTAGGGCTTGGCCAGATCGCGCAACAAGAGCACCTTGTCCATCACCAGCGGTTCGGCGAAGGGGAACTCGGCCGGCGGCAGAGCGTCGAGAGCGAAGATCACGCGGTCGTGTTCTCCGGCCGCCTCGTCGGCCTCGATCAGCGCCGCACCCACGGCGCCCATCCAGGCGTAAAGCTCAGGAATGAGAAGCTGTCCGTCGGTCAGCTCGAAGGCGTCGCGCACGGCCTGGACGGCCCCCCCGTTGGCGGCCACGCCGCCGATGAAGGCGATGGGCGGGTCGACCCTCTTGCCCTTGGTGATGCTGCCCTTGAAATTGCGGATCACCGCGTCGCAGAGGCCCTTGAGCACCTCGGGGGGCTGATAGCCCTTCTGCTGCGCGTGGATCATGTCGGACTTGGCGAAAACGCTGCAGCGGCCGGCGATCGACGCCGCCTTCCCCGCGTCGAGCACGACGCCGCCGACGTCCTCGATGTCGTAGAGGAGCCGGCTCGCCTGCTGGTCCATGAAGGAGCCCGTCCCGGCGGCGCAGTCGCCGTTCGTCTGGTAGTCGGCGATGCCCACGCGTCCTGACGTGGCGTCGGTGTCAAGGCGGATGTACTTCGAGGTCTCGCCGCCCATCTCGAAGACGGTCACGACGTCGGGATGCAGCGCCGCGAGTCCCCGCGCGATGGCCTTGAACTCGTTCTCGAACGAGGCGTGCAGGGCCTGACCGATGAGCCTGCCGCCCGAGCCGGTGACGCGGATGCCGGCGATGGCCTCCTCCGGCAAGACGCGCAGCAGCTGGTCGAGCAGGCCCCTGGTCGCCTCGCTGGGACTTCCCTTGATGCGCCGGTAGGCGCTCACCAGGACGGGCCTGTCCCCGGCCATAGCGACGTCTGTGGAGGGCGTGTAGAAGAGGTCGGGGGAGGTCGATGCGAGTCGGGAGAAGAGCTCTGCCTCGTCGGGAGCGCCTACGAGCGCGGCCTTGAGGCTGATACAGCCGATATCTATGCCGAGATACGCCATGTCCTGCTGGGATCCACCTCCGGCGAGCGTGAGCGCAACCGACAAAGGTTAGTATGCGAAGTCGTTTTGGGCAAGGCGTGTGACTCCAGACCCACGCCTCGCCCGCGAAAGAAGCGCGTCGTTCCGGACACGCCTCTCGCCTCAGGAGAGCCGTGTCGTCTCCGGACACTCCACTCGCCCATCGAGCCCGGCTGCTCCCGCCGGCTAAAAGAGACTAATATCATCCTGATTTGGAGTCAACCGTTGCCGGTCCGAGGTCGGCCGACGCCGGTCGCGGCGAGCGGCGGTGTTGTGTACCGCCGCTCGCCGCCCACGTCATCCCGCCCGCCGCTTCGTCATCTGTCGCCGGTCACGGCCGAGGTCTACGGTGAGGGTGTCCTGGACCACACAAGAGCGGGAGGCAGCGGTGGAGGCACTCGAACCACTCACCAACGAACAGCGGCGCAGCATCGTCGCCTACCTCGTCGATGCCTACAAGGCATCCGAGAGGCGGCCGTTCGACGTGCTCGACGACGACGCGCGGCGGCGCTTCGGCGAGGGCGGCGTGGCCGAGCAGCGACGCATCTTCTTCACGCTGCTCTGCTACGCCGCCCTCGCCGCGCAGCCGGCCCCCGAAGCCGTCGTGCAGGCCGATTGGCGGCGCCTCCTGTCGGCCGGTCTCATCGACCAGGTCTACGAGGGCTCCTTCGACCTCGCCCGCTTCGCCGTCTCGCCGCCGGTCTCGCGCAGCGACAGCCGCGGCAAGGTGATCGACTTCGTGCGCCTCGCCGAGCGCCGTCAGACCTGGTCGCAGCTCCTGCCTCGACCGGCCGATCCCGTCGATGTCGTCGATGTGTTGCACGCCGCCTCGGGGGGGACGCTCAAGTCGCGCGCCTTCTGGACCGTGCGCGAGATGCTGCGCTACGAGCTGTGGCCGGCCGACGGCCTGGCCCGCTCCGCGTTTCTGCCCGACGGGCGCGTGCGCAAGCGGGCCGTGCGCATGGGTCTCGTCGACCTGCCCGAGGGCGCCGACCGTCTCGAAGACATGAAGGCCGTCTCGGCCGCCTTGCACGCAGCGACGGGCCTCGCCGGCTCGGAGGCGCGCTCGCTGTTCGACCTCCCCATCTCGCTCGCCGCCGTGCGCTGCGAGATCTGCGACACGGTCCGTATGGCGACGTGCCCCGTCCCGTGCTGTCGCTGGCGCGAACAGACGCTGCGCGCCGAGGCGATCGCGTGAAACAGAAGGCGAGGATACTGCCCCTCCAAGCGGCCGCGACGACGGGTGCCTTCCGCCGACCGTGAGGACCGGCTCACCGAGGAGGATGACCGGCGCTACGAAGCTTGCTGCCGCGCCGGCTCGCCCAGGGCGACGCCGGTGACGAGGCCGAGGGCACCGTCTCCGACGGAGCGCCTCGCGACCTCGTAGGCCTGGTCGATGCGGTGTGGCCGGCCTTCGCTGCCGTGACCGTCGGAGGCGATGAACGCAGCCCAGCCCCGCGTGACGATCTCTGTCGCCGCCGCCCGCGCCCGCTCGCCGTGCTGATCCAGCAGGCTCGACCCGTTGACCTGCAACAGAGCGCGCCGCCGCCAGGGTTCGAGCAGCTCGACGTGGTACTGAATGAGATCGTTGCGCTCGGGATGGGCGAGGATCGGCTGCAGACCGTGCGCGCTTACGTGGTCGAGGAAGGGGCCGATCTCGTCGCGCCACCCCACGAACGGGCAGTCGACGAGCACGAACGGCAGGTCACCGAGACACAGGGCACGAGGATCGACCTGCAGGAGCTCTGACCACGGCGTCACTTCGTAGCCGAGCCGGAGGTCGAGCGGCAGCTCGGCTTGCTCGATGGCCTCGAGCACGAGGGCGTAGCGCCGAGCAATCAATCGGCGCCGCTCGGGGCTGAAGGGAGCCGTTCGGCTGATGTGCGGCGTCGCGAACGCGACGCTCGTGCCGCCCTCGACGGCGGTCTGCACCGCGTCAAGGGCCGCCGCGAGCGTCGCGGGGCCATCGTCGACGCCGGGCAAGAAGTGAGCGTGCATATCGGTGAATCCCATGCTCGCGCATTACCCCTATGGGCATAGGAGAAAACCACCGAGTCCGGCGCTTGCACGCCAGAAGGTGGCGGGCGATCCACGCCGACGGCAAGAAACCGGCAGCGCTTTTAGCCAGCGTGAGCGACCGCGTCCGACGGGTCGCCGGGTGCCGGCCCGTCAGTCGACGCCGTACACGCAGGTCTGGTTCTTACCCTGACGCTTCGCCACGTAGAGCGCCCGGTCGGAGTTGACGATGAGCTCCTTCGCATCGGCGGCGTGGCTCGGGTACGAGGCGACGCCGATGCTCACCGTCACCGGCACCTCCTTGCGCCGCGGGTATCCCTCGAAGCGGCTGTTCGCCATGGCCGAGCGGATGGCCTCAGCGACCGCCTCGGCGGTGCGCGGGTCGCGGATGTCCTCGCGCAGACGTTCGGCGGCCACCTCGGCCCCTCCCGAGGGGGTGCTCGGCAGAAGCACGACGAACTCCTCCCCCCCGTAGCGCGCCACCAGGTCGACCTGCTGGCGCACCCCGGCGCGCAGTATGTCGGCCATCTCCTGCAGCAGCTTGTCGCCTTGAGGATGGCCGTACGTGTCGTTGAAGGGCTTGAAGTCGTCGATGTCGATCATGAGGAGCGACACCGGCGTGCCGTAGCGCCGCGCTTTGGCGACCTCCTCCTCGACACGCTGAAGGAGGTGACGGTGGTTGTAGAGGCCGGTGAGACCGTCGGTCGTGGCCTGCTCCTCGAGCTGACCGTAGAGCCGCAGCAGCTCCAGCGTGCTCGCGGCCTTGCCGGCGAACACCTCGAGGTGCCGCACCAGCTCCTCGCTGGGGAGCTGCCGGTCGACGGGATCGTACGCCTCGAGGTAGCCGATAAGCTGGCCTTTCTCGCTGACCATGGGGACGAAGAGAGTGTCCTCAGTGTGCCACTCCCCGTCGATGCCGCTGCCGAAATCGACCGCCTTGAAGAAGGCGTTCTCCTCATCGCTCCAGGTATGGACGCGATGATCGACGAAGAACGACGACGAGATCGGTGTGGCGTCGGCGATCAGTCCCCTCAGAGCGGCTGCCGGGACGACGAGCCCCTTGTAGTGGTCGCTCATCGCGCGGTCTACGCCCAACGCACCGCTCACCCTGAAGCTGTCACTCTCGGCGTCGTGCAGGTAGAGCGCCCACTGCCGCAGCTCGAGCGCCTCAGTGACGACACGCCCGAGCAAGGCCACCAGGTCGTCGACCTCGACGAGGCCGCGCATCTCGGAGGAGAACTCGACGAGGCTGTTCAGACGGCGGTTGAAGCGTGCGAGCTGCTCGCGATCGGCGAGCTCGCGCGCTCGCCCCCGGGCCGTCTCGATGACTGCGGCCGCCTGCGCCGCCATGAGCGTCGCCAGCCGTATGTCGTCGGCGCTGAAGCGCCGCAGGCCTCGGACCTCGGCGCCGTAGACGACGCCGACCACTTCCCCGCCGTAGACCATGGGCACGTAGAGCGAAGCCTTGTCGCCCCAGCGCTGCATGTCAGCGCGCGTGTCGGGGGGCAGCGCGGGATCGTCGACATAGGCCACGAGGGGCCGCTTCTCGGCGACCGCGCCGGCCAGCGTGGGGGCCTCGTCGATCGAATAGACGCCGTCCCAGTCTCCGAGGTCGAGTGGCTCCAGGTACGAGTGCGCCGCGAGGCTAAGGATGCCGGAGGCGGGATCGAAGTCGTAGATCTCGCACCACGATAGATTGAGGGACTCGCGCAGCGTGCTCACGACGGTGTGCAGTACCGTGTCGACATCGCTGCTCGAGGTGACGGTCTCGGTGATACGCAGCGCGGCGGCGAGCTCCTCGCTGCGACGGCGCGTCGCCTCGAAGAGCCTCAGATTGTGGACGGCCAAGCCGAGCTGGTTGGCGATCGCCAAGACGAGCCGCGCCTCCTCCTCGCCGAAACGACGCTGAAAGCGAGACTCGGCGACGTCGAGCAGGCCGATGACCTCCTCACGGTAGATGAGGGGTACGACCAGCGTCGCGCGCTCCCCCCACTTCTCCATCTCGGCCAGATCTCGCGCCGGCAGGCGGGGATCCTCTGCGTAGACGGTGACCGCGCAACGCTCGTGGATGCTGCGGTGCCATTCGCTCAGGAGGTCGCTCGGGATGCTCGTGTCCAGCCAACCCTCGGAGGAGGGCACGCCTTCGATCTGGTAGAAGGCCAGGACCCTCAGCTCGTCGCTGCCCGGGTCGTACTCGTAGATGTCCGCCCACGCCACGTCGAGGGCATGAGTCAGCCACTCGGTCACCTTGCCCAGCGCATCAGGGAGATTCATCGACGAGGCGATGACTTCACCGGTGTCCAGAAGGAGCTGCAGCTCGCGGTTACGTCGGCGCGTCTGGTCGTACAGCCGCATGTTGTGCACCACCGAGGTCGCCTGCGCGGCGATGGCTTGCACCAGACGCACGTCGTTCTCGCTGAAGACCCTCTCCCAGCGCGACTCCGCGATGTCGAGCACGCCGACGAGCTCGCCCTCGTACAGGAGGGGGACGGTCATCGTCGACTTCTCGCTCCATGCTTCCAGCGCCGCCCGCATAGGCTCAGGCAGCGTCGGATCGCTCGCCTGCAAGAGCGTGGTCTCGTGCTGCTCGATGGCCCGCCTCAGATCGGACCACTCCTCGGGCGTGAAGCGTGTCCCCAGCCAGCCGGGTGATGGAGGCACTGAGGGTACCTGGTAGTAGGCGACGACCGTAAGATCCTGGCGTGCCGGATCGTAGTCGTAGATGTCGCACCAGGCCACGTCCATCGCCTCGGTCAGGCGCCGGGCGATCGTCTCGAGCGCTTCTTGCAGATCGCGGCTCGAGCCGATCGCCTTGACCGCGTCCAGCACCAGCTCGAGATCGTCGTTCTGCCGCCGCAGGCGATCGAAGAGGCGCGAGTTGTAGACGGCCACGGCGATGCGGTCGCAGATGGCGCGCGCGAGCGCCAGCTCGCCCTGCGAGTAGCTGCGCTCGCGCGCGCGGTCGAAACACTCGACGATGCCGATCGTCTCGCCCTTGTACACCAGCGGCAGGACGAGCGCGCTCTGATTGCCGTCCGCGACGAGCACGTCACGCTCGGCAGGGTCGACCGCGGGATCGTTGAGGTTGGCGACGTAGGAGCCCTGACGCTCGACGACCCGTCTCGTCGCCGGATAGTCGCGCAGCGCGTACCGGGTCCCCGGCCGCCACGTGGCGTCGCCGGTCGCGTGCTCCCAAGCGGTCACCACGTCCCCGGCCTCCGCGTCGAAGTCGGAGATCACCGCCCCGGTGCAACCCATGGTCTCGACCAGCTTCTGGCAGACGAGAGGCAGCAGCTCCTCGAGCTCCAGGGCCGAGAACACCGCCTGCGAGACGCCGGCCAGGGTGCTGAGCTCGTTCAGCCGGTGGAAGACGTCATCGAGCGAGTCGGCCTCGGCGCGCGCGGCACGGAAGCGCTCGAGGTCGGCCTTGCGGTAGCGACGATGGCCCCCGGCCGTGCGGCTCGCCTCGACCACGCCCTTGGCCGTCCAGTCACGCAGAGTGTGGGCGGCGACGCCGAGCAGGTCCGCCGCCTGCGTGACCGTCAGCCACTCATCGACGGCAACCGCGCCGCGTCGCGTCTTGAAGCTCTTCGCCATGTCGCCATCATCGTCAGGACGCTGCGGCGACTTGAATCCTGTAGAAAGTTCAGGTCGACCGCCGTCGGCGACACTAGCGCGGCGCCGACACGCACGCTTCGTCGAGCGGCTAGCGCACCTTGACGGTAGTCGTTGCCGGCGCGGCCACGTTGCCGGCGCGGTCCCGGGCGTAGAGCGTGAAGACGTACGTGCCGCGGCCCGGCGGCCGATACGAGATCTTGTGCCGCACGCCCGTCATCACCCAGCCGGGGATGAGGTTCGCGAGAAGGACGCCCTTGCCGCTGCGTACCTCGACGTGCACGTACACGTCCTTCGCGTACGGGTCCTTCACCGAGTAGACGTAGCCGATCCTGCTGCCGCGGGCGATCGAGAAGTCGGCCGGCACGCTCGACCGGGGGACGTAGCGGTCGAGGGAGATGGGGCCCGACACCGTGATGGCGCCCAGGGAGTTGGTGGCCGTGACGGTGAACGTGTAGCCGCCGCCGGGAGCCCTGCCGGCATCGGTGTTGCCGTCCCAGGTAGCGCCGGCGGCGCCCGGCTGCAGAGCGCCCAGAGAGAAGCTGCGCACGACCCCGGAGGCGTCCTTGACGACGACCTTGACC
This sequence comes from uncultured Actinomycetes bacterium, assembly GCA_963725665.1. Taxonomy (GTDB): domain Bacteria; phylum Actinomycetota; class Thermoleophilia; order UBA2241; family UBA2241; genus CAVRZA01. The sequence continues at coordinate 68,427 of CAVRZA010000003.1, read as the reverse complement.
GATGCGGCCAGGGCAAGCTTGAAGCCGAGCAGGCTGGTATCGCGAACACCGTCGCCATTGGGCGAGAAGTAGCGCGGCGCCGCCTTGGGGAATCCGAGGGTCAGATTCACCTTGGCCGGCCCGCTGCCGCTGCCGGCGTTGCCGGCGGCGTCGACCTCCCTGACGCGCACCGTGTAGCTTCCGCTGGGCGCGGGCACGAGGCCCGATGGAGAGGAGACCTTGCCGTCCCACGTCACCGAGTGAGAGCCCGGCGATACCCACAGCGCCGCAAGAACAGTGCGCACCAGGACGTCATCCTTGTCGTAGACCCGTACCCGGACACGCCCCGCTTCGTTCACCGCATAAGCGACGGCCCTCACGTCGCCGATACCGTCGCCGTTGGGGCTCACGGCCAGTGTCGCGCCCACCCCGCTGACCGTCGGCGGCACCGTGTCGACGATGATCCTCACCACCGCCGACCTAGTCACGCCGTGGGCGTTCGAGCCGGTCATGACTATGTCGTAGGGACCGTCGGCGACCGGTGCTCCATCCCCGTCGCGTCCGTCCCATGACGCCTCGATGGCCTTGCCCCGACCGGAGAACTGGCGCACCACGGCCCCTCCCGTGCCCTCGATGTCGATCGTCCAGTCCGCCGTCTGGGACAGCACCGCCGTCAGCGTGACGATGTCGCCGACACCGTCACCGTCGGGGCTGAGGGCCGTGGCCGACGAGGAGGGAGCGTAGATCTTCGGCTGACCCCGCTGCGCCACCGCGGCGCGGATCTCCGGTAGAACGGCGTTGAAGGCGTTCCCCGGGCAGCTCGTGTAGTTGGCCTGGCGGTGGGCGGCGATGACCGGGAAGGTGACGGTCTTGCCCGCGGCGTACCGATCGCTCGTCGAGCAGGTCATGCGTGCCTGGCCGAGCGGGTTCACGTGGGCCACGTCGAGCCGCCAGGCGATCAACTTCTCGAGCGCGTAGACGGCCGCACCCGGTGGCGGCGCCTGATCGAACGTGCCCATCACCGAGACGCCGGCGCTGTGCGTGTTGAAGCCGAGAACCTGCGCACCCACGACTCCGCGCGTCATGCCTCCGTAGCGTCCTTCGTAGATGGTGCCGTAGCGGTCGACGAGGAAGTTGTAGCCGATGTCCGACCAGCCGTGCACGCGCGTGTGGTAGTAGTAGACGCCGCGCACCACTGCCGGAGCCTCTGACCGCGAGTAGCTGTTGCCGCCGGCCGTGTGGTGGATGAACACCATGCGTAGCGCGGCGTAGCTGGGGCTGCCGGAGCGCAGGCTCTCATCGGCGCCCCACTGGGCCCGTGTCACGATCGGCGGACGAGCGGCCAGGGAGAGCGCCGGCGTCACATGACCGATGCCGGCGACGAACGACAGGCTGCGCTTCAGCGTGCTCACGAGCGCGTCGCCCGCACCGGCGTCACCGAGCGTGTTGATGAACGAGAAGCGCACGTTCGACACGTCGACCGCGGTAGCGCCCGAGGTCAGCCCGACCGTGTACTGCAGGTAGCGGGCCTCACCGACCCACAACGGTTCGGAGCAGGTGTCGTTGCGGTCGAAGGCGCTTCCCGGTGTGCCCTCGCTCCTCACGAACCGGAGGCGCATCCAATCGCTCCAGGTGACGCCGTCCAGGCTCGTCCTCACGCGCACGTCGAGATCTGGGTCGTAGGGACGACTGCTCTTCAGCAGCACGCCGAGCATGTTGAAGCGCAGACCGGCGTCGATCGCACGCGGGGAGGCGGCGCGAGCGGCGCCGCCGTCGGCGCCAAGGCGGAGCGCGCCGCTCGCGCCGCTTACCGCGGCGGGCAGCGGCACGGCGACCAGACGCGCCGTAGTTGTGGGAGTGGCGAGCCACGAGGAGGCCGACGCGCTGACGCGCGGTGCGGACCACACCGCGCAGAACGCGGCGGCCGCGACCAGCGACGTCACGAGGGCGAGCCGCCCCGCGCGCTTCCTGTGAGGCCGTCTGGGGTGCCGCGTGGAGAGAGCGACCGCTCGGGGAACGCACTTGAGACCGCCGCCGCGCATGCCTTCGTTCGGGTCCATGCTCACCCTCCCCTACTCGACAGGCACGCGCCAAACCTTAGCGGTCACGGACGAGAGAGTCCAGACGACGGTTGCGAGGCGCGGTCCAATGAACGGGAGGCGACGACGGGCGGGGGCGGCGCCTACCGGCGCCGCCCCGCCCAGCCACGTCAGTGGCTCACCTTCACAGCGAGCCGCATGACACTCGGGCTGAGCGTCTCCCACACCATGGAGCTGGCATCGTCCGTCGCCCCGCCGCGCAGCCTGAGACGGAAGTAGACCGTCGCGTCGTCGGGCGGGAAGACGAACCGCCCTCTGACGATCGGGCCGTCGCCGCCGGGGTACGTGTGGACGACGGCGGGCAGCGGTCGTGAGTCGGTCATCACGATGTCGACGGCGCCGGCTCTCGGCCGCAGTCGCACGAGCGGCCGCTCGGCGGCCGCCGGCGCGACGAAGACCAGCCGCACGGTATCGTCGCCCGGCTCGAGCTCGACGCCGGCGATCTGATAGATGCCACCGATCGACTCGTCGTAGACAGGCAGCGCCGACGACGGACTCGCGCTCGGTGACACGCTCGCCGCTGGCGACAGCGTCGTCACGGTCGTGCTGCCGCAACCGACGACGAGCGCCACCGCCGCGACAAGGACGACGAGAGGAGCGACCCACAGGGCGGCGCGGGCGGTGATGAGAGAAGCGCCGACTGCCGCGCGGAGGGCGCTACTCGCGGCGGCGCGATGCTGTGGCTCCACGTTGACCTCCTGGTACCCGACAGAGCCCGACGCAGCCTTGTCCTGCAACGGGAGCCTAGACAGTACCACGCGGCGCCGAAACGGAAACGGCGGGGGCGGCGCCTACCGGCGCCGCCCCCGCCTCATCATCTACAAGCGCCGCGTCAGTCTTCTTCAGGCTTCTTGCCGGACATGCACGACCAGATCGGGTCGTAGACGCGCTCGACCTCGGCCGCGTACTCGTCGAGCTCCTTGCGCAGCTCGGTGAGCATCACCTCGGCGCCGTCGTGCGTGGGACGAGCCCCCGTCACCTCGACGATCTCGCGCGAGATCGTCGGGTTGTCGATGAGCATGCACGGCATGAGCAGGTTGTGGTTGAACGGCTGGCGCCTGCGGATCTCCTGGAAGAAGGGCGCCCCGAAGGCCTCCGCCAGAGTCGACTCCTTGACGTTGTGCGTGGCGAAGTGACAGAAGATGCAGGGCTCGACCCAGCCTTCGTTGTTGATGTGGATGTAGTGCTTGCCGGCGATGCAGCCCTTGACCCACGGCGCGTCGCCCCAGAAGTCGATGGGGAACATCGCCTTGGTCGAGCGGATGCGGTCGATGCCGAGACGGAACTCGTTGCGCTCAGACGGGGTCAGCATGAGGGTCGTGTCGGGGTCGCGGCCCACCGGCATGTAGAGGAAGTGCCACGAGATCGAGGCGCCTTTGGCCACGAGCGGATCGACGAACTCGTCGCTGACCAGCATCGACCAGTTCTTCTTGGTCACCGTGGCCGAGTAGCCGAAGAGGATGCCGGCGTCGTGCAGCTTGTTCATGGCCTCCATGAGGCCCCGGTACACACCGTGCCCGCGGCGCTCGTCGGTCATCTCCTCGTCGCCCTCGATGCTCAGCATGGGCGCCACGTTACCGACGTCGGCCATACGCGCGATCGTCTCGTCGTCGAGGAGCGTGCCGTTGGTATAGATCTGGAAGTAGGCGTCGGGGTTGGCGGCGCAGAAGTCGAGCAGGTCCTCACGCACGAAGGGCTCGCCGCCGAGGATCGTGAACAGGTAGACGCCCATGTCGTTGGCCTGCTCGACGATACTCTGCATGAGCTCGGTGGTCATGTCGCTGTCGGGCGAGTACTCGGCGGCGTAGCAGCCCTCGCAGGTGAGGTTGCAGCGCATCGTCGGGCTCATGAGCACCACGAACGGCGTCGGGATGCCGGTGCGCTTGTTGAAGTCCTGACGCTTCTGCGAACCGCGAAGAAGACAGTTGAAGACGAAGGCGTTGATGAAGCCGTCGCGGCACTTGGGCGTCAGGTTGATGACGTGGCGCGCGATGTTGAGGGCGGGGTGGTCGGTCTCGACCTTCTCCCTGACGAAGCGCATCTCGTACTTGTGGTTGTCGGGGGTGATCCTCTCGGCCAGCTCGAAGGCGCGCACGATGTTCTTCTTGTTGTCGCTCGTCGCCAGTTTGAGGATCTCGGTGATGAGGCGCCTCTGCACCGCCGTGTAGAGGCCGTCCGTCCGACTCATGGCGCTCCTTTCCCTCGTAGCTCCCGACCCCGCCGGACCGTCACCCCAGCGCAACACGGCTGCTGAGGGTCACCGCCGATCCTCCTGCCGCTGGCCCCTGTTGACCGGGCTATCTTACCATCGCCCAAACAAGGCTTCCGAAGGGTAGTACACCTTGGCATACTCCATTCAGTGTAAAGCCTGCGTAGAGTACGTTTCCTGTAGCTGAATCCCATGTTCTTGGCCCCTTGACAGGGCGTCGGCCCTCCGGACGCCTCTTGCGCTGGATACGTCGCCGCACCGGCTACACATGTAGAACGTTCGTCTAATCTTGTCGCGCCGCGCAGTCGATACTTCTCCCAACGAAAGGGCAAACCTGCTGTGAGGCAGGGACGCAAAGCTAGAGGTCTTGCCCGACGGCAAGATAGCTCGGCCGCCGAACCACCCGACCCTCCTCACGGCCTTCCGGCACGGGCGCCCCTTCGCGACAGGACCAGCCCGCTCGTTCGGCGAGAGCGGCGAAGCCAACGGAGCAGGGTGTGGAGGGACGGACCATGAGAAGGCGCTACCAGGCCGCGGTCGCGGTCACACTCCTTCTGCTGCTCGCGCTGGCCTCGCCGGCGTGGGCGGCCAAGTGGGGCTCGCCGACGGCGAGGCCTGACACGGCGACGAAGGTCGACCCCGCAGTCACGGCGGCGCTGGCCGCCTCGCCCGGCGAGGCCGTCCCCGTCATCGTCTACGCGCCGGGACACGTCGACGACGTGATGGGGGCGCTTTCGTCCACTCCGGACGCCGAGCCCCTCGACGTGGTGAAGGCCGCCGCTGCACCCCTCACGGCGGAGCAGGTCGATTCCCTGGCGGAGCTTCCCTACGTCACTGCGATCACGTCCGACCCCACCGTGTTCGCCGCCGACTACGCGAGCACCATGGACGTGACCAATCTGACGATAGGACTGGGTCGGCTGCCCGCCCCCTGGGACGGCGGACCCACGGGCAGGGGGGTCACGGTCGCCGTGATCGACAGCGGCATCGACGAGACCGCCGACCTTCATGGCTCGCGCCTCGTCGGCTGGGTCGACTTCGTCAAGGGCAAGAGACATCCGTACGACGACGCCGGGCACGGCACGTTCGTCGCCGGTTTGATCGCAGGCGACGGCACCGCCTCGCTGCCGGTCGATCAGGGCGGCTACGCGACGCAGCAGTTCCGCGGCGTCGCTCCCGGCGCCAACATCGTCGCCATCAAGGTCCTCGACAGGTACGGGCAGGGTAGAGCTTCCGACGTGATCAGGGGCATCCTCTGGGCCATCCGCCACAAGAACGAGTACCACATCAGGGTGCTGAACATCTCGGCCGGCGGGGACATTCCCGGGCCGGTCTCGGACGATCCCCTGGCAAAGGCCGTGGAGGCCGCGTGGAGAGCGGGCATCGTCGTCATCTGCGCCGCCGGCAACGAAGGTGAGTTCGGCAACGGCGGCATCCTCTCTCCCGGCAACGACCCGTTGGCGATCACCGTCGGCGCGCTCGATACGAAGCAGACGGCGACGCTCGACGACGACGCCGTGTGCGGCTACAGCTCGATCGGACCGACGCTGTTCGACGAGTTCGCGAAGCCCGACATCGTCGCACCCGGCAACCGTCTGATCTCGCTGCGTGTGAAGGGCAGCTTCGTCGACCGCACCTGGCCCGACAACCGCATCCCGGTGTCCCTCTACGCTCCCACCGCTCCCGCTTGGGAGAAGCCTGCCTACTTCAAGCTCTCCGGGACGAGCACAGCCGCGCCGGTCGTGGCCGGAGTCGCCGCCCTCATGCTCGAGCGCGACCCAAGACTCACGCCCGACGACGTGAAGGTGCGCCTGATGGCGAGCGCGCGTCCGCTGGCCGGTGTGTCGTCGGCGGTGCAGGGGGCCGGCGCGGTCGACACGCCGTCGGTGCTCGCCAACCACATGCGAGCTGACGGGCCGGCGCTCTCGGCCGACCTTGGCGATGGCTCGACCATCCTGCCTCCCGACGTGCTGGTGAACTGGGCGAAGTACTCGTGGACGAAGTATTCGTGGACCAAGTACTCATGGACCAAGTACTCATGGACGAAGTATTCCTGGACGAAGTATTCGTGGACCAAGTACTCGTGGACGAAGTACTCATGGACCAAGTACTCCTGGACGACGATGATCGACGGTCAGTAGTCGGCGCCCCAGCGCAGCCCGGCAGTGAGACGGCCGCGCGGCAACGCGCGGCCGTCTCACTGTACGTAGCCGCCGTTGTCGCCGCGGCCGTGGTCGGCCTGGCCCTGGCCGGCCACAGCGGAGAGGTCACGCCGGCCCTCATCGCCTTCATCGCCCTCGCCGCCTTCGCCGATCTGCGCGAGGTCCGCCTGCCGGGCGTCGGCGTGGTGACGCTGTCGTTCGTCCTCATCCTCGCCGCCCTGATCGTCTTCGGTCTCTTCCCCGCCCTCCTTGTGGCCATCGCCTCGGGGCTCGCCACGGCCTGGCTCACGCACGACCCCCAGAAGATCGTCTTCAACGTGGCCAACCACGTGCTCTCGACGTTCCTCGGCGGTGCGCTGTACGTCGCCCTCGTGCCCCTGACGGCCACCTTCACCGACCGCGTGCTACCCGCGTTCGCCGCGACTGGCGTCGACTTCCTGGCCAACACGGTCGTGCTTGCCGGCGTCATCGCGCTGGCGACTGGCGAGAGCGCCCTGCGCGTGTGGCAGCGCAACTACCAATGGGGGCTGCCGAGCTACCTCACGGGTGCGTCGCTCAGCCTGCTCGTGGCCGGCCTCTACCTCGCGCTCGGCCTTCCCGGTCTACTGCTCGCCCTGCCACCGCTGTTCCTCATCTACTACTCCTACGAGATCTACGCCAGCCGCGCCCGCGATCGCGAGTCCCACACCGCGGCGTTGGCGTCGTTCAAGGACGAGCTCGTAGCCACCGCGCGGCTCCACGAGCGGCTCGCCGAGACGCAGCGCAAAGTGGCCGCCGAGATCGAGCGAGCCCGACAGATCCAGCTCGACCTGCTGCCCAAGGAGTCCCCTGTGGTCGAGGGCCTCGAGTTCGCCGCCCGGATCGAGTTCATGACGGAGATGGGCGGCGACTACTACGACTTCCTCGACTTCGACGACGGCCACCTGGCGATCGCCTGCGGCGACGTGATGGGCAAGGGGCTCGCGGCGGCCCTCATCATGGCCATGGCTCGTTCACTGCTGCACCAGGCGGCTCGCGCGCGACGCTCGCCGGGCCGCGTGCTGGCAGAGGTGAACGACGGCCTCGCGCGCGACCTCGAGGGCCAGGCGCTGCCCTCGTTCCTCACGCTCACGTACGCACTCTACGATCCCGCACGGCGACGCCTGACGGTGGCCGGCGGCGGTCACAACCCTCTGCTGGTGTTCGGGGACGAAGGTGAGCGCCGAGTGGCGGCCCGCGGCAGCCTGCTGGGCGTCCGGCCGGGGCTCGACTTCCCCGAGGACACACTCAGGCTGAGCCCCGGCGACCTCGTCGCGCTCTACACCGACGGGGTGACGGAGGCGCGCGACGCCGCCGGTGAGCTTTTCGGCGTCGAGCGCCTGTGCGCGTGCCTGCGCCGCGTGCGTGCCGACGCGCCCGAGGCCATCCTCGAGACTGTCCTCACCGAGGTCGCCGACTTTCGCGGCGGCATGCCCCCGGCGGACGACCTGACCCTGCTGCTCATCAAGGTGACGTGAGGCCGCAATGAGGTCGAGGCAAGATCGGCGCGGCGCCGGACGAAGACCGCTCGCGACCGCACCGCCGCGCACTCAACCGGCGGCGACGAGCGACCGATACAGAGTGAGACCATGATGGGACCCAAGCGCACACCCGTGACGCTGCAAGTCTTCCGCTACGACGCGGGCAGCGACACGCTGCGCATCGTCGTCGGCGGCGCCCTCTCGCCGCTGCCACCGGCGGACCTGATCGAGCGGGCCCGCGAGGCCATGAACCTGCGCAGCTTCGTCTGCCACACCATCACCGACTACAACGACGCCGTCGGCGACGAGTTCTGCTTCATCCCCCGCGGCGACCGCTGCGAGATCATGGGCATCCACACCAACGGCTGGCGGCGCCATCACGGCGACCACCGCCGCAGCCTGCTGGACATCCTCAACGACCTGGCGTCCGCTGTCGCGCGGGGCAGGCTGCACTTCCTCGACGAGCAAGAGCTCAGCACGGAGCGGAGTCGCGGCTCCGAGCTGATCGCGCACGCGGTCACCGACTCGACGTCACTGGCCATGACGCGCAACGCCGCCGACCTGGCGCTGGCCGAGGTCTCTCTGAGTGAAGCCGCGCGCAAAGGCTTCATCCTCGCCGTCTCCGAGGCGACGACCAACATGATCCTCCACGGCGGCGGCACCGGCACGGTGGCTCTGCGCATCCTCGACGACCGCCTGCGCGCCATCGTCTCGGACCGCGGCCGGGGGCTCAGCTTCCTGAACTGGACCGCTCCGCAAGGCAGCGGCGACCAGGTGTCCATGGGCTACGGTTACAAGCTCATCCTCGAGAGCCTCGAAGAGGTCTCACTGCATACCGGGAACGACGGGACGACGCTCATGCTCGACCGTATGATCAAGGAGAGGGCTGACTATGCTGCACACGCGAGTTGACAAAGGTGTGGCCCCCATCATCTACCTCGAGGGCGAGGTAGACCTGGACTGCACGGAGACCCTGCGCTGGGTCGTAAGCGACGCCGTGCGGGGCAGCGACCAGGCCGTGCTGGACTTCGCAGGGGTCCGCTTCATCGACTCCTCGGGTGCCGGCATCTTCGTGCGTCTTTGCCTCGACCTGCGAGCCCAGGGCATCCAGCTCCGGGCGCGCCACCTCTCCCCCGCCGTCGAAGACGTGTTCGCGATGCTGAAGGTGCGCGAGCTCGTCGGCGAGGGAGCCTTCATCGCACCGCAGGCCAAAGCGGGGTAGAACGCAGGCGCGCGGGCGGGCGCGGCGGGCGCCTTGAGGGAGACGCCCGCCGCGCCCGCCCGCGCGCCTGTCGCCACCCCGGCCCATCCGGCTCCATCGCCCGCCAGGCGGGCTCGAGCCCGCGGCCCGAGCCTCGTCGCGTGGGCTGCGGCCTCGCCTCATCGACGGCCCAACACTTAACGACGGCGTACGAGACGACGTATGCTGTTGCCCACGCGACCGGCCTGCATAGCCTCGGTCGCAGCGGAACAGATCCCCGAAGGAGGTCATCGTGGCATTCGAACTGCCGTCCCTGCCCTGGGCCGACGACGCCCTGGAGCCGTACACCTCGGCGCGGACCATCAGCTTCCACTACGGCAAGCACCACCGCACCTACGTCGACACCCTCAACAAGCTCGTCGCCGGAGGTGACCTCGAGAGCAAGTCGCTAGAGGACGTCATCGGCGCCGTGGCCGGCGATCCCGCCAAGCAGGCGATCTTCAACAACGCCGCCCAGGTCTGGAACCACACCTTCTTCTGGAACTCGATGACCCCGGGTGGCGGCGGGGCCCCCGGCGGCGCGCTGGGCGACAGGATGACCGCAGCCTTCGGCAGCTACGAGGCCTTCGCCGAGCAGTTCAAGGCCGGCGGCGTGGGCCGCTTCGGCAGCGGCTGGGTCTGGCTCGTAGACGAGGGCGGACAGCTCAAGATCGTCAGCACCCCCAACGCCGAGATGCCGGTTCCGCCGGGTCAGAAGCCGCTGCTCGTGTGCGACGTCTGGGAGCACGCCTACTACCTCGACTATCAGAACCGGCGCCCCGACTTCTTGCAGACCTTCCTCGACAACCTCGTCAACTGGGACTTCGTGGCGCAGAACCTGGGCTAGAGTCGCCTCACGCGGGGGCGGGCGGCGGCTGCCGCGAGGCAGCCGCCGCCCGCCCCCCGTCAGTCCCCCCGCCTCGCGTCCCGCACACCCGGCCGAACCCCGGAATACGCCCCCCGGATCCGGGGTACGTACGGCACGACATGCCGACAGACCTCGAACACGTCGAGTCGTCCGGGCGCGACGCGATGCTCGAGGAGGCGCGCCGCATCGTCGATGCGGCGCGCCGCCGTGACCTAACGCTGCGTCTGATAGGTGGGCTCGCCGTGCGCGAGCAGTGCCGCGGCGCCGACCTCGCTGCAAGGCGGTACCGCGACATCGACCTTGTCTGCCTACGAGCGGAGTTCAAGCAGGTCGTATCGCTGCTGACCGATCGCGGCTTCGCCGAGAACGGGCACTACCGCCTCGCGAGCAGCGGACAGATGGCGCAGTTCTTCCGTCCTTGCGTCCATCGCGACGACGGCAGGTCGCAACACGTCGATGACCGCATCGACGTCTTCGTAGATACGTTCCGACTAGATCACCAGATCGCCCTGAAGGAGCGCCTGGGGTTCGAGGACTACACGGCGCCGGCGAGCGACGTGCTGCTGGTGAAGTTGCAGCGCGCCGCCGTGAACGAGGATGACTTGGGCGACATCGTCGCCCTCCTCAGACACCTGCCGCTGATCGACCGCGATGCCCCCGGTGCTGTCAACGTGCGCTACATCGCGCGCCTGTGCGCACACGACTGGGGACTGCACCACGACGTCACGCGCAACCTCGAGCGCTGCCGCGCGCACCTCTCCCACTTGGAGCCTGACGCCGGCGCGCGCGGGCGGGTGTCGGGCGCTCTCGAAGAGCTGCAGGCGGCCCTTCGCATAGCCCCCAAAGGCCTGCGCTGGCGCGTGCGCAGCCTCTTCGGTGAGGCCTTGCCCTGGCACGACACGGTCGATGAGCGCGACGGTGTGCGTATCGGCCGCCTCGAGGGCGTGTAGGAGCGGTCTGCTGCGCTCGCAACGTCGGTAGGAGCGGTCTGCTGCGCTCACGACGTCGGTAGGAGCGGTCTGCTGCGCTCACGACGTCTGCAGCGGGCGGCCGGCGACGCTGGCGCTGTGTGCAACGAGCACCAGGCGGGGCTGGCGATCGCTGCCGCACTGGATGGGAGACCTTGTCCCTGGGTAGGATTCGCCGCACTCAGCACGCCTGCCTGAGAAGAGCCACTGGTGCCAGTGCGTTCTGCGACGAGACTCCGGGCGGTTGATAGGAGAGAATGACGAGAGTGGGCCGATCCAGCAGGAGGGACGCTTGCGGCTGAAGGACAGGGTCTGCTTGATCACTGGAGCCTCTTCGGGGATCGGCACGGCGACGGCTCACGCGTTCGCCTGCGAAGGTGCCGCTCTGGCCCTGACAGGACGCGACGTGGATAGAGGACGCCAGGTCGTCGTCGCGTGCAGCACAGAGGGGGCCACCGATGCCTTCTTCGCACCCGGCGACGTGACGGATCCTGATGATGTCCGTCGGGTCGTGACGGCGACGGTGGCCAGGTACGGCCGCATCGATGTGCTGTTCAACAACGCGGGCATGATCGACGCCGGGACCGTCCTGACGACCACTCTTGAGATTTCGCCGGGTGATCGAGGTCAACCTCTTCGGTCAGTTCCTCTACGCCCAAGCGGTCGTTCCGTTCATGAGGGACCAGAAGCGGGGAGTCATCGTCAACAACGCTTCCGACTGGGGTCTTGTGGCCGGCCGGGATTCAGTCGCGTACTGCTGCAGCAAGGGAGCCGTCGTGATGCTGACCAAGGCCATCGCCATCGACCACGCCGCCGACGGCATCAGATGCAACGCGGTCTGCCCGGGAGACACCTTGACACCCATGGTCCTGGACGCCCGAGCCGGTTTCATTGGCGCCTCTGCCGACGCATTCGCAGAGTCCGTCGGCTCGGATGTCCCTCTCGGCCGAATGGCGGAGCCAGAGGAGATAGCGGCCGTCGTGCTGTTCCTCGCCGGCGACGACTCGAGCTTCATGACAGGGTCGGTGGTGACGGTAGACGGCGGCAACACTTGTCGGTGACCTTGCCCACGTCCGTGACCGTGGCGAGGTCGCAAGGCGATAGCCAGAAGCGCTGAGGGCAATCGGTTGGCAAAAGGACACGCGACAGCCAGCGGAGACGGAGACACCGCCTTCAGGCTCGGCCGGCTTCTTGGGCTCGACAAGCGACCGGTCAACCTCGACGGGTTCTCCCAAGAGGATGACGACGTGGGCCTCGTCGCTTTCGCAAGCAGGCACGACCCCGATCCTTCTATAGAGATCGACGCCGAGGGCCACGTTGTGCTCCTGGACGGCGTGCCCAGGGATCGATTCGACATCGTCGATGCCTACATCGCCGACCACGGGATCGACACATCGGTCGCCATCGAGGCGAACGGCCTTGCCGACATCGCGTTCGCGCGACTGATCGTCGACCCCTCGACGCCTCGCGAGGAGGTTGCACGGCTCGCCGGAGGAGCGACGCCGGCCAAGCTGGCACGTGTCGTGGCGCGACTCCGCCCAGTCGAGCTGCAGATGGCGATCGCGAAGATGAGGGTCAGACGCACACCATCGATCCAAGCGCACGTCACGAACCGGCTCGATGACCCTCTCCTTCTGGCAGCCGACGCCGCAACGGCGGTCGCGTTCGGGTTCAGGGAGCTCGAGACGACGGTGCCCGTCCTGGCGGACGCCCCCTCGAACGCTCTCGCCGTGCTCATCGGGTCGCAGGTCGGCGCCGCAGGCGCGCTCACCCAGTGCTCCATAGAGGAGGCCCTCGAGCTCGAACTTGGCCTCCGCGGCCTCACCATGTATGCCGAGACCGTCTCCCTGTACGGAACCGAGCAGGTGTTCGTCGACGGTGACGACACACCCTGGTCGAAGGCCTTCCTTTGCTCTGCGTACGCCTCTCGCGGTCTCAAGATGAGGGTCACGAGCGGCGGCGGCGCGGAGGTGCTCATGGGCGCCGCCGAAGGCAAGTCGATGTGCTACCTCGAGTCAAGGTGCGTCGCGCTGGCTCGGGCGATGGGATCCCAGGGCGTGCAAAACGGCGGCATCGACGGCGCCAGCGTGGTTGCCTCGGTTCCCGACGGCATGCGCGAGCTCTTGGCCGAGAACCTGCTCGTGATGCTTCACGACCTCGAATCCTGTTCGGGGAACGACAGTCAGGTGTCCGAATCAGACGTGAGGCGAACGGCCCATACGGTGCCCCTTGTCCTAGCCGGATCCGACTTCCTGTTCTCGGGCTTCGGCTCGATCGTGCGCTACGACAACATGTTCGGCCCGTCCAACTTCAACGGCGAGGACCTGGACGACTACCTCGTCATGCAGAGGGATTGGGGCGTCGAGGGCGGCCTAAGACCGGTGGATGAGGCGCGGCTTCGCGAGGTGCGGCAACGGGCTGCCGAAGCCGTGCAGGCCGTCTACCGCGACTTGGGCCTGGCCGACTTCGCAGACGACCACGTCGCCGCCGTCGTGGCCGCGGAAGGCTCGAAAGATCTGCCACCGCTGGACCCCGGGATCGTGCTGGAGGCCGCGGATGCCATCCGGGAGAAGGAGCTGGGCATCCTCGACGTGGTTCGCGCCCTGGATCGCACCGGATTCCGGGAGGAGGCGCGACGCGTGCTCGCCATGGGGCGAGCACGCGTCGCCGGCGACTACCTGCAGACGGCGGCCATCTTCGACGAAGAGATGAACGTCCTCTCGAAGATCACGGACCCCAACGACTACCAGGGGCCTGGGACGGGCTACGAGGTGACGGCGGCGCGGCGGACCGAGATGGCCGGCATCCGTCAGCAACGGTCCAGGGAGGAACTGCTGAGGAAACAGGCGACTTGGGCGGGCCACGTTCGCCTAATCGAACAGGGCGAGGCGGAGCTGGGGGTCGATCCCCGTGAGGTCTGCGTTGGGGTGTCTCCGGCGCTGGCCACGAAGCTGTGGATCACGATGTCGGGGCTGCCCGTGGGAGAGGTCCTGCGGCAGATCCTGGCCGGCCTTGAAGAAGAGGGATGTATCGCGCGCCTCGTCCGCGTGGGGTCGACGATCGACCTGGGGATGGTCGGTTTGACCGGGGCGCGCCTGGCCGGCTCGGGGATCGGTGTCGGCCTTCAGGCGAAAGGCACGGCTCTCATCCATCGCCGTGACCTTCCTCCTCTCGCCTGCCTCGAGCTCTACTCGATCGCCCCGCTCGTCACGAAGGAGATGTACCGAGCCCTGGGCACCAACGCCGGCCGGCACGCGAAGGGCCTGCGGCCCGTTCCCATACGCAATCCCTACACGGAGCAAGCGATCGAGGCGCGCTACCACGCCGAAGTCGTCGCGATGATGGCGATCGAGCGCGACGAATGCGTACCAGGCGCCGCGCCGGTCAATCTGAGGGTGGTCAAATGACTGACGCTCACGCTCTATCCGGTCGCCCGCTCTCCGAGATCACCATCGACTCGGCAGCGCACGGGAGCCTGTCGCCGGACGACCTCAGGATCCACCCCGACACGCTCCGCCACCAGGCGCTCGTCGCGGAACAACACGGCAACGCGCGGCTGGCCGAGAACCTGCGACGAGCCGCTGAGCTCACGGCTCTCGATGACGCAGAGGTCCTCGCCATCTACGAGGCGCTGCGACCCGGCCGGGCGTCGCTCGCGCAGCTAGAGGCCATCGCACGCCGTCTCGAGGCGTCGAACGCACCGTTGTGCGCGGCGCTCGTGAGGGAAGCCTCGGCGGTCTACGGGCGACGTGGACTGCACCGGCTGAGCTGAGCCGCGGGGCGCTGGGATCCGCACCGGGAGCCCGAGATGATCGTCGCCGGCGTTGACATCGGCAACACGACGACCGAGGTTCTCATCGCCGAAGTGGAGCGCGGGTCGGTCACGACCTTGATCGCTCGGCGCGCCTGGACCGTCGGGGGGAAAGGCAGCGACGACTCAGTGAGGAATGCCGCGCGCCTTGTACTACGCGCCGAGCAGGCGATGGGAAGAAGGTCCGAGCTTCTGCTCCTGCCTCCGCTCCAGCCCGTCATCACGCTCTCGGCCTCGCTGCCCTCTCATTCCGGCGGCTCGCCCCTGCTTCGGCGGCTGGATGATCCGTCTGCCGGCACGCCCGCGGGGATCGGCTTCGCGGCCGGCTTCCATGTGCCTCTCCGTGATCTCAGAAGCCACGCTGGGCGGAGTGGATCGCTCATCGTCTCCGTGCCCTCCAGGACCGATTTCGAGGAGGCCGCCGACACGATCTCCCAGGCTCTGGCCATGCAGCTGCCGGTTGTGGCAGCCGTCGTGGCGGGCGACGATGCCGTTCTCATCGCGAATCGCATCCCGCGGACGATCCCTATCGTCGACGAAGCTGACGTGGTCGGCCTGCAGGCCGGCGAACCGATCGCCGTCGAGGTGGCCGGCCCAGGCGCGCGCGTGAAGGTCCTGGGTGATCCCGTGGCCCTGGTCGCCGCCTTCGGACTCGCGCCGACGCAGGCTCGTTTGCTCAACGATGTGACACTGGGTCTCGCCGACGCGCGATGCGCTGCTCTCGCCCTGTGCCGAGATGTCGAGCACCACATCGAGAGCAGCGAGACCGGATGGCTCGAGTATGAGGGAGACGGAGTCGTGAGCCGGCTCCCCCTCTCCCATCGCCTGCTGGAGCATGTCGATTCTCTGCGGCCCGGTTCTGTGCGCAGGGTCCACGTCCCCAAAGGCTTGCCTCTCTGCGACGCGCTCGGGGGTGTCCAGGAACGAATCCGCGACGTGTTCGCTGTCGATTTGCCGTCGATACGAGGGCAGTTCCTCCCCAGAGAGGGATCGATCCAGCTCGCCGAGGTGCCGATCGCCGCGCTTGTGTCAGCGCCCCCTTCGTCATCGCGCCCGGAACGGGTCTTGGCGGAAGCGGCGGGACGCCCGGTCCACGTGATGGCGTCTGAAGCAGAGGCTGCTGCCCTCGGAGCCCTGACCACGCCGGGCGCCCCGGAGGACGCGGCCGTGTGCGACATGGGCGGAGGCACTATCGATCTCGTGTGGGGAGACCAGCGCATCACGGCCGCGGGCGCCGGAGAGCTCCTGACGGTGTCAGTAGCGAAGGCGCTGGGTCTGCGCAAGAGAGTAGGCGAATCGGTGAAGAAGTTCGTCTCCCTGCGCGTCGAGGCGCCTCACATGGTGCACTATGAGGACGGAAGCAGGTCCTTCGTAGAGACCCCGCTACCCGCAGCCGCGCTCGGTCGCTTGTGCTTCCTGCGGGGTGCGACGCCCACTCCCTTCTCCGATCGACTGGCGCCCGAGGAATGGAGACCGTTGCGGCTCGCCATCAAGCAGCGAGTGATCGGAGCCAACGTCGTTAGGTGCTTGAGGTGGCTGAAGGGAAGACCCAGCACACTCCTCCTATCCGGGGGTGCCGCACTGGATGCGGAGGCGGTCCGCATCGTGGGTGAGTCGGTACAGCACCTGGAGACCATCGTCGGCACGGCCAACATCGACGGGACGCATGGACCCCGGTACGGGGTCGCCCTGGGATTGCTCCTTGCCTTCGAGCAATCAGATAGGGGCGGAGGCCGCTAGCCCACGGGGCTATTGCTTGCGGGCTGCCGGCCGGAGGGCTGTTCGGCCTCCGGCCTCTCGCACGAGCCTCACGAGGTTGGCTTCACGGGGACCATGATGCTCAAGAGCGGCGCATGCTGTTGGGCTCCGTAGACGTCCCTCTCGCCGATGTCGCCTGAGACTAGCGGCCTCACAATGGTGGCCTTGATCGCACAGGCTTGCGCGAAGAAGACGACGTTGAGCACCTGGTCGACGGAAAGGCCATAGATCCGGGCGAAGAGCTCCGGGGTGAAGATGCCCGACGTGACAGCGAGCTGGTAGCGGGTCGGGTCTTTGAACACGATGTCGAAGGTGAGCTCATAAGGTCCGCTGTTCTTGCTGCGGATGACGTGAGCGAGATCGAGAATGGGTATCGCCTCCTGCTGACTGTTGTCATCGTTCACGCCCGGGCCCCCGGCTGATGCACAGCCACCTCACACCGCCATGTATTCGATCGGGAACAACTCACAGGGGTCGTTCACGCTCATCAGATGATAGATGCTGAAACGGTAGACTTCGCCGGCCGGCAGGTCGGAGGGCGAGTAGGGAAAGGCGAGGTTTCCGCCTGTTGCGACTCGCCCTTGATAGCTGCAATGCAACATCGTCGAGCGTGCAAATGAACAGAGCGTGTCTGCCATCTGCTGAGTGGGTGCGACTGCTTCGATCACGATGCCCAACTCGAGAGGGACATGCTCGCGGCATGGTTCGAGGGGGCCCATGACGCCGTCCTTGCCGTACAGCTTGAAGCTGAGCGTGCAGTCATCACGATCCATCTCGAAGTTGTCGAGCGCGCGCTGAGTGACCGACTCGACGATGTCGTCGATCGCGGCGATCATGAAAGGGTCTCGGCAGCCGGCGAGCGACAGGGTTCGATAACCGACCTTCTCCACACCTTCGAGCTTTACCTGGTAGCCATCGCCGCGAACGAAGCGACTGCCGCTGACGCGGACCCGGCCCGGCTCCACCTGCTCGAAGCTCGTCTGGCGCAGATCCAGCCGGCCGCCCGGACCCGGCAGCGTCAGCGGATCCGACTTCTCATAGAGCGTATGCGCAGCCACCGATGTCACAGTGCAACGACGCTCCGGGTTGAGCGGCTCGACCTCGAACGAATCACCATCGAGATAGCCGAACAGGCAGTCGCTGCCACTGCCGGGAGTGGCGGCGATGGCGCCGCACTCGAGTATCTTCCCGAGGTGGATGGCAGGTCCTCGAGCACAACCTCGTGTGAGCGGGGCGGCAGCAAAGACGGCCGGGTCGTAGGCACGGCCGGCCAACACGACTTCGGCACCCGATTCGAGGGCCTCGATCAGCGGCTCGGCACCCATCTGCCCCACGGTGCGCACCGAAGCCTCAACGGCGGCTTCGGTCAGCTTGGGGGTCGGCCCGATTCCGCTCACCTGCCCAGACCTCAGCGCCCGCTTGACCCGGTCTTTATCAACCTCCGCATGGATCACGGCCAGCGTGAAGTGAACGCCAAGCTCGCGCGCGACCTCGAGCAGCAGGTCGAGGTCGCGCGCGAGGTGCGGTTCGCCGCCGCTGCCACCAGCCGTGCCGATAAGCAGCGGTATCTCAGCCGAACGAGAGGCCTCCAGGAGCAGCCGGAGGTCGCGCTTCACCGCGTCCCGATCGGTGAAGGGCTTGCCGGCTCCGAGGTAGTATGGCCCAGGATCGGTCGAGCCTGCATCGACGGCGATCACGTGCGGGGCGCGCCGCATGCCCTCGCGGAACGACTCGACCGGGAACCCGTATCCGAGGATCGCCGTCGGCGAGAGGACTCTCGTGACACTCAAAGCTACCGCCTCCTAGCCTTCCCTGCCCTGCGGCGTTGCGCCAGTGCCGCGAGCACGTCGCCGGCGCCCGCGATCCGACTTCGCGCCCCACTGGCGATCCTCTCGTGAGAACGGCAGCGAGCGACACGCCTCGAGCGTGCTCTCCTTGCCCGCCTTCAGGTGCACACGCAGGCGCGCTTCGATGAGCGGCAGGTCGCCCAGCTTGAGAGCCGCTACGAGCTCCTTGTGCTCCGCGAGGTTCGCCGCCAGCCTGCTCTTTCGAGACATAGACGTGCGCCGGGTGAACTGGATCTGGGCGCTCAGCTGCTTCAACGCGTACCGCAGTCGGCCGTTGCCCGAGTTGCGGGCGATCAGATCGTGGAGAGCGTCGTCGCTGGCGAGTAAGTCCTCCCGCGGGCTGTCCTCGGGCGATAGCGACTCCAGCACCTCCTCGACATCGCGCAGCTCGTTCGCGGGGATGCGCCGGTAGGCGAGTCGCACGGCGGCGATCTCGAGCACCTCGCGCAGATAGAAGATCTCCTCGATGTCGGAGGGAGAGAGCGCCGCGACGAAGTCGCCTCTGTGCGGATAGTGGACGACGAGCCCGTCACCCTCGAGGGCCCGGAGAGCGCCGCGAACCGGGCTCCTGCTGACCCCGAATCGTTCGGCCAGCATACTCTCCACGAGTTGGGTCCCAGGGGGAAATTCGCCCTCGGCGATCGCCGCGGCGATCCGTTCGCGGACGGCGACTTCGGCCACGCCGGTGGACACAACTCCTCCATCTCTGCCGCAGTGTCGTTTCACGGTGTTCTACGCTGGATTGTATGCAATTGTGCAACCTCGTCAAGGATTCGGCCTGTGTCCTGAGCACGATTACGGCCAAGCTGGACCATGAGGTCGTGGAAATCGTATACTGCCGCCAAGCCGGAGCTTGCGGCTGAGGGGCGAACGGCGAGGCCTGCTCGAAAGGATTCAACCCGACGGAGGGGACCAAGTGGCTCAAGCGAGCGGCCGTTCGTCGCCGACTGCTTGGCCGCCCCGAGGCAGGACTGTCTCTGGACTACCCGGTCATGAAGGGCAAGAGGAGACCTAGGGCATGCATCATCGGCACGGGTTGCTGATCGTGGGCGGCGGCCTCGCCGGCTTGCGCGCCGCGATCGAGGCTACGCGGTTGGGCGTCGACTGCGCCCTGATATCGATGGTCCATCCAATCCGATCACACTCAGGGGCGGCGCAGGGCGGCATCAACGCCTGCCTGCGCAATCAGCCGCAGGCGCAGAGCGACAGCATCGCTGCACACGTGTTCGACACCGTCAAAGGCTCCGACTACCTAGGCGACCAAGACGCCATCGAGGTGCTGTGCGGCGATGCGCCGGCGCGCATCTACGAGATGGAACACTGGGGCACGCCGTTCAGCCGCAATGAGGACGGCACGATCGCCCAACGCAACCTGGGCGGAGCGCAGTACCCCCGTGCCTGCTACGCGGCTGACAAGACCGGTCACTACCTGCTGCACACGCTCTATGAGCAAGCGCTCGCCGCGGGACTCCGGGTCTACGAAGAGTACTTCGTCGAGCGACTCGTGACAGACGATGAGGGCTGTATCGGCTTGGTCGCCTACAGCCTGCGGGGCGGAGGCATCGAGGGCTTCTCGGCCGGCGCCGTGCTCTTGGCGACGGGTGGTTCCGGGCGTGTCTACGGGCGTTCGACCAGCGCCCTCATCAATACCGGCGCCGGCATGGTCCTCGCCTACCGCGCCGGAATCCCGCTGTGCGACATGGAGTTCGTGCAGTTCCACCCGACGACCCTCATCGGCACGAACATCCTCATGTCCGAGGGTTGCCGCGGCGAGGGGGGCTACCTGCTCAATCGTGACGGCGAACGGTTCATGGAACGCTACGCGTCGAGTTCGATGGAGCTGGCGCCCCGCGACGTCGTGGCCCGCTCGATCCAGACCGAGATCGACCACAGTCGCGGCATCGACGGCAAGGCGTTCGTCCATCTGGACCTGCGCCATCTGGGACCGCGGGTGATCGCCGAGAGGTTGCCGGGCATCCGGGATCTGTGCCTTCATTTCGCCGGCGTCGACCCAGTTCACGATCCCATCCCGGTACAGCCGGGACAGCACTATTCGATGGGCGGTATCGACACGGATGCCGATGGCGCCACGGAGCTGCGCGGCCTCTATGCAGCCGGCGAGTGCGCGTGTGTCTCGGTTCACGGGGCCAACCGCCTGGGCGGCAACTCGCTCCTCGAGACACTCGTCTTCGGCCGCCGCGCCGGCCTGGCGGCGGCGGACTTCGTCCGCCAGGCCGGCGCGGCGCCCGGGTCCAAACATGTGGAGGAGGCTGTGCGAGACTGCGAAGAGCGAATCTCGGAGCTGTTCTCCCGTACCGCGACGGAGACGGTGGGCGTCCTGCGTGCCGAGCTCACCGGGGTCATGGACGCGTCCGTACAGGTCTTTCGCAATGAAGCTGAGCTCGTGGGTGCAGTCTCGAGGCTGCGCGAGTTGCGAGAGCGCTGCGGAGGGGTTCGCCTCCAGTGCTCATCTTTGCTCTTCAACGTGGATCTCGTACGCACCCTCGAGTTGCTCGCCATGGCCGAGGTCGCGCTTGCAGGGACGTTGGGTGCTCTTGCGCGACAGGAGTCGCGAGGAGCTCACGCGCGCACGGACTACCCCGCAAGAGATGACACGCACTGGCTGAAGCACACCCTCGCCCATCACACTGATGGCGGGCCCCTCCTTGACTACCGCCCGGTCACGCTTGGACGGTTCCCTCCTCAAGATCGCAAGTACTGAGGCTCAGGCCGTGAGCGAGCCAACATCTGACCAACGAGCGGGAGGCGAAGAAATGGACCGACGAAGCAGACCCGTCGCACCCGAGCGTGCTCTCGCCAGCGCCGCCAGCGGATTGACCTGGGAGCAACTCCCGCCCCATGTGATCGCGGCCATCCAGGCGCTGTTTCTAGACTGGGTCGGCTCCGCGTTGGCCGGATGCAGGTCGCCGCAAGCCGCACTTCTCTTGCGCGCATTGGCACACGGAGGCCTGGAGAAGGCCGAGGCCGGGAGCCCCGGCCATGGCAGGCGGACAGCCACCGTCCTGCCTCAGCTGGCCCAAGGACCTCCGCTCGTCGCGGCGCTGCTGAACGGTGCATCGAGTCATGTCGAGGAGATGGACGACCTTCACAACCGATCCATCTACCACCCGGGCACCTGTGTCTTCCCCGCGGCACTGGCAGTCGCAGAAGCAGAGGCGGTCGGCCCACGCGAGTTCTTGACTGCCTCGGTGGCAGGCTACGAGGTCTCGCTTCGCATCGGCCAGGCCCTGGGTCCACAGCACTACCGCTACTTCCACACCACCGGCACAGCAGGGACGTTCGGCGCCGCCGTCGCCGCGGGCCACATCCTCGGGTTGGGCAGCGAGGACATGCTGTCTGCTCTCGGGAGCGCCGGGACGCAGGCGGCGGGACTGTGGCAGTTCCTTGCCGACGGCGCGATGTCGAAACAGCTTCATCCCGCCAAAGCTGCCTTCAACGGCACACTCTCTGCCTATCTTGCGGCTGAGGGCTTCACCGGATCCACCGAGGTACTTCTCGGTGAGAAGGCGCTCTTAGCGGCCACAGCTCGAGACGAGCTCGAGTCGGGCACCGATGGGGAGACGCTGCGCCGGGAGCAGCGTAGCCACCTGATGGAAGGTCTCCAGGAGTCGTCTGCCGGGGACTCGGCCGCCTGGCGCTTCGCGACCTTCAAGACGCCCGAAGTCTCGGTCAAATACCACGCCTCGTGCCGCCACACCCACCCCGCCGTCGACGCGCTCCTTCTCGCCATGAAGGAGCACTCCCTTCTCGCGGGCGACATTCAGGCGATCCACGCGCATGTCAATTCGGCCGCCTTCGATCTTCTGAGAGATGTGACGCCGTCCAGTCCGTGGGCGGCCAAGTTCAGCCTGCCGTTCTGCCTGGCCCAGGCGGCGCTGAGCGGACGACTGCAGGTCGACAGCTTCAATGTTGCCGCTCTCGCAGAACCGCGCCTCGTCGACCTCATGGCCAAGGTGAGCTTCGACGTCGATCCGATCCCTCGACTCCGACTACCCGCGCCGCTGGGCGGCATGGGTCGAGGTAGACACCGTGAACGGAACGACAGTCACAGCCGAAGTCGACTCACCTAAGGGTGATCCTGACAACCCCCTCACGCCGAGGGAGCTTGAGGCCAAGTTTCGTGAGCTCTCTCGGCGCGTTCTTGATGAGGAGACGACACGCCTACTGCTGGGAAGGCTCAAGGAGCTGACCGAGCTGAGCCGCATGTCGGACCTTCTCAGCGACGTCCAAGCACGACGCGACGCTTGAGCGGCCAAGTGGCCCCAGTTCGCGTGGGGACCTATGCCCGGTGCAGCGCTCCTTCCCACGAGCGCGCGTAGATCCCCTTCAAGTCCTCCACGGTCGGCTGACGATCGTTGTCGCCCGTGCAAGCGTCGTCCAGGGCGTTCTGCGCAATGAGGTCCACTGCCCTTCCGAACTGGTCCGAAGGTATCCCGAGCTCCTCGATCGACGAAGGCATGCCTATCTGCTTCATCAGTTCGACGATCCTGTCGATCAGCCGTGTCACCGACTGCTCGACATCGGCCCCACCGACACCGATCGCCGCAGCGACATCGCCGTACCGGGAGGCTGACACCTCGGCGTTGTACTCAACGGCGTACGGCATGATCACAGCGTTGGCCCGGCCGTGCGGAACTCCCCACACGGACCCAAGCTGATGAGCGAGCGAATGGGTTATCCCAAGACCAGCGTTGTTGAACGCCAGGCCGGCCACCGCCGAGGCATAGTGCATCTTCTCTCTTGCGGTTCTGTCGCTGCCATCCTTCACGGCCGACGGCAGCCACCCGAATGCAAGCTGGAGCGCCTTGATCGCCAAGCCGTCGGAGAAGTCGTTCGCGCCGGCCGCCACGTAGGCCTCGAGCGCGTGCGAGATAACGTCCATGCCCGTGTTCGCGGTGACCTCGGGCGGCATGGTGAGACAGAGCTCCGGATCGACGATAGCGACATCGGGCGTCAATTCGTAGGAGTCTATGGATTTCTTGACGGGAGGATCGGCGTGCGTGTTGGTGATGACGGCGCCGATCCCCACCTCGGTTCCCGTGCCACTCGTCGAGGGCACCGCCACGTATCGTGCCTTGCTGCGCAACGGTGGCAGGGAGAAAGGCACACTGGCGATTTCCCACGTCATCTCAGGTAACTCGTAGAAGACCCACATGGCTTTGCCGGCGTCTATTGAGGAGCCCCCGCCCAGCCCGACGACGACCTCCGGGCGGCACTCCCGCATGATGGCGGCACCTGAGGCCACCGTGTCCCGCGACGGATCCGGTTCAACGTCGGTGAAGACCGTCACCTCTGTGCCGTTGGCCTCCAGGATCGCCTTGACCTTCTCCACCCAGCCGAGGCTCGCCATCACCGCATCGCTCACGACCATGGCACGTTTGGCCGGTATCGCCGTGACGTTCGCGAGCGCGCCAAAACCGTAGAAGGTGTTTCTCGGTACAGTGAACTCCTTCACTTCTGCCCCCGCCTCGCTCTCCGCATTTGCAGCGCTCGCGCGACCGCAGCGCCGTCCTCACACGCCGAGGAACGTCCGGTGGATCTCCTTGTCGTGGCTAAGCTCGGCGGCAGAGCCCTCCATGACGATGTGCCCTTCGCGTATCACGTAGACCCGCTCCGCCACGTCGAAACTCAGCTTCACGTTCTGCTCCACCAGGCAAATGACCACGCCCCGCTTGTAGATCTCCTGAAACGCCTCCGAAAGCTTCTTTCTGAGGATCGGCGCCAAACCCAGCGTTGGCTCGTCCAAGAGCAAGAGGCTCGGATTCGCCAAGAGCGACCGCCCAATGGCCAGCATTTGCGCCTCTCCGCCACTCAACGTCCCAGCCTGCTGCTTCACTCTCTCCTTCAGCACGGGAAACAGCTCGAACACGCTTTCAAGCGATACGTCACTGTCCTTGCCGGCGTTATACGTACCCAGCAAGAGATTGTCTTTGACCGTCATGAAGTCGAACAGATACCGCCGCTCGGGGCACTGGACCACTCCTGCCTGAACAAGCTGTCTGTTAGATAACCCGGCGATACTGCTTCCTTTGTATGAGACTGTGCCTTCCCATTTCATCAAACCAGTCACTGCATTGACGAAAGTGCTCTTGCCCGCTCCATTGGGGCCCACAAGAGCGACACACTTCTCATCATCACCTATCGTCAGGCTTATGCCCTTCAATGCCTCAACGTTGCCGTACTTCACCCTGAGGTCGCTAACCTCCAGCAGGCTCATCCAGAATCACCCCATGTACGCTTCAACGACAACGGGATTGTCGACGATTTCCTGAAACGTGCCCTCGGCGATGATGTTGCCCCGGTCGATCACCGTTGTCTCATGAGCGATCTCTTCGACCAAGCCGAGGTTGTGATCGACCACGAGGACGGTGACATCGTACTCAGAAACGACCCGCCTAATGATGCTCACCATCTCCTCGCCTTCCTCGAAGGAAAGGCCGGCGAAACACTCGTCGAGCATCAGCAACGAAGGCCTTGTCGATAGAGCCTTTCCTATCTCAAGCTTCTTCGCACCGAGGGCGGACAGGGCACTTGGCAGCTCGTCGACCCAGTCCGTCAGGTCAACGAGCTCTGCCACCCGTTCAACGTCCTGCTTAGGAAAGCCATTCACCATCACGCCCAACTCAACGTGTCGGCGAATTGACAAATCTGCCACGTACTGGGCCGTTTGATTTGTCGCGCTTATGCCCAGCTTCACACGATCCCAAATAGGCTTACTACCAAGATCACTGCCTTTGAACCTGATCGTGCCACCATCGGGCCTGTACACTCCCATCACAGTCGAAATCATCGTCGATTTGCCAGAACCGTTGGGCCCGATGAGCCCCCTTATTTCGCCCTGTTCGACGCTCATGTTCACGCGATTGAGCGCCTTTACTCCCGGGAACACCTTATCTACATTCTCCAGCTCTAGGATAGGCATAGTCAGTCCTTCGCCTCGCACTAAGCGGCCGCTGAGGTCTTCTCTGCCCCAGGCTGACCTGCCGCCCACGGCAACCTGTTCCAGACCCAACTCAGCATCCCAACCAACCCCGTCGGCCATGCAAAGTAGATGACGAAGCCGATCGCGTAGATAACAAGAAACTGAACGAAGGCATCGACGTACGGCATGAGTTCCATGCCCAAGAACACGACTACGTACGCACCGACGATCGCCCCGCGAAGGCTGAATCGGCCGCCGATGATGGCCATGACGATGATGCGGATCATGAAGGCCAGGGCAAACGTGTTTGAGACTACCGCCGCCCCGGAGTAGTGGACGTACAGGACTCCTCCGACACTTCCCAGCAGGCCACTCAGCAGAAGCAGTCTGCCGGTGTAGCGGTGAGGGTCCGCCCCGGCCGATTTCACGATTCCTTGGTTCTCCCGTGCGAAGTCGACGACCTTACCCGAGTCAGAGCGGAGATACAGCGAATACCAGAAGCCAAAACCACACAGAAGCGCCGCCAGAAGAACCGCCAACCAGACGGTCGAGAACAGACCGTCGAGCGGAGAAAGCCCAATATCGCCACCCGTCAGGGGCCTCGCGTAACCAGACACGACCAGATTCGAAATGGCGATGATCGAAAGAAAACTGACCATCTCGAAACTGAGACCGAATATGCGCCGGTGAATGGGGTACAGGTACAACCACCCTACTCCGGTTCCCACGCCGACCCCCACCACCATGCTCAGCCACATCGGCCACCCAAGGTGATAGTTGAGAATCGCGCTCGTATACCCGGCCGTGCCGATGAAGATCACATGGCCAAGGTTGAGGAAACCGCTGAAACTCGTAAAGAAACACCAGCTCATCGCGAACATGGCGAACAGGCTGGCGGTAATCACAAAAGAGAGCTGCCCCTGCATCATCAGGGCCACAGCAATCAGAACCGCAAGCGTCGCTACCCACTTGTAGAGATCTCTAGCCACGGCATCCTCTCTCTAATCTCGGCACCAGCGGTTCAACCAATGCGGGTTCCCGATATTCCTCGTGGACGGTATATCAGAATAGCGACGGCTACTCCCAGCAGAACAAAGGCACGAATTCGTGGGTCGATAAATGTGACCACGCCAACCTCAAGTATTCCGATAAAAAGAGTAGCGTACATCATGCCACTAATACTGCCGAGGCCTCCGAGAGTAGCAATGGTGAACATAATCACGAGAGGATAAGACCACATATGTACACTGACACCAATGTAGCCGCCATAGAAGTATGACCCTAATCCTAGGAGAACTCCTCCGACGAAATAAACGAGCATCTGGATGCGGACCACATCAAGACCGATAACCTGACTACCGCGCGCACTCTGCGGAATCGCAATGACGGCTCGGCCAATATTGCTGTGCCTGGTGAGGTAGAGAAGCCCGAACAGGGTAAGCCAGCCAATGGCACCGCCAAGAATGAGCTCGCGCTGCACGCTAACGCCCAGGAGGTGCACGTCACCAGCGATCAGCGGCGTTACCTTGAATGTGTAGCCATATGTGAAGATCATGGCCATCAGGCTCTCGACACCGAGCGCCAACAGAATGGTTGCGAAGAACACCCTGTAGGGGTTCTCGCGCTGCGGCCTGATGAACACGTAGTAGTGGCCTACGCAGAGCGCCCCCAGGCCGAGCGCCACCGGAAGAAACGACCACTGTGAGAGATAGGGGCTGAGCTTCACGATCGCAAAGCCGCCTACCATGAAATACGCTGGCAGAGTGATGTCGTAGAAGCCCCCCAGACCGCAGATCAGAGCAAAGCCGACCGTCATGATCCCGTAGAGGGACGCGAATAGGACGCCGTACACCAGAACGTACACCAGATTGTCCACGTACCCAGCCTCCCCTGGCTAATCCCAAGCCATATGGTCTCGTTCAGAGGCTCGCAACCCGGGAGCCCGCGACCGTTCGCGCACTGAGGGGCAGGCTCGAGGCGTGCCCCTCAGTGCACTCACGTTCGTCCTGAAAGATCTGTCTGTTGCTTGCCTGCGCGTCGCGCAGCGTCACGCGTTGGGTGAACCGGGGAAGAACGGGGGCTGCTGGAACTCACCGCCAGCCAGCTTCTGTGGATATACGGTGACTAGCCGGCCGTAGTCTGCGGGCTCCCCAGGCAGCACGAAGGTCGCAGACGGCGCAATGTTCTGAGGCTCCCACTGGGTCATAGGACTCCAAGGCGAACTCTCCCACAGCCCCTTTCCACGTGGCGGATTCGCCGTGTAGACCTGCGCCTTGTCGATAGGCGAGCACCAAGCGTGTGGCCAATCGCCCTCTTCAGGTCCGTAGAACCCACCGGCGACCGGTGCGTCGGGATAATACGTCTTCTCGAGCTCCTTGATGACCGCCTGCGTCTCTATGGTCTTCGCCCTCTCGCAGGCCTCCTTGTACGAGTTGATCGCCCGCCACGTGCATTCACCGAGCCACATCGGCGTCCTTGGGTCATCCGTGTACGTCGTATACCACTCCGTGACGAAGTCGCGCCACACCGCGGTCTGTTTCTCCAGACTCCCCCACGTCGACGTGGTGGCCATCGGGCCCCAGGCTCCCTTACTTCTCTCCCAGTAGCCGTAGTCGTTCAGAATGCCGTTGTGCCCGAGCATCGCGATCGGGAACTTCTGCGACCAAGCCTGATTCGCAAGCTTCTCTCCGAACACCGATATGAAAGTCATGATGACTTGGGCATTTGCCTGCTGTGCCTGCCTGAAATACGGAGTCAGGTCTTCCACGTCCACAGGCACCACAGCTATGCCAGCAATTTCGAACCCTGCCTTTGGCGCCTCGTCCTTGAAGAATCCCTCCACACCCTCAGTCCAGACCATATCCTCGCGCAGCATGAAGGCTCTCTTCCAGCCAAACTTGTCCTTCAACTCCACGGCAGGATTCTGGACACAGAAGTACAGCCCTTGATCAGTTGGCGTGTACATAAAATATGTCTTGAACCGCTCGTAGTCCTTATGAACGTTGACCATGAAGGCCTGAGTTGAAGCAAACTGAGACAAATACAGAACATCAGGCTGCTGCGCTATCCTACCAAGAAGCGCCGACTCGACATCATCAATTGAGGCACCAAGAATCACATTACATTTCTTGCTTATCAGGGACTCGTAGGCCGTGATGGCCTGAGCTGTCTCATTGTGATCGTCGAGAGGTCCTACGATCTCGCAGGGATGACCCAGGATCCCACCGGCAGCGTTGATCGTCTTGAACATCATCTCGGCTGGCCTGAGCACGTTGAGGCCGGTCGGATCTCCCATTGGCCCCATGATTCCGAATTTGATAGGTGCAGCGGAGGACGTAGATGAGGATGAGGACGTGCCGCCGCAGGCGCCAAGGAATCCGCCCAGTCCCGCACCCACACCGATGACCGCGCCAGTCGCGCCCGCTATCTTGAGGAACTCCCGACGACTCACCGGCCTGCCGCCAAGAAGGCCTTCATTATCCCTACGGCCGGCGGCGGAATCGTGATCCTCGTTCTGCATCGTTGCCCCCTTCTCGATTGAGTTCAGTCTCTCCCGACATCGAGCTGATTCGTTAGCAGGCCGACAACCTGCCAAGCGCCTTGCTCTGTCTCAAACCTCCTTGCCCGCCTCCGATGCCCCGCCTCCCCACGACGAGTGGCGATGTCGGGCCTGATACCGCGACACTACCGCTGTTGTCACAGTCACATCAAGCACAGCAGCCTCAAGGCTGAACCACCAGGCCAGACCCCTCGTGCACTCGCGCTCGTTGCCCGTTCCTCATGAACAGCAACGTCACTGCGACGGCGACCAACAGACAAGCGAAGAGGATCTTCGAGAGCCGCGGGTCCATCGTCACGGAGACCCGAGCGCCGCCGTACGAAGATGCCATCCCCGTCAACCCGATGACCCCCGCGAGCACGAGGTCCACGTTGCGGACGCCGAGGTTGCGGATCGTCCCCACCACGGCGGTCGGGACGGTGACCGCCAGCGATGTACCCTTCGCCAAGGCGACGGGCATCGACAGCAGAAGGATCATGGCGGGCACCATCACCAGACCGCCCCCCACACCCAACAGCCCGGCGGTCGTCCCGGCGGCCAGGCCGATGAGCACCAGACCGGCCACCGTGGGCACGGTCAATCGTTCCTGAGCCGCCGTCGATCCCACGTTGAGGAAGAGGCTAACGGCGGTGGCCAGGAGATAGAGCGCGAAGACCACGCGCAGAACGCGCTGCGGAAGCCGATGAAGGGCATGAGTCCCTGCCACTGCCCCGAGCACGGCTCCCCCCACCAGGATCGCAACCGCCACCCAGTCCACGGAACCCGACCATACGTATCCCGCGACGCCGCCGACGGAGATGGGCACGATCGCCGCCAGCGATGTGCCGTGTGCCAGACGCTGCTCCATCCCGAGCACCAGCAAGAGAGCCGGAACGATGAGGATGCCCCCGCCCACGCCGAACAAACCAGCCACGAAGCCCGCCACGACACCGATGACGATCGCAATCGCGATCCTGCGCGTCAGGGAGACTGGGACGGGAGGCCGAGGGAGCCTGTCCTCACCGGCTTCTGCGCCTGCCTTGCTCACGGCAGAAGCCTACTCTGAAGGCTCCTCTCGGCCCAACCTGGGGCGGGGTAACGAATCGGCTGCGTGTCGCAGCGTGACTCGTGAGTCAACTAGATGATCGTCAGCCGCTCACGGGCGCCATCGAACCACTTCACACTCTCAGAGACCAAGCTCGCGCGCGACTCCTGCGAACGCCTCGAGCGCGAGATCCAAGTCCTCGCGCGAGTGCGCGGCGGAGACCTGCACGCGGATCCGCGCCCGCTCACGCGGCACGACCGGGTACGAGAAGCCGATGACGTACACACCCTTCTCCAGCATTGCCGCGGCGACCTCCTGGGCGAGCTTGGCGTCGCCCACCATGATCGGCACGATGGGGTGCTCGCCCTCCCGTATCGTGAGGCCGAGCGCCTTCACACCGGCGCGGAAGTAGGCCGTGTTGTCGCGCAGCCTGGTCACGAGCTCGCGCGACTCCGTGAGAAGCTCGAGCGCCCGTAGCGAGCCGGCGGCCACCACCGGCGCCAGCGTGTTCGAGAAGAGATAGGGCCGCGAGCGCTGCCTTAAGGTCGCGACGATCTCGCGGCGACCCGATGTGTAGCCGCCGCTCGCGCCCCCCAAGGCCTTGCCCAGCGTGCCGGTCAAGATGTCGATGCGGCCCATCACGCCGCAGTGCTCGAGCGATCCGCTTGCCGTGTTCGCCGAGCACCCCGACGGCGTGGGAGTCGTCCACCATGACCAGGGCCTGATAGCGCTCGGCCAGTGCGCAGATCCCCGGCAAGGGCGCGACGATGCCGTCCATCGAGAAGACGCCGTCGGTGGCGATCAGGCGCACACGCGCGCCGGCCGCCTCGCGCAGCTTCTCCTCCAGGTCGTCCATGTCGGCGTTCTTGTAGCGGAACCTCTGCGCCTTGCAGAGCCGCACGCCGTCGATGATGCTAGCGTGGTTGAGCTCGTCGCTGATGATCGCGTCCTCGTCGGTCAGCAGCGTCTCGAAGAGACCGCCGTTGGCATCGAAGCACGACGAGTAGAGGATGGTGTCCTCGGTGCCCAGGAAGCCGCTCAGCGCCTTCTCGAGCTCGCGGTGCAGCGTCTGCGTGCCGCAGATGAAGCGTACCGAGGACATGCCGAAGCCCCACTTATCCAGGCAGGACCTGGCCGCGTCCAGGAGCTGGGGGTGGTCTGAGAGGCCGAGGTAGTTGTTGGCGCACATGTTGAGCACCCGCCGGCCGTCGGCGAGGACGACCCAGGCACCCTGCGGGCCGTCGATGAGGCGTTCCTCTTTGTAGAGACCCTCTTGGCGTATCTGCGCGAGCTGCCCCTCAAGTCGCCCCTGCAGGTCTGGCGTCAGCACCACGATCCTCCTTCCATTTGGCCCTCAGACCTGCGTCCATTCGAGGATCACCTTGCCTGAGCTGCCGGA
The DNA here is from genome assembly GCA_963725665.1 of uncultured Actinomycetes bacterium. Taxonomy (GTDB): domain Bacteria; phylum Actinomycetota; class Thermoleophilia; order UBA2241; family UBA2241; genus CAVRZA01. The sequence goes on along the minus strand of CAVRZA010000003.1, from coordinate 37,062 downwards.
GCGCATGGTCTCGAAGGCGGTCTCGAACTCGGTGTAGGGGAAGCGGTGCGTGATAACGGGCGTGATGTCCAAACCGCTCTGGATGAAGGCGGTCATCTTGTACCAGGTCTCGAACATCTCGCGGCCGTAGATACCCTTGAGCGTCAAGCTGCCGAAGATCACCTTCTCCCAGTCGATGGCGCTCTCGCCCTCGAGGAAGCCGAGAAGAGCGATCCGGCCCCCGTGGCACATCACCTCGAGCATGCCGCGCAGGGCATCCGGGTTGCCCGACATCTCGAGTCCGACATCGAAGCCCTCCTTCATGCCCAGCTCCCGCATCGCACCACCGATGCTCTCAGGGCTCGCAGCGATTGCCAGGTCCACGCCCATCTTGCGCGCCAGCTTAAGCCGCCACGGGTTGACGTCGGTGATGACGACGTAGCGGGCGCCGACGTGACGAGCGATGGCAGCCGCCATGCAGCCTACAGGGCCGGCGCCGGTGATAAGCACGTCCTCACCCGTGAGATCGTAGCTGAGCGCGGTGTGCACGGCGTTGCCCAGGGGGTCGAACACGGCCACGACCTCGAGTGGTATGCGCGGATCTGCCGGCCACACGTTGACCGCGGGAAGCACGAGATACTCGGCAAACGCCCCCGGCCTCGTCGCGCCTATGCTCACCGTGTTCATGCACAGATGTCTGCGCCCGGCCAGGCAATTGCGGCAATGGCCACAGACTATGTGCCCCTCGCCGGTGACGACCTCGCCTAGCGCAAGACCCGAGACGTCGTGCCCCAGCCTCTCGATCACGCCCACGAACTCGTGTCCGATCACGAGCGGTAGGGGCACTGTCCTGCGCGCCCAGTCGTCCCACTCGAAGATGTGGACGTCGGTGCCGCAGATGGCCGTCTTCAGGATGCGGATGAGGACTTCGCTCGGGCCGGGCGCCGGTACCTCGACGTCCTCAAGGCTGAGCCCGACTCCCGGTCCCGTCTTCACCAGCGCATCCATCGACTACCACCTTACCTTGAAAAGCGCCCCGATCGCGGGCGCGCGCTGGCTCCCCACCGTCCCCTGGGTGACCACCAGAGCGGACGGCGGATCATCGTCTCCTCGCCCACGTCGATGCAAAATGAGCGGCCGGCGGGTTGACTGTGGAGTTCATGACTCTTGTGACAACCAGCGCCGGCCGCTCTCTCCCGTCAGTGCTGCGAAACGTCTAAGCACTCAGCGGCGACCGCGAAACATGTTCACCAGAATCGCGATGACCCAGATGATCAGCAACGCGATTCCGATCCACAGGAACACTCTGACGAAGAAGCCAACTCCGAAGATGACGATGGCGAGGATCAGAAGCAGTATCCAGATGAGCAACATGTCGACTCACCTCCTCCCAGGTGCCGATGCAGGCCAGGCTGTGCCTTACGAATATACACCCCAGGTCTTCACTCAGAAGTACTTTGGCAAACCCTCCCTACGCATATGTCGACCTCCAGTCCTGCAGGCAATCCTGACTGGGAGTAGGCCAGACAGCGGCGGTTGGAACCTCCCGGCCTCAAGCACCCCCAGGTGACAACTGGCCGGCCGCCTTCTGCCGTGCTCAACGCCGGTTGGTAGCGGCGTCGATGATGACTTGCGCCCCCGGCTTGCCCGATGCCCAGCAAGTCGCCATCGGCACGTTGGCGTCAGCGGTGGAGAAGGAGGCCTTGTCCACCTTAGACTTCGCAGACTTTGGCGGGAGAGCACGCGAGTGCAAGACATGGCGCCAGCAGAACCTGGCTATTTGCTGGGGAATCTTGGTGGCGAGGGGCAGAATTGAACTGCCGACACCATGATTTTCAGTGGTGTCGCAAGGACGCGGCCAGTCATGTGAGCCTATGTGAGCTGAAATGGCTTCTGCACGCGAGAGCAGAAAGTGCCACTGTGCAGGTGCTTCATGTGGCTTCAGTGGCTCACATAGGGCGATTTCGGCTCACATACGAGCTCATCGTTTATGGACCGTTCCTGAGCGCCTGCGAAGTGCACCGTGATCGGCACCTACGTCGGCATCACGTCGGCGCAAGTCGCCGCTTGCGTCGCCCCCCGTGGATCTGAGTGTTTCAGCGGCTACCACGGCGGCTACATCGTCTGGGGAACTAGCCACGCGCCGAAAGCGCGAGTCTCACGCAGTGGGTCGTCGACGTCCAAGCACGAGACGTTGGGCACTCACTCCCACGGAGGCCGAAGATGGACTACCGCCCGCTGGGCAACAGTGACCTACAGGTGTCGGAGATCTCGCTGGGCTCGTGGTTGACGTACTCCGGGGGAGTGAGCCCAGAGCGCACGAAGGCCTGCACGCGGGCGGCGTTCGACGCCGGCATCAACTTCTTCGACACCGCGAACGCCTACGGCCGTGGTGCCGCAGAGGAGGCCTGGGGCGAGATCCTCTCGGACTATCCGCGCGGCTCGTTCGTCCTGGCCACGAAGCTGTACTGGCCGATGGCCGATAATCACGCCGGCGGCCTCTCGGCAGCCGAGGTGCGCACGCAGATCGACGCCTCGCTGGCGCGCCTGCGCAGCGACTACGTCGATCTCTACCAGTGCCATCGCTTCGACGTCACCACGCCCATCGAGGAGACCATGGAGGCGCTCAGCGAGGTGGTGCGCGCCGGCAAGGCGCGCTACGTCGGCTTCAGCGAGTGGACCCCCGAACAGATCCGCGCGGCGCTGCAGGTAGCCGGCGCCGAGAAGCTCGTCGCCTCCCAGCCGCAGTACAACCTGCTGTGGCGTGGCCCCGAGCGCGAGGTCTTTGCGCTGTGCGCCGACAACGGCATCGGTCAGATCGTCTGGTCGCCCCTGGCACAGGGGGTGCTGACGGGCAAGTACCTCGCGGGGCAGGCGCCGCCGCCCGACTCGCGGGCCGCGCATTCGCAGATGGGCCAGTTCGTCGCGCACAGATTGCGCGAGCCGGTGTTGGAGGCGGTGCAGCGGCTGCGTCCCGTCGCCGAGCAGGCCGGCCTCTCGATGGCCCATCTCGCGCTTGCCTGGGTGCTGCGCCGCGAGGAGGTCGCTGCGGCGATCGTGGGCGCCACGCGTCCCGAGCAGGTGTCCGACAACGCGAGGGCATCCGGGGTCAACCTCTCGCCCGACACGCTGGCAGCGATCGACGAGGCGCTCGGCGATGCGGTGGTGCAAGACTTCGAGCTCGCCTACGGCGCCCAGGCGGGGGTCACGCATCGCTAGATCGGAACGGGCGATCTGGCTCCGCGCCACCGTCGCCGTGCTGCGGCTCAGAGATCTGCGAGCGCCTTCAGCGCGGCGCGGATCCCGCTCGCCTCGATCGTCTTCCGCGCTTTCGGACAACGCCGGCGAACCTTGCCGCCGGCGTCCGTGTAGGGCTCCGCCGGTAGGTTTACGGTCAGCTCACGGGCGCCCGGAATCTCGCGGCCGTCGCGACGATACGGACGAGCGGTTCCCGTGAGCTCTCGTCTCACTTCTTCGGTATCTTCCTGAGTAGCTCGGTGGGCACGAAGAAGGAGTTCTCATTCGAGAGCGGGTTGACGACGAACCCGGGTCGCTCCTGCGGGAGATCCTTGTCGAGGTTGATGCGGAACCCGCCCACCATCGGCTCTACTGCCCAGCCGGTTCCCTCTGGGGTTTCGACGTGATCGCCGACCCTGATGCTCGTCTCTTTCTGGGCTCGCTCCTCTTCGCCCTTGCGCCGGTACTCCTCAAACTCGCGCCGCTGCTCGTCGGTCCAATCGTCCACGGATCTCCTTTCCGTCGCCGGGAGCCTAGAGTCTCCACTCGCCGACTGTACCGGCCCATCCGCACGCCGGCGTGAACTGGACGCTACGTAACTCTGGTGCGACTGGCCCGGCCTCCTACCTCGAATGTACTCGCCTTCCTCACCCGACACCAGGCACACGTCGATCGGGCCCTGCCAGGCAGCCGTCGTAGCCGCCGATCCGAGCGTGCACGTCGACGGCTTCTATGGGCCGTGTTCGGGGAACCAAGACTCGGCCGCGCCTTCTTGAGGACGCGCGTCTTGGTCTTCGAAATGGTTTCTTGCTGGCGCCGGCGACGTCGTCGGACCACCGATCAGCTCACATAGGTAGTTCCTAGCAGAAGGATGCCTGAGTCATCGCGACAATGCCGGCGCCGCGTCGGCACGTCGGCGGCGGACCCAGCGCCCCTCACCGCCGCATGGGGCGACCTACTGGCTTGCCCGCCTCTCAAGGAGACGCAGCTCCTGCTCGAGGGTCGTGCTCGGGTGACCCGAGGTGAAGTGCGCCACGTAGGCGCGCAGAGCCTCGCCGTAGTGCGGGGTGAGCGTGCGCACGAGATGGGCCGTCTCCGAGCGGTGCACGGCGCTCGCCCAGGGCACAGCCGAGGCGGGCAGAACGAGCAGGGCGGCCGTCAGCAGCCACACGGCGATGAGCGCCAGCGCGCTACCGATGAAGATGCCGCCGACGCGGTCAAGGTTGCCCACGACGGGCAGGCGGCCGACGTGCCGCGTAACGACGGCGATGAGCACCCCGGCGGCGACCTCCACGGCGATGAGGATGACAAGGAAGGCGATGATGCGCGCCTCGGTCACGGAAAGGCCGGTGAAGAGGTGCCTGAGCGAGCGCCCTAGAGGGGCGTCGAAGCGAAAGGCCAAGAAGAGGGCGCCCAAAAAGGCGGCCAGGGAGAGCAGCTCACCCACCAGCCCGCGACGAAAGCCGCGGTAGGCGGAGAAGGCGACAAAGAGCAGCACGAGAAGGTCAAAGACGGTGAGGCGGGTGACGGTAAACACGAGTCACAGTCTAGCAGGAGCCCGTCTGCGGAGATGCCCTGGAAGGCCGAGATCTTGCTCGTCTTCCTCGGCAGGAACCGTAGCCTCAACCTGGCCCATCCGGACGGCTGCCTCACCTGCGGGGCGGACCCTGGAGTGCCTCCCTCCGGTGCCGACCGGGCCACCTCTCACCGGTCACGCGCATCCACGCTGTGCGCGCCTCCAGGGAGAAGCGTCGCGCATGCGGATCTGCCTCCGTTGCGTAGCGCCACTGCGGATTGGCAGCGTTCCAGCGCTCGCGCAACTCGAGCCAGGGCGTGCCGACCTCGCGACTCCTCTCCGTGAACACGGCCAGCCTCAGGTGCTTCTCGTCCATGGGACGGTCGGTACCGCCGAAGTACCCCTCGCGCGCCTCGCCGTAGATCAAGGCCAGCTCGCGCGGCGCCAGGCGCGGGTTCACCCGCAGGCCAATGCTCGTCGCCGCGCGACAGACGCCGTCGCTGCGGGAGACGCTCGCCCTGGGCAGCGGTGGCACCCAGCCGCTTAAGATGAAGGCGACCGCTTGGGCCTCCGACCAGCCCGCTTGATGGGCGACGCCGCCTATCCCCGAGGCGACGCTTCGCAGCTGCGCGAGTACGCCGTCGCCGCGGATCGCGATCGAGCGCCAGCGCTCGCCGGGCACCCCGTAGTAGAGATGGCGCGGACTCCACTCGTCGCCGCTCGGGATCTCGGCCTGGGGGTTGGCCGCGACGCGCGCCGCCTCGTCGGCAAGCCAGCGCGCATAGCCGGCCACGGCATCGTCGCCAAAGAGCCAGGGCGGCGGCTCCTTCCAACTGGCGACGGGCATCGAGAAGTAACCATCGGCTGGTGGACCCTCCTCGCGCGCGCGCTCCTCGACCCAGGCGGCGATCGCCGACTGCGGCAGGAGCTCGCTGTTCAGGACGGTCTGGCGAAAGGCGCGCACCGAGAAGAAGCGTGCCAGACGGCAGGCGACGATCTCGGCGAGCGCCCTCGCGCGCGCGTCGGGGTCGATCTCGCGCAGCGGCTCGCGCGGCGCACGCTTGGGCGGGAAGAGGTCCTCCTCCTTGCGCAGGTACTGGGTCGCCAGGGCCTCGATGGACCAGCGACCGTTCGCGACCAGCTCGACGTAGCGTGAGTGCACAAGGTCCTTCCACAGGCCGTCGCGCAGGCGCCTGACGCCGAGGACCCGCTTCAGCGACTCACGGACTTCGGCGAACGGCGTCGTGGCCATCACTCCTCCTCGCAATAATGGCTCATATCTCTGTGCAACCCTAGCAATACATACTGTATATGACAACTGGCATGCGAGAGAAGGAACCAAGCCGTGATCAAGGCACAAACAGGCAAGGGCCGTGAGAGGCTCACGGTCGAGTGGTGGCCGACCGACCGCCCCATCCCCTACGCGCGTAACGCACGCGTCTGTCCTCAGAGCGCCGTCGACAAGGTGGCGGCCTCCATCAAGGAGTACGGCTTCCGCCAGCCGATCGTGGTCGACGCCGAGGGCGTCATCATCGTCGGCCACACGCGCCTGCTGGCGGCCCAGCGGCTGCAGCCGCTCGCCAGAGATGGGCTCACGATGGAGCGATGGTGACTGTGATTGCCTCGGGGTCGTCCATGCGATGCAGCGCCCATTTGTACACGTAGAGAGTGCCGATCACCATCGGCTCACCCGTCTCGGGCTCCTCGTAGCGCACCGTGTTCTTGGTCTCCCTGGCCCGATGCAGGGTCAGCATCAAAGGTTCCATCTCTCCTCCAGCCTGATGGATCACGTCCGCCACCGGCCCCGCGGCCGATCCGCGCGACTTTGGACGACTCCAGAGGCTAGCGCATTCTCAGCTTGGAGAGCTTCGAGAAGTCCGCTCGCCCAAGAAGAGGGCATGGCGCCGTTGGCACAGCTCGCGATAGTCACCCTGCAGTTCAAAGGAGCCGTAGTCGATCGACCCGACCTCACGCCGCATTCGGGGCAGCATCGGGATCGCCTCGTTGAGCGCGCTGACGAGGTGCGTCTCCCCTTCGTCCAAAGGACCGAGAATCGCGGCGAAGTGGATTGCCCAATGGAGCGATTCGTCTGCCTCAAACTCGGGCGGAAAGAACACGTTCGCCAACGAGACCTCCCCATCGGCGAACGTGTACCTCGCTACCATGCCGCCGTCTTCAGCGGCCTTGTGGACGGTCACGGGTAGCAGCGTATGGGCCAGCTGCCAGGAGGGGACCGACCTAATCTTCTTGTAGGCGTTGGGCAAGCCAGAAGCGGCGAGATCCCAGTGATAGCTCGAAGCGTTCACTCTGAGGACGTCCTGGCGTTCGATCGTGACCTCCGCCGGGTCAGGTGCGCGCCAAGAAGAGAAGGCGGCCAGCCGATGGAAGGGGGTCGAGGTGTTCGGCCCGAAGGCGGCTAACACAGGTGCGTAGTCCGCCGTCTGCCCCTGGGGGATGCTCAGCAGGTAGTCGAAGACGGCTCGCTCTTGCTCTGGAGTGACGTCGCAGGGGCAGCTCAGTAACATCCTGAAGGCAAGCTCCAGCGCTCCCCCTTGTACTCTCATTGGCAAGCCACCTTTCCCAATTGGACGCGCCTGCAGGACTGGAGTTCTCGCCCGGACGTCCCCGCGGGCCGCGATACCTTGTTCCAGCGAGCAATCAAGAGACCACTGCTTTCGAAGCCCGTGGGCGGCGTTCAGCAAGCCACTGGCGGATGCGCGCCTCGATCTGGTCGCGCACCTCGCGGAACTTGGCCAGGCGTTCCTCCTGGCTCCCCTCGGCCCCGGCCGGATCTTCGAGGGGCCAGTACTCGCGCGCGCCCATGCCGGGAAAGACGGGACACGCCTTCTCGGCGCGGTCGCAGACGGTGATGAGATAGTCGAAGCGCGCCTTGCCCATGAACTCCTGCATTGCCTTCGACCTCTGGCCGGCGATGTCGATGCCGCGTTCGCTCATCACCGCGATCGTCAGAGGGTCAATGCCCTTGGGCTCAAGACCGGCGCTGCATACCTCATAGGCATCGCCCGCAAAGGTGCGCAGGAAGGCCTCTGCGATTTGGCTACGCGCGCTGTTGTGACTGCAGACGAAGAGAACCTTCTTGCCCACGTCCATGTCCTCACAGGTAGACGAAACAAAGGAGATCTTACCTGTTCTGCTGGCACGCCTGGGCCGCGCTTCCCTTCGCCCCGTCGCCGATCAGTTCAGGGCTCACCCCGTTCGCCCAGGCGATGAACGCGTTGCTGAGCCGCAGCATGGCGTCCGGCTCGACGAGCACCATCTCGTCGTGGTTGACGTCGTGTAGGGCGACCACGTCGAGCTTCAGAGAAGCCCGCTAGACTACGAGCGCGCCGCCTTGGCAGAGGCCAGATAGAGGGCTGGCACTGCTAGCCCAAATCTGTCCACGAAACCGGGTCAACTCCAACTCCAACTCCACAGGGCAGCGAGACGGTCCGACACTCGAACGGCGAGGCACCCTTGTCAACGCCTGCCGAACGACGCCCGTCCCAGCCTGTGGGTCTTGTGCAGCGACCCCCGCCGCGACATGCTGAGCCTCCCACCAGCACGCCCCGCTCACCCGGGCGGCCGAGAAAGGAACCAGCATGCCGAGCCGCAAAGGCAAAGCCGCGGCCCGAGAAGAAGAGGGACCGTCCCTTGGACCCCTCACGCCGTCGCTACTGCCACTTCTGCAAGGAGAAGATCGACGAGGTCGACTACAAGGACTCCACCGTCCTGCGCCGCTTCATCAACGACAAGGGCAAGATCAAGCCGCCGCGCACCACTGGCTCCTGCCGGCGCCATCAGCGCCAGGTCGCCCTCGCCATCAAGCGCGCCCGCGAGATGGCGCTGCTGCCCTATGTCATGGCCGGCGGCGGGCTCGACAGAGGCGGCCGCCGACGTCGACGATGAGGTCACGGAGATCGCAGAGTGCGTGCTCCCTCAGGGCCAACGACCCTCTCCCCCTACGGACTTCGCCCTCGCTTCCTCTGCCGGCGGCCCCTCTGCCGACACCCGGTTTCCCTCGTAGGGAGAAGAGCATACAGTGAGGCAGCTGGTTGCGCTGTGACATCCGTCGTAAGCAGCGCATCGGAGAAGAGCGCGCATCGTTGCCTCGACAGTCGCCGCGGACACGCTCATGAGACGAGGAGTTCAAGGTGGCGCAAGGCAAAGTGAAATGGTTCAGCGTACAGAAGGGCTACGGCTTCATCGAGCAGGAAGAGGGCAAGGACGTGTTCGTGCACGCCAACGAGCTTGCCCCGGGAGTCGGGACGCTTGCTGAGGGCCAGGCCGTCGAGTTCGACGTGACCGAGGGCCAGAAGGGCCCGCAGGCCGTCAACGTGAAGCCCGTCTGACGCAAGCTCGTGCGCGCCCGCCGGGCCGGCATGGCCGGCCCGGCGGGCGCTTCCTTATGTCGGCGCTACTTACGGGCGAGATGGATTGCCTTACTGCAGGTCCGCAAGCTTTGCCCCAACCAACTCCCGCAGCCTGGCGCACGCACCAGCCGCGGCAACGAGCTTGGCCGCCCTTGCCGGCCCTTGCTTGAGCAGCCAGCAGCGGGCCGTCGATTGGGCGCTCCCCGGCGCGGGAATGAGTCGTCGTAGAGGCCGTCTCACACAGGATGCGTCTCGCAGCACTTCGCAGCCCGGGTGGGCATCAGTGCAGCGTCCTGCCGCCCATCGGCGTCACCATCGGTGCCCGTCAGGGACCCCTTCAGGCAACTGCAGATTAACGCACGTCACCGTCGCCCGATTCCGCCGTCCAGGTAAATCTTATCCCCTGCACAGCGGCAACTTTTCGCAGCTTTGTCTGTCTCGGCTGCTGCTCTATGCTAGTGTCCTCGACAGGGGCGGCGTCGGCCACACACCCCTGGCATCGTTCACGGGACGGTAGGAGAGGAGCCAGGAACCGTCGAATCGGACAACAAGCAGAGAGCGCTCGAGGCCGCACTGTCGCAGATCGAGCGCCGCTTCGGCAAAGGCAGCGTCATGCGCATGGGTGACCACTCAGCCGGGACAGACGTGAGGGTCGTACCCACGGGTTCCCTGGCGCTCGATATCGCCCTTGGAGTGGGCGGGATCCCCCGGGGACGCGTCATCGAGATCTACGGCCCCGAGGCCTCCGGCAAGACCACCCTCGTGTACCACCTCATCGCCGAGGCGCAGAAGATGGGCGGCAAGGCGGCCTTCATCGACGCCGAGCATTCCATGGACCCAACGTACGCCAAGGCTATCGGCGTGGACGTCGACGAGCTGCTCGTCTCGCAGCCGGACCACGGCGAGCAGGCCCTCCAGATCGTCGAGATGCTCGTACGCAGCGGCGCCCTCGACATCGTCGCTATCGACTCGGTGGCGGCACTGACGCCGCGCGCCGAGATCGAGGGGGAGATGGGCGACAGCTTCGTCGGCCTCCAGGCCCGCCTCATGAGCCAGGCGCTGCGCAAGCTGGCCGGCACTCTGAGCAAGTCGGGCACCATTGCCTGCTTCACCAACCAGCTGCGCGAGAAGATCGGCGTCATGTTCGGCAACCCGGAGACCACCACCGGCGGCAAGGCGCTCAAGTTCTACGCCACGATCCGCCTCGACATCCGGCGCATCGAGACCCTCAAGGACGGTACCGACGCCGTAGGCAACCGGGTCCGCGTCAAGGTGGCCAAGAACAAGGTCGCGCCGCCCTTCAAAATGGCCGAGTTCGACATCATATACGGCACCGGCATCTCGCGCGAGGGCTCGCTGCTCGACCTGGGCGTGGCCTGTGACGTGGTGCAAAAGAGCGCCGCCTTCTACGGCTACCGGGACGACCGCCTCGGCCAGGGCAGGGCCAACGCCAAGGTCTTCCTGGCCGCGAACACGGACATCGCAAACGCCATCGAGAGCGAGGTCCGCGACCGTGCCGGCCTGCCCCCGGTCCAGGCCGCGGTGACCAGCGGCGCTGGTCCCGCCAGGGCGCAGCCGGCCCGGAGGGCCGCGCCGGCCTGACCGGCGCGGCCTACGGCGCGATCGCAGCGCGTCACATGTCGTGGGGGTCAAGTGCTGGCTCTCTATGCGCCCATCTCCGCGGTCAGTACCGACCTATGGGCCGGTGAAGACAGCGCTCTCGAGAAAGGACCGTCGTGGCGCTCACAGCAGTGTTTATCCCATCTCCCCGATGCGGTGTCGCGATGCAGCATCTCCCGTGAACGTCGGCGTCGTGTCGGCGTCACTACCGTGCGCAGCAGAAAAGCGGTGCGCAGAGGTTCGCCAGACGTCCGACTGCGCGAGATCTGCCAGCGGGCTGCATCGAGGCCGGGCAGCTCAAGCCCGCCTAGGAGCCTAGTCGAGGAGCTCGAGCTCCTCCCATTCGTGCTCCGGCACGGTCACGTGCCGGCGCGCCACGTTGTCCGCCGCGCGGACGCTCACCACGACCGATGCCCGCTCGCCGGAGTGCCCCTCCACGACGTACCCCTCCTCGCCCTTGTAGCGGACTCGCTTGCCGAGCAGATCTTCGAGCCTCACGCGTCCTCCCTGGAAGCGAGACGTCCCCCGGGCAGAGCAGCGCCTGCTCCGGCCGGGGCGCCGGTGAGCGAGCTGCTTTGCAGCGTAGCACGCGGCGCTCGGAGGTGTTACCAGCGTCTCTCCTCGTGGGCGAACTCGGGCCGCACTCCTCCCGCTTCGCATGGAGGAAGGGGGCGCGGTCTCGTCACTGTGCGCTCGACGCGCCCGCACACATGTCCGCCAGACCCGTGCTCTTCTCAGAAGAGGCCTATGAGCGGCGGCTTCTGGCCGTGAGCCGACGGCACGCCGCCACGGCCGTGGGTCCTCGGCCGCAGCCGGCGCTTCTCGCTGTCGCTGCCGGTCTCACTGCCCTCCTTGTGCTCGGCCTCAGGGAGCGTAGACTGGGAGAGGCCTCACGAGGGTTTTCCCCCACCGCCACGGACACTCCCCCCATGAAACCAGGCAGCGCCGGCATGTGATCTTCTGCGACGGGGGGTGTTGGGCTGCGTCGCCGAGACAGGGAGTAGGAGAGAGACGTTGACCGATCTGTTGGCAGAACGCCAGGCGAGCGAACCAGCCGAGCTCGAGATCGAGGAAGTACGCGAGCTGGTTGCCGAGGGCCGCGAGCAGGGCTACCTGAACGCCGAGCACGTGCACGACGCGCTGCAGGACGTCGAGCTCACGCCCGAGCAGATCGACGACATCCTCCTCCTCCTGGGCGACCTCGGCATCGAGATGATCGAAGGCAATGAGCCGCCAGGCGCCGACGGCCGGGAGCCCGAGGCGGCGGAGGAGGCGACGCCGCAGGCGGAGGTCATCCCCGAGCTCGACCTCTCCGTGAAGAGCACCAGCAACGACCCCGTGCGCATGTACCTCACGCAGACCAGCAAGGTGCCCCTGCTCACCGCCGAGCAGGAGGTCTCGCTGGCCAAGCGCATCGAGCGCCGCGACATGGAGGCCAAGCGCCAGCCTGATCGAGGCCAACCTGCGCCTCGTGGTCTCCATCGCCAAGAGGCACGTGGGCCGCGGCATGCTCTTCCTCGACCTGGTTCAGGAGGGCAACCTCGGCCTCATGCGCGCCGTGGAGAAGTTCGACTACCGCCGCGGCTTCAAGTTCTCCACCTACGCCACCTGGTGGATCCGCCAGGCCATCACAAGGGCCCTCGCCGACCAAGCGCGCACCATCCGCGTCCCCGTGCACATGGTGGAGCAGATCAACAAGCTGATGCGCGTGCAACGCCAGCTCCTGCAGGACATCGGTCGCGAGCCCACCCCCGAGGAGATCGCCGCCGCGATGGACACGACCGAGGCCAAGGTGCGCGAGATCTTAAAGATCAGCCAGGACCCCGTCTCGCTGGAGACCCCCATCGGCGAGGAGCACGAGGCGCAGCTGGGCGACTTCATCGAGGACGAGGACGCCACCATGCCGCTCGAGGCCGTCAGCGAGATCATGCAGAAGGAAGAGCTCGACAGCGTGCTCTCCACGCTGACGCACCGCGAGCGCAAGATCATCGAGCTGCGTTTCGGTCTCAACGCCGGACATCCTCGTACCCTCGAGGAGGTCGGCCAGGAGTTCAGCCTGACGCGCGAGCGCATCCGCCAGATCGAGGCCAAGACGCTGGCCAAGCTGACGAGCTACCGCGACACGGAGCGGTTGAGGGGTTTCCTCGACTAGCGCGTGCTCTTGCCGACCGTCGTGCCGCGAGGTTCAACGCGCGGGGGCGGAGCGACGCGACCGGTGTCGTGAAGAGGAATCATCATGTTCGAGCGCTTCACAGAACAGGCGAGACAGGTCATCGTGCTGGCCCAAGAAGAGGCCAGGGCGTTGAAGCACAACTACATCGGCACGGAGCACCTCCTGCTGGGGCTGCTGCGCGAAGAAGAAGGGGTCGCCGCGCGCGTCCTTGGTTCGCTCAAGGTCTCGCTCGAAGAGGTGCGCGCCGCGGCCGTGCGCATCGTCGGCTCCGGCGAGGAGACCCCGACTGGGCAGCTCCCCTTCACCCCGCGAGCCAAGAAGGTCCTCGAGCTGGCGCTGCGCGAGGCGCTCTCGCTGGGGCACAACTACATCGGCACGGAGCACATCCTGCTGGGGCTCATCCGCGAGGACGAGGGCGTCGCGGCGCGCATCCTGCTCGACCTCGACGCCGAGCCCGACAAGATCCGCAACGAGGTCATGCGCACGCTCTCCGGCCCCGCGCGCCGCGCGCAGGGCGGAGGCAGTGGCGAGGGCAAGCGTTCGCCCAAGATGCTCGACCAGTTCGGACGCAACCTCACCAAGCTCGCCGAAGAAGGCAAGCTCGACCCCTGCATCGGGCGCCTCACCGAGATCGAGCGCGTGATGCAGATCCTCTCGCGGCGCACCAAGAACAACCCCGTGCTGATCGGCGAGCCCGGCGTCGGCAAGACGGCCGTCGTCGAGGGCTTCGCGCAGCGCATCGCCAACAACGAGGTGCCCGAGCTGCTCAAGGGCAAGCAGGTCTTCACCCTCGACCTGGCGGCCCTGGTCGCGGGCAGCAAGTACCGCGGCGAGTTCGAGGAACGGCTCAAGAAGGTCATGAAGGAGATCCGCGAGCAGGGCGACATCATCCTGTTCATCGATGAGCTGCACAACCTGGTCGGCGCCGGCGCCGCCGAGGGAGCTATCGACGCCGCCTCCATCCTCAAGCCGGCCCTGGCGCGCGGCGAGCTGCAGACGATCGGCGCGACGACGCTCGACGAGTACCGCAAGTACCTCGAGCGCGACGCCGCTCTCGAACGCCGTTTCCAGCAGATCAAGGTGGCCGAGCCCAGTGTCGAGGAGACCGAGAACATCCTCAGAGGTCTGCGAGACCGCTACGAGGCCCACCACCGCATCCGCATCACCGACGACGCGCTGCACTCGGCGGCCGAGCTCTCGAGTCGCTACATCGCCGACCGCTTCCTGCCCGACAAGGCGATCGACGTCATCGACGAGGCCGCGAGCCGCATGCGCATCCGCACGATGACCGCTCCGCCGAGCTACCGCGAGCTCGAAGACGAGATCAACTCGGTGCGTAAGGAGAAGGAGGCGGCCATCGAAGCGCAGGAGTTCGAGAAGGCCGCCAACCTGCGCGACAGGGAGCGCAAGCTCTCTCACAAGAAGCTCGAGCTCGAGGAACAGTGGAAGAGCGATGAGGGCCTGCGCGCCAGCATCGGCGAAGACGAGGTCGCCGAGATCGTGAGCATGTGGACCGGCATCCCGGTGTTCAAGATCACCGAGGCCGAGTCCAAGAAGCTGCTGCGCATGGAGGACGAGCTGCACCACCGCCTGATCGGCCAGGACGTGGCCGTGCGGGCCGTCTCGCGGGCCATCCGGCGCGCACGGTCGGGCCTCAAGGACCCCAAGCGTCCCGCCGGCTCGTTCATCTTCCTAGGCCCCTCCGGTGTGGGCAAGACCGAGCTCGCGCGCACGCTGGCCGAGTTCCTCTTCGGCGACGAGGAGGCGCTGATCCAGCTCGACATGAGCGAGTACATGGAGAAGCACACGGTCTCGCGGCTCATCGGCTCGCCGCCGGGCTACGTGGGCCACGAGGAGGGCGGCCAGCTCACCGAGGCCGTGCGCCGCAAGCCCTACAGCGTGCTCCTGCTGGACGAGATCGAGAAGGCGCACCCCGACGTGTTCAACATCCTGCTGCAGATCCTCGAGGACGGGCGCCTGACCGACGCCCAAGGGCGCACGGTCGACTTCCGCAGCGTGATCGTCATCATGACGTCGAACATCGGCGCCGACATGATCAGCAAGAACACGCCCCTCGGTTTCTCGCAGAGCGACAACGCCGGCATCACCTACGAAGACATGAAGAACAAGGTGACCGGCGAGCTCAAGCGCATGTTCCGCCCCGAGTTCCTCAACCGGCTCGACGAGGTCATCGTCTTCCACAAGCTGAGCCGCGACGAGATCCGCCAGATCGTCGACCTCATGGTGGCGCGCGTGAACCGCCAGATCGGCGAACGAGGCGTGACCATCGAGCTGACCGAGGGCGGGCGCGACCTGCTGGTCGAACAGGGCTTCGACCCCGTCTTCGGGGCGCGGCCGCTGCGCCGCGCCATCCAGCGCTACATCGAGGACAAGCTCGCCGACGCCATGCTGGCGAACCAGTTCCCGGCGGGCACCATGGTGCTCGTCGACCGCGAGGGCGACGACACCCTGCTCACCGTCAACGGTGAACGACTCGAGCAGCCCGTCGACGTCGACGTGCCGACCATCGACGAGACGCCGGGCGAGCGCGCGGGCGTGCCCCGGGACGGCGAGGCGGCCGCCGAGACCTCGCCCGCCGAAGTGCCGGGCGAGACCGCGTAAGGTGCCCAGGCGCCAGACGGTCTACGTCTGCGGCCAGTGCGGCCACGGTGCGCTTGAGCTTCTGCAGGTCCTGACGAAGCTGGCCTAGGGCTCCCGGCGGCGGTCATGCCAAGAGCATCGGTCCCCGTCGTTGGCCGTCAGCATCGATCTCCCTTCTCCCTCCTCCCTGATGCGCACGTGGCTCATCCGGGAACACTCCTTAGTGCCACCGACGAAGGAGGTGAGGTCACGATGGCAGTGAGTCCACAGGACCTTGTCGGCCAAGCGGTCTACGCGCGCGATGACACCATGATTGGCAGGGTCAAGGAGCTCGTCTATGAGGGAGAGTACGTGGAGTACGTGGTCGTTCGGCGATCGCTGCTGTCCACGCTCGTTGTGCCAGTCGGGGCAATCGAAAGCTCAGGTGACCGACTGCTGATAGCACACACCTCGTCATACCTGGACAACGCTCCGAAGGTCGACGCCAAGCACCCCCTGTCTGCGAAGGACAGGAGCCTGCTCGCAGCGCATGTGTGTCAATGCCGACCCATAACCGACGAGACATCACGCGTAGGCGGCCACCGGCGGCGCGGGCTTCGCTGACGGCAGTCCCCACCAGCGAGGAGCGGGACCCGAGGGCCTCCTAGCCCCAGAAGATGCCCGTGGAGTCGCGATCCACCTCGGCGAGGAGCACCGCGAGGTGGGGCGAGGGAAGGCAGAGGTCGTAGCGGTGAAAGCGTAGGTTGCGGTCGCGCCAGAGAAGCGTCCAGAGGTTCGTCTTGGCGCTGTAGCGAAACCGGGCCACCGGAAGACGGCTCCAGGTAGGTCCGAACTCCGCCCTCCACGGCGGACGGCACTCAAAGATGGTCAGCGCCTGGCCGCTGATATCGACCTCGATGCGCACCTCGTCGCGCAACCGGGACGGGATGCGCCCCTCGCACCAGCGCCGCGCGCGGGCCAATTCAGTCTCAGGGATGGCTATGGGCCAACTCCTCCGGGACTTCCTTCACGCGTACCTGACCCGGCAACTCTAACGTCTCCGAGCGCTGCGCCGGTAGCTGCAACATGACTCCACGTGGTGTGCGACCAAGAGAGACACCCGCCGAGGGGCGATTCTTGAGCGGACGCCGACACGACGCCGGCGTCGTCGCCTGCCCTGTCAACTGACGGCATCCGCCGCCAGATCCACGCTTGCGAGCTCCCTCGTCGAGGGTGGCTGGATGTCGGCAGCACCTCTGTGCCCAAACGCCTCGTCCTGCACAACAACGGCCGCCGCGTCTTGGCGCTGTAGCGAAACCGGGCCACCGGAAGACGGCTCCAGGTAGGTCCGAACTCCGCCCTCCACGGCGGACGGCACTCAAAGATGGCCCTACCGCCGGGGCTTCAAGTTCTCGACCTACGCGACCTGGTGGATCCGCCAGGCGATCACCAGAGCCCTCGCCGACCAGGCGCGCACCATCCGCGTCCCCGTGCACATGGTGGATCAGATCAACAGGCTGCTGCGCGTGCAGCGCCAGCTCCTGTCCGAGATCGGGCGCGAGCCGACGCCGGAGGAGATCGCCGGCGAGATGGGCACCACGCCGGCGAAGGTGCGCGAGATCTTGAAGATCAGCCAGGACCCCGTCTCGCTGGAGACCCCCATCGGCGAGGAGCACGACTCCCAGCTGGGCGACTTCATCGAGGACGAGGCGGCCATCGCGCCCTTGGAGGCCGTGGGCGAGGTTCTGCAGAAAGAGGCGCTAGGCAGCGTGCTCTCCGCGCTCACCTATCGCGAGCGCAAGATCATGGAGCTGCGCTTCGGTCTTAAGGACGGTTGCCCCCAGACGCTACAAGAGGTCGGTCAGCGGTTCGCCGTCACACACGAGCGCATCCGGCAGATCGAGTTCAAGACGCTGGCCAAGCTGAGGAGCTACCGCGACTCGCTGCCGCTGCAGGACTTCCTCGACTAGGCCCCATGCCGCTCTATCCGCAGCTTGAGACGCACTCGCGACGCCAACGACGGCGTCTGCGTCCCAGGCCTCGCCGCTCCCTCGTCCTGGTGCGCCTCCTGGTCGTCGCGGTCGTGCTTGTCGCGATCGTCGTTGTCGCCGTTTCCCTGCTTACCACAAGAGGCCTCTAGCCGGCGCAGACACATCACGCCCAGACCCGTGCTCTTCTCAGAAGAGGCCTATGAGCGGCGGCTTCTGGCCGTGAGCCGACGGGACGCCGCCACGGCCGTGGGTCCTCGGCCGGAGCCGGCGCTTCTCGGTGTCGCTGCCGGTCTCACTGCCCTCCTTGTGCTCGGCCTCAGGGAGCGTAGACTGGCAGCGGCCTCACGAGGGTTTCTCCCACCGCCACGGACACTCCCCCCATGAAACCAGGCAGCGCCGGCGTGTGATCTTCTGCGACGGGGGATGGGCTTGGGCTGCGTCGCCGAGGCAGGGAGTAGGAGAGAGACGTTGACCGATCTGTTAGCAGAACGCCAGGCGAGCGCACCAGCCGAGCTCGACATCGAGGAGGTGCGCGAGCTGGTTGCCGAGGGCCGCGAGCAGGGCTACCTGAACGCCGGCCGCTTACACGACGCCCTGCAGGACGTCGACCTAACGGCCGAGCAGATCGACGACATCCTCCTCCTCCTGGGCGACCTCGGCATCGACGTGATCGACGGCGATCAGTCGCTCGGCGCCGACGGCCGGGAGCCCGAGGCGGCGGAGGAGGCGACGTCGCAGCCGGAGGTCATTCCTGCGCTCGACCTCTCGGTGAAGAGCGCCAGCAACGACTCCGTGCGCATGTACTTCAAGGAGATGGGCAAGGTACCGCTGCTCACGGCCGAGCAGGAGGTCTCCCTTGCCAAGCGCATCGAGCGCCGCGATATGGCGGCCAAGCGCAGGCTCACTGAGGCCAACCTGCGCCTCGTGGTCTCGATCGCCAAGCACTATGCCGGGGCCAGCATGCCGTTCCTTGACCTGGTTCAGGAAGGCAACATCGGCCTCATGCGCGCCGTCGAGAAGTTCGACTACCGCCGCGGCTTCAAGTTCTCCACCTACGCCACCTGGTGGATCAGGCAGGCCATCATGAGAGCCCTCGCCAACCAGGCGCGCACCATCCGCGTCCCAGGCCATATGGTGGACATGATCAACAGACTCATCCGTGTGCAGCGCCAGCTCCTGCAGGACATGGGCCGCGAGCCCACCCGCGAGGAGATCGCCACCGAGATGGACACGACTGCGGCGAAGGTGCGCGAGATCCTAAAGATCAGCCAGGAGCCGGTATCGCTCGAGACGCCGATCGGCGAGGAAGAGGACTCGCAACTGGGCGACTTCATCGAGGACGAAGACGCGACCATGCCGGAGGAGGCCGTCGGCGAGATCATGCAGAGGGAGGAGCTCGACAGCGTGCTCTCCATGCTTACCCATCGTGAGCGAAAGATCATTGAGCTGCGCTTCGGACTCAAGGGCGAGCATGCGCGCACCCTCGAGGAGGTCGGCCAGAGGTTCGGCCTGACGCGCGAGCGCATCCGCCAGATCGAGGTCAAGACGCTGGCCAAGCTGACGAGCTACCGCGACACGGCAGCGGTTGAGGGGTTTCCTCGACTAGCGCGTGGTCTTGCCGACCGTCGTGCCGCGAGGTTCAACGCGCGGGGGCGAACCGTCCCGTAGCGAACCTCGAGCCCGCACAACGCCCCGGATCAGGTGTGAGGGACCTTTCCAGCTGCGTCTTGCGGGCTTGCCGACGCCTTAGCGACGAGCCGCCCGAGCGGCGTTGCCCTACCCTCACACGTTCAGCGCCTCTTCCCGCGTCGCATAGATGCCGAAGATGCGGTCGAGGCCGGTGATCTCGAGGATACGCCTGATGTTGTCGTCGCAGCAGACGATGTCCAGCGTGCCGTTGTTGCGCCGGACTCGCTTGGCGCCGCTCACGAGAACGCCCAGCCCGCCGGAGTCGATGAAGGTCACCTTGGCGAGGTCGACGATGATGCGCTGGGCGCCTTCTTCGATGCCTTGGAGGAGGACGTCCTTGAACTGGCGGGCCGAGTAGATGTCGACTTCGCCCTCGAGATCGACGACGACGGCGCTCTCCGTGAGCTTTACAAGCTCGACGTGGAACTGCGGCCCGTCATTCATCCCTTGCCCTCTCCCCGCTGGCCGTTGGCTGCACGGCCGGTACTTCGGCGCAGCAGTGGCGTCGGCCTTTATCCGACGAACGCCCGCCAGTCGACCGCCATGGCCGTCGTCAACGGTCAGCTCGAAGAGTCTATCGCCCTGAGGCGGCCCGTTACCGTTGCACTACAGAGAGCTTACCGTTGCACTACAGAGAGCTTCTCATCCCCAGGCGCATAAGCCCTGCTCAAGACGAAGTCGGCCGCGCTTCGGCAGGAACTGGCCGAGCGTCGAGTGGATCAGATCCAAACATCCGCGCCGAAATAGCGAGGCCGATACATCACTCCACGTGCTGCCCGGCCCGGCTTCATGCTGCACACGGCCAAAGCCACCGACAGCGTGCCGACCGGCGTCGACGACTGTCAGTCCTTGGGAAGCGGCCGGCGGAGGAGTAGGTTTGCTCAACGTAGCCGTGAACCATGGCTCTGGCCGCAACGTCACCTAAGGACGGCACGCACTCCTCGACAAAGGAGGCGGTTCATGTCTCGATCGAGCGCTCGTTTGCTTGCCCTGCTGCTGATCTGCGTAGCGGTGACCCTGAGCGTGGTGATTGCCACGACGGCCGGGCCGTCCCAGGCGGCGAGCCGAGCCTCCTCACCGGCGCCTGCGCCCTCGGCCACGCCGCCGCTTCGCCTGCTGGTCAAGGGGGGCAGCATGACCTTGCTGAGCGACCCCGGCCAGTCGAAGGACCTCTTCAGTGGCGGTGCGGTGCCGCTTGCCCTCGCTGCGGCCAGTCTGCGGCTCACCGACGACGCCTTCCGCTTCGCCTTCCCGCTCAGGGTGGCCAGCCTGAATCCGGTGAGCCTGGCGGCCTCGGTGTCGCTGCGTGGCGGCTTCGTCATGTGGGGCCGCCAGACGATGAGCGCCTGGACCGTGCTGTCGTTCACCGGGCTGCGCGTCACCCTGGACACGAAAGCGACGGTCAGCGCCGTCTTTGACAGCACCCTGGGGCGCCACACGATTACGGTGCTCGACCTTTCGCAGAAGCACGTCAGCCGCTTCACCACGCGTGGCCGCCACTGGGTGCGGATCGCCAACATCGGGGCGACGATGAGCGACTGGCTCGTCCATCAGCTGACCTTGGCCTTCCCCGGCTACCTGCCGGTGAGCCATACACTGGGGACGATCACACTCACGCTGCGCCTGAACTGAGAGGTGAGAAGGACGCTGCCACTCTTACTCAGCGCTGAGGGGCAGAGTGGTGGGCGGACTGGCTTTGGCATGGCCATCGTCTCGGGGTGAGCTGTGAAGGTCGACGTCCTTGTCATCGGTGGCGGCATCATCGGAGCCTTCTGCGCCTACTACCTCTCGCAAGCAGGCAGAGAGGTCGTTCTCGTCGAGCGTGCGGAGGTCGTCTGCCCCGTGTCGGGGAGCACGCACGCGAACGCCGGCCTGGTCGCCCCGAGCCTCATCTACCCGCTTCCTTCTCCCGGCGTTGTCGGCCAAGGCCTCAAGTGGCTGCTCCACAGCTCCAGCCCCTTCTACGTCAAGCCGCGCCTCAGCGCGGCCCTCGCTCTGTGGCTGCTGCGCTTCGTGGCCGCCTCGAGGCAAGGACCCATGCGAAAGGGAATGCCCGTGTTGCGCAACCTCGGCTGCGAAGGGCTAAGGCTCTTCATCGAGCTCGACCAGGCCGGCACCATGAAGGGCGGCTGGGAGCCTAGCGGTCTCCTCACCCTGTATAGGACGGACGGGGCCTTCGGCGCGGCAGTGGACGACATCGCGCCTCTAAGGTCCTTCGGCATCGAGACCGAGGTCGTCGACGTCGCTGAGCTGCGGGAGCGAGTCCCCGCCCTGGCGTCGGGCGTCGTGGGCGGCACGTTTGTGGCCGAGGACGCCAAGGTGGAGCCGGCGGCTTTCACGCGCGAGCTCGTGCGCCTCGCTGGCGAGAGCGGCGGCGCCCTCATGACCTCGACCGAGGTCCTCGACTTCGCCACCCTCGGCCGCCGGATCTGCGCCGTGCACACCACTCGCGGCACGTTCGAGGCCCAGACGATCGTGCTGGCGGCCGGCGTCTGGTCGCGGCAACTGGCCGGCCGCCTGGGCCTGAGGATCCCACTGCAGGCCGGCAAGGGCTACAGCATCACGGTGAGAAGGCCGGAGGGAGTCCCCGGGAACCTGCCCCTGTATCTCAGCGAGGCACGCGTCTGCGCAACCCCCTACGGGGATGAGCTGCGCCTGGCAGGTACGCTCGAGCTCTCCGGCATCAACCACAGGCTGCTGGACAAGCGCCTCGAGGGCATCCGCAGGGGGGCGGCGGACTTCCTGGAAGAGATGCACACAGATCCGCTGTCGATGTGGTGTGGCCTTCGCCCGCTCACGCCCGACGGCATCCCCATCGTGGGGCGCTCGCCGATGCACGAGAACCTGGTCCTCGCCACGGGCCACAACACGAACGGCCTGAAGTTCGGCCCGATAAGCGGCAAGCTCGTCTCCCAGATCGTCACCGGTCAACGCCCGACCCTCGATCTGTGGCCGCTGCGCGTCGAGCGCTTCTCGCGCGTGAGGCCGCTGGGAGGCAGCGACTCGTCTTCCGCCGTGTAGCGCGCCAGCCGAGATGCCGGCCGGACGGCGACGGTCGTTTGGAAGGGCGGCGCCGCCCCTGGGACACCGCAACGAGCAAGCCAGCGAGCCGCTGCGAGACCTGTGGGCGAAGCGAAACAGGCCTTCGCTGCTGCGTCACCCCCCCTTCCGGCACGCACGGCGACTGCTCGGGCGATCCGGCGTCTGCTGGGGGATGGCGCGTAGCACCTGACGACGCGGCGGCGAGATTGGTCAGCATCGCGGCAGCAGATGCCTCGATTTGCATTGCGATGCAGGCCTGCAGATGACCGCCAGGCATGTCTGACTGCCTTTCTTCCTGCTCAGCAGCCTCGCCACCAATGACCTGCCGACAAGCACTCAGCGGTGCTCGGCCTTTGGTCCGTCCGGAGACGTGGTGCAGCTAGAGGACATCCGTGTGCGTCACGAGGCGCGTAGGCTGTTGGCCCGCAGGTGCTAGGTCTCCAACTCCTCGGGGTGGTCGGCATGGGCAATGGCCCGCGGTACTCCTGCCGCGAGCTCGAGGATATCGCCCTGCTCCCGGACGCCCGAGGCAGTCTCCACCGTGTGGAGGAGCTCCGTCACCCGCGCTTGGTAGCGGCCCAGCACTTGGGGCAGCGTACGCGGCAAGGCCAGGGGCATCTCCATGAGCGACGTGACACGCTCCAGCCACTGCTCGCGGCTCACCGGCAGGACCTCACTGATCCAGTCGGCTTCGGCTGCAAGCGCAGCCGCAAGGTCCCCCTGGGCGAGCGCAAGGCCCAAACGCTCTGCCGAGGCCGTGAGGAGGTCGCCGTAGGGTACCGTGCGCAACACCCCTGAAGCCACGTCTCAGCTGCCTCACAGTTCGACCTGGTAGCGATGGGCGGCTTCTTCCTCCCAACCTTCTCCACCACGTCGGTCACCTCCGACAGATGGCCAGCCGCGCGGTAGGCATCGGCCGTGACCAAGTCGAAGGCCAGCCACTCCGGCAACCCGCCCCTGACATAGCCGTCAGCCATCAGGCCGGGTCTCAGGTCGACATAGTGCACAGGTCGGCCCAATAAGTGCACCCTTCAGGCCCCGCTGGAGCCGATGGTTTCCGGCGAACATGCCTGACGACCCAATGCCCATCCCAGCGACAAAGCGCCCCAGCGCAGCGCGCTCACGACGCTGCCGGCAGACGGAAGTCCGCGAGGATGGCGCGCACCGTCTCCTCGTCGACGTCCGACCACGCCTCGTAGGCGTCCGCCACCGCGAAGCGGTGGCCGGCGCACACGTTGGGGCAGTAGATCGCCTCGACCGAGTCGGCGATCGCCCGGGCGGCGGACTCGTGCGCGGTCGGCACCGCGATGGTGATCGTCGCCGCGCCGCCCGCGCGCACGGCGGCGATCGCCGCGCGCAGGGTAAAGCCCGAGGCGAGGCCGTCGTCGACCAGCACCACGTCCGCGCCGCTGACGGCGGCGTAGCTGCGGCCCTCGCGCAGGTCGGCGCTGCGTCGCGCGACCTTCTCGCGCGTGCGCGCGACCCCAGCCTCTACCTGCGCCTCACTGAGATCGCACTGGCACACGAGCCGGTCGTTCAGGTGCACGCTGCCGTCGAACGCGACGGCGCCGTAGCCGATCTCGGTGTTCCAGGGCAGCGTGATCTTGCTGACCACGGCGAGGTCGAGCGGCAGGGCGAGGCGCTCGGCGATCGGGGCGGCCACCGGCACGCCCCCGGCCGGGATCGCGAGCACCACCGCGTGCGGGGGGTTCTCGAAGTGCGAGGCGAGCATCTCGGCAAGCACCGCACCGGCATGGGCGCGGTCGCGGAACACGTGCGTGCGGCTCCGGAGGTCCTCGCGCTTGATGATCTCGTGGCTACCGTTGGACATGAATCCGCTCCACTACGAGGTGCCGGCCTCCATCTCGCTCAGGCAATGAAGTTCGCCAGGCGAACCGGCTGGCGACGAGCCCCCCAGTCACCGGGCCGCGCCTCGAACACGCCTGCACAAGCCGTGCCGCACTTCTCGCACGTGCCGTCGGCGTCGAGATGCCAGGCGGTGATGGTGTACCCGGCGCGCCCGATCAGCTTCGTTCCGCAGTGGTGACAGTAGGTGCTCTGACCGGCCTCGTCGCGAACGTTGCCCGTATAGGCGTAGCGCACGCCCTTGTCCTTGGCGATGCGGCGCGCACGCTTCAGCGTCGCAGGCGGGGTGGACGGCACGTCGCGCATCTTCCAGTCCGGATGAAAGGCGCTGAAGTGCAGTGGCACATCGGGCCCGAGATGGGAGACGATCCACTTGCTCATCTCGGTGAGCTTCTGGTCCGAATCGTTGTGGCCGGGGATGAGCAGCGTGGTCAGTTCGAACCACACGCAAGTTTCATGCTTCAGGTATTCGAGCGTCTCGAGCACCGGCGCGAGATGGGCGCCGGTGAGCTTCCGGTAGAACTCCTCGGTGAAGCCCTTCAGGTCGACGTTGGCGGCATCCATGTGCTCGAAGAACTCGCGCCGCGGCGCATCGTTCATGTAGCCGGCCGTCACCGCCACCGACTTGATGCCGTCTGCGCGGCAGGCCTTGGCCACGTCGATCGCGTACTCCATGAAGATCACGGGATCGTTGTAGGTATGCGCCACGCTCTTGCAGCCGAGACGACGTGCGGCGCGCGCGATGGTCTCGGGACTGGCCTGGTCCATCAGGGTGTCCGTCTCGCGCGACTTCGAGATGTCCCAGTTCTGGCAGAACTTGCAGGCAAGGTTGCAGCCGGCGGTGCCGAACGACAGCACCGGCGTGCCGGGGAGAAAGTGGTTCAACGGCTTCTTCTCGATGGGGTCGACGCAGAAGCCGCTGGAGCGTCCATAGGTCGTCAGCACGATCGCGCCGCCGTGATCGGCGCGCACAAAGCACAGGCCGCGCTGGCCCTCGCGCAGTTTGCAGAAGCGGGGGCAGACATCGCACTGCACGCGCCCGTCATCGAGCGTATGCCAGTGGTGCGTGGGCGCCACGGCGCGTAGGTCGAAGGTCTCTCTTTCGCTCGTCATCGCCTCCACACCTCGCCTCAGCCGCCGGCGGCTTGATAACTGACCAGACTCCATTCGTTGGCCCACTTCTCATGTTAGTCCCAGGGCCACCTTCCGCGTAAGCGACGGGGGCCGAAGTCTGCAAGCGCGAAGCCCGGCCAGACGATCGGCGACGACGCGCTGGCCCTAGCAGCACAGGTCCTCAAGTTCCACCACCCGCGTTACAGAGTGGCTCCGGTAGCTGTGTTACACCTCCCGCAGGCTTCTGTCTGACGTAGCTGTTGATTTTCGAGGGGCGGCCAGCGGGATTGGCGAAGGCGCCGTGCTCTTTCTCGCGGTCGTGGCGCGCGGCGTGCGTGCGGATGAGCTTTCCCTTCTGCGAGATCTGCACCGTGTCTCCGACCACGCGCACCTCGACCTGCTCGCCGCGGTAGCGGTTGCCCACACGGTAGCCGGCACCGGCGAAGCAGACTCCCCACCCGAACCCACCTTGCGGGTCACCGGCCGGCCTGCGGTCTGCGGCCGTAGTCGCTGGGCGCGAGGGCGCTGCTGCCAGACCCTCGGTTCTGCCTCTAGGGGATGGCGGCGAGCGTGGCAGGCGATGAGCACGCCGCGATGGCAGATCTCGAGCAGTCCATCGCGCATCGTCACCGCGACCGTCTCACCGCCAAGCCAGGTGCCCACGTGGTAGACGAAGCCAGCCAGGCTGATCCTGCCCTCTCGGCTCACGCGGCGCGTGACCTGTGGCGTCCTCTGCAGGTCGCTCTGCGCAGGCGGCTCCTGCAGCTCCTGCGCCAGCCTGAGCGGCGGCGCGGACGAAGGCGCCGTCAGGGCGAAGCGCTTGGCCGGCGGGCTCATGCCCAGGCTCTGGTGGGGGCGCTCCTGATTGTAGGTCGTTACCCACTCGTCCAGCTCGGCTTCCCGTCGGCCGGGCCGCCGCCACGGAAAACGAGGGCGGGGATAAACTGGAAGCTCATGTCAATGGTGTGCTGAGCGCTGACGGTGCGGGATTGAGTCAATAGAACGCGCGGCAAGCGGCAGCCCGGCGCCGTTTCGAAAGCGGGCTACCTAGGCGCTGCGTTCACCTCACTAAGGATGCGGAATCACTCAGCGCGCCGCTGTCACGATGCCCAGAAACAGGGGCTGCGTCAGAAATGTGCGGCGAACCGCGATTCCTATATCCGCTTGTCGAATGGATCAGGACCGGTCTGGTGAGCAGGATCTAGCTTCCCGGGTCGGCACGTTCGTTATGACGCCGACTGCGGCGCTGGCAGGGTCGTCGAGGGGTTGTCCTGAACCGGAGCGCTGATGCCTACTTGCGCTTCCTCAGCAGGTTCAGCGGGACATAGAAGGCACCCTGCCTGGACATCCCACTGACGAATGTGCCCAGCCTCTCTGAGGGCAGGTCGGCTTCCAGCTTGACCAAGAACCCGCCCTCCTGCTCCTCGATGGCGATACCTGGGCCGTCCGGGCTGTCCACGAGATCACCCGCGTTGATGCTGGCAGCTTCTCGTGCGGCGTCCTCCCTGCCCTTACGGCGGTACTCCTCGGACCTGGCAGCTTCTCGTGCGGCGTCCTCCCTGCCCTTACGGTGGTACTCCTCGAACTCGCGCTTCTCGTCCTCAGTCCAGTCCGCCATCATGCTCCCCCAGTTGAGTGAACGCAGCCGATATGGTACTCGTTCGTCCGCTGCCATGCGAAGTTCTGCTACTTCGGCCGACTCTCATTGGTCACGATGCGTGGCGATGGCCTACGGCTTCTCGACTAGGGTGCCGCTCTCCACGTCGACATACCGAGGCTCATGGCGGCGGTCCCGGAAGTAGACCGACAGCCACCTCGTCAAGCCTATCCAGTCAACGCTCCTTCAGGCAGGGCACAAGGAGTCAACGAGGCTGGTGGAGAGAACAAGAAGCGCCCCGCTGGATCGGCGAAGGCCGGCCCGGCGGGCGCGCACGAGCTTGCGTCAGACAGGCTTCACGTTGACGGCCTGCGGGCCCTTCTGGCCCTCGGTCACCTCGAACTCGACGGCCTGGCCCTCAGCAAGCGTCCCCACTCCCGGGGCAAGCTCGTTGGCGTGCACGAACACGTCCTTGCCCTCTTCCTGCTCGATGAAGCCGTAGCCCTTCTGTGTGCTGAACCATTTCACTTTGCCTTGCGCCACCTTGAACTCCTCGCCTCATGAGCGTGTCCGCGGCGACTGTCGAGGCAACGATGCGCGCTCTTCTCCGATGCGCTGCTTACGACGGATGTCACAGCGCAAACAGCTGCCTCACTGTATGCTCTTCTCCCTACGAGGGAAACCGGGTGTCGGCAGAGGGGGCCGCCCGGCAGAGGAAGCGAGGGCGAAGTCCGTAGGGGGAGAGGGTCGTTGGCCCTGAGGGAGCACGCACTCTGCGATCTCCGTGACCTCATCGTCGACGTCGGCGGCCGCCTCTGTCGAGCCCGCCGCCAGCCATGACATAGGGCAGCAGCGCCATCTCGCGGGCGCGCTTGATGGCGAGGGCGACCTGGCGCTGATGGCGCCGGCAGGAGCCAGTAGTGCGCGGCGGCTTGATCTTGCCCTTGTCGTTGATGAAGCGGCGCAGGACGGTGGAGTCCTTGTAGTCGACCTCGTCGATCTTCTCCTTGCAGAAGTGGCAGTAGCGACGGCGTGAGGGGTCCAAGGGACGGTCCCTCTTCTTCTCGCGCGGCTTTGCCTTGCGGCTCGGCATGCTAGTCCCTTCTCGCCGTCGCCCGGCCGGCTCGGGGCCGATGCGCCGGGCCGCCCTCGATCTGCCGCAGGCAGCCCGCCGGGCAAGCGGTGTGCAGGCCGACCGCTGTGCGTTCCGGGCAAGGAGAAGCCCGCCGCAGCTTGGGAGATTGCAGACAAGCCAGCCGTGCTAAGACGTGCCTACCTTGTCGCGCCTCGGCGTGTCACACCACGCTTGACCTTGCCTGCCGTGCCACGCCTCGCCATACCAAGCATCTGCGACGGGCACCCGTACTCTACCACCAGCTCAGCCGAAGTCGGGAGAGGCGCCGTTTATGTGTTCACCGAGGAAGACGGTAACGCCTAGCACCCCGAGGTCATCACCCACTTTCTCTCTCCAAGAATCAGGCGCGCACGAGCTTCAGGAACGCGCTCGCGTCCACGTGCACGGCCAACTGCTGGTGCGCCGGCAAGCTCGACCGCTCGAAGCGCGGCTTGCCGCTCAGCGAGCTCATCTCGAGGATGGCCTCCAGCGAGCGGGCTCCGTGGATGTACTCTCCGATCAGCAGGAAGGCGCGCAACACACCCTCGTCGATGTCCAGACGCGCGGCGTCCCTCTCGGCACGCATCATCTGCGGCGCCCGCTGCGCGACGAGCGAGCGCAGAAGCAGGGCCCGCCTCAGCGGCCAGGCGACGTCGTCGGCGTTCTGTCGGTTGGGGCCCATCACGTTCACGTAGCCACGCAAACGGCTCATGAAGTCGGGCTTCTTGGCGACCTTCGCGGCGCGTTCGTCGGCGCTGGCCACGAACTCGTCGAAGCGCGCGGCGGTGCCGCCCACGAAGACGAAGATGGCCGGCCCAACGGGGTGGAAGCTCGTTCCTTCGCGGAAGCGCCCATCCTCCATGGGGGCAAGGAAGTGGCGCAGCCAGCCCAACGGTTCGCCGCTCAACGGCGAGTCGAACTCGTCCCACAAGACCAGCGGCAGCTCGCCCTCCAGGGCGACGTCGCGCACTTCGTGCAGGGCAGAACGGAGGTCGGCCTCGGAGTGCAGCTGCGAGAGGTCGAACTCGAGCGTCCTTAGCCCGCCCGGCAGAAGGACCCTCGCCAGCTGTCTCACGGCAAAGGTCTTGCCGGCCCCCGGCGGACCGAAGACGGCGATCGCGAGGGGTCGCCGCACATGACCTCCGCCTGGCCCCCGGCGAACGTACTCCTCCATGATGTTGCGCACGCTGCGCAGGTTCTCGATCTCGGTCCTGTCCACCGAGGACCAGGCCCCGACGTTCTCCACGGGGATGCCGTGGGGCAGGCTGACGCTGCCGTTCACCGCGGTTGTGAGCGCGACCTCGGCCAGGACCGCCTCGCCGTAGGTTTGAGCGAGGATCGAGGCTCCCGCGGCCGGCCGGTAGACGACGCTCGCGAACTCCCCGCTGTCGCGCAGCAGCGCCTGGGCGACCTCATGCAGCGGGAAGGGGTTGGCAGCCACGCCGCGGTCAGGCTCGATGCGGAAGCCGGCGATGTGCGCGGCGCGAGCGGCGGCGAGGCCACGCTTGAGCGACTCGACCGGCGCGGCCGCGCCGCCGCCCGCCACATCGAGCACCACCGCCGCGTCGATGCAGCGTCCGTAGGCGGCGCCGACGCCCGGGTAGCGCTTGCTCCAGTCGCTCTCCTGGGAGCGCGGATCAAAGACGAGGATGTCCTTCCCGTCGCGCTCGACGATCACCGCCCCGACGGCCCCCACGATGACGATCACGCGGCGTGCTTGCGACATCGGGTGGGCCTTGACGGCAGCCAGGATCTCCTCGGTGAGCTGTTCCCAGGAGAGCGCGTAGCCGACCTGTGCGCCCGCCTTGCGCAGCTCGTCGGACGAGGTGATGACGGTGAGCGTGCCGGCGTGCTCGTCGAGCAAAAGGTCGGCGAGTGGTGAGCCGGCCAGCGGCGCGCCGGTCTGCCAGACTATGGTGCGCGGGCCGGCGGCGAGCAACTCGGCAAGCCCGGGGACGCCGTCGCGGTAACCCATGGCGTGATCGACGATCATCAGGGTGTCGACGATGCCAGGGGGCGCTTCGGCAATGGCAGCCGGCGCCTGGCGCGCGGGATCGGAGCCCATGAACTCGGCGATCCGCCAGACCTCGGCGCCGGCGACCCCCGCCTGTCGGCGAAACGGCTCGAGACGAGCAAAGGTATGCGTAAAGGCCGCATGCAGGGGCGAGGAAAGGGCCTCGGCGGGCACCTCAGGGCCGACGATCTTCACATCTTCTCGACCCGCCGCTGCCACCGCACTGCGCAGGATGTCCGCGTGTGCGGCCGCGCCGCCGCTGCTCACAAGGGCGCGACAGGGGTAGGCGCCGCCCCACATCCAGATGATGTCGACCGCGCCGCGGCCGCCACTGGGCGACGACAGCAGCAGCCAGTCGATGGACACGTCGCCGGTGACGACGATGGTGCGCGTCTTGGTCGACACTAGGCAGCTCCCTGAGTCTGAGTCCGTAGGCTCCGCACAGGCCTCAGCAGACACGGTACGCTCACCATCTTTTCCCTCCTTCAGCCGTGCAGTCCAAGGCATTGTGCAACCTCATTGTTAAGGGCTCATGAGGAGCCGGGGGAGAACCGTTGCCTCGGGGCGGGGAGCCCGTCCCGGCCATCCACCCCAAGCCGGTCTCCGAGCGCCTCTGGCACGCCACCGTCTCGATCACCCTAGACACCTACTCGCACGCCATCCCGGCTACGCTGAAGCATAGTCCTTGGTGCGCGGGCTTGACCGTTAGCCTCACAGACCTGGTCTTTGCGGCCAGATACCAGCCACTTGCCGACGATGTTGTCGGCCGATGCGTCGGCAATCGCGCCAACTGGAGAGAGAATCCGGGACTCGGGACTGGCGGTGTGCAGCGAGATCTTTGGAGGCGGCGACCGGAGTCGAACCGGTGATGGAATGCCATGAAAAAGGCCCCCATGGGTGGCAAGCTCCGCGTGTCACCGACGGAGCAACCAAGGAGGCCCCAGAGATGTTGTACGCCGGTTTGGACCTGTCAAGGAAGCGTCTCGATGTCTGCCTGCTCGATGAGCACGGCCAGAGGGTGGCGGTCACAGCCTCGCCGCCCGACGGCGACGGCCTGCGCGGCCTGGCGACGCGTCTCGCCGTGTACGGCGAGCCCGTGCGGGCGGCCATCGAGTCGATGAACGGCGCCCGCTTCATCCACGACACCCTCGAACTCTACGGCTGGCAGGTCGCAGTCGCCGACGCCCAAAGGGTCAAGGGCATGGCGCCCCTGGCCTGCAAGACCGACCGCATCGACGCCTGGGTGCTCGCCGAGCTTGCCCGCCTCGATCTGGTGCCGGCCATCTGGCTGCCCTCCCCGGGGGTGCGCGCCGAGCGCGAGCGGGCGCGCTTTCGCCTGCACCTCGTGCATCACCGCGGAGCCTTAAAGAACCGCATCCACGCCACACTGTTTGCCTTTGGGTGCCCCTGTCCCGTCGCCGACCTCTTCGGTGAGTCGGGGCGCCGCTTGCTGGCGCGCCTTAAGCTGCCCGAGTCCTGGCTTGCGACCACACAGGCCAGCCTGCGGCTCATCGAGGAGCTCGAGGAGGAGATCTCTGACTGCGAGGCCGAGCTGCGCACCCTGGGCGCCGACCATCCCTACGTGCCCTTGCTCATGACGGCCCCCGGGATCGGCTGGGTCTTGAGCTACACGATCGCCTCAGAGATCGGCGAGATCGAGCGCTTCGCTTCCCCCAAGAAGCTCTGCGGCTACAGCGGCCTCTGCCCCCGCGTCTACCAGTCGGGCGCCAAGGACTACCGCGGCTCGCTGGCTAAGAACGGTCCCGCCTACCTGCGCTGGGCCTTGATCGAGGCCTCCGTGCACGCCTGTCGCCACCCCGCCTACGCCGCTCACTACACGCACACCAAGCAGCGCCTCGGCCGCCAGCGCGGCGCCAAGGTCGCCCACGTGGAGATCGCCCGCAAGCTGGCCGAGGCGATCTGGTACATGCTCACCCGCAACCAACCGTTTGCCCCGGCAGGCCCCGCAAAACCTCTGGTCGCCTAGACGACCCCTGTTGGAGATGGGCCACCGCGGTAAGCTCCCACCCGACCTGATCCTCCCGCCCAAGGAGGCGATAGAGAGATGAGCACCACTCGCCGGCAGATCCGCGCTCCGTGAAGCGGGGATGCGGAGTTGCATGGGGACAGCTTTTCATAGAGAGGTTTTGCAGTGGTCATGGGCAGGGCCAGAAGAAGCTGAGGAAGAGATTATTCTTCAATCTACTTCTGTTTTCAGCCCCCTTGCCACCCCGCCAACATCGCCCTGTGCAGGTCTTTCTTCTCTCCGAGAGGCCGATTGGCGGCGAAAGTGCGAAGTAAATCGGGGGGTTTCTGGCCCATTGTGTGCCAAACGCCGCGCTATTGGGGGCTGTCTCGAGCACGATGACGTCCATTGAATCAGCTCGCCGACGTCGCCCGTCGGCAACATGTCGGCGGCGAAGGCGCCCGTCTGAGCCGTTCGACGGAGGTGGGCTGAGCAACCTCTTGGCGCCCGATCGCTCGATGGTGCAGGGCGACAAGAAGGGCCCCGGCTCGCCTTGCGCGAGCCGGGGCCCTTCGTCCCATGCTCTTCGCCAGCGCAGCGTTCCCGGTTCAGGTAATGCGCCTGCCGGTGAAGCCGTCGATCACGTGGGCCCTTTGTGGTCCGCGGTAGGTGACCAGCAGCTCGGTGAGCCCCCAGACCAGGGCATCGACGCGGTCGGGCGAACCGTCGCGCGCGCGGTCCATGTCGGTGGTAAAGGCACACATCTGATCCTCGAGGGCGGGATGGGTGCCCACGTGGTGCACGCGCCCCTGCTCATAGAAGCCCGCCACCGGTTCGGCGCGCTGATACTTGCCCCGTGTGGCGTGCACCGTCTTGACCCGCAGGCTTGCGTCGGTCTGGCGCAGCATGTCCTTGACCAGCTCACCGCCCTGGTTGACCTCGGCGATGACGGCATCGGCCTTGTGGCGGCGAAAGGCATCGGCGACCTTCTTGGCCCACACCGTCGGCGGGTAGCGTCCCGAGAGGTCGGCCAGCACGTAGGCCTGCTTATCCTCACTGCGCCCGACGACGATGATGCCCGTCTCATCGGCCTCCTCGCCCGCTTGTCACGGCAGGATCGACCGCCACCACCAGGCGCTGCAAGCTCGGGCGGCTCGCACCACGCGCAGCTCGTCGATGCGCTGTGGCTCCAGAGGGCCCCCGGCACGTCGTCGAGGATCTCGCCGTAGATCTCCTGCCGTCCCAGGCGCGTGCCGTCGTAGGTGGAGAGGATCTGCTCTAGGAAGGCCGGCGCCAGGTTGTGGCGGTTGGCGTAGGTCGAGGACTGCGTCTGCACCGTCGTTGCGCGCGCGATCAGCTCGCGGATGAGCTTGGTCGGCCGCGGCGTGGAGGTCACCACACAGCGGGGATCGACCCCCAGGCGCAGCCCGAACATGAGGTTGTGGTAGGCCTCCGGGTAGGTCCAGGAGGCCAGCTCATCGAGCCAGGCGGCCTCGCACTGCGGGCCGCGCAGACGGTCCGGTTCCTCGGCCGAGTAGAGCAGGGCCAGAGCGCCGTTGGGCCACTCCAGGCGGCGCAGGCGCGGCCGGTAGCGTGGCCGACTCTGCGGTGGGCTGATGGTCAAGAGCCCCGAGGGACCCTCGACCATGGTGTCGCGCACGTCGGCCTCGGTGCGCCCCACCAGGTGCAGACGCTGTAGATGCCACCCTCGGCCTTGGCGCGCACCCACTCCGCCCCGGCGCGGGTCTTGCCGGCGCCGCGGCCGCGAGCGCATGAGCCACGTGCGCCAGGGCCCCGGCGGCTCCAGCTGATCGGGTCGCGCCCAGAAGGGCCAGTCGTACTGCGCCTCGGCAAGCACCGCCGGCGGCAGACTGAGCAGAAAGGCCTGCCTGACCTCTTGCGGCAGAGCCAGGAGACGCTCACGAAGCGAAGGGAGAGTAGTTCATGACCCCTCCTCCCCACTCGTCTCCTGCGCCTGACGCTCGAACTCGGCCAGAAAACGCTCCGAGCGCTCCGCCATGCTAGGCCCCGAGACGCCGCCGGGCCCAGCCAGCTCCAGACGCGCGGCGGGTGTGAGCCCGAGCAGGGAGACGCGCTCGCGAAGGACAGTCAGCGCCCCGCCGCGATCCTCGGCCGCAAGAGCTTTCATGAAGAGCAGGTCCAGCTGCTCGAGGGCCTTACCCAACTCCACGGCGCGCTCGCGCTGCGCCTGGGCGGCGAGCTCTTCGCGCGCGCGTGAGAGGTACGTAGCGATCTGCCGCGGCGAGACCGCCCAGCCCTGCTGGGCGGCGTACTGCTTAATGCCGCGCCGCGAGACACCCTGCAGAAGCAGGTCATAGACGGCATCGACGCGGCGCGACACCTCGGCGGCAGAAGACCTAGCCATGACGCACCGCCTTCCGTCCCGTTAAGCGCTCCCACCTTGTGACGATGACATCGCAGAAGGCCGGCGAGAGCTCGAGGGCGTAGCAGACGCGCCCCAGCTGCTGCGCGGCTATCAGCGCCGTGCCCGAGCCGGCGAAGGGCTCATAGATGAGCTCACCGGGAGCCGTGTGGTAGGCGATCGGGCGCCGGAAGCACTCCAGGGGCTTCATCGTCGGATGCACACCGCCAGCGCCGTCCTCGACGACGGAGTCAATGGCCCACACCGCGCGCGCCTCGGCGGGTGGCTTTCTCTTGGGCTGCCGGCCGCAGATCCAGCCGTAGAGGCAGGGCTCGTAGTCCCACATGTAGTGCGAGTGGGTAAGGACGGTGCGGCTCTTGACCCAGATCAGGGTCTGGTGAGCCAGCAGACCCACCCGCTCCCAGGCTTCAAACACCACCGGCGCCCGCATGGCGCCAAACCATTGATAGACCACCGGACGCTCGACCAGAGCATGCTCGAGGGCGACCGCAAGGTAACCCTCATAGAAGGCCACCGAGTGCTCGTGGTCGGTGTAGGCGTCCCAGTGGCGGGTGGGATCCTTGCCCGCCTTGCCGCCGTTGGCCCAGGTCTGTGGGTGGTTACCGCCGTCGTAGTTAACGAGGTAGGGCGGGTCGGTGGCCATCAAGGCAGCCCTCTTGCCGCCCATCAAGCGATCGACGTCGTCGACCTTCGTCGCATCACCACAGAGCAGGCGATGCTCGCCCAGGAGCCAGAGGTCGCCGGGCCTAGTGACGGGCTCCGCCGGCGGCTCGGGCACCACCTCCGCGTCGACGGAGATCGGCAGCGCTGCCAGCTGCAGCTTGGCAAGCTCGCCTGAGTCGAAGCCCAGGGCGTCGAGCTCATAGCCGCTCTCGGCCAGGCCGGCGATCTCTGCCGGCAACAGCTCGAGGTCCCAGCGCGTCTCCTCGCCGCTGCGGTTGTCGGTCAGGCGATAGGCACGCGCCTGTTCGGCTGAGAGGTCGCCGGCAATGTGCACCGGCACACGGGTCAAGCCCAGCTTCTTGGCCGCCAGCAGGCGCGTGTGGCCGACGATGATGACGCCGTGCTTGTCGACGACGATGGGCTGCCGCCAGCCATACTCTGCCAGCGAGGCGGCTACCTTCTCAATCGCCCGCTGCGGGACGATGCGCGGATTGCTCTCGTAGGGAATGGGTCGCTCGATGGGCCACCACTGCACCGCAAGAGAGGCGGCTTGAGAGGACGGTTTACTTGGAGTTATTGTGCGCGCCGGCGCGACCGGTGCCTGGCGCGTGGTCTTGGGATTGTCGGGCTTCCCGGACATGACGCTGTCTCCTCAAACTGACCAGCACAAGGGAGAGCTCACGTCTGTGGGTAATCCGCCGACTGCTCATCGCCCTCACACTCCGTGCTGGTACGGTGACCGCGAGGCCTTTGGCGACCGTGCCTAGAAGGCACGGCGACGCCAACAGAGGCTTCGCAAGGACACCGCCAGAGAGAGCATCTCGCTGCACTGCGGCGGTCGAGGCCCGACATCTCGTCGGGGAGCAAGTGGCCCGTGCTCACGGGGGTAGGCCCGGCATCCCGCCGGCACGATCCCGGCATCTCGCCGGAAGCAGCTACCCGCTACTTGAAGGTTGACGCGCGACCTCTCGTCGCGGAGCAGGTACCCCCTGCTCAGGGGGATCGCCGGCGTCTCGCCGACAGAATCCCGACATCTCGTCGGGGACGCGAACCACGGGTTCGCCTCCGTTCACGTATTCTACACCCTTAGGAGAACAGATGGACAGGAACGGCCGAGGTCCTGTACCGGTGAAGGCTCGTTCTTGCGCGAGGGTTGTTCCCTCGCCTCCTTGGTGAGCCGAGCGGGCTCCTCGAGCCGACCACGTACTTCGGACTGTCCCCGGGGTCTTTCTGGACTCCACGGAGATCTTGGCCGCGGCCTGTGTCATCTTGCTGCCCCAACCTGGCCGGCCAGCCAGGTCAAAGACTGTCCAGTCTGGGAGTCTCACGCCCGTCCTTTCGGCGGGCGCGTCTCCGCGCACGGGTGCATAGCCTTCTACTTGACCGTACTCGGGAAGGAGGGGGCAGCTGCGTTGAAGGCGTGCACACTACCGTCCACTTCAGGGGTACGCCGTCCGCCCCTTGCGGGGTGCGGCGGCCGCGAAGGATGCCCCCGTCGCACCGCCTCATTGACCCCGCTGGGGCGACGCCCGCAGCGGAACAGCCGCGTAGCCTCCTTCCAAGACGACGACCATGCCTGCGGAGCGCCGTTGCGTCCCGCGACGCGACCAGTGGGAGGACACCATGAATCCAGTCATCACGAAAGAGAAGCCGCGCAGTCCAGGCGCCCCGGCCTTTGCCGCCCCGGTGGCGGAAGAGGCTCCTTGGCCGATGCACCCGCCGCACATCGGCGACGACGGCCGGCCGACCCGCTCCGCGCGCCGTAACGCCGTCGTCGCCGCGCGCGGCGTGAGCAAGCGCTACGGCGAGGGAGATGCCGCCGTCCAAGCGCTGCAAGGCGCCGACGTCGACCTGCGGCGCGGCGAGTTCACCGCGATCATGGGGCCGTCCGGGTCGGGTAAGTCGACCCTGATGCACATCCTCGCGGGGCTGGACGACCCGACGGCGGGCAGCGTCGTCATCGACGGTGTCGAGGTCGGCGGCCTCAAGGACCGCGACCTCACGAAGCTGCGCCGCGACAAGGTCGGCTTCATCTTCCAGTCCTTCAACCTGCTGCCGACGCTCAGCGCGGCGGAGAACATCGCGTTACCGCTGACCATCGCCGGACGCAAGCTCGACGCGGCGTGGT